>CATQHW010000005.1 GCA_958296075.1 uncultured Spirochaetia bacterium | reverse complement strand
TCGGACTTCGGCCGGTTCGTGCGCGACGCCGGCGTCACCATGCTCGGCCTGGTGCCGACGCTGGTCCGCATCTGGCGCCGCTCCCGCTGCATGGAGGGCATCGATTGGAGCCGCATACGCCGCTTCAGCTCGACCGGCGAATGTTCCGACCCCGACGACCAACTCTACCTGATGGGGCTGGCCGGCTACCGCCCGGTCATCGAGTACTGCGGCGGCACCGAGATCGGCGGCGGCTACCTTGCAGCGACCATGGATCAGCCGGCCGCCCCGGCGACCTTCGCGACGCCGGCGTTCGGACTCGACGTGGCGATCCGTGACGAGCAGGGCCGACCGGCCGCCAACGGCGAACTGTTCCTGGTCCCGCCGTCGATCGGCCTGTCGACCGAGTTGCTCAACCAGGACCACCACCACGTCTATCTGGCCGGGACGCCGTCCGCCGGCGAACGGCCGCTGCGCCGCCACGGCGATCACGTGGAGCGGCTGCCCGGCGGCTACTACCGGGCGCTGGGGCGCGTCGATGACACCATGAACCTGTCCGGGATCAAGGTGTCGGCCGCCGAGATCGAGCGCGCCTTGTCGGGCGTGGACGGCGTCGGCGAGTGCGCGGCCGTGGCGGTCGCGGACCGCCGCGGGGGCCCGGACTTGCTGGTCGTCTTCGCGGTGCCGGCGCGGCCGATGCCCGATCCGCTCCCGGCGTTGCAGCGCGCCCTGGCCGAACGGCTCAATCCGCTGTTCAAGATCGCGGAGGTGCGGCTGGTCGACGCCCTGCCGCGCACCGCGTCCAACAAGGTGATGCGCCGCGAGCTGCGCGCGACATGCGCCGAACGGTGAACCGGCGCAGCGTGGATATGCTATGATATCGGGTCGCGGGGATCGACGCCCCGCCGTCCGGCGCGCACCATGGGGCGCGCCGCCGCGGCGCCGTACCCAAGAGGTAAGGGAGAGGTCTGCAAAACCTTTATGCACCGGTTCGATTCCGGTCGGCGCCTTTTCGCGGGCATCAGAACCGCCCGGTGACGGTGAGCTCCTGCCAGCGCGTGCGGTACTCGTTCAGGGCGCCCACCGCGTCTTCGTGCACGGTCTGCAGCCCGGTGACCTGCGCGTACCGCACGCGCCGGCCGCGCGCGATGGGCAGCGGGTCCGCCACCCCCTTGGCCAGGACGATCCTGCGGCTGTCCAGGTAGCCGAAGAAGGAACGGCCGGCCGCCGGGTCGACCGGCACCCAGCCGAAGTCCTGCAGATAGAACTCCGCCCAGTAGTGCGGCGCCGCGCGTCCGCCGTCGCCGATCAGGTACCCCGCCACCGGCCGCGCGGGAATGCCGGCGGCGCGGGCGACGGCGCTGAACGTGATCGCGTACTCGTACGGCGCGGCGCGGCGCCGGTCGATCGCGGCCAATACCACCTCCATCGGATCGGCGCCGCCGGGAGCGGCCCGCGCTCCCCCTGCGGAGGCCGGCTGCAGGCGGGCGACCACGTAATCGAATACCATCCGCGCCCGCCACAACGGGTTCACGTAGCCGCGCACGGCCCGCTCGGCGACCCCCGGCAGGCGTCCCCCGGACGGGACCAGCGCGTCGCCGCCGGTGAAGCGGGCGTAGAACCGGTCGCCGGTGCGGTACGCGCGCACGTCGGAAGGCTCGATGCCGGTCTCGATCGCATAACGGCGTACCCGGTAACGGCGCCTCACCTCATGGCTGCCGCCCGCCGCCAGATCGTTGAGATGGAATAACTCGACGCCCGCCGGATGGCGATGAACCGGCCGCGCGTTTGCGGTCGGCTCGGCCTCGTGCCGCTGCGCCGGCGTCGCCGGGATCGCGGGAATCCACAGGTAGAGATCGTTGCCGCCGGCGGCGCTCACCTCGCCGACGGTCACGGTCACCGCGTAGGTCGCCGCGTAGCCGCGCGGGTCGCCGTAGCGGATCGTCCCCACCTCGGTGCGGACCTGGAAGTCGCGAGCGGCGCTCGCGCCGGTGGAGGTGCGGACCGACACCACGCCCGACCGGGCGCCGGCCGGCACGCGCACGACGATCCGCCGGTCGCTCCAGCGGACGTAATCCAGATCGACTTCGGAGGTCTCCACCGCCGGACCGGAATCGGCGCCGTCCGGCAGCGCGGCGAACGCGGCAGCGCCGGCGGCGGCCGTGAACCGCACCGCGGCGCCGGCCGCCGAGGCGCCGAAGCCGGCGCCGCTGATCGTGACCGGCTGGCCGACGGCGGCGGCGGCCGGGCTCACCGAGGTGACGACCGGCGGGCCTCCGGACGGCCGCTCGCCGGCGACCGGTTCCGGCAGGTCGCCGCGGTCGGTCAGCAGGAGCCCGTCGCTGGCGCCCGCACGGGTAACCACGCGCACCAGCCCGCTTTCGAACGACGCCGGCACGACCACCACGATGCGCTCGTCCGACCAGGAGCGGTAGGCGCCGGTACGCGGCTCCCGGCCGGAGAAGGTGACCGCGCCGGAGCCGCGTTCGGCGCCGAAGAAGCGTCCGTGCAGGGTGAGGACCCGCCCCGGCGCGGTCACCCGGGGCGCCGCTGCATGCAGCCGCGGCGGCGGCGCCGCCATCGTGGGGATCGCCAACAGCGCCGCCACCACCAGGATCAGCGCAGCTACCGCACGGGCGGCGCCCGCGCTCGGCCGCCGGCCGCTCATGGCGCGGCGTCAGAAAACGGCGTTCTGCTGTTCCGCCGCTTCGTCCCGTTCCTGGAGGACGACCTGCACCGCCATCACGATCAGTACCGTCACCGGTCCGTCGTCCGCTTCGCCCGGCGCGGGCGGATCGACCGGCAGCGCGCCGCTCCGGAAGTGGAACCGTTCGGTGCTGCCCTGCAGTTCGCGCTCGCCGCCGAGTGGGAAGAACAACACGGTGTCGCCGAGCGCGACCGGCATGGCCCGATAGGTGCTGGCCACCGGGGTGTCTCCATACCCGCCGTGCGAATCGCCGACCCAGATCTGGCCCTGGACATGCAGCGTCATCTCGGTCGAGGTTCTCCAGACCGGCGTGAACAGCGCGTCTATCCGTAGCTGGTTCGCCTGCTCCAGCTTCACGCCGACCCCCCGGCCGGCCACGGTCGGCTGCAACTGGTCAAGCTTCATGAAGACGTGGCCGTCCTGCGTGACCACGTTGATCGACAGGCGTAGCTCCAGCGGCCGGGCGTCGAGCTCCACCGGCGGCCGGGCCGCCTCCGCATCGACGTCGGCGCCGAGCGGACCGCCGGCGACGGCCAGGAGCGCCGAAGCGAGCGAAACCGCCCGGAGCCTACGGACCCGGCGCCTCAAGTTCGGCTTCATGCACTATGACCGGCGTCCCGACCAGCCGATAGCGCGCGGGAGGGAGTTGAACCTTCATCGTCACGGGGTCGCCGAGCGCCGCCGCCGCGGCGGCCGGCTGCAACTCGACTTCATGCAGGATGGCCGGCGGACTGAAGAGTTGGAACTGGCCGGCGGCCGGCAGCGCCAACTCCAGCGCCGCCGACCCGTCCGCGCCAGGAGGAGGCACCGGGTCGCCGGGCACGCCGGCGGTCCGGCTCCATTCCTGGAGCCGCCCCCACAGGCCGACCGCCGCCGGGCGATCGCCGAGCGCCACGGTGAACGCGACGGCGATCGCCGCCGCCATGGACGCCGCCGCGATCGGCAGCCGCAGCGACAGGCGGCGCGGCCGGGCAGCGACCGGCACCTGCGCGGCGATCCGTCGCCGGACACGGGCGCCGGCCTCTTCCACGTCGGGTTCTTCGCACTCCAACAGACCGTGCGCCACCGACTGGTAGCGCCGCAGGCGGACGCGGCAGTCGTCGCAATCGGCCAGATGGGCCTCCACCCGCACGGAGCCGCGCGGCGACAGCTCGTGGTCGAGGTAGCTCGACAGAACGGGGTCGTCAGGACACATGCAGGCTACTCGGATCGAGGACCTTCGCCAAGCGCTGGCGGGCGCGGAACACCCGCACCTTCACGTTGCTTTCGCTGATGCGCAGCACGGCCGCGATTTCGCGGTAGCTCAGGCCGCCGTACTCGCGCATCACCAGCGCGGTCCGCAGGTTGATCGGCAGGCTGCCCAGCGCAGACTGCACCGCCGACCGGGTCTCTGCGCGCAACAGCTCGCCATCGGCAGTCTCGTCCCGCGTCGAGCGCGGCGCGCGCGTGACGTCGCGGTTGGCGCGGAACTCCCGCTTCCTGCGCTTCTCCACGTTGAGCGACAGGTTACGCACTACGCGCAGCAGCCAGAATCGGGTCTGGTCGAGGTCGGGTAGCGCGGCGGGGCGCCGCAGGTAGCGCATGAACGCCTCCTGACAGATGTCCTCCGCCAGTCCCTGGTCGAGGCAGATGCGGTACGCCACCCGGAACAGCGTCGGGAAGAGGCTTCGGTATACTTGGTCAAAATCGCGCCGCGCTCCATCGTTAGACAACAACATTGACGTACCCTGGTTACAGCTTCGGTGAGCTTTTCCCGTTGATGAAGCGCCACCGCACCCCATCGGGCCGATCTTCGACCAGTATGCCGCGCGTGGCAAGCTCATCGCGAATCCGGTCGGCGGTGACGAAATCCCGCTCCGCGCGCGCGGCCGAGCGGCGTTCGATCAGTGCGCGCAGTTCCACGGCCAGCCCCGCGCGGCGCGAACCGGCCTCTTCGATGCCGACGGCCAGGATGCGGTCCATGCGCCGGAGCACGTCAAGCTTGGCGGCCGCCCCCACGCGCGGGTCCTTCACCAAGCCCCACAGCACCGCCAGACAGCGCGGCATGTGCAGGTCGTTGCGGGCGTGGCGGCGGAAGTCCCGCCATGCCTCTTCGGCCAACTCCTCGGCGCCCGGCGGCTCCGCGCCGGCGGCCAGTTCGGCAAGCCCGGCGACGCGGTCGAGCAGGCGGCGGCGGGCGCTGCGGGCGGCCGCCATCCCCTGCTCGGAGAAGGTGTGCTGGTCCCGGTAGTGGGCTCCCAGGCAGAAGTAGCGGTAGTCGAGCGGATCGAAGTCGCGCTCGACCAGCTCCGACAGGGTGGCCAGGTTGCCGCCCGACTTGGCCATGCGCGCCCCGTCGATCACCAGGAACTCGCCATGCACCCAGTAGCGCACGCACGGTTCCCCGGTAGCTCCGTCCGACTGCGCGATCTCATTGGTGTGATGCACGGGGATGTGGTCGACGCCCCCGCAGTGGATGTCGAAGCGCTCGCCCAGGTAGCGCATCGACATCGCGCTGCACTCGATATGCCATCCGGGGTAGCCGCGCCCCCAGGGCGATTCCCACAGCATGGCCTGCCGCTCGAACTTCGACTTGGTGAACCACAGGCCGAAGTCGTGCGGGCTGCGCTTGTGGACATCGACCTCGATGCGTGCCCCGGCCTGCAGCTCATCCAGGTCGAGGCGCGCCATCCGGCCGTAGGGGGGAAACGTGGAGATGTCGTAGAAGACGTTGCCGCCGGCACGGTAGGTGCGCCCGCGCTCGGCCAGCCGTTCGATCAGCGCGATCATGTCCGGGATGTGCTCGGTCGCCTTGCACACCACCGTGGGTTCGATGATCCGCAGCGCCCGGCAGTCCCGGAAGAACTGATCGGTGTAGTGCTCGGCGATCTGCTCGACGGAGAGGCCGGAGGCGCGGGCGCTCTTGATCATCTTGTCCTCGCCCTGGTCGCCGTCATCGGTGAGATGGCCCACGTCGGTGATGTTCATGACGTGGCGGACCCGGTAGCCGCAGTCCTCCAGGGTGCGCCGCAGCACGTCCTCGAACAGGTAGGTGCGCAGGTTGCCGAGATGCTGGTCGAGATAGACGGTCGGCCCGCAGCAATACATGCCGGCGTGACCCTCGACCAGGGACACGAACGGCTCCACCCTGCCGGTCAGCGTGTTGTGGAGGGAGAGCGGGTGTTCGTCGATTCCCCGATTCTACCCACGGCAGGCGGTCCGGGCAATCGGCGCGGCGCGCAGCGCGCGTCACCGCAACCGCAGGCCGATCCCCCAGTCGCCGTCGTCGGCGGCGTCCAACTCGACCTCGTGCCCCGCTACCTGCAGCACGCACTCCACCCGCGCGTTCCACTCACCCGACCATCCCGCGGCGACGGTGAGCCGCAGGTCCGGCGACGCCTGCAGCCGCCCCCCTACCTCGATGCGGTGGGTCGTCCGGCCGCCGGCGGCGCTCACCGATCCGGACAGCCAGCCGCGCGCGCCGCGATCGCGAGCCTCCACCCGAGCGGAAAGACGTACGCGGTTCGACGAACGCGTCGTGCGATGCGACACCTCGGCGCGGCCGTAGAAACCGGTTGCGGCCCCCGCGCCGGCCGCCAGCCGGGCGGAGACCACCCGTTCCGGCGACGCGTCGTACCGCCACCGCGAGCGCAGCTCCAGCGACTGGCCGCGGTCGCCGGCGGCGCGCATACGGACCGCCGCGCTGCCTCCGGTTGCGCGCTTCGCGTCGCCGGTGAAGTACCGCCCGCCGGCGAACGCCAGCGAGCCGTCGAGCGCCAGCCACCCCCAGTTCAGTCCGGCGCTGACGATGCCCGCGCCGGCCGGCGGCAGCCGGTCCGCCGCCATGACGATCGGCACGGCGGTCACCTCCAGCAGGTCGCCGGCGCCGCCAAAGCGGGCGGCTGCGTGGATCATCTGCGCGCGGGGCGCAGGCGGCGCCGCGCCGGCGACCGGTCCGCCGGGCTCGGCCGAAAGGCGGGTGAAGACCGCGGCCAGATCGGCGGCCAGTCCGGCATCGTGAACGACGCGCCCGCCGGCGCCGAGCCGGATCACCGTCGCCGAGCGGCGCATCGCGTAGAAGTAGAGCGCATCGCCGGCGCGGAGCGCCGCTCCGAACCGACCGGACGGGGTCTGCGCACGATCCAGCCGCGGACCGCCGGCGCCGGTCAGCGCGGAACTCCACGGATACCGGTCGAGCGGAGAGGCGGTGAGGAGGCGCGCCAACCCGGCGAGCCGCAGCGGTCCCACCGTCAGCGACTCGGTATCGACCCCGGCGACGGAGCGCCCGGTGCCGCGATGGGTGCGGGCGACCAGCCGTACCTGGTCGAGGTCGAGATCGACCGACGCGGCGGCGATCTGCCCGCCGGTCCCCTTGAGATCGACCTGCAGCTCCTGAGCCCAGGAGGCAGCGGCGGTGAACAGCGCGAAGGCGGCTACACGGATGATGCGAAGCGTCATGCCGATGCGGTGAAGCAAGAACGGTGCCAGCGCGAGGCCGCGCTACGGCCGGCGCTGGCCGGACCGATTTACGTTCATTTACCAATCTCGTCGGCCCACGACCGCACGCGGCCGGCGTCGATGCACTGGTCCACTGCCGCGGCGGGGACGGCGGCCGATCCGCTATAGTACGGGCGACGTGGAACGGCCACTGCGGCTCGATCTGGAAGGCGAGGCGCTGCTCGCCATTCCGGCGGGGCCCCGGCACAATCAGTACAGCCTTGCCCAGCTCGGTGCGGTGGCGCAATCGGACGGCTGGATCGTCTCCGACTTCGGCGCCGGGCATTCGCCGACCGTCGGCATCTGGCGCTTCGCCGGCTACCGCCACTACCGCGGTCAGGTATACGTGGTCGGTTCCTGGGTCGACGGCGTCACGCTGGACGCCGCGCTCGGGGAGCCGCCGTCGCCGGCCCGAAGCCGGCGCCTGCACCGGCTGGCCATGGCGCTCGAAACGCTGGCCGACCGGGTCGACTTCACGGGCCCGATCCAGGGCGACGCGGTAGTCTTCACCGACGACGACCGTCTGTTGTTGCTGCCGCCGACGGTGATGCAGCGGCTGAACGGCGTCAAGCCGCCCGCCGAGCGGCTGGCGAGCGTCGAGCGCTACCTTCACCCGCACCGCACGGGCCCCGACCAACTCGCGTTCGCGCTGGGCGTCGCCATCTACCGGGTGTTGTGCGGCCGTTACCCCTTCGACGGCGAGTCCGAGGAGGAGGTGCACGACCGGGTGCGCAGGCTGCAGCTCGTCTCGCCCCGCGCCTTCCAGCCGTCGGCGCCGGTCGAGTTGAGCGACGCCGTGCTGGCCTCACTGGGTCAGGGCGCGCAGGCCGCGCCGACCCTCTCCGCCTGGAGCAGCCTGCTCGGCGGACGAGCGTCGGCCGTCGCGCTGGCGGAACTCGGCGATCCGCCGCCGGCGGCGTCGACCGCAGCCGAGGCCGAACAGGCCGAGCGCCGCTTCGCGCGCAGCCGGTTCCTCGACCGCAACTGGCGCCGCCTGCTCGGTTGGGGCGCCGGCGCGACGGTCGCGCTGGCGATCCTGGTGCCGATCGTCGGACGGGCGCTGGCCCCACCGGTCACCCGCGGGCTGCAGCCGGCGGAGGTGGTGGAGCTCTTCTACGACTCCATCAACGCGCTCGACACCGAGCCGATGGAGGACGCGGTCACCGGCGACGCCGGCCGCGCCCTGATCAACGAGACCCTGCACATGTTCCTGGAATCCCGCATGGCGCTGGCCGGCCGCGGCCCCACCCGCGTGGTGCCGGCGCCGGAGTGGGACGAGTTGGGCCGCCCGGCGGCTCCGCCGTTCCGCGTGTACGGGATCACCGATCTGGAGGTCCGCGTCGAGCAGGACGGCACTCAGCCGGTGTTCGCGGCCCGCTACTACTTCTGGACGCCCAACGTCGAGGACGTCACCGTCGACGTGAGACCGCCCGGGCTGGTCGTGACCGAGCGGCTCCGGCTCCGGTGGAACGGCAAGGACTGGGCGATCGAGCGGCTGGAGTCGCTGGAGCGCGAACCGGTGCCCGCCGCGGCGCTGCCGGCGGACGACTCGCCGGACGCCGGCGGCAGCGGAGGGACCGCCAACTGACCGGGCGGCGCCGGTCCACCGAGCTGCGCGGGCTGCGCGCTACCGTCATGGGGCTCGGCGTCGCCGGCGGCGGCCTCGGCGCCGCCCGCTTCCTGCACGCGCGCGGCGCCCGCGTGACCGTCACCGATCTCAAGACCGCCGGCGAGCTGCGCCCCGCCGTCGACGAGCTGCCGCCGGGGGTGCGTCTGGCGCTCGGCGGCCATCGGATGAGCGACTTCACCGGCGCCGACCTGGTGGTCAAGAACCCCGGCGTGCCGCCCGACTCGCCGTTCCTGGCCGCCGCCGCCGCCGCCGGAGCAGAGGTAGAGACCGACCAGTCGTTGTTCCTGGCCCGCTGCCCGGCGCCGGTGCTGGCGGTCACCGGCAGCAAAGGGAAGTCGACCACCGCCGCCGCACTGGCCGCCGTCCTGCGCGCGGACCACCCGGACGCCCGGTTGGGCGGCAACATCGGCGGATCGTCCCTGGAGTTCCTCGACGAGCTGACCGCCGGCACCCCGGTGGTGCTGGAGCTGTCGTCGTGGCAGCTCGGCGACCTGCGCGGCCGCGGCCTGCTGGCGCCGGCGGTGGCCGTGGTCACCAACCTGCTGCGCGACCATCAGAACCGGTACGCTTCCATGGAGGGGTACCTGCAGGACAAGCGCGTCATCGCCGCCGGGCAGCCGCCGGACGCCACGCTGGTCCTCAACGCCGACGATCCGTGGCACCGGCGCTTCGCCGCCGGCGCCGCCGCCCGCGTCGTGCTGTTCTCCACCCGTCGCCGGCCGGCCGGCGACGGCGCCTGGCTGGCCGACGGCACGGGCCGCGTGTCGGTCCGCGGCCGGAGCGGCGCGGCGTTCGACGCCGCGCGGGGCGCGACCGCCGGCTCGGGCGGACGCGCCATCGCCGCCAACCTGCTGGCGGCGGCCGCCGCGGCCGCCGCCTTCGGTAGTGAACCGGCGACGATACGCCGAGTACTGAACCGATTCGACGGACTGCCGCACCGGCTGGAGCCGGTGGGCGAGGCGGCCGGCGTGCGGTTCGTGAACGACTCGGCGGCCACCATCCCGGAGGCGGTGGCGGCGGCGCTGGCCGCGGTGCCGGCGCCGGTGGTGCTGCTGGCCGGCGGCGCCGACAAGGACCTCGACTTCTCGACGCTGGCGGCCTCGGCCGGCCCCCTGCGCCGCTGCGTGCTGCTGGCCGGCAGCGCCACGGCCAAGCTCGGCGCGGCGCTGCGCAGCGCCGGGGTGCCGTGCGACGGGCCGTTCGACTCGCTGGACGGCGCCTTCGGCGCGGCGCTGCGGGCGGCCGAGCCGGGCGCTACGGTCCTGCTGTCGCCCGGCTGCGCGTCGTTCGGGATGTTCCGCAATGAGTTCGACCGCGGCGACCGCTTCCGGGCGCTGGTCCGGCGGCACGCCGCGGCGCGTTGATGCCGGCAGCGCCGCCGCCTATGTTGTCGGCGTGTACACGATCGTGCTGCTCGTCCATTCCTGGCTGCGCTGGCCGCTGCTGGCGCTGTTCCTGCTGCTGCTCGCGCGCGCCGGGGCCGGCTGGGCCCGGCGGACGCCGTGGCGGCCGGCCGACACCTCGCTGCTGCAGGCGGCGACCCATCTGCTATCCCTGCAGTTCCTGATCGGGCTCCTGCTGTACGTGGCGTTCAGCCCATCGATCCGCGCGGCGTTCGAGGACATCGGCGCGGCAATGCGCGACGCGCAACTCCGCTACTTCCTGGCGGAGCACACGCTGCTGATGGCGATTGCGGTGACCTTCATGCACATCGCCGCCGGCCGCATCAAACGCGCGGCGGCCGAGCGGCGCTTCCGCCGCACGGCGATCGCGGTGCTCATCACGCTGCTCCTGGTCGGCGCGGCGATTCCCTGGCCGGGCATGAGCGCCGGCCGGCCGCTGTTTCGCATCGAGGGCGCCGCTCCCGCGTTCTTCTGACCGGGGCGCCGCCGCAGATCGCGCGCATTCAGCCGGCGCCCGGCGTTCGGCCGCGATACCGGTAGCGGGCGCGCGCCGTCTCGGCGAAGCGAAAGGCGGCGTAGCGGGGGCGATTGAGCACCGCGTCGTACGCCGGCGCGCGGTGCACGATCGCCCCGCCGAAGCCGGTCTTCATGCGATACAGGCCGGCCATCGGCAAGGCCGGGTCGGCGCTGCGCGGAATGCCGAACAGGTCGTAGGTGTGGCAGCCGGCCTCCCGGGCCAGACGAATCGCCGCCCACTGCAGGCGGTAATTGGGCATCGCCTGCCGGTAGCGGTCGGACGACGCGCCGTACAGGTAACGCGCTCGCCGGCCGAACAGCGACACGACGACGCCGGCCACCTCCTCGCCCGCGTACTCCGCCATCAGCAAGAGCAGGCGCGGCCGCCGGCCGGGGTACACGGCGGCGGTCGCGAACAACTCGCTGAAATAGCGCAGGCTGTGCCGCGTGATGCCCTGCCGGCGCGCCATGTCGCGGTGCAGGCGGTACCAGCCGTCCAACCCCGCGGCGCCGGCCTCGCGCACCACAACGCCCCGGCGCTCGGAGAGGCGGACGTTGTAGCGGGTCTTGGGCTTCATCGCCGCCAGCAACGCCGCGTCGTCGCGCCGCAGGTCGACGATCACGGTGCTCTGCGGTTGTACGGCCGGCGCCGCGCGCACCGCGCCCGACCAGCGCTCCTCCGGCCACGGGGGATCGAAGCGGACCGCGAGGGCGGCCGGCGGCAGCAACGGGCGAACGGCGCGCGCCATGCGGTCCAGATAGGCGCCGCTCTCCCCTGACGGCGTTTCGGCCTGCGGTCCGAGCGGGCAGTACACGAAGGTGCCCACCGGCGTGCGGCGGCAGAGCAGCAGCGCGGTGCCGGCGGCGCCCGCGCCGGTCACGGCGACCGGCAGCGGCCGCCACCCCAGCCGGCGGCGAAAGGCGCCCCAGAACCCGCTCTGCAACAACTCGTCGCCGGCCAGCGCGTCGAGCTCGACGCGCCGCGCCCGCAGGTCGTCCGCTCCCGCCACGCGCCGAGCATGCAACGAAGCCGGCCGCAATACGAGAGATGCGCCGCCGGTCAGCGACGCAGCGCGCCGATCAGGCGGGTCGCCTCTTCCGCCGACAGCTTGCCCTCCTTGAGCATCTCCAGCACCAGCCTGACCTCTTCCTCCGTGTCCGCGGCGCCTTTCCGCTCCGGCTCCGAGGCGCCGCCGGCGTGCCGGCCGGGTCCGCGATGCTCGGACCAGCGGCCGCCGCGCCATCGCCCGCCACCCGGACCGGGCTGGAACCCGGCGCCGTGACGGCCGGCACCGCGGCGGCCGCCGCCGAACGCCTCGAACACCTGCCGCGAGATATCCTCCCCCAGCTTGCCGAACTTGAGGCCGTAGCCGCGCATGTCCTTGAGGAACTCCCACATCTCGGGAGGGATCTCGAACGAGCAATCCGGATCGTCCCACGCGCGGTCGTCATCGTCGGCGAACGCGCGGTCGTCCGCCCGCCGTTCCTTGCTGTCGAAGTCGTCGAAACACACCAGTTCACACCTCCCCAGCGTGTGCACGAAGATCGGGAACGCGCCCGACCCCAGCGCTACCTGCGCGAATCCGGGGCCGGTGGTGACCACCGATGAGCCGAGGCGGTTCACCAGCCGGCCGCGTGACTTCACGGTGGCGGTCGCGTCCGCGTCGGGCGGCAACGCCAGCAGGACGCGGCCCGAGCCCGACATGACCGCCACCTTGCCGTCGCCGGACGGCCGGAACTGAAGCGCCACGCGGCCGCTGGCGTTGTGGAACTTGCCGCCGGTCAGCTCCGCGTCGCGCACGGTCACCTTGCCATTCGCCGCCGACACGTTCAGTTGTCCGGTGATCCTTTCCGCGGCGATCGAGCCGTTCGCGCAGCGCACTTCGGCGGTCCCGTCGAGGTCCTGCAGCGTCACCGCGCCGTTGGCCGTGCGCACGCGCACCGTCCCGTCGATGCCGGCGACCAGCACGCGGCCGTTGACGGTATCGGCGGCCAGCTCCCATGCGCGGCCCGCCGGCAGCGACAACTCCAGCGAGCCGGTCACCTCCCCGCCGCCGTCTTCGCCGCGCGGCTCCGTGATCTCCAGCCGGTCGCCGTCGCGAACGACCTGGACCGCGTCGAGACCGCCACCGGCGAGCGTTCCGCGATCGCCTTCGACCGCGCGTGCGACGATGCCGCGCCGGCGCGATGACACGCGAATCGCCGCCGCGCCGTCCAGATCGAGCGTGATCCTATCCATCTCCGTTACCTCCCCCGGCGCCCTTCCCTTCGGTATGCATGCCCTCCGCATGCAGGCGCCGCATGACCTCATCGAGCGACAGCTCCCCGCCGCGCAGGCGGCGCAGCAGCCGCAGGCGTTCCGCATCCCGGTTCGGCCCTTCCGCGGAGGCGGCGGCCGGCCCGGCGTCGGCCGCGTCGAGCGCGGCGTTCACCGCCGCCAGCCGCGCCTTGACGGTCGGATAGGACAACCCCAGACGCCGTTCGACCTCACGCAGGTTGCCTTCCACGCGTAGAAACAGACGCACGAAGTGGAGCAGGTCGGACGGCAGCGCGCACAGGTCGCAGCGGTCGAAGCGGCCGCGGATCGCCGCGCCGCACGACCGGCAGGCGTATTCGGTGACCAGCAGCCGCTGATCGCAGATCGGGCACGCCCCCAGCGATGGTTGAACTTCCGGCGCCATGGCGGGAAAGCTACGCACAACCCTCACATAATCAAATCGATCATGAACTTTTCTCAGGGATGGTCGATCTCAACGAACGAATCCGCCCGCCCCGCCGCGGTTTGACCTTGCAGACGATCCAGGGTATCGTCGGGAAAGTGTAGAGGCCGGCCGGAGCCGGTCCCGTCCCCCTCAAGGGAGGAGTCATGTCCGACAACGATTCATCCACCGAGCGCCGCGCCCCCGGCAGCATCAGCCCGCGGGCGATCGGTCTCATACTGATCGCCGTGTTGGCGGTCATCGTCGTATTGTCCAGTTTCTACGTCGTGGACGCGCGCGAGCGCGGCATCGTGCTGCGCTTCGGCCGCTACGTCGGCCGCCCCAGCCTGCCGGGCCTGCACCTCAAGCTGCCGTTCGGCGTCGACCGCGTGTTCAACGTGCAGACGGAGGTGCTGCACAAGCTGGAATTCGGCTTCCGCACCGAGGAGCCCGGCGTGCGCACGGTCTTTTCCACGCAGGAGTTCCCGGAGGAGTCGGTGATGTTGACCGGCGACCTCAACATCGTCGACGTGAAGTGGTCGATCCAGTACCGCATCATCGAGCCCGACAAGTGGCTGTTCAACATCGTCGACGGCGAGACGACGATCAAGGACGTCTCGCGATCCGTGTTCAACCGGCTGGTCGGCGACCGCGCGATCCTGGACGTGATCGGCGACGAGCGGCAGACCATCCAGTCGCTGGCGCAGGAGGAGATGAACGCCCTGTTCACCAGCTACGACATCGGCGTGCGGGTCGACGCGGTGCAGCTGCAGAGCGTGGTGCCGCCGCGCGGTGCGGTGCGGAACGCGTTCGAGGACGTCAACAAGGCGATCCAGGACCGCAACCGGCTGATCAACGAGGGCAAGGAGGCGTACAACCAGACGATCCCGCGCGCGCGCGGTGACGCCGACCGGCTCATCGCCGAATCGGAAGGCTACCAGGCCGAGCGGCTCAACCGCGCCCAGGGCGACGTGGCGCGCTACCTGCAGTTGTACGAGGAGTACCGGAAGAGCCCCGACGTGACCCGGACGCGCCTCTACTACGAGATGTTCGAGGATGTCTTCAAGGACGCCGAGGGCACTGACCTGATAGACAAGAACCTGTCCAACTTCATCCCGCTCAAGCAGCTCGGACAGGAGCTGTCACTCGGAGGGAACCAGTGAAACGCTTCGTTACCATCGTAGTGGTCGCCGGCGCGGCCTTGCTGATCTTCCTGATGCTGGGGCCGTTCTACGTGGTGCAGGAAGGGCAGCAGGCGATCATCCTGCAGTTCGGCCGCATCGTGAACTCCAAGACGACCGCCGGGCTGGCGCTCAAGGCGCCGCTGATCGATCAGGTGGTGCGCTTTCCGAAGAAGATCATCTCCTGGGACGGCGAGCCGACGGAAGTGCCAACGCAGGAGCGGCAGTTCATCTTCGTCG
Source organism: uncultured Spirochaetia bacterium (assembly GCA_958296075.1). GTDB lineage: Bacteria > Spirochaetota > Spirochaetia > SZUA-6 > Bin103 > CATQHW01. The sequence goes on along the minus strand of CATQHW010000005.1, from coordinate 138,602 downwards.
ACACCACCGCCCGCTGGCGGATCGCCGACCCGGAGCTCTTCTATCAGTCGGTCGCCGATCAGGCGGGAGCGCAGACGCGGCTCGACGCGGTCATCGACTCGGCGGTCAAGGAAGTGATCTCCAATAACCGCCTGCACGAGGCGGTGCGCAACTCCGACGTCATCAACACGATCCAGCGCCGGAACGTCTACCAGGTCGAGTCGGGTACGCCGGGGAGCGAGACGCAGGACGTCGGTTCGACGATCCTGGGCGAAACCTACACGGAGACCGAGTACGCGCAGATCGAGAAGGGACGCGACGAGCTCTCCAACGAGATGCTGTTACGCGCCAAGGCGACGGCGCCGATCTACGGCATCGAGCTGATCGACGTGATCATCCGCCAGATACGGTACTCGGACGACCTGACCGAGAGCGTGTACAGCCGCATGATCACCGAGCGCCAGCAGATCGCGCAGGCGTTCCGCTCCGACGGCGAGGGGTTGAAGCAGGAGTGGCTCGGCAACCGGGAGCGCGAGCGGCTGGAGATCATCTCCGAGGCGGAACGGAAGGCCAAGGTGATCCGCGGTCAGGCCGACGCCCAGGCGGCGGCGATCTACGCCGATGCCTACGGCACCGATCCCGAGTTCTACGCCTTCTTCAAGGCGATCGAATCGTACCGCACCTTGCTGCCCAATTTCCGCAAGACGCTTTCCACCGACGCGGAGTTCTTCGACTACCTGTATAGCCAGCGCTGAGACGGCCGGCGGCGGCCGCCCGCCGCCGGGGTATCGGGCGTTCAGGGCCGCGGTTGTCCGTTACGTACCTTGATCCGGCGCACAGCTACGAACCGGCTCATGCCGATAATCGAGACAGACCGATCGATGCTCCCCTTACTCGATCATCGCCCCGCGACCGCGCGATCTGCCCGCGTCGACCGGGAGGCGCGGCCGTGAGCGGGCGTGAGCCCCGGCCGCCGCGGGACCTGTCCGGTCTCGTGGAACGCCTCGACCCGCTGCGCGTGCGGGGTGAGGCGGCCGGCTCCGTCGCCGCGATCCGCTACGACTCCCGGCAGGTGCGCCCCGGCGAGGTGTTCGTGGCACGGCGCGGCAGCCACGACGACGGTCACCGGTACATCGCCGACGCCGTGCACCGCGGCGCCCGCGCCGTGGTCCACGAGCTCGACCTGCCGGCGTACGATCCGGCCGTCTGCTACCTGCAGGCGGCCGACACCCGGGGAGCGCTGGCGGCGGCCGGCGCCTGGCTTGCCGGCGATCCGGCAGACCATATGCTTCTGGCCGGCGTGACCGGCACCGACGGCAAGAGCTCGACGGCGTGGTTCACGAAGCTGCTGCTCGACCGCCTGGGCGTCCCGTGCGGACTGGTCTCCAGCGTCTACGTCGACGACGGGACAGGTGCGGCGGACACGCCGTGGCGGCTGTCGACGCCGGAGGCGCCGGAGCTGCACGCACTGCTGGCACGTATGGCCGGCCACGGCCTGCGCGCCGCGGTCATCGAAGCGACGTCGATCGCGCTGGCGGCCGGCAGGGTCGATGGGTTACCCCTTGCCGCCGCGGCGATCACCAACGTCACCCACGAGCACCTGGAGTTTCACGGGGACTGGGAGCGGTACCGCAACGCCAAGGCGGGACTGCTCGACATGCTCCGGGATCGCCCCGACGGATCGCCCGGCGTGGCGGTACTCAACCGCGACGACGCCGCGTGGGAGTACCTGTCCGCCCGCTTCCCGGCGGCGCAGAGCTTCACCGCGGCTCCGGCCGCGGCCGACTGCGCCGCGGCGGTCGAGAATGCCTGCCGATCGGGCCTGACCCTGGCGGTCGAGCTGCACGGCGTCCGCCGCCGGCGCCGCGTGCCGCTGGGCGATCCCGTGCAGGCGGGCAACGTCGCCGCCGCCTGCCTGCTGGCCGCCGGCGTGGCCGGCGCCGTCCCGGAGCGGGTGCTGGACGAGCTGCCGATTCTGAGGCCACTGCCCGGCCGCATGCAGCCGATCGCCAACGACCGGGGATTCGCCGTGATCGTCGACCACGCGCACACGCCGGCGGCGTTCGAGCACCTGTTCGCCGGGCTGCGGCTGCGGCGGCGGGAAGATCCGGCCGCAGACGGCCGCGTCATCGTCGTGTTCGGCTCGGCGGGCGAAAAGGATCGACAGAAACGGGCCATGCAGGGACGGATCGTCTCCGAGCACGCCGACATCGTGATCCTTGCCGATGAAGACCCGCGGCGCGAGGATCGGATGCTGATCCTCAAGGACATCGCCGCCGGGTTCGCCGCCGGCGCTCCGGCGCCGCAGCTCATCCCCGATCGCCGCGCGGCGATCGGCGCCGCGGTGGGACTCGCCCGGCCCGGCGACACCGTACTGCTGCTCGGCAAGGGGCACGAGCGGACGATCGAGTACGCCGATCACCTGCAGCCGTGGGACGAAGCCGCAGAAGCGCACGCGGCGCTGCAGCCATGAGCGCGATCAGAGCGGCCGTCGCCGCGTGCGCGCTGCTCATCGCCGGCGCTCAGGCGGTCGGCTCGCGGGTCTCCGAGTGGACGATCGATCCGCGCGCCGGTCTCGACGAAGGCGTCCTGATCGGCAGGCTGCACACCATGCTGGCCGAGACCGGCGACGGTCCGCCCGCCCAGCCGGTGCGCATCGGCGTCGACATCGCCGTCTCCGGCGGCGGATTCGACCTGCTGATCACGACCACCGACCTGGAAGCCGATCTGTCGGTGCGTTCCACCGTGCGCTCGACGCCGGCAGCCGCCGGAGAGGCGGTCGCTGCGGCATTGGCCGCCGACCTGGGCTACCTGCAGGCGGCGCGCGCCGGCTTCCCGCCTCCGATCTACCTGCCGCCGGACATCACCGGCGCGATCGACGGGTACCGGATCGCCGACCTGATTCACACCGTCGATCGGGCGACCGGCGGCGCAGACGCCGGGCCGGAGCCCGACATGCAGATCCTCGACTTCGCCGCCCACGACCGCGGCGTGAGCGTGCTGTTGACCGGTGGATCGGTCGAGTTGGGACCCCGTTTCGAGATGACCGCCGCCACCCCGGCGTCGCTGCGGCCGGCGCCGCTCCCGCCGGCCGCAGCGGCGCCGCACGAAATCGCACGCACCAGTTGGACGCACGACCTGCTGGCTGCCGACCTGGACGGGGCGCGCATCCTGCGCCGCCGCAGCGGCCAGACCGGCGTCGCCTCCGTCGATCTGCCGTCCAGCGCCCGCCGGCTGGAGGCGGTGCCCGGCGGCGGGCTGGCCGCCCTTACCGGACACGGACCGACCTACGTGCGCCTGACCGAGCACGATATCGAGACGCACCGCGTGCCGGCCGCCGCCCGCTTCATCACCGCGATGGACGTCGATCGCGGACGCCGGCTCGTGCTGTACGACCCGTTCGATCGCAGGGTGGTGATCGCCGGCCTGGACGGCCGTGAGATCGGCTCCATTCGCCCCCAGGTCGACCCGCGGATGCTCCCGTTGCCGCACGCGGTCGCCACGCTTGCCGACGGATCGATCCTGCTGGGCGGCTCCGGCATGATCTGGGGGTTCGACCCGCGCGGGCGCCCGCTGTGGCTGCAGTCCGCGCCGGGCGGCGGCCGGGAAACCCTGCCGGCCCAATTCACGCTGGAACCGGCGACGGACCAGGGCGCGTTCTTCCTGCTTGATGGGCCGCGGAACCGGATCCTGCGCTTCGGCGACTACAGTGCCGGCGCCTCGGACGGCGTAGGGGCCTCGGACGGCACGGGCGCCTCGGAAGGCGTGGGGGCCCCGGAGGCCGCCGGCGCCGGCGACCTCGCCCGGCAGCTCGCGGCGCTCGCGCTCACCCACGCCGTGGCGGCGCAGGATTGGAGCGACATGGCGCAGGCGCTGCAGCGGGCCGATCTGGCCGTGGAGCTGTATGAGCACGCGCTCGGCCTGTTCCCGGACGATCAGGAGATTCGGTCGGGACTGGAGCGCGCGATCGGCGTCCGCAGCGACGCCGAGTCGGTGATGTTCCAGGAGCCGTTCCTGGTGCTCAGCCCGGACCGGCTGGTGATCTCGGCGGACGACCCGCGGCCGGTGAGCATCCCTCTGCAGGTGGAGAATCCCGGCGTGGTGGCACGTACCGGCATCAGCGTGCACGCTGCCGGCATACGGGTGCCGGTCGGCCGTATCGAGCCCGGCGAGCGGGTGGAGCGGCGGGTGAAGCTCCATCTGCCGGACAGCCTGCGGGACACGCAGGAGTCGATCGCCATCGACGTCGGCATCGTGATCTCCGCCGACGAGCCGGGCGGGCCGCCGCGTCGGATGTTCGTGACGCTGCCGCTGCGGATACCCGCGCCTCCGTGGGAGCAGGTGGTCGCCGGCGCGCCCTCGCCGCGCGCCTGAACCCGCCGCGACCGGTCGAGCTTCACCGAACCCGCACCGTGAATTACTATAGGAACCGGCGATGGCAGCGATAGAGTTGGTAGAGGCGCGCGAGATCCTGGACTCGCGCGGGAATCCCACCGTAGAGGTCGAGGTGGAGCTGGAAGGCGGCTCGCGCGGACGCGCCGCGGTGCCGTCCGGGGCATCGACCGGCGCGCACGAGGCGATCGAGCTGCGCGACGGCGGGAGCCGGTACGGCGGCAAGGGAGTCCTCAAGGCGGTCCAGAACGTCAATAACCGCATCGCTCCCAACCTCCTCGGGTGGGACCCGGTCAACCAGGTCGGGATCGACCGCGAGATGATCGATCTGGACGGGACGGCGAACAAGCGCGTACTGGGAGCCAATGCGATCCTGGGGGTCTCCCTGGCGGTGGCGCGCGCCGCCGCCAACGATCTGGATCTGCCGCTGTATCGCTATCTGGGCACCTTCCATGCGTCGCTGTTGCCGGTGCCGATGGCCAACGTCGTCAACGGCGGGGCGCACGCCGACAACAGCCTGGAGTTCCAGGAGTTCATGATCGTTCCGGTCGGCGCGCCCAGCCTGCGCGAGGCGGTGCGCATGGGCGCGGAGGTCTTCTACGCGCTCAAGCGGGTGCTCGGCGACCGGGGGTTGTCGACGGCGGTCGGCGACGAAGGCGGCTTTGCGCCGGATCTCCCGTCCGACGAGGCCGCGCTCAGCCTGATCATGGAGAGCATCGAGGCGGTCGGGCTGCAGCCGGGCGGCGACGTCGCCATCGCGCTCGACCCGGCGACCTCGGAGCTGTATGACCCGGAGACCGGCCGGTACACCTTCCGCAAGACCGGCGCCGCCTTGACCTCCGAACAGATGGTGCGGTTCTGGGTGGACTGGGCCGAACGCTATCCGATCATCTCGATCGAAGACGGCATGGCCGAGGACGATTGGGAGGGGTGGCGGCTGCTCACCGAAGAGTTGGGTCACCGCATGCAACTGGTAGGCGACGACCTGTTCGTCACCAACACCGAGCGGCTGGCGCGGGGCATTCACGACGACGTCGCCAACTCGATCCTGATCAAGGTGAATCAGATCGGCACCCTTACGGAGACCTACGAAGCGGTCGACATGGCGCGCCGCGCCGGCATGACCGCGGTGGTGTCGCATCGCTCGGGTGAGACCGAGGACGCCTTCATCGCCGATCTTTCCGTGGCGCTGGCGACCGGCCAGATCAAGACCGGTTCGTTCTCACGCTCCGATCGACTGGCGAAGTACAATCAGCTCCTGCGCATTGAGGACGAGCTGGGCGATCAGGCGATCTACCCGGGCCGCGCCGTCTTTTCCGGCGTCTGAACCTGCGGGCGTCCGGGCCGCCCCCGGCGGCGATTACGGGTCGACCGCCGTAATGCGCCGCACCGCTCCCTCCGGGAACCCCCTGGCCAGCAGCCGGCGGGCGACGGCGAACCGGTCGTGGCCGCGCGCGTGCAGGGCTGCCGCACTCGAACGGAGCAACGCCTGTTCCGCCGCGTCCGGCAGCTCGTCCGCCACCACCGCTTCGGCGAGCGGGCTTGGCACGCCGCGCGCGACCAACTCGGCCACCAGACGGCGGCGGCCCTCGGCCTTGCGCCCGGTGCGGGCGGTCACCCAGGCGCGGGCGTAGCGCTCGTCGTCGAGGAGCCCGGCCGCGGTCAACGCATCAATCACCGCATCCGCATCGCCCGCGTGCCCTCTGTCATGCAGTTTCCGCCGCAACTCGAAGACCGAGTGGTCGCGGCGCGCGATGAGCGCCTTGGCGAGCTGCAGCGCCGCCGCGCGCCCGGTCAGCTCCACGACGCGCTCACGACCGCGGCTGGCGCGGCAGCGGCCGGGTTACCGCTTGGAGAACTGAAAGCGCTTGCGCGCCTTGGGACGGCCATACTTCTTGCGCTCCACCATGCGGCGGTCGCGCGTCAGGAAGCCGTTTGCCCGCAGGCTCTCATGGTTGGCGGCGTCGTAGGCGTCGAGCGCACGCGCCAAGCCGTGCCGGCTGGCGTCCGCCTGACCGGCCGGTCCGCCGCCGGACACGTTGATGAGGATGCTGAGCTTGCCGAGATTGTCAGTGACGTCGAGCGGGGACGTCACCCGCTGCACCAGTTCCTCGGACTTGAAGTAATCGTCCAGCGACTTGCCGTTGACGGTGATCTGGCCGGCCGCCACCCGGTGCAGGTCGGTCTCGCCGGCACCGGCGCCGGCGACCGGCGGGCGCAGGAATACGCGGGCGACCGCGGTCTTGCGGCGCCCCGTGCCCAGGGCCAGGTTGGTGCTGTCGGTTTCTGCCATCATTCGTGATCCAGTTCGAGAGGTTGGGGATGCTGACCCTGATGAGGGTGCTCGGCACCGGGGTAGACGCGCACGTTGCGGAACAGCTCGCGGCCCAGAGCGCCCTTGGGGAGCATGCCTCGAATGGCGCGTTCCATCGGAAAGACCGGCTTGCGGGCGATGACGTGCTCGAACGATTCGCTGCGCAGCGCGCCGGGGTACCCGGAATGGCGATAGTACCGCTTGTCGCTCCGTTTGTTGCCGGACACGGCCACCTTGGCCGCGTTGATGACCACCACGCGGTCCCCCAGATCCTGGTGCGGCGCGAACCAGGGGCGGTGCTTGCCGCGCAACACGCTGGCCACCCGCGCCGCCAGCCGGCCGAGCGGAGCGCCGTCGGCGTCCGCGATGTACCACCGCCGCTCCACGTCGCGGGGGCGCACGAAAACCGTCTTCATCACCTAACCCTTCATTCCTCTGCCGCGCGTCGCCCTACGCGGAGGATCGGCCGGCGCCCTTGCCGCCGGAACCGCCGGCCTCCGCCGCTTCGGCCGCCTTCGCCTCTCGCTCTTCCTTCCTGGCTTCCATCTTGTCCTTGATATCGGCAAATCCGACGAACAGCCCGATCAGACCGATCAGCAGGGCCGCGACCGGAATGCCCCCCTTCAGGAAGTCCACGACGTGGGACCACCACTGCGTCGACCACGGAACCGGCAGTACCGAGTAGACCGCGAACAACAGAAGCACCAAGCCCACCAACAGAGCAATCATCGTCGCCTCACGCGCTGAGAGTTTCCCAAGAGTATCGCTTCGCGGCGCGTTGAGCAACCGCCGGCCGCGCAATCCTTGACCGTGCCGGGCGGCAGCAGCACATTGCCCCGTGAATCGAATGCCCGGCGGCCCACCGCCGGGATGAGGGAGGGACCCATGTCGGTCAGGAGCGTAACACACGGCACCGTCCGCGCCGCAGCCCGCACCGGGCTGATGAGTAACGTCTACCTGTGGATGACCGGCGGTCTGGCTCTGAGCGGAGTCATCGCCTGGTTCGTCGTCAGCCAGCCCGCGCTGTTCGGTGCGGTGCTCGGCAATCCGATGCTCTACTTCGGACTGATCATCGGCGAGCTGGCGCTGGTCTGGTTCCTCAGCGCCCGCATCATGACCATGAGCATCGGCGCCGCCTCGGGAGCCTTCATCGCCTTCGCGGCGCTCAACGGGATCACGCTGTCGGTGCTGTCCGCCGTCTACACCCAGCAGCAGATCTTCAACGCGTTCTTCATCGCGGCGGCGATGTTCGCGGGGATGAGCCTGTACGGCTACGCGACTCGGCGCGACCTGACGACCATCGGCAGCTACCTGAGCATGGGTCTGCTGGGACTGATGATCGCCATCGTCGTCAACCTGCTGATCGGCAGCGACGCTCTGGGCTTCCTGATCTCGATCGCCGGCGTGGCGCTCTTTCTGGGCCTGACCGCCTACGACACGCAGGTGATCAAACGCTGGCAGGCCGAGGCGGGAACCATGGACGAAACCGCCTTCGTCCGCCTGTCCGTGCTCGGCGCGCTCAAGCTCTATCTGGACATGCTCAACCTGTTCCTGTTCCTGTTGCGGCTGATGCGGCGCTGAACGCGGTCCGCCGCCGGCCGGCGGCGTCACCCGGCGAACAGCCGCATGAGCGTCGCCGCCTCCCCGGCGGAAACCTCGTCGGGCAGGATGCTCGGCCCCGGGTGAAAGGGGGAGAGCACCGCTCCCGCCTGCAGGAACCGATCGAACACGTCGTCGTAGGCGGCCGCATCGCAGCGCGCCGCCACGTACGGGCCGCGCCGCTCCCACCCTTCGCATCCGTGCGGATCGGGCCACGCCTGCGACGCCCAGGCGGCTCCGCCGTAGCGCGGCAGTCGGTCCAGGCCGCCCAGCGCCGCGGCCAGCAGCGCCGCCGGTTGCGGCGCCGGCGCCTCCGGCAGCTCGGCCACGGCGTCCGGCGACAGACAGACCGGCGCCGGCGCCTGCCCGAGCGTGAACGGCAGAACCGGCACCACGGCGCGCCAGCTCGCCGGCAGCGGCGCAGGTCCGGCGGCCGGCCGCCAGAGCCCGGCCCGGCGTGCGTCCGCCGGACCTGCGTCGAGCGCCGGATCGTAGAGCGCCTCTTCGCCGAGCCCTGCGCGCCCGAGGACCACGCGCACCTCGGCGCCGCCGGCGGTCAGGAGCGGCTCGAACCCCGGAACGAGCCGCCGCACGCGGCCGAGCAACCGGCGCTCGTAGACCGACGGCACGCCGGCGTGCGGCGCGCGCGACAGGACGCCCTTGATCTGCGCCACCGCCCGGTCGGGACGGTGTCCGAGCAACGCGCGCCCGCCGGCCTGCCACAGGTCCAGGTAGCGCCGGCCGCGGTGGTCGTACAGCCGGTAGCCGCGCGCCCGGCGGATCGGCCCGAGCCGCTCCAGCCGCGCGCGGGCTGAGGGGTCGTTGCCGGTCACGAGCGTATCCGCTCCAGGGCGGCGTAGCGAAGGGCGAACGATGCCTCGTGCTCGGTGGCGAAGCGGACCGTCACGAACCAGGTGCCGGCGTTGTTCCAGCGGCGAGTGACGACCCCGCTGCCGTAATCGTCGTGATAGACCTCGGCGCCGGCCGGAAAGTCACCGGCCTCTTCGCCGAGCCCGGGGGCCGCCGCGTCCCGGACCAGCAACCGGTCGGGGATCTCGGCCAGAAACCGGCTCATCCGCTGGTCGCGCCGCTGCCCGAACACGGTGCGGCGAGCGCAACAGGTGACGTGCAGATGGCTCCGCGCCCGCGTCACCGCCACGTAGAACAGGCGGCGCTCCTCCTCCAGGTCGCGCTGCGCCTGATCGGCGCCGTCGCGGTCCGCCGGCAGAAGCGGGAACACCCCTTCCTCCATCCCCGTGACCACGACCCGCTCGAACTCCAGCCCCTTGGTGTTGTGCGCGGTGATCAGCGTCACCGGGCGGATCGCCCACCGCTCCTCGTCGCGTTCGCGGCCGGCGTCATGCAGCCCGGCCGCTTCGAGAAACCGCTGCAGCTCGCCGCGGCCGGCGCCGAACGCCTCGGCGCTCGCCGCCAACTGCTCCAGGTTGCGCATCCGGCTGCCGCCGGACACCGCGTCGAGCCGGCCGTAATGGGCGGCGAGCCCGGAGCGCTCTACCGCGGCGGCGACCAGCGACGCCACCGGGGCGTGCTCGGCCATCTCGCACAGCTCGTCGTGCAGCTCCAGAAAGGCGCCGACCCCGGCGCGCGCCCGCGCCGGCAGGGAGCCGCGCGCCGCGCGCGCCCGGTCGACGGCGGTGACGCCGGACGGGCCCACGTCGAAGAGCGTCCCGCTTACGGCGTCCGCGGACGCGGCCGCGTCCGGCTCCGCCGACAGAATGCGTTGCAGCGTCTTGGGGCCGACCGAGCGCCGCGGCGTGGAAAGCGCCCGCCGCAGCGCGACGGCGTCGGCCGGATTGACCGTCAGGATCAGGTAGGAGATCGCGTCCTTCACCTCCTGGCGCTCGAAGAAGCCGATCGCCCCGACCAGCCGATACGGTATGCGCAGTCGGCGGAACGCGGTCTCGAACGGCTGCGACTGAAAGTTCATCCGGTAGAGGATCGCCGTCTCCAGATCGGGCTCTCGATCGACCAGCTCGCAGCACAGGCGGACCTCCGCCTCCTGATCGGGCAGCTCGTGCAGCCGGGGCGCCGGTCCGGGCCCGTTCTCCGTCCACAGGGTCTTGCCCAGGCGGTCGCGGTTGCCTTCCACCACGCTCTGCGCCACCGCCAGTATCTGCGGGGTGGACCGGTAGTTCTGTTCAAGGCGTACGATCTCCGCGCCCGCGAAATGGTCCGGGAACGACAGGAACGCCCCGACGTCGGCGCCCCTGAACCCGTAGATCGACTGGTCATCGTCGCCGACCGCGCACACGTAGGCGCCGCCGCCGGCCAGCAGGCGGAGCAGTTGCACCTGCGCCCGATTGGCGTCCTGATACTCGTCGACCAGCAGCGTTTGGAAGCGGCCGGCGATCTCGGCTCCCGGTTCCGTGGACAGCAGGTCGATCGTACGCAGGATCAGGTCGCCGAAGTCCATGGCGTTGCTGCGCTGCAGATGCTCCTGATACGCGGCGTACAAGTCGGCCAACGGCACGCCCACCGGCACGTCGAGCCGATCGAGATCGTCGCGGGGGCGCAGACCGTGATCCTTGGCCCGCGCGATCAGCTCGCCCGCCGCCTTGAGCTCGTCGGCCGGCCATCCGCCGCCGGCCGCGTCGCGCAGGACCGACAGCGCGTCGGCGCCGTCCAGAATGGAGAAGCTCGGATCGACGCCGGCGCGGGCTCCATAGCGCCGGAGCAGCCAGTTGCAGAACGAATGGAACGTGCGGATGTTCGCCCCGGCGGCGGCCGGGAGCATTGCGGTGGCCCGCTGGCGCATCTCGTCGGCAGCCTTGTTGGTGAAGGTGACCGCCAGCATCGCGCGCGGCGGGATGCCGCGCCGCTCGGTCAGGTAGGCGATCTTGGTGGTGATCGCCCGCGTCTTGCCGGAGCCGGCTCCCGCCAGGATGAGCAGCGGGCGGCCCCAATGCTCCACGGCGCGCCGCTGCGGCTCGTTCAGCACCGCCAAGCGGTGTTCGAGCGAATGACCGCCGGCCGGATGCGGTTGGACCAGTGCGGGTTCGATAGGCGGCCTGCCCCGGCCTGACGTCGTTTCGGGCAACGTGCGGCCGTCAGCCGCTGGCGCGGCCGGAGCCGACCGGCGCCGGCGGCGCCTGCTCGCCGGCCGTGCCGCGCTGCAGCGTCAGGTTGACGCGGATCGGATCGCCGCTTCGGTCGACGCTGTTGAACAACACGCGCAGGTCGGTCCGGGAGTCGCCGTCCAGATCGAGCAGCCGCTCGCCGCCGACGGCGAGCGGCGCCTCGTCATCGCCGTACCGGATGACCAGACCGTCGTCGTACCGAACCAGCAGCACGTCATAGCGTCGATCGTCGATCGGCACTTGTACCACGGTGCCGACCTCCAGCACCCGGATCACCGTCTCCCCGGCCATCACGAACGGCGCCGGTGGCGCAGCGGCCGGCCGCTCCACCGTGCGCTCGGCGGCGGCGGGTTGGATCACCCAGCGTACCAGGGCGGCGATCCCGGCCGCGAACACCAGCAGCGCCAGCGCCAGCACCGCCACCAGCGGTGACCGGCTGCGCCCGGGCGGCTCCTCGGCGGCGGCGCTCGTCGCCCGCTGTGAACGGTAGTGGTCGATAAGCGGCTCGGGGTCGAGCTCCAGGTAGTCGGCGTAGCTGCGGATGAACCCGGTGACGTACGCATCTGCCGGCAGATCGGCGTAGTCGCCGGCTTCCAGAGCCGCCAGGAATCGCTTGCTGATGTGAATGTCGCGCGTGACCTGCTCCAGGGAGATGCCGCGCGAGGTGCGGGAATCGCGGAGGGCGGCGCTCGCCGCCGACTCGCGGCCGTCCTCCGTCATCGGGTCAGCCGCCATCGGCTCTCTCAGCCGCCAAGGAGGACGTCGCCGAACAGGACATCCCGATAGACGTTCGCGTCGGGCGGCGATTCGTACCGGAACCGCGCGTCCGGTATCGATCGGTTGATCCGCACGGCGCGGAACTCGATGGCGAGCCGGGTCCCCGAACGATCCTCGCCGACTATGCTGCGAATCAGCTTGTCGCCGCCGACCGCGACCTCGATCGTCTCGAATCCCTCCTCCGCGGCCTGCCGTCCCAGCAGCAGCCGGACCACCTCCTGTCCGGAGCCGTCGTTCAGCGGCACCGGCTCGGGCCCGATCTGGTAGGCGATCGCGTAGTTGGAACGGAGGGAGCGCAAGCCCGGCGCCGGCGCCAGACGGGATGCCAGGGAGGCCGCGGCGGGAGCCGCAGCGCCACCGAGCCGCTGCTCGATGATGAGGTCCAATCCCGGCACGTAGATGGTGAGCAGCTCCCCGTCCGACACCAGAACCTGACCGGAAGGATCGCTGAAGTCGATACGCAGCAGATCGGGTCGCTTGAACGACAGCGTCCCCTCCATCCGCGACAGCTCGACCTCCCGCAGCGCGGAGCCGGAGTCCGGCGCGCCGGCTCCGCCGCTGGCGTCGGCCACCCGCTGGAAGCGGCGCGCGGCGATCACGACGTCGGCCTGATAATCCTCGATGTCGGCGTAGGCTGCCGCGACCTCGTCGAAGAACGCCTGCGCGGTAACCAACTCGCGGGCGGTCGCGCCATCGGCGGCCGCGACCATCCCGGCCGCCGCCGCGGCAGCGGCAACGCGCCGCCAACACCCCGACCACGCACGCCGCAACGGGCGCCGGACCGCCGCCCGTGCAGCCCTGCGCCGCACCGCGTTGCGCATGCCGGTGCGGACTACGCCCGGCGCTGCTGCAAGGCGTGGATTCTGTCGCGCAGCTCCGCCGCCCGTTCGTAGGCTTCCTGCTCGACCGCCTCATCCAGCGCGGCGTTCAATCGCTCCAGCACGGTCGGCTTGCGCGCCTTGATCTGATGCAACGCGGTGCGCAGGTACTGGAGGGACCGCAGCCGTTCGTAGTGGTAGGTGGGGGTGTCGACCTCGTCGAGCGCGCCGATGTCGTCGATCGCGCCCTGCAGCGCACCGCGCGCGCCGTCCGAATCCTCGGCGCCGAGCTGCAGCATGGCGCCCGCCATGGCGTTCATGCGGATGATGTAGGGGCGGTACTGCAGTATCTCCTTCTGATCGTCGGCTTCCTGCACGAACCGCTCGACCAGATCGCAGATCTGCAGGTTGTGCATGGTGTCGCTGACGGTGCGTTCGAAATCTCCCATCTGAAACAGGATCAGATAGCGATAGTAGTAGAGGATGCCCTCGTTCTGCAGCCGCAGGAAGTCTTTGTGGTCGATCAGGAAGCCCCCGTCGTCGGCGACGTCGCAGGAGTCGAGGCGGTCGAGCATCTCCACCAGCACCGACTCCTTGCCGAACGGGCGCAGACCGTCCGGCCGCCCATCGAGCTCGTACTGCTCGATGCCGAGCGGTTGGCGCACCTGCAGCACCGCGCGCCCGTCGCGCGCCTTGATCACGCGGTACTGATCGTCCGAGTCGTACCGCCAGTCTTCGAGGATTTCCGTCAGGTCGCGGTCCATCGATTCATCGCTTTCGACATGTCAATGATAACGACATGCGAAGGCCGCAAGGCAACCCCGAACGGATCGATCCTGCCCGACGGCGGCCGTGCTATCATCCTGCGTCGATGGCCGTGCATGTGATCGACCTGTCCGGGTCGCTCATCGAGCGCGAGTCGACCGCCGCCGCGTACCTCGATCGGTTTCGCTCCGCCGTCCTGGAAGCCCTGCGCGCGTCGGCTGGCGACAAGGCGATCGTCGTCACCGGTGGCGGCGATCTGGCGCGAGACTACCAGGCCGCCTATCGCCGGCTCGCGGCGGCGCCGTCCGACGAAGCGCAGGACTGGATAGGCATCGCCGCCACGCGGCTGCACGGCGAGCTGCTGCGCCACGCGTTCTCTCCGGACTGCTGCGCGCCGCTGATCACCGACCCGACCGCCGTCCCCGCGTTTCCCGGCCGCGTGATGGTCGCGGCCGGCTGGAAGCCGGGCTTCTCCACCGACTATGACGCCGTGTTGCTGGCACAGCGCTTCGGCGCCGGCACCGTCATCAAGATGTCCAACGTCGCCATGGTCTATTCGAGCGATCCCAGGCTCGACGCCGGCGCCCGCCCGCTCACGCACGTCACCTGGAGCGAGCTGGCGCGGATGAGCGACGGGGAGTGGCAGCCGGGCAGCCGGCTGCCGTTCGACCCGGTAGCCGCCCGCGCCGCCTGCCGGCACGGTATGACCGTGGTCTTCACCGGCAGCGACACCGGCAACCTGCGTTCGATCCTGGAGGGGCGCCCCTACCGCGGAACCGCGATCACGGGAGGCTGACGGTCCGCTGCCGGGTTTGACATCGGGCCGAGCGCCGTTAGGATGGCGGACGGCCCGCGCGCCGCCGCGCCGCCGTTCACGTCACGCCGGCGTGATGAAATCGGTAGACATGCCAGACTCAAAATCTGGTGGGGGCGACCCCGTGTCGGTTCGAGTCCGACCGCCGGCATCCCGTTGAGCGGCGCGGACGCACCCCGCCCGCCGCTCACACGCTCAGATCGACCAGCTCCAGGTCGTTGGCCGCCGCGTCGTACAGACCGTAGGTGAGCGAGCCGCCCATGGCGCTCAGCGTGCCGGGGTTGGCCAGCAGCACCGTACGGCCGCCCGCCGGGAGCCGCTCCACGTTGGCGCGGTGGTCGTGGCCGTAGAAGACCGCGTCGTACTCCCCGCCGCGCGCAAGCGCCCGCGCCAAGCGCGGGTAGTGCTGCATGGCGATGCGCCGCCCGCCGATGGTGAGCTCGGCCAGCTCCGCGCCGTGGAACCGGAAGCCGATGCGATCGGCGGTGCGGGTGGTCATCAGGAAGTGGTCGCCGTCGACGTTGCCGGCCACCAAGTCGACCCGGCCCGTAAACCGGTCGAGCAACCGCAGCAGGGTCAGCGGCGCGCAGACATCACCGCAGTGGAGCAGATGCGTGCAGCCGACGGCGGCGAGGCGCCGGCACAGGGCGTCGAGCGCCGGCCAGTTGTCATGGGTATCGGCGACGACCGCGACCCGCACCGCGCACGCTCCGGCCGTCAGCCGTCGTACCGTTTCAGGGCGACGACCGCGTTGTGGCCGCCGAATCCGAACGAGTTGTTGAGCGCGGCGCGCATGGGAGCATTCTGACCGCGGTTGGGAACGTAGTCCAGGTCGCATTCGGGGTCCGGCGTCTCGTAGTTGATCGTCGCCGGGTAGTGTTGTTCTTGCAGTCCCTTGGCCGTGGCGATCGCCTCCACGCCGGCGGCGGCGCCGAGCAGGTGCCCGACCATCGACTTGGTGGACGATACCTTGAGCTTGGCGGCGTGATCGCCGAACACCCGCTTGATCGCCATGGTCTCGGTGGCGTCGTTGAGCTGGGTCGAAGTGCCGTGCGCGTTGACGTAATCGAATTCTTCGGGCGGCATGCCGCTCCCCGCGATCGCCATCTTCATCGCGTTCTCGGCGCCCTTGCCCTGAGGATGGGGAGCGGTCAAGTGGTTGGCGTCACAGGTAACGCCGTAGCCGACCACCTCGCAGTAGATCGGCGCGGACCGCGCCTTGGCGCGTTCGAGCTCTTCCAGGATGAGCGTTCCTGCCCCTTCGCCTAGGACGAAGCCGTCGCGGTCCTTGTCGAATGGTCGGCTGGCGCGCTTGGGATCGTCGTTGAACGACGATGTGACCGCCTGCAGGCCGGAGAACCCGGACAGCGCCAGCGGAGCGACGGCAGCTTCGGCGCCACCGGTCACCATGACGTCCACCGTGCCGTCCTTGACCCATCGATACGACTCGCCGATCGCGTCGTTGGCTGAGGCGCATGCCGACACCACGGTATACGAAGGGCCGTGCGCGTGGATCCTGATCGCGACGTGGCCGGCAGCGATGTTGCTGATCATCTTCGTCACCAGCAGCGGATGCACCGCCTTGGGGCCGCGGTCGAACAGATTCTTGAACTCGGAGTGCAGGGTGTGGATGCCGCCGAACCCCACTCCCATGATGACGCCGGTCCGGTTCGGGTCCAGGTCATCGGTCGACAGGCGAGCGTCGGCGAGCGCCTCCAGCGCGGTCACCATCGCGAACATGGCGAAGCGGTCAAGGCGGCGCACCTCGCGCCGGTCCAGGTATTTCGAGGGATCCAGGTCTCTGACCTCACCCGCCACCTTCGAGGGGTAGTCCGAGACGTCGAACGAGCGGACGCGATCTACCCCGCATTCGCCGTTCTTGACCGCACGCCAGAACGTGTCGACGTCGTTCCCAAGGGGAGTGACGGCGCCGAGCCCCGTAACCACCACGCGTCTGTCCATTCCCATCTCCTCCGTCAGATTCCGCGCACCTTCGCTCCGTCGAACGTTACATCGACAGCCCGCCGTCCACCTGCAGCACCTGTCCGGTGACGTAGGCGGAACGGGCCGAAGCGAGGAAGGCGACCAGTTCGGCCACCTCCTCGGGCGTTCCGGTGCGGCCGAGCGGTATCAGGCCGGTAATCGTCTCGCGCACCCGGTCGCCGAGCGACGCCGTCATGCCGGTCTCAATATAGCCGGGCGCGACCACGTTGACCCGCACGCCGCGGCCGGCCACCTCACGCGCCAAGCTCTTCGAGAAGCCGATGATCCCGGCCTTCGATGCGCAATAGTTCGTCTGGCCGGGGTTGCCGGTCAAGCCGACCACCGACGAGATGTTGACGATCGACCCGGCGCGCCGCCGGGCCATGTCACGGGCGACGACCTTGCAGGTGAGGAACGCCGCCGTCAGGTTGAGGGCCAGGACCGCGTCCCAGTCCTGCCGCGACATGCGGAACACCAGTCCATCGCGGGTGATGCCGGCGTTGTTCACCAGCACCTGCACGCCCCGGTTCTCCGCCAGGACCTCGCCGAGGCGCGCGTCGACGGCAGCCTCGTCGGTCAAGTCGGTAGCCAGCCACGTATAATCGCCCCGATCCGGCAGCCCGGCCGCGCCGTCATCAGCGGTCCGCGACAGCGAATAGACCTTGGCGCCGTCCCGCAGCAGGGACCGGACGACCGCCGCTCCGATACCGCGCGAGCCGCCGGTCACCACCGCGACCGCGCCGTCCAGGCTCATGCCGCCGCCGCGACCGCTTCGATCGCCTCCAGGGTGCCGGCCGCCTCGCACCGCAACCGGCCGGGAAAGCCCCGCAAGAGGCCGGCGAGCACCTGCCCCGGCCCGACCTCGAGGTAGCGCTCGTATCGGTCGGCCTGCAGGGCGGCCACCTCGTCGGTCCAGCGCACGCTCGACACCACCTGCCGGACGCAGAGATCGCGCGCTTCGCTTCCCGAGGTGACCCGCGCGCCGGTGACGTTGGCGTAGACCGGCCGCACCGGGTCGGCGAACGACACGCCGGCCAGCGCCTCCGCCAGCCGCTCGGCCGCATCGCGAATCAGCGGCGAATGAAACGGCCCCGACACCTTGAGGGAGATGAAGCGTCGGGCACCCGCCTCCTTGCAGGCCGCTTCCGCGCTGCGCAGGCCGCCGGCGGTGCCGGCCAGCACCACTTGCCGCGCGCCCGAGTAGTTGGCGATGAAGATGCTTCCGGCCGGCAGATCGGCGATCGTCGCTTCCACCCGCTCGGGAGCCAAGCCGATCACCGCAGCCATCCCGGAACGCCCTTCGGCGGTATCGGAGGCGCGGCTGGCCGCTTCCATCGCAATGCCGCGCTCCTTGACGATCGGGAAGATGTCGGCCGCGCCGATCACGCCGGCAAGGTGCAGCGCCGAGTACTCTCCCAGGCTGAACCCCGCGAAGCCGTCGCCGCTCACGCCATGTTCGCCCAGCACGGTGGCCGCGGACAGATTGGCAAGGGTGACCGCGATCTGGGTGCGATCGGTGGCGCGCAAGTCCGTATCGGTGCCGTCGAACAGCAGGCGCCGCAGATCGGTGCCCGTGGCTTCGGAGGCGATCCCGAACAGGTCCTTGACCGCTTGGCTGCGCTCCCAGAGATCACGGGCCATCCCCGGGTACTGGGCGCCCTGCGCCGGAAACAGGAAACAGGTTCGCATCGGATGGTACAAATTGCACAATAGCTCCCCCCGCCCTGACGCGTCAACGCTCCAACCACGCAACCACTGACAGGCCGACCACCACCACGCAGCCCGCTTGACCACGTGAAGACCCGGACTCTACAGTCGGCACCCACAGTCGTCTTCGAAGGCGGATCAGACTCCCACACCGCTCCAAGGAGACCCGATGGGCGCAAGAATTGAGGGGATCGGCGCCTATACGCCGTCCCGACGCATGTCCAACGACGAACTCGCCGAGTTTCTGGACACCTCAGACGAATGGATCCGATCGCATACCGGCATCGGCTATCGCCACGTTGCCAGCGACGACGAAGCCGCCTCCGATCTGGGAGCGCAGGCCGCCAAGGTAGCGCTGGACCGTTCCGGGACCGATCCCGAGTCGATCGACATGGTGCTGGTGGCCACCGCCTCTTCCGACTATGTCGGCTTCCCGTCGACCGCCTGCATCGTGCAGAACATGATCGGCGCCAAGAACGCCGCGGCGATGGACATCGGGGTCGGCTGCACGGGGTTCGTCTACGGCCTGGAGACCGCGAAGGGGTTCATAGCCTCGGGGGCCGCCGACCGCGTGCTGCTGATCGGCAGCGAGGTGCTGACGCGCATCGTCGATTGGACCGACCGCAGCACCTGCGTGCTGTTCGGCGACGGCGCCGGCGCCGCGGTGATCAGCCCCTCGTCCAACGGCCGCGGCATCCTGGACTCGGTCCTCAAGGCCGACGGCTCGGGCGCTTCGTATCTGGCGCGGGAGGTCGGCGGTACGCGCGCGCCGTTCAAGCTGGGCCACAGCGCCGAACGCGACCTGCTGATCAAGATGGAGGGGCAGTCGGTCTACAACTTCGCGGTGCCGGCGATCATCGAGGTGATCCAGCAGATACTGGACCGCAACCGGCTGACGATCGACGACATCGCCTACATCGTCCCGCACCAGGCCAACCGCCGGATCATCGAGGCGGCCGCCAAACGGGCGCGCATCCCCACCGAGAAGTTCTACCTGAACATCGAGGAGTACGCGAACACGTCGGCGGCGACCATCCCCATCGCCCTGAACGAGCTGTACGAGCGCGACAAGGTCGCCGACGGCGATCTTCTGATCACCGTCGGCTTCGGCGCAGGCCTCACGTTCGGAGGCAACCTGCTGAAGTGGTAGGGTGCCCGCTTACGCGCGCGTGAGCTTGTGCACCAGGTTCTCCACGCCGACCTCCGTCACGTAGATGTCCCCGTGCCGGTCGACCCATACGCTGTGCGCTCCGTGCGCGTGGCCGGTGGGCTGTTCCGGCATCGGAACGTCGGCCAGCTCGTTGCCGTCCCCATCGAGGATCACCAAACCGCCGTCGGCCAGGTAGACCGTCCCGTCGCCGCCCACGAACAGGCCGCAGGGGCCTCGCCGGCCGCGCCATTCGGCCACCTGACGCCCCGAGCGATCGAGCACGCAGATGCGGTTATTGGGCTCCCGGTCAGCGACCAGGATGCGGCCGCGGTCGTCGCACACCACCGAGTGCGGCAGCGTGAAGCAGCCCGGGCCGGCGCCGCGGCCGCCGAAGGTCGCCAGCAGCTCGCCGGCGGCGGAGAAGCGGTGCAGATACTCCTGGCCGTAGCCGTCGGCCACCCATATCTCGCCGTCCGCGGCGACCGCCGCGCGCGTGGGCCGATTGAACGGCATGCCGACGTCTCCGGGCATGCCCGGCGTGCCCAGCGTCTGCAGCACCTGGCCGTCGGCGGTGCAGATGCGCACCGTGTGATCGCCGCAATCGGCCACCAGCACGCGATCGTGCTCGTCGATCCACAGCTCGTGCGGGACGCTGAAGATGTCCTCACCCCACACCGTGATCAGGACGCCGTCGCGGTCGTACACGACGATGGCGGGGTCAGGTTCGCGGTCGATCACGTACACCCGGTCGCGGCTGTCGACGGCCACGCCGGAGGCGATCCCCAGCGTTCGCCCCGCCGAGCCGCCCCCCCAGCCGTCAACGAATCGAAATGCCTGCTCCCCGGCTTCGCGCCGGGGGTCCTGCTCCTCCATAGTTCACCTCCACGGACAGCATGACGCCCCGAGCGCCGCACCGTCCAGCGGCCGGCCTGCGTGCGGCGCGGCCTGTGCGGCGCCGATGGTCCGCTCGGTTGACACAGACCTTCCGAGTGTCGACGATCATGGCTACCATGCGCGTTGCGAGCCGTAAGTAACGGGAGGCCGCGCTCCCGGCAGCAGCTTGCCCTACGGAGAGATGCTATGACTACGAACCAATCCTGGTGGCCGAATCAGCTGAGCCTGAAGGCTCTTCGTCGAAACTCTCCCGAATCGGACCCGATGGGCGGGGACTTCAACTACGCTGAGGCGTTCAAGAGCGTTGACGTCGAAGAGCTGAGGCAGGACGTCGAGCAGGTGATGACGACCTCCCAGGACTGGTGGCCGGCAGACTACGGCCACTATGGGCCGCTCTTCATCCGCATGACGTGGCACGCCGCCGGCACGTACCGCATCACCGACGGGCGCGGCGGCGGCGGCTCGGGCTACCAGCGCTTTGCGCCCCTGAATAGCTGGCCCGACAACGGCAACCTGGACAAGGCGCGCCGCTTGCTCTGGCCGGTCAAGCGGAAGTACGGCCGCAACCTGTCGTGGGCCGACCTCATCATCTTCGCCGGCAACTGCGCCATGGAGTCGATGGGGTTCAAGACGTTCGGGTTCGCCTTCGGCCGCCCTGACGTCTGGGAGGCTGACGAGACCGACTGGGGGGCTGAGACCACGTGGCTCGGGGACGAACGCCACGACGCTGACGGTGAACTCCAGGGACCGCTCGGCGCCGACCACATGGGTCTGATCTACGTGAACCCGGAGGGGCCGGGCGGTAACCCGGACCCGATGGCCGCGGCGCAGTACATCCGCAACACGTTCGCCCGCATGGCGATGAACGACGAGGAGACGGTCGCGCTCATCGCCGGCGGCCACACCTTCGGCAAGGCGCATGGCGCTGCCCCCGATTCCCACGTCGGTCCCGAACCGGAGGGCGCCGGCGTGGAGGCGCAGGGCTTCGGCTGGCGCAGCGGTTACGGCAGCGGCAAGGCCGGCGACACGATCACCAGCGGCCTGGAGGGTGCCTGGACCGAACACCCGACACGGTGGGACAACAACTTCATGGAGAACCTGCACCATCACGAGTGGGAGCTGACGAAGAGTCCCGCCGGCAAGTCGCAGTACGCTCCCGTGAACGCAGCCCAGGTGGCGACCGTGCCGGATGCTCACGATCCCTCCAGGAAGCACGCCCCGATCATGCTCACCACCGACCTCTCGCTGCGACAGGACCCGGTCTACGCGCCGATTTCGAAGCGCTTCCTCGACAATCCGGCGGACCTCGAAGCGGCCTTCGCCAAGGCGTGGTTCAAACTGCTCCACCGCGACATGGGGCCGCGCAGCCGGTATCTCGGACCGCTGGTCCCCGCCGAGGCGCAGGTGTGGCAGGACCCGGTGCCCGACGTCGACCATGAGTTGATCGGCGAGCAGGACATCGCGGACCTCAAGGCCAAGGTCCTCGCCTCGGGCCTGTCCGTTTCGCAGTTGGTCTCGACCGCCTGGGCGTCGGCGGCAACGTTCCGCGACACCGACAAGCGCGGTGGTGCGAACGGAGCCCGCATCCGCCTCGCGCCGCAGAAGGACTGGGAAGTGAACGACCCGGCCGCGCTGGCGAATGCATTGCAGACGCTGGAGGGGATACGGGCGGCGTTCAACGACGCGCAGACCGGCGACAAGCGGGTCTCCCTGGCCGACCTGATCGTCCTGGCGGGGTGCGCGGGCGTCGAGCAGGCGGCAAGCACTGCCGGGCACGGCGCGCAGGTCCCCTTTGCACCCGGGCGCACGGACGCGTCGCAGGAATGGACGGACGTGGAATCGTTTGCCGTACTCGAGCCCACCGCCGACGGGTTCCGCAACTACGTCAAGAGCGGAAACGGAGCGTCAGCGGCAGAGCAGATGGTGGAGCGGGCATGCATGCTGACGCTGACCGCACCCGAGATGACGGCGCTGGTCGGCGGCATGCGCGTCCTGAACGCGAATACGGGGCAGTCCGCGCACGGCGTCTTCACGGACCGGCCGGGCACGCTGACCAATGACTTCTTCGTGAACCTGCTCGACATGGGCACCGAGTGGCAGGCGTCCTCCGCCGGTGGCGTGTTCGAGGGCCGCGATGGTTCCGCCGGTGAGGTCAAGTGGACCGCCACCGAGGTGGACCTGATTTTCGGTTCGAACTCCGAGCTCCGAGCCATCGCGGAAGTCTACGGGTGCGGCGACGGGCAGGCGGCGTTCGTGCGCGACTTCGTGGCCGCCTGGAACAAGGTGATGAACCTCGACCGCTACGACCTCGCCTGATCGACTCCTGATCGCAGCTTCGCCACCGCCGTCGGTCGGCCAAAACGTGATCGGGCGCGGCCTGCTGGCTGAAAACTTGCCGAAAGCCGGCCGGCAGCCGCCGGAGACGCGCGCGCGAATGGCCGATTTGCGCGCCTCCACGCTTACCGTGCAGGCGCGCGCGGGACGTCAACGTGAACAGGTCGTCTGATGCCACGCAGCGATCTTCCCTTCGGGAGCGAGTTCTCGCCGGCGCAGATCGAACTTGCGTATCTCCTGGAGCTGGCCCATGAACACGGCGCCGACTGGAAGGGATTCGAGGCCGCTGTCCGAGACCGGTACTTCGCCGGTCACCGTACTTCCGATTACAACAGGAGCAAGCTCGCCAACAACACCAAACTCTCGCTGCGCGCGTACGGCCTCATCGAGGAGAACGACGCGACGCTCAGCGAGATCGGCAAAGCGCTCTACGCGGTTCGCCATGACGAGCACCTTTTGTACGAGAGGTTCGCCCGGCACATCCTGAAGCACTGCCATGGCATGAACTTCGTCCAGTGTATCCTGGACATGCACGCCGCCGCAGAGAGAATCAATCTGAACAAGCTGGCTGGCGACCATCCGGTAGGCGCCGTATGCGCGAGTGAGATAAGATACTCGCGTGTCCGCGCCCGCTGCGCCGTCCCGCGCTCCTGCGCCGTATCCGACGATCCCCTACGGGCTCGCCTATTTCAAGGGCCTGCGCCGGGAAGGCTGCCTGTACGTCGACAAGACGCGCTTCCTGCACGCCCTGGAGCAGGAGCGGTTCGTGTTCTTCATCCGCCCGCGGCGCTTCGGCAAGACCTGCTGGCTGTCGCTGCTGGAGAGCTACTACGACCGCACCGAGGCGGACGACTTCGAGGCGGTGTTCGCCGGCACTGACATCGGCCGCCACCCGACGCCCAACCGCAGCCGCTACGTCGTGCTGCGGTTCAACTTCTCCGCCTTCAACGACGCCCCCGAGACGCTGGAGCGAAACTTCGAGAACTACTGCGCCAAGGTGTTCATGGACGCGGCGGAACGCAATCCGGATCTCTTCCCGGAACCCGTGGTGGCGCAGTTTCGATCGGAGCCGACGATCACCGACAAACTCGTCGCGTTGTTCCTGCACTCCCGGCGGCAGGGGATACCGCTCTACGTGCTGATCGACGAGTACGACAACTTCGCCAACACCATCCTGGCGCACCAGGGCGCCGAGGCGTACCACTCGTTCACCCACGGCGGCGGCTTCTACCGCAACTTCTTCGCCACCCTCAAGGCCGGCACCGAAAACGGCAGCATCGAGCGGCTGTTCGTCACCGGCGTGTCGCCGATCACCATGGACGACGCCACCAGCGGCTTCAACATCGGCTCCAACCTGAGCCTCCGGCCGGAATTCAACGAGCTGCTCGGCTTCACCGAGTCCGAGGTGCGCGGCCTGCTGGAGACCTACCGGGACCTGGGCGTATTCGACCAGGAGGTGGATGCCGCGCTGGCCACGATGCGCGAGTGGTACGCCGGCTACCGCTTCGCCAAGGTCGCCGAGCAGGTCGTCTACAACACCGACATGGTGCTCTATTACCTGAAGCACTCCATCCCCAACGAGCCCGGACCCGACAACCTGATCGACGTCAACGTGCGCATCGACTACGGCAAGCTGCGCCACCTGCTGGTGACCGGGCGGCGGTTGAACGGCAACTTCGACCTGCTGCGGCAGGTGATCGCCGAAGGGCGGGCCGACAGCGACCTGGTGGAGTCCTTCCCGCTGGCGCTGCTCGGCGAGCGCGAGAACTTCCTGTCGCTGCTGCACTACTTCGGCCTGCTGAGCATCTGCGGGATGGCGGCCGGCGTGCCGCGCCTCGCCATCCCCAATCAGACGGTGCGGCGCCTGATGTACAGCTACCTGCGCGAAGCCTACCGGGAGACCGGAGTGTTCTCGCTGGACTTGGTGGAGTTCGACCGGCTGACGCGGCGCATGGCGCTGGCCGGCGACTGGCGCCCGGCGGTCGAGCGGCTCGGCACCGCGGTGGCCGAGCAGACCGGCATCCGCGACTACCTGCAGGGCGAGAAGGTGGTGCAGGGCTTCCTGGCCGCCTACCTGAGCGCGTCGGGTTACTTCGTGTTCCACACCGAGCTGGAACTGGCGAAGGGCTACGCGGACATCGTGCTGGAGCCGTTGGCGGCGCGCTATCCGGGCATGCGGCACGGCTACGTGATCGAGTTGAAGTACCTGCGCCGCGACTTGGCGACGGCGGCGCAGGTGGCGTCCACGGCCGCCGCGGCGGTCACGCAACTGCGCCGCTATCTGGCGGACGAGCGGCTGGCGCGCCGCTACCCAGCGGCGGAGTTCAAGGGGCTGGCGCTGGTGTTCCGCGGCTGGGAACTGGTGCACAGCGCAGAGGTGGTGGAGTCGAGCGGAACGGAAACCCGCCGTGCCGGTAGATGACCCGGCCAACTGTTATCTCCGGATCCTGTGGAACGGCGAACCCGACGAGCCGCTGGCGGATGACGGCGGCAGGCAGCGACGGCGCAAGCCGAAAGCTGCGCAGAACGGCGAGCGTTCCGGCCGCCGGCCGGGCATCGTGGACGCCTGTTGGAGAATACCGAATCGTACGATGAACCGTGAT
The DNA here is from genome assembly GCA_958296075.1 of uncultured Spirochaetia bacterium. Classification (GTDB taxonomy): domain Bacteria; phylum Spirochaetota; class Spirochaetia; order SZUA-6; family Bin103; genus CATQHW01. The sequence continues at coordinate 113,375 of CATQHW010000005.1, read as the reverse complement.
CAGACCGGCCCCTCTTCCCCGCCGATCACGCGGACTTCGCGTTCCAGCCGCACGCCGAAGCGTTCGGCGACCGCCTCTTCCACCGCTCGAGCCGCGGCCAGCACGTCCGCGCCGGAGGCGTCGCCGTGGTTGACCAGCACCAGGGCATGGCGCTCGGCTACGCCTGCGCGCCCGAAGCGGCGGCCGCGCAGGCCGCACGCTTCGATCAACTGCGCCGCCGGAACCTTGTAGCCTCGGTCGACCGCCGCCCCGGCGATCTGCGGGCAGCGTTCCCGGACCTGCGCGTAGTCGTTGGGCGCGAGTACCGGATTCTTGAAGAAGGAGCCGGCGTTGGGCAGCAGGTGCGGATCGGGCAGCTTGCGACGGCGCAGGCGGACGATCGCCCGGCTCACGTCGGCGACCGTGGGATCGGCGACCGCCATCTGCGCCAGCTCCGCGCGCACCCCGGCATACTCCAGGTTCAGCCGCGGCCGATTGCGCAGCCGCAGGCGCACCTCGGTGATGAGCATCCGGTCGCGCAGACTGCGCTTGAACACGCTGTCCCGGTAGCCGAACGCGCACGCGGCGCCGTCCATGGTACGCGGCTCGCCGCCGGCCAGCGGCGCCGCCTGCAGGTCGACGAAGACGTCGGAGAGTTGCGCTCCGTAGGCGCCGATGTTCTGGATCGGCGCCGCGCCGACCGATCCCGGGATCAGACTGAGGTTCTCGATGCCGCCCCAGCCGCGCGCCACCACGTAGTCCACCAGCCGGTGCCAGTCGTGACCGGCGGCGGCCGTGACGATCACCGACTCCGCCTTCTCCTGCACCGCGATGCCGCCGGCGCGCGGCAGGATCACGACGCCGGGGTAGTCGCCGGCGAACAGGACATTGCTGCCGCCGCCGAGCACCAGCCGCGGCAGGCGGTCGAAGCGCGGGCCGGCGAGCAACTCGGCCAGCTCTCGCGCCGCGCGGTCGGCTGCGCCGCCGCCCACGCGCACCAAGTACCGCGCCGCCGCCGCCACGCGGAGCGTGTTGCAGGCGGCCAGCGGAGCGTTCATCTCGACCCGCACCTTCCCTCTCGTTTCCTGCGGCGGGTGGCGGTGGCCACCGCGGCCTACTTGCTGCCCGGAGTATCCCGACGCCCCCGGAACGGTCAACGGCCGCCGCCCGCAGCACGCGCGGTGCGGCGAACGGCGTTCAAGAGGCGGTCGGGCCGGCGCTCAGCGTCGGTTCCTACCGCCTCCTGGGCGGCGCGGCGCACAGTAGCGATCAGCCGCTCAGACGCTCCAGCACCCGGTACAGCGCCTGAGTTCCGCGGTCCTCCAACCCTTCCGCCATCGCTGCGGTATAGAACTGGTTGGCCAGCGCCAGCCCCGGCAAGGCCAGCCGCATCGCCTGCGCCTCCGCCAGGGCGATGCCCATGTCCTTGACGAAGTGCTTGATGAAGAAGCCGGGCTCGAAGTCGCCCTTGACGATGCGTGGCCCCAGGTTGTTGATGGCAAAGCAGCTCGCCGCCCCCTTGCCGATCACGGCGATGATCTCGTCGCGGTCGAGGCCGGCGCGGTGGCCGTAGAGCAGCGATTCCACTACCCCCACCATGGTGGAGGCGATCAGGATCTGGTTGCTCATCTTGGTGTGCTGGCCGGCGCCCGCCGGCCCCATGTAGGCGATGTTCTCGCCCATGATGCGGAAGTACGGCATGGCGCGGTCGAAGTCGGCGCGGTCGCCGCCGACCATGATCGCCAAGGTCCCGGCGCGGGCGCCGGTGTCGCCCCCGGAGACCGGCGCGTCGAGCGCCGCCACCCCGCGCTGCGCCGCCCGTTCGTGGAGCCGCTTGGCCAGCGCCGGCTCCGAGGTGGTCATGTCGATCACCAAGCTGCCGCTCGCGGTCGCCGCGAGCACGCCGGCCGACCCCAGGTACACCTCCTCCACGTCGCGCGGATAGCCGACGATGGTGAAGACCGCCTCGCTACCGCCGGCCACGCCGGCCGGCGTATCGCACCATACGGCTCCAGCGTCGAGCATGTCCTGCGCCTTGTCCTTCGAGCGGTTGTAGACCGCCACCTCGTATCCGGCCCGGCGAAGATGCAGACACATCGAGCGCCCCATCACGCCGGTTCCGATCCAACCGATTTTCCCTGCCATTCGATCTCCACTCCCCTCTTCAGGATACGCTCGCAAGCGCCGCGCTGCCCCCCGCACGGTAGCTTGCCGCGCGGCCGTCGCCAACCCTCACACCGAACCCGACCGCACGCACGCAACGTCGTCGGGTTCCAAAGCGGTATACTGAGGCGGTGCAGAGCCCTCAGAAGCCGCTCGGTCAGTCGGCCCGCCTGCGGCGCGTGCAGCCGCCGGTCATCCCGCGCATCCACCGCCTGATCGCCGAGAACCCGGGCACCATCTCGCTGGGACAGGGGGTGGTCGGCTATCCCCCGCCGCCGGGCGTGCGGGAGGCGCTGGACCGCTTCCTGGCCGACGCCGACAACCACAAGTACGCATCGGTGTACGGCATTCCCGCGCTGCGCGAGCGCATTGCCGCCAAGCTGTCGCGGGAGAACGGGATCGCCGTCGGCGACGAACACGAACTGATGGTCACCGCCGGCGGCAACATGGCGTTCGTCAACGCGCTGCTGGCGATCTGCGACGCAGGGGACGACGTGGTGCTGATGTCCCCGTTCTACTTCAACCACGAGATGGCCGTGACGATGGCCGGCTGCCGGCCCGTGCTGGCCGCCACCGACCGCGACTTCCAACTCGACCTGGACGCCGTGAAGGCCGCGATCACCGCCGACACGCGCGCGGTGGTCACGGTCTCCCCGAACAATCCTTCCGGCGCCGTCTATCCGCGCTCGGACCTGCGCGCCCTGAACCGCCTGTGCGCCGAACGCGGCCTCTTTCACGTCCACGACGAGGCGTACGAGTACTTCCTCTACGACGGCGCCGAGCACTTCTCGCCCGGCTCGCTCCCGGACGCGGGCGACCACACGATCTCCCTGTACTCGCTCTCCAAGGCGTACGGATTGGCGAGCTGGCGGATCGGCTACCTGCGCATGCCCGCCTACCTGCACGACGCCGCCGCCAAGATCCAGGACACGATCGCGATCAGTCCGGCGATCATCTCGCAGTTCGCGGCCGCCGCCGCACTGGACGCCGGAGTCGACTACTGCCGCGGCCATCTCGCGGCGATCGCCGCCCGGCGGTCGGCGGTGCTGCGCACGTTCGGCGAGCTGCGGCCGCTGGTGGAGGCGCCGGCGACCCGCGGCGCCTTCTACGCGCTGGCCCGCGTGGCGACCGACGCCGACTCGGTAACGGTCGCGTCGCGGCTGATCCGCGAGCACCGCGTGGCGGTCGTGCCGGGAGCGGCCTTCGGGCTGACCGGCGGTTGCTACCTGCGCATCGCGTACGCGGCACCCGACGACGACGCCCTTGCGGAGGCGCTGCGCCGGCTCGCTGCCGGCCTGCGCCGGATCGTATAGTCCGGCTCTATTCTGTCAGCCGGCGGCCGGCGGTGGCGCATCCACGCGGACGGTCACGATCTCCGTGTCGTGGTACTGCGTGTGGCGTACCGAAGACGCGAGGTGCCGCAGGAGCCGCAGCGAGATTTCCCGCTCGTCCGGGGCCTCGGCGGACGGCGCTTCGAGCAGCGCGAGCCGGTCCTGGAGGTTCTCCCGGCCGGTGGACGCCGTGAACTCGATCACCGCGCCGCCGTCCTGTCTATAGGCGACCAGCAGCAACCGCCGGCGGTCGCGCTCCCGCGCGGCTTCGTCCGGTCCGACGAGCGACAGCAGCGTCTCCTCGGCGGCGGCGTCCAGACGCTGCGCCATCGCCGCGTCCCAGCCGTGGCGGGAGGCGAACGCGCGGAGGAACTCCGTGATCTTCGGCAGGTCGGACCGATCGATCTCCACCTCCAGGCGGCTGCGTCGCGGCGCCGTCAACTCCATGATCAAGGTCATCAGGATCGCCACCAGACCGCCGGCGGTCATGCCGTTCTGCAGCAGACCGCCGGCCACCTGCGAGAAGTACTCGGGAAAGATCACGCCGCTCTGGAAGCCCACCCCGGCCCAGAACGAGATACCCACGACCAAGCCCTTCCGATAGTCGATGCCGTCCTGCACCACCATCCGCAATCCCTGTACGAACAGCATCGACAGAATCACCAGCAGGTAGGCGGCGCTTACCGGCGCCGGAATCGCCACCACCGCCGCCAGCGCCTTGGGCAGGAACGCCAGCGCGACGTAGATGATGCCGATGGCGACGCCGACGCGGCGGGCGGCGACGCCGGTCAGTTCCGTGATTGCGATGGAGGACGAATAGGTCGTGTTCGGCACGGTTCCCGCCAAGCCGGACAGGAGATTGCCGGTTCCGTCGGCGGCCACCGCGCCTTGCACCGCGCGGAAATCGACCGCCCGCGAGCGGCGCCAGGAGACGCGCTGGATGGCGACCGAGTCGCCGATCGTCTCGATGGCGCCGACCAGCGTCACGAACACGAACGCCGGCAGGAGCGCCCAGAAGACCGGTCCGAAGCTCAGGTCGAGGCCGGGCCAGTCGCTGTTCGGAATGCCGATCCACGCCGCCCGCGCCACCGCGTCCGCGTCGTAGACGCCGAACAAGCCGGCGACCGCGGAGCCGGCGGCGACGCCGATGACCGGCGCCCAGAGGCGCAGCGGTCCGGTCGCCTTCAGCGCCAGTCCGGTGATGACCAGCACGGTCGCCAGCGCGCAGATCGGCGCCGCGAGCGGCGGAGCGCCCTCCGGCACCTCCTCCAGCATGTCGAAGACGATCGGCATCACCGTGACCGCGATCAGCATGATCACCGTTCCCGCCACGGTGGGCGTCAACACCCGGCGCAGCAGCGAGAGGCGCGCCGCCAGCGCGAACTGGAACAGCGACGAGATGACCACCAGCGTGGCGAGCATCGCCGGACCGCCTCGAGCCAGCGCCGTGACGCAGACGGCGATGAAGGCGCCGGAGGTCCCCATCAGCAGCACGTAGCCGGCGCCGACGCGACCGACCCGAACCGCCTGGAGTATGGTGGTGACGCCGCTGACCGCGACCGCGGCGAACACCGCCCACGTCAGGTAGACTTCGCTGCCGCCGGCGGCGCGGATCACGATGGCGGGCGTCAGCACCACGCCGGCGATGCTCAGAATCGTGAACTGCACGCCAAGGCCGAACGTCAGCGCCCTCGGCGGCTTGTCGTCGGGTTCGTAGCGAACGCCCTCGCGCTCGACGTTCTCAGGCCGCATGAACGGCATTATACTGTCGGGGTCCGTGAAGTCCGTTACGCGCGTGCGGCCGGCCGCTGCCGCGGTGCTCGTCCTGGTGGCCGCCGCGACGGTCTCGTGGGCGATCCTGTATTTCCGTAGCCAGCCCGCCCGGTCCGCCGCGCCGCGCGGCGGCGAAACCGCCGGCCAGCCGGCCGCGGTGCGCGGCGCCGATGCGCCGTGGCGGGTCGGCCTGCAGATCGGGCACCTGGACGCGGCGCTGCTGCCGGACGAGTTGCGCCGTCTGCGCAACTCTACCGGGGCGTATGCCGGCGGCATCGGTGAGGTGGAGATCAACCGCGCGGTGGTCCACGCGGTCGCTGCCATCCTGGAGGCCGAAGGCGTCGTGGTCGAGGTGCTGCCGGCCACCATCCCGCCGGGATTCGACGCCGACGCCTTCGTGGCAATCCATGCCGACGGCAGCACGAATACCGACGTGCGCGGCTACAAGGCGTCGCCGCCGTGGTACGCCTCCCCGGCCTCGCGCCTGCTGGTCGCTGCGCTGCGCGACCACTACGGGCCGGCCACCGGCCTGCCGGAGGACCTGAACGGAATCACCATCAACATGCGCGGTTACTACGCCTTCAGCGGCCGCTACCGGCACGCCATCGCCCCCACCACACCGGCGACGATCTTCGAGCTCGGCTACCTGAGCAACGCCCGCGACCGCGCGTTCCTGCACGAGCGGCCGGAGGCGGCGGCGCGCGGGCTTGCCGACGGCCTGCTGGCCTACCTGGAGCAGCGCGACCCGCACGACCGCCAATCGCTCGTGGCGCCGCGGACCGAATTCCTGCGCTCGCCGCGCGCCGGCATCGCCGTTCACGCATCCCCCGACCGCCGGTCCGGGGTGCGGCTGCATCTGCGGCCGGGCGACCGGCTGTCGGTGCTGGGCCGCGTGGGCGACTGGTACGACGTGCGCGTACGCGGCAGCTACCGCAACTTCGGCTGGGTTCACGCCGCCGACATCGCTCCTCCGGAGTCCTGATCCGCCATGCCCGAACCCGCCGGTCCGTCGCGAGCGCGGCACGACCTCACGATCGTGATCCTGTGCCGCAACGAGGAGGGCTCGATCGCTCACTGCGTCGGCGAAGCCCGCGGCTTCCTGGACCGGAACGGCATCGACGGAGAGGTCGTCGTGGTCGACAACGACAGCCGCGACCGCTCGGCCGATCTGGCCCAAGGCGCCGGCGCGCGGGTCGTCGTCGAGTCGCGTCCGGGATACGGCAACGCGATCAACGCCGGCATCGACGCCGCCCGCGGCCGCTTCATCATCCTGGGAGACGGCGACGGCGAGCACGACCTGGGATCGCTGGAGCCGTACTACGAAAAGCTGCGCGAAGGCTACGACTTCGTGTTCGGGAACCGGTTCGCGGCCGGCGTCGCCGCATCGAGCCGATTGCGCAACGCCGGCACCGCGGTCCTGTCCGGCGTCGGCAAGGTGCTGTTCCGCTCGCCGGTCAGGGACTTCAACTGCGGTCTGCGGGGATTCAAGACTTGCAGCGCGCGCTCCCTTGCGCTGCGGTGCCCGGGCATGGAGGCGGCCAGCGAGATGATCGTCAAGGCCGTGAAGGCCGACATGCGCATAGCCGAAGTGCCGGTGGTACAGCGCCACGCGCTCGATCCGGAGCGCGCTTCGCACCTGCGAGTGTGGCGGGACGGCTGGCGTCATCTTCGGCTCCTGTTGATGCTGTCGCCCCGCTGGCTGTATCTCTATCCGGGATGTATGCTGTTCGCGGCCGGAGCGCTGGCGATACTCATACCGATTCTGTACCCCGTGGAAGCGGGCGGCAGCTACGGATCGTACACCATGCTGTTCGGCGCGGCGTTCGTGGTGTGCGGGTTGCAACTGATCATCTTCGCACTACTGGCGAGCGCGTTCTGCGAGAACATCGGTCTGTCTGACGGACGCTGGTCGGCGCGGCTGAACCCGAAGAGCGGCCTGCTCCTGGACGTCGGCGTGGTGACGGGGATCATTCTGGTGCTGGTGGGAGCGGCGGGAAGCATCTGGAGCCTGTTCGTATGGGCACAGATGGGCAGCCCGAACATCGAGGTGCGGATGCGCGCGGCGGTTCCGTCCGTTACGCTCCTGATCTGTGGCGTGGAGCTGATATTCTCCGCCTTTTTCTACGCGCTGCTGGCGACGCAGGGGACCATGCGCGGGTCGACGCGCGAGCGGTGATGGGCGCGGACGAGGGGCGGGCGCCGCGGCGGCGCTCGCCCCTCGCGCCGGTCGCCGTCTATACGGCGACGGCGCTACTCGGCACGGCGCTGTTCATCTTCCTGCACCACCTCGGCAACCAGATCTACTTTCGCGCCGCGGTGCAGAAGTTCGCCGCCGAGATCGCGACCGATCGGCCGGACGAGGGCTTCGCGGCAGGATTCAATACACCATTCGAGGACTGCAAGCTGTCGGCGATGGTCCTGGCCGGAGCGCACCAGCCGCTCGCCGAGGGCGGCAACGGATTCCGCGACGCTCTGCTGCCGAAGGTGTTGGCGCCGCGAGGCGATTACTACGATTACTGCGGCGAGTTGGCGGACGCGGTAAACGGGCTCTACGTAGACGAATATTTCTCCTCAACGCAATACTGGTGGGGCAGCAAGGCGCTCTATGCCGTCATGCTGCGCAGCCTTTCCGTGCAGGACATCCGCATCCTGATACGGTATGCCGCGTACGCCGGTTGGATCGCGCTGGCGGCGGCGCTGCTGCTGCTCGCGCCCCGGACGCTGGCCATCCTTGCGCCGCTGATCGTCTTCGGCTGCCTGTTCTCCGGCATCCGCTGGTTGTCAGGCGTCGCCATCGGCATACCGTACGCCTGGGCGGTATGGACGTCCGTCGCGCTGGTCGTCGCCATGCGCGCGCGGCTGCCGTCTCCGACACCGCCGGAGACCCGCCTGCGGCTGACGCGGCTGGTCTGCTTCGCCGCCGGCATGGTTTCGTCATACCTGTGGTTGGGCGACGGACACGGCATCGTGATGGTCACGCTCATCGGCATGCTGGTCTATTTCGGATACGACCACCAACCCGCACCCGCCGGCCGGGCACGGCTGGCCGGCGGGTGCGTTGGGCTCTATATCGCCGGTTTCGCCGCTGCCTACGCCCTGGGTCAGGCGGCCAAGATGGCGCTCGAGGCGTGTCTCGTTCCCGACTGGTTCGCGTGGCGCGCAGCATGCGAAGGGGCGCCGCAGGACGCGCTGACGTGGAGGGTCTTGAGCAGCAAAGTGCTCGGTGTCCTGATCCAGACGGTTCGGGAGTTCGTCACGGACGTCCCCGGTCTCGAGCAACTGACTCGCCGGCTGCCGATTCCCGAGTATGCGGACCGGTATCGCGCGCCGGCGGGAGCCCCGCTGGTCGTGCATTTCGAGCCGTACTGGCAGATGGGGCTGGGGAGCGTGCGGGCCGGCAGAATCCTGACGTGGGTCGCGGCCCTCTCCTGCGCCGCGGCCGCCTGCTTCGCTACCCTGCAGGCTCGCCGGAACCGGCCGGCGCTGCTGCGCCGCACGTGGTGGATCGCGGCGCTCATGGCGCTCGCCGCCGTGCACCTCCTGATACCCGACGATCTGATGTATCGCCGCGCCCGCTACCTGTTCCTGCCGTACGCGCTGGCGCTGTGCTACGCGCTCGCGGCGGTCATGGAGATGGACACCACCAAACGCGCCGCGAGCGCCGCACGGCGCGCCCTGGCGGGCAGCAGCATCGTTCGCCACGCAGCCCGGCTCGACGGGTTGCCGATGTTCCTGGCGGCGCTCGGCGGGGTCGGTGCGCTGCTGATTCTGCTGTGGGAAACCGCCTACGGGCCAGGGCTGACGTCCGACTCGGCGCTCTACGTGTCGGCCGCGCGCAATCTGCTGGACGGCGCTGGGCTGGTCACGTTCCTCGGCACCCCGTTTCGGGAAGCGGGCCCGCTCTTCCCGGTGACCCTGGCGGCTGCCGGCCTGTTCGGTGCGGACCTGGTCACGGCGGCGGGATACCTCAATGCCGCCGCCTTCGGTCTGACGGCGTACGCCGTCGCCGCGTGGGTGAGAAGCCGCGTTCGGTTTCGGTTGGTGGCCGTCTGGGCGGGCTGCGCCTGCGCCCTGTCGACCTCGCTGGCCGGCGTGGCGGCGCACGTGTGGCCCGAAATCCCCTTCATCCTGTTCGCCGTCGTGTCGCTGTCCACGCTGGACCGCTTTCTGCGCACGGGCAGGAGGCCGCTCCTCGTCCTGGCGGCGGCGGCGGCCGCGGCCGCCGGCCTGACACACTATGCCGGCGTGACTCTGATCGGCAGTGGCGCGTTGCTCCTGCTGGTACGGAGAACCACCGTAGCGCGCAGCAGGCTGGCGGCCGCGGCGGTCTGGATCGGCGTATCGGCGGCACCCATCGGCGCATGGCTGGTGGGAAATCTGGTCGTGAGCGGAGCGTCCTTTGGAACGGCCAGTCCCGGCGGATTCCTGCCGCTGCGGAGTCTCCACACCGCCACCGGTGAGTTCATCCTGTGGCTCATTGGACGAACCGGACTCGGGCTGTTGGACCGGTTGGCCGCGGGAATGCCGGGTGCCGGCGTGCCCGCGGTCGCGTTGCGGATCGCCGTCCTGCTGGTACCGGTGGCCGGCGTCGGGTACGCGCTCGCGCGGCGCCGCTGCCGATTCCTGCGGGGAAATCACACGGCGACGGCCATTTCCTACGTGTCCGTCCCTCTCGTGTTCGTTTCGGCGTACGCGCTCTATCTGCTGATCGCCCTTCCCGCAGGCGGCGCCGCGCTCGAGCTCAGGCACCTGACGCCGATGTTCCCGCCGTTGCTGGTAACGGCAACCCTGGTCCTGGATGAGCTGATCTCCCGGGTTCGACCGGCGGGACGATGGCTGGCGCGGCGGCCACTCGCCGCCGCACTGCTGGTCGCGCTGTGGCTCGCGCCGCAGGCCGGAGCGACTGCCGATCACGTCGAACAGCGGCGTGCGACCGGCGGCGGCTACGCGTCGCGGCAGTGGTCGGAGTCCGACGTGGTTCGTTACCTGAATGCCGGCCGCCCCCAGGGCGCCATCCACGGCACCGACGGCGCCGCGATCTACCTTCTGACGGCGGCGGATACCGGCGCTTACCAGCTTCCGCAGGAGCTTTCGCGAGCGTGGGCTCGGCTCTCCGCGGAGGAGGCCGCCGGCCGGGAGCGCTACGTCGCCTGGTTCTATCGGGACTCCGGGCGCTATGGCTACGGTCTGGAGACATTGCTGCGGATGCCGGGAATGGCGGTCGTGGCCGCCCTGGATGATGGCGTCATCCTGCGCCGCAGCGCGCCGACTGCGCCACTGGACGCGGGCGGCATCACGCAGCCGCTTCTGAAAGATGCCAGCATCGGCCTTCGCTCCGAATTCACGGTGTACCTGGACGCCGCCGCCGACCGGCTGATCTTCACGAAGAACGGGTGTCGAGACGCTGACGTCGAGGCAAGGTTCTTCCTGCACGTCGTGCCGGGCAACTACCACGACCTCCCCGTCTCCGGGTACTCGTTCCACAACCTGGACTTCGACTTCGACCGCCACGGGTTTCGCTACCGCGGGCTCTGCGTAGCGGTGCGCGATCTTCCCGACTTCCCGGTCGCCCGCTTGGCAACCGGCCAGTTTACGCCGCGCGCCGGGCAGCTCTGGAACGTGACGCTGGTCGTACCGGCGGTGCGACCGGACTTCGCCGTCTACCTGCTCGGGAACACGCTGGTCTACCGCAAGGAACCGTGCGCCGCGCGGGACGCGCAGGCGGAGTTCTTCCTGCACCTCCGACCGGCCGCCGCCGCCGACCTGCCCGCGCATCGCCGGGAGCATGGGTTCGATAGCCTGGACTTCGAATTCCGCAACCGCGGCTTGGCGTCAGACGGGAGATGCCGGGCGGAGGTCCCGCTTCCCGCCTATGAAATCGCCAGCATCCGCACCGGCCAGTATGCCGCCGGCGGCGGCGGGGAGCAGCTCTGGGAGGCGGCGTTCACGGTCAGCAAGCCGCCTCCCCATTCTCCGGAGATCACCATAGCGAAGTGGTTCGACGACCACGACGCGGCCATCTCCGTCACGTACGACGGCTCGCCGCGGGCGCCCAACGCCGTCGACGACCTGGCACTGGACCTGGGGCTGGTGCTGGACTACGAGATGGTCACCCAGATGTACCAAGACCGGGTGCCCGATTGGGTCGAGCACGACTTGACGGAGCTCATCCCGGACGTCGTTCCCGGCGACCTGTACGACCGCCTGACCGACGATCAGATCGAGTACGCTCTGTCGCTCACCGCCCACGGGTTCGGCTTCTTCGGGCACGGGCACTGGCACGTCGACCACGACGCCCTCACCTACGCTCAGGCCTACGATTCGTTCCGACTCTCCTTCGAGGTGATGGAGCGCCTGGGGTTGGAGCCGGTAGCCTACGCCTATCCGCGCGGGGCCGGCGGCGAAGCGGAGACCCAGCAGGCGCTGGCCGACGCGGGTTTTCTGGCCGGCCGCCTGTCGTTCTGGATGGCGGATCAGACCCCGTACATCGTTCCCGATTCCGAAACGACCCCCGATAACTGGTTCTTCCTGCCCGCCCTGACCATGGAGAGCATCGACTTCCGGCAGTGCGACTGGTGCATCAACGACACCCGAGAGCTGGTCCCCATCCTGGACCACGCGCTCCACAGTACGGCCTGGATCATTCCCGTGTACCACAATATCGGCAGCCGAGAGGGCTGGGGATTCTACGACTGGGAAGACTTTCAGGCGGACCTTCGAGCCATCGCCGCCCGCGACTTCTGGGTCGCCCCGATGAACGACGTGGTTCTCTACCTGCGGGAACGGGAGAACGCCGAGGTTACCATGCAGGTGATCGAACGGGACGGAGTGACGCGCCGGATCGAGTTCGTGCTGGCGGACGGTCTGGACAATGACCGGTTCGATCAGCCGTTGACGTTGATATTCAGGCGGCCGACCGATTGGTTCGACGCACCGGTGGAGGTCACGCAGAACGGCAAGGTCGTCGGCCGCATCCCCGCGTTTACGGAGACCGCCACGCTCTCGCTGCTTCCGAACGAGGAGCCGTACCTCCTGCAGCCGTCGTACCCGCCGCGCCGCGCGGAAGACAACGTGCGGAGGTGACCGCCGACAGACCCGGTCTTGAGCTCATACACCGCTTCCCTGGTTCTCCATCGACAATTCATGTAACGCCGTCATCGTGGTCCAGCGATAGCCTTGGCGGCGCAAGCGCTGGCCCAGGGCCGCCAGGTCTTCGAATCCCCGCTGGCGCCACCGCGTCAGCGCGTGGGCGCCCTTCAACCACAGCGGCAGCGGTGACCTCCGGAGGCGGCCGTCCGGCACGAGATCGACCATGTGCATGTCATATATCACCAGCTCGGGCAACGTCGCCACGCGCTCGAGCAGCGACTCCGCAAACGGTCCTATCAGTTGCCGATAGGAGCAGATAAAGGGGATGGTTCTCAGGTTCCCGAACCGCCAGCTCGCCACCGGATACTCCGCCAGCGAGTCGTCGAACAGAAACCAGTCGCCGCGTCGAAACGCAGCGTCCGGCCGGCAGCCGAGGCCGATTCCCGGCAGGATGGAGGAATCCCAGGCGAAGCCTGCCGCCACGAGCTCTTGAAATATCTCTTCCGTCAAGCCGTAGGTGTTCGCACGATACCCGCGCGGCGCGGCGCCGATGAAACTCCCGAAAGCGTCGATGCCCGCCGCCAGGCTCTCCGCCGTATCACCCGGATGTCTATGGTCATGGCAATGGAGGTGCAGGTCAGCATCGGCCTCGACCAGGCAGGTACAGATATCCGGGCGTTCGACGAACAGGCGGCCTTCCACGAACGCCGTCAACGGCAGACCTGCGCTCCTCACCGCGGTCAGCAGATCGGGCAGCCGGTTCAACGCCGCACTTCCGTCGCCGTTGTAGTCGTGCTCCACGTCGATCGAAAGCACGGCGATCCTGGCGGGCAAGCGCCTCGCTTCGATCTTGTGCGCCGCCGCGTCGAATGCCTTACCGTTACTGCCGCCGCGCCAATTCATTCCTCGTCTTGCCGGAGTAAACCGCCGGCGATCGCCGGAGAGCGGCATTGAACGCCGCGCCGCACCCGTACCGACAGCAGGCCGATCAGCCAGAACAGGCCGGTCCCGACCCAGGTGGCGAAACGAATTGTCAGGGCGGCGACAGCGGCGGTATCGGCAGGGGAGCCGAACCAGGCGAGGATGCCGGTGAACCCCACCTCCATCAGCCCGAACCCGCCGATGGACTGCACCGGGAGCGCCGTTATCAGATTGCTGCCGGCGGCCGCGAACAGGAGTTCGGCCACGGCCACCTGCAGGCCGATCGCCTGGCAGAGAAGCCAATGGCCGCCGAAGACCGCCAGCCACGACAGCGCCGTAGGCATCAGGCATAGTCGCATGATGCGCCGATGATGGACGCTTTCCAGCCACCGCCGACCTTGGCGCAGGTGATGCAAAACACGCAATCGCCAACCGCGCGGACGGCCGGTCGCGATCACCAGCCGGGCGATCAGGCGCAGCCAGACCCGCAGCGTCACGGCGCCGGCGAGCGCCAGCCCGCAGGCGGTGGCGGCCGCGGCGGCGATCAGCGGCGCCCCATCCCGGCCCAGGCCGAGAACCGCCGGCGTCGCCAGCAGCAGGAAGGCGGCGATGACCGCCAAGTCCAGCAGCCGCTGTACCAGGGCGCAGACGACTGCCGTGGCCGGGTTCCACCCGTAGGCCTTGCGCATGGCCACGACCCAGGCCACTTCTCCCAGGCGCATCGGCAGCGCGATCAGCCAGACTGCATGCCAGGCAGTGACCCGTATGGCGGTGGTAAACGGGCCGCGCTCGGCGATCAGATGAGTCCGCAGGGCGCCGAACAGGTGCGCCGCCACCAGGAGCGCCGACCCCGCCGCGACGAGAGGCCACGAAAACGAAGCCGCCGCGGCGGCCAGGGAAGCCGCGTCGAGCCGCGTGGCGACCACTCCGAACAGCGCCAGACTGACGGTCGCGGCGAGCGCCCAGGTCCACGGCCTAGCCCACTGCATCGGAGGTCTCCTGGAACGAACGGAAGGAGCTGCCAGAACGATTCATCGTACACGTGCGCCACCTGCCTGGCGAGCCCGCGGGTCTTTTGCGGTGCCGGCGGCCGCGTCTCGACGAAACGGGTCGGCCGACCCTATGCTGATCGCGGGCGGGCTGATCCTGGTCGCCGGCACCAGCGCACGGAATCGATGAGCAGCGCATATCCGCAGATCCCCTACGGCTGGGCGGACTTCGCAGCGATGCGTCGCGAGCGCACCCTGTACGTCGACAAGACCCGCTTCCTGCATGACCTGGAGCAGGAGCGCTACGCCTTTCTGATCCGCCCCCGCCGCTTCGGCAAGTCGTGCTGGGTGTCGTTGCTCGATCACTACTACGATCGCACCCGCGCTGACAGCTTCGAGACCCTGTTCGCCGGCACCGACGTCGGGCGCCGGCCGACGCCGAACCGCAACCGGTACGTCGTCCTGCGCTTCGACTTCTCCGCCTTCGACGACACCCTGGAGACGCTGCGCGAGCGCTTCGAGACCTACTGCTTCATCAAACTCCGCTCTGCGCTGGAACGGAATCGGGACCTGTTTCCTCAGCCGGTGATCGACCGCATCCTGGCGCTCCCTGCCATCGACGGCCGGCTGAACGAGCTGTTTGACTACGCCGGCGAGCAGGGCATCCCGCTGTACGTGCTGATCGACGAGTACGACAACTTCGCCAACACCATCCTGGCCCATCGCGGGCGGAGGCGTACCACTCCTTCACCCACGGCGGCGGCTTCTACCGCAACTTCTTCGCCACCCTCAAGGCCGGCGCCGGCGCCGGCGCCATCGAGCGCCTGTTCGTCAC
Source organism: uncultured Spirochaetia bacterium (assembly GCA_958296075.1). Lineage (GTDB taxonomy): Bacteria > Spirochaetota > Spirochaetia > SZUA-6 > Bin103 > CATQHW01. Next base: position 98,295 of record CATQHW010000005.1, on the reverse strand, counting down.
CGGCGTGTCGCCGATCACCATGGACGACGTGACCAGCGGCTTCAACATCGCCGCCAACCTCAGCCTGCGCCGGAAGTTCAACGAGCTGCTCGGCTTCACCGAGGCGGAGGTGCGCGGCATCCTTTCGACCTACCGGGACCACGGCGTATTCGACCAGAACGTGGACGAGGCGATGGCGGTGATGGGCGAGTGGTACAACGGCTACCGCTTCGCCAAGGCCGCGCCGAACGATCTCTACAACACCGACATGGTGCTCTATTACCTCAAGGAGTCGATTCCGAACGAGGAACCGCCGGACGATCTGATCGATACCAACGTGCGTATCGACTACGGCAAGCTGCGCCACCTGCTCACGGTCAACCGGCAGTTGAACGGCAACTTCGACCTGTTGCGCCGCGTCATCGGCGAGGGTTGGGCCGACAGCGAAAGCACCGGCGGCTTCCCACTGGAGCAACTGAATCAGCGCGAGCACTTCCTGTCGCTGCTGCACTTCTTCGGTCTGCTCAGCATCCGCGAGGTGCGCGACGGCAGGCCGCGGCTGGGGATACCCAACCAGACCGTCCGGCGGCTGATGTACGCCTTCCTGCGCGACGGCTACCGCGACGTGGGGGTGTTCTCGGTCGACCTGTATGCGTTCGGCCGCTTGGTGCACGAGATGGCCTACCGGGGCGCATGGCGGCCGGTGGTGGAGTTCCTGTGAGCGCAGCGATCGCCCGGCAGACGGCGATCCGCGACTACCTCCAGGGAGAAGGTGATCCAGGGCTTCCTGGCAGCCTATCTGAGCGCCACCGAGCACTTCGTATTCCACTCGGAGCGGGAGCTGGGCGGCGGCTACGCCGACATCTGCCTGGAGCCGCACCTGCAGCGCTATACCAGCATACGCCACGGCTACGTGATCGAGCTGAAGTATCTGAAGCAGGAGCAAGCGAACGCGGCGCAGGTGGCGGAGGCGACGGCGCAGGTGCGGCGCTATGCGGCCGACGAGCGGCTGGCGCGGCAGTACCGGTCGGTCCGCTTCACCGGGCTGGCGCTGGTGTTCCACGGCTGGGAGCTGGTCCACTGCGACGCCGTGGTCGAGAAGACCGCCGATGTCTGAGCGCGCTCGCCTCGAGTCGAACGCTTCATGGCGCGGCGTGGCCGGCCGCCATGACCTGGATTGCGCTGGCCGCCGACTACCGGATCGGCCGCATCAGCACCGGCCAGTACCTGCCGGAGGAGGAACTTTGGAGGGTGATATTCGCCGAGCGGCAGCTCCGTCGCGGCGTTCTCGCCGTGACGGGCACGCCATTGTGGACGCCGGCGGGCACGGCGGCTATGATCTAGGCATGGTCCACCGCACGCCACCCGCGACGCAGGAGCACGGGGAAGGGCCCTCGTCATGAAGACGTACCCCGACCTTGCCGGTGGTTCTGCGTATCGTGGAGCGCACGACGACCGGCGCCTGACCCTGCGGCACAGCGCCGACTTCGTCGCCGCGTGGCGGTCGGTATCATGCGGCGTCTATCGCTGGCGGCAGGCCGGCCGGTTCGCCGTGGTTCCCTCACTCGCCGGCCGGCCGGTATTCGCGTATCTGCCGGGTCTGAACTATTCCGACCTGGACGCCGCCGCTGCGCAGGAGCTCGCGCGCGAGGTGCAGGGCCGTCCGTTCAACATTCGGGCCTTGGCGGCGCCGCGCCCGGAAGGGGAACTACGGCCGGGCTCGCCCGCCGTTCTCAGGATCGATCTAGCCGCCTTTGGCCACGCTCGCGAAGCGGTATGGGAACGGGGACTCAACCGCGTGGCGCGAAAGGCGGTTCGGCGCGCTCGCAAGGCCGGGCTCGCCGCCGCGGAAGAGACCGGTCCGGGCGCCCTGCAGGCGTTTTGCGCCATGCTTCGCCTGGCCCACGCGCGGCATGGCGCGCCGATGCTGCCGGCGGCGTTGTTCGAGGGGTTGATAACGGAGATGGGAGCGCGGACATTGGTGGTTCGCAACCGCGTGGACGGAGCTCCGCAGGCCGGCTTGCTGTGGCTGCGCGACGGCCCGATCGCCTGGGTGCCGTGGTCGGGAGCGTATCACAGCGCTGACTGCCCCGGCAACCTCCTGTTTTGGGCCATGGTTGAGCAAGCCGCGAACGACGGCGCGGATATCCTCGATTTCGGACGGTCGCCGGCAGGCAGTGGAACCTACCGTTTCAAGCGCAACTTCGGCGCCGGTCCGGTGCCGGTCCTGTGGCTGAGCGACAAGCCGGTCGATCCGTACCGCCGCTACCGGGTAGCGCAGAAACTCTGGCGGACCTTGCCGGACTTCTTAACCGACCGCGCAGGCCCGCGGTTGTGCCGGTATCTGGCGGATTTCTAAAACGCGCCTTTAGTCTGACGGAGCATAGTCATAGTCATGGACAAGACCGAGGCTGACCCCAGAGACCAGAAGATTTACGAGGCGCTGCGGCAGCGTTTTGGCGAAAACAGCCCCAGGGCATGCGGCTATATCTCCGAACGCTGGTTTCTGCGCGAACGAGAGTTCGTGTTGGCCGCCGTCGGCGGCGGCTCCGGGACGATCCTGGACGTCGGCTGCGGCTCCGGCTTGATGACGCTGCCGTTGGTCCGGGCCGGGCGCCGCGTCACCGGCGTGGACCTGGATCGCGCGGCGTGCGAGCAGGCCGGACGGAACGGACTGCATGCGCTGCGCGGCAACGCGACCGATCTGCCGTTGGCGGACGCTACCGTGGACGTCGTGGTGAATGTCGAGATGGTCCAGCAGTGCAGCGCCGCTGATGTCGAGCGCGTGCTGCGCGAAACGGCGCGGGTGCTGCGCGCCGGAGGGCGGCTGATAATCGCCTGGGCCAATCGCAAGGCATGGGTCCACCGCGCCGCCGACGCAGGTTTGCGCATCCTCGACCGCCGGCGGCATTCCGCATCCGACCTGATCCACCATCCACCGTCCCGGATGCACGCGGCGGCGGACCGCGCCGGACTCGAACCGGTAGAATGGCTCTCGATCTTTCCGCCGTGGGGGATGCGACTGCGGGGTGTCGGCGGGCCGCTGGTGGCTCTCATCGGCTCGAGTTTCCTTGCCGTCTTCCGCAAGCGCTCATAGCCGATCGCCGCCATGAACGCCAACGTGCGGTCGCGTCGAACGCCGCGCCGCGCCGCGTTGTCGAACGACATGGCCCGGTTCGCGGTGCCCGCACTCGGCGTGCTCGGCGCAGCGCTCATCCTGCTGCGGGAGGCCAATCATGGGGTTGGGCTGACCTGGGACTCCGGTTCATACATATCGGTCGCTCGAAATCTGTTGGCCGGAGACGGGCTCCTCGAATGGAACGGAACCCGGTACCAGGGCGCCGCTCCACTCTTCCCGCTGCTGCTGGCCGCCGTCGGTCTGTTCGGCATCGATGTCATCGACGCGGCCGGCTACGTCAACGCCGCCGCGTTCGGGTTGACCGTCTTCGTGGTCGCCGCGTGGCTGAAACGCCATGTCCGGTCGCCGCTGCTCGCCGTGTGGGCCGGCTGCGCGTGCGCCCTGTCGCCTGCACTGGCCTCCGCGGCAGCTCATGCGTGGACGGAAGTCGTCTGCATCCTGTTCATCGTGATCGCGCTCTCGCTGCTGGACCGGTTCCTGAGCAGCGGGAAGGTGCTCGCGCTCCTGCTGGCGGCGGCCGCGGCCGCCGCCGCATGTCTGACCCGCTACCTGGGCGGGGTCATGATCGGCGCCGGGGCGCTGGTGCTCCTCCTGCGGAACGACATCGTAATTCGCACCAGGCTCCGAGACACCGCGATCTGGTCGGTCGCTTCCATGGCGCCGGTCGGCGTATGGATAATGCGCAATCTGCTGGTCATCGGATCGGTTCTCGGATCACAGTTTCCAGATGGATTTTCCGGTCTGATCAGCCTCCATCGCGCGACCGACGAATTCGCCTTGTGGTTATTGGGGCCAACGGGATTCGACGTGCTGAACGGCGCGATCGGCAGCATTACCAGCATCGGCCCGGCCGGAGCCGCCACGGTAACCGCGACCGCGGCGAAGCTGGCGGTCCTGGCTGCGCCGGCGATCGGCGCCGGGTACGCACTCGCGCGGTACCGGCCCGGATTCCTCCGCAAGAACCGCACCGTACTGACCGTTTCCATAGTCTTCGTCGCCGCGTACTCGCTCTTTCTGGCGATATATCTGCCGCTCGCCGACACGATGCTGGCGGTCAGATATCTGTTGCCGTTGTTTCCGCCGCTGCTGGTAGCGGCGACGATGGTTCTGGACGGACTCATGTCGAACGCTCATGCCCGCAACGCGGCGGCATCGAAGAAGATCGGAAAAGCGGTTCCGGTCGTCGCCTCGATCGTCGTTTCGCTGTGGCTGGTGCAGCAGGTCGGAGCGACCTACAACGCTACCAGGGTGTGGCTGGATGACGGCAGCGGCTACACGTCCAGGGGTTGGACCGAGTCCGACGTCATCCGGTATCTGAACGCCAATCGGCTGGACGGCACCGTCTGGTCGAGCGATCCTCAGGCGCTCTATTTCCTTACCGAGCTGCGCCGCGTCTGGACGATCAGCCTCTCTCTCGCCGACGTCACGGATCAGCTTGCCAACCGCGATCCTGCTGAATCGGCGTATGTCGTCTTGTTCGAGAACTCGTTTCGCGCTCGTAATTACGACTACGTATTCGATGAATTGGGCGCCTTGCCGGGCGTGGAACTCGTCGCGGACCTGAACGACGGCGTGATATTCCGGATCACTGCGGCCGGCGGGCCGTCCGGCTCGGCGTCCCTTGCGGGAGATCAGGTAGTTCGCTCGCACTTCGATATCTATCTCTACGGCGACGCGCTCGCGTACTTCAAGGAGCCGTGCACCGCAGAGGACGTGAAGGCCGGTTTCTTCCTGCACGTCGTGCCAGCGGATGCCGCCGACCTTCCCGCCCGCTGGCGTCAGGTTCAGTCCGGTTTCGACAACCTGGACTTTACCTTTTCGGAGCGCGGCGTCATCCTGGACGGCAGATGCTTGGCGGTCGTTACGCTGCCGGGTTACCGGATCGGCCATATCACGACCGGCCAGTATTTCCCCGCGTACGGCCCGCTCTGGAAGGCGGAGATCGCCGAGCAGCGGCTCCATCCGTATCGGTCGGCGTACCGGTCGATCCTGGCCGGCGATTACGGGGCGCCGGCGGCGCGCTCGATCTTCGACCTCTATCTTGCTGGAAACGCGTTGACGTATCTCAGAGATCCGTGCGTGGCGGAGGACGTGCATGATCCGTTCTTCCTGCACGTCGTGCCAGCGGATGCCGCCGACCTTCCCGCCCGCTGGCGTCAGGTTCAGTCCGGTTTCGACAACCTGGATTTTTCGTTCGCGGAACGCGGGGCGTTCCTGGACGGAACGTGCGTTGCGATCACGTCATTGCCTGACTATGAAATCGCCCGCATCAGGACAGGCCAGTACACGCCCGGGGAAGGCAACGTCTGGGATTCGACCTTCTCCCCGTGATGAACCGGAGTCGCGGTTGGCGCGCGTCAACTCCTTCTGCCGGCGTGCCATGGCGGTCACGTAGGGCCGGTGAGGCCTGCCGGCTTGGTTCGCGCCCGACCCATCGGTTGACGCCGGTCCGCCTGAGCCGATACTAGAGGGACGATGCGCCCGGTACGAGTCGCCTGCGGCCAGTTCCAGGCCGGCAGCCTGCCCGACAACGTGGCGATCATGCGCGATCAGGCGGCGGAGGCGCGGGCGCGCGGCGCCCGCATCGTCGTCTTTCCGGAGCTGGCGCTCACCGGCTATCTGCCGGCGCCCGAAGTGCTCGACCACTGCCAGCCGCTCGACGGCGACGGGGTGGAGTCGATGCGCGAGGCCGCCCGCCAGCACGACATCGCCATCGTCTTCGGACTGCCGGAGATCACCGGCGGCGCGCGCTACAACAGCATGCTGGCGGTCGACGAGGCCGGCGCCATCGCCGGCATCTACCGCAAGATACACCTCTGGAAGACCGAGGGTTGGGCGCAGCCCGGCGCTTCGATCGAGCCGTACGAGCTGGCCGGCGTCACCTGCGCTTCGTGGATCTGCTACGACACGCGCTTCCCGGAGATCGGCCGCGCCGCGGCGCTGGCTGGCGCCGACCTGTGCGTGATCTCCACCGCCTGGCTGGGACCGGGCGGCGAGTGGGAGTTGGCGGTGCGATCGCGCGCGCTCGACAACACCGTGTTCGTCGCCGGGTCGGACATCATCAATCCCGATCCGGCCCTCAGGACCTGCGGCCGCAGCCTCATCGTCAGCCCCAAGGGCCGCGTGCTGGCGCGCGCCGCCGAGGACACGCCGGGCGTCATCGTCGCCGACCTCGACCCGGAGGAACAGCAGGCGCAGAAGGCGCGCGTGCCGCTGCTCGACGACCGGCGTCTGGAGACGCTGCTGGACCCGGCGCAGGCAGGCCGCGACGCCGGCATCCTGCAGTCGGTGGCCGGCTCGTCCCGCGGGCCGGCGATCTGGCGCCCCGGCGCATGAGCCCCGGACGCTCCGCGCCGGTCGGCTTCGGCATCGTCGGGACCGGCCTGATCGCCGGCATGCACGCCCAGGCGCTGGCGGAGGTCCCGTCCGCGCGCTTGGTGGCCTGCCTGTCGCGCGATCCCGTCCGCGGCGAGCGGTTCGCTCAGGAACACGGCTGCGCCGCGTTCAGCGACCTCGACTCCTTCCTGGCCCACCCCGATCTGGACGCCGCCAGCATCTGCACTCCGTCCGGCGCCCACCTGGAACCGGCGCTGGCGGCGGCCGCCGCCGGCAAGCACCTGTTCGTGGAGAAACCGCTGGAGGTGACCCTGGACCGCTGCCGGCGCATCGTCGACGCGGCCGACGCCGCCGGCGTCGTCTGCTCCGGCGTGTTTCAGTCCCGGTCGCTGCCGGACGTCCTGCTGATCCGCCGCGCCGTCGAGCAGGGCCGGTTCGGCGACATCGTCGCCGGCGACGCCATCGTCAAGTGGGTGCGGCCGGACAGCTACTACCGGGACAGTTGGCACGGCACCCAGGCGCTCGACGGCGGCGGCGCGCTGATGAACCAGTCGATCCATACCATCGACCTGCTGCAGTGGCTGCTCGGCCCGATCGAATCGGTGCAGGCGTTCACGGCGCGCCGCGCCCACACCGGGCTGGAGGTCGAGGACACCGCGGTGGCGGCGGTCCGGTTCGCGTCCGGGGCGCTCGGCACGATCCAGGGGTCGACGGCCATCCATCCCGGCTTCGAGCGGCGCATCGAGATCGGCGGCACGGCCGGCAGCGCCGCGCTGGCCGGCGATCTCATCCAGGAGTGGCATTTCGCGGACGAGACCGATGTGGACGCGGCGCTGCGCGCGCGCCGCGGCGCCGCCGACCCGGGCCGCGGCGGCGCCTCCGACCCGGCTGGCGTCGGCATCGCCGGACACCGGCGGCAGTACGAGGAGGTGACGGCGGCGATCCTGCGCGGCGCCAAGCCCGATGTCGATGGCCGCGCCGCGATGGCGGCGGTGGCGATCGTCCTGGCGATCTACGAGAGCGCGCGTTCCGGGCGGCCGGTCGTTCCCGCGGCGCCGCCCCCCGCCTCGTAGAGCGCCGTACCCCGTCCGCGGCCTTCGGGCGGTTGTCGGTCACCGCTCGACCCCGTAGACTGAAACGTTATGGACGTGCGCAGTTGGTCGAAGTCGATCGTCGATGAAGTCGGCAAGGTGATCCTCGGCAAGGAACAGGTGATCCGCCGGTTGCTGATCGCCCTGCTGTGCCGCGGCCACGCGCTGCTGGAGGACGTGCCGGGCGTGGGCAAGACGATCCTGGCGCGGGCGCTGTCGCTGGTGCTCGGCGGCGAGTTCCGGCGCATCCAGTGCACGCCCGATCTGCTGCCGGCCGACGTGCTGGGCGTCTCGGTCTACAACCCCAAGTCGGGCGATTTCGACTTCAAGGAAGGGCCGGTGATGACCAACATCCTGCTGGTCGATGAGGTCAACCGGGCGACGCCCCGCACGCAGTCCGCGCTGCTGGAGGCGATGGCGGAGGGGCAGATCAGCGTCGAGGGCAAGACCACTCCGCTGCCGCAGCCGTTCTTCATGATCGCCACGGAGAACCCGGTCGAGTTCGAAGGGACGTTCAACCTGCCGGAAGCCCAGAAGGACCGGTTCTTTCTCACCCTGCGCATGGGCTATCCGCCGCCGGAGGCGGAGGAAGAGATCATGCTGGCGCAGCGGCGGCTCACGCATCCGGTCACCGACCTGAAGCCGGCCACCGATCTGCAGACGGTGCTCTCGCTGCAACAGAAGATCCTCGAGGTCGAGGTCGAGGACGAGGTGCAGGAGTACATCCTGACCCTGGTGGAGGCGACCCGCAGCGACAACCGGCTCAACCTGGGCGCGTCGCCGCGCGCGTCGATGGCCCTGTACAAGGGCGCGCAGGCGGTGGCGGCGATGAATGGCCGCACGCGGGCCACGATCGACGACGTGATCAACTTGGCTCCGGGGGTGCTGCTGAAGCGGATCAGCGTCCGGTCGGAACACCAGCTCAAGGGTCTGGACGAGGATCTGGTGATCGACGGTCTGCTCGAATCCACTCCCCGCGAGCCGGCGGCCGCCCCGGTAGCTGCCGGCGGCTGACCCGGTGGCGATCAACGCCGGGGGGCGGCTGCGTTTCTTCGTCGACCTCCTGTTCCCGCTGGTCCTGCTGGGGACGTTTCTGTTCGCGCCGTTCCGCCCGTTCCGCTTCGCGGTCCTGGCCCTGCTCGTGGTCCGCGCGCTGGCGCTGTTGTATGCATATCTGGCGCCGCGCCTGGTGCAGGTGACCCGCACCGAGACGCTGATCCACGCGCAGCGCTTCCAGCGGTTTCGCGTGACCCTGGAGCTGCACAACCGCGGGCCGATACCGATCCACTACCTGACCGTGGCCGACACCTACGGCAGTTTCGTAGTGCGCGGCGGCTCGTTCATGGTCGCGCTGCCGCCCGGCGGGCGCCGGCAGGTCACCTACGAGGCGGAGAGCCACCACCGCGGCGAGTTCAAGCTGGGGCCGGTGCGGCTGCGCGGCGCCGACCCGATGGGCTTCTTCAAGTGGGGTCACCAGTCGCCGACCCCCGCCACCGTGCTCGTATACCCGGCGGTGTTTCCGGTCGAGATGCATGAGAAGGACGGGCTGCCGTCCGGCAGCATCACGGTCTCCAGCCGCCTCTACGAGGACACGACCCGGTTCCGCTCCGTGCGCGAGTACGTGGCCGGCGACGAGTTGAAGCGGATCAACTGGAAGGTGTCGGCGCGCATGGGCAAGCTCTTCTCGACCGAGTACACGCCGTCGATCTACTACCCGGTCATGATCGTGCTCAACCTGACGGAGGGCGATTACCCGATGGGCCAGCGCGAGCACCTCATGGAACGCGCGATCGAGGTGGCCGGCAGCCTGTTGTTCTTCTTCGTCAGCATCAAGCAGGAGGTCGGCATCATCACCACCGGCTCGATACGGGGCGGCGACCAGCCGCCGGCGGAGCCGGCGCGCGCCGGGGTGGGTCACGCCATCGGCATCCTGGAGATGCTGGCGCGCATCACCGCCGGCAAGGAGCCGATCGACTTCACCGGCCACGTGCTGGCATCGGGCGTGCCGATCCCCACCGGCGCCAAGGTGATGGTGGTGACGCCGCCCACCACCGGCGCCCAGAACGATTCGCTGCTGGCGCTGCGCCGCCGCGGCCATGACGTGCAGGTCTTCATCGTCTCCACGCACCAGACTCGCGAAGAGGACGCGGTGGTGCCCGGCATCCGTTCGCACCCGGTGCGCGGCTACGGATCGGAGTTGATCAAGCGATGAATCCGGCCCGACTGCGCTTCTACCGCACCACGCTGCACCCGTTCCTGTCGATCGCCATACCGTTCCTGCTGCTGCTGTCGGTGGAGACCTTCGTGCGGGCGATGGTGCTGCACGCCGTGCTGCCGCTGCCGGGCTATCTGTGGGCGTCGCTGCTGCTGGTCGGCGTTATCCAGGCGGTGTCGGCCAACCGCATGGCCGAAGAGGGAACCAACAGCATCGCGCCCCGCCTCCGGGAGCTGCTGTTGATACTGATCGGCACGCTGGTGCTGTTCATGCTGGCTCAGGGCCACCTGCTGCGCGGCGACGTCAATCCGGTGAAGGCCGACGTCCTGTATCCGCTGGCGCTTACCTTCGTCTACTGGATCATCGCCTTCGCGCTGCACCGCAACATGCGCGAACGGGAAGCGTTCCTGGCGCTGGTCGTCGACCGGGACGGCGAACAGCTCAAGACCGCGTTCCGCGACTACGCCGAGGAAGCGACCACCTCGTCAGCGCGGATGCGCGCGCTGCGACGCGCCGTCCTCTGGTTCCAGTCGCTGTCCCTGATCGCCTTCCTGATCCTGCTGATCGCCGTCGACCCGATCGAGCCGTGGTGGACGGTGCTGGCGCTCGGCCACGTCGGTTTCGGGCTCGTCTTCCTGGCGATCGTCAACAGCTTCATGGAGGAGCAACAGCATCTGGGCGAAGGGCTGCCGGTGCCGGTGCCGCTGCAGCGCCGCCGGGTGCGCGCCACCGTGCTGACGCTGCTGTTGACCGCGGCCGTGGTGACGCCGCTCACCGGCCGCGAGGCGCTGCTGCCGGCCGAGGCGATCGGCGCCTTCATGGAGTGGCTGGAGGAGCGCCTGCGCCTGCCCGAGCGCGAGGTCCGGGTCAAGGTCCGCGAGGGCGGCGACACGGAGGTCTTTCAGGAAGATTTTCGCGAACCCGAACTGGGCGAACTGGGCGACGAGCGCGAGCAGAACGACTTCCTGGAGCGGCTGGTGCGCATCGTGCTCATATCCGCCGGCGCGCTGATTCTGATCGGTCTGCTCTACTTCCTGGTCCGGCCGATGTTGTCACGCGATTATCGGGAGCGCCTGCGGCAGGCCCGTCCGCTTGCCCGGCTGGCGGCCGCGGTCGGCCGCTTCTTCGCGTCGCTCGCCGCATCGATGCGCCGCATGATCGAGACGTTCGCCCGCTCGCGGCGTTCGCTGGCGCGGTTCGGCGAGTCGCTGATCGAGCGCGCGCGGGAGCGGAGCGCGGCGCGCGCCGCCGCCCGCGCGCGGGAGGCGGCGCTCGACAAGCAGCGCCAGCGCGCGATCGGGCAGGCTTCGCGGGCGTTCGTGCGCCTGATCCGCTGGGCAGAGCGCGGCGGCGTGCCGTTCCGCACGTGGATGGGACCGATGGAGTACCTGATGTCGGTGGCCGAACGGTCGGCGGCCAACGCCGCGGCGCTCATGGAGATCGGCGCCATCTTCGAACAGATCGCCTACGCGGCGACCGACCCGCCCGCCGAACGGTCGCAGACCTACTACGACCTCATCAAAGAGGTGACTCGCCATCGCCTGCAGGAATCCACAACGACCCGCGCGCCGGATGCCCCGCTGGCTCCGGTAGCGCGGTGAGTCGCCGACGCCTGCGGGAACGGCGTTTCCCGGTAACCGAGAGGAGTAACCGATGGCAGACGTGAAAGCATGGGCCGAGCAGGTGCGCGGCTCGGTGGAACAGGCGTTCTTCGGCAAACAGGATCCGATCGAACGGGTCCTGGTAGCGCTGCTCTGCCGTGGCCACGTGCTGATCGAGGACGTGCCCGGCACCGGCAAGACCGTGCTGGGCCGCGCGGTGGCAAAGAGCATCGGCGGGCAGTTCCGGCAACTGCAGTGCACGCCCGACCTGCTCCCCGCCGACGTGCTCGGCGTGTCGGTCTTCAATCCTCAAACCGGGGAGTTCGACTTCCGCGAAGGGCCGATCATGACCAACATGCTGCTGGTCGACGAGATCAACCGCGCCACGCCGCGCACCCAGTCGGCGCTGCTGGAGGCGATGGCCGAAGGACAGGTCTCGGTCGAGGGCCGCAGTCAGCCGCTGCCCGATCCCTTCGTGCTGATCGCCACCGAGAGCCCGGTCGAGTCGGAGGATACCTTTCCGCTCCCGGAGGTGCAGAAGGACCGCTTCTTCCTGTCGATCAAGATCGGCTATCCGTCGCGGGAGGCGGAGAAGTCGGTGATCGCCATGCAGCGCGTCATCGAGCCGCCCCTGGACCGCATACGCCCCGTCACGGAGATCGATACGCTGCTGCAGATGCAGGAAGCGGTGATGGAGGTCCACGTCGAACCGTCGATCCGGCGCTACATCCTGTCGATCGTCAACCGCACGCGGGAGGACAACCGCCTGATGATCGGCGTGTCGCCGCGCGGATCGCTGGCGATGTTCAAGGGCGGTCAGGCGCTCGCCGCGGTGCGCGGCCGGGACTTCGTCACGCCGGAAGATGTCCGCGACCTCGCCCCGTCGGTGCTGCGCAAGCGGCTGCTGCTCAAGTCCGAGCACTCCGCCAAGGGCATGACCGAGGATGGAGCGGTCGACGACCTGCTCGAATCGGTCGACGTCCCGCCCCTCGCCGCGGCGGTGTAGCGCCGCCGCGCCGGAAACGGGCGCGGCCGTGACGGCCGCGCCCTGCGTGAGATCGCCCGGTAACGCCTATTGGAACTTGAGGTTGATGTCGTTCATGCGCTCTTCGACGACCTGGAGATCGCCGCCTTCTTCCCAGCGCGCAAGCCACTCGTCGAACGCGGACATCTCCTTGGCGCCGGTGATCAGCTCGACGAACAGCACGTTCATCTGGCCGCTGACGTCCATCTTCGCCCACAGGTCGTCGCCGTCCTCGTCGGTGATCGGGAAGAACCGATTCGTCGGAACCCGGCGGATGTTCGCGTCGGAGTAGATGCCGTCAGCGTTCTTGTGGAAGTCCTCCAGCGCCTTGAGGACGCCGGGGTGCTGCCAGTTCGCCGTGTGCGGCGTGTAGCTGTAGAGAGCGCCCCAGAAGTAGCCGGCGCCGATCTGCTTGGAGGCGTCGATGCCGATGAAATCCTCCTTGCGTTCCGGGTAGCCGAACTCGTTGATCTCCCAGTGCGTGCCTTCGATGCCCTGGTTGGTGAGCGTGTGGTACGCCTCGTCCGTGTTCATCCTGTCCATGATCTGCATGATCAGGTGCAGGTCGTCCGGACGCGACTCCAGATGACGGCCGAAGCCGTAGGAGCCGCCGTGGAAGGGATTCCAGACGTAACGAGCCGGCCGCACGTCATCGAAGAAGCGCGGGAACGGCCCCATCTCGAGGCGCGCCTCCGGCACCACCTTGCGTATCCAGTTGCCCTCGGTACCGGGCCGGTCGAGCGAGTCGTCCCATGAGCCGTAGCCGATCCACTCCTTGACCATCGTTTTACCGTTGCGGAACAGATTGACGTTGGTCCCTGAGTCGTAGGTGGGAAACTCCGGATCGATGTATCCCTTCTCGAACCAATCGCGCGCCACTTCGTAACCCAGCTTCATCTCCGGCTGGTTGAAGCCGTGCACGAGCCGGCCGTCGCGGAGATTCCAGCGCCACTGCGCCCAGCCGGTGCCGTCGAAGATCATCGGAAAGCACTGCCACGTCAGTCCCTTGGCCGGACAGGCGTACGGGAACTGATCGGGATGCTCCGCCTTGTAGGCCGCGAAGACCGCCTCGATCTCCTCGTAGGTACCCGGCGCGTGGTCGAAGCCGAGACTCTCGAGCACGTCCATGCGCCAGGCGATGCCGTGCGGGAACTGACCGCCGAACCAGACGTTCGGGATCTGCACCAGCTTGTCGTCGCGGCGAAAACGGTCCCAGGTCCCCTGCTCGTTGAGGCCGACCACCTTCATCACGTCGACCAGCGCCCGGTAGACGCCCGGCATGTATTCCTGGACATCGGACAGCTCGAAGCGGGCGGTGCCCTGTTTCATCACTTCTTCATTCCACCACACGGGAAACACGTCCGGCATGTCGCCCGATGCCAGCAGCAGGTTCATCTTCTCGGTCACCTCGCTGTCGGCGTCGACCCCTTCCGGCAAAATGATCACCTTGCGGCCCAGGTCGCGCTCGATCCACGACTCGACCGTGGTGAAGACCTCGGTGCGCTCCTCGGGCACCTGACGGAGGCCGAACCAGCGTATCTCCAGCGGCTCGTCGGCCGCTCCCTCGGTGGCGCCGGCGCCCAGCGCCAGCGCCGCGCTGCCGAACAGCAGCAGCGCGCCGAGTACGACGGTAAGCGACTTCTTCATCACTCACTCTCCTCGAATATGATTGTCTGCCCTGCAACGCAGGGCCGCCCGCGAGGGCGTCGTCTCTCCCATAGAGCCATCGCCGTTTACCAGAGCCCGTAGCTGGTGAATCGCCGTACGATCCCGTTGACGGCAAGCACCAGTACCAGGGCGATGACGTTCTTGGTCAACGCCACCGCGGTCGAAAACTCGTAATCGAATCTCTGCAGGCCGATCCGGTAGATGTAGGTGTCGATGATGTCGGCTACCTCGTACACCAGGGGGTTGTAGAGGTTGAAAATCTGGTCGAAGCCGGCGCTGAGTATCTGCGTCATGCTCAGGATCAGCAGGATCGCGATCACCGGCAGGATGCCGGGCAGGGTGATGCTGAGCGCGCGCCGCCAACGGCTGGCGCCGTCGACCACGGCCGCCTCGTACAGCTCGGGATTGATGCTCGACATGGTGGCCAGGTAGATGATCGTACCCCAGCCGACCTCTTTCCAGATGCCGCTGACGACCAGGATCGGGATGAACCAGGCTTGGCTGGTCAGGAGCACGGCCGGCTCGGCGCCGATCAGGCGCATGAGATAGCCGTAGACGCCGCGGCCCGGCGACAGAAGCTCCGTAATCAGGCCGGCGACCACCACCCAGGACAGGAAGTGCGGCAGGTAGGAGATCGTCTGCACCGCGCGCTTGAACCTGGCGTTGAATATCTCGTTCAACAGCAGGGCCAGGATGATCGGCATCGGGAAGCCGAAGACGATGCGCAGCGCGCTGATCTCCACAGTGTTCCAGAACACGCGCGCGACGTCGTGCTGCTCGAACAGCCGCCGGAAGTGCTTGAGACCGACCCAGGGGCTGAAAAGGATGCCCTGGCCGACGTCGTAGTCCTTGAAGGCCAGCACGGCGCCGTAGATCGGGACATAGTGGAAGACGACGAAGTAGACGATGCCCGGTAGCATCAGCAGCAGCAGATAGCGGTACCGGTACAGTTCCTTGCTCAGGCCCGGTTTGCGGTATTCGACCGGTGCAGCGGCGACGGCGGCGACGGATCGTTCGGCGGCCATGCGGGGAACCTCCGTCACCCTAACCTTTCAGAGCTCCGATCAGGGCGCCCTTGACGAAGTACTTCTGCATGAACGGATAGGCCAGCAGGATCGGCACCGTCGACACCATCAGGATCGCCGCCTTGATGGTCTCCGGCGTATACTGGCGCAGCAGCCGCTCCTGGGCCATCATCTGCGCGGCGGTCTCCGTAGTGCCGAGCCCGGCGTAGCTGAAGTCGCTCTCCAGCAGCACGCGCCGCAGCAACTGCTGGACCACCTTGATGCGCGGATCGGTGACGAAGATCAAGGCGTCGAACCACTCGTTCCAGTGGAAGACCATGGTCCAGAGCGCCACCACCGCGAAGACCGGCTTGGCCATCGGCATGACGATGCGAAAGAACACCCGCAGATCGCTGGCGCCGTCGATACGGGCGCTCTCTTCCAGGTCCTCCGGCAGGGTCATCAGGTAGCTGCGCATGACGATCAGGGCGAATGCCGACACCAGATTCGGGAATACGAGCGCCCCCAAGGTGTTGATCAGCCCCAGGCTCCGCACCAGCAGGTAGCGGGGGATCAGTCCGCCTGCGAAGAAGAACGTGAGCACGACGAACGCGATCCAGAAGCGGCGCAGCGGCAGATAACGCTTGGCCAGCGGGTAGGCCAGCATGCCGGTCACCAGCAACGTGAGGGCGGTGCCGATGCTCGTGCGCGCCAACGTCCAGAAGTAGGCGCGGGCGATGGCGTCAGTCTGGAAGATGCGCTCGTAGGACGCCAGGGTGACCTTTGCGAAGTTGGGAATGAGGTGCGCGCCGAACCGGAGCGCTTCGTCGGCGGTGCTGATCGAGATGGTGATCTGCCGCATGAACGGCAGCAGGATGGAGAGCGACAGCAGGATCAGGAACAGGTAATTGGCGGCGTCGAAGATCCGGCCGCCGGCGCCGGTCCTGCGCAGGGCCGGGCTCGACGCTTCGGTCTGAGCCATGGCTGCATCATAGCCGTTCGTCGGCGGTACCGACACGACCCGACCGCAGATCCGCCCCGTCACGTGGCGCGCCGACGTGGGTCGCCGCCGCCGGCGCGTAGTAGACTTCGCGAGCATGCCGGCCGTGCCGCCGGCATGTCGGCCATAGCCTGAGCCCGAATCGCGAGGAGGCCCCGAATGGTAGACGACAGCCTCGACCTGTACGTATCCCCGGCCGGAAGCGATGCCTGGAGCGGTCGCCATCCCGACCCGACCGGCGACGGACGCGACGGTCCGTTCGCTACCCTGGAGGCGGCGCGCGATGCGCTGCAGGCGCGGCGCCGTTCCGGCGGGACGACCGCCGGCGCGACGGTGTGGCTGCGCGGTTGGCGCTACCATCGGGAAACGCCCTTCGATCTCGGCCCCGATGACGGTGGCACTCAGGACGCGCCCGTCGTCTACCGCGCCTTCCCGGGCGAGAAGGTCCACCTGATCGGCGGCTGCGCCGCGGCGGGGTTCCGGCCGATCGCGGAATCGGGCGCCACTGCGGAGGCGCGGCGACGGCTGTCGCCGGCGGCGCGCGGCCGCGTGCTGGTGGCCGACCTCCGCGCGCAGGGGATCGACGACTACGGCGCCCTCGATCCGGTCGGCTTCGGCCGCGGCCGCCGCCCGGCCGCGATGGAGGTGTTCTACCGGGACCGGCGGATGACCCTGGCGCGCTGGCCCGACCATTCGTTCGTGACCATCGCCCGCGTCGCCGCGCCGCGGCGCGGCGGCACCGACGACGTGCCCTGGGACGCCAGCAGCGACGAGCCCAACCGCAGCTTCGAGTACTTCGGCGACCGGCCGCGCGGCTGGCTCCGGCCGGCCGAGGCGCTGGTGCACGGCTACTGGACCTATGATTGGGCCGACTCCTATCAACGCGTCGTTTCGATCGACCTCGACGCCCGGCTGGTCACCACCGATCAGCCCGGCGCCTACGGATACACCACCGGGCAGCGTTACTACTTCCTGAACGTGCTGGAGGAGCTCGACTCCCCCGGCGAATGGTACCTGGATCGGCGGGACGGGCTCCTGTACTTCTGGCCGCCGGGCGATCCGTCGCCGCCGGAGGTAGTGGTCACGGTGTCGATCTTGTCCGACGCGGTTATCGCCGTCCGCGACGCCTCCCACGTGCAGCTGCGCGACCTGACCATCGAATGCTGCCGCGGGGACGCCGTCACCGTCAGCGGCGGCCGGGAGGTGACGGTCAGCCACTGCGAGATCCGCCACACCGGTCACTACGGAGTCACCGTGGACGGCGGCGACGGCCATCGCGTCGAGCGGAGCGAGATACATCACACCGGTGCGGGCGGCGTGCAGCTCGCCGGCGGCGACCGCCGCACGCTGCAGCCGGCCGGCCACGCGGTCGAGCACTGCGACATCCACCACTTCAGCCGCCTGCTGCTCACCTACACCCCCGGCGTCGATCTGCACGGGGTCGGCAACCGGGTCGCGCACAACCACCTGCACGATGCGCCGCATACCGCGGTGCTGCTTCACGGCAACGACCACATGGTCGAGCGCAACGAGATCGACCACGTCTGCACCCAGACCGGCGACGCCGGCGCCTTCTACATGGGGCGGGACTGGACCGAGCGGGGCAACGTGGTGCGCCACAACTTCTTCCACGATCTGGGCATATTCGGCTACGGCCGGCACGGCGTGCGGGCGGTCTATCTCGACGACTGCGCCAGCGGCACCACGATATTCGGCAACGTCTTCCTGCGCTGCACGCGCGCCGTGCTGATCGGCGGCGGCCGCGACAACCGGGTAGAGAACAACCTGTTCGTGCATTGCGAGCCGGCGGTCCAGCTCGACGGGCGCGGCCAGTGCCTGACCGAGCAGTGGCGGGACATGGTCTACCGGACCATGCGCCCGCGGCTCGAAGAGATGAACCACCACCAGCCGCCCTACGCCGAGCGGTACCCGCAGTTGGCCGAGCTGGACGCGGTGTACGCGGCCGGAGGCGGCTTTCAGCCCACCGGCAACGTGATCGTCAACAACCTGTGCTACGGCGGCCGTTGGCTGCTGACGCTGCGCGACGTCGATCCGCGCCTGGTGCCGGACGCAGGGAATCTGATCGGCGTCGATCCGGGCTTCGCGGACGAGCGCAACGACGACCTGCGGCTGGCGATCGGCTGCCCGGCCTACCAGGCCGGCATGCAGGAGATACCGTTCGACCGCATCGGCCCGGCCGCCGAAATCGGCCCGAACCGCCGCGCGCCGACCTGACGGCGGCGTCCGCGGCGTGCATGAAGCGCCACGGACGCCGGGGCGTTGTAGGTGGCATGAAACATCTACTCGCCACACTGAGCCGCATTGCGTTAGCGGTGCTCGCCGCTTCGTTTGTCGCCTGTTCCGACCTGATGCCGGCCTTTCCGGACCCGGCGTCGGCGTCGGCGCCGGCCCCCGCGCCCGTCCGGCGGTACCGGACCGCTGACATCGAGGTGCGGGTGTCGGTTCCGGCGCTGGCCCCGGCCCGGTCCGCGCGCCGCGCCCATCCGGCCGCCGCTGCGACGCCGGCCGCGGGCAGGATCTTGGTGCTCGGCGCGACGCCACCGTCGTACGCGGCGGCCGGCAGCCACGACGACGTCAGGTCGGTCACGGTCACCGCCGCCGGGAACGACGCCAACGGCGTGCGGCAGGATCCGCTTCTCACGGTAACGCTCACCAAGTCGTCGATGACCTGGACCGGCACCCTGGTGGGGATCACGCTCGACACCCCGATCACCTTCACCGCGGAGGCCAAGAACAGCAGCGACACGGTGCTGTTCCGGGGCACGCACCGCGCCACGCTCACCCGCGCCACCGCCGAGTTGACCATCAATCTGGCCGCGGTGAGCGGCAACAACGCCGGCCAGTTCCCCGTCGTCTCCGCGATCACGACGCAGCAGGTCCGGGCCGGAGGCACCGCCACGGTGACCGTGTCGGTGACCGGCAAGAAGGCCGAGACGCTCAACTACCGGTTCAGCAACGGCACCTTCGCGCCGCCCACCGGAACCGTCACCACGGACAGTCCCCAGAGCGGCGCGACCGGCACGGCCTCGGTAACCAGCACCTACACGGCGCCGGCCGCGAAGGGACGCTACACGGCGAAGATCATGGTGACCAACGCCGCCGGCAATCGCGTCGCGGTCGACTTCCGCATCCCGGTCGATGAGTCGGCGGGGCTGTCGGCGGCCCTGGGGCCGGCGGTGCTGAGCGTTGCCGGCCGGCGCACGCCCGCCGGGGTGCGCTGGACCGCGGTTGTCTCCAGCGCGGGCGACGGCTCGGGCGTCACCTACGCATGGAGCTTCAAAGCCGGCGGAAACGCCGTCACCGGCACCTCGTTCGTCGACTCCACGGTCAACCCGGCCGTCCTGACCGGCTACGACCAGACCAAGACCGGCACCCTGAAGGTGATCGCCACCCAAGGCGGTCTCACCTCCACGGCCAGCTTTACGGTCCCGGCAAACCTGTTCCCCGACTCCTTGCAGCTGCCGGCGGCGGCTCTGTTGATCAATGAGATCGACTACGACCAGCCCGGCAGCAGCGACACCGCCGAATTCGTGGAGATACTGAATCCCGGCTCCAGCCCCGTCGACCTGACCGGCTACCGCATCGAGATGGTCGACGTCGGCGACGGCGAGGCGTACGCCTCCTACACCGGTGCCGGTTCGCTCGCCGCCGGCAAGTACCTGGTGATCGGTGACAAGGCGGTGCTGGACGCCGCAACGCTGCCGGACGCAACCGTCAAGATAGCGCTCGGCAGCAGCGGCCTGCAGCAGGGCCCGGACGCGGTCCGCATCGTGAGAATCGCAGATGAGAAGGTGATGGACGCGGTCCAGTACGAAGGGACCCCCACCGGCGCCGGCGAAGGCGCGTCCGCGCCCACCGATCCAGCCACCGCCGGCAAGTCGATCGGCCGCTGCCCCAACGGCTCCGACAGCAACGACAACGGCACGGACTTCCGCGCCATGACCGCCACTCCGGGAAAGGTCAACACCTGTAGCTGACCCGACCTCAGGGGGGCCGGAGCGCCGCTCCGGCCCCCCTGCCGGTCACCGTCGTCGATGGGTGTTCATCAGTTCGGCAACCGATCTGAGATTCACGTCGACCACGATGCCGAGCGACGCCAGCGCCTTGTTGGGATCTCTTCGAACAGCCGGAGCACGTCCTTGACGCCGACCACCTCGCCGTGATCGTTCCTGCCGATCTCCAGCACGCCGCCCTGAGCATTGGCGAACCCGCAAATCCACTTCAGGTACTCATCGCGCCATGATTCCTTCCATTCGACGAGCTGACTCTCTCTCACGACGCTTTCTCATCTTCCGTCATGGTCGCTATTCAGGATCATGTTCATCCGCGCGCCGGCGCCGAGCTGGCTTTCATCGTTGAAGTCCATGCCGCCGCGCAACTCCTGAAGACGGAGTCGGGGCGGGAGTACTTGCAGATCGTCGTCGAACCCTACCCCAACCCGATCAGCTACAAGGGCGGCCTGTGGTTGGAGTTTCGATATTCCGCCGCCTACCAGGCAGCGGACGGGCTCGTCAGGGACACGGGAACGGAGTACGGCCAGAGTCACAGCCAGAGTCGCTGGAGGCGAGACTGCTTGTGTTGCTGGCTGAGGGTACGATGGCAAAGGCGAGCTATCGCAGAACCTGGGACAGAAGGAGATTTCAGGCCAACTCAATAAGGTCATCCGGCGACTCGTGGCGGATCGGATGATCGAATACACCCTGCCCGACAGGCCGCGCAGCCGACTCCAGCGAAGGTCCTGCACCAGATACAGAATGCGGCTCGGTGCACAGGTGGTCCGCAGTTCACCGGGCCGCCGTGTTAGAATCAGGTCATGACTCAATACCACGTCAGCGCTCTCCCGCGGCCGGCACCGTATGGTGAGAGTGAGCCGGAGTCGTTGCAGTTCCCCGGCTGCCGGCCGGTGCGTATTTCGCGGGAGTCAATCGCCGACTACGAAGGGCGCATCGAGTATTGGGACGCCAATACCGAAGTCGCGATGGTGTGCGAACCGGTCAGCATCTACCATGAACATCCGCCGCAGCGCTTGGCAGGGCTGCTCACGACGATTGCCCACGTGCGGGGCTCGCCGATTGAGACCTTCGGAGCATCCGATCTCCTGGTGCGCGATGCGCGCGGCGCCCACCTGCGCATCATGCAGGCCGACCAGACGGTGTATCTGCGCCCGCGCGCGACGCGGCCTTGGGGTCCGGCCATCGAAGTGGGCAGCGACACGCTCCCTGACGTAGTGCTGGAGGTGGACAACACCACCGACGTACGCCGCGGCAAGCTCGCTCTATACGAGTCTTGGGGCTTTCCGGAAGTGTGGGTAGAAGTGCCCGACACGCCGTCGCCGAGCCGCCCGGCTGGACTGCGCCCCGGTCTGACGATTCACCTGCTGGGGGATGGGGGCTTTCATTCGGCGCCGAGCAGCCGGGCCTTTCCCGGCTGGACCGCGGCGGAGATTCACCGGGCATTGAACGAGCCGGAGTTGTCCGACGCGACCACGGCGGCGTTGCGCCGCGTGGGTGGAGCGCTGGGTGCCGCGGAAGGCACGGGGCCGGATGACGATCCGTTCCTGCGCGCCGAACGCCGGGCGGGCCACGCCGCAGGCCGGGCGGAAGGCCGGATGGAAGCGCAACTCGCGGCGGTGCGGCAGGTATTCGGCGCACGCGGCCTGCTGGCGCCGGCTGCGTTGCCCCAGCGCTTGGCGGAGATGGAGGGCGTCTCTACGGAGGTACTGATGCAAGCCGCGCTGGAATGCCGCGACAAAGCGGACTTCCTGCGGCTGTTGACTGATCGACCCCACGGCGGCGGGTAGCGCCTCGGAACGACGCCACACCGATCGGCTACGTTCGTTGATGGACCGACTGCCGCTGTGGCGCTCCTATCGGGATCAGATCAACAGACTACCACACGCTAACGAAAACTGGCATTATTGAGACATCATGGTGGAACGAATATGACCGGCATGAGCCGCTCCCCGGCCCAGGAAACGCCGTTGCGCGACGGAAGCACGCTGGCCATAGAGATCACCGAACCGCCGGTCAGCCGCTCCTGCGACTGGAACCGCCTTTGCTGGTGGCCGCTGATCCGCGAGGAGATGATGGCCGGAACGCTCAACCGCTGGATGCAAGCCCCGCACTTCATCGGCCGTATCGACGGCCGGATCGCCGGCACGATGTGCTACTACGCACCGCGGGACACCCGCGACGTCGGCGCGCTGCAGTTCGTCTCCACCGAGGAGCGCTTTCGGCGCCTTGGCGTCGCTTCGGCGCTCGTCGGAGCGCTCGTTCGCCACTTCACCGCGCAGGGAGGCCGGGCGCTCTACCTGTGTACCACCAACCCGGTCGCCGGCCGCCTGTACGAACGCCACGGCTTTCGCTTCCACGCCGGCGACGGCATGCGCTACTTGGCGCCCGACGCAGAAGACTTCGACGACCTTTGGTTCGCCGGCGGCGGCGCCACGACCATTCGCGAGGCGCATTGGGGCGATCTGGCTCGGCTCTGCGTCCTGTACAACCACCCCGATCCGCCTTGGCTGATCAAGGATTCCCTGTCGGCATCGTTCCGCGACACCCGCTACGAGAGTCACTTTGTCCGGGTGATGCGCGCCGCCGACGACGGCAACGGGGCGTTTCTGGTGCTGGAGGCGCCGACGGCGCGAGTGGTCGGCGCGGTCGCCTTCCGGCGATTCTCCACCTTCTGCGAGCAGCACGTCGCGGAATTGAGCTTTCGCGTCGGCCGCCGGCACTTCGACTGCGTCGCCGACCTGCTGGACGCCGCGGCCGAGCGTGCGTCCGCGCTCGGCATCGGGCAGTTGGCGCTGATGGTCGCCGCCGAGGACGGCGAGCAGCGCCGCTTGGCGGAATCGGCCGACTTCGTCGAGGAAGCACGGTGGCCGCGACGGCTGCGCTCCGGCGGCAGGTTCACCGATCTCCTGATCATGCTGCGCGCGCTGACGCCGCCGGCGACTCCAAGCAAGCCTCGCGAGTCGTTCTACGGCGAGCGACAACCATGGCAGGAGAAGCAGGCGGCGCGGGGCGCTCCCGGCCCCTGAGGCGATACGCCTCCATCTCGGCAGCCGCGCGCACGCGGCCCTGCGCATGCGCCGTGCTGGCCAGACGCGCGCACGCCGAAGTACGGTGTAAGGCGCGTACCGACACCAAAGGAGACAGGAGCGACAGCATGATCGATTCCGAACAGTCCGCGACTCAGGTCGAGAACCCTGCTAGGGAAGAGCTGGACGGTCTGGACACCGCAGGCGAGTCGTGGGGCGACTATCCTCTCGACCGTTTGTTGATCAGGCACGAAAACAGGACGATCTTCGAAGTCATTCGGCGGATCGACCAGGGCAGCTACATAATGGACCCCGACTTCCAGCGGGATTTCGTCTGGCCGGAAGACAAGCAGAGCAAACTGATAGAATCGGTGGTCATGCGCATCCCGCTGCCGGTATTCTACCTGGCCGAGGACGAGGAAGGGCGGATGATCGTAGTCGATGGTCTGCAACGCCTGTCCACGTTTCACCGATTCAAGCAGGACGAACTGCGTCTCCGTCTCCCGGATCGCGCCGAACTCGACCGTTTGCGGTTCTCCGACTTGCCGCCCAAGCTCAAGAACCGGATCGAGGACTGCAACCTGATCTTCTACGTCATCGACTCAAAAGTACCGGAACGAGCCCGTCTGGACATCTTCGAGCGCGTAAACAGCGGCGAGCCGCTCAGCAGACAGCAGATGCGCAACAGTCTGTTCATGGGACCCGCTACCCGGTTCCTGAAAGTGGCGTCGGGCACCGAATCGTTCCTCGCAGCAACGGGGAGGAGTCTGGATACGAAGAAAATGAGAGACCGGGAGTTCGTCAATCGGTTCTGCGCCTTCCGACTTCTCGATCTCGCTGGGTATGGCGGCGACATGGACGACTTCCTCGCCAAGTCACTACGTAAGATGAACGAGATGACAGCGGACGATCTCGACCGCTTGTCCGATGAGTTCCAGCGAAGCATGGAAAACAACCATCTGTTGTTCGAGAGGCACGCATTCAGGAAAAGCATCGTTAGTTGGTACGAAGAGGGAGAGCAAGCCAGAAATGTGCTCAACGCTTCCATCTGGGACGTCATGTCTACCGGCTTGTCTCGTTACCACGGCGATCTCGTCCAGAAATCCGCCAACCATCTTCGCGAGTCCGTTTGTCGCCTGCTGCAAGACGACGAGTTCGTCACAGCGATCACCTATAGCACGAACGACTCCAAGAGGGTCCGAGAACGTTTCCATCGTGCCGAGCAGATGTTTCAGGAGGTCCTCGGTGTTCGCACGGGTTGATCTTCGTGATTTCAAGTGCTTCACGTTGTTGAAGCTGCCGCTACGCCCGCTGACGCTGCTTTCCGGCACGAATGCGTCCGGCAAGTCGTCGGTGATCCAGGCGTTGGCGCTCCTGCACCAGACGATGCGCGAGCACGAATGGTCGTCGCATCTCATGCTCAACGGGAACGTCATACGTCTGGGCACGACGGCCGACGTGGTCGATCAGGTTCACGGGCACCGAGCGTGCGGGATCTCGCTTCAGGAAGACGATGGGTCTTACGTTCAGTGGGAATGGGAAGCCGAAGGTGAACGCACCGATATGGCCATGGCCGTGAAACGCGTCCGCGCCGAGTTCGCCGACGGTGGCGGCTGGGACGTCGACGGATCGGAGCCGCTTCGCTACCTGCTGCCTCGTGATGCGCTTTCGTCCGTGAGCGCGAGGTCGTTGGCGGACCGCCTGCGCCAACTCTCGTATCTTACCGCCGAGAGGCTGGGACCGCGCGAGACCTATCCGTTGGAGGACCCGCGGCACGCACCGGTTGTCGGTCCACAGGGACAACACACCGCCAGCATTCTCCACCATTCCGGGACCGAAAGGCACGTCCTGAAGGGATTGGCCTCCAGCGGGACAGTGCCGACCCTGCTACATCAGGCTCAAGCCCGCATGAAAGGGTTCTTCCCCGGCTGCGAGTTCGTCGTCGAGAAGGTCCCGAGGGCGAGTTCGGTGACGTTGAGTATCCGCACGTCCAGGAGCATGGATTTCCATCGCCCTGTCCACACGGGATTCGGGCTGACGCAGGTTCTTCCGATCGTCGTAGCAGCGCTGTCGGCCGATGAGGACAGCCTTTTGTTGATCGAGAACCCGGAGGTCCATCTTCACCCGGCTGGTCAGGCGCATATGGGCGAGTTCCTGACGGAAGTCGCCGCGGCCGGTATACAGGTCATTATCGAGACGCACAGCGACCATGTGTTGAACGGCATCCGGCGCGCGGTCAAGCGAAGCGCTTTGTCTCCCGAAGCCGCGGCCCTCCACTTCTTCCGGCCGCGCAAGGATGACGATGAGAGCGCCGTACAGGTGCAGAGTCCGGTCCTGGACCGCGATGGCAACATCGACCTGTGGCCGGACGGATTTTTCGATCAGTTCGATAAGGACATGAACCACTTCGCCGGCTGGAGTTGACGTGGATATCCTCGCCAACGATCTGTCGATTCACGGACAGTTCCACGACATGAGGTCATTTCGGGACGCCTTCGGCCGCTTGATGAAGATGCGTTGCGCCGCTCGACGCGCGGGGCACGAGATACTATGCCACCGCGCGCTGCTGGCGGTCGAGGCAATGCCGGGCGTGCCGATTCAGCAGGCGCTACAACAGCTCAAGGCCGACGAGCGCCGATCGGCTATGATCTGGCTGACCGGCAGCGGCCCATTTTGGGAGGATCTTCGCCGGCACGGCGGCAATGACTATCTGGATTGCCGCGGCGAGGTGGTGACCGATTCGGCGGTCGGTGAAGCGGCGTTCCGCGTACTGCATGACGTGGAGTGCGGTCTGGCCAGCGTCACGCCGTCGGCATGGGATTTCTCGCCGGTCGACGTAGCGTGGAAACGAGACGCAGGGATCGGCGACCGCGGCACGGTCCTCAACAACTGGCGCGACGCCGAAACGATGGAGAACGAGTTGCCGGCGGCGGCGGTCGCGTCGTGGCGCGAGGTGGAGCGGGCATCAGCCGATCGCTTCGAACGCCTGACATTCTCCGGCGACTGCTTCGAGCAACTCGCCGGCATTCCCTTCGCCCGAAGTTCCGCGGACCGGGTTCTCGCACTACTCGGAATTCTGAATCGGCTTGCGCTCTCCTATGACGGAGATGGCAAGCGCACCGCCGCAGGCCACCGTCTCTATCAAGAGCACTTCACAGGGCAGCGCGCGTCGTTTTCCGATTCGTCGGACAAGGATGAAGCGCGATTTCGCAGCAAGTTGACCTTCCCGCATCCACACAAGAGCGGAACGTATCTCTTCTGTCCGTGGCATGGCAAGGAATCCCGCCTGACGCTGCGCCTGCACTTTTCCTGGCCCATCCGATTCCGTGAGCCGGTGTACGTCGTATACGTCGGTCCGAAGCTCGCCAAACGGTAAGCCAGTCGATACCCAGTCACTGGTAACGGTGGGCGGCGATGAACTCCCAGTCGAGCGTTACGCCCAATCCCGGTTCGGCCGGCACCGCCACCATGCCGCCGGCGTCGACGTGGATGCGCTCCCGGGTGGTCCGCCAGCGCAGGGGCGAAGAGCTGGTCGAGTACTCCAGGACCTCGGCGTCGCGGTGGTTGGCCAGAAAGTGGAGGTTGGCGGCGATCTCGATATTGGTCTTGTACCCGTGCGGGATCACCCGCTTGCCGCGCTGGGCCGCCGCGGCGGCGATGCGGCGCAGGTGGGTGAAGCCGCCGACCTGCGTGATGTCGGGCTGACAGATGTCGGTCTTGCCGCGGTCCATCGCCTCGATGAACTCGTCCACGTGGGTGAGGCCCAGGTCGCCCACGCCGAGCGGCACGCCGCGGCCGGCCATCCGCGCGTGGCCGGCCACGTCGTCCAGCGGCAGCGGCGCCTCCAGAAACCAGATACCGACCTGTTTCAGGACCGGAAGCAGGCGCAGCCCCTCCTCAGCGGTCCGGTAGGCCATCTGCGCGTCGACGATCAGCTTGGCCGCCGCCCCGGCCTCGGCACGGGCCGCCTGCAACAACCGCGCCGTGGCGTCCAGGTCGTCCATCCACCACGGGTCCGCCGAGAACTTGAAGTTGCGCAGGCCCAGGCCGCGCGCCGCGGCGACCTGCGCACGCACCTCCTCGACTTCGCAGGCCATTGGGTAGATCGTCCCGTACGCCTCGATGCGCTCGCGGCGGCGTCCGCCGAGCAGCTCCGAGATCGGCGTGCCGGCCGCCTGCCCGGCGATGTCCCACAGGGCCAGGTCGACGCCGCCGATCGCGTGCATCATCAGACCGCGGCGGCCGATGTAGTCGGTGGCGTCGTACATGATCTGCCAGAGCCGCTCCGGTTCCGTGGGATCGCGGCCGATCAGCAGCTCGCGCAGCCCGCGGGCGTGGTTGTGGGCGGCGCGCGAGCGCACGATGCCCTGGATCGCCGCCGGCAGCGACTCGACCTCGCCAATGCCGGTGAGCCCCTCGTCCGTGCGTACGACGATCACGCAGTCGTCGTAGGAGCCGTCGAACAGGCCGATGTTGGGGTCCTCGATGCGGACGTGCAGCGCATCGACGTCGGTGATCTTCATGTTCAGCGCGATCCTTGTCCGTTCACTCGATCGCTGCCGCCGGGATTTCCGGGCGCCGGCGGCAAGCGATCGCCCATTTGTGCCGAAGGGGATGTGCAGTCGCGGAGTGCGGCCGACAGATTGGCATCGATTTCCGCCTCGGCGCATTCCGGCAGCAGGACGCCGGCGCCGATGCCGCCGAAGGTCTCCGTCGCGGCAGCTTTCGATAGCGGCTGGCGCTGAGCGTCGAGGGGATTACCCAGCAGCAGGTGATCGACCGCCAGGGACCGCGCCACGAGCGGCAGGTCCAGGTGGCGGAGTGCGTTGGGCAGGAAGGCGGCCGCCGGCCAGCGGTACTCGGGCTCGGTCGCCAAGTCCAGAAAGCGGGCCGGGAAGTCCAGCGCCGCCACCATGCTGACACGACCGGCCTCCGGCTCGGCGGCGGCCGGGTCGCGCAACACGG
Organism: uncultured Spirochaetia bacterium; assembly: GCA_958296075.1. Lineage (GTDB taxonomy): Bacteria > Spirochaetota > Spirochaetia > SZUA-6 > Bin103 > CATQHW01. The sequence goes on along the minus strand of CATQHW010000005.1, from coordinate 70,213 downwards.
ACGCCGCCAGCAGCACCGCGGCGCCGCCCAGGCCGCGGCCCACCAGCGCCAGCGGCGCGCCGGCGCGTTCCGGCGCCACAGTTCGCACCAGCTCCACCAGCGCCCTGGTCTGCACCGCCAGCAGGCCGTCGCCGATCGCGCACGCCAGATAGGAGAGGATCCGATCCATGCCGCCCCAGCCGGCAGCCGCGAACGGCGCCAGCGCCGGCCGCGATTCGCCCCAGCCCGGCAGGTCGGCCACCACCATCTCCGGCAGCACGGCGCCCGGCGTCCGGTCGAACATGGCCGACAGGCGCGCCGCCAGTCCGTTCCGCTCCAGCGCCGCTTGGCGGCCGCGATCGTCCACGTACACGACCAGGGCGCCGGCCCGCGCCGGCGGGCGCGGCCGCAGCACGCTGGCCGGCATCGACAGGCCGCCCGCGGTGACCGCCAACGCCTCGCGGTAGTCCTGCGACCAGAGCTGGAACGGCTCTCCCACTGACCAGCGGGCAGGACCGCCGCGGCCGCCTGTGACCGCGCGTACCGCCGCCGCCAGCGCCGCGGCGTCCAGACGCTCGGGGAGCCGCGCCGCCTGCCGGCGGGCCAGATCGGCGTTAAGCGTGTGCATGTTCTCGACCGCCGAGGGATGGCAGCGAAGGTGCCCGTAGGGGAGCATCGGGAAGTCCGCCGGATCGAGTTCCGGGACCGGCCGGTCCGGCTCGCCGAGCAGCCAGCGGTTCATCCAGGCGGCGAAGCGCCGCACCTGCGGCAGGGTGTAATCGTGGCCGGCATCGTCCTCGAAGAAGCCGAAGCGCTCGCCACGCCCCGCTGACGCGAACGCGCCGGCGCACAGCGCGGCCAGGCTGCGGCTCCATTCGACGTGGAACACCTCGTCATGCCGGCCGGCCATGAGCAGGGTAGGGGCCGGCATGCCGGCCAGCAGCACGTCCACCTCGTCTACGCCCGCCCCGATGCGGTTCCACCACAGCCCTTCCGGACACGGCGCGTACAGGTCGCCGACCGGGTGGTCGGCCATCCGGTTCACGCAGCAGCTCGGTCCCTGGCAGGCGATGCGGTCGTCGAACAGGGTCGCGAACAGCGTGGTGTGGCCGCCGCCGCTTACGCCACTCATGGCCACGCCGCGGCTCAGGTCCACGTCGGAGCGGGTGGCCAGATAGTCGATGCACCGCAGCGCGTCCAGGACGAAGTAGCGGTTCGAGGAATGCCCGGTAAGGTACGTGCGCACGCCGTCAGCGAAGTGATCGTTGCCGGGTCGCTTCTCGGAGTCCTGTCCGGGCGGATCGAACAGCACCGCCAGATAGCCCAGGCTGGCGAATGCCTGCGCGGGAATCTGATACGGAGCGTGCTGCTTGCCCGAGTGTCCGACCGGCAGAACCACCGCGGGAAACGGCCCCGCGCCGCGCGGGACGAAGACCGACGCGTTGACCTCCCAGCCCGGGAACGACTCGAACAGGACGTTCTCGATCCCGCAGTGGCGGGTCTCATGCCGGCTGACCGGCCGCGCGTCCACCGCCGCCCCGGAGTCCCCGAACGGCATGGGGCCGAACGCCGCGCGGACGTGGCCGCGGACCGCCTCGCCCAGCTCCCGCCAGCGTCCGTCGGCCAGGAGCCGCTCGCGCTCCCGGTCGCGGCGGTGCAGCCGGCCGACGGCGCGCGAAACCAGATGCCGGGTGAGCTCGGTGCGCAGGTCGCCGCCGGCCGGCTGCGGAGCCGGCACGCCCGGCGCGATCACTTGTCTTCGTGGATCGCGGCGAAGATCGTAAGCTTGGTCGCGTCGCCGATCTGTTCGAGCTGCGGGCGGCGGCCGGACAGGCGTTCCGAGTCCCGGACCAGCTTCAGAAAGCCCTCGCCGCGCGCCTCCATGTAGCTGGTGCCGGTGAGCGCGCTCTTATAGTCGCGCATGAAGCCGGCCAGGAACTGGTTGCGGCGGGCAGGTTGGCACCCCGCGTACAGGTTTTCGACGGTCAGCGTGTTGTACAGAGCGCCGGGGTTCTGGCACTCGATGCGGTCGGGGAACAGGCGGAGGATGATCTGCGATCCGCGCTCCTCGTAATCGCGGTGGACGATCGCGTTGACGACCGCTTCCTGCAGCGCCGTAAGCGCGTAGCTCGGATAGTCGCGGCGGCCGTCCCCGTCCTTCCTGGACACGGTGGGGATCAACGGGGAGGAGCCGAAGTAGGTGAGGACCTGCGCGATCTGCTCGGGCAGCGGCCCGGTGAATCGCCTGCTGTCGGCCGTGTTGCCGTCGGCCCTGACGTGGCGGTATGCGGCCACGTCGACGTACGCGCCGGGCACGTGCCGCTCCGGCTGCTCCGCGAACAGGAGGACTCCCAGGTGCGTGGGAACGACGCCTGAATCGGTGGCCGCGGCCAGCTTGTGGGCCACCAGCGTATGCGACCAGTCGTCCGGCGGCGACCAGTCCGGAAAGCGGTCGCGGAAATACCTCGCCAGCCGCAGATCGTGGAGATCGGCGAGCACGCTGCCGAACACCGGCCGCTCCTCAATCGGGCTGGCCAATCGGCGGACGCTCAGCATGCGCGCAAGCCGTTCGGCGGGAATCAGTCGCCGGTGGCTGCCGATGCGGTGTAGAAATCGGCCATCGCTGGTCTGGTGCACGTCGAAAGACGGAGGGATTTCGATCATCAGACACAGGACCGGCACCTGATCGGCCCCCGGCAGATACTCCCAGTTCAACGCCGGAACGATCATGGGCACGCAGTTGACGGTCGCCGCGTTGATCACGAACTGCTCCAGGAGATCGCGTCTGTCGGGATCGATCCCGACCGGCGTTCGATCGGCGTCGCGTATCCCCATCACCACGATCCCGCCCCTGGTGTTCGCCATGCTCACGAACACCTCGGCGAGGCGCGGCCCCGCGCGGGACTCTTCCCGGGCGAACGCGACCCGGTTGCCTCGAAACACCACCTCCTTCAGTTCGAGCTCGGTATCCTCGCCGGCCTGAATCGAGGCCAGGAGGGCATTCGTGTCAAGCACGATTCACGCCTGCCGGGTGCGTTCCTGCGCGGCTCTCCATTGCTCGTACTCGCGGTGTCCTTCCTCATTCAGCGGGTAGTACTTGCCGATCGAGCCGCCCGCGGCCAGCTTGAGGCGGCTGAACTCCTCCCATTCCTCATGGGCGGTGGTGCCGACGGCCAGATCGCTCGCCATCTTGCGCGGGACGATCACGGCGCCGTCGTCGTCGGCTATGACGAGGTCGCCCGGCATGGCCAGCACGCGGCTCAGCGCGACCGGCACGTTGTACGCCCAGGGGAACAGCGACGCCTGCGAGGCGTAGTGCGGGGTGACGCCGACTGTCCAGAGCGGCAGCCCGATGTTGCGGACCTTGGGCCAGTCGCGGATGCAGCCGTCGACCACCAGGCCGACGCCGCCGCGGCCCTTGAGGTAGGTGATCAGCATCTCCCCCAGGCAACCGGTGTACCGGTCCCCGAACGCCTGCACCACCAGCACGTCGCCGGGACGGATCTCGTCGAGCACGCGCCACAGCGCGCTCACCTTCTCCGCCTGCTCCTGGCCGATGCCGGAGGCGATGTCCTCGCGCTGCGGCATGAACTGCAAGGTGACGGCGGTGCCGATGATGCTGGTGCCGGGCAGGCGTTGCACCGGCCCCTGAACGAAGCTTTGTCGCACGCCCATGCCATGCAGGCCGGCCGCCGCGGTCGCGGCGCTGACGCGGCTGAGTTGCTCGATCAGCTCGGGCTCGGCGCGGGGAACGTCGGGTCCGTGGATCGGCAGCGTCAGGCCGTCCGGCATGTGCTGCGGGCCGACGCGGCGTTCTTCGTGCTCGGTCATGGGTGCTCCTTGGCGGGTGACGGCGCGGTCAGTCCCATGGGGTGTGGTAGCCGGGCGCGCCGGCGTAGCGGTCGATCGCAAGGGTCAGGCGCAACTCGCTGCCGGCCGGCAGCGCCACCTGCAGGTAGCGGCCGTCCACCGCAAGCGTGCGCGGCTCGGTGCGCAGCGCCGGCGGCGGACCGTTGCCGATCGCGCCGGGGTAGTCGCTGGCGCGTTCCGGGAACGCAACCTGCCGGAACCGATGCTCGCCGAAGCCGCCCGCCTGCAGGATCACGGTGCGGCCGGTGAATCCGCTGGTGTTGACCAGATGCAGGTGCAGGCCGCCGCGCTCGACTGAGGTGACCAGAGCGGCGACGTCGGCCGGCAGCCCCGGACGGCGGCGCTGCGCGTCGAAGTAGCGCAGCCGGCAGTGGAGCAGGCCGCCGTTGTAGATGATCTGCGGCGAGCCGGTGGTGAGCTGCACCAGCGCCTCCGTGGTGATCGGGTTGGCGTCCTGCCAATGATGGATGTGCACGGTGGTGATGTCCGCATCGTCGCCCCGGATCTGGTCGAGGCGGCGGCTTGCCTGCGCGTATGACTGCCCCAGGATCGCCTCGGGATAGTCCGGGTTATCGCCGCACAGATACGCCAGCCATGCCGGTTCGTGATCGGCGTCCTCCTTGCCGCGCATCGGCACCACCCTGCGCCAATCGGCGCTGGAACGCGCGCGAATGGCGAGCAGCCGCTCCCGGTCCTGGTCGGCCTCGGTCACGTTCCAGAGCCCCGCCGGCACGCGGGTCGACATCGGCTGGAAGTCGAACCAGCCATGGTCGCCGTACCGGTACGGGACGACGAACTCGACCGCCCCCGGCGGCTGCGCGGCGAAGTGCTCCGGCAGGCTCATCTCCAGGTCGGCGACCGGCATCTCCCGGCCCTGCTCCCAGACCGCGTCGAACTGCCGGCGCGGCAGGTCCAGGAAGCGCTCTTCGCCGCTGATCAGAAAGGCGTTGAGCGCCGCGTCGAGCGCAGCGTAGCCGATGTTGTAGTAGCCGTGCGGCCACGTCCAACCGTACAGCCCGCCGTACCACTTGCCGTCCAAGTACTCCCCTACCCGGCCGGACAGGCCGACGTTGTCCGGCAGCAGCCCGCTGGCGGCCTGCGCCCTTGCCAGCCAGGCGTCGACGTACTCCACGACCCAGTCGCGGTAGCGCTGGTCGCCGGTGAGCAGGAACGCGTTGGTCACCAGGCTGGTGACGCACAGGTTGCCGGCCACGTCGCCGCGCCCCATGCGCTCCTCCATCGCTGCGCCCATGCGGCGCGCCAGCGCCGGGTCGCGCAGGTCGTTGTAGGAGGAAATGCCGGTCAGGTCGTGGTACGGCAGGCCGTAGCGGGCCATCCCGGCCGACCAGCCGTAGCTCGGCTCGTTCAGGAAGAAGCCCCAGCGCGGCCCGCCGGCGCCGTTGTGCGGTGCGCGGATCAGGCGCCGCTGCCGGTCGTAGTTGGGCGCCTCCGGGTCGCTCCCCAGGTAGAAGCCGGCGAACCGCTCCGCCCGCTCGCGCAGCACCGCGTTGCCGGGATCGGCAAGGCAGAGCGCGTAGAAGTAGAGGTAGCTCTCCGACTGGTGGAACTGATCGTAGCCGAGTTCGTATTCGCGCCGGAGCACGCCGTAGGAGGTGAGCTGCCGGGTCACCGCGTCCCACTGCCGGCGGCTCAGCGGCAGCAGCCGGTCGCCGCCGCCGAGCAGGTAGTACAGCGGCCAGTTGCCGAACGACTCGTAGAAGTCGTCGGCGCCGTCGCGGCTGGGATAGCCCTCGCGCGCCGCGTCGCGCCAGATCAGGGCGCCGTCGGGGGCGGTGTATTTGTCCAGGAACGGATCGACGGCCGCGTCGAGCAGGTCGAACAGGCGCCGCTGCAGCGCCGCCCAGGCGGGGAGCCGCGGGTACGGCGTGGTCGCGGTGATGGCGGTCACCGGCGGCTCCTCACGTCTCCGGCAGTTCGTTGCGGAAGTTGTCCTTGGGGCCGAACGCCTCCCAGGCGCTGTTGAAGAAGGCGCGCTGCGCATCGGTGAGCTTGGCCATCGTCTCCGCGCCGGGGATGCGGTCGCGTTGCCAATGGTAGGCGGCCGCCCGGTCGTTGTACTTGTAGAACAGCCCGTAGCGCGGCTCGTCGGCCGTCCAGCGGTTGGCGCCGTGGGCCAGGGTCTCGGTGAATATGATGGCCGACCCCTTGGGCGCGGGGACGTTCCGCACCAGCGGGCCGTCGACCGCGTACAGCCGGCCGCGGTCCTGGTCGGGCACCCGGAAGTCGGACTTGTGGGAGCCGGGAATGCAGGCGAAGCCGCCATCCTCCGCGGAGATATCCTGGAGCGCGAACGACACCACCGTGAGCCCCGTGAAGATCCGGTCGCCGTGCACGGCGTAGCGGAAGTTGACCCGGCCGCCGCGATGGCCGCCATGCATCTCGAACTGCGGGCACCCCTTGGAGCGCACGAAGCTGTAGGCGCTCTCCAGGCGCAGCTTCGGACCGATGATCTCGGTCAGCACCTCCAGCAGCCTGGGATGGTCGATCAGCGAGATGAACGGCTCCCCCGCCTCGACCAAGCCCGCGCAGCGGTGCCAGGTGCCGTTGGCGTCGTAGCCGTCCGGGGTCTTGGCGAGCGGCTGCATACGCTGGCGTATCTTGCGCTTGGCGGCATGGCACTGCTCGTCGGTGAGCACGTCGTCGACCAGCAGGTAGCCCTGCAGGTCGAACAGGTATTTCTGCGTGGCGGTCATGACCCCCCAAGACTATGAGCTTGTCGCCCTGCCGGCAAGCTCACCGGGCGTTTCTCCACGACCGGACCTGATCGAGACGAAGGGAATCCACTTCGTGCTGAGGGCTCCACTGGTGCAGGTTCCTTGCCGAGCTCTGGGGCGGCGCCTTTCCTGGTAGCGTGAGTCTCGTGAAGCCCGCTCGCCTGATCGGATTCCACGCCGGCGGACGGCTGGGCATCGTGGGCGAGGACGGCAGCGGCGAGCGGTTCCTGGACTTCGACGCGCCGCGCCAGCGGCGCTGGCAGTTCGGCCCGACACTGCCGGACGGGCGCATCGTCCTGCACAGCTTCGAGGACACGACCACCGCGCGTATGGTGACGGGCGAGGTGGACGTCAACCTCTGGCTCTACGACCTGCGCAGCGGCCGGCTCGACCCGCTGCACGTCGCCGACCGCCCGAGCCGGTTCTTCACCTGCGCGGCGGCATTCGCCGACGGCCGCCGCCTGCTGGCCGGCGCCATGGTCGGCGGCGCGCAGCACCTGTACCTGCTGGACGCCGACGGCGGCGCCTGCCGCCCGCTCACGCACCCCGGTCAGGGCTTCCACTACGGCGTCGATCTCAGCCCCGACCAGACGCGCATCGCCTGTCACGTCACCGGCGACAAGTCGGGCAGGTATCCCCGGGTCTATCCCTACAGCATCGAGGTGATCGACATCGCCGGCGGCGGCCGAGTCATGGTGGCCGCGCGTACCGGACATCTCTACTTCGCGCCGGTGTGGTCGGCGGCCGGCGACCGCCTGGCGTACCTGGACTGCCACGCCGCGGTCGATCCAGCCCACTTCGCCGCCGATCTGTGCATCGGCCGTCCCGACGGCACCGCCCACCGGGTCGTGACCTGCGGCCAGTCGCACTGGTTCGGCACCTCCTACGGAGTCGCCGGCCACCGCGGCGGCGGTTCCAACATGACCTCCTGGATTCCGGGTCAGGAGCGCATCACCTGGACCCGGCTGCTGCCCGACTCACACGCGGACGCCCGCTATGACGCCTCCCGTCCCGATCACCAGGAGCTGCTCCATGCACCCGAACTGGCGCGCGGCGGCACGCAGCTCTGCGCTCTGGACCCCGACTCGGGCGACGCGGCGGAGATCACCGCGGCTGAGGAGGGCCGCTGGGACTATCACGCCTCCTGGTCGGCGGCCGGTGACGCGGTGGCGTTCTCGCGCGCACGGGTCACCCAGCCGCCCGAGCTGTGGATCGCCGCCGCCGACGGCCTGAGCGCTCGCCGCCTGAGCGCCGGGTACGACCGCTGGGGCGCCGGCTTCGGACGCTGGCTTACCTGATGGCCGATCCGGCGAAGGCCGCCCCTGCGCTCCGGCGCGTTCGACGTTCCTTGTCCCTTGCATTGGCCTCTCGTCGCGACAGTACCATCGAACGATGATTGAGCGCTCCGCGCCGGCGCCCGGCTACCGGGAACGGTTCGCGTACTTCGCCGCTCGCTCCGGGCTGTTGCGCTTCGGGCGGTTCACCACCAAGTCGGGCCGCGAGTCTCCGTACTTCTTCGACACCGGCGCGTGCGCGAACGGAGCGGCGCTGGATGAGTTGGGCGGCTACTACGCGGCCGCGATCGCCGACCGGTTTCCGGACGCGACGCTGCTGTTTGGGCCGGCCTACAAGGGGATCACCCTGGCGGCGGCGGCGGCGATCGCCCTCAGCCGCGACCGCGAGCGGCCGGTCGGCTTCTGCTTCGACCGCAAGGAGCGCAAGGAGCACGGCGAAGGCGGCCTGCTGATCGGCCGGCTTCCCACCGCCGGCGACCGCGTGGTGATCGTCGACGACGTGGTCACCGACGGCGCATCCAAACGGCACGCAATCCAGCTCCTGCAGCGGGAGACCGGCGTCCGGCCCGCCGGGCTGGTGGTGGCAGTCGACCGCCAGGAACGGGGCGCCGGCGACCTCAGCGCCCTGGACGATCTGTCCCGCGATCTCCGCCTGCCGGCGGCGGCCATCGCTACGATCGGCCAGGTCGTCGACGTGCTGGCGCGGCAGCCGACCGACGGCCGCCCGCTGATCGACGCAGCGCTGCGCCGCCGCATCGACGCCTACCTGCAGCAGTACGCGCCGCGACCGCCGGCGGCCTGATGCAGATCCGGCGGCGTATCGACCCACTGCCGCCGACGCCGCGCAACCGCCGCCGCGTCGAGTCGCGGGCGCGGTGGCTCGGGCCACTGGTCCGCTACGGGATGCGGCCCCTGGTGCGCATCACCTTCGGACCGTCCCGGCCGCTGCGCGAGCCGGCGCTGGTCATGTCCAACCACTCTTCGTTCTGGGACCCGCTGTTCCTGTCGCTGGCGACGGGGCGCGCCATCCACTTCCTGGCGACGGAGCTGGCGTTCTCCGGCGGACCGATCGGCTGGGTGCACCGCTTCTTCGGGGCAGTGCCGAAACGCAAGTACACCGCCGACCCACGCGCGATCCGTCGCCTGCGCCGCTGGCGCGACCTGGGCGGCTCCATCGGGCTGTTCCCGGAGGGTGAGCGGACCTGGGACGGCCGGCCACTGCCGGTCCTGCCCGCCGTGGAGAAGCTGGTGCGGGCCATGGGCCTGCCGGTGGTGACCGTGCGTGTCTACAACGGCTGGCGCCAGTCGCCGCGCTGGGCCGGGAGTCTCCGCCGCGGCCGCGTGCACGTGGAGGTCGATCGGCCGCGGCGCTTCACCGACCGCGACTCCCTGCAGTCGATCCGCCGCTATATCGAGGAGCGCATCGGCGTCGACGCCGAGACGGGACCGCGCTGGCCGGTGCGCGGGCGGCGGCTGGCCGCCGGGATCAGCAACGTGCTGTTCGCCTGCCCCGCCTGTCTGCGGTTGGACGCGATCGACGAGCGCGGCGATACGGCCGCCTGCCGGAGCTGCGGCGCAGCGTGGCGCGTGGATGCCGAGTGCCGGCTCCATCCGGCCGCCGGCGGCGCCCCGATCACGCTGCGGGCGGCCGCCGACCATCTTCGCGGCCGGTTCCCGGAACCGTGGCTGCCGGCCGGCGGCGCGCTGCCGGCCGGTGAGTTGCTGCGCAGCGAGCCGATCCGCCTCTACGACATCACCGATCCGGCGCCGGCGCTGATCGCACTCGGCAAGCTGGTGCTGACCGCCGATTCGCTCCGGGTCGCCGGCGCGGCGCCGTGGTCGATCCCGATCGCCGCGCTGCGCGCCGAGGCGGTCGACATCAGGCGGCGGCTGAACTTCTCGTCGCGGCGCCGCGTGTTCGAAGTGGTCATGCCGAGGGAGTCGGTGATCAAGTGGGAGCTGTTTCTGCGCCACGTCCGATCACGGCGGCATGCGGCGAACGGGCGGCCTCACAGCTCGGCCGCGAAGCGGTAGCGGATGAACCGTTCGTACGGTCCGGGGAAGAGACGCGAGAGCAGCAGCGCGGCGCGGCCGGCCGGCGGCAACACCAGGAACCGCCGGCGCCGCCGCACGGCCGCCAGGATGCGGCCGGCCACGTAGTCGGGGCTCACCGCCGTCCCGATTTCGACGCGCGGGCGGCCGGAGCGCTCGCCGGCAGCGTCCAGCGCTTTGGCGTCGATGCCGGTATCGACCAAGCTGGGGCAGACCATGAGCACGCTCACCCCGGTGCCGATCAACTCGGCCCGCGCGGTCTCGAACAGGCCGTGCAGGGCATACTTCGACGCGCAATACCCGGCGCGGCCCAGCACGGGAGCGAAGCCGGCGACGCTGGAGACGACCACGATCATGCCCTTCCGCCGGAGCAGCGACGGCAGCGCGGCCTGCGCGCAGTGGAGCGAGCCGAACAGGTTGACCGCCATCACCCGCTCGTACACAGCCGCCGCGGTGTCGCGAAGCGCGCTGCGGTGGCTCACGCCGGCGTTGTTGCAGAGCAGGTCGACGCCGCCGAACCGGTCGCAGACGTCGCCGACCGCCGCGCGGACGGCGGTGCGCTCGGTCACGTCGCAGCGGCGGACCAGATGCTCCACGCCGGCGCCGGCAAGCGCCGCCGCGCGCTCCGCCAGCCCTGAGGCGTCGGTGTCCAGCAGCGCCACGCGGCAGCCGGCCGCACCGAACCGGCGCGCCAGGGCGAAACCGATACCGCCGGCGCCGCCGGTGATCAACGCGACCTTGCCGGCCGGATCGAATCGACGCGCCATGATCGGTCAGTCAATCCGGCGCGGCGCCGGGCCGCAAGCGACGCCGCCGGCCGGCCGGATTGCCGCGCCCGCCGCTGCCGGACAGAATCCCGGCGAGATGTGCGGATCGGGACACCGTGCCGGGGCCCGTGGGGCGCAGCCGCGCCAGTCGGTCGCGCCGGCGCCGGAGCGCGGCCCGTGACGGGCCGCGTGCGGGCCGCGCTGCTGGTCCTGGTGGCCGCAGCGCCGTTCTGCGCCGGCGCCCAGACGCTGGTGTCGCCGAACGATCCGATCTACGGCCACCTGCGTATGTGGGAGCAGCGCGGCCTCATCGACTGGCTGCCCCCGCTGCGGCCGCTGCCGGCGCCGATCGTGCGCGCCGCGCTGCAGCGGGTCGCCGACGCGGCGCCGGCGACCGACCGCCGGATCGCCCGCAGTCTGCTGGCGCGCTACTTCCGGCCGCTGCCTGTGCAGGGCCGGGCGCAGATCGGCGGCCGATCGAAGACAACAGTCGCCGGCGGCACGATGCCGGCGCAGATCGCGGCGCAACTCTCGGCCGGCGTCGAGGTGCCGGTGAGCGATCAGATCGGCTTCGGATTCTTCGCCCGGACGCGGACGACGTCGACCGTGCCGACCCCCGTGACGCCGCGGCTCACGTTCGATCCGTACGACGACATCGCGCCGGGAGATTTCACCACGATCCTGGGAGAGGAGTTCGACTTCCGCGTGGAGCTCGCCGGCAACGCCTTCGTCGGCGCGAGCGAGTTGGGGACCGGACCCGACACCTGGTACGTGCAGGCCGGCTTCGGGCGAAGCTCGTTCGGCTACGGCCAAGACAGCACGATCGTCTCCGACGCGGCCGCTCCGGCCGGTTACCTGACCGGCACCTACCGCGGATCGTGGATCGCCTATTCGGCGATGTTCCTGGACCTGATCGCCGCCTACGGGACCTGCAGCGGTGCCACGCCCGACGGGGTTGCCTGCGACGCCCAGGGCCGCTATCCGCTGCGCGAGCGCGCGCGCGTTGCGGACGGACGCCACCCCGCAAAATACCTGGTGGTCCAGTCGCTGAGCTTCTATCCGACGGACTGGCTGGAGCTGACCGCGCTGCAGTCGGTGCTGTTCGGCGGACGGTTGTCGCCGACCTATCTGTTGCCGGTATTCCCCAGTCTCTACACGCAGATGCAACTCTACGACTACGACAACGCGTTCCTCGGTGCGGCCGCCCGCGTGCGGCTGCCGTACGGCGCTTCGGTCGGCGCGGTGCTCTACGTCGACGACATCAACCTGACCAAGATACGGCGGTTCGACTTCGACTCCGACCAGAACAAGCTGTCGGTCGACCTGGAAGCCGGCATCGCCCCACCGCTGCCGATCCTCACGGTCCTGTCGGCCCGCTATCGGATAGTGACGCCCTACCTGTACGCGCACCATCCGGCGGCGCTCGACTATCTGACCTACACCCACGCGGGGCGTCACCTGGGCACCATGCTCGATCCCAACTCCGACGAGATACGGGTGAGCGCGCGCGCGTTCCCGCTCGACTGGCTCGGCATCGACCTGTCCCTGCGCCGGGTGCGCCACGGCGGCCCTGCTGGGGGCTCGGTCTGGGACCACGGCCTGGTGGGCGGCTCCTTCGTGTTCTCCGGGCCGTCGACGTTCCTCAAGCAGGACGTGTTGGAGCACCTCCTGCAAGCGCGGGCCGGCATCGACCTGCGCGTCGACCTGCAGCCGGTCGAGCTCCGCTTCGCGTTGGCCTACACCTACGAGCAGGTGAGCAACCGCGATCTGGTGCCGGGCGCCGGCGAGCAGGCGCACCTGTTCGAGGTGAGCACCGCGGTACGCTACTGATCAGCCGGCGCCGCGGCGCGCCGGATCACGCCGGCGAGCGGCGGGCTCACGTCCAGCGTTGCGGCAAGCTCGCGGGCGGGTGGGGACATCTTGCCCCAGGTGCGGCTGAGCACCCGCCGCAGCATCTCGGCATCCCGGCCCTCCGCGAAGCCGGCCAGCTCGGCCTCCAGGAATGACAGGCAGGCCGCGTCCTCCAGGACCTGCGTCTCCGCATCGCGGCCCAGTCCCTCCTTGCGGACCAGCGCCGCCACCCGCTCGATCAGCGCGGCGGGGGCGCGCAGATCGCCAAGGATGCGCGCGGCCTGCTCGGCGTGATGACGGGCGCAGGCGCGCCGCCAGCGCAGATAGCCGGAGCGGCCCTGCGGATAGCGGACGCGCGGGATCTCCCAGCGCCGCAGATGCTGGGCGCGGACCGCAATCGCCAGCGCCGCCGACGGCCGCGCAGTCAGGCGGCCCAGCCAGCGGGTCATGCGGCGTCCGTACTCGACGGCCTGCCCTGACGGGTCCTCCGCGTTTGCCGCGTCGATGCGCTCGAAAGCGCCCCGGATCAGGTCAGCGCCGGCCGCCATGCGCGGCGCTGCCCCAAAGGATGCCCTGCCGGCGAAGAAACGCCGTCACGCGGACATCGCGATGAGTTCGTCCTTGACTCCCTGCAGCACCTGACCGTAGCGGTCGTCGACCATCATGAGCTGCTGGCGCATCAGCCCCACGTACTCGGGGTCGGTCTGCGGGTTGATCTGCACCCGCTGGCCGGTCTTCTTGGATAGCTCCGCCTCTTTCTGCTGCCGGCGCGGCTCGTAGGCGCGGTCGACCTCCTGCCGCATGCGGTTGCGCTCTCCCAGGTACTCCTGGAAGAACTGCTCGAGCTGGTTGAGCAGCATTCTCAGCTTGCGGTCGTTGTTGCTGAACGCGCGGAACCCTTCGCCGGCGCGGCGACTGCGCTTGAGCGCGAACTCGTCGGCCGGCAGGGTGAGGTTGCTGAGCAGCGCGTCGCGCACCCCGTCCCGGACCCAGCCGGCCTGCTTGCCGTCGAACCGCTCCAACAACTCCTCCAGGCCGGCATCCGGATCGCCGAGGTACCGCGACACCAGCTTCTTGCCTTCGGTGGTGAACTGGTTCTGCTCCAGGTTCTCCCGATCGGCGACGACGTCCCTGGTCCGCTCCAGGGCGATCTCCCATGAAGACTTGATGGTTCCCATCCGCACCTACACTCCTTGCCTCTGTCGGGCTGGGCGGACTTGAACCGCCGACCCCACGCCCCCCAGACGTGTACGCTACCAACTGCGCCACAGCCCGAAAACGCAAGCGCCCGCACCGGGCGCTCAGCCCTTTCAGTGTACCGCCGCGCGCACGCCGGCGTCCACGCACCGCGCACGCCGGCCGGAGCGGCCCGCCGCCTCAGACTCCGCCGGCCGCCCGCTGGGCCACCGTCGCCGCCGTGCGGGTCGACAGGCCGTAGAGCTGGATGAAGCCGCTCGCGTCGCCGTGATCGTAGGAGCCGGCCGTGAACGACGCCAGCCCTTCGTCGTAGAGGGAGTACGGCGACCGGCGGCCGACCACCGTGATCCCGCCCTTGTACAGAGTCAGCGTCACCGCTCCGGTGACGCGCGCGCAGACGCGCTGCATGAACGCGTCGAGCGACTCGCGCAACGTGGAGAACCAGTGGCCGCCGTATACGGCGTCGGCATAGGTCATCGCCAGTTGCTGCTTGGCGCGCAGGGCGTCCGCCTCCAGGGTGAGCATCTCCAGCTCGCGCAGCGCCGCGTACAGGACCGTGCCGCCGGGCGTCTCGTACACGCCGCGGCTCTTCATGCCGACCACCCGCGTCTCCACGATGTCGGCGCGGCCGATGCCGTGCTCGGCGCCCAGCTCGTTGAGCCGCTGCACCAACTCGACTGCGCCGTGCCGCCGGCCGTCGAGCGCGACGGGGACGCCGCGCTCGAACTCGACGGTGACCGCCTGTTCCCGGTCGGGCGCCGCCGCCGGGGAGACCGAGCGCTGGAACAACCCCTCCTGCGGGCGCCGGCCGGCGTCCTCCAGGTCCCCGCCTTCGTGGCTGAGATGCCAGACGTTGTCGTCGCGCGAATAGATGTTGCGCCGCGAGATGCCGGCCAGGTCGATCCCGTGGCGCTCCGCGTAGGCGATCGCGTCTTCGCGCGAGCGGATGTCCCACAGCCGCCACGGCGCGATGATCGCCAGATCGGGCGCGAGCGCCCGATAGGCCAGCTCGAACCGCACCTGGTCGTTGCCCTTGCCGGTGCAGCCGTGCGCGAGCGCGTCGGCCCCCTCGGCCCGCGCCTCCTCCACCTGTACCTTGGCCTGCAGCGGGCGAGCCGCCGAGGTGCCGAGCAGATACTTGCCCTCGTAGACCGCGCCCGCGCGCAGCATCGGGAACAGGTACTCCTCCACGAACTCGCGCCGCACGTCGCGCAGGATCAGCTTGGTGGCGCCAGACGCGGACGCCCGCGCCTGCAGCCCGGACAGATCGTCGGACTGTCCCACGTCTGCGCAGACCGCCACCACCTCCGCGCCCGGATAGCGGGCCTTGAGCCACGGGATGATGATCGAGGTGTCGAGCCCCCCGGAATAGGCGAGTGCGATCCGCTTCACGCCGGTCGTTGCCATGTGTCCGCTCCTGCCGCTACAACCCGGACAGGGCCGCGTCCATGCGGCGCAGCCCTTCGGCCAGCTCGCCGGCGGAGATCACCAGCGGCGGCGCGATGCGCATCACGTCCTCGCCGGAGCGCAGCACAAGCACGCCGGCGGCCCGCAGCGCGGTCGCCAGCGCCTGAATCCGCGGCTGCTCGCCGGCGGGGCCGGCGGTGGTACCGGGGACGTGCACGCCGCGCAGCATCCCGGCGCCCACCACGGGACCCAGGCCGTGCGCCTCGCGCAGCGACTCCAGCCCCTGCCGGAGCTGCTCGCCGCGCTCGCGGACCTCGGCCAGAAACGCCGGATCGGTGAGTAGGTCGAACACGTGCGATGCGAGCGCGCAGGTCACCGGCCCGCCGCCGAACGTGGTGCCGTGCTCGCCGAAGTGCAGCCGGTCGTTCACGGCCGCCGGCAGCAGCACCGCCGACAGTGGCAGACCGCCCGCCAGCGGCTTGGCCAGGGTGATGATGTCCGGATCGAGCCCGACGCCGTCGGAAGCGAACAGGTGGCCGCAACGTCCCAGGCCGGTTTGCACCTCGTCGGCGATCAGGACCACGTCGTGCTCGGCGCAACCGGCGTTGAGCGCCGCGGCGAACTCCGGCGTCATGGCCGCCAGCCCCCCCTCGCCCTGCACCACCTCGACGATGACGCCCGCGAAGGTGCCGTCGAGCTTCGCGCGCAGCGCGTCGACGTCGTTGTAGGGGGCGACCTCGACACCCGGCAGCATGGGGCCGAACGGCTCCTGATATTTGGGCGTCGGCGTGCAGGCCAGCGCTCCGTAGGTGCGCCCATGGAACGCGCCGGTGAACGCCAGTATCTTGTGGCGGCCGGTGTTGCCGGCGCCGCGATGGGCATACATGCGCGCGAACTTGATCGCGGACTCGTTCGCCTCCGCGCCGCTGTTCATGTACTGCACGGCCGCGAAGCGGTCGCCGGTCAGCTTCTTGGCAAGCTCCAGCGCCGGGCCAGTGGTGTACAGGTTGGAGACGTGCACGAGCTTGCGCATCTGCGCGGCGGCGATGTCCGCCAGGTCGTCGCGCCCGTAACCGAGCGCATTCACGGCGATGCCGGCGCCCAGGTCGAGGTAGCTCGTGCCGGCGGCGTCGGTTAGGCGGCATCCACAGCCGCTGTCCAACAGCAGCAGCTCGGCTGAGAAGGCGCTGGGAAATCGATGATCGGTGACGATCGCGTCCTTGATCTGCATGGTCAGGTTCTCCTCTGATCCGTGGTCTGCACCCCTGCGGTGCGTGCGGTGTTCCGGTCCATTGAGCGGTCCTTCAAGCGGTTCAGCGAACGAGGTTCGCTGCCGGGGCTGCCGCCGGCGGCGCAGCGACCACGGTGCCCCGCGCGCCGTCCAGGAGCGCGTGCAGCGCGCCCACCGCGTCATAGTCGCCGACGTGCACCCGGCCTACGCCGGCGGCCACCGCGGCGATCGACGACCTGATCTTCGGGACCATGCCGCCGGTGATGGTCCCCGCAGCGATCTCTTCATCCGCCGCCGCGGGGTCGAGCCGGCGCAACACCGCCCCGTCCTTGCGGACGCCGTCGACGTCGGAGATGAACAACAGCGCGTCGGCGTCGATCGCGGTCGCCACCCGCAAGGCGACGGTGTCGGCGTTGACGTTGACGCCGCCGCCGGCCCCGTCGTCGCAGACCGGGCTCATCACCGGCACGTAGCCGGCATCGATCAGCGTGGCGAGCAGGCGGGTATCGACGCCCTCGATCCGGCCGGTGCGGGTGCCTGGCGGCGCCGCCTCCGGCCGCGCCGCCAAGGTCGGCCCGTCCGACCCGCAGATGCCGACCGCGCGCACGCCGGCGGCGTTCAAGGCGCGCACCAGCCGCTTGTTGGCGCTGCCGGCAATCACCATGTCGACCACCTCCATCTCCTCCACGGTGGTCAGCCTGATTCCCTCCTGGAAGCGCGGCTCGTGACCCAGGCGCCGGCTCACCGCGGTCACCTCGGCGCCGCCGCCGTGCACGACGATCACCCGCCAAGCGCCCGCCAGCGAGCCGAGCTCGGCGGCGAAGACGCTGCGGAGCGCGGCTTTCTCCAGCGCGCGGCCGCCCAGCTTGATCACGGCCGCCGGCGCACGCGTGCCAGCGCCGGTCATGGCGTACCGTGCACCGGCAGGCCGCGCGCCTCCGGCAGCCCCATGCGCAGGTTCATGGCCTGCACCGCCTGCCCGGCGGCGCCCTTGACCAAGTTGTCGAGCGCCGAGAACAACAGGATCGCGCCGCCGTCGACCCGCCAAGCGATGTCGCAGCGGTTCGATCCCCACACCGCCCCGGTGGCCGGCAGCCGGTCGGCAAGCAGCCGCACGAACGGCGCGTCGGCGTACGCGGCCTGCAGCGCGTCGCGCACCGCATCTGCGCCGGCTCCGGCGGCGGCCGGCGCGGTGACGGTGGCGGCGATGCCGCGCTTCATGGGCGCCGTGTGCGGCGTGAACCAGATCGACGCGCCGGTGCGCACCGCCTCCATCTCCTGGACCATCTCCGGCACGTGGCGGTGGCTGGTGCCCGGGTTGTAGGCGGCTGCGGTCTCGCTGCGGTCGCAGAAGGTCCACGCGGCGTCCGCCTTGCGGCCGGCGCCGGAGAGCCCGGTCACGGCGCAGGCGACGATCGGGCCGCGCACCAGTCCGGCCGCCAGGACCGGCAGCAGCGGCAGCAGCACCGCGGTGGGAAAGCAGCCCGGACTGGCGATCAGGTCGGCCGACCGGAGCCGATCGCGGTACCGCTCCGGCAGTCCGTACACGGCGCCGCCGAGCAGATCGGGCCGCGCCGGCGGCTGACCGTAGGCGGCGGCGAACCGTGCGGGATCGGCGATGCGGAAGTCGGCCGACAGGTCGACCACCACCGTGCGGCGGCCCAGAAACGGCCCGAGCGTCCGCGCCGACTCCAGGTGCGGCAGGGCGGAAAAGACCACGTCGCTGTCCGCCGCGGCCGCCGCATCGACGGAGATCAGGGCGCCGCCGGGCACCGCCGCCAAGCCGCGCGGCGAGAGCTCCGGCACCGCCTCCGCCACCGGCGCGCCCGACCGGGAGCTGGACGCCAGATGCAGCGTCCGTACGTCCGGGTGCTCCGCCAATAGACGCGCCAGCGTCGACCCGGCATAGCCGGTCGCGCCCAACACCGCCGCCGTCACCGCGACAACCCCGCCACGCCCGGCACCACCGCGCCCAGACCGCGCAGACACTGATCGCGGTCGACGCCCTCGCGCAGCACCGCCAGGACGGTGTCGTCACCGGCGATCGTTCCCGCCAACTCGTCGATCGGCAGGTTGTCGAGGGCGCGCGCCACGCTGCTGGCGTGTCCCGGCAGGGTGCGCACGACCAGCAGGTTGCCGGAAAAGACCATCTCCACCAGTCCGCTCTTGAGGTCGTTCACCAGCCCGGAAAACGATCCCGCCATCGGCTCCGCGTCCGCGAATCCGTATCGGTAGCCGTGCTCTCCGTCCGGCACGCGCGCCACGCGCAGGTCGCGCAGATCGCGCGAAAGGGTCGACTGCGTCACGGTGAAGCCGTCGCGCGCCAGCGCCGCCAGCAGCTCTTCCTGCTGCGTGGTGACGCCGCGGCTGATGATCCTGCGGATCGCGGCCAACCTGAGTCTCCGGTCGCGCATAGCATAGTCATGCATGATATTGCATTCTGTGTCAACACTGGGAGCGCCGGGGCATGACCTGCGGACCGGGAATCGGATAGCGTCAAGCCCATGCCGTTCGATCCCTACCGGCGGGCCAACCCATCCGTGCTAGACATCGCCCCGTACGTTCCAGGCAAGTCTCTGGAAGAGGCGATCGAGGAGTCCGGCAGGGACGACGTGATCAAGCTGGCCTCCAACGAGAACCCGCTGGGCGCCTCTCCGGCCGCGGTCGAAGCGATCAGCGCCGCGCTCGGCGGCGCCCACCGCTATGTGGAATCGAGCGCGCGGCGGGTGCGCGGGCGGTTCGCTGCCATCCTGGGACTCACCCCGGACCACCTGATCGCCGGCAACGGCTCCGACGCGCTGCTGCTCGCGGCGGCGATGGCGTTCCTCGACCGAGAAGACGAGGTGATCGTGCCGGAGATCACCTTCAGCATGTACGAGATCGTCGCCCGGACGATGGGCGCGCGCGTCGTCCGGGCGGCCATGGACGGCATGGCGATCGACATCGACGCAATCCTGAGCAATGTGTCGGCGGCGACCAAGGCGGTCTTCCTCTGCAACCCCAACAATCCGACCGGCACGTTGATCGACCGCCGCCGCTTCGCCGAGCTGTGGGACGCGCTGCCGGATGACGTGCTGCTGATCCACGACGAGGCGTATGCCGACTTCGCCGATCCGGCGCTGCGGCCGGACACCGCCGCGCTGGTGCGCGGCGGCGCGGCGAACCTGCTGGCGGTCCGCACCTTCTCCAAGAGCCACGGCCTGGCCGGAGTGCGCTTCGGCTTCGCCTACGGCGACCCGCGGGCGATCGAGCTGATGCACCGGGTACGCCCCCCGTTCGATCTGTCGATCGTGGCGCAGGCGGCCGGCTTGGCGGCGGCCGGAGACGAGGAGTTCCGGCGGCTCACCCTGCAGGTCAACCGCGACGGCAAGGAGCAGCTCGCCGCCGGCTTCGACGCATTGGGGCTGACGTTCACGCCCACGCACACCAACTTCATCATGGTGCGCGCCGGCGACCGGGCGCCTGCGGTGGCCGACGCCCTGCTGCGCCGCGGCGTCGTCGTGCGCTGCTGGACCCGGCCCGCGGCGCTCGCTTCCTGGCTGCGGATCACCATCGGCACCGCGGCGGACAACCGCCTGTTGCTGGCCGCGCTGGCCGATGCGCTGGCCGGCTAGCGCCGGCGGGCGGCGCCGGGCCGGCGGCGCTGCGCTCCTCACCGCGATCGTCCTGGGTCCGCTCTGCCTGCTGGCGGCGTGCGAGGCCGCCGCTCCCGAGGCGCACGAGCTGTTCTGGAAGCGCGTGGTGTTCGAGGATCTCCGCCTGGGACGCACCTACGAGACCTTGACCGTGTTCGCACGGGTGAGCGACGCCGACGGCCTGGAGGACCTGGAAGCCCTGTTCGTGATGAACGACCAGGCGCAACTGTTCTGGCGGCTGACGCCGCAGGACTGGGTGATCGATCGATCCGCCGTCGGCATCTGGATCGGGTCGACGGCGCTGGCGATGCCGGAGGGCGAAGGCGTGCCGGCCGGCATCTATCGGGTGATCGTGCAGGATGCCGGCGGCCAGATCGCCGAAGTCGGCTTTCAGATCGCCGGGAGCACCGGCGGCGCGGCGCGACAGTGGGCGGAGGCGATCGACGTCACGATCGAGGCGGACGAGCTGGCCGTCTCCGGGCCATTCGCGGCCTATGAGGTATGGCTGTACGGGAGCGCTGGAACCCGCGTGGCGGCGGCGGCGTTCGCCGAGCGCATCGATCTGGAGTCGGCGCTGCCGGCCGAGACCGCCGCCGAGGAGTTGCTGGCGTACGTCTACGCAGCCCCACCGGGCGACCCGGCCGGCTACCTGAGCGGTCCTTACGCTTGGCGGCGCGGCTGAGCGGAGCGCGGCCGGCGCCCGGCCCGATGCCGCCGAACAGAATCGAACTGTTGACACAGGGATTTTCAGTCCCTTGCTCTACCAACTGAGCTACAGCGGCGTCGGAGAGTTTCTACCATCCCTGCGGATCGCAGACAATACCACCCGCCATGCCCGCTCACGTTTCTCACCTGCTGTTCGCCGAGGAGGCGGTTCGACGCCTCGGTCCCGGTGGCGAGCGGCTGCTCGCCGCCGCCGGCAACGCCCTGCGGCTGGGCGCGCAGGGGCCGGACCTGTTCTACCACGCCCTGCGGACGCGCCCGCACGGGTTCCGCTTCGGGCCGCTGATGCACCGCACCCGCTTCGGCAGCCTGGTCGCCGCCTTTCTGCGGCACGCGCCGCCGTCCGCCGAGAGCGCGGCGTTCGCCGCCGGCATGGCCACGCACGCGGCCCTGGACCGCTGCTGGCACCCGTATGTCGTCTACCACGCCGGCTGGATGGTGCCCTCGCAGCCGGCCACGCGGCGCCTGCGGCGCTGCCACGCCTTTCTGGAGCGCGTGCTGGACGTGCTGCTGGCCGAGCGACTGCGCGGCGGCGTGACGCGGATCGACTTCCTTTCCGGCGTGCGCCTGGGCGGGGAGCTGCCGGCCGGCCTGCGCGCCGGTCTGGTCGCGGCGATCGCCGAGGTCTACCCGCGCGCCCACGATCCGGCCACCGACCCCGCGCGCGTCGCCAACGCCTACCGCGACGCGCTGCGCTTCTACGCCGCCACCGACCCGCGCCATCCGGAGTTCCGGCGCCGGGCGCGGGAGCTGGAGCGCCGCGAAGGGGCCGGCCGGCGTCGGCTGGCGCTCTTCCATCCGGCCGCGGTCGACCGCTCCGTCGACTGGGCCAACGAGACGCACCGCCGCTGGCGCCACCCCTGCGACGGCGCCGACGCTTCGACCGCCAGCGTCTTCGACCTGTTCGAGCAGGCGTTGCGGGAAGTCGAGCCGATGCTGGCGGCGGTGCTCACCGCCGCGCACCGCCGCGCCGGTTTCGTCGCCGCCGCGCAGGCCGTGGGCGACCACGGCCTGAACCTCACCCGGAACGGCGACCGCTGCGCCCCGTCGATCTGCGACCCACTGCCGGTCGCCGACCTGCTCGACGCCCAGTACCGGGACTAGCCGGTACCGGGATCGCGTGTTTGACCGCGTGGACGGCGGCTGACTACAGTCGGTTGCTCCCGTGACCCCATCGCCCGGGCAGGCCGCCCCGCCCGCCCGTCCGCCGACCCACACGCCGACGCCCGGCGAGCTGGCCCACCGGGCCAAGGACGAAGCGCGCGATGCCGGCTACGAGCGCGCCGCCCTCTTCCTGCTGCTGATCGACCCGGCCGCCGCGGCGGACGTCCTGCGCCAGCTCGACGCGCACGAGATCGAGGAGCTGTGCCGCGCGATCGTTCGGGTCGACGCCGTCGACCCGCGCGACGCGCGCCGGGTCGTGCAGGAGTACGGCGTCCGCGCCGCCGGCGTCCGCGCCACGGCGACCGGCGGCGCCGACGCCGCCCGCCGCCTGCTCACCGGCGCTTTCGACGCCGGCCATGCCGATCGGCTGATGAGCCGTATCGGGACCGCGCTCTCATGAGCGGCGGCGCGCCGCCCCGCGTCGCCGTCCGGGACATTGGCGCCTACGACGGCCTCGCCGTGGAGCTGGCCGGCTGGCTGTACAACGCCCGCTCCAAGGGGCGCATCCTGTTCCTGCAGCTTCGCGACGGCACCGGACGCATCCAGGCCACGGCGATTGACGGCGAGACCGATGCCGATTCGTTCGCCCGCGCGGCCCGGCTCCCGCTCGAGTCGAGCCTCATCGCGCGCGGCACGGTACGCGCGGAACCGCGCGCGGCCGGCGGCTACGAGCTGCAGCTGCGCACCATGCAGGTCGTGCAGGAGCCGGCGGCCGACTATCCGATCGCCAACAAGGCGCACGGCGTCGACTTCTTGCTGGCCCACCGCCACCTGTGGCTGCGATCGCGCCGGCAGGAGGCGCTGATGCGGCTGCGCAGCGAAGTCCGCGCCGCCATGCACGGCTTCTTCGACCGGCGTGGTTTCGTGCTGGTCGACACGCCGATCATCACCGGCGCGGTCGGCGAAAGCGCGTCGTCGCTGTTCACGCTGCCCTACTACGATCTGGGTGAGGCGCATCTGGCGCAGACCGGCCAGCTCTATCTGGAGGCGGCCTGTCTGGCGCTCGGCCGGGTGTACAACTTCGGCCCCACGTTTCGCGCGGAGAAGTCCAAGACTCGGCGTCACCTGAGCGAGTTCTGGATGCTCGAGGCAGAGGTCGCCTTCGCCGACAGCGACGCGAACATGGAGCTCCAGGAAGCCTTGGTGCTGGCGGTGGTCGAGCACGTGCTGGACCGCTGCGAACCGGAGTTGGCCGCGCTGCAGCGCGACACCGCGCCGCTGGCGCGGCTCGGCCGCCCGTTTCCGCGCATCGCCTACGAGGAGGCGGTCCGCATCGCGCAGGAGTCGGGCGCGGACATGCGGCTCGGCGACGACCTGGGCGCGGACGAAGAGACGGCCGTCAGCCGCAGCTTCGACCGCCCCGTGTTCGTGACCGACTACCCGCGCGCGGCCAAGGCGTTCTACATGAAGGGCCATCCCGCCGACCCGGCCAAGGTGCTCTGCTCCGACCTGCTGGCGCCGGAGGGCTACGGCGAGATCGCCGGCGGCTCGCAGCGCGAAGACGACCTCGACGCGCTGGTCGCCGCGCTGGAGGCGCACGATCTGGCCGCCGGCGCCTACGAGTGGTACCTGGACCTGCGCCGCTTCGGATCGGTGCCGCACGCGGGCTTCGGCATCGGCCTGGAGCGGACTCTGGCGTGGATCGCCGGCATCTCCCACGTTCGGGAGGCGATCGCGTTTCCCCGCACGCTGCAACGGTTGTACCCTTAGCCTATCCAGGACACGCGCGGCATGAGCTACTCACGGGGCACCGCTTATCTGCTGTGGGCGCTCTGCCTGTTCGGCGTCTCGGGGATACATCGGTTCTACCTGGGACGGATCGGCACGGGCATCCTGTGGCTCTGCACCTGGGGCCTGTTCGGGATCGGCAACATCATCGACCTGTTCACGATTCCCGGCATGGTCGACGCGGAGACCGAGCGGCGCCTGCCGGGTCCGGTCCCGAACCGCCTTGCGCCCGCCGCGAGCACGCCCGTGCCGCCCCGTCAAGCCCCGATCGCCCCCGTCAAGCCGGCGACCGCCACGGACCCGATCGAGACCGTGATCCTGCGCGCGGCCCGGACGCACGGCGGCATGGTCACGCCGACCCAGATCGCGGTGGGCGGCGAGTACGGCCTGGACGAATCCAAGGCGTGTCTCGACGACTTGGTCGCCAGAGGACACGCGGAGCTGCGCGTGCGCAAGAACGGCGGCGGCATCGTCTACGTGTTCCCGGACCTGCTCACGCCGGAGGCGGAGGAGACGGTCGAGCCGCTCTTCTGAACGGGCGCCGCCAGCGTCCGGTTTGCGCGGATGAAAGTCCCCAGACCGCGTCCCGTATGGAGGTCCACGCGCTCCGCGTCGGCGCGCTTGCCGCCCGCGCCCAAGATATGCCACGGTCCCCTATGAAGGTCGACGAGCTCCGTAACACCTACTTGGCCTTTTTCGAGTCCAGGGGTCACGCGCGCATTCCCAACCATTCTCTGATCCCGGAGAACGACCCCACGGCGTTGTTCGTGATGGCCGGCGTGCACCCGCTGGTTCCGTACGTGCTTGGCGCTCCGCATCCGTCGGGACGACGGCTGGTCAACGTGCAGAAGTGCATTCGCACGATCGACATCGACTTGGTCGGCGACCAGTCGCATCTGACGCTGATCGAGATGCTGGGCAACTGGTCGCTCGGGGACTACTTCAAGCAGGGGGCGATCGAGCTGAGCTACGAGTTCCTCACCGACAGCCGCTGGCTGGGCTTTCCGGTCGAACACCTGCACGTGACCTGTTTCGCCGGCAACGACACGGTACCCCGCGACGACGAGGCGGCGTCCGCCTGGCGATCGCTCGGCATCGCCGAGGATCACGTCCACTTCCTCGAGGACGACAACTGGTGGGGACCGGCCGGCCAGACCGGTCCGTGCGGCCCCACCACGGAGATGTACGTCGATCTGTATCCCGACGCCGGCGATGACGGCCGTACGCCGGGCAACGGCGACCGCCACCTGGAGATCTGGAACGACGTCTTCATGCAGTACGACAAGACGCGCGAAGGCCGCTTCGTGCCCCTGCAGCAGCAGTGCGTGGACACCGGCATGGGCGTGGAGCGCACCGCCGCGGTACTGCAGGGCGCGGCCAGCGTCTACGACGTCGACGTCCTGTCCCCGATCGTCGCCACCGCCGCCGGCCAGGCCCGCGCCGCCTATGGAGAGGATGCCGAGCGCGACCGGTCGATCCGCATCGTCGTCGATCACGTGCGCGCCGCCGTCTTCATGCTCGGCGACGATGCCGGCATCACCCCCTCCAATCTGGGCCAGGGCTACGTGCTGCGCCGGCTCATTCGCCGCGCCATCCGCCACGGGCGCAAGCTCGACATGCCGGGAGAGATGCTGCGCGCCACCGCCGAGAGCGTCATCGACCAGTACGCCGGCGCCTACCCGCAGCTCGCCGAACTCGGGGGCACGATCCTGAGCGAGCTGTCGCGGGAGGAACGGCGCTTCTCCACCGCGCTGACCAAGGGCGAGGCCGAGCTGCAGAAGGTGCTGCCGCGCCTGCTGGAACGCGCCGATCAGGTGATCCCCGGCGACGTCGCCTTCCGTCTCTACGACACGTTCGGGTTCCCGCTGGAAATCACGGCGGAGCTGGCCGGCGAGCACGGTCTGACCGTGGATCGCCCAGGATTCGACCGGGAGTACGCCGAGCACCAGAAGCGGTCGAAGGCCGGCGCGGACAAGACTTTCAAGGGCGGATTGGCCGACGCCAGCGAGTCGGTGCAGCGGCTGCACACCGCGACGCACCTGCTGCATCAGGCGCTGCGCGACGAGCTGGGAGCGCACGTGCAGCAGAAGGGAAGCAACATCACGGCCGAACGGCTGCGGTTCGATTTCTCACACGGCAAGCCGATGTCCCCGGAAGAGATCGAGCGCGTCCAGGCCGCCGTGAACGACCGGATCGGCGATGATCTGCCGATCAGCATGCAGGTAATGAAGCTGCAGGAAGCCCTGGACGGCGGCGCCATCGCCCTGTTCGGGGAGAAGTATCAGAAGGACGTGAAGGTCTACTCGATCGGCGGCTATTCCCAAGAGGTGTGCGGCGGCCCGCACGCGCGGCGCACCGGCGAGCTGGGCCGGTTCCGCATCGTCAAGGAGCAGTCGTCCTCGGCGGGCGTGCGGCGCATCCGCGCCGTGCTGGAGACCGCGTCTTCGTAGCCGCAGTTAGCCGGCGAAGGGCTGGCCGGTGACCGGCAGCGTCAGCCGACGCGGCCCTTCGTGGAGCGCGGTTCCGGCCCCGGAGCCGCCCGGAATGCCTGGCCCAGGGCACGTCCCAACGCCTTGCACAGCGCTTCGGCCATGTGATGGGAGTTGCCGCCGTAGCGGACCGAGGCGTGGACATTGATGCGTGCCCGCCCGGCCAGCGCCATGACGAACTCGCGCAACAGCCACACGTCGAAATCGCCGGCGCGGTCCTGCGGGAAGGCGGCGTCGAACCGGCAGTAGCCGCGCCCGCCGGCGTCGACGGTCACCTCGGCCAGGGCGTCGTCCATGGGGATCACCGCATGCCCGAACCGAGCCAGCGGGCAGCCCTGCTCCATCGCCCGATACAGGCACTCGCCCATTACGATGCCGACGTCCTCCACCACGTGGTGGGCATCCACCTCCAGATCGCCCGACGCCGAAACCTGCAGGCCGATCCCGCCGTGGAACCCCATCGCGTGCAGCATGTGGTCGAAGAACGGCACGCCGGTGGAGACCTCGACGACCGGCGCGCTCCCCCGGTCGGCGGGGTCGAGGTCGAGCCGCACCGCAACCTCGGTCTCCCTGGTCTTGCGCTCGAACGAGGTCTGCCTGCCTGCCATTCGGATGGAGCTCATGCTCCGGTGGAGAGTAGAGGAGGGAGTCCGACGCTCACCAGTGGTCGTAGGAGACGATCTGCCGGAGCGGCTTGCGCGATTTCGGCGGCGTGGGCCCCGCGCAATAGCCCAGCGCCAGCAGCACCACCACCCGCATGCGATGCGGTACGCTCAACAGATCCTTGACCTCCTGTTCGTCGAACGCCGTGACGAAGCAGCTCCGCAGCCCCTCCGCCTCGGCCTGCAGAGCCATGAGCGCCGCGGCCACCGCCAAGTCGATCGGATACGAGTACTGCCCGTTGGGCATGAGGTAATCGGCGAGCTTGTCGCGCAGGTCGGCCTTGCGTATGACGAAGAACCGCCACTCCTGCCGGTTCTTCGCCGACGGCGCCAGACGGCCCGCTTCGACGATCTGGTCGAGCTTGGATGGGTCGATCGGCCGGCCGTCGAAGCGCAAACAGCTGCGCCGTTCCGCTATCTCCAGGAGCAGCGCCATATCGCCACACCGTAGCCGCCGCCGGCTGGAAGTGCAAACTCACCCGCTGCCGCCGCTGGCGGCGCTCTGCCTGACCGCGGCCGCGGCGACCGCGCCCACCGCGACCGCCCAGGCGGTCGCGCCGTCAGCGGACTTGGCCGCGATCGAGACGATGGCGCCGCGGCCGGCCGGTTCCGCCGCCGCGGCCGATGTCGTGCGTTATATTGAGTCCCGCCTGCAGGCCCTGGCCGTGCCCCACGCGGTCCATCCGTCCTCGGCGCCGGGCGCGGCGGCCGGCGCGATCGTCGCGTCGGTGCCCGGACGGTCCGATCGGACCGTCGCTCTGGTCGTGCCGCTCGACCATGCCCCGCACGCGCTTCCCGGCCGCGACGGCTCGGCGGCGATCGCCGCGGCGCTGCACGTGGTGGAGCGCGCCTCCCGAAACCCGTTGCCGCTATCGCTGCAGGCGGTATTCGTGAGCGGCGACCACGGAGCGCCCGACCGCTCCGCGGGCAGCGTGGCGCTGGCGGCCGGCAACGTTCTCCGCGAGGCGGACGCGGTGGTCTACCTGAACCTGCAGGCGATTCCCGACCGCCTAGTCCTGCGCACCGACGGGCTCGCGGCGCAGACGCCGCGCTGGTTGCTGCAGGCCGCCGCGGACGCGATCGACCACACCGGCCTGCCGTTCACGGTTCGCAGCACCGCCAATCAGCTCACCCGGATCGGACTACCGTTGCAGCCGTCCATGGCCGATCCGTATCTGGCATCGGGTTACCCGGCGATCGAGCTTGCCGGACGCTACTCCGGCGCCCGCGCGGCGGCGGTGGACGCCTGGGTCGAGGACTTGGGCGCCGTCATCGAGGCTCTGAGCCCGCGCGTGGCCGGCGCGGCCGGCGGCGAATGGGAACGGCACTACCTGTTCGTGCGGTTCGGAGACCTGCGGCTGGCGCTGGATGAGATCGGCGTGATCGCGTCGGTGGCGTCCGCGCTGGCGCTGGCGTTGGCGCTGGCCGTGCTGGCGCCACGGCGCCTGCGCCCCTATCGGCGCATGCTGCTGCGCCACGCGTGGCTGCTGCCGCTCGCCGCCCTGGCCGTATACGCGGCGCTGACGGCCTCCACGGAGGTGCTGTCGGCGCTGCTGTCCGCACGCGATCTACCTTCCCTCTGGCAACGGCTCCCCGGTCCGGCTCTGGCCTTCAAGGGGGCTACGGCGCTGCTCCTGGTCATGGTGGCGGCAAAGGTGGTCATGCAGGGGGCGGTCGGGTGGCGCACCCGGCGCGGCGGCGCCGAGCCGGCGCCGGACCGGGTCCGGCGCCGCCGTCCGGAGGCAGGGGCCCTGTCGGCCGGCGCGGCGGCTCTGCTGCCGGCGTTGCTCGCCGCCGTCACGGCGATCGATCCGGCGGCGAGCCTGCCGTTCATCTGCGCCTACGCGGGCGCCTTGTTGTTCTGCCTGGCGCGCCTGCGCGCCGCCAAGATCATCTGGCTGGCCGCGTCGGTGGCCGCTCCGGCCGCCGCGGTCGCCGATCTGATCGGCGCCGGTGCCGACCGGTTGCTGGAATCGCTGTTGATGTCGTCCAGGACCGACAACGCGATCCTCACGTTGGCGCTCCTTCCCTTCGTGCTGATGGCGCTCCGCCTTACGTTGAGGCCGGCGGAGCCGCTTGCCGCCTGGGGAGACCGCCGCCGGCTGTGGCGGCCGATCCTGACGATCGCGCTCATCAGCGCCGCCGCCGGCTCGATCCTGCTGTTCTCCCCGCCGGCGCCGGCCGTGGTTCGCCTGGGCTAACCGCTCTGCGCGATCCAGCCGTCCATGTCGCGGCTTCGCAACGTGTCCAGCAAGTGGTCGGCTTCCGGCCGCGATGCGTACGGACCGATCCGTACGCGGTGCATGGTGACGCCGCCGTTGTCGTGCGCGGTGATCCGCCCGGCATGGCCCTGGTCGCGCAGTAGCTTATGCAGGTCGTCGGCTCGCGATCGGGAGGCAAAGGAGCCGACCTGGATCCAATACTGGCCGCCGGTGGCCGCGCGCGGCGCCGGTGCGGGCGCCGGAGCCCGTGCGGGCGCGGCGGCGACCGGGGCCGGCGCCGCGGACCGGGTTGCGGCTGATTTCGGCGCGGAGGACGGCGCTCCGGCTGCAGGAGCCGGCGGCGGCGCTACCGGCGCCAGCAAGGCTGCGGCCGGCGGCGTTGACGGCTCGGCCGTAGCGGGGAACACCGGCGACGCTGCCGGCGCCTCCATGGCGCCCACCACCAGAGACACCTGCCGGGTCGACTCCGCGCTGTCGAGCAGCCCCGGCGTCTCCTGGTCGTCGCGCACGTACTCGAACGGGTCGAACGGGGAACCGTCGGCGTACGTGACCGTAACCTCCGCTTGCTGGGCGCCGCGCGGTCTCAGGAAGTAGAGGCCGCCCGCCAGCACGACGACTACCAACAGGCTGACCGCCACGACCGCCCAGAGCACCCGCTGTGTATCGGCCGATTGCTTTTCCATTCGTCCTCCATCATCGGCGGCGTTCGAGGATACGCTCGACCTGTCGCCGGAGCACGCCCCTCGTCGCCACGTTATGGACCGAGCGGCGAGAGACACTACCTGTATCGACCCTGGCGGACGGACGCTTGAGCCGGCGGCCGCGTTGCGCCCACATGGTGCGCAGCACGATGGCGTGCCGCCCGCCGTCGACGACCAGGGTGCGGTACAGACGCAGCAGGAGCGGCGCGCGCACCCAGAACACCAAGTCGCAGAGCGTGTCGAGCCCCATGGGATAGAGCAACGCCGCGTCGATTACCACGGCCGCCCGCTCGACAGTGACCAGGGTCGTCACGCCGCGCACCATCACCGGATGAACGATCGCCTCCAAACGGCGCCGCGCCTCCTCCGTATGGAATACCAGTTCCCCGAGTCGGCGCCGATCGATCTGTCCGTCGGGAAACAGGATGCCCCGGCCGAAGGCGTCGACGATGCGGTCGCGCTCGGTGACCAACGCCCGGTGGCCGAGCCGGTCGACGTCGATCACCCGGTAACCGGCGTCCGCCAGCATCCCCGCCACCGCGCTCTTGCCGGAACCTATTTTGCCGGCTACGCCGACGACCACCCCCGTCCGGCCGGCGTTACGCCGTGGCGGCCGGAGGTGCGGCCGGCGGCGTCCTGGCGCTCTCCGGGAACTCGCGGCCGGTGAACAGGCGGAACTGCTCGTACGCCTGCTCGGCCAGCATCTGCCTGCCGTCGATGACCGCGCATCCCGCCTCCCGCGCGCGTTGCAGGATCGGCGTCAACCCCTCGCCGTAGACCAGATCGTAGACCACTTCATGTCCGCGGAAGGCGTACGCCGCCAGCGGATCGCCCGGATTGTCGGGCAGCCCCATGCTGGTGGTCTGGACGATCAGTTCGCTATACGCCGGCACCCGCGCCAACCCGGACGCATCGAGGCGCGCGGCCATCGCTCCGTGCTCCAAAGCCAAGGCGCGCGCGCGCTCCGCCGTCCGATTGAGGATCAGCAGCTCGGTGCCGAGCGAGCGCAGCGCGAAGGCGACCGCACGCGCGGCGCCCCCCGCTCCGACCACCGCGGCGCGGCGCGGCGCGGGCACCATCCGCCGGAGCGGAGCCAGAAAGCCGCGCACGTCCGTGTTCTCGCCCCGCCAGCCGTTCGGCGTCCGCACCAGCGTGTTGCACGCCCCGACCCGCCGCACGGTTTCGCCGGCGTCCGACATACGCGCCGCGCGGCTCTTGTGAGGGATCGTCACCGAGCAGCCGTCCAGAGGCAGGAGCCGTGCCAGCCGATCCAGCTCCGCCAAGTCATCCAGCTCGATCGGCACGTAGACCGCATCGATAGCCGCCGCCGCCAGCGCCGGATTGTGGAGCTGCGGCGAGCGCGAGTGCGACAGCGGCGTGCCGACCACGCCCAACACGCGGGTGCCGGCATGGATCGAGCGAAACCGATAGAGGTCGACCATGGCGTCCGGGTCAAGGTGGCCCGGCGCCGCCGACCGCGCGGCCAGCGAGCAGAACGTCAGGTAGTTGCCCAGATGAGCGGCCAGGATGCGCGTGGGTACGCCGAAGCGGCCCATGCCGAGCACGATGCGTTCGCGGCCGGCGCCGGCCGCTCCCAGCCCCCGCGCAGCTTCGATCACGTCGACCATTTCCCTGCCGATGCGCGGGGTTACCGCCGCCTTGGCGATCTCCGCCGGTGAGCGGGGAAGCTCGCGGACGATCCGTCCCAACGGCTGAGGAACGCCGCCCGTGTCGTGCAGGGAGCGGATCACCCGCACACCGGCCGGCACCGCCTCGTCGAAGGACCGGTCGACGTCGGACTCCAGGTCGACGTACCGGTAGCCGCCCGCCGCCGCGGCGATCAACCGGCGTCGGGCCGGTTCGCCGCCGCGAAACCGCCCGCCCTCGGCCGCGCGCCGGATCGTCAGGATGGGGGGCGTCCCGATCATGTCCGGGAACCGGCGCAGGTGCGGCAGTTCGCCGCCGTCCAGAAAATCGGCCCGCAACTCGACCATGTCGATGCGGGCCGCGTTGGCGCGCGCCAGATCGGCCGCGCGCGCCAACGTAGGCTCGGTCAGCGCCAGGCAGAGCCTGGCCGACTCGCGATGACTCAGAGCGCCGGAATGATCAGTTGCCAGCCTGGA
Source organism: uncultured Spirochaetia bacterium (assembly GCA_958296075.1). Taxonomy (GTDB): domain Bacteria; phylum Spirochaetota; class Spirochaetia; order SZUA-6; family Bin103; genus CATQHW01. The sequence continues at coordinate 38,382 of CATQHW010000005.1, read as the reverse complement.
TAGATCAGGTCGGGGTTCTGAATCAGGTTCCGGTTGCGACGCCAGATCCTGGGCCACAGGAACGGGTCGCCGTAGTGGAAGTCGTATTCGGCGATACGCCACAGGCTGTCGCGCCGTTCCGGGATGTACCGGACCGTATAGACGGCCAGCACCGCGTACAGCTTGTAGAGATCCAGGTAGCGCCGGGCGTCTTCGAAGAGCGCCATGGCCTGACGGTACTTGCCGTCATCGTTCGCCACGACTCCGTCGATCCACAACCCCTGCGCCTTGTGCAGCGCGCTCGCGTCCTCACGCTCGACCCCGTCGAGCACCGCCTGACGCCGTGCCCCGCCGGCGCGCAGCGCGTCCAGCACCTTCTGACCCGACCACGGTTGCGGCAGGACGACCTCGCCCAGCTCGGTCACCACGGTCATCGCCGACGCCTCTTCAATCTCCCTCATCACTGCGAGCAGCATCTCGGCGGCCCGCTCCATGTCGTCGATGTAGGCCTCATCAGCTACGGCCATCAACCGGCGGCACACCTCCACCGCGGCGCCGAACGCCTCTTCCGCGTCGGTCAGGCGATAGCTCTGCATCGCTTCCAGACCGGTCAGGTACAAGGCGTTGAGCTGCTGGTACAGCGACTGCATCTGGTCCAGCCGATGCTGCGTCCAGTCGCTGGTGTCGAGCCGCTGCGCCTCGGCGAGACAGCGCTCCGCCTCCGCACGTGCCCCGTACAGCACCTCCAGCCGATCCAGGAGCGAATCCCGCAGGGCCAGCATGGCGTCGGCGGTGGCCAGGGCCAACCGGTATGCGCCCAACAGATCGCCCGACTGGAACAACTCATCGGCCCGCCGTACGGCGTCGACCATTTCCTGGAAGGCGACCGGTACCCAGAGGTCGGCTTCGATCTCCCGCAACTCTTCCAGCCGCTCGGCCAGCAACTTGCGCAGCCGCTCCGCCGCCAGCCGGACCGAGTTCTCGAATGCCTCGGTCGCCCGCGCTTCGGCCGCCAGCAGCGCGATGCGCGCTCCGCCCGGATCGGCGACGCGAATCCGTTCGGCGGCGCGCAGCGCAGCGCGAGCCGTCTGCAGGTTCTGCGGATCATAGAATTCCGCGTCCACCTCTTCGGCGCGCGCTATGAGCACACGAACCCGATCGAAGTCGGCATCCGTCGGCGCCTCGATGACCGTCGGTCCGACCGCGCTCGACGGCGGTGGATAGGTCAGTGACACCGGCACCGCGCTGTCCAGCGCGGGCGGCCGCGGCGGCGACGGTTCGGACTGCACGACACGCTCGCGCACCGCGTCGGCGCCGGCGGTGCTCATCGGCGGCGCGGGCACAGCCATCGCGGTCATCGGTCCTGCCACCAGCTCGGGATGCGGAGGCGGCTCAGGCTCCATAACCCCCGCCTGCTCCGGCACACCACCAGCGCCTGCGCCCACCGGCGCTCCAGGCTCCGCCAACGCGCCCACCAGCATCACCCCAGACACATCCGGCGGCGGAGGCGGCTCAGGCTCCATAACCCCCGCCTGCTCCGGCACACCACCAGCGCCCGCGCCCACCGGCGCTCCAGGCTCCGCCAACGCGCCCACCAGCATCACCCCAGACACATCCGGCGGCGGAGGCGGCTCAGGCTCCATAACCCCCGCCTGCTCCGGCACACCACCAGCGCCCGCGCCCACCGGCGCTCCAGGCTCCGCCAACGCGCCCACCAGCATCACCCCAGACACATCCGGCGGCGGAGGCGGCTCAGGCTCCATAACCCCCGCCTGCTCCGGCACACCACCAGCGCCCGCGCCCACCGGCGCTCCAGGCTCCGCCAACGCGCCCACCAGCATCACCCCAGACACGTCCGGCGGCGGAGGCGGCTCAGGCTCCATAACCCCCGCCTGCTCCGGCACACCACCAGCGCCCGCGCCCACCGGCGCTCCAGGCTCCGCCAACGCGCCCACCAGCATCACCCCAGACACGTCCGGCGGCGGAGGCGGCTCAGGCTCCATAACCCCCGCCTGCTCCGGCACACCACCAGCGCCCGCGCCCACCGGCGCTCCAGGCTCCGCCAACGCGCCCACCAGCATCACCCCAGACACGTCCGGCGGCGGAGGCGGCTCAGGCTCCATAACCCCCGCCTGCTCCGGCACACCACCAGCGCCTGCGAGATCGGCGTCGAGAACCGGCTGGACCGGCTGCGGCAGCGCGGCCGTGTCTTCGAGAACCGGCAGAATCGGGACGACCGGTTCGGCCGCGGTGCGCGCCGCCGACAATGACGGCGCCTGGATGTCGACGAGGCTTGATACCTGATCGATCGGCCCGGGCGGAGTAACACAGACCGTCAGCAGCAGTGGTGCTACGGCAGCGATCGCACGGCGCCACCACTTGGTCATCGAATGCTTGGTCATGTGATCGCCCGTACCTGCCTTTTTCGTTTCGTGTCAGACGGTGGCCGCAGCAGCCTGGGTGAGAGACGCTTCCGTCTCCACGTCAAAGTAATGAACCCGGTCCATGTTCGGCCGCAACGATATCTCCGTGCCGACCCGTACGTCGACGTCGGGCGCCACCTTGGCGATGAGCGTATTGGACCCGACCGTCAGGTAGACGTGCGTCTCTGCGCCCAGCGGCTCGACCACGTCGACCGACGCCTTGATCGCGCCGCCGCGCGTTTCCTCCGCGTAGGTCAGGTCCTCCGGCCGTATGCCGAGCAGCACGTCCCGTCCCACGTGCGACCGCAAACGGTCCTGGTGAACGGCGGCTACGTCGATCTGCAAGCCATCGTCGTCGACGACCAGTCCGCCGCTCGATTCCTTCAAGTTGACCTTCATGATGTTCATCGGCGGCGATCCGATGAACCCGGCGACGAACCGGTTGACCGGCGTGTTGTACAGCGCGAGCGGCGTACCGATCTGCTGGATCACCCCGTCGCGCATCACCACGATGCGGTCGCCCATGGTCATAGCTTCCACCTGGTCGTGGGTGACGTAGACCATGGTCGCCTGCAGGCGGGTATGCAGGGACGCCAACTCCGCGCGCATCTGCACCCGCAGCTTGGCGTCGAGGTTGGAGAGCGGCTCGTCGAACAGGAACACCTTGGGCTTGCGGACGATCGCCCGGCCGACCGCGACGCGCTGCCGCTGGCCGCCGGACAGCGCCTTGGGCTTCCGTTCCAGCAACTCTTCGATGTCGAGTATCTGCGCCGCGTCCCGCACGCGGGTTTCGATCTCGCTGCGCGGGTACTTCCTGATCTTCAGCCCGAAGGCCATGTTCTCGTAAACCGACATGTGCGGATACAGCGCGTAGTTCTGGAATACCATGGCGATGTCGCGATCCTTGGGCGCGACGTCGTTCATGCGCTTGCCGTCGATCGTCAGTTCGCCGTCGGTGATCTCCTCGAGGCCGGCGATGCAGCGCAGGGTCGTCGTCTTGCCGCATCCGGACGGGCCGACGAGTACCAGGAACTCCTTGTCCTGTACGCTGATGTTGGCGTTATCGACCGCCTTCACCCCGCCTTCGTATATCTTGGAAAGGTTTTGGAGCTCAACGGTGGCCATACTGTCTCTCTCCCGAGCCGAGCATGGAGACCACGCCCGGCAGTGTCGTGTTTGGCTGAGACTACCGGCCCTTCGCATCCGTGTCAACGCGCCGTCGCGGCGGTTCGCGGGGCGATGTGTTCCGTATCCGCGGCGGCGGCGCTGCGCCGCTGCCGCCAGTCGTCGATCGTCCGCGCCAGCGGCTGCTGCTCGGCGCCTTGCACCGCCGCGCGCAGCCACGGCAGCACCACCGCGTCGCGCAGCGCTCTCCAGTCGGCGCTGAGCGCGGCCGGAGCGGTCAACTCGGCCGCGGCCGGCACGCGCCCGAGCATGAAGGGGTAGCGGAAGGCGACCTTGCGCGCGGCCACCTCGGTCAGGGCCGGCAATCCGCCGGCGATGCCGAACCCGGTGAGTTGCTCGCGACGGCTGAAGTCGAGCAGTGCGGCCTGCGTCGCCGGATCGAACAGCCACAGCAGGAACGACTGCGCGCCGCGTGGATTGCGGGCGCGCGCACGGATCGCCGCATAGGTGACGTCGTCGCTCGGCTGCAACCGCTCCTCCCTGCCGAACCACCGGAAGCCGAGCAGGCCGCGCCGTTCGTCGGGAATGTCCAGAAACCCCTGCAGATCGGTCGCGAAGAAGTCGATCCGGCCGTCCAGGAGCTCCACGAGCGGGCGGGTGCGCGGCGCGCCGTGGAGCGGCGAGGCGAGCAGCGGAGCCTCGAACGGACCGCCGGACGCGGCGGCGGTCAACCGGCGCGCCATGTCGACCGCCCGGCCGACCGCGCCCGGTTCGAGGCCGATCCGGCCGTCCGGCAGCAGGCGGAAGCCGGCGCCGTAGAACACCGCTGAGCGGTATACCAACTCCACGTCCCAACCGAACGCCGCCGCATCGCGCGCGGCCAACTCCTCCGGGGTGACCGCGAACGACGGGAGGTCGCCGTCGCGCGCGCGCACGACGACCAGGGGAAGGCGAAACGACAGGGGCAAGGCTCGCTGGGCGCCGCCCACCCGACCCGACCGCAGCAGGGCGGGAAAGAAGGCGGCCGCGTCCAGGAGGCCGGATCGGAACAATCGGTCGAGCGGCCGCACCCGCCGCGCCAAGTCGCCGCCGGCAAGTCCCGGCCCGATCAGCACGTCGGCGTCGCTGCCGCCACGCGCGAGCAGCTCGGCCGGGCCGCCGACGTACCGGGTGAGGACGAGGTACCGGTCCTGAGCCACGTTGTAGCGTTCGGCGTACGCGGCGACATCCGGGTTGGCGGTGTCGACTCGGACCAGCGTGCCGGACCACGGCGAACAGGCGGCCAGGCAGCCGGCGAGGCCCAAGCCGAACGCCGCCCGTCCCGCCCACCGGATCAACACGGCCGGCTCAACACCGCCGGATCGATCCGTCGCCGATCAGCGCCGCGCCGCCGCGGCGCCTCCGGGCTCGCCGTGCCGCACCGCACACCGCTCGGCGGCGGCGTAGATTTCGGCGTACAACTCCGGCAGGTCGCCGGTGTCGACCCCCGCGAACGCCACGCGCAGATGCTTTGCGTCGACCGAGATGGTGCCGATGCCGCGCTCGTACAGCAGGTAGCGCCGAACCTCTTCGGCGGTCCCGTCCGGCAGGTGGAAGCACATGAAATAGCCGGAGTTGAACGGCAGGGGCCGAATCGCCGCGCTCGACCGCCTGCCGAGTTCGCGCGCCGTGGTCAGGTAGCGCCGCCGCAGCTCCTCCCAGTTCGCGGCGCGCTGCCGCTCGTGCTCCGGGTGGTCCAGGGCGGCCAGCACCAGGTGCTGGGCCATGCGGTTGGCGCTCGACACCGTGGAACGGATCGCCGCCATCGCCTTCTGCTCGAACGCCCCGTAGTGGCCGGCGGCCAGCCCGGCGGAGCCGACGGTGACGAAGCCGATCCGAAAGCCCCAGACGTACTCCTCCTTGGTCGGTCCGTCGACCTTTACCGCCAGCAGGTTCCGGTGCAGGTCCGCGAGGCGCGCGAACAGCGATTCTTTCAGCGTTTCCGCTTCGTAGAACAGACCGTGATAGGCGTCATCGACCAGCACCACCAGGCGCAGGTCGCGATCGGCCGCTCGTCCCAGGGCGGAGATCAGCCGTTCCGCCTCCGCCCGGTCCGGCGAGTAGCCGGTCGGGTTATGCGGGAAGTTGAACATCATCACGACCTTGGCGCCGGCCGGATACGCGGCGAGCGCCCCTTCCACCGCAGCCACGTTCATGGCGGCGTTGGCCGGATCAAAGAACCGATAGCTGTCCACGCGCGCGCCGCGCCGTTCGCCCATGATCAACCGGTAGTTGCCCCACACCAGGTCCGGCAGCAGCACCGGATCGCCGGCGTCCACGAACAGATCGGCCGCCATCGCGATGCCGGCGGTCAGGCCGGCGGTCACGACCGGCCTCGACACCGCCGACGCCAGCGACGGGTTCTTGGCGCGCAACTCGGCCGCCCACCGGTCGCGCAGCTTCGGAATCCCGGCCGTGGGGGCGTACGCGAACGCCTCTTCGGCGGTCAGGTCAGGCAACCGTTCGGCGATCGACGGCAGGTGCATCGGCTCGCCGCCGCGGGCGGCCAGCCCCACGGTGGCGTTGAAGCGGCCGGCATGCTCGGCCGCTTCGGCCGACTGCGCCACGACACCCTTGGGGAAGTAGAGCCGAGTGCCCAACCGGGACAGGGAGCGGCCGATCGCGGTCGGCTCCAGGACCCGGTTGAGGGCGGCGGCGAGCGGATGAATAGCCGGTGGCTCGGACACGCGGCACAGGATACGGCCGGCGTATCACCCGGTCAACGCGAACCTCGGGTTGACAGGGCTCCGCCGACTCGTGCCCTGTGTGCGGGGATATGATCGGCGCTCCGGCCGGCGTGCGCGGCGACGTCGGCGAGTTGACCCTGCTGTTCCAGGTCAGCCGTATCCTCGACGAGAGCCTCGACCTGCGCGAGGTGGTCGGTCCGGTCCTGGAGGAGCTGCGGAACCGGCTGGGCGTGCGCATCGGCGTCCTCAGCCTGCTCAACCGCGAGACCGGGGAGATCTCGATCGAGGCCGCTCTCGGCCTGTCGGCGCTGCAACGGGAGCGCGGCCGCTACAAGATGGGCGAAGGGATCATCGGCCGCGTGATCGAGACCGGCCAGCCGGTGGTGGTGCCCAACGTGGCGGCCGAGCCGCTGTTCCTCAATCGCACCGGCGCCATCGATACCGAGCAAGCGGCAGAGGAGTCGTTCACCTGCGTGCCGATCAAGCTCGGCAATCAGGTGGTCGGCGCGCTGGCCACGGGACGGCTTTCGGAGCCGGCCGCCTCGGAGGACATCGTGCGCCTGCTCTCCATCGTCGCGTCGATGATCGCGCAGGCGGTCAAGCTGCGCCAGATGGCCGAAGAGCAGCGGCAACGGCTGGCGGCCGAGAACGACCGCCTGCGCGGCGAGCTGCAGTCCCGCTTCCGGCCGTCGAACATCATCGGCAACTCGGAGGCGATGCGCGCCGTCTATCGGCTCATCGAGCACGTGGCCGGCAGCGAAGCGACCGTGTTGATACGGGGAGAGACCGGCACCGGCAAGGATCTGGTCGCGCATGCCATCCACTACAACAGCCCGCGCGCCGAGCGTCCGTTCGTCAAGGTCAACGTCGCGGCGCTGCCCGATTCGGTCATCGAGAGCGAGCTGTTCGGACACGAGCGCGGCGCGTTCACCGGCGCGATCACCTCGCGCAAGGGCCGTTTCGAGCTCGCGCACGGCGGTACCGTACTTCTGGACGAGATCGGCGACTTGGCCCCGCACGTACAGGTGAAGCTGCTGCGCGTGCTGCAGGAGCGGGAGTTCGAACGGGTGGGCGGCACGGCCACCATTCGCAGCGACGTGCGGGTGATCGCCGCCACCAACCGCAACCTGGAGAAGTTGCTGGAACGGGAGCTGTTCCGCGCCGACCTCTACTACCGCCTGGCGGTCTTTCCCGTCCACATCCCCCCGCTGCGCGAGCGCAAGAGCGACATCATGCAACTCGCCGACCGCTTCGTGGAGCGCTACGGGGTGCGCCGCATCTCCACGCCGGCGATCGACATGCTGATGAGCTACCACTGGCCGGGCAACGTGCGCGAGTTGGAGAACTGCATCGAGCGCGCCGCGCTGCTGTCCATCGATCAGGTGATCCACGGCCACCATCTGCCGCCGAGCCTGCAGACCGCCGACGCCACCGGCACCGGACCGCCAGGGACGCTCCAGTCGATGGTCGCGCGCGTCGAGCGGGAGCTGATCGAAGAGGCGCTCAAGTGGGCGCGCGGCAACATTGCGGCCGCCGGCCGGCGGCTCGGCGCCACCGAGCGGATCATGGGCCTGCGGGTCCGCAAGTACCGCATCGATCCGGCGCGGTTCCGTACCTGAAGGGACCGACCGACCGACCGAAACTACCAAACGGTATGATCTGACACTCAAAGATACCGAACGGTAGGATCAGCGCATCACTCCTGCCGTTCGGTCCGTCCCTAACCGTCCCGCCGGGCCGCCGGGCTGTCTGGCACGCTTATTGCTAAGCGAAGCGTATGAAACTACTGCACCCACCCACGCGCCGCGTCCTGGTCGCGCTGGGGCTGGCCATCGCCGCCGCCGCGTTCGCGGACGACGCGACGGCCGAGTCCAACGCTCTGGCGATCGACACGGTATGGATACTGCTCGCCGCCATCCTGGTATTCCTGATGCAGGCCGGCTTCGCGATGCTCGAAACCGGCCTCACGCGGGCCAAGAACGCCGCCAACATCCTGATGAAGAACCTGATGGACTTCTCGATCGGATCGCTGGCGTTCTGGGCGGTCGGCTACGCGCTGATGTTCGGCGCCAGCCAGGCCGGCCTGTTCGGTGCCAGCGACTTCTTCCTGGCCGACACCAGCGCCGCCGGCACCGGCGGCGCATCGACCTTCGCGTTCTGGCTGTTCCAGGCGGTGTTCGCCGCCACGGCGGCGACTATCGTCTCCGGCTCCGTGGCCGAACGGACCCGATTTCCTGCCTACATGGTCTACAGCGTGTTCGTGACCGCGTTGATCTATCCGGTCGTCGGACACTGGATCTGGGGCGGCGGCTGGCTGTCCAACCTGGGCCCCGGCTTCGCCGACTTCGCCGGTTCCACGGTCGTCCATTCGACCGGCGGCTGGCTGGGTCTGGCCGGCGCCATCGTGGTGGGCCCGCGGGTCGGCAAGTACGTGAAGAACGGCGCCGGCCTGACCGCGCGCGCCATTCCGGGCCACAGTCTGCCGCTGGCCTCGCTGGGGGTCTTCATCCTCTGGTTCGGATGGTTCGGGTTCAACGCCGGAAGCACCGTGGCCGGGACCGACCTGAGCATCGCCATGATCGCGCTCAACACCAACGTGGCGGCCGCCGCCGGCGCGGTCGCCGCGCTGTTCACCGCCTGGCTCTGGTTCCGCAAACCCGATCCCACCTTCGCGCTCAACGGCGCGATCGCCGGCTTGGTGTCGATCACCGCCGGGTGCGCGTACGTGTCGCCGGCCATGTCGGTCCTCATCGGCCTGATCGGCGGCGTGGTGGTCGTGCTGTCGGTCGAGCTGCTCGACAAGGTGTGCCGGATCGACGATCCGATCGGCGCGGTCTCCGCGCACGGCGTCTGCGGCGCCTGGGGCACCCTGGCGGTCGGGCTGTTCGCCGATGAGGCGATCGGCGGCGTCGCGGGCCTGTTCTTCGGCGGCGGCGCGGCGCAGCTCGGCGTGCAGTTCGTGGGTGTGCTGGCGGTCTTCGCCTGGTCGATGGCGGCCGGATTCGTGCTGTTCACGGCGATCAAGGGCGTCATGGGGCTGCGCGTCAGCCGCGAGGACGAGCTGCGCGGACTGGACATCGGCGAGCACGGGGCCGAGGCGTACTCCGGCTTCCAGATCTTCTCATCCCAATAGGAGGGCAGGCGTGAAACTGATCATCGCGTACATACAGCCGCACAAGCTCAACGACGTGAAACAGGAGCTCTATCAGCAAGAGGTCTACAAGATGTCGGTCACCAACGCGCTCGGCTGCGGCCAGCAGCGCGGCTACACGGAGACCTACCGCGGTGTCGAGACCGAGGTGAACCTGCTCAAGAAGGTGCGCCTGGAGGTGGCGGTGAACGACAACTTCGTCGCCCGCACCACCGACGCGATCATACGCGGCGCCCGCACCGACTCGATCGGCGACGGAAAGATCTTCGTCCTGGACCTGCCGGAGTGCATCCGCATCCGCTCCGGCGAGCGCGGCGAGGCGGCGATCGGGTAGCGAATCCCGCCGCTCGTCACGATCAGGAGGGTCCCGCTGCGGCGGGGCCCTCCGTTGCGCGCGCGCGCGCCGGCGCCAGCCAGGCGCGGTACGCGGCGTGCACGCGCTCGGTGACGGAGGTCAGCGTTTCGACCAGCGTCCGCTCGATCGCCTCCGCGCCCAGCAGGCGGCGCGCCAGCGCGATCAGCGCCGCGCCGCCGGCCGGGATGGCGTGCACCTGCCGGTCGTCGAGCACTTGCAGCAGGTGCTCGGTGCGGCGCAGCAGCGCATAGTCCTCGGCCAGCGCCCGCGCCTGATCGTCGGCCAGCAGGCCGGCATTCGCCAGCCGTTCGATGCCGGTGGGGGTGTGACCGCTCAACACCTGCGGATATTCGCGGGCATTGGTGAGCTGCAGGCCCTGTACCAGAAACTCGACGTCGCGGATCCCCCCGCGGCCGTTCTTGACGTCTATGCCGCGCCGCAGGCGGGCGACCCCCGCCGGCGGCGTCGAGGAAGCGACGCGAGCGTCGCGCATCCGACCGATCGTGTCCGCCACCTCGGCATGGCCGAAGCCGCGCCGCACGACCGGCTGCAGGCGTTCGATCAGCCGCTCGCCGAACGCGACGTCACCGGCCACCGCACGGCAGCGCAGCAGCGCCTGCACCTCCCACAGTCCGGCGCGCCGCTCGTAGTAGTCGGCAAAGGCATGCGAGCCGATGACCAGCTCCCCCGACCCGCCGTACGGCCGCAGGCGCAGGTCGACCCGGTAGGCGTGCTGCTCGCCGGTATGCTCGCTCAGATCCTGCCGCAATCGGGTGGTGAGCGCCGCGGCGCGCTCGTGGAGGCCGGCCTGCCGAGCGTCGTACACCGTCACCAGATCGATGTCCGAGCTGTAGTTGAGTTCGCGCCCGCCCAGCTTGCCGAACGCCAGGACCGCCACCCCGCGCGCGAGCGGCTCCCCGAACAGGTCGACGCCGATCCGTTCCAGCGCGGCGGTCACCACCGCTTCCGCCACAGTCGCCAGCTCCCCGGTCGTCACCGCGATCGGCGCGCCCAGGTAGAAGTCGCGGGCGGCGATGCGCAGCAGCTCGCGGCGGCGGAACAGCCGGATCGAGCGCAGCCAGCGCCGGCGGTCCGGCGCCTGCGCCGACAGCGCGCGCAGGTCGGCCAGCATGGCGCCGATCGAACGCGGTCCGTGCAGCCGGCGCTCGTCGGCGATCCAGTCCAGGAACTCTGGATATCGGACCAGGGTGTCGACCAGGAACTGGCTGGTGGCGAACATCGACAGCAGCAACGCGAGCCGCACCGGTTGTTCCAGCATGCGCGCCAAGTGCGCCTGCGGGTCGGACTGCGCCGCGACGAAACGCTCCCAGTTGTTGAGCGCCATGTCGGGGTCCGCGCTGCGCCGCAGGTCGTCGAACGCCAGGACCATCAGACGCGCCAGGGCGCGGCGCGGCTCGCCCGCCCCCGACCGCGACGCGATGCCCACGATGTTGCGCATCGCCCGCGAGGAATCGCGGAAGCCGACTCGGCGCAGGAACGCCAGCTCCGCATCGCCGGGCTGCCGGTCCGACCCCACGGCCAGCACCAGATCGGCGGGTCCGACCTGGGCGGCGCCCCACGGCACCGACTCGCCGCCGAAGCGGCGATCGACGAACGACCGCACCGCGGCGGTGTGGACCTCGAAGTCGGTGCGGAGCTGCGCCGCCTCGCCCAGCCCGCCGCGGCCGCCGTAGCCGATGCGCCGCGCCAGATGCGCGTACTCGGCGCTGTCGGTGGCGGGCAGGAGCAGATCGCGGGCCGAACCGCGCAGCATGCGGAGACCGTTGATCAGACGCCGCAGGAAGTCGTAGGAATCCGCCAGCGCCTGCGCGTCCCCCTGATCGATGACCTCCAGACGGCGCAGCTCGTCGAGCGCCGCGTGCACGCTGGGCGTGCGCAGCGCCGGGGTGTCCGAGCCGTGCACCACCTGCAGTATCTGCACCGTGTACTCGACGTCGACCAGCGCGCCGGGGCTGAATTTGGCGTTGGCCACGCCGTCCGGACACTTTTCGCGCACCTGCCGCGCCCGCAGGTCGGCATGCGACGCCATGTCGAGCGATCCGCGCGTGTACAGTATGCTGTCCCGCAGCCGTTCGATACGGGCGCCCAGCGCTGCGTCGCCGGCCACCGCGCGCAGCCGGACCAGCGCCAGGCGTTCGTAGGAGAGCGCCGCTCCGTCGACGCCGTAGTAGGCGGCGAAGGTCTCCAGGCTGCAGGCCAGCGGACCCGATTCGCCGTAGGGGCGCAGCCGCGTGTCTACGTCGAAGATCCCTTCCCGCTTGGCCGTGATCAGCTCCTCCGTGTCGCGCACCAGCCGGTGGTAGAACTCCCGGTTCGGCAACCGGTCGGGGCCGGTCGTGCTGCCCTGATCGCTGTACACGAACAGCAGTTCGATGTCGGAGGCGTATCCCAGCGCGCGTCCGCCGAACTTGCCCAGCGCCAGCACCGCGTAGCGCGACTGCAGACCCGCAAAGGTGCACGGCGCGCCGTGGCGGGCGCATAGCTCGTCGAACGCCATGGCGACCGCAGCGGCCACCACCGCCTCGGCCAGCTCGGTCAGGCGTTCGCTCAGCTCGCGAAAGCCAAAGCCGTCGGTCAGCAGGTGGTCCAGGTCGAACAGGAAGACCTCGCGGTCCTTGAAGTCGTTGAGCGCTCGCTTCCTGGCCGCCGGATCGGCCGGGGCGGCTTGCAAAACCTCGGCCAGCCGCCGGGCGCAGGTGCCGGCCGGCTCGGCGTAACCGGTCGCCCCGGCGTCGCGCAGCCGCGGCAGCAGCGTCTCGTACTGCAGGCGGACGAAGTCCTCCCACAGGTAGTCGCTGGCGCCGAGCAGCCGCGCCAGGCCGCGCAGCACCGCCGAGTCGCTCAGCAGCTCCGCCCAGCCGCTCCGGGACGGGCGCTGCAGCAACTCGCCGGCCAGATGGCCGAAGCGCCCCAGGGCCGCGAACGGGTCGGGCGCGCGGCCCAGGAAGTGGGTGAACTGCTTGGTCAGGAGCGCCGCCAGCTCGATGTGCGCCAAGTCCTCAGCCGCCACCGTCGTGGAGCCGGACGCAGCCGATACCACGAACTCGTCGGCGATGCGCCCCGCCTGCGTGGTGATCACCACCTGATCGATGACCACGCCCAGAGTCGACAGGGCGGTGGCGAACGAATAGAGGAAGAACGGCGTGTCCTGCGATGCGATCGCCAGCCGGGCGCGGCCCGGCCGAGAGCCGGCGCCGTCCGGCAGCGCCTCGGTTTGGACCTCGACCGGATAGAGGATCGGTTCCTCGGGAGGGCCGGCGGAGACCGCCCGCGCCACCAGTTCGTCCACGTGGCGCTTGGCGACGTCGCGTCCGTCACGCTCCAGCAGCGCCAGCACGGACCGCAGCTCGGCGGCCGCCTGCTCCGCGAACCGCCCGGCGCGCGCCGGCGGTACGCGGCCGATGAAGCGGTCGACCACGCGCGCCCGCAACCGCCCGCGCGCCTCTGCGGCGTCGCCGGAAAGCGTCCGGGGCGCGCGCCGGGGGTCCACGCGCCGCCGGCGTTGGCGCCGGCGCGCCGCCGGACCCGGTTCCCCGGCGAGCAGCTGGTCGCGCGCATAGGTGAAGGCGTGGCCCTGCTCGATGCTCAGCCCCAGGGAGCCGAGCACGCCGGTGATCAGCGCGAACTCGTCGCGGTAGTCGAAGGCGACCACCGTGCAGGAGAACCGGTCGAAGGCGGTCGCTTCTATGGAGACGTCGGCCACCGTCTCCGCCCCCAGGCGATGGGCGGCGCGCACGTGGCGTATGATCTGCGGCTCGGTGAACGACTTGACGTACCGTTCACCGAGCCGCGTCAGATGCTCGTCTACGAACTCGGCATCGAGTTCAGGGCAGTGGACGATGATCCGCCGGCGCACGGCCAGCTTGGCAGCGCCCGTGCGGTCGCATCTCTCTCCAGGTGCCGTAACGGCTCGAGTATCCCCGAATCCTGTCAAATGTCGTAATAGAGGTGGAACTCCCACGGATGCGGCCGCAGGTCCATCTCCTGGGCCTCGTTCGCCTTGTAGTCGATCCACGTCTCGATCACGTCGTCGGTGAAGACGTCGCCCTTGGTCAGGAACTCGTGGTCGCCGTCCAGCCTCTCCAGCGCCTCGCGCAGCGATGCCGGCGTGGTCGGCACCGTGGCCAGCTCCTCCGGCGGCAGGTCGTACAGGTCGCGGTCGAGCGGCTCGCCCGGGTCCGCCTTGGTCATGATGCCGTCGACGGCCGCCATCAGCAGAGCCGCGAACGCCAAGTACGGGTTGCAGGACGGATCGGGACAACGGAACTCGGCGCGCTTCGCCTTCGGCGAGGTGAAGTACATCGGAATGCGCACCGCGGCGCTGCGGTTGCGGCGCGAGTAGGCCAGGTTGACCGGCGCCTCGTAGCCGGGGACCAGCCGCTTGTAACTGTTGGTCGACGGGTTGGTGAACGCCAGCAGCGCCGGCGCGTGGCGGAGGATGCCGCCGATGGCGTGCAGCGCCATCTCCGACAGTCCGGCATAGCCGTCGCCGGCGAACAGGTTCTCGCCGCCATTCCAGATCGACAGGTGCGTATGCATGCCGGTGCCGTTGTCGTTGAACAGCGGCTTGGGCATGAAGGTCGCCGTCTTGTTGTAGCGCCGCGCGGTGTTCTTGACCACGTACTTGTACTTCATCATCCGGTCGGCCATCTCCACCATCGGGGCGAAGCGCATGTCGATCTCGCCCTGTCCGCCGGTGGCCACCTCATGGTGCTGCGCTTCGACCGGCACCCCGATCTCGTCCATGATCAGCATCATCTCGCTGCGCAGGTCATGGAGCGAGTCGGTGGGCGGCACCGGAAAGTAGCCTTCCTTGTAGCGTGGCTTGTACCCCAGGTTTGGCTGCTCGTCGTTGCCGGAGTTCCAGGCCCCCTCTTCCGAGTCGATGAAGAAATACCCGGAGTGCTCGTTCTGGTCGAACCGGATGTCGTCGAAGATGAAGAACTCCGCCTCCGGCCCGAAGAACGCCGTGTCGCCGATGCCGGTCGACTGCAGGTACGATTCCGCTTTGCGGGCGATGTGACGCGGATCGCGCGTGTAATCTTCACCCGTGATCGGATCGCGGATGTCGCAGATCACCACCAGCGTCTTCCGAGCCATGAACGGATCGATGAAGCCGGTCGTGGGATCGGGCACGATCAACATGTCCGACTCGTTGATCGACTGCCAGCCGCGGATGCTGGAGCCGTCGAAGCCCAGCCCGCCTTCGAAGTCATCGACATCCAACGAGCGCGCCGGCACCGAGAAATGCTGCCAGATGCCGGGAAAATCGATGAAGCGCAGGTCGATGACCTCCACCTTCTCTTCCTTGATGAGCGCCAGTGCGTCTGACGCCGTCTTGAGTTCCTTCATGAACCCTCCTCTTCGTCGTTCATGGTTAACAAGAATCGCGCTGGTTGCAAGCGAGCCCTGAGAGCCCGGCGACCCTGCGACTCGGTGGGCCTCGCCGGATTCCTACCGAAAGGTAAGACCTCCTTTCGATGTCCCTTCGGTTCGTGGTACGCTTTTGGTGACCATGAACCAGAACGAAGCCGCGGCTCCCTGCCGCACCCTCGCCATCGTGAAGCCGGACGCCGTGGCCGCCGGCCACACCGGCGCCATCGTCGGGATGATCGAGCAGAACGGGTTTGCGATCCGCGCCATGAGCATGACCCGGCTGTCGGTCGCGCAGGCGCGCGCCTTCTACGCCGTGCACGCCGAACGACCCTTCTACGACAGCTTGGTGGAGTTCATGACCTCGGGGCCGGTCGTAGTGGCGACGCTTGAGCGGGACGACGCGGTGGCCGCATGGCGCCGGCTGATGGGCGCCACCAATCCGGCCGAAGCCGAGGCAGGCACCGTCCGCGCCCGGTTCGGCAGCTCGATCGAGCGCAACTCCACGCACGGATCGGACTCGCCGGAGAACGCCGCCGCCGAGGTCGGCTTCTTCTTCTCCGCGGCCGATCTGCTCTGACGGCCGCGACCCGCTGGCCCCGATCTGATGGCGCATCCCGCCACGCGCGCCGCCGGACCGGCCGCGCGCCGGTTGGCGCGCGAGCGCGGCGTCGATCTGCGACGCACCGCCGGCAGCGGCCGCCGCGGCCTGGTCACCGTCGAGGACGTGAGGCGGGCTACGCGGCCGGAGGACGCCTCGCCCGTGACGGCGCGCGCCGACGTGAGCGGTCTGCTGGACCGGCTCCCGGCGCTTGCCGCGGTCAGCGGACAGGAGGACCCGCCGCTGACACCGCTGCTGATCAAGGCGGCGGCCGCGGCCCTGCGCGCGAGTCCGGCGCTGGCGCCGTTGTCGATCGTCAAGGGGGCCGATCGGTGGACGCTTGCAGACGGGGCAGCGGTCGCCGGCATGGGCATCGCGGCCCTGACGCAGGCGGCGGCCGCGGCGCGGATCACGGCGCCGGCGGCCGGCGGGCCGCCCGGGGCCGGGACGGCGCTGCGGTTGGATGGCCCGGTGACGGAAGCCGCCTATCGGGACGGCGCCATCCACGCCTGTGCGCATCTGCGCCTCACGCTGGAAGGATCGGAAGACGCAACCTCCGCACCGTTCGTGCGTACCCTGCTCCAGCTCCTGGAGACCCCCAGCCTGCTGCTGTCGGCGTGAACCGTCGCGCGTCACGCGCGGCAGGCTCCATGTCCGTGGTACCTCGACAGGTCGGGGAAGGCGCGTTGCCGTCCGGCCGGCGCTTGAGATACCATCACGTCCCAGACAGGGAAATCGCAATGGCGACACTCGTGGAACGCGTGCAGGCGGTCGAGGATCGAACCGATATCGTCGAGACGGCCCTTGCCCGCTTCATCTCGGAGACCAACAGCCGTCTTGCCCGGCTCGAACGCATTGTCGAGCGCAACGAGGAAGAGGGAGCCAGAGAACGCGCGGAAGCTGCCAGAGAACGCGCGGAAGCTGCCAGAGAACGTGAAGAAATGCGCCAGGTAGCCGCCCGGGCCTCCGCGGAAGCTGCCAGAGAACGTGAAGAAATGCGCCAGGTAGCCGCCCGGGCCTCCGCGGAAGCTGCCAGAGAACGCGAGGAAATGCGCCAGGTAGCCGCCAAGGCTGACGAGAAAACGTCCAGGACCATCGACGAGACGCGCGAGACGGTCGAGAAGATGCGTGAGATGGTCGAGAAGATGCGCGCGGAACGGCTTGCCAACGAGCGCGCCATGAACAAGCGTTGGGGCGAACTGGCCAACAAGTGGGGCACCGTCGTCGAAGACATCGTCGCTCCCAGCGTCCGCCGCTTGGCGCTCGAGGTGTTCGACTGCGGTGAGATGGAGTTCTTCTCCCCTCGCGTGACCCGCGTCCGCAGCGACGACCGCTCGCGACAGCGGGAGTTCGACGCGATTTACATCGGTACGAAAGGCGTGCTTCTCAACGAGACCAAGTCGTCCCCGCGCTCAAGCGACGTCCAGCAATTCGTCCGATTCCTGCGCAGCGGGGAGTTCGCCCTCTACTTCCCCGAGCATCGGGAGCTGCCGGTCGTGCCGGTCTTCTCTTCGCTCAGCCTGCCCGCCGACATGGTGACGAATCTCACCCGCCACGGCATCTTCGCGCTGGCGATGGGCGACTACGCGATGCAGGTACTCAACCTGGACGCGGTTCGAAGCCGCACCTGAGCCGGGGGACGCCCTGGTCCAGATGCTGGAGACCCCCGTGCTGCTGTCGGCGTGAGGGGTACGCGGTGAAGTTTACTCGATCGGCGAATCCCCTTTCGGGCGCTCCGGTTCCATGCAGGCGACCAGTCGGGCGCAGAACCGGTGGATGCGACGCGCGTCCTCCGCGGCCTCGCGGGCGGCCGGCTCATCCTCGATGTGCTCGAAGTAGAACGCGGGCGCCCGCTTGCGGGCGAGTCGCGCCGAGGTCGCGGTCACGTCCGCCGCCTCCGTCCGGCTCAGACCCCTGCCCCTGGCGGCAAGCGTAGCGACGAACACGGCCGCCGGATCGTGAACTTTCGGATAATCCACTCCCAGATAGCTGAGCACGCTCTTCAAGGCCAACTCGACCACTTCCTGCGCTCGCCGAACGACCGCGTTCCACGACATGCGCCCCAGGGAGGTTTCCATATCCTGCAGGTATTCAGTGGCCAGAGCCATCTCGCGCGGGTCGAACAGGATGATGCCATGGTCGCAGACCGCTGACAAGGACGGCCCGAGCTTGTCACGCACCGCTGCCAGATACGCATCTGCCAGATACGCATCGAGCAGCGGTTTCACGTCGGAATATCCGCGCCTTCGTTCGCTGAACACCGGAATCATCGCCGGCTCCGCAAGCGCTACGCCACCGCTTCGTGCTGGGGCCGCTCCAGCGTGTAGCGCAACAACGAGGCGAGGTGCTCGGTGGCCGTGCCCGACTCGAATCGGTCCAGCTCGGCGCGCGCTTCCGCGGCGCTCCGCCGCGCCCGGCCGGGCAGCGCCGCGCGGTCACCGTAGATCGCGTCGCCGTCCAGATAGTCGTCGATGAGCTGGAACACCGTGCCGAAGGCGCGGCCGAAGCGGGCGTAGGCGGCCGCCCGGTCCGCGCCGACGCCGGCGACCAGGGCGCCGCCGTAGCAGCAGCCGGACATCAGGCCGGCCGTCTTCGAGTCGATCACGTCGTGGTAGAGCCGCTCGCGCACCGGCAGCTCGCGCCGCAGCGCCCCCTGCTGCACCATTTCGCCCAGGCACATGTCGCGGGTGATCGCGCAGAACCGCTCGAACAACGCCACGCGCACCGCGTCGGCCGCCGGCAGCCGGGCGATGGTGGTGAAGAACTGCGCGTACAGCACGTCGCCGATCAACACGGCCATCTGCGTGCCGAATCGCTTGTGCACGGCTACCCGTTCGCGCCGCACGTCGGTCTCATCGATGATGTCGTCGTGGATCAGCGACGCCGAATGCAGCAGTTCGGTCGCCGCCGCCAGCCGGATCACCGCCGGGGACGCCGCCGGGGCGCCCGCCGAGCGGGCCGCCAACAGCACCAGAACGGGACGCAGCAGCTTGCCACGCACGGAGCGGAGTTGCTCGATCAGCGCCCGCAACCGCTCGTACTGACCGATCAGCTCCCGGCGCTCGGCCGCCACCGATCGTATCTGCCGATCCAACTCACGTCCGGTTGCGTCCAGGTCCGCGCTCAACGCGGCATGGATTCGCTTGAGTATCATCGCAGCGCCCGCCCGCCCGATCTCGCGGTGTAGAGCCATGGGACTAGAACTCGTCGAAGCGGATCATCTCCGGCTCGACGCCCAGATCGTCCAGCATCTTGTGCACCGCGCCCAGCATCAGCGGCGGTCCACACAGGTAGTACTCCACGTCCTCCGGGGCCTCGTGATCGTTCAGATACTCGTCAAGCACCACCTGATGGATGAAGCCGACCGGTCCATCCCAGTTGTCTTCCGGCAACGGCTCCGACAGGGCGATGTGGAAGCTGAAGTTGGGGAACTTCTGCTCGATCCTGCGGAAGTGGTCCTCGTAGAAGATCTCGCGCCGCGACCGCGCCCCGTACCAGTAGCTCACCCTGCGGCCGGTCTTCAGCGTGTGGAACAGGTGGAAGATGTGCGATCGCAGCGGCGCCATGCCGGCCCCGCCGCCGATGTAGCACATCTCCCGGTCGGTCTCCTGCATGAAGAACTCGCCGTACGGTCCGGAGATGGTGACCGTGTCGCCCACCTTCCGACTGTAGACGTAACTGGAGGCCACGCCCGGCATCACCGGCGTGAACGCGCGCTTCTCCCGGTCGACCGGCGGCGTGGCGATGCGGATGTTGAGCATGACGATGTTGCCCTCCGCCGGATGGTTGGCCATCGAGTACGCCCGCGACACCGGCTCCGCGTTCCTGGTGCGCAGGTCGAGGACGCCCAGCCGCGTCCACTCCTCCAGGAATTCCTCTTCGACGTCGAAATCCTTGAAGTCGGCCTCGAACGGCGGCACCTCGATCTGGATGTAGCCGCCGGACTGGAAGTTCAGGTCCTCGCCCTCCGGCAGCTTCAAGGTGAACTCGCGGATGTAGGTCGCCACGCTCTTGTTGCCGATCACCCGGCACTCCCACTTGTTGATGGAGAAGACTTCGTCCGGGACCAGTATCTCCATGTCCTGGCGGACCTTCACCTGACACGACAGCCGCCAGTTCTCCTTGGACTCGCGGTAGTTGACGTGCGACAGCTCCGTCGGCGCGATGTCGCCCCCGCCGGCGGTCACCTGGCACTTGCACACGCCGCAGGTGCCGCCGCCGCCGCACGCCGACGGCAACATCACGCCGGCGTTCGACAGCGTCGAGAGCAGGGTGCCGCCGGCGTCGGCTTGAATCGCCTTGTCGGGGTCCCCGTTGATGGTGATCTTGACTTTGCCCTTGGGCTTGAGCCGGGTCTCCGCCGCCATCAGCGCCAGAGTCAGCGCGACGATGACGACCGGAAATACGATGACGCTGCCGATCACGACTGCCACGGCGGTTTCCTCCCGTCCGAGCCTTGCTGCGCGTTCGCCGCTACAGCGTGATGCCGGAGAAGCTCATGAACGCCACCGACATCAGCCCGGTCAACAACATGGTGATGCCCAGCCCGCGCAGGGCAGGCGGTACGTTGGAGTAGCGGATCTTCTCCCGGATCGCGGCCAAGGCGACGATCGCCAGCATCCAGCCGATCCCGGATCCCAACCCGAACACCGTCGACTCCAGGAACGTGTACTTGCGCTCCACCAGGAACAGCGATCCCCCCAGGATCGAGCAATTGACGGTGATCAGCGGCAGGTAGATGCCGAGCGCCGTGTACAGCGCCGTCGAAGTCTTCTCGATCACCATCTCGACGAGCTGCACCATCACCGCGATGACGGCGATGAACGCCACGTAATTCAGGAAGCTGAGGTCGACGTCGGCCATCTGCGGGCTGAACCAGCCCAGAGCGCCGTCCTTGAGCAGATACTCGTGGACCGCCCAGTTGATCGGCGCGGTAATGCCGAGCACGAAGATGACCGCGAAACCGAGACCGACGGCCGTCTTCACCTGCTTGGAGACGGCCAGGAACGAGCACATGCCGAGAAAAAAGGCGAGCAGGATGTTCTCTATGAAGATGGCCCGGACGGCCAAGTTGATCAGCGCCATCGGCTAGTCCTCCACCTTCTTGGAGATCAGGCGCTGCACCCAGATGAGCAACCCGAGCAGGAAGAACGCCCCTGGCGGCAGCGCCATCAACCCGTTGTTCACGAAACCGGAGTCGTACAGCGCCTGCGGCACCACCTGCACGCCGTATATCTTGCCGGCGCCGAGCAGCTCGCGGAAGAAGCCGACGATGACGATCACCGCCGCGTAGCCGAGTCCGTTGCCCAGCCCGTCCATGAGCGACGGCCACGGCCGGTTGGCCATGGCGAACGCCTCCAGACGGCCCATGATGATGCAGTTGGTGATGATCAGGCCGACGAAGACGGAGAGCTGCCGCGATACGTCGTAGGCGTACGCCTGCAACACCTGGTCGACCAGGATCACCAGCGAAGCGACGACCGTCATCTCCACGACGATGCGCACGTTGTTGGGAATCAGCTTGCGCAGCACCGAAATGATCAGATTGGCGGCCACCACCACGAAGGTGACCGAGATGCCCATCACCACTGACGGTTTCACCTGCGTGGTCACCGCCAGGGCGGAGCAGATGCCCAGCACCTGCGTGGCGATCGGGTTGTCGTCTATCAGCGGGTCGCGAAACGCCTTGCGGTTCCGGGCTGAAAACAGCGGTTCGCGCGCTACGGTGCTCGTCCCTTGAGCGACGGCGGCGTCAGCCATGGGTCCCTCCTGTCATCTCCGACTCCTCATTGTTCCGCACGAACCCTGCGGAAGAAAGGTTCGTACAAGGCGACTTTCGTTTCAAGCAGGTTGCTGACCCCGCGGCCGGTCATGGTGGCGCCGCTGATGCCGTCGACGTAGTACTGCCGCTCACCGGCCGGGATGCGGTCCTCCACCAGTCCCTTGACGACCTGGATCGTGCGCAGCGCACCCCGTTCGTAAATCTTCTTGCCGACGAAGTTGTCCTGGAACCACGCCTGCTCGATCTCCGCACCGAGCCCGGGAGTCTCCTTGTGTTCGTAGAAGGTCATGCCGCGCACCGTCTCCAGGTCGGCTTCCAGCGCCAGGTAGCCGTAGAGCGTGGACCACAGCCCCTTGCCGAAGACCGGAATCGCGTAGACGCTCGGCTCGCCGCCGGCGTCGACCACGAACACGGGGTAGCGGTGCTGGGCGGCGTCGGGATTCTGCAGCACCACCTCCAGGTCGAGCGACTCGCTGGCCACCCCTTCGACCACCGCGCCGTCGCGGTCGATGGCGAAGCTGCGCACCGAATCGACGTACATCGCGTCGATCTCGGTCAGCTCGACGTCCGCATCGCGGTCGAGCAGGCCGACCGCGATCAGGATGTTGCGCTTGACGTTCACCTCCGCGTTGAACTGCTGCCGGTCGCGCATGGCGCTGGCCGCCAGCGACAGCAGCAGCCCGAAGACGATGGTAATCGCCAGGACGAAGACGATGCTGTAGGGCTTACTGTGCTGCACGCGCCAGCCTCCGCCGCATGTTGGCCTTGACCACATAATGGTCGATCAGCGGTGCGAACATGTTCATGAACAATATCGCCAGCATCACCCCCTCGGGATAGGCCGGATTGACGGTCCGCACCAGGATCGACAGCGCGCCGACGATGGCTCCGTAGATCCACTTGCCGGGGTTGGTGGCGGCCGCCGACACCGGGTCGGTGGCCATGTAGACCAGGCCGAACGCGAAGCCGCCCATCACCAAGTGGTAGTGCGGAGGCAGCGCCGCGAAGCTGGCCGGGCTCGGCGCCACCAGGTTGAGCAGCAGCGCCATGGCGACGCCGCCTGCCAGCATGGAGAGCATGACGCGCCAACTGCCGACGCCGGTGGCGACCAGCAGCAGGGCTCCCAGGATGATGGCGATGGTCGAGGTTTCACCGATGCTGCCGGGGATCGAGCCGACGAACATGTTCCACCAGGTGAACCCGAAGGCGGTGAGCTCGGCCACCACGCCGGAGGTTTCCTGCGCGCCTTCGGCGATCACCGCCAGCGGCGTCGCGGCGGTATGGCCGTCCACCGCCACCCATACCAGGTCGCCGGAGATCTGCACCGGATAGGCGAAGAACAGGAACGCCCGAATCACCAGCGCCGGGTTGAAGATGTTCATGCCGGTGCCGCCGAAGATCTCCTTGCCGATGACGACGCCGAACGAGGTGGCGATCGCGAGCTGCCAGAGCGGGATGGTCGGCGGCACGATCAGCGGCACCAGCAGACCGGTGACCAGGAATCCCTCGCTCACCTCGTGCTTGCGCGCGATCGCGAACACCATCTCCCACACGCCGCCGACCACGTAGGTGACCGCCAGAATCGGCAGCATCCTGAGCAGGCCGATGCCGAACGCCCGGCCGATCGGGATGGCGCCCGGCTCGGCGCCCAGCGCCAGCAGGTTCTGGTAGCCGACGTTGTACATCCCGTACAGCAGCGGTGGGATCAGGGCGATGATGACGGTGAACATCATGCGCCGCACGTCGATGCCGTCGCGGACGTGCACGCCGCCCTGCGTGCGCGTCGGCAGGGAGAAGTTCATCGACTTCAACATGTCGAACGCGTAGTAGAACCGGTGCAGCTTGCCGCCTTCCTCGAAGTGCGGCTCCACCTTCTCGAACAGTTTGCCGAATACGCTCACCGTCCCCTCGCCGTCACGCTTCGCGCTGAATCAGGTCGAGTCCGCGCCGCAGGATCTCCTGCCAGCGGATCTTCGACGGACAGACGTACTCGCACAGGGCGACGTCCTCTTCCGCCAGCTCATAGATGCCCAGCCCCTCCATCTCCGGGATGTCGTCGGCCAGGATGCTCTTCATCAGGAACTCGGGGTGCACGTCCATCGGCAGCACCTCGCGATAGATGCCGGTGGCGATGAAGGCGCGCTCGCCGCCGTGCAGCTCGGTGGTGGCGGTGAAGCCTTCGCGGCCGAAGAGGGCCGGCAACCAGGCCGACGGAAAGGTCCGCGAGCGGCTGGCCGTACCGAGACGGGGCATCGCCCAGCCCATCAGCTTGAGGCCGTGGTGCTCCGGCAGCACGGTCACGGAGGTGTCCATGAAGCTCAGGAATCCGTCCGCGCCGACCGGACTGCCGGTCAGCGGGTTGCCGGAGACGTAGCGCGCCTCGTGGTCGGCGCGGCCGCCGGTGACCGTCTCCACCGGGGCGCCGAGCACGGTGCGCACGTGCGTGCGCCGCGGCGCGGAGCTGCCGGTGGAGGCGACCACGACTTCCGGGGCCAACCGTCCCGTCTCGAACAGGCGGCCGATCAGGATCACGCCCTGCAACGGGCAGACCCACACCGCATCGACGCGGCTGGCGATCGGGGCGACATGGTGGATGTGGACGCCCGCGTTGCCGGCCGGATGCTGCCCGCGAAACTCGTGGTGGAGCAGGCGCTCGACGTTCTCTACCTCGGGAAGCTGCAGACGGCCGTCGGTGCAGAGGTGGACGTTCCCGTCGGTGAGCCGGGACAGCGCCTGCAGCCCGGTCCGAAGCGCGTCCTCCGACCCGCGCAGCAACGCCGCGCAGTCGGCGGCCAGCGGCGCCGTGTCGATGGCCGGCACGAAGATGTCGCGCGGCGTCACCGTCGGGTCGGGGGCGACCGCAAGCGGCCGCTGCGTGAGCGCGGCCAGCAGGCCGCTCCGTTTGAGCACGGCCAGCACCTGGCTGCGGTCGGCCTGCGCCAGCGCCGGCGGGTCGAACGCCACGGCGTCCTGCCGGCCGTCGGCCTCCACGACCACCTTCCGGATGGCGCGCCGCGCGCCGCGCTCGACCGCCGCCACGGTGCCGGAAGCCGGCGAGGTGAACAGAAAGTCCTGATGCTCCTTGTCGTGGAACAGGGGCGAGCCGACCTTGACCGCATCCCCCGGTTGCACGTCGGGACGGGCGATGACGCCGTGAAAGTCGGGCGGCTTGATGGCGACGGCCGGCGGCAGCGGCGCGTCGACGACCGCGTCGTCGGGCCGTCCGGCCAAGCGTATGTCGTGTCCGCGTTTGACGTGAAATCGGCTCACCGGTGGTACTCGTTCGACGCGCGCGGCGGTCTCCCGCAGCTGCAGGTGGGCCGAGTTGCCCGGAGATACCTCTGTGAGCGGGAATGCAACGCCGTAGACGCCGCGCGGACCGTACGCGACCGGCGACCGGTTGTCAACCGGCCCGCGAACCTTTGACCGTGCGGCACGCCACTCGTAGGTTTCGGTAGCCATGCGGTACGACCGACTGACGTCCAAAGCGCAGGAGGCGCTCGCAACCGCCGACTCCGTCGCCCATCGCCATGACCATGCCGCCATCGAGGCAGAGCATCTGCTGGCCGCCCTGCTGGAGCAGGCCGGCGGCGTCATTCCGCCGCTGCTCGAGCGGCTCGGCGTCGACGGCGCCGAGCTGCGCGCCGGCGTCGACCGGTCGCTGGCCCAACGCCCGCGCGTGTACGGCGACGCCGGGGCTGCGCAGGTCGGGCGCGGGCTGGCGGCCGCCCTGGGCCGCGCCGAGCGGGAAGCCGAACGGCTCCACGACGAATACGTCAGCACCGAGCATCTCTTGTTGGCGCTGCTCGACGGCGACGGGCCGGCCGCCGGACTGCTGCGCGTCGCGGGCGTCACCCGCGACGCGGTGCTGGCAGCGCTGAAGGATATCCGCGGCGGCGCCCGCGTCACCGATCAGGACCCGGAGGGCAAGTACCAGGCGCTGGAGCGGTACTGCCGCGACCTGACCGAGCTGGCCCGGCAACAGAAGCTCGACCCGGTGATCGGCCGCGACGAGGAGATCCGCCGCGTCATGCAGGTGCTGGCGCGGCGCACCAAGAACAACCCCGTGCTGATCGGCGATCCGGGCGTGGGCAAGACCGCGATCGTGGAAGGGCTGGCGCGGCGCGTGGTCGAAGGCGACGTGCCGGAATCGCTGCGCGACCGGCGCGTGCTGACCCTCGATCTGGGCGCGCTGGTGGCCGGCGCCAAGTTCCGGGGCGAATTCGAGGAGCGGCTCAAGGCGGTGATCGGCGAGGTGACCGGCTCCGACGGGCGCATCATCCTGTTCATCGACGAGTTGCACACCCTGGTCGGCGCCGGCAGCGCCGAGGGGGCGATGGACGCCTCCAACCTGCTGAAGCCGGCCCTGGCGCGCGGCGAGCTGCGCGCGATCGGCGCCACCACACTGGACGAATACCGCAAACACGTGGAGAAGGACGCCGCGCTGGAACGCCGCTTCCAGCCGGTGATGACCACCGAGCCGTCGGTGGAGTCGACCATCGCCATCCTGCGCGGCCTCAAGGAGCGCTATGAGGTCCACCACGGGGTACGCATCCGGGACGAGGCGATCGTGGCCGCCGCCACCCTCTCCCACCGCTACATCACCGCGCGCTTTCTGCCCGACAAGGCGATCGACCTGGTCGACGAGGCGGCCAGCCGCCTGAAGATGGAGATCGAGAGCCAACCCACGGAGCTCGACCGGCTGGAGCGCCGGCTGCTGCAGCTCTCGATCGAGCGGCAGGCGCTGGCCAAGGAGGACGACCCGGCGTCGCGGGCGCGCCTGACCGAGCTGGAGCAGGAGCTTGCTGACGTGCAGGGCGAACGGGACGCCATGCAACTCCGCTGGGAGAACGAGAAGCGCCGGATCGACGACGTGCGCGGCATCAAGGAGCGGCTCGAGCAGCTGCGTCGGGAACAGGAAGAACACGTTCGCCGCGGCGACCTGGCGGCGGCGGCCGAGATCCGCCACGGCGCG
Organism: uncultured Spirochaetia bacterium; assembly: GCA_958296075.1. Lineage (GTDB taxonomy): Bacteria > Spirochaetota > Spirochaetia > SZUA-6 > Bin103 > CATQHW01. Next base: position 11,871 of record CATQHW010000005.1, on the reverse strand, counting down.
ATGCCGGAGATGCAGCGCCGCCTGGACCGGCAGGCCGCGGCGCTGGCCGCGGACGAGACCGCCGGCGGCGAAGGGCGGCTGCTGCGCGAGGAGGTGTCGGAGGAGGACGTCGCCGCCGTGGTTTCGCAGTGGACGGGCATCCCGGTCTCCCGGATGCTGGAGAGCGAGCGCCGGCGGCTGCTGGCGCTGGAACGCATCCTCAGCGAACGGGTGGTCGGCCAGGACGAGGCGATCGCCGCGGTCGCGGACGCCATCCGCCGCAACAAGAGCGGACTGGCCGATCCGGAGCAGCCGCTCGGCACCTTCATCTTCCTGGGCCCCACCGGCGTAGGCAAGACGGAGCTGGCCAAGGCGCTGGCCGCCTGGCTCTTCGACGACGAACGCGCCCTGACCCGCATCGACATGAGCGAATACCTGGAGAAGCACGCCGTATCGCGGCTGATCGGCGCGCCGCCGGGCTACGTCGGCTACGAGGAGGGCGGCCAGCTCACCGAAGCCGTGCGCCGCCGCCCCTACTCCGTGATCCTGTTCGACGAGCTGGAAAAGGCGCACCCCGACGTGTTCAACGCGCTCCTGCAGCTTTTGGACGACGGCCGGCTGACCGACGGTCAGGGCCGCGTGGTCGACTTCCGCAACACCATCGTCATCATGACCAGCAACGTCGGCAGCGATCTGATCCAGAACGCGCCGGACCTGGAGGAGGTCCGCGAACCGATCGGCGGGCTGATGCGCGCGACCTTCCGGCCCGAGTTCCTCAACCGCATCGACGAGACGATCCTGTTCCACCGGCTCGACCGGCAGCACATCGAGCGCATCGTCCGCATTCAGATCGACCGCATCGCCGAGCGCCTGCAAGGCCGGCGCATCGAACTGTCGGTGACCTCCGCCGCCGGCGACTACCTGGCCGAGCGCGGGTTCGATCCGCAGTTCGGGGCCCGCCCGCTCAAGCGGACCCTGCAGACGCTGGTGCAGAACCCGCTGGCGCGCCGGCTGATCGCCGGCGAGGTGGCCGACGGCTCGTCCGTGGTCGTCGACTTGGCAGGCGGCGAACTGGTCTTCGAGTCGGTCGCCGCACCGGCGGCCCACTCCGGCGCCGCGTAGCGACGGCCGCACAGGCGGCGGCCGCGCAAGCGCCGCCTGGGTCAACGCCGCTTGCGGTTCGAGGCGGTAAGCGCGCCGGCGCCGCGGTAGCCGAGCAGCAGCGCGCCGATCACCGCGTAGATCAGGAACTGCAGGGACGCCTGCTTGAGCTGCAGGGCGTAGTGGACCACCCCGGCGACAAGCGCCAGATAGGCGAGTCGGTGCAGGACCGTCCAGTTCTTGCCGAGCCTGCGTATCCAGCCGGTGGTGGAGGTGACCGCCAGCGGCGCCAGGGCGGAAAAGGCGGTGAGCCCGACGATGATGTAGCTGGCGCCGACGACCTCCAGGATCAGAAACTCGAAGTCCAGCCCCAAGTTGATCACGAAGTAGACCAGCAGGTGCAATGTGGCGTACGTGAAGGCCAGCAGTCCGAGCGGCCGCCGGTAGGTGGCCAGCCAGTTCCAGCCGGTGATGCCGCGCAGCGGCGTCACCGCCAGCGACGCCAGCAGGAAGCGGATCGCCCAGTTGCCGCTGCGCAGGATCACTTCCTCTACTACGACGGCGCTGGTCTCGAACGAGCCGCGGAACCAGCCCTGCGCCATGTTGACCAGCGGCAGCAGCGCCGCCGCGTACAGGGTCGGCTTGACCAGACGCGCTCGCTCGGCCGGCCGCGCGTCCCAGAACTGCCGGAGCGGATTCACTTCAGGCCGTCAGTAGTTGCGGCGCAGGTCCAGGTCCTCGTACAGGTGGGCGACGTACTCCCCGTAGCCGTTGAACAGCTCGGTGCGCCGGCGCCGGTTCTCACCGATGCGGGTTTCGGTCGCCTGGCTGTATGGCACGGGATTCACGCGCGGGTTCACGTTGGAGTACCAGCCGTACCAGCGCGGGTTGGCCGCGTTCCAGGTGGCCTTGGGCTGATCTTCGGTCAGCTCTATGGAGACGATCGACTTGATGCTCTTGAACCCGTACTTCCACGGCACCAGCAGGCGCAACGGCGCCCCGTTCTGGTTGGTCAGCTCCTGCCCGTACATGCCGGCAGCCATCACGGTCAGCTCGTTCATCGCCTCGTCCAGGCGCAGCGCCTCCTCGTACGGCCACGGCAGGTAGGCGTTGCTCCGGTGCGCCGGGAACTGCTCCTTGGAGTAGAGCGTGACGAAGTGCACGAACTTCGCCTTGGAGGTCGGTTCGGCGGCTTTGATCATCTCAGAGAGCGGGAAGCCGACCCAGGGGATCACCATCGACCACCCCTCCACGCAGCGCAGCCGATAGATGCGCTCCTCGAGCGAAAAGCGCCCGATCAGGTCGTCGACGTCCAGGGTCAGCGGCGCGCCGACCTCACCTGAGACGGTCACCGTCCAGGGGCGCGGCTCGAAGTCACCCGAGTTCTGCGCCGGCTCCCACTTCTGCTTTCCGAACTCCCAGAAGTTGTTGTAGGTGGTCGCCTGCTCGAAGGCGGTCTGCTCCTCGCCGGTGCTGTACGGGCTGGGCGCCGCGTTCGCGAACCGGGAGCGGTCCTGCGACCACGACAGCGCCGGCGCGCCGAGCAGCAGGGCGGCCCCGGCCGCGGCGCCGCCGGCGCTTGCCAGGAACTGGCGCCGGTTCAGGTAGACGTCGCGGTCGGTGATCTCCGACGGCACGATTTCGGCGTTCAGCCGGCTAGCGAGCGTTCGCTTCATGGGTTTCCTCCTCCCCGGTGCGTTGACAGTTTATCCATAAGCTCGTCCCTTCCGTATAGCGCTCCCGCTTCCAGATCGGCACGCGGTCCTTGACCTGATCGATCACGTACCGGCAGGCGGCGAACGCGGCGTCCCGGTGGGCGGCGCTCACGCCGACCCAGACGGCCAAGTCGCCGATGGCCAGCTCCCCGTGGCGGTGCAGGCAGCGCGCGCGCAGGATGTCGAAGCGCTCGTGCGCCTCGGCGATCACCCGCTCTCCTTCCCGGAGCGCCAGCTCGGGGTAGACGTGGTAGTCGAGCCCGACCACCGCGCGGCCGCCGTCGTGATCCCGCACCCATCCCTCGAAGGCCGCGTAGCCGCCGGCGCGCGGGTCGGACAGGCGGCGCCGCTCCTGCGCCGGGTCGATCGGCCGGTCGCTGAGGGCGAACCGTTGCTCCATCAGCGGCTCGACTCCATCAGCCGCCCGCCACCGGGGGGATGAAGACCACCAGGTCGCCATTGCGCAGCGCGTGATCCCAGGGGACGAAGTCGCCGTTGCAGGCGACCCGCAGCCGGCCGGCCGGCAGGCTGAAGGAGAATCGCCCGCGCAACTCGTCGTACAGCGCCGCGGCGGTAGCGGCGCCGGTCCGCAACTCCTCCTCGTCCCGGCCGCGCTCCTCGCGCAGGATGGCGAAGTAGCGGATGCGGACCGTCACGCCCGGCTCCCCGCCGGCCGGTCCGCCGCGCGCCCGTGTCCGCTCAAGCGCCGCCGGCATGGTAGTCACCGCTCGCGCCGCCGGACTTGGCCATCAGTCTCACGTCCTTGATGACGATCCCGCGGCCGATCGCCTTACACATGTCGTAGACGGTCAGCGCCGCCACGCTGGCGCCGGTGAGCGCTTCCATCTCCACGCCGGTCTTGTGGGTGACGGTGGTCCGGCAGCGGATGGAGAGCTCGCCGGGGGCGGTCTGTTCGATGTCGATGGCGCAGTCCTCCAGGCCGATCGGGTGGCACAGAGGGATCAGCTCCGCGGTCCGCTTGGCCGCCATGATGCCGGCGAGGCGCGCGGTGTGGAACACCGATCCCTTGGCGGTGACGATGTCGCGCGCCGAGCCGGTGCCGGCGCCGGTGAGCCGCGCCTGCACGGCTGGCGGCAGGGACACCAGCGCCCGCGCCGTGGCGGTGCGGGCGCTGGCGGCCTTGGCGGAGACGTCGACCATGCGCGGATCGCCGGCGGCGGTCAGATGGGAGAAGCCGGGGACGCCGGCCCGTTCAGCCGCCGACACGGTGCATCTCTACTTTGGCCATCTCTACTTCGGACATCTCGACCTTGGCGCGAGCGGCGACGGCCGGCCGGCCGTCGCCGCCGCGGCGCTTGCCGTCGATGAACGCCTGCACGCGCTTGCGGTCCTCGGAGTAGCGGTCGTCGCGCCGCTCCCAGGTATCGCGCACGGCGCGGGCGATCTCCGCGTCGCCGGCGCCGGCGCGCAGCAGCGGCAGCAGCGCCACGCCCTTCCAGGCGAACAGGCAGGTATACAGCGTGCCGTCGACCGACAGCCGAGCCCGCGTGCAGTCGCCGCAGAACGGTTCCGATACGCTGGAGATGAAGCCGATCTCGCCGGCGCCGTCGGCGTAGCGATAGCGCCGCGCCACCTCGCCCGCGTAGGCCGGCTCCGCCGGTTCGAGCGGATGGACCGCGTCGATCGTCTCCACGATGCGCCGCGACGGCACCACCTGATCGGCCGACCAGCCGTTGCGGTTGCCCACGTCCATGTATTCGATGAAGCGCACGGCGATACCGGTGCCACGGAACCGCTCGACCAGGTCGAGCAGTCCGCCGTCGTTGACGCCGCGCAGCACCACGACGTTGATCTTGATCGGCTCGAGGCCGGCCGCCAGGGCGGCGTCGATGCCGCGCAGCACCGGCTCCAGCGGCCGATCCAGGCCGTTCAGGTGCTCGAACACGTGCGGGTCGAGCGAATCCAGACTCACCGTCACCCGGTCGAGCCCGGCGCCGGCCAGCGCCGGCGCGTGCCGTTCGAGCAGGAAGCCGTTGGTGGTGAGCGCAATGTCGTCGATGCCGCGCGCGCGCAGCGGCGCCAGCGCGGCGATCAGCGCCGGCAGGCCGCGGCGCAGCAGCGGTTCGCCGCCGGTGATGCGCAGCTTGCGGACGCCCAGGTCCGCGAACAGGCCGGCCAGACGGACGGTCTCCGCATCGGTGAGCTGACCGGCGGCCGGAACGAAACGGTAGCCGTCGCCGAACTCTTCCTTGGGCATGCAGTACGGACAGCGGAAATTGCAGCGGTCGGTGACCGATACGCGCAGGTCGCGCAGCGCGCGTCCGAACCGGTCGCCGCCGATCTCACGCGGCACGGGCACCCCAGCGATAGAGCGGCGCGAGGTGTCCGGCGGCGAAGCGGTCCGGCCCGGCGGCGAGCTCCACGAATCCGTCCGAAGCCATGAGGCTCAGGAAGTCCCCCGATCCGCCGGTGGGGCGCGGCGCGGCGGCGATCCGGCCGCCCGCGCAGTCGACGGCGACCGGCAGGTAGTACGTGAGCGGCAGCGGGAAGCGCACCTCCTCGGTCAGGGCCGCCGTCTCCGGCGCGGGCGGCGCAGCCTCCATCAACCGCAACAGGAACGGTAGCACGTAGCGCCGCAGGCAGACCGCCACCGACACCGGATTGCCCGGCAGCCCGAAGGCGGCGCGCGGCGCGCCGCCGACCGAACCGGTGCCGAACCAGAGCGGCTTGCCGGGCCGCTGGTTCAGACGGTGGAACCGCTCCTGCAGGCCGGCGCCGCCGAGCACCCCCGGCACGTCGTCGGTGACCCCCATCGACACCGCGCCGGTGGTGATCAGCACGTCGTGGCCGGCCAGCAGCCGCTCGGCGCGGTCGCGGAGCAGTCGCCGGTCATCGGGGAGGTGCTCGCTGCCGGCCTGCAGGCCGGCGCCCTGCAGGAGCGCCTCGGCCGCGTAACGGTTGCTCTGCCGGATCTGGTGCGGCTCGACCGGCGCGTCGACCGCCACCACCTCGTCCCCCGTGGTCAGGACGGCGATGCGCGGAAGCCGCGACACGTCGACCCGCGCGGCGCCCACCGAGGCGATCACCGCCGCCTCGCGCTCGCCGACGCGAACGCCGGGCGGCAGCACCACGTCGCCGGCGCGGCCGTCGGCGGCGTTGCGATGCACGTTGAGCCACGGCGCCGCCGCTACGCTGGTGGCGACCTCGGCGGCGCCGTCCCGGATGGTGACGTCCTCGGAGCGGATCACCGCGTCGGCGCCGCGCGGCAGCACCGCGCCGGTCATGATGCGCACGCAGCCGCCGCCGGAGGCCAGGCTGACCGCCGGACGGCCGGCGACCGCCTGCGCTTCGATCGCGAACCGGCGGCAACCCGCGGCCAGCGCCTGAGAACGCACGGCGATGCCGTCCATGGTCGCCCGATCGTACGGCGGCAGATCGCGGTCGGAACGCAGCGCCGACCGCAGGATACGGCCGTACGACTCGCGCAGCGGCACCGACTCGGCCGGCAGCGACCACGACTCGCCGCCGAGGACGCGATCCGCCTCCGCCACAGAAATCATACGGTCATCAATCATACGGTCGTCAGACAGTAGTAGCGCGCCGTAGCGCGGTCAAATCCGGGCGCCCAAACATCCGGGAGAGCGGCGGGCCGCGTTGACCGGCTCCCGCCGATGCGCCATGGTTACGCGCGGTGCCGTCGAACGCCGACCTGGTCCACTCCCTGGAGGACGCCATCGCCCGTGTCTTCGTCGGCAAGAAGCGCGAGGTGCGCTTCATGCTGGCCGGCTTCATCTCCGGCCTGCACGTGCTGATCGAAGACGTGCCCGGCGTGGGCAAGACCACGCTGGCGCGGGTCATGGCGGCCAGCGCCGGGGTCGACTTCGCGCGCATCCAGTTCACGCCCGACCTGCTGCCGGGCGATATCACCGGCATGACCGTCTGGGACAACGACCAGCGCACGTTCGTGTTCAAGCAGGGCGCGATCATGCACCAGTTCATCCTGGCCGATGAGATCAACCGCGCATCGCCCCGCACCCAGTCGAGCCTGCTGGAGGCGATGCAGGAAGGTTCGGTCACCGTAGAAGGGATCACCCACCGCCTGCCGCAGCCGTTCTTCGTGATCGCCACCCAGAACCCGGTCACCTTCGTCGGCGTCTTCCATCTGCCGGAGGGAGAGCTGGACCGCTTCGGCATCTCCTTCTCATTGGGCTACCCGACCGATCAGGCGGAGAAGGAGATCCTGGACCGCTTCCAGAGCGCCGACCCGTTCGCGGATCTGGCGCCGGTGACCGGCCCGGAGGAGATCACGGCGCTGCGGGCTGCCGTGCGACAGGTGCGGGTGGACGATTCGATCAAGAGCTACGTGATCGCGCTGGCGGCGCGCACCCGCGACAATCCGCTGCTGAAGCTGGGCGCCAGCCCGCGCTGCTCCCAGCACGTGCTGCTGGCGGCGCAGGCGTACGCATTGGCGGACGGACGCGAGTTCGTGATTCCCGAAGACGTGCGGGCGATGCTGCCGGTGGTGGTGCCGCACCGGCTGGTGCTGTCCGCCGAGGCGCGCATCGACAACCTGGACGCCGCCACCGTGCTGCAGCGGGTCGTCGCCTCGGTACCGGTGCCGACCGGGGTGCGCTGATCGAACGCATCGAAAGCGTCCGTCCAATGCCCGACAAGCCTGCCGGCGCCGCCCCTTCCGCCAACACGCCGAGCCGCGGCAGAGCCGGCTCGACCAACAAGGCGTACGAGGACCTGACGTTCCTGCGCAGCCGGGACGCGCGCACCCTGCGCATCCTCTCCGAGTACCTGGAGCCGCAGGCGCGCCTGCGCCGCCGCCGCATCCGCAGCGCCATCGTGTTCTTCGGCTCGGCGCGGACGCTTCCCCTGGCGAAGGCGGAGGAGCGCTACGGCGCCGCCGCCTCGGGCCGGTCCGGCGTCTCCAACGCCGAGATGCGGTATGCCCAGCGCCAGATACGCCTGGCCGCCTACTACGAAGACGCTCGCGCGCTGGCCGGCAAGCTCACCACCTGGGCCAAGGAGTCGGGCGCCGAAGGCGAGTTGGTGGTCTGCTCCGGCGGCGGTCCGGGGATGATGGAGGCCGCCAACCGCGGCGCCGCCGAGGCCGGCGGCCAGAACATCGGCCTGGCCATCAGCCTGCCGCACGAAGCGGAGCCCAATCGCTACATCACTCCCGGCCTCGACATGGAGTTCCACTACTTCTTCATGCGCAAGTTCTGGTTCATGTATCTGGCGCGCGCGCTGGTGGCGTTCCCCGGCGGCTACGGCACCATGGACGAGCTGTTCGAGGTGCTGACCCTGCTGCAGACCCGCAAGGTACAGCGGCCCGTGCAGGTGATCGTCTATGGGCGCGAGTACTGGAATGACGTGGTCGACTTCGGCAAGCTCGCGGAGTGGGGGGCGATCACCGCCGCCGACCTGGAGCTGATCCACATGGTCGACGACGTCGAGGAGGCGTTCGCGCTCCTCACGCGCTCCATCGCGGCGCCCAGGAGCCGCAAACGGGGCTGACCTGACCGGCCTGACGGCCGCCGCGTTGACCCCTGACCGCCTGCGCCATAGCTTGTGCCTGCGCTTTCCATGGAACAGACCGCGAACGGCGTCCGACTGGCGACGACCGTCGATCTGCCGACCCGCTTCGGGAGGTTCCGGCTTGCCGCCTTCAGCGCCGGCGACGGCCGCGACGAGCACTTGGCGATCGTCCACGGCGAGGTAGCCCACGCGGAGGACTGCCCGGTGCGCGTCCACTCCGAATGCCTGACGGGGGAGGTATTCGGCTCGCAGCGCTGCGACTGCCGCGAGCAACTCGACGCCGCCCTGCGCCACGTCGCCGAGCAGCCGTGCGGCGCGGTGATCTACCTGCGCCAGGAGGGGCGCGGCATCGGTTTGATCAACAAGCTGCACGCCTATCGCCTGCAGGACCAGGGCATGGACACGATCGATGCGAACCGGAGCCTGGGGTTTCCCGCCGACGCGCGCGACTACGGCATCGCCGCCCGCATCCTGGAGTTGCTCCAGGTCCGCTCGGTGGCGCTGATGACCAACAACCTGCGCAAGATCGAAGGGCTGCGCGCGGAGGGGATCACGGTGACCGGCCGCATCCCGCTGGTCGCCTCCGGCAACCCGTTCAACCGGGGCTATCTGGAGACCAAGCGCACCAGGATGGGCCACCTGCTGTAGCGGCCGCGTGGCGCCGGCGCTCGCGCTCAGGAGACCGCCGCGAGCTGCTCGGCGAGCCGCTCCGGATCGGTGGTCGGCCGGTCGCAGACGAAGCCGGTGCAGACGTACGCGGTCGGCTCCGCCGCCGACGCCATCGCCGCCAGTGCCGGCACCCGGCCGATCAGAGGCGATTCCGGTTCGGCGCGCAGCACCGCCGCGCGCGGCAGGAAGGCGCGGCCGACCACCCGTTGCAGCGCGATCAGCCGCGGATCGCCGCGCTCCCCGGCCAGCACCACCTGCGCCGGGTCGCTCGCGGCCAAGTCGACGGAGAGCGCCAGCTCCGGCACCGCCGCGGGCGCGCGCGACACCGCCCCCGCGCCAAGCCGGGCGGCCGCCAGCCCGGCCGCCGCCAGATCCGCGCGGCCGAGCATACGGCCCACGCGGGTGAGAGCGCGGATCGCCAGCGCCGTGCCGCTCGGCTCCGCCCCGTCGTGGAGCTCGCGGCTGCGGAACAGCAGGTCGGCGGCGTCGTCGTCGGTGTCGTAGAAACCGCCGTCGGAAGCGCCGAAGCGGGCCAGCAGCGCGTCCGCCAGCGCCTCGGCCGACAGCAGATGGCGCGCCGGTCCGCCCGCCTGGCAGAGATCGATCAGACCGTCGGCCAGCGCCGCGTAGTCGCCCAGGGAGCCGTCGAACCGCGCTTCGCCGTCCCGGTAGCGGCGCAGCAGCCGGCCGGCCGGCCGGTCCGCGCCGTCCCACATGGCCGACAGCACGAAGTCGGCAGCGCGCACGGCAGCGTTCCGGTAGGCATCCCGGCCGGTGGCAGCCGCCAGCAGGGCGAGCGCGCCGATCGCCAGCCCGTTCCAACCGGCGATCACCTTGTCGTCCAGCAGTGGACGCGGGCGGCGCGCGCGGCGCGCGAACAGCAACCGGCGGGCGCGCGCCAAGTCTTCGTCCAGCCGGGGGAAGCGCCGCGCCGCCTCGGCGTCGCGGCGCGCGGAACGGTACAGCACGTTGCCCGCGCCCAGCCCGCCGTGCGGGTCGCTCAGGGTGTTGCCGCGGCGCTCCAGTCCGTAGACGTAGAGAAACGCCTCGGCCGACCCGTCCGCGTCGAGCGCGGCACGCACTTCGTCGTAGTCCCACAGATAGAAGGCGCCCTCGCGGACATGCGCGGGGTCGCCGGCGGAGACCGCGCTGTCGGCGTCCTCCGCCGAGCAGAAGGCGCCGTCCGCGGTGGTCAGGTCGCGCAGCAGGTAGTCGGCGGTGTGGCGTGCGGCTGCGGCGTAGCGCTCCGCGCCGGTCGCCTGGAACGCCTCGACGTAGGCGCGCATGAGCTGGCCCTGGTCGTAGAGCATCTTCTCGAAGTGCGGCACGCGCCAGTAGCGGTCGACCGAGTAGCGGTGAAAGCCGCCGCCCAGGTGGTCGTACATGCCTCCGGCCGCCATCGCCTCCAGGGTGTGCAGCGCCATGCGGCGGTGCCGCCGGCCCGCCGCGCCGTCCGCGCCGGGATGGCGCAACAGCAGGGCCACGACCGACGGCCGCGGGAACTTGGGGGCCGGACCGAAACCGCCCTCCTGGGCGTCGTAGCCGGCGGCCGCCCCGGCGGCGGCGGCCGCCAAGTCAACTGCCGCCAAGTCCGCTTCCTGCGGGGCGCCTTCCAGGTAGCCGCGGATGCTGTCGACCACCGAACCGGCCGTCCGCTCCATCTCCGGCCGTCGCTCGCGCCACATCCGCGCCAGCCGGCGCAGCACGTCCAGGAAGCCGGGCCGGCCGTAGGCGCCGCGCGGCGGGAAGTAGGTGCCGCCGAACACGGGACGCCGGTCGGGGGTCAGGAACACCGTCATGGGCCAGCCTCCCGAACCGCTCATCGCCTGCACCACCGCCATGTAGATGCGGTCGATGTCGGGCCGTTCCTCGCGATCGAGCTTGATGGAGACGAAGTTGGCGTTCAGGAACGTCGCCACCGCCGCGTCCTCGAACGACTCGTGCGCCATCACGTGACACCAGTGACAGGTGGCGTAGCCGACCGACAGGAACACCAGCCGGTCTTCGCGACGCGCCCGCTCGAAGGCGGCGTCTCCCCACGGTACCACTCGACCGGGTTGTAGGCGTGCTGCAACAGGTAGGGACTCTTCTCGTCGATCAGACGGTTGGGCGTATCGCCTGCCCGCCGGCGCCGCTCCAGGAGCGCCCGCGTCTGGTCGACCGCCTCCTCGTCTGCCATGCCGTCATGCTACCGCCCCGGCGAAACCGGACTCAAACGGGCCGGCCGCGACCGCCGTAACACTCCTCGGGCCTGTGCTACCCTCGCTTCCTGATGAGACTCAAACGAACCAGGACGTGCGGCGCACTGCGCGGCGCCGACGCCGGCGCGCGCGTGGTGCTGGGCGGCTGGGTGGCGTCCCGGCGCGACCACGGCGGCATCCGCTTCATCGACCTGCGCGACCGCTACGGCGTGACCCAGGTGGTGGTGGACGAGTCCTCGCCCCCGGACGCGCACGCCGTCGCGGCGGAGTTGCGCGACGAGTATTGCCTGGCGGTGGCCGGCACGGTGCGCCTGCGCCCGGCCGACATGGCCAACCCCCAGCAGGCCACGGGCGAGATCGAGTTGGCCGCCGAGGAGATCGAGGTCCTTTCGGCCTGCGATCCGCTGCCGTTCGCGATCGGCGACACGGTCGGCGCGCGCGAGAGTTGCGCCAGACCTACCGCTACCTCGACCTGCGCTCCGGCGTCATGCAGCGCAATCTGGCCCTGCGCAGCGCTGCCACCGCCGAGGTGCGCGCCGCGCTGACCGACCAGGGCTTCCTGGAGATCGAGACGCCCACCCTGGTCCGCTCCACCCCCGAGGGGGCGCGCGACTTCATCGTCCCGTCGCGCCTGTCTCCCGGACGCTTCTACGCGCTGCCGCAGTCGCCGCAGATCTTCAAGCAGATGCTGATGGTGA
>CATQHW010000004.1 GCA_958296075.1 uncultured Spirochaetia bacterium | reverse complement strand
TCGTAGATCTCGGTCACGGTGCCGACCGTCGACCGGGGATTGCGCTGCGCGGTGCGCTGCTCGATCGAGATGGCCGGCGAAAGACCGTCGATGAAGTCGACGTCCGGCTTGTCCAGCCTTCCCAGAAACTGTCGGGCGTAGGCCGACAGGGACTCGACGTAGCGCCGCTGCCCCTCGGCGAACACGGTGTCGAACGCCAGCGACGACTTGCCGGAACCGCTCGGACCCGACACCACGATCAGCCGGTTGCGCGGCAGGTCGAGGTCGACCCCCCTCAGGTTGTGCTCGCGGGCGCCGCGGATGACGATGCGGTCAGGGCCGCCCGGCCCGCCATCCGCGCCGGCGGCGTCAGTCCCGGAGCCGGACGATCGTCTTGCCATGTCCGCCTTCGTCGGCCGAGGCATCCTGCACGTCGCTGACCGCGGAGCTGTCGCGCAGGTACTCGCGGATGGCGTGGCGCAGCACGCCGTGCCCCCGGCCGTGCACTACCGCGAACTGCGACCAGCCGCGCATGACCGCCGCGTCGAGCTGCCGCTCGACCTCCCGTATCGCCTGCTCCAGGCGCATGCCGCGCACGTGCAGCTCCAACGCCGGCTGCACGGCGGTGACCAGCTCGACGCGGGCGCCGGTGCGGCGTGGCAGCTTCGGGTCGCCGGCCGGCTCCAGCTCGGCGGCGCGGAACTCGCCGCGGATGGTGTCGGTCTGCACGACGTAGCGGTCGGGATACCGGTCCGGGCGGTGGCGCCGCACCACCCGGCCGGCCGCGCCGGTGCGCCGGATGCGTACGCTGCTGCCGGGAGCCAGCGGCGCGGCATGCGCGGCGCCTCCGACAGCGCATTCGGCGGCGTCCAGCGCCGCCAGCGCCGCCCGCTCGGCCTGCAGGCGCTGCTCGACCACGCCCGGCGCGGCCCGCGCGGCCGCATCGGCTGCCGGCGCATCGGCAGGCGGGCCGGCGGCGCCCGTCGGGCCGATCTCCGGAGCGGCCGCGGCGGTCGCGTGCACCGAGCGGATGGCGCGTTCCACGTCGCGGCGGGCGCCGGCCAGGAAACGGTCGAGCTCGCGCGCCGCCTGCCGGTGATGTTCCCGTTCGCGCGCCTGCAGCGCCGCCCGGTCCGCGGCCAACTCGGCCTCGCCCCTGGTCAACTCCGCAGCGCGTTCGCGCAGCGCGCGTTCCTGCCGCTCCTGCTCCTGCTGCCGCCGCGTCAGCTCGTTGACGATGCGGCCGGACTCGGTGCGGCCGGCGTCGAGCAACTGCGCGGCCCGTTCGATCACCGCGTCCGGCATGCGATGGCGCCGGGCGATGTCGATGGCATGGCTTTCGCCTGGCACCCCTTCGATGACCCGGAAGGTCGGCCGCAGCGTGCGCGCGTCGAACTCCATCGAAGCGTTGGTGACCCCGGCCTCGGTGTAGGCATAGACCTTGAGCGCGCCGTGATGGGTCGTGGCGATCACCGTCACCCGCGCGGCGCGGAACCGATCGAGCAGCGCGCGCGACAGGGCGATGCCTTCCTCGGGGTCGGTGCCGGTACCCAGCTCGTCGATCAGCACCAGGGAACGCTCATTGGCGCCGCCCACGATGGCGGCCAGGTTCTCGACGTGCGCGGAGAAGGTCGACAGCGACTCGACGATCGACTGCTCGTCGCCGATGTCGGCGTGGATGCCGCGGTAGACCGGCAACGTCGAGTCGGGAGCGGCCGGTATCTCCATGCCCGCCTGGTTCATCAGACAGAGCAGTCCCACGGTCTTCAGACAGACGGTCTTGCCGCCGGTGTTGGGTCCGGTGATAATCATGACGCGCGCGTCGGGAGTCATGACGATGTCCAACGGGACCGCAGCGGCGCCCAGTTCGGGATGGCGCGCCCGGTGCAGCGCCAGCGGTCCGACCGGAGCCGGAACGGCCGCGTGCGCCCGCGCGTAGCGCGCCCGCGCCTGCACGCAGTCGAAGCGGGCCGTCACCGCCGCCGCGCGCTCCAGGGCTGGCCGTTCCCGCGCCGCCGCGGCGGTCAGCTCGCGGAGTACGCGGCGCACCTCCGCGGCGTAGCGATCGCGGGCGGCTACCACGGCGTTGTTCGCCTCCACGTCGCGCAACGGTTCGACGAAGATCGTGGCGCCGCTCGCCGACACCTCGTGCACCACGCCGGGCACGCGGCCACGATGGGTCGCCTTCAGCGGAACCACGGTGCGGCCGCCGCGCTGGGTAGGCACCGTGCCGTTGAAGCAGGCGCGCAACGCCGGGTCCGCCATCAGGTCGCCGGCCGCCGCCTCCACCTGTATCTGCAGGCGGCGCAGGTCACGCTTCACGCGCGCCAGCTCCGGGACCGCTTGATCCTGGATCGTACCGTCGGCGCTCACCACGCGGCGCAGTGCCGCGGCCAGCGTTCCCAGCGGCGGCAACTCCGCGCACAGCGCGCTCAACGACGGACGCTCGACCGGATCGGCCGCCTCCGCAAGCGAGCCGCGGAGCGCCTCCGCCGTGGACGCCAGCCGCCCGACGGCTGCCAGCTCGTCGGGCTCCAGCCGCGCCGCGCCGCGCCGCAGCCGGCCGAGCGGCGCGTCGACGTCCGGCAGGTCGAGCGCCGGCGGCGAGAAGCCGGCGTCCAGCAGGCGGCGCAACTCCGCCCCGGGCGCGCGTTCGGCCAGCACCGCCTGCGGGTCGGTGTAGACGCGGCTGGCCAACACCTGCCGCCGGCCCGCCTCGCCGGCGCAGTACTCGGCGACCTGCGCGAGCACGCCCGGCAGACCGAGCAGGGCCGCGGCGCGGACGTCCGGAGGGGTGTCCGCGCTCACGCGTGCGCTCGCTCGCGATCGCGCGCCTGCACCTCGCGCAGCAGGCGCAGGTAGCTCTCGTAGCGGTCGGGATGGATCTGCCGCGCGCGCACCGCGGCGCGCACCGCGCAGCCCGGTTCGCCGTCACACAGGCAGGCGCTGTACTCGCAGCGCAGGAGCCAGCGCTGGAAGTCGCGGAACCGATGGCGAATGTCGCGCGCTTCGATCGCGCCCAGCTCCAGCTCGCGAATGCCGGGACTGTCTATCAGGTATCCGCCGTCGCCGAGCTCCAGCAGCTCGGCGTTGATCGTCGTATGCACGCCGCGGTCGTACTTGCGGGACACGGCCCCGGTGCGCAGCTTCAGGCTGGGGTCCCAGGCGTTCAGAAGGCTCGACTTCCCGACGCCGGACTGTCCGCAGATCAGCGTCACCGCCCGGCCGATCGCCGCGCGCGCTGCGGCCACGCCGGCTCCGGTCGCGGCCGAACAGTCGACCACGCGGTAGCCGATGCGGCGGTAGTCGGCAATGCGCTCGGTCACCGCGGCCGGCACGCCCAGATCGACCTTGTTCAGGATGATCAGGCAGTCGACGCCGGCGTGCTCGGCGGCCACCAGCAGGCGGTCGATGAACCGCGGCCGGAAGGGAGGCGAGCTCGGCGCGGTCACGCAGGCCACTTGGTCGACGTTGGCCGCCAACACCTGCATCGCCCGGTGCTTGCGGCTCCATCGATCGATCTGCGTGGTGCGCTGCAGACGGCGCAGTATCCAGCCGTCGTTCTCCTGGTAGCGATCGACCTCGAGCTCCACGAAGTCGCCGACGGCGATCGGCGCGTGCACGCGATCTTCGACCTGCAGCGTCTTGCCCTTGATGCGGCACCGCATGGTCGCCCCGTCCACCTTCACGTCGTAGACGCTGCCGGCGCTGCGGCGCACCTGGCCCGCGAGGATGCCCACCCGCGCGACTGTCGCCCGTGCGCCGTCATCGCGCAAGGAGCCGGTGACCAGGCAGTCCGTGGTAGAGTGGGCCCGGATGACCGCGCCGGCGACCTGCGCCGCCCCCGCATGCCGCGCGCCGGTGCTCACCGGCGAGCGCCGCTGCTTTGCCCACGTCGAGGATCCGGCCGCCTACCGGCGGCGCGCGGCGCGCCTGCTGGCCGGCGACGCCGACCTGACCCATCTTGATCTGAGCGGAGTGCATCTGCAGGATCGGACGCTCCGCGAACGGCGACTGGTGGGCACCCGTCTGGCGGGCGCGTTCTTGGAGCGGGTGACGTTCGAGGGCTGCAACCTGAGCTTGGTGTTCGCGCACGACGCCGTGCTGTCGCACTGCCGCTTCGTCGGGTGCCGCCTGTCGGCGGTGATCCTGGCGGGCAGCGAGCTTCGCGACTGCGGGTTCGACGACTGCGACGTGCAGCGCTGCAACTTCGTGGCGGCGACCATCTCCCGCACGCTCTTCCGGAGCTGCGATCTCACCTCGTCGCGGTTCATCGGCGGCACGCTGCGGCAGGTCACCATGGACGACTGCAACCTCTATCACGCCCATCTGGAGCTGGCCGATCTTGGCGACCTGGCAACGCCCGCCTCCAATCTGGCGGAAGCGCACCGCCGGTAGCGCGGGCTGGACGGCGGCAGGCGGGCGCCGGTCATGACGATCTCCACGTACTTCGCGGTGGGCGGTTTCGCCACCTGCTACCTGGTCGGACCCGACGGCGACGGTTACGGCGTCCTGATCGATCCCGGCCACCTCAATGAGGCCCTGCTCAGCCACATCGAGCAGCGCAATCTGCCGCCGCGGGCGGTGCTGCTGACGCACACCCATTCCGGTCATTGCGCCGGCGCCGCCGCTATTCAGAAGGTGTTCGGCGCGGAGATATACGCCGCCGCGGCGGTCGCCGATCTGCCGACCAACCTGATCGCCGACGGGCAGGAGGTGCGCGTCGGCGCGCTCACCTTCGAGGTGCTGTCAACGCCGGGCCATTCGAACGACTCGGTCTGCTACGCGGTGCCGCCGGCGATCTTCACCGGCGACACGCTGGCGGCCGGCACCGTCGGCACGGCGACGCCCGACGCGCGCGCCGCCCTGCGCCGCTCGATCCGCGAGCGGCTGCTCAGCCGCGCCGACCATGAGGTGGTGCTGCCGGGCCACGGGCCGCCAACCACGATCGGCGTCGAGCGGCGCTTCAACGTCCACCTGCAGGACTGACCGCCCGCAGGCGGGCGATCACCCCCGGCGCCGCGCGGAACCGCGCCGGCAGCGGCGCCCGGAACCGCCGGGGCTCCTCGCCGCCCGGCAGCCGCAGGCGCAGCGACGCGGCATGCAACAGCATCGACGGCCGGCCGCACCGCCGGGCGCGGCCGTAGACATCGTCACCCGCCACCGGACATCCAAGCGCGGCCATGTGTACCCGCAACTGGTGGGTGCGGCCGGTGACCGGCGCCAGCACCACCAGCGACCGTTCGCCGGGCAGGGCGCCGAGCAGCCGGTAGCGCGTGATCGCCGCTCGGCCGCGGGGCACCGCCGCAAAGCGGGTGCGGTCGCGGTCGGAGCGGCCGACCGGCAGGTCGACCGTCCCGTCCGCCGCCGGCGGGCTGCCGTCGAGCACCGCCAGGTAGCGCTTGCGCACGCGGCGGAAGGCGAACTGCCGGGTCAGCGCCGCGTGGGCATCCGGCGACTTGGCGAAGACGATTACCCCGGAGGTCTCCTTATCCAGCCGATGCACCACGCCCGGCCGCACCGGCTCATCCGGAAACGCGTCGCGCAGGCGCCGGCAGTGGCCGAGCACGCCGTTCAGCAGGGTGCCGGTGCGGTTGCCCGCCCCCGGATGGGTGACGATGCCCGCCGGCTTGTCGAGCACGATCGCACCGGCGTCCTCGTGGAGGATCGACAGCGCCATCGCCTCCGGCAGCGCCGCCAGCGGCTCCGGTTCACGGTAGGTGACCGTGACGCGGTCGCCGCAGGACAGGCGCGTCGCCAACTTCGCCGGGCGGCCGTTGACGGTGATCGTATCGACGCGGGAGCGCGCCTGGCTGCGTGGAAACAGCCCCAGGCCGGCCGCCAGATAGCGGTCCAGGCGCAACCCCGCAAAGCGATCGGCCCCGACGACGGTCTGTGACGATCTCACCGATCGCGCGCGGCCGGCGGCCGGGTCCGCTGCAGGTCCGCGTCGATCAGCGCGATCGTCAGGGACAACGCCACGGCGCCGATGACGATGCCGAGCTCCTCCATATCGGTGAGATCGCCGCCGCCGATCGGCCCGAAGGGAAACGGCCGCACGTCGGACGGCGTTGCCGGAGGCGACCCGGAGGCCGCGAAGCCGTGCGCGGCGTAGCGGGCGAAGTCGTAGACCAGGCGCACGCCGAAGAGGGTGAGTGGCAGCGAGCCGATCGCCGTCACCTCCGCGCGGCGCAGCGCGTGCGCCCATTCGGGAAACTCCGAGCGCTCGTACGGAACCGGGTCGTTCACCGCTCCCGGCGGCGCCTCCTGCGGAGGCCGGTCGCCTTCCTGGCCCCACGCGCCGGCGGCGGCGATCACGATCAGCAGCAGCGCCGGCAAGCGCATCACGGGCGATCGCTGCGTGGGCAAGCGGGTCCGCCGGAGGCCGGTTATGGCGCGGGCCGCGGCCCGAACAGCGCCGTGCCCAGACGGATCAGGGTAGCCCCCTCCTCGATCGCCAGCTCGAAGTCCTGCGACATGCCCATCGACAGCGCTGTCGCGCCGGGGTGGCCGGCGAGCAGCCGCTGGTGCGCGGCGCGCAGCCGCGCGAACGAGGCGCGCACCAATGCCTGGTCGTCGCTGTGGGCGCCGATCGTCATCACGCCGGCAAGCGGCAGATGCGGACAGGCGGCGGCGATCTCGGCCGCCGCCTCCAGCAGCGCGTCGGCGGTCGGGAAGCCGGCCTTGGTCGGCTCGCCGGAGGCGTTCAGCTCCAGCAGGATCGCCATCGTCCGGTCGAGCGCCGCGCAGCGCCGCTCCAGGGCGGCGGCGGTGCGCACGGCGTCGATCGACTGCACCGCGTCGAACAACCGTGCGGCTTCTCCGGCCTTGTTGCGCTGCAGGTGACCGACCAGATGGAGTTCGTACGGCCGGGGGCGGCCGTCGTGCTTGCCGGCCGCCTCCTGTACCCGGTTTTCCCCCAGCAGATCGACGCCGGCGGCGACCGCCGCCAGGGCGTGGTCGCGGGGAACGTTCTTGGTCACCGCCATCACCCGTACCGCGTCGAACGCCCGTCCGGCGCGGGCCGCGGCCCGCGCCGCCCGCTCCCGTACCGCGTCAACGTTGTCGCGGATACGCTTCCGGTCGGCCGCCGACAGGGCCGCGCCCCGCCGCCCTTCAGCGACCATCCTCACCGCCACCGTCCGTGCCGGCGCTATCCGGGCGGAACGTGCAGAAGTAGCGATGGAAGCGAAGGTCCCCCGTAAGCTCGGGATGGAAAGCTGTGGCCAGCATGCTGCCCTGACGCACGGCCACCGGCCGCCCGTCGGGCAGCGCGGCCACCACCTGCACGCCGCGGCCGACCCGCTCCACCGCCGGAGCGCGGATGAAGATGCCGCGGAACGGCGTCGGGCCGAGCTCCTCCACCTCCAGGTACGCCTCGAAACTGGCGACCTGACGGCCGTACGCGTTGCGCCGCACGGCGATGTCGAGCAGCCGCAGCGGCGCCGGCCGCGGATCGAGCACCTCCGCCGCCAGCACGATCATGCCCGCGCAGGTCCCCCACACCGGCATGCCGCCGCGCAGCAACTCCGTCAACCGCCCGGTCATGCCGAAGGCGTGCAGCAGATTGATGATGGTAGTGCTCTCGCCGCCGGGAATGATCAGCGCGTCGACCGCTTCGAGCTGCGCGGCGGTGCGCACCGGCGCCGCGCACTGGCCGGCGGCGGCAAGGGCATGGAGGTGCTCCCGGACGTCGCCTTGCAGCGCCAGCACCCCCACCGCCATCCGTTACCAGCCGCGCACGGCGAGCTGCTCGCCTTCCGGGATCGCCGTCATCTCCAGCCCGCGCATCGGCTTGCCCAGCCCGCGCGAGACCTCCGCCAGGACGTCGGGGTCGTCGTAGTTGGTGGTCGCCTTGACGATCGCCTCCGCCATTCGCTGCGGATTCTCGGACTTGAAGATGCCGGAGCCGACAAATACGCCGTCGACGCCGATCTGCATCATCAACGCCGCGTCCGCCGGGGTGGCGATGCCGCCGGCGGCGAAGTTGACCACCGGCAGCGTTCCGTCGGCGCGCACTTGCGCTACCAGATCGAACGGAGCGTGTATCTCCTTGGCGAAGGCCGACAGCTCGCCGTCGTCGAGCCCCTGCACGCGCCGCACCGCCTGCAGCACGCTGCGGGCGTGGCGCACCGCTTCGACCACGTTGCCGGTGCCGGCCTCGCCCTTGGTGCGGATCATGGCGGCGCCTTCGCGAATGCGGCGCAGCGCCTCGCCCAGGTTCCGACAGCCGCACACGAACGGCACCGTGAAGTCGTGCTTCCACACGTGGTTGGTTTCGTCGGCCGGCGTCAGCACTTCCGATTCGTCGATATAGTCGATCTCCAGCGCCTGCAGGACCTGCGCTTCCACGAAGTGTCCGATGCGGCACTTGGCCATGACGGGAATGGTGACCGCACGTTTGATCTCTTCGATCTTGGTCGGATCGGCCATGCGCGCCACGCCGCCCGCCTTGCGAATGTCGGCGGGCACGCGCTCGAGCGCCATGACCGAAACCGCTCCAGCGTCTTCGGCGATCTTGGCCTGATCGGCGGTCACCACGTCCATGATCACGCCACCCTTCAGCATCTGGGCCAGTCCGGTCTTGACCGTCCACGAGCCGGTATCCTGCACCTCACCTGCCATAGCGAACTCCTCTTACCGACCGGGATCCGGGCTCCGGTCCTCGGACAGAGTATACCGCCAAGCGTCCGCGCCGGCCTACCGCCGCCGGCGGCCGGAATCGGTCGAGCACCGATCAGTCGAGCACCGCGTGCGGGCGGCGATCGCTGGCCGGCAGCGGGCACGAGTCGACGCTGCCGAACCAGGCGCGGCGCCGCCGGGCGACGAAACGGTACGCCGCATCGCGCACCGGGTGCGGCGCCGCGCCCAGCACCCGCGCCAGCACGCCGAACCGTCCGCCCAGCAGTTCGAGCGTGCGCACCATGGCGTCGGCGGCGCGCAACGTCCGCGGCCCGTCGACCAACACCGCCCAATCGCCCTGCGTCCGGTCTTCGGGCGCCAGCAGCCGGCGCGCGGTCACCCCGGCGAGCGGCGCCACCCGCAGCCGGCCGGCCGCATCCGCGTCGACCACCAGGCTCGACAGCCGCCGACAGAGCACGCAGCCGCCGTCGACGAACAGGACCGCCCAGCCGCCGGCCGGAGCCGGACGCTCGGTCACGGCAGCCAGCGCGGCGTCGCCGCGTCCGCGATCGCCATGACCACCTGCCCGGAGAGATCGAGCACCACCACCTCGGGCTGCGGATACGGTACGTCGAGCCGCGAGCGCTGCACCGCCATGAGGTCTCCTCCGGGGGCAAACACGATCTCCCGATAGGTGAAGCTTGGCGCCGTGACAAGCGGCGCGGCCGAGAACTGCGGGCCCGCGCCGGTCGCCAGCCACACCTGCTCGCCCCGATCGGCCATGCGTATGAAGGCGAAGCTGACGCCGTCCGGAGCCCACGACGGCGAACGGCTGCCGCGGTGCTCCGCGCCGAGCGGCGTCCGCACCGACAGATCGGCCAGGTCGATCGAAACGACGACGTCCGCGAACTGTCCGCCCTGCCCCTCGCGCAGGTCCGAGGTGAGCAACGTGAGCGCGCCCGGCCGCCACGCGGCCGGAGCGTTGGACCGGGTCGGCACCAGCACCGTACGGCCGCCGGCCGCGCCGGCGACGCGCAATCCTCCTTCCAGGGGCGAGACGAACGCCACCCACGCGCCGTCCGCCGACCAGCGGGGGTCGAACCCGATCACCTCCTCCTCCAGCAGGGGCCGCGTGTCGCCGGTGCGCGGATCGATCAGCCAGGGACGCGGCGGCAACGGCAGGCGGCGCTGCGAAAAGACGATGGCCGTCCCGTCCGGCGCCCAGCGGGCGTTGCTGCACTCCGCACCGGCGCAGTCGAGCAACTCGCGCGCGCCGGCGCCCTGGAGGTCGATCAGCCACAGGTCCGCGGCGAACCCGTCCGTGCCGAGCGTCGCCACCAGCGAGCCGCCGTCCGGCGCCCGGTGGAAGTCGCGCACCGGCCGCTCGAACGACGCCAGCGTGCGTTCGCCGGATTCCGGTCCGCCGGCGCCCCCCGCGTTCACGGTGCGGGCGGCGATGCGGTTGCGCGCGGTCGCCGCGGCGGTCACGTAGGCGATGCGCAGTGCCCCGGTTTCGAAGCTCCACTCCACCGGGGCGCGCAGGCGGCGCCCGGAAGCGGCCCGCAGCGCACCGACCAGGCGGACCGTATAGCGCGTGCGCGCGGACAGCGCGCGGTGCGGATCGAAGAGCAGCGTACGGGCCCCCCACCGCAGCGCACCGTCGATCGGCGGCTTGATCGCCAGCCGCACCGAACGCCCGTCCGGATCGACCGACTCGGCGAACCGGACCTCGATCCCTGCCTGCGTCGACACCCGGCCGGCGTCGCGCTCCGGCGTCACCGCAACGACCTGCAGGCCGACTCGATCGCCGATCGCCACCGCGGCCGCCGCCACGGCGGCGACCGCGCCGAGCGTGGCGAGCGCGGCGCGATCGAGTGGACGCATCGGTCAATAGTACAGATAGGGAACCGGCGGGGGGTCGATCTGCGCTACGTCGTCGGCGATCAGCACCGGCACCTGCGCGCCGTCGATCTCTCGCACGGCGAACCGCCCGGTAACCGTCAGCCACCGGTCGTCCGGCACCACGGCCAGCTCCGGCGCCTGCACGACGATGCCGATGGCGGTAGCGTCGGCCACGCAGCAGCTCATGAGAAAGCGACTGAGCTGCACCTGATCCGGGCCGAGGCTCGCGTCGCGATGCACGAACCCGGTGATCTGCGCTTCCTGCCCGACGAACCGCCGCGCATCGTCGGCCACGTGAAACTCCACCAGCCAGTCGAGCATCGACCGGCGCTCCGGCTGCAAGGCGGCGATCCTGGTCACGCTGCGCTCGGCGGTCGGCGGCAGGCTGGCGACCGCGACCTGCCGGTTGCCGAGCGCCGCCGAACCCAGTGGCTGCTGCGGCGCCAACCCCAGCGCCACCGGCAAGGCGAGCACCGCCAGGGAGCTCCATGCCGCCCGCGCGCCGTGCCGCGAAGCGCGGCGCCGCGCGGTCGCCGACAACGCCACCGCCATGGCGCCGAGCCCCGCCACCGCCACCCACGTGAGCCATTCGTAACGGCGGTTGATGTAATAGACCAGCGTGCCGGAGAGCAGGCGGTGCAGCAGCATCGCCACGATGCCGTACAGCACGACCGCCGCTGCCAACCGCGAACGGTCGAGCCGGCGCTCCCCGCCGCCCTCCCGGCCGCCGCTCACGCCCACGGAACCAGATTGTGCAGAATCACCGCCGCCGTGAAGGTCAGGACCAGCGGCGTCGCGATCAGGTAGACCACCGCGCCGGGGCGGAAGACGCTCAGGAACAGCAACGTGCTCTTGACGTCGACCATCGGGCCGAATACCAGGAACGCCAGTATCGACGCCGGCGCGAAGGTGTTGGTGAACGCCAACGCCAGGAACGCGTCGACCGACGAGCAGACCGACAGCAGGTAACCCAGCCCCAGCATCGTCGCCACCGACCCCGCGCCGCCGCGGCCGATGTCGAGCAGTACCGACTGCGGCATCATGGTCTGCAACAGGGCGGCCAGGGCGCACCCGATCACCAGGTACCGGCCCATGTCGAACAGATCGGCGGTGCCGTGCAGCAGCGCGTCGACCGCGAACGAGCCTGCGCGGCGCCTGCGCGGCGCCGGTTCGTCGTGCCCGTGCCCATGCTCGTGCCCGTGTTCGTGCCCGTGTTCGTGATCGTGATCGTGCCCGTGTTCGTGATCGGCGCCGGCGGCGTCCCCGCCGGCCGGCAGAATGTCGTCCGGACGAGCCGCGCGAAACACGGTCGCCGCCACGACCGCCACGACCAGAGTGAGCCCCAGGCGGGCGGCCAGCATCCGGCCGAACCCGAACGCCGTCGCCGTGCTGGCGATCACCACCGGATTGAGGACCGGCGCGCCGAGCAGGAAGGCGATCGCCACCGGCGGCGGGAGTCCCTTGCGCAACAGGCGCCGGACGACGATCACCACCCCGCACTCACAGACCGGAAAGACCAATCCCAACGCCGCGCCGGCCAGCACGCCGGCTCCGGGCCGGTCCGGCACCCAGCGCGCCAGCGTCCGCGCGCTCACGCTGGTCTCGATCACCCCGGACAGCAGGGCGCCGACCGCCACGAACGGCGCCGCTTCGATGAAGATGCCCAGAAAGATCGTCGTGAACGCCTGCAACCGGTCGGCCCCGGTCACCGGGTCGAACGCCTGGTCGGCGGTCGGCGCCCGCAGCGCGCGGCCGGCGAGCGCCGCGCCGACCACCACGGCGGCGATGCCGGCCCCGAACAGGAGCCAGCCCCGCATCGACGCGGCGCCCTGACGCTTGCAGATCACCATGCTCTGGTCACGATGGGCGGTGACGGGCTCGAACCGCCGGCCTCCTGGGTGTAAACCAAGCGCTCTCCCCACTGAGCTAACCGCCCCTGCTGGTCGGCGGACATACTGATACGGCGGGCGGGCGGCGGTACAGGGGCCCGGCGGTGCCGGCGGGGAGGCTGCAAATCTTGACCATGTACCAGGGGCGTGGTACAGCACCGGCGGTGTCGTACGAATCGCGGGTGCTCGAGTGCAGCGTGCTGGTCCTCAACAGCTCGTACGCCGTCCTGCGCCTGGTAAGCGCGCGGCGGGCGTTCGTGCTGCTGGTCCGTCAGGCCGCCGAGGTGATCACCACCGACGGCAGCCGGTACGAATCGTTCGACTTCGCCCGATGGACCGACCGTTCCGGTCTGCTGGCGGCCGGCGACGGCGATCACCTCGACTGGGTGCACACGGCGACGCTGACCCTGGCGGTGCCGCGCATCATCAGGTTGACCGACTATCACGGCTTCCCGCGCGAAGGGGTGGCGTTGACGCGGCGCAACGTCCACGCCCGCGACGGCAACGCCTGCCAGTACTGCGGCACGCGCCTGGTGGCGCGCCAACTGACGATCGATCACGTGATCCCGCGGTCGCGCGGCGGCGCCGAGTCATGGTCGAATCTGGTCACCGCCTGCATGCCGTGCAACACCCGCAAGGGCGGCCGTACGCCGCGGGCGGCCGGTATGCAGCTCGTCCGCCGGCCCGTGGAGCCGCGGCGCAACCCGCTGATCCTGCTGCGGCTGCAGAGCCCCAAGTACGACTCCTGGCGCGTCTTCCTCAACGAGCCGGCACGCACCCGGCCGCCCGGGCGGCGCAGGCCGGTCGCCGCCAAGGCGTAAGTCCCGCCGGCCGGGCTCAGTAGGTGAACTGACCAACGCCGAACACCATGCCGGCGCTGGCCGGCACCAGCGCCACCCGGTCACCCCGTTTGAGCCGGCCTTCCGCCTCCGCCAGGACCATTGCCGCCGGTATGCTGGCGGATACCAGGTTACCCAACCGCGGGAACACATTGTTGTACACCTTGCCGTTCCTGACCCCCGCCGCCCGGCCGGCGCGCAGGTAGGCGACGCTGGAGGCGGCGTGCGGAAAGTAGATGTCCGGGCCGTTCAGGTCCCCCACCGTGCGGCGGATCAACGGCATCAGATACTGCTCCGCCCGCGCGAAGAGCTCATGGCCGTACGCCACGAAGTTGCTCACGCCGTTGAGCGCGACCCGCGCCGACGGCTCGACGAAGTCCTGGTATCCGGCCAGCGGGATGTTGCACAGGCTGCACAGCTCCGGCACCGAGTGGTAGTCGAACCGCCATTCCGCATCGGCTGCGGTGACGATCGTGGCGGTCGCCGCCTCGCCGATCGTGTAGGTGGGAAAGGTGTATTCGAGCTGTTCGATGCCCCTCACCGCGAAGTTCGCGGGAAACCCGTGTTCCTTGTAGTTGAACTCGCCGTTGATGACCATCGCCGTGCGATGCATGCCCGCGCGCAGGAAGCGGTAGGAGATCTCCAGCGCGCGCATCCAGCTCATGCACGCGTCGGAAACGTCGAAGCACGAGCAGGTCAGGCCGGCGGCATGCGCGTAGAAGTAGGCGTTGGCCGGCTCCAGGAACCCCTTGCCCACTCCGCAGTAGATCAGCAGATCGATATCGGCCGGCCCCATGTCCGCCCGCTCCAGCGCCTCCAGCATCGCGGCCTTGACGAAGTGGCTGGCCCGTTCGCCGCGCTGCTCGTCCCGAACGTAGCGCGTGACCGATCCGGCCCGTTTCAACAGCCCGCGCACCAGCCGCTGGTACTTGCGCAACGTGCGCGGCTCGACGCCGTTGCTGCACTCCCCCAGGAGCGCGACGATCTCTTCATTGGTGACCGCCCGCGTGGGATGTCTGAGGGCGACCGACGCTATGCGCATGGAGTGGGTTCAACCGGCAGCCGCAACGGTTGCGCGGCACCGTGAGCCGCACCTTACCACGCGGGGCCGGTTCGCGGCACCCCGGCCGGCCGCGCCCCTGGCGGAGCCGGTCCCGGCCGGGTAAGCTGCGCCTGCGAACCGCCGTGCCCCTTCGGGGCCGGCCTCGCCGGAGCGACCGCATCATGGAGCCTACCCCGTCACCGAGCGCCGAGCAGGTCGGCGAGGCGTTCGCGCGCCTCTACCGGACCGTCTGCCGCCTGCGCGCGCCGGACGGCTGTCCCTGGGATCGCGAACAGACGCCGGAGTCGATGCGGACGATGCTGCTGGAGGAGGCGTTCGAGGCGATCGACGCGATCGACGTCGCCGATGACGCCAACCTGCGGGAGGAGTTGGGGGACGTGATGCTGATCGTCACGATGATTGCCCGCATGAAGGAGCAGGAGGTGGCGTTCGGCATCGCCGACGTGCTGGCCGAGGTGGTCGACAAGTTGCGCCGCCGGCACCCGCACGTGTTCCCGCCGGCGGACCGACCCGGAGAGCCCGCGCCGGCCGGCGATTATCCCACCGACGCCGGCGGCGTGCTGCGGCAATGGGAGCGCATCAAGCGGAGCGAGCGAAGCGAACGCGCACGGCAGCCCTCCGCGCTCGATTCGGCCGGCCGGACACCCGGTCCGCTGCGCCGCGCGGCCGACCTGCAGACCGCCGCCGCGAAGGTCGGCTTCGACTGGGACGACGCGCGCCCGGTCTTCGCCAAGGTCGCCGAAGAGCTGGCCGAGGTCGAGCAGGCGTCCGCGGTCGGCCCGAAGCGCTCCGAGGAGGAGCTCGGCGACCTGCTGTTCGCGGCGGCCAACCTGGCCCGCCACCTGAAGGTCGATCCGCTGCTGGCCCTGCATGGGGCCAATGAACGGTTCCGGCGGCGGTTTCAGGAAGTGGAGCGACGCGTGCGGGAGACCGGCGCCACCCTGGGCGAGCTGCCGTTGCCGGAACTGGACCGCCACTGGGAAGCGGTCAAGCGCGACGAGAAGCGCAATCCGCCGGCCGAGCCGGTGCGCACCAGGGCCAGCAGCATGCCGACCGCCAGCAGCCCCGTCCACAGCGCGGAGCCGCCGTAGGAGACGAAGGTGAGCGGGATGCCGGTGATCGGCATGATGCCGCTCGCCACGCCGATGTTGACCAGCACGTGGGTGCCGAACATGCCGGTGATGCCGGCCGCCATCGCCACGCCGAAGTCGTCCCGAGCGCGCCGGCACATGGCGATCGATCGCAGCAGGATCACGGCGAACAGCGCCAGCACCAGCAGCGAGCCGCGAAACCCCCATTCCTCGGCCAGGATCGAGAAGATGAAGTCGGTGCTCTGCTGAGGCAGATACTGATAGTGGCTCTGCGTGCCCTGCAGATACCCTTTCCCGATCAGCCCGCCGGAGCCGACCGCGGTCATCGACTGGATGATATTCCAGCCGGCGCCGCGCGGATCGGACCACGGGTCCAGGAACGCCGCCAGCCGGACGATCTGGTACGGCTTCAGCACCGACCGGACCAGCGCCGCTCCGGTCACGCCGCCGAGGCCGATGGAGGCCAAGTAGCCGATCCAGTACATCGATCGGCTGCCGCTGATCCGGCAGCCGATGAACGCCAGACCGACGATCGCCAGCAGCGCTCCGGCGGCGAGTCGTACGGTGCCCGGATCGAGCAGCGCCGCCGCCGCCGCGCCGGCGGCGGCGCCGGCGCTCAGTTCCGGCAACACCGCCATGGCAAAGGTGACGATGCCGGCGCACATGATGAACGCCAGATGTCGTATCTCGGCCCCGGCGATCAGGGCCGCGACCAGGAACATCGGCACGTAGACCATCGCCGTCCCCATGTCCGGCTGCAGCAGAACCAGTCCCACCGGCAGCAGCGCGATCACCAGTCCGAGCGCGAAGCGCGGCAGCTCCCTGATGCCGTTGCCGATACCCGCGAAGTAGTAGGCCAGGAACACGATGGTGGTGAGCTTGGCAAACTCCGACGGCTGCACCCCCAGATCGTTTATGCCGATCCACGAACGGGCTCCATTTACCTCCCGCCCGAATACTGCCGTGAGCGCCAGCAGCAACAGCCCGCCGGCGTACAGGTAGGGCGCCCCGGCCCGCAGCCAGCCGGCGCCGGCGGCGGCCACCACCCCCAGCAAGGCGAACCCGGTCAGTGCCCAGACGATCTGCTTGATCCACTCCCGCGACAGCGACTCGCCGGTTGAGTCGACCCCGCTGGAGTAGACGAACTGGACGCCGATCGCTACCAGCGCGGCGGTAGCGCCGAGCAACAGCAGCGCACGCGCCCCGTCGCCGGTCACGGGTCCTCGCCGCGCGGCTCATCCTCATCGCGCGGCTCACCGAGCAGGTTGTACATGGGGGTGTGCCGCTGCAGGTCGGGAATCACCTCGTCGTAATCGAGGCCGGCGAACATCCCGTGCAGCAGGACGTTGGTCGCCTTCGGCGCCCACCATTCCCACCGGTCGGACGCTTCCGCCATGACGACGACCACCACTTGCTCCTCCGGCGGAGCGCCGGCCGGGGCGAAGGCGGCGAACCACGAGTGCTGGCGCGCCGGCCCTTCGGCGTCCGCGGAGCGGGTCTGGGCGGTGCCGGTCTTGCCGGCCACCGGCACCGCCGGCGTGGTG
Source organism: uncultured Spirochaetia bacterium (assembly GCA_958296075.1). Classification (GTDB taxonomy): domain Bacteria; phylum Spirochaetota; class Spirochaetia; order SZUA-6; family Bin103; genus CATQHW01. The sequence goes on along the minus strand of CATQHW010000004.1, from coordinate 219,208 downwards.
ATCGCGACCTTCGCGGTTCCGTCGGTCACCGTGTAGCGCATCGCCTCGCGCAGGAACGCCAGGGTCTCCGGCTGCACGTCGACCTCCAGCAGCCGCACCGGCGCGGCCTGCCGGACCAGCGATCCGTCGGCGCCGCTGCGCACCTCCTTGACCAGGAACGGCCGATAGACCACGCCGCCGTTGACGATCGCCGCGACGGCGTTGGCGATCTGCACGGGGGTCGCGGTGACGAACCCCTGCCCGATCGACATGTTGATGGTGTCGCCGCCGACCCACGGTTCCCCCAGCCGGCGCTGCTTCCAGGCCGGCGTAGGCAGGAAGCCGGCCTGCTCGCGGAGCAGCTCGATGCCGGTCGGGCTACCGAACCCGAACGCCCGCGCGTAGTGGACGATGCGCTCGACGCCCAGACGGTGTCCGACCGTGTAGTAGTAGACGTTGCACGACTCCGCCAAGCCCTCGCGCAGGTCCACGGGGCCGTGTTCGTCCACGTGGTCCTGCCACAGGCCTCTGCCCAACCGGAACCAACCCTCGCACCGGATCTTCTGCTCCGGCGGGATGAGCCGCTCCTCCAACACCGCGACGGTCATGATCAGCTTGAACACCGACGCCGGCGGATAGGCCTGCAGCGCCCGGTTGACGAACGGATAAGACGTATCTTCGAGCACCCGGCGCAGCTCCTGCGCTCCGCCGCCGCCGCGGAACGTTTCGGGATCGAACCAGGGATACGAGACCATCGCCAGTATCTCCCCGGTGGTCGGCCGCAGCACGACCACCGATCCAACGCGGCCGGCCAGCGCGTCCTCGGCCAGGCGCTGCGTGCGGGAGTCGATGGTGAGCACCAGATCGTGGCCCGGCGTGGGCGCCCGTCCCTCCCGGGTATCCAGATCCCGCTCGCGGGCGTCGACCGTCCGGTAGCTCAGTCCCGGGCTCCCGCGCAGGAGCCGGTCGTGCACCTGCTCCAGACCGCTCTTGCCGATGGTGTCGCCGCGGCGGTAGCCCTGGTTGTACAGGACCTGCAGCTCCTCGACGCTGATTTCGCCCACGTAGCCGATCACGTGCGCCAGGGCGCCCAGGTCGCGATAATCGCGCGTCGGTTCGTTGCGCCAACTCACCCCGGGGAAGCGGTCGATGTGCTCGCCCAGGTAGGCGACCGCGGCGAAGTCGGCGCCGCTCAGGACCTCGATCGGCTGGAACAGGTGACGCTCGCTGGGCGGCACCCGGCCGGCCAGATGCTGCGGGCTGACCTGCAGGACTCCGCCGAGCGCGGCGAACAGGTCGGACATGTCACCGGGCACGTACGCGGGCGTGACGTCGATCGAGAACGCGGGCCGGTTCGCCACCAGCGGACGGGTATAGGACGCATCGTAGATCCGGCCGCGCCGCGCCGGCACCACGGTCTCACGCCGGGCGACCTGCTCGGCCAGCCGCTCGAACTCCACGCCGTTGATGACCTGCAGCACGAACAGGTAGACGCCAAGTCCCCCGAGCGCGCACAGCACCGCCACGCGCAGCGCCGCCAGACGGAAGGCGCCGGTGGATTCTTCGACCGGGGCGCCGTTCACGGGCGTAGCTTGGCGCCCAGCGGCCGGCGCGGCGAGCGGTCCTTCAGCCACGGCACCAGGCTCAGCAGCACGTACAGCGCAGGGGCGGCCACGCCGTTCAAGGCCGCTTCGATCAGGAACGAGGGAGCCGCGATCCCGTAGCCGGGGATCCAGGGAATGGTCAACGCCAGCACCGTGACGGTGAGTGCCTTGAGAACGGTGGCGGCGATCGCCACGAGGGTGGGAAGCAACACCCAGTCGGCGGATACCAAGCCCGCCATCCGGCCGATCAGATAGCCGGCCACCGTGCGGACCATGGCGGTCAGGCCGAGCGGCCCCACGCTGATCGTGTCGGCCAGCAGGCCGGAAGCGAAGCCCGCGATCTGGCCCGGCATGCTGCCCCGGCGCATCGCGATCAGCGCGACCACGACCAGCGCCAAGTCCGGCTTGACGCCGGCGACCGCCACCCATGACAGCAGCGTCGACGTCAACAAGGACGCCGCGACGGCGATCAGCGTGGTCGCCGCGATGACGCGGAAATCACCCATCGGGCCGCTCCGCGGTGTCGAGCACCACGACGTAGTCGAGGCGGCCAAACTCGACCAGCGGCTGCACGATCAGCACGATCGACGATCGGTCCTCGCCGGTGCGCTGCTCCACCGTCCGGCCGATGTATATCCCGCGCGGATACAGGCTTCGCAAGCCCGAGGTGATCACCAGATCGCCGGCCGCCAAGTCGCCCGCCGCGATGGCATCCACCCAGCGCATGATCAGCCGCCGGCCGGCCGGGTCTCCCTCGATCAGCCCGTCGTGCTCGGTGCGCTCAAGACGGGCCGCGACGTAGGAGGAGCTGTCCAGAATCGGCCGCACCATCGAGGTAGAGGATGAAACCGATTCGATCTTGCCGACCAGCGCCTGGAACCCGCCGGCGCTGGCGACCACCGTGTCATCGACCTGGACGCCGTGCCTGCGGCCGCGATTGATCGTCACCGTCTGGAACAGATTGCCCGGATCGCGCCCGATCACCTCGGCCGGAATCGACGCCGGAACGGCCCGCGACAGGTTCAGCAACTCGCGCAGGCCGCGGTTCTCCGCTTCGAGCCGGGCGGCGCGGCGCAAACGCTGCTCGACCCGCTCCAGCTCGGCGCGCAGCGTCTGTACCTCGGCCCGGCTGCGGCCCAGTTCGCCGACCGCGGCGGCGGTATCGACGACCCAGCGGCTCACCGAGCCGATGCCCGCCTGCACCATCGCCAGCAGCCCGACGTGCCCCGGCGAGGGATTCAATCCCACCAGCACGAGCGAGCTCACCATCAGGACCGCGAAGGTGACGCCCGAACGGCGGCGGCTGACGAAGGGGCCAACGTCGGTCACGGACGCGGGTTAGATCGATTCCCTCGGCGCCGGACGATCCGCTAGCGGAATGATCGGCGTTGGCTGACGCGCATGTTGTCGAAGTACTTGCCGGCTCCCAGCGCCACGCACAGCAGCGGTTGTTCGGCGACCATCACCGGCACCCCGGTCTCCCGTCCGATCAGACGCGGCAGCCCGCGCAGGAGCGAGCCGCCGCCGGTCATGACGATGCCGCGCTCCACGATGTCGGACGCCAGCTCGGCGGGCGTCTGGCCCAGCGCGCGCTTTATCTCCTCGAGAATCTGGCGCGTCGGCTCCTGCAGCGCTTCGCACACCTCGATCGAGTCGACCTCCAGCCGGCGCGGCAGGCCGGTGATCGCGTCCCGGCCCTTGATCTCCATGCGCACGATCTTCTGGTCGGGGTCGGCGTTGCCGATCTCGATCTTGATCTTCTCGGCGGTCTCCAGCCCGATCACCAAGTTGTGGACGGTGCGCACGTGCCGGATGATCGCCTCATCGAACTCGTCGCCGCCGATGCGAATGGCGCTCGACACCACCATGCCGCCGAGCGATATCACCGACACCTCGGTGGTGCCGCCGCCGATGTCGCAGATCATGTGACCGGCCGGCTCCAGGATCGGCAGATCCGCGCCCACGGCCGCCGCGATCGACTCCTCGATCACGAACACCTCGCGCGCGCCGGCCTGTTCGGCGCTCTCCTGCACCGCCCGTTTTTCCACTTCGGTAGCCCCGGACGGGATGCCGATCACCACACGCGGCTTGACGAACCAGCGCCGCGGCACCACCTGCGTGATGAAGTAGCGGATCATCTGCTCGGTCATGTCGAAGTCGGCGATGACGCCGTCGCGCAGGGGGCGCACCGCCTTGATGTTGCTCGGCGTCTTCCACAGCATGCGCTTGGCTTCCGTACCGACCGCGACCACCTGCTTGGTTTCGTGATCGATGGCGACCACCGACGGCTCCGACAGCACGATACCCTTGCCCTTGACGTGCACCAGCGTATTGCAGGTGCCCAGATCGATGCCGATGTCTGAAGAGAAACTGTTGAACATAGCCATCAGATGACGTGTACCTCCGCGTTCATGGTGCGATCACGGTCTAGCCGCCACGCAGACGCTCGATCGCGCGGCGATGGCGCGGCTCCAGCTTCTCGGCCTCGCGCCATGCCGCGCGGGCGCGGTCGGGGTCTCCCTGCTTCGCATAGATCTCGCCCAGATAGAAATGCGCGTCAGCGGCGCGCTCGTCGGCGGCGATGATCGCCCGGTACTGCTCTTCGGCCGACGCCGGTTCGTCCAGCGTCCGGTAGACCGCGCCGAGTTCGTACCGCGCCCGCTGCTCGATCGCCGGATCATCAGTGAGCCGGACCGCCTGGATCAGGTTGTCGCGCGCTCCCTGCGGGTCGTCTTCGTCCGCCAGCATGGCGGCCATCCGCAGATGCAGCAGGTCGGACGGCCGGCGCGCCAGCGCGTGCCGGAAGTACTCCAGCCCGCGCGGGTCGCCCAGTTCGGTGTAGGCCAACCCCAGGTACTCGTAGGTGTCGGCGCCGTCATACCCGAGCGCCAGCGATCCCTCCAGATACCGCACGGCCAGATCGTAGTAGAAGTAACCCTTGTGAAAATAGGCCTTGCCGAGCGCGTACTGCGCAGCCGGTTCCGCCGCGGCGATCCGCGCGTCCAGCAGCGCGCGGCGGAGCGACGCCACGGCCGCCGACAGGAGCGCGCCATCGGTCTGCGTGGCTCCGCCGCCGTAGGCCCCCGGCGCCGCGCCCGGCTCCCGAGCGGCAGGACCGGCGGCGATCGACTCGTAGAGCGCCGCCACGCCGCGGATCAGGTTCGCCTCCGGGTCGAGCGGCCGGTTCGCCAGCGTGACCGCCGCCGCCGCCGCCGCCGCCGCGAAGCGGCGTTCGGCGATGAGCGCACGCATGTTCGCCTCCCGGTCGCGCCGCAGCCACGCGGCGGCGGCCCGGTCGGCGCGCAGCAGCGCCCCGACGGCGACGGCGACGACCAGCAGCGCGATCGCCGCCAGCCGCCCCCTGCCGCGCCGTTCGCGCCGCCGGCCGACCGGCCGATGGCCCCACCGGGGCACCGCGCGACCCGGCGCCGGCGCAACCGATGAAAGAGGAGGCGGGCCGATAAGCCGGGTTCTGTTCGCCCCGGCGCGCACCGACCCGCTCGCGCGGACCGGTCGCCAGCGGGGCGGGCCATCATTCATCTGGCGCGCGCGGCGGCGCCTCACGGCGCCGGCGCCGCACTCGAGCAGCCTACCCGCGGGCTCGACGACCGCGTCCCTTCGGGACACAGCGTCACGCGGCGAGCAACCCAACCCGCTGCTTGGCTTTGCTCCGGGCGAGGTTTGCCGTACCTCCGGCGTCGCCGCCGGAGTGGTGGGCTCTTACCCCACCGTTTCACCCTTACCGAACGATCTGCGCCGTCGCGGGGCACCCGTCCGGCGGTCTGTTCTCTGTGGCACTCTCTGTCGTCCGCACCGCGGCGCGGACGCCCGGGCGTTACCCGGCGCCCTGCTCTGTGGAGCCCGGACTTTCCTCCGCGCCCGTTACCGATCGCGGCGATGGCCGGCCCGCCTCCTGCGGCCTCCATGATAACCGATCACGCGCGGCGACGCCATCGGCCGGCAGTCCGCGCCTCAGTCGCCGTTCGACCCATGATCGCCGTCATCGTCATTGTCATCGCCATGATGATCGCCATCGTGGTCGCCGTCATCGTCGCCGGAGACGTCGTCGACCAGGAGTTCCTCTCCGTCGATCTCGTCCCCGTCCGCATCGGCGAAGAACCCGGGCTCGTCGTCGAACACGTCGATCTGCGCCTCCGTCTCTTCCTCGGAGGGAGCGTCCTCATAGAAGACGATCCGGCCATGCGTGCAGAACAGCACGTCCTCGGCCCGGCGGACGCGGTTGACGAAGTGAGCCGGCAGCGTCATGTAGCATCCGGTGCAGACGTGGCCCTGCAGCGGCACGATCCCGTAGCCGTCGGTCGACCGCACGATGCGCTCGAACTTGAACAGCAACTCCTCGTCGAGACCGGAGGCGATCTCCGACTCGTCCGCGTCCAGGGCGGCAAGCCGTTCCTGGCGGTCGGCCAACTCCACCTCGATGCGCGACTCCTCTACCTGGACCGCGCCCTCCTGCTGCTCGATCAACTCCGCTTCGCGGGCCAGCTCCTCGGACAACTGATCGAGCCGCTCCTCCTCGTCCTGCAGCGCTCGCCGATCGTCCGTCTCCCGTTCGGTCGCGTCGCGTATCTGCTTGTCCAGCGCTTCGTACGCCCGCTGCGTCTGGATATATTCCATCTGCCCCATCTGCTGCTCGTACTCTTCGCGAACCCGTTCCGATTCCACCGCGTCGCCGCGCAGACTCTCGATCCGCGTCCTGGTCGATTCCTGCTCCTCATTGCGCTCCAGGTAGGTACGCTTGAGCCGGTTGAGCACCTCTTTCTTGGTGGCCAGCGACCGGGGCAGTGCCTCGATCTGCGCCTCGACCTCGTGCTTCTTGTGCAGCACGTCCTGCAGGGCGCGCAGCTTGTCCAGCACGCCCTGGACCGCCGGCGTCCCGTGGTTCGTCTCGATAGTTGCAGATTCGCTACTCACGCTCCCTCCGTTCATTCGTCCAGATAGTCCCTGAGCCGCACGCTCCGCTTCGGATGGCGTAGCCGCCTGAGCGCCTTCGCCTCGATCTGGCGGATGCGCTCGCGGGTCACGTTGAAGTGCAAGCCTACCTCCTCCAGCGTGAGCGAGTACCCGTCGTCCAATCCGAAGCGCATGCGCAGGACCTCCTGCTCGCGCTCCGGCAGCGTGCCCAGAACCTGCTCGATCTGCTCCTTCAGCAGCTGAAACGCGCTGGAGGTCGACGGGTTCTCCGCGTCCTTGTCCTCGATGAAGTCGCCCAGGATCGAGTCCTCTTCCTCCCCGATCGGCGTCTCCAGGGAGATCGGTTCGCGCGCGACTCCCTTGACCGCCTTGATGCGCGCCGCCGACCAGCGCAGGCGTTCGGCGACCTCCTCATCGGTCGGCTCGCGGCCGAGCTCCTGCATGAGCTGTCGCGACTCGCGGACCACCTTGTTGATCTGTTCGATCATGTGCACCGGTACGCGGATGGTGCGCGCCTGATCGGAGATCGAGCGCGTGATCGCCTGGCGGATCCACCACGTCGCGTAGGTGGAGAACTTGTAGCCCTTGCGGTACTCGAACTTCTCTACCGCCTTGATCAGGCCGATGTTGCCCTCCTGCACCAGATCGAAGAAGTGCAGGCCGCGGTTGGTGTACTTCTTGGCGATGCTGACCACCAGCCGGAGATTGGTCTGGATCAGGCGGTCCTTGGCCCGCTTGAGTTGATGCTTGCCCTCTTCCAGGCGGCGATGCATGGCCAGCACCTCGTCGGCGCGGTGCTCGAACGCCACCTCGATCGCGCGGATGTCGGCCTGCTGGCGCTCGTAATCGGCCACCAGCGCGCGGATGTCTCCGGCCTGCATGCGGATCGCCGCCTCCAGCTTGGCGCGCTCGGCCGAGCGCGACAGCTTGCGCTTGACCGAGCGCAGCTCGCGGGGCGTGCTGATGCGCAGCCGGCGTTCGATCCGCTCGCTTCTGCGCTGCAGCGAACCGAGCCGCTGCGCCGCGTCCGCAAGCCGCGCCGACAGCAGCGTGATCTCGTCCTGGTGCAGTTCCACCTTGGCCAGCGATGCCCGCAGGGTGCGACGCATCTCGGCCAAGTGCTCGTCTTCGAAGATACCGCCGTCGTCGCCGGCCAGCGCCTCCTTGTGCTCCATGTACGCCTTCAGCAGCGGGTACATCTCCTGCACCGCTTCGCGGTAGCAGGCGTTGAGCCGGCGGCGGTCCGCCATCAGCTCGGAAAGCTCCTTCTTGGTGAGGTTGAGTTCGCGGGGGTCCCTGGTCGAGCGGGCGCGCTCGGCGATGTGGTAGAACTCCGGCAGGGTGGCGCCGCAGCTCTTGATGACCTCGTGGATGAGGTTCTCCCCCGTCTCCATCCGCTTGGACCACATCACCTCCTGCTCGGCGGTGAGCAGGTTCTCCCTGCCGATCTCGCGAAGGTAGAGCCGAACCGGGTCGTCGACCGCGCTCTCCCGATCGTTGTTGTAGACCAGCCGGCGCTTGGCCGCCGCGGCGGCCTGCCGCAGGTCGTCCTCGGTCACGTCATCGCCGGCCTCGTCGTCCTCCAGCTTGACGTCGTTCTGCTCCAGCAGCGCCGCCACCTCGTCGATCCGGTCGGAGTTGACGATCTGGTCGGGGAGGCGGTCGTTGACCTCCTCATAGCTGATGCTCTTCTTCTGCCGGGCGTACTCCAGTAGCTGAACGACCGCAGGATCAGTCAACAGATCCGACATCCACCCTTACCTTCTTCAACTTCTCCAGCTCCGCATCGAGGAATATCTTCTCCTCCAGCAGGTCCCGTATCGCCACGCCCGGCGCCGGTTCGCCGCCGTGCTCGAGCCGGTGCATGCGCGCCTCGATCTCACGGCGCCGGCGGTCGAGCGACCGCGACTTCAGCTTGCGCGCCCCGTCGTCGAGCACTTCCTCCGGGTTCACGGTGAACTCCCGCTGCGACAGGTTGCGAACGACCAGCGCGCGCAGCTCGTCGGTCTCCAGCCGGCCGAGCAGCCCGTCCGGGGACTCGTCGCCCCGGCGGACGCATTCCTCCAGCGCACCGAACAGCTCCCGCGCCATCGGGTCCTGCAGGTCGCTGGACAGGAGCCGCCGCTGCACACGGTCGAACCGATCGCGGTTGGCGGCCGCCGCAAGCATATAGGTCATCTCCAGCGAGCGCCGCAGCCGACCGCCCGGCGGCGCGGCCGTTCCCGGCGCGGCGCGGCGAGCCGGAGCGCCGTCCGCCAGCCGTGCCGAACCCCGGCGATAGTCGCGCAGGATGCTGTCGTGACCGACCCCCAACGCGCCCGCCAAGTCGCGCAACAGCGTCTCACGCTTCAACTCCGAGCGTACGTGGGTAAGATAGGGGAGCAACTCCCGGAATACCTGTTCCTTCGCGTCGGCCCGCCGCAGATCAAGCGCAGACGCAGCCAGCTTGAGAAGATACTCGAATGTGAGTATAGGAGATGTCAGAGCGGTTTGCAACCGGTCGCCGGCACCCTGCTCGATATAATCGGCAGGGTCCATGCCGCTCTCGAGCGGCACTACGGAGGTCCGCAGCTCCACCTCCTCCAGCACGGCGGCGGCGCGCCGGGTAGCGTTCACCCCTGCGGCGTCCGCGTCCATCACCAGGCGCACGTCGTCGGTGTAGCGCGAGAGCAGCCGGGCGTGCTGGCTGCGCAACGCCGTGCCGAGCGGAGCCACCGCCGGGTGACCGGCCGCATCGAGCGCGATCACGTCGAGGTATCCCTCCGCCACGTGCACGTTCCCCGCCCGCTTGATGCGATCGCGCGCCTCGGCCAGCCCGTAGAGCAGCTCGCCCTTGTGGTAGAGGGCGGTCTCCGGCGTGTTGAGATACTTGGGGCCGTCGCCCATGGCGCGCCCGCCGAACGCGACCACCTCACCGCGCGGAGTCGAGATCGGGAACACGATGCGGTCGCGGAACAGCGCCAGCATGCCGCCGCTCGTGCGGGTGAACAGGCCGGAGCGCACCAGGAAGTCGTCGCCGTAGTTGTGGGAGCGCAGGAAGCGATGCAGCCAGTCACCGGCGCCCGGCGCGTAGCCCACGCGGTAGCGGGCGAGCGACTCCGCCCGGAAACCCCGTCCGGCCAGGTGCTCGCGCGCCGGCGCGGCGGCGCCGGTGCGCAGCAGGATGTGGTGGGAAGCTGTCGGCGAGCCGGCGGTAGAGCTCCAGGTAGGTCTGCCGCTCGGTCCCTTCCGAGCCGCCCGTGTGCTGCACCTGCATGCCGGCGCGCTCGGCCAGCAGCGCGAACGCCTCCGGGAAGCTGAGCTTTTCCATCTCCATCACGAAGTCGATCATCGAGCCGCCCTTCTGGCAGCCGAAGCAGTAGAACAGGTTCCGGTCCGGGGTGAGCGTGAACGACGGGGTTTTCTCGGTATGAAAGGGACACAGCCCGACCGACCGGTTGCCGCGGCGCTGCAGGCGTACGTAGTCGCCGGCCACGACGTCGATTCGCAGTCGGTCGTAGAGTTCCGCGATCTGGTGGGAGGGGATCACGCGCTCACCGCCCGTAGTCGCAAGCCTGCGCCCGTCAGCCGGCCACGCCCTTCAGGTAGAAGAACTTGGCGTCGTTGTGCTCGTCGAGCGCGCGGAGAAGTGGTGCGCGCCGGTCTCCGGGTCCTTCAGGACGAAATACCAGTAGTCGCTCTCCGCCGGATAGAACGCGGCCTGCAGCGCCACCGCGCCCGGATTCGAGATCGGCGCCGGAGGCAGTCCGCGCCGCCGGTAGGTGTTGAAGGCGGAGTCGACCGCCAGCTCCGCGTGGGTGATCACGCGCGGGTGCTCCCGGCCCTCCATCTCGGTCAGCACGTAGGCGACGGTGGCGCAGGACTGCAGGCGGGCGCCGACCGCCAGGCGGTTGGCGAACACGGACGCGATCAGCCCCGCCTCGTCCGGGCGCTGGTACTCGCGCTCCACGATCGAGGCCAGGATGACCGTGTCGTGCAACTCGTCCGGATCCATGCTGCGAAAATCCGGCCGCACCTGGGCGACTCTGCGGAAGAAGTTGCCGACCATGTGGCGCACCACCCCCGCGGCCGGAAAGTCACGCGGAAAGCGGTACGTGTCCGGGAACAGGTACCCCTCCATGCTGGCCGCCCGGATGCCGAGCTCTTCGATCAGCGCCGGGGTCGGCGACCCGCGGCCTTGAATGCGCCGGCGCCGGTCACCCCCGTTCCTCGAGCCGTTCGGCGATCCGGCGTACGGTCCATCCCTCCGGGAAAGTGACGGCAATCTCTTCCTGGCGGCCCTCCAGCAGCAACGCCAGGACCTCCCCGGCGCGCAGCGACCGGGGCAGCGAGTAATGGCCGGCGCGGACGCGGCCTTCGGCGTCCTGCAGGTAAGCCAGCGCGCGCACATCAGCTCGGAGCGGACCAGACGCGCGCCGGCCAATCGGTGGGCGACCGCGCCGAACGGCTCTCCAGGCCGAACCGTGAAGCTGACCGCCGGGCTGCGGCCCGGCGCGCCTGCGGCGGACCGCTCAGGTACGACGCTCCGACCGCGCGCCGGCGGCGAGCGCGCAGCACCCGACGACCGTTCCGATCGCGATGCGGTTCACGCGATACCCCAAACAACCCCGTATGGGTAATGTACGCCCTTCGCCGTCGAGGCAAGAGAGGCCCGGGACGCACCGTTCGACGGCAGCGCTACGGCGGCGCGACCAGCGGCTCGTCATGGCGCCGCGCCAGCCAGTAGTCGATCTCCACCGCGTGGCGCACCGGCCCCTGGCCGATGCCCGACACGAGGCGGGCCGCCTCCGACCACGCCTCCGGGGAGGCAAGGTTCGCATCCCAGAACGGGAAGCTCCGGCACTGCAGCGGTCGCGACTCATACACCGTGCAGGCGCCGTCAGCCCAGAGGATGCAATCGTAGGCGGCCGTTTTCCGTCAGGCTGAGCCGGCGGAAGCCGCCGATGTCGACGGTCCGACAGTACCCGCGCCGTGAACTCGGCGACGGTGAGCGACTTGGCCTGCCGGCCAAGGCCTCCAGGTCGCGCCGCGACAGGAACACGTACCCCGGTTCCAGCCGACAGCAACGCTGGCAACGGGTGCAGTCGAAACGCAGGCCGGCCGTCGGTGACGACCGGTAGAACGGCTCAGGCACGGAGATCTGGGGAGAGAAGGATTCGAACCTTCGAAGGCAACGCCAACAGATTTACAGTCTGCCCCCTTTGGCCACTCGGGAACCTCCCCGCGGTCGCAGCGGCGAATGGTCGCGCAGCCCTCGACCGCTGTCAATAGCCGGTGGTCGGCGCCCGCGTCAGCCACCTGTCGGAGTCGAACCGACAACCTCGAGATTACAAATCTCGCGCTCTGCCGATTGAGCTAAGGTGGCGGTGCGCCGGTTTCTGCAGCGCTGTCCTACCACGAGACGCGCCCGCCGGTCACGAGTTCGGCGACGCCAGGTCGGGACGGAGCGCCTGCGCCCCGTCGAGATAGACCGGCACCGGCTTGCGATCGCCGTCGCTGCGATAGTCAGGAGCAGCCGGATGATCCGGCCCGGCTGCCCGTCCACGGCGGCCTCCTGCACGCAGAACAGCGGCGCGTCCGCGTAGCCGCCGGTCCGCCACCGCGGTCGCCGGATTGGCGCGGGTCAGGTCCGGCGTCCATCGAAAAGATGATGCTGACGATCCGGTCGCGGTCGACGCGTTGCCGCGCAGCACCGCCTGCAGCAGCCGCAGTCCGGCCGCCCTGATCGCACCGGCGTCGTTGGCGGTCACCTGAATGGCGCCCCGCACCGCTACCGTCACGACCTCAGAAGCTCATGCCCGGCAGGGGCGACCCCGCCGATCACGGCCGACACCATGCGCAGCGACGCCAGCAGCGCGAGCGCCATGGCGGCGGCCAGAAGCGACAGCACCGCCGGCACGGCGGCGAAGCGCCAGCGCCCGGCGATCGCGTGCAGCGCGTACAGACAGCACGAGCACAGCGCGAAGGCAGCGGTCAGCACCAGCACGACCTCCAGCACGCGCAGCAGCCACCGCATGGTCGTATCGACGAACGACTGCACGCTGCCCAGGACGTACAGGGCGAGCACAACAGAGAGATGAAAAACAGCACCGCGGCAGCCCGGCCGACCGCCGGAGCGATCGTCCGGCGCTCTTCCACCTGCTGCACCTCGGTCACGGTATCCCTGCTACGATATACTGAGCGGCGTGAAGATCGCCATCACCCTGCTGCTGATCGTGGCGCTGGCGGCCGCCGCATTCTTCATCGGCTGGGTGGAGCTGGCGCTGCCGGCCGGCACCTACGGCGTCGCCTTCACCAAGTCGGACGGCTGGGACACCAAGGCGATCGCCGCCGGCGGCGTCACCTGGCGGTGGGAACGAATGATCCCGACCAACATGACCCTGTACGTCTTCGATCTGACGCCGCAGGAGGTGCAGCGCCGCGCAGCCGCACGCCTTCCGTCGGCCGAGCTGTACGCGTCGGAAGTGGGCATCGACGCCGCCGAATTCTCCTACGACATCGGCATCACCGTGCGGCTGCGGCTGCGGTCGGACGACCTGCCGCGGCTGGCGGCAGAGGCGGACCTGCGCCCGGAGACGCTGCCGGCCTGGTACGAGCAGGCGACCGCCGCCGCCGGCGACGCGGCTGCCGCCGCTCTGTTGTCGCGCGACGCCGCCGCGCTGATGATCGACCCCCAGGCTCTCAATGAGTGGACCCGCCGCTGGCTTGCCGGGCGAAGCCCCGAGCTGGAGATCGTGGCGATCGAGCTGAAGCGCCACTCGATTCCCGATGCCGACCTGTACGCGCGCGCGAAAGCCGCGCTGGAGGAGCGCATCGACACGCAGCAGCGCGCCCGGTTGGCGGTCATCGAAGACCTTGCAGTGGTCGGGGAGCAGGCGCGCCAGCACGCCGAGATGCTGGGCCGGCTCGGCAAAACGCTGGCCGAGTTCCCGGAACTGGCCGACCTGCTGGGCCGTTCGCCGGCCGACCTGCTCGGTCAGGTGCTGGGCGTGACGCTGGCCGGCGGAGCGGCCGACCCGCGCACGCCTCAGGAGCCGCCGGCCGGGCCGTGAGCGGGCGGCGCGGAGCGGCCAGCCGCCGCCCCCGCCCGCTATCCCGGCGCGCCGACCCGGCACAGGTCGAACGATCGGATCATCAGCAGCGCGCCCACCGCCACCGTCACCCGCATGGGCGAAGCGGTGATGACGTTGCTGACGCCGCCCGCGCCCGGGCGCCAGCGCAGCCCGTCCAGCGGCCAGCGCAGCCCTTCCGAGCGCTCGATTGCCACGCCCTGCGACAGCGGCAGGAACGACACCGTCTGCCCCACGCAGCCGTGAAAGGCCGCCGCGCCGTGAATCGCCTCCACATGCTCGTGCGCGGTGATCCAGCAGAGCGGTGCCGTGTCCCGCTCGAAGAGCGCGGCGATGAACAACAGGTGGTCGAGCCGGCCGCCGCCGCCGCCGGCTATGACTACCCGGTCGCAGCCGAGCTCCGCGAGCGCGTGCAGGCCGAGCTCGGTGTCGGTGTGCTCCTTGTCACGCGGATAGCGGCGCACGCGCCCTTCCGGCAGCTTGGCCGCGCGTACCGAATCCATGTCGCCTACGATCAGGTCGGGGCGCAGGCCGAGCGCCAGCGCCAGATCGTAGCCGGAGTCAGCGGCGACGATCGGCCCTACGGCAACGAGGAACGGCTCCAGGTCGGCGCGGCGCGGGCCGCACCCGCCGGTGAGCAGAAGGCCGGTCAGCGACATGCTGGATGAGACAGGATACCTGCCGCCGGCGATACCTGCATCGCGCCGCCTTCCGGTACCCTGCAAGCAGCTTCGGATGGGATCGTACGACGTCCAGGAATCGGCCATGGTATCGGTGCCCGCCGCCGTACGCCGCTTCTCCCGCGTCCTGATCGACGCCGGGTACGCCGCCTGGCTGGTCGGCGGAGCGGTCCGCAATCTCATGCTGGGGCGCCCACCCGGCGATTGGGATTGGGACATCGCCACCGGCGCTACGCCGGACCGCGTGCAGCGGCTCTACCGCCGCACCATACCGACCGGCATCCGCCACGGCACGGTGACCGTGCTGTTCGGCGGCGGCCGATTCGAGGTGACGACCTTTCGCACCGATTCCGGATACTCCGACGGGCGCCGCCCGGACTCGGTTCGCTTTGCCGGCACCATCGACGAGGACTTGGCGCGGCGAGACTTCACGATCAACGCGATCGCCGTCGATCTGGCTACCGGCGCCCTGCGCGACCCGCACGGCGGCCGCGCCGATCTTGCCGCGCGGCGCCTGCGCACCGTGGGCAGCGCGCGGGAACGCTTTGCCGAAGACGGACTGCGGCCGTTTCGCGGGTGCCGGTTGGCCGCGGAGCTGGACCTCACGGTAGATGCGGACACGGTACGGGCAATGCGCGGCGCCGTTCCGACCGCACGGCGGGTCGCGGCCGAGCGCGTCTGCGAGGAGTTGCGGCGCCTGCTGGCGGCGCCAGCGCCGTCGGTCGGACTGCACCTGCTGGAGCGGGCGGGGCTCACGGAACTCTGCTTCCCCGGGCAGAGCAGCGGCGAGCGGGCGGGCGCGGACGGCACGGCGACCGGTGGCGCGGCGCGATACGCCCACATCGACGCTGCGCCGCCCGACCCAGCGCAGCGTCTGGCGATGCTGCTGGCGATGTTGCTCGCGCCGCCGGCCGCCGCCGGCGCACCGGCGGCGGCCGCCCGCGCGCGGGCGGCGCTAGCCCGGCTGCGCTTTCCGAATGCGGTGGTCCAGCGGGTGGCCGCGGCGATCGGCAGCCTTTCGGTCCCGATCACCGCGCACAGCTCCGACGCCGACATCCGTCGACTGCTGGCGGCCGTCGGGCGTGACGGCGCCGCGGACGCCATCGCCGTCCGCCGGGCGGTCGGCGCGATCGACCCGCCGCTCGCCCGGCGCGTGCGCTTGCAGGCAGACGGCGGCCACGCGCTGTCAATCCGCGAGCTTGCCGTGGGCGGCACGGATCTGCAGCGCGAGCTCGGTCTGCAGCCCGGGCCGCAGATCGGGCGGCTGCTGAACGGCCTGCTGCGGGAGGTGCTGGCCGACCCGGCCGCCAACGAACGCGCCCGGCTGCTGGAAGCGGCCCGCGCCCTTCAGTCGGCGGCGGGCGATTCGGCGGTGGTCGAGCCGCCGCCCTCATCCCCTCCGGCAAGCCCCTCCCCGCCGGCGAGTTCCGAGTAGGCGATGCGCGCCACGCGCTGCTCGGCCTGCTTCTTGCTCTTTCCCTCCGCGGGACCGTACGGCCGGCCGGCGACCACCACGTCGATCGAGAAGACCCGATCGTGGTCGGGGCCGCGCCGGTCGTTGACGCGGTACTTGGGAAACGCGCGAAAGCGCTTCTGACACAGCTCCTGCAACAGCGTCTTGTAGTCCTGGCGGTGGCGGCCGGCGATCACGTTGTCGATCTCCTGGGCGAAGGCCCGCTCGACGAACCGCCCGGCGGCGTCCAGTCCGGAGTCGAGAAAGCAGGCGCCGATGAGCGCCTCCAGCGCGTCCGCCAGCAGCGCGTTCTTGCCCCGGCCGCCGGAGCGGTCTTCACCGCGGCCGAGCAGCAGATACCGGTCGACCGCGATCTGCCGGGCGATCTGCGCCAAGCTCTCTTCGCTCACCACCACCGACTTGGCGCGCGCCAAGTCCCCCTCCGGCCGGCCATCGAGCCGGCGGTACAGCCACCGGCTGACCACCAGCCCCAGGACCGCGTCGCCCAGAAACTCGAGACGCTCGTTGCTTGCCGCGCCGGTTTCGGCCGTATGGGAACGGTGACAAAGCGCCATGTCGAGGAGGCGCTCATCGCGGAAGCAGACTCCCATCCGCCGCTGCAGGGCGCGCAACTCGGCGCGGCGCGGCGGCGCTACCGGTTCCCGCTCCGCGCGGAGGGCCTCTACCGGACGCCCCTTACTTGATCTGTGACTCGATGTACGCCAGCGCGTCCTTTACGGTCTCGAACTCGTTGGCCTTCTCATCGGGGATGGTGATGCCCAACTCTTCCTCGATCGCGTAGACGAGCTCGTAGGTGTCCAGGCTGTCGGCGCCCAGATCCTGCCGGAAGGAAGATTCGGGAGTGATCTTGTCCTCCTCGATCTCGAGCCGGTCCGCGATCAGTTTCTTCATCTTGTCGAAGAGTTCAGCGTCCATGTCTACAGCGCCTCCAGAAGAGGTTCGGTGTTCAGGCGATCTCCGCCGTTTCCAGCACCGGCTTCTCGCGATAGTGTCCGCACTTCGGACACACCCGGTGCAGCAGGACCCGATTGCCGCAAGTGCCGCATTCGACGACCGACGGCGCCTTCACCCGCATGTTGACGGCGCGGCGCCGCCGGCTGCGGGATTTGGAAGTCTTGCGTGCGGGAACAGCCATTTCGGTCCTGTGCGGGGAAAGCTATTGCGAACGGGGCATGGTTGTCAACGCCGCGCATGCGCCCCTGAGGCAAGGTCCCGTCACGGGTTCGGCAGGCGGCGCATCTGCTCGCTGCGCCACTGCGGCGGCCCGCTCTCCGGCTCGTACGGGATGCGCTTGCGGATGCGGGCGCCGCGGCGCCCGCGGCCGGCGCGCACGATGCCGAACACGCCGCCGCCCACGTAGCAGACCTGCTCGCCCGGCTCCAGGCGCTCCCCTGCGCGGATCTCGCGCAGGACGCACTCGAAGTGGGCCGGCGACTCGGTGTCCGGGTGGACCAGCGCAAGCAGCAGATCGTCCACCGACTCCGAGCAGAGCGGGCAGAGCGACGCGGGACCGGTCACTCGCGGGGCGCCCGCGGCGCGCCGTCGATCAGGATCTGCGCCAGAGAGCGGATGGCGCGCTCCAGGTATCGCGAGTCGCGGATCTTGCTGCGCAGCCCGGCGAGCCGCGTGATCCGCCGCAGGACGCGGCGCCGCCTGCCGGGAGGCGTCACAGCAGCCGGCCGTCGGCGCCGAATGCCGACTCCAGGTGCAGCGGCGGCTGCCCCGCACGCAGCAGCAGGACGTCGAAACGCGGCCGCAACCGGCCGTAGCGCGGGTTGGCGGCCAGAAACGCCGACGCCGCGCGAGCGATCCGCAGGCGCTTGCGGTCGTTCACGGCCGCCGCCAAGTCGGATACGCCAAAGCTGCCCCACGCCTTGACCTCGACGAACACGATACGGCCGCCGCCCCCGCTGGCGATGAGATCGATCTCTCCGGCGGGCGTCCGTAGGTTACGCTGGACGATGCGGTAGCCGCGATCCTGCAGGAACGCGGCGGCCCGCCGCTCGCCGATCCTGCCCTTCTCGACACTGCTGAGTCGGTCCCGTCGATCGCTCCGGCGCACCGCGGGCGCGGCCCGCGCCGATCCGCTGGTCGGCACATCCTGCATACAGTATCGTCAACAATGGAGCGCGGGTTTCGCCGCGGCGCTTCTCCGCGATCGCTGCCGGCGGCCGGCGTGCCGCCTACCGCTTGCGACGCCTACCGCTTGCGACGCGTCGTTCCGGCACCTTCGCCGCCTTGCCGACCCGATCGCGCAGGTAGAAGAGCTTCGCTCGGCGGACGCGGCCGCGGCGCGAGACCTCGATCTTGGCGATCTTGGGCGAGTGGAGCGGGAAGACCCGCTCCACGCCCACGCCGTAGGATATCTTGCGGACCGTAAAGGTCGCACTGACGCCCGATCCCTTGCGCGCGATGCAGGTCCCTTCGAACACCTGCGTCCGCTCGGTCTTGCCCTCGATGATCTTGAAGTGGATGCGCACCGAGTCACCGATCCCGAACTCCGTCGCATGAGACCGCGTCTGCTCGGTCTCGATCTCCCGTATCAGTTGCTGCATGGTTCGCTCCTTCGCACCAAGTCCGGCCGCAGGCGGGCCGTTCGCTCCGCCGCCCGGCCGCGGCGCCACTCCCTGATCCGCGCATGATCGCCCGACAGCAGTACCGGCGGCACCGGCACGCCGCGGAAGACCGCTGGTCGAGTGTACTGCGGATATTCCAGCACGTCGCCCTCGAAACTCTCCTCGGCGAGCGAAGCCGCCTGGATCACCCCCGGTACCAGCCGCGCCACCGCCTCCATCACCACCATCGCCGCCACTTCGCCGCCGATCAGCACGTAGTCGCCGATCGACACCTCGTCGTCCACCAACAAATCGACGACCCGCTGGTCGACCCCTTCGTACCGGCCGGCGAGCAGCAGCAGCTCCCGCCCCTCCGCCGCCCAGCTCCGCGCGAGATCGCGGTCGAACGGCGCGCCGCCCGCCGTAAGGTAGACGGTGCGCGGCTTGGTCGCGCGCCGGCGCAGTACCGATTCGATCGCGTCGCCGACCGGCTCCGCCTTCAACACCATGCCCGCGCCGCCTCCGTACGGACTGTCGTCGCAGGTGCGGTGCGGATCGCCGGCGAAGTCGCGGATATCGACGGTTTCGACCTTGATCAGACCGCGGTCGACGGCGCGGCCGATGATCGACGTCGCCGCGAACGGGGTCAACAGCTCCGGAAAGAGCGTCAGCACGGTAAAGGTCATTCCACGACCGCATCGCCGGCCAGTTCGATGACGCCGGCGTCGACGTCGGCGGAGCGGACGTACCGGCGGCGAAACGGGATCAGCACGGTGCGGCCGCCGGGGCCGACCGCTTCCAGCACGTCGCCCGCTCCCGCCTCCAAGACGGAGCGCACCGTGCCGACCGTCCGGCCCTCCTGGCGCACCTCGCAGCCCGCCAAGTCGGCCAAGTAGTACTCGTCGGGACCCAGCGGCGCCGCATGGCGGCGGTCGACCCAGATTTCTCGTCCCGTGAGCGCGGCGGCGGCGTCCCGGTCATCGACCCCGCCGAGCTTCATCAGCAGCGTCGGTGCGCCGAGCCGGAACGATTCGACCTGGTAGCGCCGCGCCGGCCAGCCGCAGCCGCGCAGCTCCACCTCCTGCATCGACGGGAAGTGGTCGATCTCTCCGGAGAGGCTCTCGAAGCGCACGAAGCCGTGCACGCCATGCGCGCGCCGGATGCGGCCCACGGCGATCCGATCCTGGTGCCGCGCGCGGCGCGCGGCGTCGCCGCTCATGGCTCAGTCGATGATCTCGAGCACCACCCGCTTGCCGGTCTTGGTACCGGCGGCGCTGAGGATGGTGCGGATCGCCTTGGCGATCCGGCCCTGCTTGCCGATGACCTTGCCCAGGTCGCCGTCGGCGACCTTCAATTCCACGATGGTCGACTTTTCGCCTTCGACCACGGTGACCTCTACGCCGTCCGGCTCATCTACCAGAGCGCGAGCGACAAACTCGACCAGCTCCTTTTCCATCGTTCACCTCCACCGTTCGCTCCTCGGACGGGCTCACGCCTCGGATTCGGTCCCGCCGGACTCGGGCGTCGATCCTTCGCCGATCTCCTGGCCGCCGGCTTCTCTGCTGCGGGTCTGTCTGTTGAGGATACGCCGCACGGTCGCCGACGGCTGGGCGCCGTTGCCGATCCATTCGCGCACGCGCGCTTCGTCGAGGGTGGCCTGCGCGCCATCGGGTTCGGTCGGCTGGTAACGGCCGACCTCCTCAATCACCCGGCCATCGCGCGGCCGCCGCGAGTCGATCACGACGACCCGGTAGAACGGACGGTTCCTGGTCCCATGTCGCTTGAGTCGGATCGCTACGCTCATCTGTTCGCTCCTGCTGTGGTATCGCGATCAGCGACCGTGCCGCCGGAGACTGCGGCCGGCGCGGGCGGGTTTCACCCCGCTACCGGCGCCGCCGCGAGCCATCTTCCGCATGGTCGCCGACATCTTGTCGAATTTCTTCAGGAATCGGCTGACCGCCAACACGGTCGTACCGCTTCCCCGCGCCACCCTGCGCCGCCGTGACGGGCCGAGTATGCGATGATTCTCCCGTTCGGCGGGGGTCATCGATAGTATCATGGCCTCTTCGGTGCGCAGTACGCGCTCGTCGATCGCGCCGTCCGCCATCGCCGCACGCGCGCCCGGGATCTTGTCGATCAGCGCTTCCAGATCGCCCATCTTGCGCAGGCCGCGCATCTGCTCCAGGTAGTCGGCCAGCGTCAGCGTGTTCGAGCGCACGCGCCGCAGCGTCCGTTCCGCCTGCCGCTGGTCGATCACCTGCTCGGCCTTCTCCACCAGGCTGACGACGTCGCCCATGCCCAGGATCTGTCCGGCGAAGCGCTCGGCGTGAAACGGCTCGAGGGCCTCCAGCCGCTCCCCGGTGCCGATGAAGCAGACCGGCTTGCCCGTCACGCCCTTCATCGACAGGGCCGCGCCGCCGCGCGCGTCCGAGTCGGTCTTGGACAGGATGGCGCCGGTGATGCCGATGCGCTCCTCGAAGCCGCGCGCGACCGCCGCCGCCGCCTGTCCGGTCATCGCGTCGGCGACCAGCAAAGTGCGATCGGGGCGCAGCACCGACCGTACCTGCTCCAGCTCCCGCATCAGCGCGTCGTCGGCCTGACTACGGCCCGAGGTGTCGACGATGACGACGTCATGACCGCTGCGCCGCGCGTGCTCCAGCCCCTCCCGGGTCACCCGGGCCGCCCCATCCGCTCCGCGGAGGCCGGCGGCGGTGAAGACGTCGACCCCGATCGTGCGGCCGAGCAGCGCCAATTGCTCGACCGCCGCCGGCCGCGCGCGATCGGCGGCGATCAGCAGCGGCTTGCGGCCGCCGGCGGCCAGCCGGCGAGCCAGCTTGGCCGCGGTGGTGGTCTTGCCGGAACCCTGCAGGCCCACCATGAGTATCCTCGCCGGCGAATCCAGGCCGCGCAGGTCGAGCCCGGGGTCGTCACCGCCGAGCATCTCCGTGAGGCGCTGGTGGACCGTCCGGGTGAATTGGTCGGCGGCCGAAACCCCTGACATGCGCCGGTCGCCGGTCGCCTCCTCCACGGTCCGGTTGACGAAACGGCGCACGACTCGGACGTTCACGTCGGCTTCGAGCAGGGCGTTCCTGATCTCGGTGACGGCGTCGCGGATGTTTCGTTCGGTGAGCTGTTTGCGCGTGGTGACGTTGCGCAACACGTCGATCAGGCGGGAACTCAGGCTGGTGCGCATGTACAGGGGGCCATTGGTACTAAACAACCACGAACTCAGAGCAGCCACAACGGACTTTCATAGGAGACTGCTTCCGGCGGTGCCTACGCGAGCATCGTGAGGGACTTAGCTGCGGGACACGAGAACGAGCGCACCTTTGCCGGGATCATGCCAAGTCGTTCTGCAATGCCGGCACGACAGCTTCTCTTCCTCTTCTTCACACTCGTATCCTATCGACCCGCCACGCTCGCATGCCCGGTGCTGTCACGCACCAAAGCATACCCACACAGAGGACAATACACTCCCCTCACAAATAGTGACATGAGTGACCTGCCGGGCATTCGCGGGAGGGGGCGCACGGTCATCGGATCGACCAAGCTCCCAGGTCGCCGCGGGTGACGAAACGGGGCCGGAGGTTGCCCGACGCCGATCCCAGGAATATGCCCGGGAAGCCGCCGCGGGCCACCGCGGAGAAGACCAGCCAGTTGCCGTCCGGCGACCAGATGCTCCCCGAGCGCGTGTACTGATCGAAGAACTGCAGGCCGTTCAGGCTGCCGTTCGTGATCGGAAAGGTCGCGACGGCCCAGGAGTCGCCGGAGCGGGCGTCCATCACCCGCAGGTGCATGTAGAGCTGGTCCGGGTCGGCGGCGAACACCGGTTCCACCACCAGTTCCTGGCCGGTCGGCCGTACCGGTATCAGATAGGCGATGCGCCGGCTGTCGGGTGCCCAGAAGAAGGCGATCACCGACGGGTCGTCCAACTCTACCGAGCGCTCCAGCCGGCGCGGTTCCAGCACGCGCAACGTTCCGTCGGCCGAGAGCTGCGGAGACGAAGACTCCATGACCGCGACGCGCCGGCCGTCGCGGGAGAAGCTGAAGAAGGCGCTGCCGGAGACGGTCTTGAGAACGTCCAGGCCCGGGCCTTCGATGTCGCGCAGCACGAGCTGGGCCGATCCCGACTCGCTGTCGACGTACAGCATGCGTTGGCCGTCCGGAGAGACGGCCGGGGACTGGAAGCGGGTCGGGCGTACGTTGAAGTTGCGCTTCTGCGTTCCCTCGCGAATGTCGAGCAGCGTGAGCCGCCCCCCCGACGCGGCGCCGCCGCCGACGTGCGCCAGCATGAAACGGTTGTCGGGATCCCATGCCCAGTACAGCGGCAACCCGGTATCGAGCGGCTTGTAGCTCAGCCGGCCGGAGGCGTCCACCAAGCCCAACTCCATGCCGCCCTCCGCGCCGCCGCCGGCGGTGCGCTGCGACAGCACGCTGACCCAGCGGCCGTCGGGGGACCAGTAGAGGTAGACCGGCGCGAGCTCACCGCTTTCCCACACCACCTGCGGATTACGTGCGGCGCTGTCGGTGGTGAGCACCGCCCCGCTGACGCTGCCGTCCTGGAGCTGATCGAACCGGACGAAGGCGAGGTTGCGCCCGCGCGCCGACCACGTGGGTGACGCGTACCAGCGGCGCACCCCGTCGCGGCTGCCGGCGTCGCCGGTGAGCTGCGCGAGCCGGCCGCCGGTCTGGTCGGTCGTCGCCACGTTGCCGTCGAGCGCGATGAAGGCGATCAGCCCGGACCTGCGCTCGAAGCGCTCCAGCAGCGAGCTCTGCGTCATCTGCGCGCCGCGCATCGAGCAGGAGACCAGCAGGGCGGCGGCCAGTGGGAGCAGCCAGAGCGCACGCCGCCGGCTCCGGCCTTGGCGGTCGCTGTCGCTCCGCCGCGCGCCGGTCCGCAGGACGCCCGGCCACCGGACGCCCGTCACTGCCATGACCAGAACCCTATCAGCCCCGGCGCCATCTTGCGCGGCACCAGATTGCCGGCGGCCCGCGCCACCATGATGGAGGCGCCGGCATCGGTGATCGCGGCGTACACGATGTTGCGGCTGTCCGGGGACCAGATGCGCGCGGCCTGACCGTACTGGTCGAAGAGGCGAATCATCGCCGCGAACTGCGGCGTCGGCACGAACGTCTCGATGTCGACCGACGAGCGCCGTTCGCGGTCATGGACGCGCAGCGTGAGCACCAGCGCCTGGTCGCTGCCTTCGTTCTGGGAGATCACCGACGGGACGAAGTAGGCGACCGATCCGGAGTCCGGCGACCAGAAGAAGGCGACTATGCCGTCCTCTTCCAGCGTCGTCTCCGCGCCGGTCGCCACGTCGCGCAGGTGCAGCCGGCTTACGCTCGATTCGCCCTCCTCGCGGCGGGTGAGATAGCCGAGCGACGCGCCGTCCGGCGACCAGAGAAAGATGACCGCGCCGCGCGTGGTCGCGACCACCTCGCCGCGGCCGCGCTGCTCGGGATGGACGACCACCAGGTCGGTCCGGCCGTCGGCGGCGGCGGTGGCCAGCATCACTCCCGAACCGTCCGGCACCCACGCCGGGGTCTGAAACTCGGCCGGCAGCGCCCGCGCACCGGTTCCGCGGGTCTGTTCCAGCAGTCCGCTCTCGATCACCGCCGCACCTACCTGCAGAAAGGAGACGCGGCGGCCGGAGGTGCGCACCGAACCGGCGTGCACGGCCACCCCGGTGCTGTCGGGCGCCCAGGCCCAGAACAGCGGCCGGCCGGCGTCGAGCGTCTGCACCGGCGTGGCGGCGGCCGGTTGCCAGCTCAGCAGCAGGAAGCCGCCCCCACCTGGCCCGGCGGTGAGGAAGCTGAGCTTGCGGCTGTCCGGCGACCAGTAGAGATTGAGCGGCAGGCGGCCGCCGGTGGAGTAGGCCTGCGCCTCGCTGCCGTCCGCGCGTGCGGTGACTACCCTGCCGGCGGTGCGGCCCTGGAACAAGTCGATTCCCACGAACGCCACCCGCTTGCCGTCCGGCGACCAGATCGGGGTCTGGTAGAAGCGCGCGGCGTCCGTCGTCTGGCCGGCGTCGTCGGTGATCTGCTGCTGCGCGCCGCCGGCCTGATTCGCCACCCGGATGTTGGCGTCGATGCCCATGTAGACGATCTTTCCGGACTTGCGCTCCAGGGCGCCCATCAGCGAGCTCTGCTCGCTGGTATCGGGCAGCCGGCAGCCGAACAGCAGCGCGGCGCCGATAGCCCCGGCGATCAGGAGCGCGCCGCCGGCGGCCGTTCGCCGCATGGAGCCCACCTTACCTGGCGCCGCGCCGGAGCACGGAGACCGCCACGTCGCGGACCGGGTCGTTCCGCCCGGAGACCTGGTCCCAGTCCAGGGATGCCGGCACGCCCGGGCGCACGCCGTCTATACCGATCTCGCGGCCGTCCGGCGACCGGTAGGACCGGGTCATGACCGTGAGCCGCGAGCCGTCGGGGAGCGTGTAATCGACGAAGCTCGCCACGTTGCCGGGCGTCCTGAGACCGACCACGGTGGCGCGCTCGCGCGCCTGCAGGGCGGCGGCCAGAACCTCCGGCATCCCCTCCGTATCGGGTCCGATCAGCGCGACCAGCGGCACCGCCTGCGATCCGTGCCGGTCGAAACCCTCGATCGAGATGCGCTGCGAGTCGGTGGCGGTGTAGATCTCGCCGTGGTCACCGTCGGAGAAGAGCGACAGCAGCGGAATCAGCGGCCACCGCTGCCCGCTGGCAATGCGCAGGTCCAGGATGAGCCCGCTTACCTCCCCCTCGGACGAGAACGCCTCCAGGCTGCGGACCGTGTCGGTGAACAGGCTCTCGGAGGCGACGCGCGGAAACAGCAGATACCCGATGTCGCCGGGCGCCACCAAGCCGTAGCTGATGGCCATGGCTTGCGGTTCCAGGCGCCCTCTCACTACGTCAACGTCGCGCGTTGCGCGATCGACTGCGCTCACCCGCAACGTCACCGTCTCATCGGCGGGTCCACGGATACGGAGAGCGGCATCCGCTCCCTCCTCGAGCCGGATCGGGATGCCGTTGACCGCGGTCACCGCTTCATGCGCGCGCAGGCCCGCCTGATCCGCCGGCGAACCGGGCATCACCGAAAGCAGAATGATGCGCGGCACGGGGTTCGCCCGGAACGCGACGTACGCGCCGATGCCTTCGTATGCGGAAGGATCGTCGAGCTCCAGGCGGATACGCTCGTCGCGAGTCTCCCAGCTCGCGGCAAGCGGCGGCAGCTCGTCGAGCATCTGCCGCACGGTGTCGGGGAAGTCCGCCCGAGACAGGAGGTTCACCACCAGCGGCCGGTAGCGTTCCCGCAACTCGTTCCAGGCGATCCCATGCAGATCGCCATGGACGTAGTGCTCGCTCAGCAGCGTCCACATCGCGTCGAAGACGCGAATCTGCAGCGACGTGATCTGTTCCCGTTGGTCGGCCGGCTCCGGCGCAGCCGCGAAGTCGCCTACGTCGGCGGACTCACGCGCGCACGCGGCGATCAGCGCTACGGCGACGACGACGACCGAGACCTTCTGCAACCGGAATCGCATGGGAAGGCTCGCTACGTCACCGCGGTCCGCCCGGCTGGTCGCCGTTCTCGCCGGTGCCGTCGTGGCCGTTCGGCCCCAGGATCGCCAGGACCTCCCGGGTATTGAGCTCATTGTGCTCCAGCAGAGCGTCGGTCAGGGCCATCAGCTCGTCGCGGTGGTCGCGGAGCAGCCGCTCCGTCCGGTCCTCCAGATCCTGCCAGAGCCGGTTGACCTCCGGCGGCGCGGCGCCCGGCGGGGCGCCCAGCCCGTCGTTCATATTCGATATCCAGCCGGTCGGCGGTCCAAAGTAGCCGAGCGTGTAGAGGTGCCGGAAGCGCGCCCGCGCCTGACGGTAGTCGCTGTAGGCGCCGGTCCACTCCTCGCCGTAGACGATGCGCACGGCGGCATGGCCGCCCAGAGCGACCATGATGTCGGCGGCGATCCGCCGCAGCGGGTACGAGTACTGCTCCACCTCGTCGAGCGGCAGCATGAAGCCGAGCGCCTGGCCGCGCGCCAGGATGGTCAGGTGACCGATCCGCTTCTCGGGCAGCACGTAGTGCACGACCACGGCGTGGCCCGCCTCGTGCACGGCGATCGAGCGGCGCTGCTCCGGGTCCATCTCCTCGATCGGGTTTTCCATGCCGGCCATCTGATGGATCAGCGCGCGGTCGATGTCGCGCTGCGTGACCATGTTGCGGTGCTCGAACAGGGCGATGCGCACCGTGTCCTTGGTCAGCGCCGCCATCATCTGCGCCGGCGAAGCGCCGGGCGTATTGGCGACGATCGCCTCCACGTCGACCGAGTCGTCGTGGCGGATGGTCGACAGGTACCCCTCGACGATGGCGCGCCGGCCGGAGCGGTCGGGGAGCGCCACCTCGATCATCTGGTCGAAGCGGCCGGGGCGCGTCAGCGCCGGGTCGAGCACGTCGGGGCGGTTGGTGGAGCCCATGTACAGGACGTGCCAGTTGCGCGACGGCGGCTTCTTGCCGCGTAGCTGATAGAACTTGGCGACCATGCGCTCCTTGAGCGAGCGCTGATCGACCCCGTCCATCTCGTACAGCAGACGGGTCAGCGCGCCGGTGCCGCCGCCCATGACGCCGCCCATGCCGCCACCCATCGCGCCGTTGGCTCCCTGCACGCCGCCGCGTGACTGGCCCACCGCGTCGATCTCGTCGATGTAGGCGATGCAGGCGCCGTAGCGGCGGGCGTACTTGCGCGCCTTGCGCACGAACCAGATCATCTTCAGGACGTCGACTCCCCAGAACATCGCCCGGAAGCCGGAGCCTTCGATGGAGATGAACGCGACCCCGGCCTCGCCCGCCATCGCCTTGGCCAGCATGGTCTTGCCGGTGCCGGGCGGCCCGTAGAGCAACAGTCCGTTGATGTAGCGACCGCCCATGAGCACGAATTCATGGCGGTCGGCCAGCAGACCCAGCCACTGCCGCACCAACGCCTTCAGGTTGGGCTGCCCCCAGTAATCGTCGAAGCTGATCGACTTGGGGTCGGTGGGCCGCACCTTCTCCACCTTGGAGCGGGCCATGAACCAGAAGATCGCCACGAACTGGATGATCGCGTAGGCGATCGCGAACAGGAGCTGCGCCAGGAAACGCAGCAGGACCAGCACGGTGTTCTGAAACGTGGGATTGGTGAGGAAGAAGTAGACGAA
Organism: uncultured Spirochaetia bacterium; assembly: GCA_958296075.1. GTDB lineage: Bacteria > Spirochaetota > Spirochaetia > SZUA-6 > Bin103 > CATQHW01. The sequence goes on along the minus strand of CATQHW010000004.1, from coordinate 191,746 downwards.
GACCGCGATCGGCACGATCGCATAGAACTTGCGCAGCGCCATGAGCAGCTTGCGGCCGGTGCTCTGCTGCTGCTTGATGACGTCGATACGCTGCTTGACCAGGTCCGGCACGCTCACGCCCTGCCAGAACCGCTCGCGGGACCGCCCCTGCTGCCCGCCCCGATCGCTGGTATCCGGAGACCGCGGTTCGTTCGGGTCCTTGTCACTCATCTGCATCACTGTCACTCATCTGCATCACTCATCCGTTGGTCCTTCCGCTTCGTCGATGATAGGGCGGCCGGCCGCCGCTGGCAATTCCATTCGCCCGGCCGCCCACGCGTGCATGACGACGCGGCGCGAGGAATCCGTACCCTTCGGGCACCGGCCCGCGCCCGCTACGCGGGTACCGGCTCGCGCTCCGTGCGGTCCGGCAGGCGCAGGGTCACCAGCTTGGAGACGCCCGGCTCCTCCATGGTGACGCCGTACAGGTTCGCGGCCGCGGCGATGGTGCGCTTGTTGTGGGTCACGATCAGGAACTGCGAGTCGTGCGCGAACTCCTCCAACAGCCCCACGAAGCGGCCGATGTTCTCGTCATCCAACGCCGCGTCGAGCTCGTCGAGCACGCAGAACGGCGACGGCTTCACCGAATACATGGCGAACAGCAGCGCCACCGCCGTCAGCGAGCGCTCGCCGCCGGAGAGCAGCCCCACGTTCTCCAGCTTGCGGCCGGGGGGTTGCGCCAGGATGACGACGCCCGCCGCCAGCACGTCCCGACCGCCGAGCCGCAGCTCGGCGCGGCCGCCGCCGAAGAGACGGCGGAAGATGTCTCGGAACGCTTCCGCGACCGCCTCGAACGAGGCGCCGAAACGCTCGGCCGACTCGCGATGTATCTCGGCGGTCACCCGTTCCAGGTCCGCGCGCGCCTGACTCAGGTCCTGCAACTGATCGGTCAGGAACCGGTACCGCTCAGCGACCTCCTTGAACTCCTCCGGCGCCAGCAGGTTGACTTGGCCGAGACCGCGGATCCGTTCCCGCAGCCGGGCGAGGCGGTCGCGCAGCTCGCGCGGCGTCGCCTCGATGCGCTCCAGCCGCCCGGCGTGCTCCTCCAGGTCCTGCGAATGGGTCTGCTCGAAGGTGTGGCGGATCGCCCGGTCCTCCGCCTCCACCTCGGCCAGTTCGACACGCACCCGCTCCAGCGACTCCTGCGCTTCCCGCAGGCGCGCGGAACGCTGCTGCGCGGCCTGCTCGATCCGGTCCAGCTCGCGCCGGTGGCCGGCGATCTGCGCCGTCCGGCGTCCCAGGTCCTTTTGCAGCCGTTCGTGCTCCCGGTCGAGAAACGCCTTTTCCCGCTCGCGGTCGGAAGTGCTGGAGGCCAGCGCGCGGATCGCCTCGGCCGTCTGGTGCTCCTCCGCCGCCAGCGCTCCGCGGAGCTGCCGCTGCTCGTCGAGCTGCCGCCGCGTGGCGGCGAGCTGCGTGCGCAACGCCGCCGCCTGTTCCTGCGCTCGGGCCGCCGCCACCTGACTTTCCTGGACCGCGTCGCGCAGCTCGCCCTGCCGAGTCGCGCGGTCCCGGTTGGTCCGCCGCAGCTCCTCGGTCTGCTTGCGCAACTCCGCGATCGCCCAGAAGGTCTCCCCCATGTCGCGGTCGATCGCCCGCTTGTGGGTGACGATCCCCTCCGACGAGATCAGCTCGTCGAGCAACGATCCGGTCGTCTCGCGATAGCGGGCGAACCGCTCCATCAGCCGGTCGACGGTCTCCGCCAGGGCGCCGAGCCGGCGCGCCAGCTCCTCCCGTTCCATCCCGGCGGTGGCCGCCAGCCGGTCGACGTCGCGGCGAAGCGCCGCCATCGACTCCGCCACGTCGTGGCCCAGCGCCGCCGACGGGGTCGACTGCATCCCCTGGCCGAGCCGCTGATCGAGCTCGGTGACGATCTCGTCGGTGACCTTGCGGAGTTGCTCGCGCAGCCCGTCCAGGCGTTGCTCGTGGGCCGCGGTCTGGGCGGCGGCGTCGGCGATGCGCCGCTCCGTTTCGGCGATCTGCGCCCCTACCGCGGCCGCGTCCCCGCGCGCGGCGGCCGCCGTGCGCTCCGCGCCGGCAGCGCCCCGTTCGGCTTCGGCCAGCCCGGCCCGAACCGCCTCGACTTCCGCCTGCAGCAAACGGATCCGGTCCGCGAACGCCTGATCGCGGCTCTGGTACGAATGCATGCTCGCTTCCAGCTCGTCGACGCGCTCGCGGCCGAGCCGTATCTCGCTGCCGGCGCCGCTCATCGCCGTCGCCAGCTCGTACAGGCGCTCCTGAGACGCGGCGCGCTCGCCTTCCAGACGCTCGATCGCGCCGCGGTGCTCCCGCGTGCTGGTCGCGGCCGCATCGATCTCGCTCTGGATGCCGTCCCGCTTCTCCGTCTCGCGGGCCAACCGATTGCGGATGCGCTGGCCGCGCTCGCGCAACGACCGCAGGCGCAGCAGCTCCAGGTCGCGCTCGACCTCGAACGCCTGCGCGCGCAGCGAGCGGTAGTGATCGGCCGCCTGCGCCTGCGCGCGCAGCGTCTCGTACCGGCGCTGCACCTCGCGCCGGACGTTCTCCACCTGCGCCACGTTGGCGGCCGCCTGCCGCAGCTCCCGTTCGGCTTCGGCAGCGCGGGTCCGGTAGGAAAGGATGCCGGCCGCCTCCTCGAAGACCGCACGCCGCTCCTCGGGCTTCTCGGAGAGGATGCGGTCGATCCTGCCCTGCTCCAGCGCGGCGTAGCCGGAGGTGGCCAAGCCGGTGTCGGCGAGCAGCTCGCGCACGTCGCGCAGCCGGCTCTGCGCGCCGTTGACGAAGTACTGGCTCTCACCGGAGCGGTACAGGCGGCGCTTGACGGCGACTTCCGCGGACGCGATCGGCAGCCGTTCGTCCTCGTTGGAGAAGACGACCGTCACCTCGGACACGCTCATCGACCGGCGGCTGCCGGCGCCGTCGAAGATCACGTCCTCCATCCGCTCGGCGCGCAGCGAGCGGGGCGCCTGCTCGCCCAACGCCCAGCGGATGGCGTCGACGACGTTGCTCTTTCCGCAGCCGTTGGGGCCGACGAGCGCCGACACGTGCGGGCCGAACTCCAGTACCGTACGGTCGGCAAAGGACTTGAAGCCGAGCAGCTCGACCCTCTTGAGTATCTGCCCGCTCATGACGTGAGCATAGCGCCCGCGTTGTCGGCTTGCCTGGGCATGGCTACCATCGCCGTCGACCGCCGTCAAAGAAACGGCCGTCATGGGAGGAGATCACCGATCGTCTGCGGAATCGACGAGGCCGGGCGAGGGCCGCTGGCGGGACCGGTCACCGCCGCGGCGGTGATCCTTCCGGCGCGTTTTCCCGCCGGCCGTCTGGACGACTCCAAGGTGCTGCATCCGCGCGTCCGCGAAGAGCTGGCGCCGCTGATCCGCGCGCGCGCCCGCGCGTGGGCGGTCGGTTGGGCATGGCCGGAGGAGATCGACCGCATCAACATCCATCACGCGACGCTGCTGGCGATGCTGCGCGCCTATCGTGGTCTGGACGTCGCGCCCGACCTGGTGCTCGTGGACGGCCGGTTCACCCCGGCCGTGGACCGGCCGTGCCGCGCCGAGATCGACGGCGACGCGCGCATCCCGGCGATCATGGCGGCGTCGATCCTGGCCAAGACCGCGCGCGACCGCTGGATGGTCCGGTACGCCGGCATCGACGGCCGCTACGGCTTCGAGTCCCACTTCGGTTACGCTACGCGCAGCCACCGGTGCCGGCTGCGGCTGCACGGGCCGTCGCCGATCCACCGGCGCAGCTTCAAGCTGTAAGGCCGGGGTGGCGGGAGCCCGGCGGCGGCCGGCCTGCCGAGTCAACCGCGGCGGTTCTGCTCGCGGGAGCGAATGAAACGAATCGCCTTGTCGAAGCCGGCAAGGAATCCACCCATATCCTCTTCGAAGATGATGATCGAGTGGCGTTCGAAGTCGGTATCGGCCCCGCGCTTCTTGCTCTCCACCACGTTGAGGTAGACGTCGCCGGCCCGGTTCTCCTTCACGTTGAAGAAGTACGTGCGATTGCCGACCGTCATTCGGCTGGAAAACAGTTCGCCTCGTTGACCCACGAGCTGACGGTAGCACGCCGGGCGCGATGTTGACAGCCATGCCGGCCGGTCCTACCGTGAGCGGACCGCGCGCCTGTCGTATAACGGCATTACCCAAGCCTTCCAAGCTTGTGATGGCGGTTCGATTCCGCTCAGGCGCTTTGGCGCCGGCGGCCGGGGCGCCCGGCCGGCCGCGCGCGGGGGCTGCCGTGAGCCGAAGTTCGGAGAACACGCCGTTTCAGTGCGTGCGCTGCGGCGCCGACGTGCTGCCGTCGACCGACGGCAGCTTCCGCAACCACTGTCCGTTCTGCCTGTACTCGCTGCACGTCGACGTGGGGCATGGCGACCGCCGCAACCGGTGCGGAGGCCTGATGCGCCCGGTCGGGCTGCGCCGCGCCGGCCGCCGGCCGCAGGTCGTGCACCGCTGCCTGGGCTGCGGCCAAGTCAAGGTCAATCGCGTCGTCGAGATCGGCCGCCAGCCCGACGACATCGACGTCATCATCACCTTGCCGGCCGACGACGGACCGGAGCCGCACTGACCTGAGCCGTCCGCCGCGCCGGTCGGCCGCCGCCGGACCGGCTTCACGTTTCAATCCAGCAGCGCCTTCAACAGGGCGTCGGGAGCGCCGGCGTAGAACTGCAGGTTGACGCGGGTCGCCATGTCGTCGGACAGATCGAACAGTTGCCGGCGCGCCGAAACCGGGACCAGGACCGTACCGGCCCCTTTCTCGACGGCGGCTTCGACGATCCCGACGACGTTCGCGAGCGGTTCCACCGATCCGCCGAGATTGAGGGCGCCGACCACGATCAGGCCGCCCTTGAGGCTCTGCTCCAGCAGCGCGCCGCACAGCGCCAGCAGCGCCGGCAGCCCCAGAGACGCTCCCGATCGGTCGTGATCCATGGCGCGGAGTTGCACGGAGAACTCGTGGGCGCGCGGGTCACGGTCTCCCACCATCTGCCGTGCTTGGGTGTACAGGTTCTGCTCGGCATACCGCGCGCTCTCGCGGAACGCCGCGGGGACCGGCGCGTTCAGGATCCTGACGCCGCTGCCCGGTCCGGTGGTGACCTCGATCCGGTAGAGCGCCGGTCCGGTATCCGGCCCGCCGGGGCCGATGCCCCACACCTGACCCGGCGGCAGCGGATCCGGGTCGATGGCGTCGTCGCTGCCCAGCTCCGGCGTGGATACGAACTTTTCGATCCCGTCCTCACCCATGGCGTAGCTGAAGTGGGAGTTGCGGAACTCGCTCTTGAACACCCGCTTCTGCTGCTCCTTGACCCTGCGCCGCACTTCGAGGGCGATGCGCACCAGCTCCTCCAGCTCGTCGTCCGGCACGTGCATCGCCGGGTCCGGGTAGAGCAGCTTGAGCAGGCCGCTCACCGTCTTGTTGACCGCGGTGAGGTCGCGGCCGCTGAGCGCGCCGCCGAAGTTCACGCGGCCCTGCAGCACCGGGACGCGGCTGCCGGCGCGCAGCCGGCTCCAGCACTCCGACAAGAAGTCGCTGACCAATCCGAAGTGCTCGGTGAAGTGCTCGCGCGGACTGAGCTTGGGGAAGTCCCAGCCCGGCACGTAGGCGTGAATCCGGTCCATGAACGCGGTATCGTCGCGCAGGTCCGCCGACAGCGGAGTGAACAGGTGGCCGACCCGCTGCTGCTGCGCGACCTCGACGTCGAGGTTGCCGACCATGACGACGCCGCCCTCCGCGCGGATGCTCTCCTTGCCGCGCGAAAACTCGCCCGATTCCATGTAGCCCTTGAGGATGTTCACGCCGTCCTTCTGATCGAAGGAGACGCCGGAAATCTCGTCGAAGCAGACCACGTCGTACTGGCACACCAGCCCCCGCTGGCCGTTGGCGTTGTTGACGAACATCTTCGCCACCGTCGCCTTGCCCCCGGAGATCAGATGGGCGTAGGGAGATATCTGCTGGAACAGATGGCTCTTGCCGGTGCCGCGCGGCCCCAGCTCCACCAGGTTGTAGTTGCGCTCCACGAACGGCGTCATGCGCACCAGCGCCACCATCTGCGCCCGCTCGCTGAGGGCGGCCGGCTCCAGGCCGACGCTGCGCAACAGCAGCCGCCGCCATTCTTCGCTGCCGAGTTCGTTGCGGGCGCGCTGCAGGGTGGCGAGGACGTCGGCCTGCGAAAGCTGGATGGCGCGCACGGCGTCGATCGCGAACGGCCGCCCGTTCTGCTCCTGAGCGATGGCGGCGTCGTAGCTCAGGGTGACCTCGGCGTAGCAGCCGTCGGTGAGCATGCGCTCGTGCCGCTTCACCAGCTCGTCGTCGATGCGGGCGTCCCGGATCGCCAGACTGGGAAGTTCGGCGATCAGCGAGTCGGTGCGCGCGTCCAGACGAGCCTTGACGATGTCGATCAGCTTGATGGAGCCGCGGTCGCGCGCCCGCGCCTTGACCAGCTCCTCCTCACCGGTGCGCACCGTGCGGTCGGCTAGCTGCCGCTCGACGATCTCCAGCCCCTCCTCGATCTCCTGCTCGTCGGTCGTGGCGCAGTAGCGCCCCAGCAGAAACTCGACGACGTAGGTGGGCACCGGGTATTGGCGGCTGTACTTGCGCACCAAGTCCTTGCGGACCAGATAACCGTCGAACACCTGCGCCGCGCGCCGGTCCAGGTCATCGAGCGTGGGTCTCAATCTTCGCCTCCGACGATGGTCGATTGCCGCGCGGCGACGCGGCCGTCCGCGTCCAGGACGACGATCACCGCCGAGGTCCCCTCCAGCTCGTCATCCGCCACCAGCAGACTCGCGGCTCCCCGAGCGTCGACCGGCCGCACGCGGTCGATGCTCGAATCGGCATCGGCCACGCGCGTGCGCAGGTCGACGGACGCGCCCGGCGGCGCCGTGACTCGCACCCGGCAGCGCAGCCCCACCCAGGATACCGCGGTGATGGCGGCGCGTGGGGGTGCGGCGCCCGCGCCGGCGGCGACCCGCAGCACGGGAATCAGGCTCTCCTGGAGGCTCATCCCGCCGTGCGCGTATTCCTGCCCGGCGGCGAAGCAGGCGACGCCGGGAGGCACCGCGATCCGTTCGCCGGCGTTCCAATGCCAGGCCACGACCGGCGTCTCCACGGCTGAACCGCCGGCGACGGTCGCGCATCGGGTCCAGCGGGTTCCGGTCAGGTAGCGGGGCAGATCGACCTTCGGCAGGCCGCCGGGCAGCCACAGCCAGCCGTGATCGGTCACCACCCGCACCTCGCGCCAGCCCGCGTCCAGGAGCGCCGCGGCGCGCTCGCGCAGCAGACCGAGTTGGCCCTCGATGCCGGAGGCGAGCCCCGCCTGCAGCGAGTGACCGAGCTGGTCGAGCTGTCCGTGCTCGGTCCAGGCGCGGCCCGACGGGTCGCCGGTCTGGTCCGCGGCGAGGTACTGATAGCCGGCGTTGGCCAGGAGTTTGCGGAATCGATCGGTGGTCAACGGCCGGCCGTCATCCGCGATTTCCGGCTGGAACTCCTCGCCCGGCGCTGCGCCGGCGATCTGTCCGGTCACCGGCGAGACCGCCGGCTTCGCGGTGGCGGTCACGGTCGGCAGCCCGGCCCAGCGCGTTTCCACCGCTACCGCCCGGCCGGCTTCCCGCAGGTCCTCGGCCAGCCGCTGCGCCACGTCGAACCGCAGGCCGTCGGCGAACAGGATCGCGGTACCGGGTTCGTCGGACGTGGCGTACCTCTCCGGCGGGTCGCGGAGCGCGCGCGGCTCCTGCTGCGCCAGCGCCTGCAGATGCCGCGCTGCGGACTCCAGCCACGGCAGATAGATGGCACGCAGCGCGCCGCTGACGGCGCGCTGGTCGGCGGCGGACTTTACCGCGTTCATTGCGGCGAGCGCGGCGGCATCGACCTGCCAGGCGCCGTCCGCGTACCGCCGGGCCAGATCGGCGGCCGACGCGCCGCCGAGTTGCTCGGCCGAGCGCGCCGCGATCACGGCAAGGTGCTCCAGCGCGTGCGCCAACGGCGCCTGCTCGAGCTTCGCCCACACCCAGCCGCGCCGCTGGCCGTGCTCCGCTTCGAGCGCGCGGAGCTCGTCACGCGCGGCGGCCGGGGCGCTGCCGGCACAGGCGGCGAGGCGGCGGCGCAGCGACGCTTCGTCCGCTTGGTTCTCCTGCGGCCACGACGAGCGCTCCGCGAGCAGGTCGTCCGGCCGCGCCCGGCGCAGCAGTTCCGGCACGCCGGGATAGAGCGCCGGTGCCTCCGCGAACCGGCCCCAGACCGGTTGCCACGGCCCTTCGCGCCGGCCGAGCCGCTCCGCGGCGACCAGCTCGCCGTCGGCGGCCGGGTCGAAGTCGAAGTCCGCCCGGCAGCGCGAGGCGAAGGCGTCCCGGCGCGCTGTATCCCAGCCGGCCCGCGCCGCCCGTGAGTCGCTCAGCCAGGACAGCAGATCCTTGACCGGATCATCCGAGAGCAGGCCGTCGAAGTCCGCCGCTTCCAGGCGCCGCCCGCGCAGCGCCCGCACCGGCGCGGCCGCCACCTCCGCCACGGCGCGCAGCATGGCCTGCCGGGTAGCGGCATCGCGGGCCACGTCCAACCCCAGGCCGCCGGCTGCGGACGCGAGGAATGCCTCCACCGTCCAGTCTCTGCCGTTCTTCTGCGTCCAGCAGACGCCGCGGTACTGCAGCTCCACCAGCGGCTGCAGGTGCCGGGGACAGGTCTGCGCCGCGCCGAGCTGCTGGCGGCTCACGCCGGGCAGGTAGAGGATCGGCGCTGCCCCGTCCGGTATGCGGGGCGCGTCCAGCGTCCGATCGACGATGCAGCGCAGCCAGATCGACGGCCCGGTGAGCTCCCCGGGAGCGTACTCGCCGAGCGCCAGCAGGTGCGGCACGAGCCGGCGGAGGTGCGGAACGACGGGACGCCACTGCGCAGGGTGGTCGGCCCACAGGACGGCCGCCGGCGGCACCACGTCGTCAGGATTGGAGCTGGCGGCGCCAGCGAGCGCCGCCGCCAGCGCCTTAATGACCGTCACGCGCCGGCGGCGGCGGGGTCCGGCCGCAGCTCGAAGGTCACGCGCACGAACCGGTTGCGCTGGTCGTTGAGCAGCGCCGGCTCGGTCCCGTTGAAGCGGCGCATGGCGTGGCGCATCATCAACCAGCCCCGCCCGCGCCGTTCCATCAGCCGGCGAACCACCATCGCGTTCGCGATCATCTCATTGCGGGAGCGCGGCGCCCCGCCCATGCGGGCCTGCGCCACGGTCATGTGATTGGGCAACGCGCCGGGACTGGTCACCGCGATGCGGTCGTCGAACACCTCCAGCAGGACCTGCGACCCGGTGATGGCGTAGTCCCGGTGAATGACCGCGTTGACCAGCGCTTCGCGCAGCGCGTCCTCCGGCACCAGCGGAATGTCGCGGCGGTAGAGGCCCTCGTAGACCTCCCGCCGGCCGAGGCTGCGAAACCATCCCATCGCGCGCTTCACCTGATCCTCCAGCCGGCCCTTGCCCTCGCCGGCGCTCAGCACGGCGGCCGCCTGATCGAGGCCGCCGTACCGGACGCACTGCACGAACAGGTTCAAGGTGTGGGGATACCCCTGCGGGTCGCGCCCGAACACCATGGTCCCGTACAGCGTGGGGCGCAGCACGCCGTCCAACTCGTCCGCGACGCCGGCGTTGCGCAAGTCGTCCGCGCGCGCCGGCTGCGGCTCCCGCTCGGTATCGAGGCCCTGCGCCTGCATGAAGGAGCGCACCGCGCTGAAGTCGATCTCCTCGACCGTCGCCGACGGGATGATCTGCCGCTCGGTGAGCACGAACCCGAAGGCGTTGAACAGCTCCTGCAGCTCGGACGGCGACGGCGCGACGGTGGCGCGGCCGCGTCGGATCCAGAACCTGCCGTCATAGGCAAACGGCTCATAGCCGCGCTGATGGCGATGCACGGCGATCCAGTGCACCCAGCCGGCGCCGGTGTCATGGCGCCCGCAGCGCGCGGTCACCGGCTTGCCGCAGGCGGTGTGCAGCATGCTGGTCAGCCGCTCCTGAGCCGATTCGGCGTCCGCCGCCACGCCCGCGATCGCCCCCTGGTCATCGACGCCAAGCACGATCAGTCCGCCGTCGCCGTTCGCGAATGCGCACAGCGTCCTGGCGATCGCGCGGAGGTCCCCGATCCCGCGCTTGAACTCGGTACGGTCGTCCTCCCCGGCGCCGATGCGCCGCTCGACCTCAGGCCATTCGATCGTCATCGATCTCCGTCACGCCTTCGCGCTGCGCTCGTCTCCGGCCCCGGCTTTCATGCAACCCGCGAAAACGGAAAACGATCCTTGATGTAGGTATTGAAGAACTTACCCTTCGACGGTGTCCCCATGATTTCATCATGCAGATTGCCCGGAACGCCATAGTACTGGTATACGCGACCACTCCCGAATTCGATCTCAAGAGTCTCGGTCTGGTGGTCGTATCCAATCGATATCACGGTCGAAGACGACACAGGTTGCTTGTTCACGGTCTCCTCCTCACTCTGCGGTCGATTCGTCCTCGACCGGGACTCGTTGTATCTTCGAGTCCGTTGTAGTCGCCATTGGCCTCTGCGACCTCCACGAGGCCACGACGCGTTGATATTCTTCCTCACGCTGTCGAAGCCTCCACTTTTCGCTGACCATCGGATCTTCACTGCGCGGCCTGTGCTCCTTGGCCGGGAGCGTCACGCGACAACGCATCGGTAGCTTAGCAGCCTCACCGGTGACTATCGCTTCCCCCGTGCGGAGAATCGGCAGGACGTCAAGAAGGCCAACGAGACCGTCAGGCAGAGTTCCTCGTACACGAGCTCGGTCTTCCGGATTTGATAGCCGCAGCGCGAAGAAAGTACCGCATTGAGACAGCACGGTCTCGTTTACTTCGGAGGGCCGCTGGCTGACAACCATAGCACCCACGCCGTACTTACGGCCCTCCTTCGCAATCCGCTGAATTACTTCCGAGACCGTACCTGCCGATTGGCTCGACATGTAGCGATGGGCTTCCTCCATCACGATCAGCAGCGGCCGCTCGATCCCCCCTTCCGTTTTCTCGCGGCTCCAGAACAGCGCCTCGTAGACGATCTTGAGTATCGAGCCCACAAGGCGCTCGAGGACTCCACTCGGAACGCCCGACAGATCGAGGATCGTGATAGGCTTATCACCGCCGAGCCAGCCGCGAAGGAGTTCATCAAGGTCCTTTGCAGGCCTACCATCCAGATCAGGTTCCCACGGGCCGGGACGCAAAAGGAAATCGTAGCGGCGATCCAGCAGTCGCGAACGCAGCAGGTTCAGCGGCCGCACAATTCCCACAGCTTGCGGGTTCAGAAACGGTCCCGCGCTTCCCATCCGGTGCCGCTTGTACTTCGGCGGTGTGAGCTTGTCGGCGCTTCCCGGGTCTTGACGCGTCGACTGGTCACGATCTTTTCCTTCATAGGTGGCAGTCTCAAAATTAATGAGGTCGTGCCAGAGCTTCTTGAGACTGTACGGAAGTGGCGTGTCGATGGTTATCGAGGCACGATCGACTCCTGAAAATCGCTGTGCATGCTGCGCAGCCACCTTGAGTTCGACAATCTTGTCGGTAAACGCCGTTTCCCTGTTTCCCTCCAAGCCTCCGGTCAGAAAATCCATCAGATCGCCTGTGTCCAACGCCCAGTAGGGTATGAACAAGCGATCTTCTCCGTACTGCGGATCGACACTGAATACCTGTGATACATCGGAAAGAGGCACGGAGTATTCGCCGTGTATGTCGAGCATCATCACTCGCGCGCTCGGGTATTGATCGTTGTCATCGTCGGCCGAAGTGATGGCTCTGAGCAGGCTGGCAATCGTTGTAGACTTTCCGGATCCGGTAGAGCCTAGGACTGCGGAATGCCTTGTCACCAGTTCGTTGAGCGCGATCTTTGCTGCGATACTCTCGGCACTGGATAGTGTCCCTATCACCACGTGTCCTTGGCCTTTAACGTCGTAGATACTCCGCAGATCATCCTCGACCGCTAGGTGAACGGAGTCCCCTATATTGGGATACCGACTAACTCCCCGCTCAAACGTACCGCCGACGATCTCGCCGACCAGTTCGATCTTCATCCAACGTCCGGTGTCAGTCCCTGGATCAAGCGATTTAGGTACGGCATTTGCTCCAACTTCTGAAACGATGCCGAACAGGTCTTGGTATCCCTGTGGCACCCTGACGAAGCTGCTCACTTGTCCGACCTTGTAGACTTGGCCCTCGATGATCGATAACCCGGACGCGACGGACCGAGCCAAATGAACGTGGAGCGCGGCGCCGGACACCGCCTCAATCGTGCCGATATAAGTAGGATCACGGCTGAGCATCACGTTGCCCCCGAGCCAATCGGCGGGCGCTCATGATCCTCCCCATCATCGTCTTCGTCCGAAGTCGAAGACGCAATCTGCGGAGCCTGGATCAAAGCCAAGAACCTCGACAGCTTCGCGAAGTCGCCAAGCATAAATCCGCCCTGATCGTCGTCCGATGATTCTTGCCAGAATGTCTCTCGAATGGCCGGCCAGTTCTCGTTCGGAGACGCTCCTGGTCGCCACAATCCTTCCACGCCGCTGACGAATGCCTTATCGCGGGCGTAGACACTCATGTTTGGCCGACGGCGAGCGATCTTTACTGCCGCTGATTCATCTTCAATATTCTGATATTGAAACGCGTATATTGCGGTATGACGATTTGCATCTAAAGCCTCGTCCAGCACTGCACATATATGCGAATCGCGAAACGAAAATCCAGTGCAGATAAGGAGTGTGTCAGGAGTCAACAGGAACTGACGAAGTCGCTCGAATAATGCCGAATAGGGCTGTCTGGTTACTTGATCGTACTTGAGATGGTCAGGATATATCAACTCCGTTGCTTCCTTCTTCCCGGTTCTCTCCACAGTGTCATCTGATATCTTCCAACCGAGCGAACCATGGAGCTTCCAAAGAAATGACCAGCGTGTCGGAAATTTGTCCGGAGATATGCTAGCTGCATCGAAGAACGGTCGGCAGGATCCGATGAATCCGTCAAAGTAGGGAGCCTTACAATGCTCGAACGCCTCTTCGATCAGAAAGTCGTAGTTGGGGGTGAAAATCTCTACTTGGTGCTCTCTAATCGTGCCAGACACCCATAATATAAGTTCCGTATATGGGTTGGGTATAGGCGGGAAACAAACGCTTACTTGCTTTCCTATTTCTTTACATATTTTTTTCGCCAGTGCATCGTATTTTGGTCCATCTAAACCATACACTTCTGCCGGTCCAATTGCCTGCGAGAGTCGTCGAACTTGCGTTAGAATAGTTTCAATATTGATGGGTGATCCGGCCTGTTCTATCTGCTTTTTCAGCTTGCAAATTACTCCGGCATCAACTGTAAGCGCATTTATAACCGCATGGGTTAGACTATCTACGTTTGGAATCAGAGGATTTCCGTTGTCCGTCAACTGGTTGTTCTTATCGACGCGAATTGACGTTGGTGCGCCGGCGCCAATCACGATTCCGATACGTTTGCGGCCCTGTGACAGGATTTGACGCAAGTCTGCCATGTAGCGGTCCGGGTTATGTATGGTAGGAGTTATCTCCATTGCTTGATCCTCTCATGCAGGCTGGGAGCTGTCGAAAGTGAATCGGAGCCAATCAGATGCTGTTTGTGTTCCGATTTTTCGGCGATGAATAGATGGATGTCGTTCAGGCGGTCGCCGGTGAACTGGCCGTCGTGCCAGAACCACGGGTAGTCTTCCTTGGGGCGAAGCTCGCGGTCGTCGTACCGGTCAGTGTCGTCTTGCTGCCACGGCGGCGGCTTCCGCACATCGGACAGCTTTCGGGGTTCCTTGCCGCGGTCCTTGCGCCAGTGGAGGTTGGGCTTGGCGCGCAGAATGCCGGCCCCCCGCTTGCCACCCTCGATGTCGGCCGCCATGAAGGGGCGGATATTGATGCGCACCCCGTCGTCGATGTCGGGCTGCCAGCCGATCGGCTGCTCGGCGAGCGGCTTCCAGCGGACGAAGAGGTCGACCGGCGGCTCGCCTTCGAGGATGGCGGCGAGGCGCTGCTGCAGCCGAAGCGCGGCGGCAAGCCGATCCTCGGCGCCGGCTGCGCTGTGTTCCACGCCGTCCTTCTGGCGAGTGATCCAGTCGCCCAGGTAGCTGTAGGTAAGGGCTTCCAGGAGCCGCCGGCCCTTACCGCCGCCAGCCGCCAGTTTGTGATAGTTGACCAGGGCGTGAAAGCCGTCGCGGCGGCGGCCGTCCCAGATGTGCCAGACGAACGGGCGGTGGCGAAAGAGCTTGCAGTGCTGCTCGAAGAAGCGGTCGCGCAGCCAGTCGTCGAGACTCCGGCTGCCGGCAGAGGCGAGCAGGCGCGAGAGGGTAGCGTCACTCCACGCTTCACCGAAGGCGGCGGACAGCACACGCAGCAGCCGCTGCTCTGCCGGAGACTCGCCGCGCACCGATGGCAGGCAGACGATGCCATCGGCGTCCGCGAAGTCGTGCAGCGCCGCGCAGCGGCGGACCCATTCGCGCTGTTCGTCGGCCAGTTCCATCGCGGCGTCCCGTTCCGCCGGCCAGCGGTAGCCGAGCAGGCGAGCGACGGCGACGTGCAGCACGCCGGCATCCTCGCGCAACGGGCCATGGGCGGTGCGCTTGGTCGTTTCGTCCCAGATCACCGATCCGCACGGGTGACCGTGGAATATCCACTGCGTGGGATCGTTGGTGTAAGGAAGAGGGAGTCCGTTGGGATATTGTTCGTCGGCGACGCGGGTCCAGCGGTCGAGATCGAACGGGACCTTGACCAAAGTGGCATTCGTGACGTTGAGCTTTTGATCAATGCGTCTCACCGCTTCGTGATATTCCGGGGACGAGCAGAAGCACCAGATGGCCGGGAGGTGGGACATCTTCCGCGGAGACGCCACGGCTACGTTCTTGTCGAATATCTCACCGGTGTACAACGCGCAAGGAATGGCGCGCATCTGGCTGACAGCGACGCCTGCTTTGCCCCATGCCATCCCCCCAGCGGGGATGGCGAGCCCCACACGGCCTCGTTCAGCGAGTAAGCCTGTGCCCCGCTGCCAGTAGACTACCTGCTCGCAACCCGACCAGAGTCTTGTATCGTTCACCGTTGTCTGGAGAAACTGCCAATCGTCAAGGAAGTCGAAGATTTCCCAATACTGGCGGAAGAAGGCTGGAGAATCTTTGCTGCCGAATCCATGAACTCCTTCGGCGTAATTAGACAACAAGGAGACATCCATTGACTCGACCAATGTTACGCGCGCATCCGGGTTCTGCAGTTGCCGCGCTTGCGTTACACCCGTGACCTCAGCCTGCCGCAGGCGAACGGATTTGTCACCGGCCGTGCGGACTTCGGAGACGTCCAGGCCGTACATGGCGCCGGGTGTCGCCGCGTCGCCAAAGCAATCTTCCGATTGGTCGGCGGGATTGTCGTGGCTGAGGGTGAGCAGGATCGCCTTGACGACTTCGCCGCTGATGGTCTCGAAGGCTCCCGGCCCCAGTCGCGCGAGAAGTTGCCACGTTCGCGTCTTCAGCAGCTTCGTTCGGAGCTGCTTGTAACTGGCGAGGAACAACCAGTTCTGCGGCAGGACCAGACTGGCGGTTCCGCTGTCTTCGCACAGCCCCAGGCAGCGCTCCAGGAATACGGTGGCGAGATCGTTCTTGGCGGCGTCGTAGTGCCGTTGGCAGAAGTCGCGCAGATTTCCGTCCTGCTTGCCGCGCGCAAGGTAGGGGACGTTGGTGATGACGAGGTGGTAGCGGCCGGCCAGTAGCTCGGCGGCGCGCGCCATTCCCTGCGCCGCTACGGCGCGCTCGGTCTGCTCGACGTCGATACGTTCCTGCGAGATGGCGGCGGCGAACAGCGCCTTGACCGACTCGTAGTCACCCTGAAACAGCTCCTTTCTCAGCGCACGCGGGTCGATCAGCGAGCCCAGCAACGGCGCCTGCCGGAACAGATCGTACAGCGCGTCCAGGCTGCCGCGAAGCGGCGCCGAGAGCAGGGTATCGTCGACGGCGAACAGGTCGCGCACGGGCGGCATCCCGCCGGCGGCAGCGGCCTGCTCCGCCAGCGCGCTCCATTCCTCCTTGGTCGCGTTGGGCGCGAGCCCGGAGCAGGCCAGATTGAGGTCCGGCAGGGGCCGATAGCCGCCGGCGCCGGGCCATCGCCAGGCAGTCAGCGCCAGCGCGAACGCGGCCAGCGCGACGCAGCGCTGGTCCAGTTCCAAGCCGTGCAGGTTGTCGCGCAGCACCGCATCGACGGCGGCGGGCGCGGCCAGCCCCTCGCGCGCCATGCGCATCGGCACCAGCATCGCCAAGGCGGCGACCAGGAAATGGCCCGAGCCGCAGCAGGGGTCGAGGATCTTCAGGTCGCCGAGCTGTTCGGGCCAGCCGTCGAAGGCGCCGGATGCGGGATGCCACCGCGCCGGCCCTGCCGCCTCGTCGCTTCGCACGAAGCGCAGATAGTCGAGCGGCACGCCGGGAAGCGCAGCCGCCCGGCGCAATTCGGCTTCCGAGCCGGCGTCGGTCAGATCGGCGTCGGTCAGCCGGCGCGCCGCCCACCACGCGCCGAGGGAGTTGTCGAGCAGAAAGCTCACCATGTAGGGCTCGGTGAACAGTTGCGTCACCGCGGCCAACTCGTTCGCGCCGATCTTGACCTCGGAGCGGTTGACCTCACCTTTCCTGCCGGACTGCCAGAACTGATAGACCCAGCCGAGCGAGTCGGCCGCCGCGAACACCTCGGCCGGCAGGCTCTCAATCAGTCCTTCCAACCTCAGGCGATGTTCCCGCGCCAACCGCACTTCCAGGACCGGATGATCGGGCCGGAATACCTGCGGCAGCATCCGCTGGGCGAAGCGCGCGGCCAGCGCCCACCGGTCGATGCCCTCCCCCTGAGCCAGCTCCTCGCATTCCTCCAACGTGACGGAGACGCCCAGCTCTGGCTCGATGAGCAGCTCGTTCTCCGCCAGGAAGCGGGCGAACAGCATGCCGTGCCAGTGGTCATACGCGCATTCCTGCATCAGGTGATCGATCTCCTGCGTTCCCGAGCGAGCGTGGCGCCGGTCGCCGAGCTGGCGCGCATGGGCGCGCAGCCGCCGGCGCAAGGCGCGCTGCTCGTCGTTCATGTGCCCGTACGGCTTGCTCTCCTGAACCGCGAGCGACTCCAGCGCCGCGCGGGTGCCGACCTCAGCCACTTCGCGGGCATTCACGACGGCACGCTCCAGTTGCCGGCGGAGGTCCGCTGGCAGCGTTGTCATCGGACACGGGTCACTCACCAGCGATTGCCTCGGATCGATCCCGAGGCCCAGAGCTCCCCAAGCCGGTATCGCCGAAACCAATCGGTCAGCGCTTCCTTCTCCAGTCGCCGCAAGGTCGTCTGTCCTTCGTTCTTCTCGCAGACGATCACACTCTCCGGGACCTCGGTCAACGCGTCGACGAGAACCTCCGAGTGCGTCGTGACGATCAACCGGCACCGCTCCGACGCCTCACGCAACAGCTCCGCGAGTCCCGGGAGTATGTCGGGATGCAGACCCAGCTCGGGCTCCTCCAGACAGATCAGCGGAGCCGGCGCAGGATCGCAAAGAATGACCAGAAGGCAGAGATAGCGGAGCGTTCCATCGGACAGCCGGGAGGCGGGGACGATGAGGTCTCCCTCCTCGAGGAACACCTGAACGGTACCGTACTCGACGTTCACGTGATAGTCCGTCAAGCCTTCGTAGAGCTGGCGCAATGCATTCAGGAACCGAACCTTGGTCTGCCGATCTCGTCCCACGCGGCTCAACATCAAGCCCAGATTTTCACCGTGCTCCAACAGAAAGCTGTTTGGAAGATCCGCCGGCTGCGGTTGTCGAGCCGGGGAGGACCTGCCAAACGACCATTCGGTGTAGCAACGGATTTGGCCCAACGTCTTCCCCACGTACGTGAGCTCGGGGTAGTGATCGGGATCCTTGCGCTGCGCCAGGATCGACTGGTCGATTTCGATTTCCTCGGGACGCAACTCTCGCTGAGATGCGTCTTTGTAGTTCAGAGTGGCTTTTCCGAATAGAAACTCGTAATAGAAGTAAGGCCGCTGATGGCCCGGATACGCATGTTCGTTGGCGACGGCTTCTTCAGTCAACTCCAAGCGTTGGCCGCTCTCGGTGAACGCGAGAGCATACCGAAGCGGCTGTTGGCCATGCGGATTCTCGATGACGGCCTCCAGCCGTGCAGACACAGCCTGTCGGGTGTTCCTCCAGATCCAGTTGCTTACGCCTCCCCCGGATCGAATCAGTCCTGCGAGGTCTGCGGGCGCGGCCTGCAGGAGCCCGAAGGCTGCGACGAGATTCGACTTTCCCGAACCGTTGGGACCGATCAGCACGTTGAGCGGCTTGAGCTCTAGTTCCTGAGCGTCCGGGCCGAACGAGAGGAAGTTCTTCAGCTTGATCCGTTGTATGAGCATGCGCGTTACCCGACGGGACGGTATTCCACCAGAGATGAGCGGCCGACGATGTCGACGATGCGTACCAGCAGTTCCCGGCCCTCCGCGTCGGTGAGCCGCAGGGGTTCGCCGAGCAGGAAGTGAACGGGCTGCGGTTGGCCCTGGTTGATCGCGATGTTGGAGGCAAAGAGATAGGTGCGGTCGAGCGCATCCCGCACCGGGTTGAGCCGCCCTTCAAGACCGGAAATCTCTCCGGTTGCGTCCGCGAAGATGACCGCGCCGCCGTACGGCAGCGGTTCAAGCTCGATTGTCAGCGCGGCGCGGCCCGGCAGCCAATCCCGAATCAGGTACGCCGCGTAGCCGGCAGCGGCCGCGAACACGGTAACGGGGAGGTGCGAAAGATGCAGATCGACCGGCGCCTCGCCATCGGCGTCGGTCGTCGCCCGTCTCCAGGATTCGTTCGGCATCAGCACCAGCAGATCGACGTCCGGCACCGCCGTGCCTCGGCTGCGCGCCGCAATGACGGTCTTGATCGGGGTGGGAACGGTCGTAGCCGCCGGTATCGTGAGAAACAGATCGGAGTTGCCGATGAGCCGATACTCCGGCAACTTGCCGCTCAGCGCGCGCGTCTCGCGCAGGATCGCCGGCACGCCGTCACCGCGCCGCTCCATGAAATAGCGCCGATCGCCCGCCCCGCGGACGTTGCCGACGGGAAGACGTCCGAGCGCCGAAGCGAGCGCTTCGTTGCGGGTGGATTGGCGCATGGCCATACTGTCCACCGCGAGGTTGTTCGCGAGACCACCGGGCGAGTTGATCTCAATGCGATCCGCGAACATCGACAGGCGAATCCGGCTGCCCCGGATCGAATAGTCACGATGAGCGACGGCGTTGACAATCGCTTCGAACAGCGCGCGTTCGCTGTATTGAGGCAGATCGATACGGGCCGGGCTCTTGTAGGCGCCTACCCGCATGTTGCGCACCGCGAACGCCACCGCCCCGGCAATCTGTCGGCTCAACGGTCCGGTGATGGTCTGGGCATCCAACTGACCTGAAGCACGGTCCAGGCCGCGGTATTGCGTCGCCGTCATGGCGGCATTCGGCAGCTACTCTTCCGGCGACTGACTGCACAGCAGCAGGCCGGCCACGGTCGCCTCCACCACTCCGGTGACGCCGCGCGCGAGCAACCCCATCTTCTCCAGCGCGAGGACGGGGTCGCCGGCGCCCGGTGCGCTCAGGAGCGGCTTCCACAGGGCTTCGTCCAGCGTGCCGAACCCGGTCTCCGGCACCGTCTGCTTGTCGAACCAGAGGAATCGCGTCTGCCCGCGACGTTGCGCCAGCCGCAGCCGCTCATCGCTGGTCATCGTGCGTTTCGAGCTGCCCACCCGCTGGAAGCTGCCGCCGGGGCTAGCGTGCTGTGCGTCCCCGCGCGCCACGGCCACCAGCAGGAACGGCTTGCCGTCCGCTATCTCTCGGCGCAAGATAACCGGCCGTACCGGCGGCTTGGTCGCGTCGGTGCAGATATCCACGATGAGTCGCTCCATTGCGTCCATCTGCGCGCGCGTCATGCCCTGCACGACGCCGGGGTCGGTTACGCCGCACAGCAACACGCCGCCGTCGCTGTTGGCGAAGGCCGCAATCTCGTCGGCGAGGTCGTCGCGGCGCGGGCTCTTCGGGCGGTTGCCGGAGAACTCGATCTGCTTGAACTCCCAACCGCTGTCCTCACCCAGCCGCAACTGCCGCGCTATGTCGTCGCTGCGGTAATTCATCGGTGCGCTCGCGCCACGGCTGCACTACTCTCACTGAGACATTGAGTACACAATAAGAATAATGAACAGTACCAGGAATATGGCGGGAAGAAAGGTCTCAACCACGGTCAGCTTCCAGTAGCGGCTCATTCTCTTTCCCTTATCCAACAGGTCCCATTCACGCTTGTAGAACGGATACGCCAGCTTTGTCTCCAACTCGTGCAGAGCCTTGAACTTGCCTGTATTCAACTGACGATAGGAGCGGATTTGTACATACCATGATGCAGATAATAATGCTCCAAAACCTCCGACGGCGCAGAGCACGAACTTCATCGAGACTCCTTCTATACCGAATCTGATCAACGCACCAAGAAACACCGCAATACCTGCAAGCAAACTTACATAGATGCGGTTAGCCCCCTCACGTCTCTGACTTACGCGGTCAGCCAGTTCAGCGTGGAGTTTGTAAATTTCCAGAAGCTCATCCTGTCGCGGATCGGTCATCTTGCAAGGTCTCTGATAGCGCCGACGACGCTGTTGGTATTCCAGCCGACAATTCGGTCAGCGGCCTGTTGCACCGGAACCGATCTTCTCTCGCTACCCCAAAGTTTAATGGCAATGATCGGTTTGGAGGCGCCCCGTGCCAAGTCGATTTCCTTGTTTATCCATTTGCTATAAGTAGCATACACACCGGCTGGAATGAGAATGACACTGCACGGCGCCATGTGTCGCCAGATTGCTTCACGGAGCTGGGTGTCGGTGTCCGCATCGTGAATCGGATCATCTCGAGGCACGGAATAGTCTCGAAAGGTGAAATAACTCCTTGCTCGCAACAGTTGGATGAGGTTCTCGTAGTCATTTGAGTAATTCCACGAATGGCTGATGAACAAATTGTAGGTCTTCATAAATTACTCCATGTGATCTGTCGTCGATAGCGACGTAGACAACGCGCTCTGAAGTCGCACCGAGCGAAGATCCCAAAGCGGGTCACCCGCGCGTTCATGGCTCCGACCCGCGACACTCACGACTGGAGTGTACGACGGTCACGTGCTTCAGTCAAACCAAGTGCCCTACCTACTAGTGGCCTGTAACACGTACTCGTGCACCGAGGTGTCGCGAGGGATCAGCGTAGCGCCACTTCACCACTCGAGGATTCTTGTTGTATGCGCGTATGTATCTCATCAGCTTGCGCCTCAGATCAGCCACCGAACTGAACACCCCTCGGGCTATCACGTCCCGAGATACCTTCCCGAACCACAACTCAACCTGATTCAGCCACGATGAGTACGTCGGCGTAAAATGCAGCTTCATCGTCGGATGTTCGTCCAGAAATGCCGCCACTCGCTTCGTCTTGTGCGCCGACAGGTTGTCCACAATCACGTGAATCTCCCGCCCAGCCGGCTGGTGCGCCACAATGTCTCCAAGAAACGACACAAACTGCTCCGATGTGTGCCGCTCCGCAGTCTTGCCAAGCACCTCTCCGGTCTTCGTATCGAACGCCGCATACAGCGCCAGCGTGCCGTGCCGGTAGTACTCGAACCCATGCCGCTCAGCCCGCCCCGGCGACAGCGGCAGCACCGGTTCGCTGCGATCAAGCGCTTGTATCGCTGTCTTCTCGTCCACGCAGAACACCGCCGCGTGCGCAGGCGGGTTCAGATACAGCCCGATGATGTCGGCAGCCTTCCGGGTGAAGTCCGGGTCGTTGGAACTCATGTAGCGCTCCATCCGATGCGGCGCCAGCCCGTGCTTGCGCCAGACACGCGCCACCATCATGTGCGACACCCCCAGCTTGGCTGCCAACCGCCGAGTGCTCCAGTGCGTGCTGCCGTCGGTGGGACGCTTACGCGTCGCGTTGAGTATCTTCGCCTCCACCTGCGGCGTGCAGCGATACGGCTTCTGACCGCAGTGCCGGCTGTACAAGCCGGCCAATCGCTCGGCACGAAAGCGTCGAGCCCACAGTGCGACGAAGCCGCGGCTGCAGCCGACGCGATCACCGACCTCGTCCCAGGTGCGCCCTTCACCGAGCAGGAGAATGACCCGCGCACGGCGCGCATCCTCGGCTCGGCCAGTACGACTTATGACCCGCTGGGTGAGCTCGCGATGCTCGCCCTCGGTCAACACAATCGGCTCTTCCATGTCCTCGATTATAGTACATAATTTGATGATACGGGCCACTAGTTGGGAAGGAGGAAGGGACGTGTCAAGTTGGAGACACCCTGATCTATCGGTCGAGCGGAGAATGTCTCATCTCAGATATGACCTTCCCTCGGCAGGTACTGGCCGGTCCTGATGAGGACGATCTCGTAGCCGGGCAGCGTGACCATCGCCAAGCATGCCCCGTTCAGAATCATGCCACGCTGCTCGGTGGCGGATGGCGTGCGCTCGGCCATGGCGGGCTCCTTCTCAGCCGATAACCACCGGGCCTTGCTCCACCTGGTTCAGCAGCTCCTGTTCGGTCGTCTCAATCCAGGCGCGGACGTCTTCCCGCGTGCGCAGCGTGGCACCGGCGATCTGCACGTGGCGAATTTTCGGCTCGACCAGGCGGTCGGCCTCGGCGCGCGCCTGCGCGAACCACTGCGGGAGGGCCGCGGTGCGCGTGCGCCAGCCGTCCAGGGAGATCCGGTCGAGCGACTCCAGCACCTCCTGCTCGGTGCCGGTCGCGCCGGTGGAGACCTGCTCGATGCGCAGCCGGCCGAGGATTTCGTCGCGCTTGGCCCTATCGATCTGCCGCCAGCTTTCGGCGCCCTCCAGGCGCTGACGCTCGGAATCGTAGGTTTCGTCGTAGCGGCTCTGCGATTGCGCCAGCGCGGCGCGCAGCGCATCCGCAAGGTTGGCGGCAAGTCCCGGCACCGGATCGGTCGCGTCGAGCAGCCGCCTTTCTTCCAGGATCGCGTCGATCTGCGGCTTCGCGTCGCGGGCGGCGTCCAAGTCCTCCGCGTGGCGGGCCAGCGTCTGCAAACGCCCGAACGCCGGCAGGCGCTTGGCCGCAAGCTCGCCGGACCTGGTCCAGTCGGCCAGATTCGCGGCCAGCTCGTCATACCGGTCGAGCACGGCCAGGAGTTGCTCATTGCCGGCGCGGGACCGGAGCTCCGCGAGGTGGCTGGTATCGGGCCGGGCGGGCAGCGGCGCAGCGCCGCCCGCGCCATCCGCCAGCTCCAGGAGCGTGGCCAGAAAGCGACCGGCGGCCTCGACCTCCTCATTCGGCTTGCAGTCGAGCCCCGCGCTTTGAAACAGCTTGCGCGCCTGCAGGCGCCGGCGCGTGTCGACGGTCGCGCTCTCGACTCGGAAGTCAGCGCTCGACACCCTCGCCTGATCGAGCGCGCGCGGTTGCAGCGCCACGCCGTTCGCGGTGGCGCGCAGATGCCCGGTCCCGAACAGGCTGATCAGCGCCGCGTCGATGGCGTCGCGCGGCCAGCCGTAGGGTGGTGCCGCGAAGTGGGCGCGCACGTCCTTGCCGCGCTTGCCGGAACCTACCCAGGACAGCACCGCCGCGCACACGGGATGGTCCTCGGTCCGGCCGCCGAAGTCCAACGCCTCCAAGGGACTGTCCGCGCCACTGCGGGCGCGTTGGATGACTCTGGGCCAACGGCCGTCGTCGGCGTCCTTGAACTGATAGAACAGCCGATCCAGCGAGGCGGCCGCGGCCTCCCGCACCTTGGCGGCCAGGCTCGCCTCCAGCCGTTCGTTGCCTCCGCCCTGAAACACCTTCGCGCCGTCGACGATCCCGCCTACCAGCACGCGCAGGTTGTTCGCCGCCTCCGCGAGGCGCGTTTCCATGCCCTGGCGCGCTTCGATGCCTTCCGGCCCCGAAGGAACGCCCTGGTAGTCCAGCGTCTCGCGAGCGGCGCCGCGAGTGGCGATGAGGCGCGCCAACGCGTCAGCGCCGGACTTGGGTACGAACAGGTGGATCACCGGGTCGTCCAGCCCCGCCGCGCGCGCATCCGCGAGCACGGCGCTCTCACTGGCGCCCCATCCGTCGCGTATCCATACCGGGAGGTCGTGGCTCACCGGCGGCGGGTCGGAGCCAAAGTGCAGTGCCAGCCGGCGCGGTTCCTTGCAGGCTCCGTGCGTAAGCCGCACCGAACTTGCCGCCTCCTGCACCGCCGCGCCGAGCAGCTTGGAGCGGGTGTTGCTCATGCCGGTCAGATCGCCCGCGAGCCGCTGCCGGCGGTTGCGGAACTCCGCTTCCCATTCGCTGCTCTCGCGGGTTTGCAGGCCGTATTCCTGGTCGAGCTTCAACAGCGTGCCCGCCGTGACCAGTTCGTCCAGGAGCGCCGGCAGCCGCCCGCGCAACGTCGCGCCGTCGGTCGCAAGGTCCTGCACCAGCAGGTCGGCCAGCGCTTCCGCGGTGGCGCGCACGCCGATGTCGGCCCCGGCTTCGCGCGGCAGCTTGCGGATCAGGAACACCAGTGCGCACAGCCGCGACTTGAGGACGCCACCGGCGGTGCCGTCCGCGCGCTGCCTGACGATGGTCTCGTGCAGCTCGCGCAGCAGCACGCCGGACTGCTGCAGACTGGCCGCCTGCTCGTCGAACAGGAAGTCGGCCGGCACCACGCTGCCCAGCGGCTCGCCGGCGGTGTGGCGGATGGCGTCGTAGACGATGCGGAGCTGCGTGCGGAGCTGACCGGCGGTGCCGGCGCGGTCGACCGCGCGCAGCGTGTGCTCCCAGAAGCGCCGGCGGACCGGCAGCAGCGGGTAGTCGTCCACCAGGATCGCCTGATCCTCGGCGCGCGGGCCGATGCGGCTGCCGGTCAGGTGGCGGGCCACCTCCCCCGCGCTGGCCTCCAGGGTCGCGCGGACCACCCCCACCCGGTCCTGGCGCTTCGCCAGCACGACCTGCCGGATCACCGTTTCGACGTCGGTATCGGACAACTCTACGGTGACGGCGAAGCGACCCTGCAGGCGGTGCAGCGCTGCCGTCCCGGATAGCGCCGTCTGCCCGGTGCCGACGAACAGCAGGCGGTCGCCGAACCGCTTGCTGCACGCCTCGACCACCTCCTGCACGACGTAGGAGCGGTTGGTGTCGTCGCCGATGTACTGCTGGACTTCGTCGAGGATGATCACCGTGGGAGGCAGCGCCCCGCCGGGGGCCAGCGCGTCCTGCAGCGCGTCGACGAATTGGTCGGTAGTGATGTCCGGCGGCCTGGGAAACTGGCTGCGCAACACCGCTCGGACGTCCCGCTCGTCGCGCGCGAGGTTCGCATCGGCGGCGAGCAGAGCGCGGGCGATTACCGGACTCACGTACAGGTCGTTCAACTCATGGCGAAACTGTCGTCCTGCGGCTTCGATCGCGTTCCGCACCTGATCGTAGATGCCGTTCTTTCTGAGCCAGAGACAGAACCGCGCCTGCGGGAAGCTCGCCGGCAGGTGCGCGGACTTGAACACGATGCCGAGCAACGCGAGCCGGACGCTGTCTCCGGCGCCGGAGCCGAGCGTTCCCGCCGCGGCATGCAGCCCCCGGCCGCGCCGGCCGAGGGTGGAGACCTCCGCGAGCAGTTCCCGCACGTCGTCGGGCAATGGCGCCACGCCGCGCGCGCTGGCGCCATCCTCGGGGAACGTGTAGTCCGTCCACAGGAAGCGCAGCATCTTCGCCAGGTGCGACTTGCCGCTGCCGAAGAAGCCGCTGATCCACGCCGCCGGCTGCTCCGGCTGACCCTGGTGCGTCAGGTAGGAATCCAGGATGCGCACGAGCCCGCGGCGATACTGGCCGTCGCACACGAAGTGGTTCAGCTCGAAGCGCAGCGTGCGGCGCTCGTCTGCGGTCGCGGCGTCGGTCATGGCGGCAACGCCGTTGTTCAGCAGCGAGATCGCAGCGGGATCCCGCTGGTAGATGTCCCGGTTCTTCATGCCCGCCTGCTCACTGTTCGTCCTGCGCGGTGATCGGGACGGCCAGGTAGTTCCAGCCGTCCCGGGCGCTCAACAGCCGGTAGTTGCGGTCCTCGTATTCGCCCGGAAAGAACACCGCGATGCGGCCCTTGACGTCCTGTTCCACCGCCCTCATCAGCTCGGACAAGCGCAGGAACCCGAACAGCGACGCGATGCCGTACACGCCGGTGACCGAGCCGTCGTCCGCCTCCGGCGCCTGCAGAACGGTGCGTACCCGGCTGGCCACGTGCTCCGGAAAGTCCTCTTCGAGCTTGAGCTCCAGGTCTTCCGGGGCCTCGAAGTAGCTTTCGCGATACTCGATCCCGGCCATCCACTCCGCGAACGCGGCGGTCAGATCGCACTCCAGCCAGCGATGTTCGGCCTCCCTGGTGGCGAGTTCGAAGAGCTCCTTGCGTGCCCGCAGCCGCCGTTCGTCACTCTGGTCGTAGACGATGAATAGCGTGCGCTGGGCGCCCGCCAAGTCCTTCTGCCACGGCAGCGCGATGTAGCTGCGGTAGCGCTCAGCCAGCTTGTCGATACGCCCCACGGACGTGCCCCCCGCTCGTGCGCGCCAACATGGCGCCAAAGGATACCTCGATCATCGCGCCGGACTGCTTCAAGTCAAGCAACCCGATCCGCCTCGCGGCCGCCGCCAGCTCCATGAGCTCGCCGGTCTCAGCGTCGAGCACGGCGCACCAGGGAGTCTCGAACAGGAGTTGGCCAGCCCCGCCGGCCGCGAATCCGAGCAGGAGCGCGTACGCGGTAACGGCCGGCGTCGCCTGCACGCGCTGCCGGACCTTGCTGGTCGTGCCACGCAGATGGCCCGATTGCGTCCAGGAAGAAGCGGCATTGCGCACCACTTTGTCCACCGTGTCCGGGTTCAGGCGATCGCCGGCCGCCCGGGAGACGGCGGCGGTCACCGATTGCCGGCAGAGCGTGCCCCCGCAGGGGCAGCCGAGCACCGCCGCGGCGGTAGCGCGGAGCAACGGATCGCGCGCCAGGGCAAGCAGCAGCGCCAGCAGCGGGCGGGTCGACTCGTGGTGCGTCCACAGCTCTCCGAGGACCCGGAACAGCAGCATCCGGCGGTCGAGCCCGTACAACTCGGTCAGCCGCTGCAGCGACAGCTTGCGCGTCGCCGCGGTCCGCTTGCCCAGGCAATTCTCGTCGATGACCAGACGCGTATAGTCGTCACGCGACGCGCCGGAGGGAGCCTCCTCCAACAGGAGTGACAGTTCCCGCAGCATGATCGTGCGGCTGGTGTGGGTGCCGCGTGCGCCGGCGCGGAACCCCCAGAACGCGGCCTGGTCGGCGCGAAGGGCGACGAGGTCCGGCTCGAAGTCGACCTTCCCCACCACGCCGGCGGCCGGATGCGGATCGATGGCCGGAACGTCGATCGATCCCTCACCCGGCCGAACTCCGGTCAGCATGGTCTTCGAACGGCTCCGGCGGTCAGGGCTCGCGCGGGCGGGCGCGGTTCGCGACGCCGGCGATGGCGTCGAGCTTCTCGGTGATCTCCGCGTCGGCGGCGCCGGCGTCCAGGAACTCGGCCAGACGGTGGTAGTCGGACTTGCGCATCAGATTCGGTGATTCCAAGCTCGCGTAGAACTGCGCGAACAGCGGGTCCAGGAAATCGTCGCTGGCCTTGACGTCCGGCCCCCAGGGTGAGGGGGCGCGCAACGTCTGCAGAGCCCGCTTGATCTCGTCGATGCACTGCTCCATCCGCTGCCGCCACGCGGCGCCGAACAGCGCGCCTTGGAGGCGCCGGCCCTCCGCTTCCGCGAAGTCGAGCAACACGTCGCGCCGGCACACGTAGTTCTCCAGCTCGCGCCGCGTCCAGGTCAGATGCAGCAGGTGGGGGTCATCCGCAGGCGGCGGCGACGGCAACCGGTCGTAGACCGCCACGCCGACCAGGTCCGGCTTGGCCTCGCGCAGGCCGTGAAAGTGGTCGCTCGCCTTGCGCGGCTGGTTGGCGACATAGCGGACGTAGGGCGCTTCCAGCAGCGCCGCCGCCGGATGCTGCAAGCGACGGGCGAGCGCCAGCAGCATCGCCAAGTCGGTCGATCCCTCCAGGTAGAGGACCCATCCCTGCTCTTCCGCTTGCAGGTAATGCTCGAAGCCGATCTCGCCGAGCGCCTTCGCGGCCTGGCTGCCGCGGCGGTCGATGCGGTGCGGCGCGCCGACGAAGGCGATCAGCACGTCACGGCCGGCGGCTTCGTTGAGGACCACCTCGGAGTGACTGGCGGCGACGATCTGGCTGCCGGTCTCTTCGGCGGTCTCGCTCAGCATCTGATAGGTCTGGCGCTGTCGGATCGTTTCGAGGTGGGCATCCGGTTCGTCGAGCAGCAGCACCGAGCCGGGGTTGGCGGTCATGTGAGCGAGCAACAGGAGAGTCTGCTGCTCGCCGCGGCCGCTGGCCGACAGGTCGAGGCGCACCCCGGCGCGAGTGCGGTAGGTCATCGTGATCTCGCCGCGCTCGGGTAGATACCGCGGCGGATCGAGCCGACTGCCGAACAGCCGCTCGATGCGCTCGACGAGCCGCTCCCACTTGTCCTTGCCGCCAGCGCCTTCGACGATCTGGTGACACAGGTTGCGCAACACCTCGGCCGTGCGCCCTTCGCCGATGCGGACGTTGACGGCGCCGCGATCCAGCCGCGTCTCGTTGGCCACCAGCCCCGACATCGGCGGCAGGTAGGCGACGCGCACGCCGCGCGCGGCCGCCGGCACCGGCACGCGCCCGCCGTCCTCGCGACGCAGCGGCCGGCAGTAGAACGCCTCTTCGTTGGCGTAGTCGAACTCCAGACCGCAGGTCCAGCCGCTCGGGGAACCGGCGCCCTGGACCCCATCGACGGCGATGTCTATCAGCACGTTGTCGGTGCGGGTCTTGCCGTTCTCGCGACGGCCGATCCGCAGGTGCAGGTCGCGCCACAGGAGATTGGCGGCCGGCACCGGCAGGACGATCAGATCGCGCCGGTTGATGGTGACGCCGGGGCGCTGCGCCGGACCGACGCCGTCGCCGCGCTTTTCCAGCCAGCGCGCGCGGCCGATATCCCACAGCGCGAGCGCCTGCAGGGCGGTGGTCTTGCCCGAGTTGTTGGGACCGACGAACACCACCTGCCGGCTGAGCTCCAGGTCGACCTCCTCGAACAGTTTGAAGTTTCTGATACGAAGTCTGGTCAGCATCCGGTATCCGCCTGGCGAAGCCGGCCGCAGCGGTGCATGGGCACGCGGCATCATAGCGCGGTCGCGTCCGGCCGGCGCACCTACAGCGTGATCCAGCACAGATCGCCGTCGCCGTAGCGCCGGTGCTGCACCGCCTCAAGCAGGTGATCCACCGTAATATCGTCGGAGCGCTCCAGGTCGGCGATGGTACGCGCCACACGCGCGATCGCGTGATAGGCGCGCGCCGACAGGCCGAGCTTGTCCACCGCGTCGCGCAGCGCCGCGCGGCCGGCCGCGTCGAGCGAGCAGTGGACTTCCACCGCCCCGGCCGGCAGCCCGGCGTTGCGCTCCCACCCCTTGCCGCGATAGCGGCGGCGCTGGCGCTCCACCGCCTCCGCCACGCGCGCCGCGATCCGGGCGCTGCCTTCCGCCGCCGGCGCCTGCAGGTCGGCCGGCCGCGGCGGCGACACCGGCGCGCGCACGTCGATCCGGTCGAGCAGCGCCCCGCCGAGCCGCCGCCAGTAGCGATGCACGTCCGCTGGCGAGCACAGGCAGACCCCGGCGTCGCGTCCCAAATTGCCGCACGGGCAGGGGTTGGCGGCGCAGACGAGTTGGAAGCCGGCAGGGTAGCGGACCGAGTAGCCGGCGCGCACGACCGTCACCTCGCCCGACTCCAGCGGCTCGCGCAGCGCCTGCAGCAGCGCCGCCCGGAACTCCGGCGTCTCGTCGAGAAACAGCACGCCGCCGTGGGCCAGTGACACCTCGCCCGGCCGCTGCATCCGGCCGCCGCCGATGAGCCCTTCCATCGACGCGCTGTGGTGCGGCATGCGGAACGGCGGCTGCGTGATGAGCGAAGCGCCGGCGCCCAGGACGCCGGCCACCGAGTGCACGCGGGTCACCTCCAGCGCCTGCCGGCCGGTGAGCGGCGGCAGTATCCCCGGCATGCGCCGCGCCGCCATGGTCTTGCCGCTGCCCGGCGGCCCGAACAGCAGTGCGTGGTGGCGGCCGGCGGCGGCGATCTCCAGCGCCCGCTTCAGCCGGTCCTGTCCGCGCAGATCGGCGAAGTCCCCGTACCGCGCGCCGGCCGCAGCAGCGTCCGGCGCCGCCGCGCCCCGCGGCTCCGCGCGCGGCCAATCATCGGGCCGCGCCGCCCGGAACGTCCCGACCGCCTCCGCCAGCGATTCCACGCCGGCGATCGCTCCCCGCCCCAGGGCGCACGCTTCGGCCAGGTTGGCGCGCGGCACGACGAAGCGGTCGATGCCGCGCTCCAAGCCGGTGGCGACCGCGGCCAGCGCCCCGTGCACGGGCCGCACGTCGCCGCGCAGGGTCAGCTCACCGAGCACCATGATCTCCGCCTGGTCGTCCCAGGGGATCTGGCTGGAGGCGGCCAACACCGCCAGCGCGAGCGGCAGGTCGAATGATGCGCCGGTCTTGCGGACGGCCGCCGGCGACAGGTTGATCAGGATGCGGTCGTCCGGAAATGACAGGCCGCTGTTGCGAATGGCGACGCGGATGCGGTCACGCGCTTCGCGCACCGCGCCTCCGGGCAAGCCGACGATGTCCACGACCGGCATGCCCCGCCGTATGTCGACCTCCGCGGTAACCAGAACGCCGTCCACGCCGATCGGGGCATGGCATGCCACACGCGCCAACATCTGTCTGACTTCTCCTCCGGACGCCGCTCCTGACGGCGCCCGTCACGTGACAGAGAGCGCGCGAAACGGCGGCGGCGCTTCTAACGCCCCTTCCGCCCGGCGGCGATCGTGCTGGTGACCAGCCGGTGGCACGCTTCGTTGAGCTCCACGCCGGCGTGGCCGCGCACGCGCCGAAACTCGACCCGGAAGCCGCGCGCCTGCAGCGCCCGCTTCAGCGCCTGCAGCTCCTGCCAGAGATCGCGGTTCTTGACCGCCGACCCCGACCGGGTCTTCCAGCCGTTGGCCTCCCAGCGCCGGATCCACTCGCCGATGCCGCCCTCCACGTAGCGCGAATCGGTGATCACCGTCACGTTGCCGTCCGTCCGTTCGCCGGCCAGCCTCAACGCCTGGATCACCGCCTCCAGCTCCATGCGGTTGTTGGTCGTATCGCCCGCGTAGCCGGCCGCGCGCACCTGCCCGCCGGCGGTCTGCGCCACGTACGCCCAGGCGCCCGGACCGGGATTTCCCAGGCAGCCGCCGTCGGTGTGGATCGTCACGGGCGGGCCGCCGGCAGGGTCACGACCGCGCAGGTACCCTCGGTACCCCGCTCCAGCACCAGCGAGCCGCCGTTGTGCTCGATGAGCGCGCGGCTGATGTAGAGGCCGAGTCCATCATGGCCCGGCTTGGTGGAGTAGAACGGCTCGAACACGCGCGACCGGGCCGGGCCGAGCGGGCGGGCTCCCGAGTCCTCGATCTCGATGACGACGTCGCCGCCCTGCGCGCGCGCCCGCATGGCGATGCGCGCCCGCGGACGAATGCCCGCTTCCTCCGCGTTCAGCAGCAACTCGGCCACCGCCCGCGCCAGCTCCGCGGGGTCGCACGCCACGAACAGGTCTCCGCCGCCGGTCAGCACCACGCGCATGTCGGCGCTTCGCACGGCGCGCCGGTACGCCGCCGCGAACAGATCGGAGACCTGCACGGCGACTACGGCGCTCCCGGCCCTGGTGCCGGCATCGAGCCGCCGCAGCGCGGCGAGCGCGGTCAGAGCCGTCTGCCGAAACCCCCGGATGCTGTCCAGGGCGTCGCGCGGCAGCCGCCGCGGAGCGGCATCGGTCTGCGGGGAGCTATCCCGTTCCGCCTCCAGATC
This sequence comes from uncultured Spirochaetia bacterium, assembly GCA_958296075.1. GTDB lineage: Bacteria > Spirochaetota > Spirochaetia > SZUA-6 > Bin103 > CATQHW01. Next base: position 159,803 of record CATQHW010000004.1, on the reverse strand, counting down.
GGACTCCAGTGCCTGCAAGGCGCCCGCCGCCGCGCTCATCGAGCCGCCGAGCGAACGATGCAGCGCTCGCGCCAACATGCGCACGTCGCGCACGCCGCGGGAGCCGTCCGCTCCGCCGGACGCCGGCGCCGGTGCGCGCCCCGCCCCGCCGGCGCGATCGAACGCCCGCACCAGCACGGCGTGGAGCGCAAACAGCGCGATGAAGACCGGTCCGAGCACCAGAAATCCGGCGACGCGATCCGCCAGCCCGTAGCTGGCCACGATCTGCCGCTGCGGGTAATCGCCGACGATCACGACGGACAGGAACAGTACCGCAACGACTACGACCGTCGCCACGAACCGGTTGGCCGCCCGGCGCTGATCGACGTTCTGAATGCGCTGGGTACCGACCAGAAAGAAGACCGGCAAGGGCAGAAGCAACAGATCGGCGACCGCCCCCGCCGACCACGAGAAGCCGCCTGCCGCCGCGCGATCGGCGGCCTGCGCCGGAAGCCGCAACAGCAGCCACGCGGGCAGCGACGCCAACGCTCCGCCGATCGTCCACAGGACCGCTTCCCGCCCACCTCCCGCCGTCGGGCTCCGGTACGCCGCGAGCAACAGGGCCAGGGCGGCAGCCACCGCGACCGCCGAGCCGCCGCCGGCGACGGCGCCGGCCAGCTCATGGCGCGCCAGCCAGCCCTGATCGCCGCCGGTCGCCGCCGAGAAGGTGACGACCCGGACCGCCGCCGTCAGCCCGGAGAACCCGATGCCGGTGGCGGCCGCCGCCGCCCGCGCGCGCGGCGGCCAGCGGCGCTGCGGCAACGCCAGCACCGCCAGGACCAGGAGGCTGGGGGTGAAGATGCCGCTCTGCGCAATGGCGTGGCTGAACACCGACTCAGCGGAGAACGGCCGCGCGGCGACCGCGACCGCGTGGCTGAAGGCGGCCAGCGCCGCCATACGGCACGCCGGCCGGTACGCGATGCAGCGCAGCAGGAGCGAGCCGGCGGCGAGCAGCCCGCCTGCCGCCGTGGCGATGAGCACGCGGTCGAGCGGCCGCACCGGAGCGCCGGCCGGCGTCCCGCCGACGCGGGCAGCCGGTTCGGCGCCAGCGATCAGACGCGCCAAGTAGAAGACGGTCACCGCTGCCGCGAGCGCGCCCATCGCGATCAGCGCTCCTTGCCGGTCCCGCCCGGACACCTCACCGGAGCTTGACATCACGGCCCGAATACGCTTACCTGAGTTGCATGGCGGCGTAGCTCAGTTGGTAGAGCAAGCGGCTCATATCCGCTGGGTCAGGGGTTCGAGTCCCTTCGCCGCTAAAATCGTTCCATCCAGGCACCGTTCATCCCCGTGCGCGGCGCCCGGTCGGGCCCCGCTGCACCGGATCAAGACAAGCCCAGATCAAGACTGGCAGGGGCCCGCCGGGAGGCGGCCCACCACCCGTCCGACGGCCGCCTTGACACGATCCGCATATTGAACACGGCCGCCCTCAATTGAACACAGCCGCCCTCGACACGAGCCGGGGCCGCACGCGGTCCGACGCCGACGGGGCAGGACCGCTCCTGAGACGAATAGCAGGGGCAGGATTCGAACCTGCGACCTCCGGGTTATGAGCCCGACGAGCTGCCAACTGCTCTACCCTGCGTCTTCTGGTCAGATATCAATGTAACGAAGCGGAAGCCGCCCGTCAAGCCAAGCTCCTGCGCCGCGCGGCCGCCGCCCTGACGATCTCAGCGCTTCTGCTGTGTCTGTATCTTGCGCAGCTTCTTCAGGCGCTTGCGCTCCATCGCCTTGCGCCGCTTGTTGCGAACGGTCGACGGCTTCTCGAAGTACTCACGCCGCTTCCATTCACGGACGATCCCTTCCTTCTCCACGATACGCTTGAATCGCTTCAGTGCCTTTTCAAGAAGTTCCTCTTCACCGACTTGCACGAACGCTATGGCCCCTATCCTCCTGCGCGGCCCGCCGGCGCGCCCGCCGGCGACTCCCGCGTTCGTCCATCATAGCCGGAGACCGGCGGCTGTCAAACCGCTTGCCAAACCGCCTGCGCGCTGGTCATCGGCACAGGTCGAGCACGATCATGCGCAGCCGGCGTTCGCCGTCCGCGTAGTGCGGTTCCAGGCGGTAGACGACGTCCACCACGTCTCCGGGGACGATCTCCGTGCCTGCTGAGGCGCCGGCGCCCCAGTACAGCGCCGGCCAGCGATACGGCCCGGCGTCGAGCAACAGCTTGCAGTGCTCCGATGCGCGGCCGAACAGGCTCACCTCCGCCACCTGCAGTCCGCGCGTCCGCAGCACCAGCGGGCCGTTACCGATCCCGGTCGGCTCGAGTGCGGCGACGAGCCGATCCAGCGCCGGCGTCAGCTCGTGCGCCGGCAGCTCCGCGTCGAGGAATCGGACCGCCCCGGCGGCGTCGCGTATGACGCGGCCCGCGCCCGGCGGGCCGGACCAGCGCCGGCGCAGATCGGCGAGGGCGCCGGCCGGCGCCACGAACCCGGCGGCGCGTTGATGGCCGCCACGCGCGCTGAGCAGGTCGTCCGCCTCCGCCAGGAGCCGCAGCGCGTCCTGACCGTCGTCCGGACTGCGGATCGAGCCGCTGATCGACCCTTCGTCGCAGGTGACCACCGCCACCGATCTGCGCAGAAGGCGGCTCAGCCGATAGGCCAGCGGGCCCGCCAGACCCCGCGCCAGCCGCAGGTCGTCGACCACCAGACACCGCGCGTCCGGGTGATCGCGCGCCAGGCGGCGCGCCCTGGGGACCAGCCGGTTCCACGCGACCGCCGTCTCCCTGCGGCGGCGCGCATCGAGCTCCTGCAACCGGTCGGCCAGGTCCGCGCACTCGGCGCGCACCTCGCTCACCAGCAGCGCCACGGCATGGTCGCCTTCGCCGTAGCGGCCCGCGGAGCCGATCACCGGGTTGAGCAGACGGCTGATCTGTTCGGCGGTCGGCTCCGGTATGGAGCGGCCCACCCGAATCCACAGCTCCTGCAGCCCGGGGCGGCCGGAACGCGCCATCATCGCCAAGCCACGAGCGGTGATGCGGCGGTTCTCGCCGGTAAGCGGCATCCGGTCGGCCAGCGTGCTGAGCGCCGCCAAGTCGTACGGCAGCTCGGGCGCAGCCGCACGCCCCGTCCCGTCCATCGCCTCCCGCACCGCTCCGGCCAGCCTCAGCGCGACCGCGCCGGCGGCCAGCCGGTGATCCAACCCGCCGCCTCCCGGCACCGCCGGGTTGAGCACCACTGCCGTTGCCGGCACGCCGTCGAGCGGCCGGTGGTGGTCGACCACCAGCACGTCGGTGCCGCGGCGCGCGGCCTGCGCGGCCTCCGCCGGCCCGATCGTGCAGTCCACGCAGACCAGCAGTCCCGCGTCCGCCTCCTGCGCCCGCTGCAGGTCGCTGGCGCGCAGGCCATGACGGCCGCCCGCCGGTACCCGCCACCGGACCCGTGCGCCGGCGCCGCGCAGCAGCTCCACCATGATCGCCGTGGCGGCGATGCCGTCCACGTCCGGATCGCCGAACACGTAGACCGGCTCCCCGCAGCAGCCGCCGATGCGCTCGACCGCCGCCCGCATGCCGTGCAGCGGCGGCGTCAGCGCCGGGCCGCGGCCCAGGAACGCCGCCACCTCGTCCGGCGCCGTGACGCCCCGGCGGACCAGCACGGCCGCCAGGAGCCGATCGATCCGGTGGCGGTCAGCCACGTCGCGGACCGCGGACCCCGCCGCTCGCGGCAGCCGCCAATCCGGCCGGGAGGAGCCGTTCACCCGCCGCCCAGCTCGGCGGCCTGCAGCGGCTGGTAGGCGGCGCCGGCCGGCTGCAGCACCGACCGGAAGAGGACCAGCGATCGGAACGTGACGCGCGCCGCCGGCAGCCGCAGTCGGCGGAGGCGCTCGCCGGCCGGCTGCGGCACGCGGCGGACGCGCGCCACGGTAACGTGCGCCACAAACCGGCGGTCCTGCCGGCCGGCGAGCCGCCGGCGCAGCGCGTCGGCCAGCGCCTGCAGCTCGCCGGCGCCGTCCCGTACGCCAAGACAGACGACGCGCGGCCGCGCCGCCGACGGCAGCAGCCCAAGACCGGCGAACGCCGCCGGGATCGGCGCCGCCCCGGCGGCCAGCTCCCGGCAGATGCCGCTGAGCCGGCCCGCCTCGGTTTCGTCCACCTCGCCGATGAAGTCGAGCGTCACGTGGAGGTTGGCCGGCGGAGTCAGCCGCGCGTCCGGCAGCTCCTGGCCGACCGCACGGCGCCATGCCTCCAGGCGGGCCGCCGCGGGGTCCGCGACCGGCAGTCCAAAGAAGACGCGCACGCTACCGCGCCATCACGTCGGCCCCACTGCCACGCCAGCCGGAGGTCACAGCAGCCCGGCGCCCGCCTGCAGCGCTGCCAGCGGCATATCGACCGCCCGTTGCGCCATGCGATAGAGGACCGCGCTCAACCCGCGGTCATCCTGCAGGCGCACGGCCGCGGCGCGGGCCGGGGCGAGCGTCTGCGTGTGGCTGAGGTAGGCGCGCGCGCCGGCGCTGAACGTCGGGTCGGACGGAGCGGAACAATCGGCGCAGCGGATGTCGCCGTACCGCTCGGACAGGTAGCCGGCGACCGACGGCGCCAGCGGCCGGTCGCATGCCGCGCAGCCGTGCAGGTCGGGCTGCAGGCCCGCAAGGCCGAGGTAGCGCCAGATGAACTGCGCCGACAGGCTGCGCGGCGCGGCGGGGCCGGAAGCGTGCAGCGCGAGCAGGCAGTCGAGCAGGAGCGCGTACAGGTCGGCCGGCTCGACCGCGCCGGCCGACCTGAGCACCACCTCCGCCCAGAGCGATGCCGCGAAGTAGCGCGCCACGCTGGCGCGGATGCCGCCGAAGTCTTCGCGGCACGCGATCTCCGTGATCTTGTAGTGATCCTTGACCGGATCGCGGTAGACGCGCAGGTCGGCGTGCATGAACAGCAGGGTGGCCAGCCGCAGGCGGCTGGTGGTCTTGGCCGCGCCGTACGCCATGGCGCGGACCAAGCCGACCGAGGGGCTGAGGAGGGTGACCAGCCGGTTGATCTCCCCCACCGGCGTGGTGCGCAGAATGAGAGCCGGCGAGCTGATGTGGCGACGCGTCAGAGCACGAACCCGAACGATGGAGCGACCATAGGAGGTTGTCGCCTGAGCGGCAACCTCAGCCGCATCCGTGCGATCATCATCCCGAAGGCCAACGAGGTGGACATCGCCGACATTCCCGAACGCGCGCGCCGCGGCATCGACTTCCATCCGGCCGGCGCCATGGAAGAGGTCGTGGAGATCGTCCTTTGAGCCGCGCCGGCGCCCGGCTCGGCCGCGCGCCGGCGATCGCCCTGGCGGCGGTTGCCGCGCTGGCCGCGTGCGCGGCGCCGCAGGAACCGGCGCCGCTGCACGCCGCCTTCGACGTCACGCGGGAAGGGCTGACGGCGCTGCTCGAACCGCTCCCGGAGTCGGTGCGCACGCGCATCCTGGCCGAGCCGGCCATCTTCCTGGAGCTGATGGCCAAGACGCGCAGCCAACCGGCCGACCTGCTGGTGCTGGTCGACAAGCAGCACGCGCTTGCCGAAGACTACCGTCCGCCCGATCTGATCGATATCGACCATCGGGGCCTCACGGTCACGCGGGCGTCGATGCAGCTCCGGGCGTTCGTCCTGCCCGACTTGGCGGCCATGACGGCGGCGGCGCGCCTGGCCGGCACCGACGTGACCGTCTCATCGACCTACCGGTCGTTCGACCGGCAGGCGTTTCTGTTCGACTACAACGTGGAACGGCTGGGTCCGGAGCAGGCGTCGACGCTGGTCGCCCGGCCCGGTCATTCGCAGCACCAGCTCGGCACCGCGATCGACTTCGGGAGCATCGACCTTGGCTACGGGGAGACGCGCGAGGGGCAGTGGATGCTGGCCAACGCGTGGCGCTTCGGCTTCTCGCTCTCCTACCCGCAGGGGCTTCAGGATATTACCGGCTACCAGTACGAGCCGTGGCACTTCCGCTATCTGGGCCGCGCCGGCGCCGAGCTGGCGCACCGCTTCTTCGGCGGAGTGCAGCAGCTCTTCCTGCTCCACTACCGCCATCTGATGCCGGCCCTGCTGGCCGGGTCGGCGCCGGCCGGCAACCGGGCATCGGCGAGCTGACCGCTCAGGGGCTCGCCACCACCTGCGGGGGCAGCTCCACCGCGCCCGGCCGGAGCAGCCGGCACGGCCGCCGGGTGGCGTCGACCACCGTCGACGCCACCGGCGGCGCGAGCTCGCCGCCGTCCACGATCAGATCGACGGCGTTGCCGAAGGCGGCCACGATCTGCCGCACGCGCGACAGCGGCGGCAGGCCGGAACGGTTGACGCTGGTCGAGTAGAGCGGCGCGCCGACGCAGCGCGCCAGTTGGCGCAGGAACGGATCGTCCGGCACGCGGACTCCTACCGTGCCGCCGCCGGCGCGCGGCAGGACGATGGTCAGCGCGCCCGGCCAGTAGCGCAGCAGGCGCTCGGGCAGCTCGCCCGCGACGCCGCAGCGCCACAGCCATCCCGGATCGGGAACCAGCACCAGGAGCGGCCGATCCTCGGCCCTGCTCTTGATCCGGCGAATGCGCGCCTCCGCCGCCGGGGCGGCGCCGACGATACCGTAGATGGTGTCACCGGGCAGGATCGCCAACCCGCCGCGCCGCAACGTTCGGCAGCAGATCGGCGCGAGTCTCCGGTGACTCCTGCGCAGCACGGTCGCGGCGCGAGCGTTCACGGAACCTGAGCCGTACATAGAGCAACCCTCCCGCGGCGATGCCGGCGAGCAGAAACGCGAAGCGCGGCGCCGGCGGCGGATCGAGCCGCGGTTCGACGATGCCGACTTCGTAGAACGGCGGCCGGTCGCCGGCGCCCTGCAGCCGGATCACCCGTTCGCCCGGCGCGTACAGGCCGAGCTCCCGCGCATACATACGGATCAGATCGGGGCTGGTGGAGAGCGCGTCGAACTCCGCCCGCAGGCGCTGGTTGATCTCCTTGAGTCGCTCCACGTTCCGCTGCAGCGCCGCGCGGTGATCCTGCATCCGATCCATCGCCATGGCGACGGTCACCAAGTTCAGAACGGTGTACACGAAATACGCGGTGACCGCACACGACAGACCGCGCAGCATGCCTACCCTCTTGATGGTCGGCAGACCGCCGGTCCGCGTTGAGGCTGAACGGCGCTCGGCGCGCGGGTCGCCGGTCTTCGTTGACAGCGCGGCTCGCCGCCGGCCCATACTGGGTCGCACCATCTGCGGGCACCGGCCCGCGCAGGATAGTCATCTGCCTGAGAACACGCCAGCCGATACCGGCGCCGCCCACCCCGGCGCCGCGTCCAACGACGCCGATGACGCCCGGTACGAGCGGTACGGCGTCTGGGTGAAACGCTGGTCGCTTACCGGCTCCCGCTCCGATCCGGGGTCGATCGCCGGCGGCCGGGCGACGATCGTGCGCCCGGCGGCGGACGTCGATCTCGATACGGAGGGCCCGGATCCGCTCGACGCTCCCCCGACCCTCCCGGACCCGTCGGCTGCCGCCGCGGCCGGCAGTCCCGCCCCGGTCGACGTCGAACGAGAGCTGCGCGCCGTGCACGCCGCGATCGCCGCGTTGCGGCGCGAGGTCCGCGCCCGGTTCACTCCCGATACGGCAGACTCAGATCCTGCAGATCCCGCGTCAGGAACGAATCGCGGAACTCCGCGCGAGCCTCGCTGACGAGCTGCCGGAGATCGCGCTCGGTATAGCGCGGACTGTAGTGGATCAGTCCCATTCGGCCCACGCCGGCCGCGCGGGCGATCCGCCCCGCCTGTTGAGCGGTGAGGTGCTTCTTGGCCGCAGCGTCGGCGGCCAGATCGGCGCAGAACATGCCCTCGCAGATCAGCAGATCGGAACCGGCGACGAACGGGACCAGGTCCGGGAATGCGGCGGTATCGGTGACGAAGCTGAAGGCGCGTCCGGGGCGCGGCGGTCCCATCACGGCTGCGGGCTCCACCACGCCGCCGCCGTCCAACCGCACCGGCTCGCCCCGTTGCAGCGTCGACCAGAGCGGTCCGCGCGGCACGCCGGCGGCGACCGCCCGATCCGGGTGGAACTGGCCGGGGCGCGGTTCCTCCACCAGCCGGTAGCCCAGACAGGGTTTGGTGTGCCGCACGCGCAGGGAGTCGACGCGGTATCCGTCGCCCTCCATCACCGTGACGTCGTCGTAGAACTCATGCACGATGATCTCGTAGTTGATGTAGATGTCGAGCACGCGCAAGGTCTGCTCGATGAACTGACGGATGCGCGGCGGGCCGTAGATGTAGAGCGGCTCGTCGCGGTCGACCTGCGAGGAGAGCGACAGCATTCCCGGCAGTCCGGTCACGTGGTCGGCGTGCGTATGCGAAATGAAGATGCCGGTGATCTTCTTCCACTTCAGGTTGAGCCGCCGGAAGGCGATCTGCGTGCCTTCGCCGCAGTCGAACAACAGCAGGTCGCCTTCGCGGCGCAGCAGTACCGACGTCAGCCCGCGGCCGGGGAGCGGCATCATGCCACCGGTGCCCAGTACGAAGATATCGAGGTTCATGGGGAGAAGGCGCTGAGGAACCAAACGACCCGACGGGGCCGGCGCCTGAGTATAGGGGGCATGGCCGGCGCTGTCCACGCGCCGGGACGCGAAGGGCGCACCGCGCGATGACCGGATCGCCGCTCGCACGCGCCCGCCGTCACGGCCGAACCCTGACGGCGATCCGCTCCTTCTTCGCCGCCGACGGCTTTCAGGAGGTGACCACGCCGCTGATCTCGCCCTCGCTGCTGCCGGAGCCGGCGATCGAGGTATTCGCCACGCGGCTGCACCGGCCGGGCGCGGAGCCGGAGGTGGAGCGCGGGGCGCCGCTCTTTCTGAGCCCGTCGCCGGAGCGCCACATGCGCAGACTGGTCGCCATGGGGTCCGGGCCGATCTTCCAGGTCGCGCCCGCGTTCCGCAACGGCGCCGAACTCGACCGCACGCACAGCCCGGAGTTCACCCTGCTGGAGTGGTACTCCCCCGGCGGCGCGTACCTCGCGGAAGTTGAGCGTCTGCAGCGGCTGGTGGCGGCGCTGCCGGCCGAAGCGCCGCTGCCGGTCCCCTTCGACCGCGTCACGGTCCGCGACGCGATCCTGCGGGCGGCCGGCATCGACCTTGACGACGCCGGCGATCCCGGCCGCTTTCGCCGCGCGGCCGGCGCGGCGGGCGTGCGCACGGCGCGCGACGACACCTGGGAGCAGATATTCAACCGTGTCTGGCTCGCCCTGGTGGAGCCGGAGTTGCCGTCTGGCCGAGGTACCGTGGTCTACGAGTATCCGCAGAAGGTGCCGACCTTCGCGCAGCCAATCGCCGGCACCCCGTACTGCCGGCGCTGGGAGCTGTACGCCGGCCGGCTGGAGATCGCCAACTGCTTCCAGGAAGAGACCGACGCCGGCCGGCTGGCGCGGGTGATCGATCGGGAAGCGGCGCGCAAGGAGCGCACCGCCGTCGTCCGGCACCCGCCCGACCGGGCGATGGCGGACCAGGTGCGCGGCGGTCCGGCGACCTGCGCGGGAGTGGCGCTCGGCGTCGAGCGGTTGATGATGGCGATCGACCGGCGGGACGACATCAGCGAGGTGATCGCCTTTCCGCTCCACCACGCCCGGCTATGGTAACGCTGCCCGGCCGTGATAGGGTCCGGCCCGGACGGTTCACGGCGAGATGAAAGCGGGCGCAATCGCCAAGGGGATCTACCTGCTGTTCCGGGGAGATCCGTATCTGGTCACCGATCGCGAGTTCGTCAAACCCGGCAAGGGATCGGCGTTCGTCCGGCTCAAGCTGAAGCACGCGCGCACCGGACAGGTGATCCGCGACGTCATCAAGTCGCATGAGACGGTGGAGGAAGCCGACGTGGAGGCGCGCGACGCGCAATACCTCTACGCCGACGCCGACCACCTGGTCTTCATGGACGCCGCTTCCTACGACCAGTTCAACGTTCCCATAGCCAGCGTCGGCGACGGGGTTACGCGCTTCATGAAAGAGGGCGAGTCCTTTCAGGTGCTGATGTGGGGCGACGATCCGCTGGCGGTGCAGCTCCCGCTGAAGATGAAGCTGAAGGTGATCGAAGCGCCGCACGCCGAGCGCGGCGACACCGCCACCGGCGCCACCAAGCCGGTCACCACGGAGACCGGACTCACCGTGCAGGTGCCGCTGTTCATCAAGTCCGGCGATCACGTGGTGGTCAACACGACCACCGGCGCGTACGTCGAACGGGCCTGATCGAACCGATCCAGGCGGGATTCCCTTCGGCCGCGGCGCTGCGCGCGCACGGCCTGCTCCACAAGCGCGTCGCGTTCCCCTGGGCCGGCCGCACCGTGCGGCTGTGGCTTTCTCAGTCGCTGTTCAGCGGCGACGACGTCGATGCGGGCACCCGCGCGCTGCTCGACACCGTGGCCGACCGCCTGGCGGGCCTGCCGGTGCGCCGCGCGCTCGATCTGGGCTGCGGAACCGGGGTCATCGGCGTGGCGCTGGCGGCGCTGTGGCCGCAGTCACCGGTCGTCATGAGCGACCGTGACGCGCTGGCGGCCGCCGTCAGCGCCGCCAACGCTCAGGAGAACGGCGCTGCGGGGGCGACCGCGGTCGGCTGTCTGGGCGTGCCGGGCGGCCGCGCGCCGTTCGATCTGGTCGCCGCCAACCTGCCGGCCAAGGTGGGGGAACCGGTGCTGGCCATGCTGGTGCGGTCGGCGGCGGCCGCCGCGCCGCGCGGCCATCTGGCCCTGGTGGTCATCCGAGCGCGCCAGGGGCTGGTGGAGCATGCGCTCTGCGGCCGCGCGCGCATCCTGCACCGGCGCGAGCTGCGGTCGCACACGGTACTCGTGGCCAAGGCCGGCCCTACCGAGATCGGCACCACCGAGATCGGCGGCCCGCCGCCGGTGGACGGCCGACTCGGCGCCTACCTGCGCGGCGAAACGGAGCTGCGCTACGGCGGGCAGGGCGTGCGGCTGCAGGCGGCGTGGGGGCTGCCGGACTTCGACTCCGTCCCCTACGCGCTGCGCGCCGCCGAGCCCCTGGTGCGCGCGGACACGCTCGGCCCCCGCGTGCTGATCTGGAATCCGGGACAGGGGCTGGCCGCGTGCCGGTTGGCGCTGCCGGCGGTCACCGCCGGGGAGGCGCCGGCGATCACCGCCGGCAGCCGCGACCTGCTGCAGGTGGCGGTCACGCGGCACAACCTGCGCCGGGCCGGCATCACCGTCGCCGGCGTGCACGCCCCGTCGATCGCGGCCGCCCGGACGATCAGCCGTTTCAGCGGAGTGGTCGCCGCGCACGCCGACACCGACGGACCGTGGTGGCGGTGGATCGCCGAGGCCGCCGATCGGTTATTGGAGCCGGCCGGCCGGCTGCTCCTGACCGCCGGCAGCACGCCGGTCGAACGGGCGCTGCGCGGCTTGACCGGGTTCGCGAAGCTCGCCGACCGGCGCCGCCGCGGTTTTCGGGCGGTGCTGATGGAACGGCGTCCGTCAACCCTCCGAGGCCGCTGAGACCGCTGCCTGATCGTTGCGCACGCGCTCGGTCCACGCGCTGTCCGCATAGCGCTGCAGCAGCCGGTCGCGGAGACGGTTGGCCGACCGTTCGGCGCCGGCTTGCTGGAACAGCGCGATCGCGAAATAGAGAGCTTCGGAGGCGACGTCGCCCTGATCGGGGAACCGCAGCGCGACGTTTGCCAGCTCGCCGGCGGCCGCCGCTTCGCCGTCGGTCTCCACCATGAGCTGCGCCAGACGCAGATGCGCCTCGGCCTGCCGGCCGCCGCCGGCTACCGCGACTTCCGACACCACCCGATACGCGTCGATCGCCCGCTGCAGCTCCCCGGCCTGCCGGTAGCTTTCGGCCAGCAGGAAGTAGCCGTCGTCGCGTTCGGGGCCGGCGCTCAGATCGGGAAGCGACACCTGCAGGATGGAGGCGGCAGCGTGCGGCTGCCGTGGATGGATCAGCATGGCGTAGTCGTACATCACGCGAGCGCGCACGTCCGCCGGCAGTTCCGGGTCGGCGGCTGCCGCCTTGAGATAATAGCGTTGGGCGGCCGTCGCGCCGATCGCCTCGAAGCTGTCGCGCAGGCCGTCAAGCGCCCGCTCGCGCAGGCCGGTGTCGTGCGCGGCCAGCAGCGTGCGCCAGTGCAGATCTGCCGCCTCTGCGTACCGGCCGAGCGCCTCGGCGGCCTGGCCCGCGGCCGACAGAGCCCGCCGGCCTGGCCCCTCGCCGCCGTAGTCGGCGACCTGCCGCAGGGCCTGCAGGCCGGCTTCCGTCTGCCCTTGTGCGACCAGGTGCTCGCCGTACCGCAGGCCGGCCTCCGCCGCCATGAGCCCGTTCGGCGCGCGCAGGCGCAGCTTCCCCAGGGCGGCCGCCGCGTCTTCGACCCGATCCGCGGCGAGCGCCCCGTCGACCAGCATGTACAGTATCTCCTGCGCCATATCCACGCCGCCCGCGCCGGACGGGCCGACCGCCGCCACCGATTCCCGCAACTCGATGGTCGAAAGGCCGGTGGCGAAGAGCTGCCGAGCGCGCTCCGGCTGATCGAGCCGCAGCGCGCTGAGGGCGGCCCGGTAGAACGCGGACGGCACCTGCGCCGCGCCGGGGTATCGATCCACGAACGCCAGATACGCGTCGCGGGAGCCTTCGTAGCGGCCGCCCTGGTAGAGGGCGGCCGCATACAGATAGGACGCCTCGGCCGCGACCGCAGCGTCCGGCGCCCGCGCGGCGACCGCCAGCGCTTCGGTCGCCTGGTCGGACTCGCGCAGGCGGTAGTGGACGCGGCCCAACGCCAGGTAGCGATAGGGCTCCCACACGCCGCCGCGGTCGCCATCGCGCAGAACGCCCTGCGCCTCCTGGTACTCGCCGGCGTTGAACAGCTCGGCCCCCAGCGCCAGGCGAGCGCGCCAGTACAACTCCCCCCGCGGCGCGGTCTCCACGACCTCCCGGTAGAAGTCGGCGGCGCGCCGGTGCTCGCCGCGGTTACCGTAGATGCGGCCGATGCGGTAGACCCCCTCCAGCGACTCCGGCTGCGCCCCGAGCCGCCGCAGGCGCGCCAGCAACGCCAGCGCGCGATCATCCTGATCGACGGCGACCGCGGCGTCGGCGGCGTGCAGCAGCGTCGCCAGCGACGCGGGGCCTGCCGATACCGGCACGCCGATGAGGCCGCCGGCCTCCATCGCCAGCGACAACCGTTCCCACGCGTCGAGAGCCGCCTCCGTCTCTCCCAACGCCTCCCGCGTCCGCGCCAGGACCTGCAGCGCCTCGGTCACGCGCGGGTGGTTGGGATAGCGGTCGGCGAACCGCTGCAGCTCCCTGGCCCCGCCGGCCAGTTCGCCGTCCTCGATCAGCAAGTACGCCCGGTTCAGGACGGCGCTCGCCGCCATTCCCGCGTCCGGGCCCTCGCCGGCCCGCTGCAGCCAATCCAGACCGGACGAACGCCGATCGCCTTCCAGATAGGCGAGCGCCAGATGGTACGCGGCGCGCTGCCCGTCGCCCGGCCCGAGGCCGGCGTCCAGCGCCCCCTGCAGCGCGTCGACGGCGCGGTCCAGTTCGCCCAATTGCAGCGCCGCCTCGCCCTTGACCTGCAGCAGCCGCCCGGTCAAGCCGGCGCCCGCGTACGCCAGCGCCCGATCGGCGTATTCGGCCGCCAGGGCGAACTGCTCGTCGGCCAGGTACAGAAACGGCAGGCGGCTCCAGGCCGTTGCCGCCAGCTCACCGTCCGGGAAGAGTTCCAGGTACCGCGTGAAGCGCTCCGCGGCCGTGCCGTGCTCCCCCGCCAGCAGCGAGGCGTCCGCCTGCGCGAACAGCGCCTGCGGAGCGCGCGCGCTGCCGGCGTGGTCGAACACGATACGCCCGAAGGTCTCAGCCGCATCCGCGTAGCGCCCGGCCTGGTAGGCGATCTGGCCCGCCCGGAACAGCGCGTCAGCCCGTTCCGACTCCGGCAGCTCGCCGGCCATGTCGAGGTAGGCGCGTTCGGCATCGGCCGGGCGGCCCGCCGCTTCCAGGGCGGCCGCGTGCAGCAGCAAGGTACGCCAGCGGTACTCCACCGGCGCGTCCGCGCGTCCGAGTTGCCGTGCGGCGAGCTCCGCCGCCTCGGCCGCCCGTCCCTGCGCCATCAGGTTGGCCGCCCGCCAGTGATCGAGGACCGCCACGTGCTCGGACTCCGGATAACGGTCCGCGAACGCCCTCAGCAGCGCCAGCGACTCCGCGTGCTCCTGCAGATGGTACCGGGCGAGGGCGAGCAGAAAGGCGGCGTCGGAGCGCAGTTCGAAGTCCGGATGGCGCTCGACCAGCGTCGTGAACGTCTGCGCAGCGTTGGCGAACAGACCGTCGGCGAAGGCGTCGGCGCCCCGCTGGTAGAGATCGCTGGCCTCCTGGGCGGCTGCCGGAGCGGCCAGGGTCAGGAGCAGCGCGAGCCGCAGCGCGGCTGCCGGCGATACGCCCCGCGCGAAGAAGCCCGTCAAGTCAGGTGGTGACCAGCTCTCTGGCTTGCTTGACGGCCGCGCGCCGTTTGCGGAACAGCAGCCGATCGTCCTTTACGTCGACGGTGACGGCGCTCCCCGCCTGGAACCGGCCGCGCAAGATTTCCAGCGACAGCGGATCCTCCACCTCTTTCTGGATCAGGCGCCGCAACGGGCGCGCACCGTACTTCTCGTCGGAGCCGTTGTCGATCAGGTAGCCGCGCGCGCGCCGGCTCACCCGCAGGTCGATGTTCTGCTCGGCGAGCCGTTCGCCTACCTCCCCCAGGAGCCGGTCGAGTATCTTCTCCAGATGCTCGCGTTCCAGGGCATGAAAGACGACCACCTCATCGACCCGGTTCAGGAACTCCGGGCGGAACAGACGCTTCATCTCCGCCAGCGCCGAGGACTTGATGTCGGCGAAGCGCATCGCCGACCGCTCGGTGCGGAAGCCCAGCGATCCGTCCTGGATGATCTCGCGGGCGCCGGCGTTCGAGGTCATGATCAGGATGGTGTTGCGGAACGACACCGTATGGCCCAGGTGATCCTGGAGCTGCCCCTCTTCCAGCACCTGCAGGAGGATGTTGAACACGTCGGGATGCGCCTTCTCGATCTCGTCGAGCAGGATGACGCTGTACGGCCGGCGCCGCACCTTTTCCGTAAGCATGCCGCCTTCGTCATACCCCACGTAGCCGGGCGGCGCGCCCACCAGCCGCGATACGTTGTGCTTCTCCATGTAATCCGACATGTCGACCAGGATCAGCGACTCCTCGTCGCCGAACATGAACTCGGCCAGGGTCTTGGCCAGCTCGGTCTTGCCCACCCCGGTCGGCCCCAGAAAGACGAAGGAGCCCATGGGCCGCTTCGGCGATGACAGGCCGGTGCGTGACCGGCGTATCGCGGCGGCCACCGCGCTGATCGCCTCTTCCTGGCCGACCATGCGCTCGTGCAACTCGTTCTCTATCTCCAGCAGGCGGCGCGACTCCGACTGAGCGATGCGCGCCAGCGGGACGCCGGTGATCTCCGATATCACGCGCTGGATGTCCTCCGACTCCACCAGCCGCTGCTCGCCCTGCGTGGAGCGCGCCCATTCGCGCTCCTGCTTCTCGAGCTTCTGCCGCAGCACGTCGACCTGGTCGCGCACGGCGGCCGCCTTCTCGTAGTTCTGGCCGTTGACCAGATTGGTCTTCTCGATCATCAGGCGCTCGATCTCCTGGTCGAGCACGACCATCTCCTGCGGCCGGGCGCTGTTGTCGATGCGGCTGCGTGACCCCGATTCGTCCAGCAGGTCGATCGCCTTGTCCGGCAGGTGGCGGTCGGAAATGTAGCGGGCGGACAGCGACGCCGCCGTTTCCAGGGCTTCGTAGGTGTAGACCACGCTGTGGAACTGCGCGTAGCGGTCCTTGACCCCCTTGAGTATCTCCACCGTCTCCTCCACCGACGGCTCGTCCACGAACACCGACTGGAACCGGCGCTCCAGCGCGGCGTCGCGCTCGATGTACTTGCGCTGTTCGGCCAGCGTGGTGGCGCCGATGCACTGCAGCTCACCTCGCGACAAGGCCGGTTTGAGCATGTTGGAGGCGTCGATCGCCCCCTCGGCGCCGCCCGCGCCGATGATCGTATGCAGCTCGTCGATGAACATGATGACGTTGCCGGCGGTGACGATCTCCTTCATCACCCGTTTCAGCCGCTCTTCGAACTCGCCCCGGTACTTGGTGCCGGCGACCAGTGACGCCAAGTCGAGCGTCAGCACGCGCCGGCCGTGCAGGACGTCGGGCGCGGTGCCGTTGACGATCTTCTGCGCCAGCCCTTCGACGATCGCGGTCTTGCCGACCCCCGGCTCGCCGATCAGCACCGGGTTGTTCTTGGTGCGCCGCGCCAGGATCTGGATCACACGCTGGATCTCGCGGGTGCGGCCGACCACCGGGTCCAGCTTGCCCTCACGCGCCAGCGCGGTCAGATCGCGACTGAACTCGTCCAGGGTCGGGGTGGGCTTGCGGGCGGCGGCGGACTGCGTCCGCCGTTTCGGCCCGGAGGCCTGCCGCGCTTCGCCCAATCCGTTGATACGGATGATCGCCTCGCGCAACTGCTCGGGAGATACGTTGCGCTGCGCCAGGTAGCGGTACGTCGCGCCCGCATCGTCGCGCGCCGCGGCCAGCAGCAGATGCTCGGTGCCGACGTACACGTGCCCCATGTTCTTGGCCTCGTGCGTGGCGCCCTTCAGCACCGCCTTGGCGCGCTCGGACGCCTCGATGTCGCCGAGGATGAGGCCCCCCTTGCCGGTCGTCAGATTGCGCTCGATATCGCGCCGCATCTCGTCGATGCCGACCTTGACCCGCTGCAGGGCCTTGACGGCGACCCCTTCGCCGTCCTTGAGCAGCGCCAGAATGATGTGCTCCGGCATCAGCTTCTCAGCGTGACAGCGCTTGGCTTCCTCCTGGGCCCTGAATGAAACGACCTTCTGGGCGCGCTGGGTAAGGCCCTTCCACGTCATGTCCTGCCTCCATGATTCACCTTGCCGGGGGGTTGCCGCATCGGAGACGACGCGGCGCTTGCACAGAGTATCGCAGACGACGGCGGGCCGATCAAATCATCAGGCGATGGAGTATCTGCGGCAGCGGAGGCGCTACCGCTGCCGCAGATCCTCCACCGGCCGGAGGCGCGCCGCCTGCCGCGCGGGGAGCAGCGTCGCCACCGCCGCCGCCACCGTGGCGGCCGCCGCCGCGGCGACGAGCTGGCCAAGATCGGCGCGCACCGGTATCTCCTCCAGATAGAAGGAGCGGTCGAGCAACCGCACCGGCTCACCGGCGCCGGACAGCACCAGCCCCACCGCGTTCACCGCCCACTCCAGCGCCGCCAGCAGCTCGTTGACGTTGACCGCCACGGTCAGACCCAGAGCGACCCCGGCCACGCCGCCGGCGGCGCCGCTCGTCAGGCCGGCGGTCAGGAACGCCGCGCCGACCTGATCGCCGGAGCCGCCCATGGCGCGCAGGTACGCGATCTCCGCGCTCCGTTCCAGCAGCAGCATGCGCAGGGCGGAGGCGACGTTGACCGCCGCCACCAGCGCGATCACCGCCATGATCAGGGTCAGCCACACCTTGGTGGCGCGGTAGGAGCGATACGCCGCCCACTGCAGCTCGTACCAACCGATCGACCGCGTCCCGGCCGGCACCACCGCTTCCAGGCCGGCCAACAGCGCTTCCAGCCCGCCGAACGGATCGCGCGCCTTGACGCCCACGAACCGCGAGCCGGCGGCGCCAAGCCGCACGGCCGCCGGCGCCGCCATGAACGCGTACGCGCCGTCGAGCTGCTGATAACCGGACCGGTACAGGCCGGCCACGCGCACCACCGCGAAACGTCCGCCCTGCGCCCACAGCCCCACCGAGTCGCCGGCCGCCACGCCCAGCGCGTCCGCCAGCTCCCGGCCGATCACTACGCGGTCGTCCGCCCCCAGGTCGAACGCGCCTTCCACGCTGAGGTAGCCCCGCAGGCCCGGGTCGCGCTCCAACAGGCCGGGACGCACGAACCGCACCTGCGCGCCGGCGCGCCGCCCGGCGTTGAACAGCAGGGCCGGGGTACGCAACTCCACCTCCGCCAGCGTCACCCCGGGCACGGCCCGCACCGCCGCCAGCAGCGCGTCGACGTCCCGCTCGCGGCCGTCCAGCGCGATCCGCGCATGGTAGGTGTCGACCTCCAGGAAGCGCCCGGTGATCCCTTCGATCATGCCGTCCGCCACCACCAACACCACGATCACCGGCACCAGGCTCAGGGCGATGCCCAGAGCGGTGCCGGCCAGGGCGGGACCGCCGCGAGCGTGCCCGCGCCCGGCCATGGTCAGGCCCAGCCACGGCGCGACCGGCAGCCTCATGCCGGGCCGCCGGCGGCCAGCGCGCCGTCCCGGAGCGTCAGCACGCGTTCCGCCCGCGCGGCCAGATCGGCGTCGTGGGTCACCAGCAGGCAGGCGGCGCCGCGCTCGGCGACCAGGCCGAACAGCAGGTCGGCGACCGCGTCCGATGCCGCCCGGTCGAGGTTGCCCGTCGGTTCGTCGGCAAGGATCAGCGCCGGTTGCGCGGCGAGCGCCCGCGCCACCGCCACGCGCTGCTGCTCGCCGCCGGACAGCTCGGCCGGATACCGGTGGCCGGCGCCGCTCAGCCCGACGCGGTCGAGCATGTCGCGGGCGGCGGCGACGGCCGCCGCCCGCGGCCGGTTCTGCAGGCGGGCGGGCATCAGCACGTTCTCCAGCGCCGTGAAGTCGCGCAGCAGGTGATGGAACTGGAAGATCAGGCCGAGCTTGCGCCGCTGCAGCGCCAGTTCGCCCTCGTCGAGCGCGGTGAGATCGGCGCCGTCCAGCCAGACCGTGCCGGAGGTGACGCGGTCCAGGCCGCCGGCCAGGTTGAGCAGGGTGCTCTTGCCGGAGCCGCTGACGCCGGTCACCGCCACCGAGGCGCCGCGGGTCAGTTCCAGGTCGATGCCGCGCAGCACCACCCCGGCGGCCCGCAGGCCGTACCGCTTGGTGACCGCGCGCATCGCCAGCACCGCTCCGCTCATTCCCGCGCCTCGCGCATGATGCGCTCCGGCGTGACGTCGCGCAGCCAGCGGCCCGCCGCCAGCGCGGCGATCAGCCCGGCGCCGATGGCGACCGCGCAGGTGAGCACCGCCTCGTGCAGCAGCACCCGGTTGGGTATTGCGGCGAGCCGGAACATCGATGGGGGCCGGAACGGCAGCCGCGCCTGCGCCGCGGATGCCTCTGCCGAGAAGGGCCGCGCCGCATCCAGCAAGGCGGTCGTCACCGACTCGGTGAGCCGCAGCAACGGGGCCAGGTTGTCGGCGATCGCCAGCCCCGCCGCCAGGCCCAAGACCACGCCGGCCGCCCCGCCGGCGGTCGCCTCCACCGAGTAGGCAAGCCGCAGCATGGCCGGGGTCGCACCCAGGGCGCGCAGCACGCCGATCTCCTGGCGGCGCTCCTGGATGCGGCGCCGCATGGCGTGGAAGACGTTGAAGCCGACCACCACGAACACCAGCCCGATGAGCGTCGACATCAGCAGCTTCTCGGTGCGCAGCGCGCCGTAGAACGCCTGGTTGAACTCGCGCCAACTGCGTACCCGGTAGTCCCCGCCCGGATGCTCGCCGCCCAGGATCGCCTCCACCGTCGCGCGCGCCGGCCGATCTCGGAACCGGTCGCTCAGCTTGACGCCATACTCCAGCGGCAGCGCTCCGCCGGTCATCTGCTCCGCCGTCTCCAGCGAGGTGAGCGCCCAGTGCCGATCGAAGTCGGCAAAGCCGCTCTCGAACGTGCCGGCGACGATCAGCCGCGCGGTGCGCGCCACCGCCCGCCCGCCCGCCGCGGCGTCGATCAGATTGACGGCGACCGTGTCGCCGGCGGCGACGCCCAGCCCGACCGCGGCGGCGACGCCCAGCGTCACGGCGCCGCGCGGGAGCGGCGCCGCCTTCAGGCCGAGCTGCTCCACGAACGACGGCTCGCGAACGGCGATGTCGGCCGGCACCGCGCGCAGAGTCATCACCTGCCGGGCCGGGGATGCCGCGCGGCCGACCATCGTCACCAGATCTGCCAGCGGCGTGACGCTGCGCACCGACGGATGCCGGCCGATCTCCGCCAAGACGCCTGGCGAGACCGTCCGGCCGCCGCGGTCGATCCGCAGGTGGAACGAGCCGATCTCGACCAGATCTTCGATGTAGCCGAGCTGCAGCCCGTTCATGATGCCGAGCACGCTGGTCAGCATCATCACGCCGGCCGCCATACCGGCCACCGCCAGCGCCAGCGACGCGCGGCCGCCGCCGCGCCCGTCGCCGTTGGACCCGCCGCCGGGCCCGCGGCGTCCGCGCAGGTGGGCGGCGACCAGGGCCAGGGCCAACCGCACGTCGCCGGCGGCGGCTGAGCGCGCCGGCGCCGGTTCAGCCCTCCGCGTCGTCGCCGCCATCGAATACGCGCTCGCGGATCACCGCGCCGTCGCGGAGGACCTGCTCGCGGAGCCGCTCGTCGCCGCGAAAGAATACGCGTCGATAGGGCACGCCATTGCGGTAGTAGTCGACCTGCCGCGCCGGCGGCTCGCCGCCGGCCTCCTGGTAGGCGGTGACCGACACCAGCGTGCCGTCCTGCCGGTGACGGACGGCGCGCAGCCGGTCGTCCGGACCGCCGCCGGCGGCCGCCGCCGCCGGCGCATCGACCGCGTACTCGAAGTCCCACCGCTCGTCGCCGGCGCCGGTCTCGCGCTGCGTGGTGACGATCCTGCCGGCGGCGTCGCGGCGGTGCCGCACCGACTCGACCCTCGCTCCGCGTTCGGTGATGAGCACTTCGATCACCTGTCCGGCGGTGTCGAAGCGCGTGATGGTGCGCCGGTCGGTCTCCGGCTCGGTCCGCGCCTCGGCGATCAGGAGACCCTCCGGGGAGCGTTGCAGCTCGCGGACGCTATGCAGGACGCCGCCACGCCACTCCTCCACCTCATAACGCGCGCCGGCCAGGTAGCGCGACACCAGCCGCGTCGAGCCGACGGTGACGACCTCCTCGACCAGCGCCCCGCCGCCGAACACGAAACGGGCGTCGAACCGATCCTGACCCGGGGCGAGCCGGACGAAGTCGCGCACCTGGCCGGTGGCCGTCAGCTCGTAGGTCGCGCGATACCGCACCGATCCATCGGCGTCGGTCGACTCCACCCGCACGGCGCGGGGCTCGTACGTATAGGCGGTGCGGCTCACCGGCTCGCCGCCTTCGTAGGCGGCGGTGGCGGTGAGCCGTCCCTCGGCGTCGAAGCTGCGCTCGGCGGCCAGTTCGCCGCCGGCGTAATCGTATTCGGCGACCAGGTCGCCGCCGGCGTCGCGCCGCGTTACCCAGCGCCGGATTTGCCGTCCGTCGTCCAGCAGCAGGCGTTCGTCCAGGGTGGTATCGCCCTGCGCGACGGCGGGGCGGTCCACCAGGACGAAGCGGTGGTCGCCGGCCTGCGAGCGCGAGATACGCTCGAACGGGATGCCGATCTCGTTCGAGCGATAGTGGACGGCCCCGTCACCGGCGCTCTGCGCGGCGGCGCCGAACACCGCGGCGGCCGCGAGCGCCGCCGCCAGCGGCGCCGCCGGCGGCGGGCGCACCGGTCTCATGCGCGGTCGTCGAGCAGGGCCGCGGCGTAGGTCTGCGGATCGAAGCGGGCCAGGTCCTCCATCCGCTCGCCGGTGCCCACGAAGGATATGCCCAGATCGAGCTCGTGGCAGATGTCGAGCACCGCGCCGCCCTTGGCGGTGGCGTCGAGCTTGGCCAGCAGGATCGAGTCGACGCCGGCGCCGTCGCGAAAGATGCGCGCCTGATCGAAGGCGTTGCGGCCGGTGGTGGCGTCGACCACCAGCAGCCGGTGCAGCGCTACCTGCCGGCGCTCGGCGATGCGCACCAGCTTGCGCAGCTCGGCGTCGAGCCCGGCGTTGGTGTGCATGCGCCCGGAGGTGTCGGCGAGCACCACCTCGACCGAGCGCGCGACGGCGCTGTCGATCGCGTCGAACAGCACGGCGCCGGCATCGGCGCCCTGCGCCTGCGCCACCACGGGGATGTCGAGACGCCGGCCGTGCACGCCGATCTGCTCCGCCGCGGCGGCGCGGAACGTGTCGGCGGCGGCGAACAGCACGCGCCGCCCGCGCCGCTTGAGGAACGCTCCCAGCTTCGCCAGATTGGTGGTCTTGCCGACGCCGTTGACGCCGACCGCCATCACCACCGACAACGCGCCGGGATCGGGCTCGAAGGCCGCCGTGCGCAGGCGCTGGAGCACGCGCCCGCGGATCGCCGCGATCGCCCGGTCGCCGCGGCCCGCGCGGCCGTCCAGACCGTCGAGCAGATCCTCCACCGTGCGCGGGCCGATGTCGGCTTCCAGCAGCGTCTCCTCGATGAGGTCGAATCGTTCCGGCTGCGATCCGAACAGCTCGCGGAGCCGTTTCCCCAAGCCGAACATTTCAGCCGGCCGGCCGCTCGGCCGTCTCCGTGTAGTCGATCATCACGCCAATGGTACGCACGAGCCGGTAGACCGAGTAGCCCACCGCCGCCACCGTGCCTATGGTGAACCCGACCGTCGCCGGCTGCCAGTCGACCCGCTGCGCGACGTCGCGCGCGGCAAAGTCGGTGACCAGCGCGCTGAGCACCAGGGGCGGCAGAAGCGACACGGCAAACCAGCCCAACTCCTCATAGAACCGATCGCGGCCGCCGGCCTGCGCCGCGGAGGCGTCGAAGCCGGCCGGCGGCAGGGTCACCGTGAGCGTCTCCGGCGTGCCCGGCCCGAGGCGCGCGGCGGCGTCCGCGTGGCCGTCCAGCACCAGCGCCAGCGGGGTATCGGCTGGCGGGCGCGGCAGCCGCACCGGGGTTTCGCCGGCATACGCGGACGCCACGTAGACGGCGGCGCCGGCGGGCCGCGAGTCGACGAGCACGGTGCCAAGGTCGAGCGGCTCCAACTCCACAGCGACGCGCAGCTCCTGACCCGGCGCCAACTCCACCTGCCGGACGTCGTCGCGGTAGCCCGGGCGGGACACCGAAAGCGCGGCGCGGCGCGGCGCGGTGTAGCGCAGCAGCGTCGGCCCGACGCCGATCAGCGCCCCGTCGAGCCGCACCGCGCTGTCCGCCGGGACCGGATCCACCGCCAGCCGCGACCACGGTTGCCCCAGCAGCAGCGGCGCCAGCCGGTCGGCAGCCGACTCGACGGCGGCCAGCAGCGCGTCGACCTCCCCCGACTCGTAGTACGACCAGACCTGCCGCACCAGCGCCGCGTCGAAGGCGTACCATTCCAGCATCAGGTGGTCGGCCACCGTCTCGATCCGACCCCAGACCAGGATGTCGAGATCGGCGGCGGCGGCGACCTGCCGCGGCAGCACGCCGGCCGGCGCGTCCGCCGCCACCGGCTCCACCCCGTCGATCTCCGCGAGCCGCTCGCGCAGCAGGCGCGGCAGCGCTTCGGCCAGATAGCGGTGTTCGGCAGCCAGATCGCGCGCCGACAGCGGGCTGAAGCCGGCCCGCAGGGGGTCCGGCGCGGAGCCGCCGCCCGCCTCCGCGGCCGCCTCTGCGGACCCCTCTTCGGCCGCCGCCGGCAGGGCGGCCGACCAGCAGGCCGCCAGCAGCGCCAGCCATCCCCGGCGCCTCACCGGTGACCGTTCAGGAGGTGGCGGCCATGCGCAGGTACGATTCGATGAACGGGTCGATGCGCCCGTCCATCACCGCCTGCACGTTGCCGTTCTCATGCCGGGTGCGGTGGTCCTTGACCATCGTGTACGGGTGGAAGACGTAGGAGCGGATCTGGTTGCCCCAGGCGATATCCTTCTTGTCGCTCTCGATCGCCTCCAGCTTGCTGCGACGCTCGGCCTCATGGTGCTCGAACAGGCGCGAACGGAGCACCTTCAGGGCGGTGGCCCGATTCTTGTGCTGGCTGCGCTCGTTCTGGCACTGCACGACGATGCCGGTCGGCAGATGGGTGATGCGCACCGCCGAGTCGGTCTTGTTGACGTGCTGGCCGCCGGCGCCCGACGCGCGGTAGGTGTCGACCCGGATCTCCTCCGGGCGCACCTCCACGTCGGCGGTATCGTCGAGCACCGGTGAGGCGAACACCGACGCGAAGGTGGTGTGCCGGCGCTTGTTGGCGTCGAACGGCGAGATGCGGACCAGACGATGGATGCCGGTCTCGGCGCGCAGATAGCCGTAGGAATACTCCCCGGAGAGCTGCACGGTGGTCGACTTCAGGCCCCCTTCCGCCTCGGTCAGGTCGATGACCTCGGTGCCGATAGAGCGCTCCTCGGCCCAGCGCAGGTACATGCGCAGCAGCATCGATACCCAGTCGCACGCCTCGGTGCCGCCGGCGCCGGCGTGGATCGTGAGGAAGCAGCCGGCGCGGTCGTGCGGGCCGCCGAGCAGCGACTGCAGGTTCAGCGCGCTGAAGCGGTCCTCCAGATCGACCAGACCGGCCTCGATTTCGCCGGAGAACTCCTCGGACCCCTCCTCCTCGGCAAGCTCACCCAGGGCGTCGAGCTCACCGGCTGCGCTGCGCAACCCCTTCCACGGCTCGATCCGGCCTTTGAGCCGTTTCAACTCCGCCAGCGTCGTCTCCGCCGCGGCGCGGTCGTTCCAGAGCTCCGGCGCCGCGGTCAGCTCCTCCAGCTCGGCAAGACGCCGTTCGGACCGTTCCGGGTCAAAGACGCCCCCATGCGGCGTCGATGTCGGCGCAGAGCGCCGCAAGCCGTTGCCGCAACTCGGAAAGCATCATGTCGATACCATCTCTGCCGCCATGCTATCACGGGAGAGGCCGGTGCGTGCGATGGGACCATGCGCCGCCCGCGCGTTTCCGGCACCCTGACGGCGTGACCAACGACGGCTTCGAGGCGCAGCGCGACGACCACGGGCGGCGCGTCGATCGCGTGCTGCGCAAGATGCTGCCGGCTGCGCCGCTGAGCCTGCTGTACCGCCTGCTGCGCACCGGCGCGGTCCGCCTCAACGGCGCGCGGACCGCGCCCGGCGCCCGCGTCGCGGCCGGCGACCGGATCGTCCTGCCGCCGTCGCTCGCGCCCGCGCGGGCGTGCCAGCCGGCCCGCAGCGGACCGCCGGCGGCGGCGGCGCTGCCGGCGATCCTGGATAACGAGCACCTGTTCGTGACCAGCAAGCCGGCCGGCGTGGCGGTCGCCGGGCCGGCCACCGAGCGGCCGTTGCCGCTCAATCATCTCCTCGAACCGATGCTGGCCGGCCGCGTGCCGGCGTCGTTGTCGTTCCGTCCGGCCGCCGTGCACCGGTTGGACCGCATTTGCTCCGGCCTGCTGATCTACGCCAAGACGATCGACGCGGCGCGGGAGCTGACCGCTCTGCTGCGCGAACGCCGCGCGGCCAAGGTCTACCTGGCGGTGGTGGAGCGGGCGGCGCGCCGTCCGCAGCGGCTCGAGGCGCGCCTGCGCTACGACCCGGCGCGCCGCCGGGCGGTGATCGACGCGGACTCCGTCCCGCTGTTCGCGGACTTCCGGCCGATCGGCGCCGCCGCCGGCATGACCCTGGCGGCGGTGGCCACGCGCACCGGTCGCCGCCACCAGGTCCGGGCGCTGTGCGCGGCGGCCGGCATGCCATTGGCCGGCGACCGGCGCTACGGCTCGCCGCGGCGGCAACCGCCGTTCCTGCACGCCTGGTTGCTGTGCTCGACCGACCCTTCCCTTCTGCGCTTCGCTGGTGCACCGTGGTTGGAGGCGCCGCCCGAGATCGACCGTGTCGCCCGCCACTCCGCCGACTGGGGGCGAGACGCAGCTTCGTTGCGCGCCCGGTACATCGATGACGTGGCGAACCCTGGTCCATCGCCTCACGTGGCGGCTGAGCGGCGTGCGCGTCACCGCGCTGATCGGCCGCAGCGGCACCGGCAAGAGCTTCCGGGCGCAGCTCATCGCCGCCCGCCACGGCATGGATCTCATCATCGATGACGGACTGCTGATCTGCGACCAGAAGATCCTGGGCGGACGGTCGGCGAAGGCCGCCGGCAACGCGCTCACCGCCGTGAAGGTGGCGGTGTTTCACGATCCGCGCGCCGCGCAGGGGGCGCGGCGCCGCATCGCCGCCATGCGCCCGCACCGCGTGCTGGTGCTGGGCACCTCGGCGAAGATGGTGCAGCTCATCACGCGCCGGCTGGGGCTGCCGGCACCGCACCGGTACCTGCACATCGAGGAGATCGCCAGCCGCGAAGAGATCGACGCCGCCCGCGCGGCGCGCGAGTCCGAAGGCCGGCACGTGATCCCGGTACCGCCCGTCGAGGTGCGCCGGGACTACGCGCACATGGCCATGGACGCCCTCAGGATCTTCTGGCAGCGCGGCGTGCTGCGCAAGCGGGGCATGGTGTTCGAGAAGACGGAGGTGGTGGGCCAGAGCCGCGGCGCCGTGTCGGTATCGCAGACGGCGCTCCGGCAGATGGTCGCCCACTGCCTGCACGAGCACGATCCGCGCCTGCGTCTGGCGCGCGTGATCGTCAGCAAGACGACCGGAGCGTGGGCGCTGGAGGTGGTCGTCGACGTCCCTTCGGGAGTGGCGGTCGGGGCGGGGCTGCACGACCTGCGGGAGCTCGTCACCACCAGCCTGCAGCGCTACGCCGGCCTCATGCTGAGCCAGGTCGACATAACCGTCGGCAGCCTGCTCCCGCAGCGGGGCTACCCATCGACCTGACGCGAGCGACGGCCCGGCCGTGAGCGACTACGGCTGCGGGCCGCCGTCCACGCCCGACGCCGGCCGCGGCTCCGCGTTCCGCCCATCCGTCCCATCCCCGCGCGCTGCCCGATCGCCGGCGCCACACAGCGCGTCGACGATCGAACGGGCGTCGTCGTTGGTGATGGTCAGCGGCGCGAACGCCTGCTTCACGCCGCGCAGAGAGTGCTGCCCGCCGTCCCCGTTCACCGCCGCCGCCAGCGCCGCCATCGCCCGCAGGCGCACCTCGTCGCCGTCCGGCGAGGTCCGCTCGATGCGCGCCAGCTCGGCGATCAGCGGATCCTGGCGCCGCGGCCGCACCCGCCCGGCGACCGCGGGGAGCAACTCGGTCAGAAGCCCCAGCCGCGCGCAGTCGAGCAGGATATCCGAGCCGTTGCCGGAGGCCAGCAGCTTGCGCAGCTCCTCGCTCAACCGGCCGGCCGGGCATCGGCCGAGCAGCGCGGCGTGCCGCCGGATCAGCCGCCGGTACTGCTCGGGCACGCGCACGCCCAGAAAGACGGCGTACTTGACCGCCCGCAGCATGCGCACCGGGTCGTCCACGAACGCCGGTTCCGCGTCGCCGATGGTCCGCAGGCGGCGCGCGGACAGGTCGCGCAGACCGTCCACGTAGTCGACGATCTGCTGGCGCTGGGGACAGTAGTACAATCCGTTGACCGTGAAGTCCCTGCGCAACGCGTCCTCCGCCAGCGTGCCGTAATGGTTGTTGCCGTGCGCGCCCGGACCGCGAAAGGTCGACACCTCCAATATACCCGACCGGCCGGCCGGCACGTGCACCAGCTTGAAGCGCCGCCCGATGATGCGCGCGCGGGAGAACAGCCGCGTGACCGTGCGCGGGCGGGCGCTGGTGGCGACGTCGATGTCCTTCGGGGAGCGCCCGGTAAGCAGGTCGCGGATGGCGCCGCCGACCACGTACGCCTCATGGCCGGCGCGCTGCAGGCGGCCGATGACCGCCAGCGCGTCGCGACCGAAGTGGTCGCGCTCAATGTCGTGCTCGTCGCGCGTATAGACGCGGGCGGCGACGGCGTGATCGCCATCGGCCGACGTGCGGTACCGACTCAACACCTGCGGCAATCCTACCCGCTCGCGGGCCGGAGCGCAGCCGGGCGCCGGCCGGCAGCGCCCGGCTGCGCTCCGGCCGGCGGACGCCGGTGATGCCGGTGCCCGCGCCTGCGACCGACCTGCCTGCCGGGACGGAGATGCCGGTGTACCGGCACCGCCGCCGCATCCTGGATGCGCTCGACTCGCACGGCGCGGTCGTGGTGGAGAGCCCCACCGGTTCCGGGAAGACCACGCAGATACCGCGGCTGCTGTACGAGCACGGCTACGGCCGCACGGCCCGCATCGGCATCACGCAGCCGCGGCGCATCGCCGCCGTCGCGGTCTGCCGGTACCTGCAGCAGCAGATGACGGCGGCCGGCGCGCCGGCCGCCCTGACCGCCTACAAGATGCGGTTCGATGACACCACCACACCCGCCTGCGCGATCAAGATCATGACCGACGGCATCCTGTTGCAGGAGATCAAGCTCGACGCCGATCTGCAAGAGTACCAGGTGGTAGTGGTCGACGAGGCGCACGAGCGCAGCCTCAACATCGACTTCACGCTGGGGCTGCTCAAGCAGGTGCGTGAGCGCCGCGCCGATCTGCGGGTGGTGGTGTCGTCGGCCACGATCAACGCCGAAGCCTTTTCCGCCTACCTGGGCGGCTGTCCGATCGTGCGCGTGGAAGCGGGCGCCTTTCCGGTCGAGGTCCGGTACCGGCCGGTCCACCCGGAGCACGATGCGGAGGCGACCTTGGCGGCGATCATGGAGGTGGTCGCCGCTATCGACCGCACCGGCATTCCGGGCGACGTGCTGATCTTTCTGAGTGGCGAACGCGAGATTCGCCAGTGCATCGCCGCCCTGCGGTCGTTGCCGCTCGACCGGCCGCTTGAGCCGCTGCCGCTGTTCGCCCGGCTGAGCGGCGACGAGCAACAGCGGGTGTTCGCACGCTACCCGGACCGCCGCAAGGTGGTGGTCGCCACCAACATCGCCGAGACCAGCGTAACGATCGACGGCATCGTCTGGGTCATCGATCCCGGGCGGGCCAAGCTCAACGCCTACGATCCGCATACGTTCACGGCTTCCCTGACCGAAACGCCGATCTCCCGCGCCTCCTGCGACCAGCGCAAGGGACGCGCGGGACGCACGCGGCCCGGCGTCTGCTACCGGCTGTACGACCGGCGGTCGTTCGACGATCGGCCCGCGTTCACCGAGGAGGAGATACTGCGGACCGACCTGACCGAGGTCGTGCTGCGCATGGCCGATCTGGGAATCGACGACTTCGAAGGCTTCGACTTCATCTCCACCCCCGGCCGGCCGCACATCCGGGCGGCGGTCGACTCCCTGCGCTGGCTGGGCGCGCTCGACGACGGCCGCCGCCTGACCGCAATCGGCGCGCAGATGGCGCGGTTTCCGATCCTGCCGCGGCTGGCCCGCATCATCGTGGAGGCGATCCACCGCTACCCGGCGGTGATCGAAGAAGCGGTCACCGGCGCCGCCTTCCTGTCCATGCCGTCGCCGCTGCTCTTTCCGTTGGGAGAGGAGGAGCAGGCGCGCAGCGCCCACCAGGCGTTCCACCACCGACTTGGCGACTTCGCGGGATGCCTGGACCTGCTGCGCGCCTTCGAGCAGGCGGGGGACCGCGAAGGATTCTGCGGGCGGCACTTCCTGGACGTCCGGGTGCTCGCCGAGGTCGTCAACATCAAGCGGCAGCTCGCGCAGATCGTCTCCGGCATGGGCGTACCGATGTCACGCGGCGGTCCCCTGCACGACTACCTGTGCGCGGTCGCGCGCGGACTGATCCAGTCGGTGTGCGTCAACACCGGGCGCGGGGCGTACCGGTCGCTGGCGGCCGAGCGGATCCACGTTCACCCCGGGTCGTCGATGTACCGGGAAGACGCTCGGTTCATCGTCGCCGGCGAAATCGTGCGCACCTCGCGGCTCTACGCCCGGTCGGTCTCCCCGCTGCGCGCGGCGATGCTCGGCCGCATAGATCCGCGCCTGGCCGCCGAGCTGCTCCCGGAGGAGCGCGGGCGGCCGGGGCGGGGCCGAGCCGCCCGCCGCGGCACGGACGGACGGGGCCGGGTCCGCGCCGGCCCCGCCAGCCTGCAGCTCGCCGGCATGAGCCTGCCGCTGTCGCCCGGCAAGGGCGCGCGGCGGGTGGCGATCCTGCAGTGGCACGCGGTACGCGATCGGCGCGCGGAGCTGGCCGCCGTGAACCGGCGCGACCTGGGCGAACTGCGCGGCGTGATCCGCGAAGACGAAGACGGCGGCGAACTGCTGCGCGGCGCGCCGCTGGCCACCATCCTGCAAGCGCTGCCGCACCTGCGCCTCGACGAAGGGGTGCTGCGCTCCTGGCCGGAGCGGCGGTTCGACGCGCACGCCGACCGCGCGTCGCTGCTCGCCGCCGCCGAGCTTGCCCTGCGCGTCGTGCCGCGCGGCGCCGGCAGCCGCCGGCTCGGCTTCCTGTCGCTGGCGGCCGACGGCTCCGGCGGCTTCCGCCTGCACCCGCGCCGCGGCTGGCGCCACGCCGTCGAGGAGACGCTGGGCAGCCTGCAGGCGGTGCCCGGCGGTCCGCCACCGCTCGAGCCCCGCTTGCGAGCGCTGCTGGCAGGCATCTCGGAAGGATAAGCCGGCGGCCGGCACGATCAGCGGGCCGCCGCGGCGAGCACCTCCAGGACGTCGGCGCGGTCGACCGCGCGCACGAAGGTGTCGCCCACGCCGCGCTGCAGCACGAACCGGAGCTGACCGCCGCGACGCTTCTTGTCGGCCGCCATCGCCGCCACCATCTCTTCCGGCGGTGCCTCGGCGCCGGCCTGCAGCCGGAACCGAAGCGACCGGAGCAGCGCCAGCACCCGCGTTCGGTGCTCGCCGGGGGTATCTCCCAGACGCGCCCCCAGGTCCATCGCGCGGGCGATGCCCCACGCCACCGCCTCGCCATGGTTCCACGGTCCGAAACCGGTCACCGCCTCCAGTGCGTGCGCGAAGGTATGGCCCAGGTTGAGTACGTCGCGCCGGCCGGTGCGCTCGGTCGGGTCGGCCGCGACGATGCCGCCCTTCACCTGCAGGCACCGCCGGATCACCGAGCAGGCGGCGTCCGCGTCGCCGGTGACGGCCGCGCCCCCGTCCCGTTCCAGCACCTCCACCAGACCGAGATCGCCGAGCAGCGCGGTCTTGACCACCTCCGCCATCCCGGCGGCGAGCTGCCGCGCCGGCAGGCTGCGGAGCGCCCCTGGCCAGATCACCACCTCCGCGGCCGGGTAGAACGAGCCGATCAGGTTCTTGCGGCCTGCGTAGTCGATGCCGGTCTTGCCGCCCACCGCCGCATCGACCATCGCGACCAGGGTGGTGGGGATCAGCACCAACCGTACGCCGCGCAGGTAGACCGAGGCCGCGAACGCCACCACGTCGCACAGCACGCCGCCGCCCAGCGCGGTGAGGCGCGCGCCGCGATCGAGTCCCGCCCGGTGAGCGGCGTCGATCACGCGCGCGACCGCAAGCCAGTCCTTGTCGGCCTCCTCCGCCTCGATGACCAGGGGAGCCGGCGCCCCGGCCGGCAGCAGCGGCGCGGTGTGGCGGTCGCAGACCAGCAGCGCGTTGTCCGGCGGCCCCGCGTCGGCCGGCCGCAGCGCCTGGACGAAGCGCACCGCGGAGGCGGTCGATCCGAACCGGAACGCGAGATCGGCCGGAACCGCGCCGCCCGCCAAGCCGCTCAGGGCCGCTCCCTGCCGTATTATGCGCGCGGCGCCGAGCGCGGGTCGACGTAGCGTCCGTCCTTGAGCACCACGAAGTAGAGCTGGGCGGTGTTGTCGTGCGGGTCGACGCCGAGCTGGCCGATCGGCGAGCCGACCTGTACCCGGTCGCCCACCTCGACCTGCACCTGCCGGTTGTTGAGATACCCGTAGACGTAGCGGTCGTTGCGCACCAGCACCACGTACCCGAAGCCGCGGTGCGGGCCGGACCAGGTCACCGTGCCGGAAGAGACCGACCGCACCGGCTGCCCGGGAGCGCCGCGGATCGCCACGCCGTCGATCTTGCCGGTGAGCGGCTGCGGCTCCCCATCAGTAGGCCACAGCAGCGCAGCGTCCAACGCCATCGCCGCGGCCGCCGCCGTGCGCCGGGCTACGCCGCCGAGGGTCAGCACGGTCCCCGCCGGCAGATCGCTCGGATCGTCGATGTCGTTACGCTCCATCAGATCGCCGGGATCGAGGCTGAACCGCGCGGCGATCGAGTAGACCGTATCGCCCTTGACCATCCGGTAGGTATCGGGAACGGCCGGCCCACCGAGCGGCCGTGGCCCCGCGCTGGCGGGCGATACGGATTTGACCGACACGGCGTTGACCCGCGACGCCGGGCTGACCGCCGTCAATCCGCCGGCTGCCGATAGTCCGCCGGCCGCCGTCACTGCGGGCGCCAGCGGCCGCAGACCGCCTTGCGTTCCCGGCACCCTGAGGCGCGTTCCGATCGGGACGTCCGTGACGTCGTCGATGCCGTTGGCGGTAACGATCTGCTCGACCGGCACGCCGACCTGGCGGGAGACGCTGTACAGCGTATCGCCCCGCTGCATGGTGTAGTAACCGTCCTGACCGTGGGCGCAGCCGACGATGCCAACGCAGACCCACAACAACGCAAGCGCTCGCAGCACGACTCCCCTATCTTCGGCTGCCCGCGACCTGCGGTTGAGCGCCTCCGGGGTACGCCCGCGCCGCAGCGGCGGGATGCGGCGCGCGGCGCCGCCCCGCGCCACGTACACAACTCGGGCTGGGGAGATTTGAACTCCCGACCTCTCGGTCCCGAACCGAGCGCGCTAGCCACTGCGCCACAGCCCGCATTCTGTTTCGGGAGCGACGGGACTTGAACCCGCGGCCTCCGGCTTGACAGGCCGGCGCGATAACCAGCTTCGCCACGCCCCCTCTGGTAGAGAACCGAAGATGCCATGACCGCGGCGCGTCTGTCAAGGCCGCCCAGGCAGCGGGCCGGGCGGCCGGCGGGCAGGTGCGCCCGCGCCGCGCCGTTGACAGCGGCGGACCGGCGTGACTACCTTCGTCGTCCATGGCGCGGGGCGGCAACCCGCTGTCCGTAGACGCACGCAAGAACCGGTCGTATCTGCTCTACGGGTTCAGCATCGTGGTGATGGTCATCATCGGCGTGTCGATGATCGGTACGCTGGCCCCGACCGGGCTCGACGGCACGCAGTCGACTACCGTGTTCGGCACCTTCGACGGCCGGGAGATTTCGTTCAGCCCGACCAACTACTTCGGCGCCGCGTACCAGTGGCACTACCGCGACCAGTCCTCGCGGTTGCCCGAAGACATCGATCAGCGGGTGCTGCTCTACCAAGTCTGGCAGCGAGCGTACCGCGACGCGGTGGTGCACGCCGCCCAGGTGCAGGCGGCCGCGGCCGGCGGCGTCCACGTGTCGCAGCCGCGCGTCGACCAGAGTTTCATCGAATCGGTAGCTGCCTACGAAGACCTCGAGACGATGCCGGTGGCGACGCGTGAGGGAAACCTGGAGCGCGTGCGAGAGCTGATGATGCGCCAGCGGTACGTGGACGACCTGACACGCGATCGCCTCAGCAGCGGCGACGAGGTCGCCTTCTACGAGGAGATGATCGGACGCGAACGCCGCTTCGAGTTCGTCAGCCTTACCTACGACGCCTATCCCGACGCGGAGGTCGTCGCCTACGGGGAAGCCAACGCGGCCGACTTTCGCCGCATGGACCTGAGCCGCATCGAGCTCCGGGGCGGGGCCGACGCCGCCGCGCAGATCAGGGAGCGCATCTTGTCCGGCAGCGCCACGTTCGAGGATCAGGCGCGCGCCCATTCGCAGGACCAGTTCCGCGATCAGGGCGGCGACATCGGGTTTCGCTACTTCCACGACCTGAACCGGGACTTCACCGATCGGCAGACGGCCGAGCAGGTATTCGCCCTTGCCGAGGGCGATGTCTCCGAGGTACTCGAAAGCCGTCTGGCTGACGTCTTCTACCTCTACCGCGCCAACAGCCTCGTCATCGAGCCGGACTTCGCGGACGTAGATACCGTCGCGGCGGTGCGGGAGTACCTGATCGCGCAGGAGCGCGGCCGGGTGGAGGACTACCTGCTGGCGCAGGGCGATCGCTTCGCCGTGGCGGCGGCGCAGAACGACTTCCAGGCGGCGGCCGACGATTACGGCCTCACCGTGCACGCTACCGAGTGGTTTCCGATCAACTTCCGGAACGCGGCTTCGTGGCGGCAGGTAGCCGCCACGGGCGAACAGCCGCTGCTGGCCGGCGCCGCCGATTTCGAGGAGTTCTTCCAGCAGGGCTTCGCCCTGCAACGGACCGGCGACGTGTCGGCGCCGATCCGCCTGCCCGATCGGGTGCTCGTCCTGCGCCTGATAGAGGAGCGGCAGGTCGCGCCGGAGGACCTGCAGACGGCTGCCGGCGGCAGCGTCTTCGAGTGGTTCACCGCCCAGGCGCTCAACGCCGACCTGGAGCAGTGGATCGGCAACAGCGGCCTGTGGGAGGACAACTTCGGTCAGGCGTTCGCCGCCATCACGAACGACGGCGGTCTATAGGCTCCCTGCTTACCCGTCAGCGCCGCGCAGCACGGCCACGAACGCGTCCTTGGGTATCTGCACCGCTCCCACCGCCTTCATCCGCTTCTTGCCGGCCTTCTGGCGCTCCAGGAGCTTGCGCTTGCGGGTCACGTCGCCGCCGTACAGCTTGGCGGTCACGTCCTTGCGATAGGCGTTGATCGTCTCGCGGGCGATGATCTGACCGCCGATCGCGCCCTGGATCGGGATCTTGAACTGGTGGCGCGGGATCTGATCGCGCAGCTTGCGGCAGACGTCGCGCGCGCGCCGCACCGCCGAGCCGCGGTACACCAGTTGCGCCAGCGCGTCGACCGGCTGGCCGTTGAGCAGCAGGTCCAGGCGCACGATGTCCGTGTCGCGGTAATCGGCCACCTCGTAGTCGAATGACGCGTAGCCGCGCGTGACCGACTTCAGCCGATCGTAGAAATCGGTGACGATCTCCGCCAGCGGCAGGTCGAAGCGGAGCTCCATGCGCGTCTCGTCCAGATAGTTGAGCGATTGCTGGATGCCGCGCCGGTCCAGGCAGGTGGAGATCACCGCGCCGACGTACTCGGACGGCGTGATGATCGAGGCGCGGACGTACGGCTCCTGCACCTGCTCGATGGCGCCCGGGTCGGGATACTCGCCAGGCGTGTGCACGCTGCGCTGCGAGCCGTCCTGCAGCCGCACCCGGTATTCCACCGACGGAGCGGTCAGGACCACCACCAGCCCGAACTCCCGCTCCAGGCGCTCCTGAACCACCTCCAGGTGGAGCAGGCCCAGGAACCCGCAGCGAAACCCGAAACCGAGCGCCACCGACGCTTCCTTGGCGAAGCTGAGCGTGGAGTCGTTGAGCTGCAACCGCGCCAAGCCGGCGGCCAACTCGTCGTACTGATCGGCATCGACCGGATAGATCGCCGCGAAAACCACGGGCTTCGCTTCCCGAAAGCCGGGCAGCGGCGCGCCGCAGGGGCGCTCCGCCCCCGTGATGGTGTTGCCCACCCGCGCCTGACCCACCGATCTGATCCCGGCCACCAGGTAGCCGACCTCGCCGGCGCTCAGGGCGGCGGCCGGTTGCGGCTTGATCCCGAACAGCCCCAGCTCCTCCACCCGATAGGTGGCCTCGTCGCCCGCCCAGAAGCGTATGCGCGCGTCCGGCGCGATCCGTCCCGCCACCACGCGGACGTGCGCTACCACGCCGCGGTAGGGGTCGTAGGCGGAGTCGAAGACCAACGCCTGCAGCGGCGCCTCCGGGTCCCCGTCCGGGGCTGGAATGCGGGTGACGATCGCCTCCAGGAGCTGCTCGACTCCCTGACCGGTTTTGGCCGATACGAGCACGGCCCCCTCGCCATCGAGCCCCAGGTCTCGTTCGATCTGCGCGCGGGTCCGGTCGATGTCGGCAGCCGCCAGATCGACCTTGTTGATCACGGGGATCACTTCCAGGTCGTGCTCCAGCGCCAGGTAGTAATTGGCCAGGGTCTGCGCCTCCACCCCCTGGGTGGCGTCGACCAGCAGCACCGCCCCTTCGCAGGCGCTGATCACCCGCGACACCTCGTAGGTGAAATCGACGTGCCCCGGGGTGTCGACCAGGTTGAGCAGGTACCGGGCGCCATCGTGCCGGTACGGCAGCGAGATCGCCTGCGACTTGATGGTGATCCCGCGCTCGCGCTCGATCTCCATGCTGTCGAGCAGCCGATCGTGGAACTCGCGGTCGGAGACCACCTGAGCGCGCTGGATGAACCGATCGGCCAGCGTCGACTTGCCGTGGTCGATGTGGGCGATGATGCAGAAGTTGCGAATCCGCTTGCGCACCGGCCGACTCCTATCGGGCGCGGCGCCGCCGCGTTCCGGGTCCCTCCGTCAGGCCGGCCGGCCTTCGGCCAGCGCGCCGCCGCCGGAGATGTCGCCGTACTCGGGAAAACCGAGCAGAATGCGGATTTCGGCGTCCTCGACCGTCTCCCGTTCCAGCAACGCCTTGGCCAGCATCTGCAGCTGATCGTCGTTGCGCTGCAAGAGGTCGGTAGCCGTCTGCAGCCGCGACGACATGATGGCGCCCACCTCCTGATCGATGTGACGGGCGGTCTCCTCCGAGTAGTCCTTGTGCCGGGCGATCTCCTTGCCCAGGAAGATCGGCTCGTCCTTCTGGCCGTAGGAGACCGGTCCCAGCGTGTCGCTCATGCCCCATTCGCACACCATGCGCCGCGCCAGCTCGGTGGCCTGCTCGATGTCGTTCTGAGCGCCGGTGCTGGTCTCTCCGTACCGCAGCTTCTCGGCGGCGTAGCCGCCCATGGTGATGGTGATGCGGTCCAACAGCCACCCCTTGCCGCGCGTATACATGTCGTTTTCCGGCAGCGAGAAGGAGACGCCCAGCGCCCGGCCGTGCGGGACGATGGTGACCTTGTGCAAGGGATCGGCATGTTCCAGGTGGTAGTGCAGCAAGGCATGGCCGGCCTCGTGAAAGGCGATTATCTCCCGCTCGACCGGCTGGATGACCTTGGAGCGGCGCGCCAAGCCCATCATGATCTTGTCGCGCGCCTCTTCCAGATCGGCCATGCCGACCTGATCCTTGCCGTTGCGGGCGGCCAGCAGCGCCGCTTCGTTGACGATGTTGGCCAGATCCGCTCCCGAGCAGCCCGGCGTGGCGCGCGCCATCCGGTTGATGTCCACGTCGTTGCCGACCGGCACCTTGCTGCTGTGGATCTTCAGTATCTCCTCCCGGCCCTTGACGTCCGGCATGTCGACGACGACTTGGCGATCGAACCGCCCGGGTCGCAGCAGCGCCGGGTCCAGCACGTCAGGCCGGTTGGTTGCCGCGATGATGATCACGCCGTCCTTGGTATCGAAGCCGTCCATCTCCACCAGCATCTGATTCAGCGTCTGCTCACGCTCGTCGTGGCCCCCGCCGTAGCCGGCGCCGCGCGTGCGACCGACCGCGTCGAGCTCGTCGATGAACAGGATGCACGGGGAGTGCTTGCGGCCCTGCTCGAACAGGTCGCGGACCCGGCTGGCGCCCACTCCCACGAACATCTCCACGAAGTCGGAGCCGGACATGTGAAAGAACGGCACGTTCGCCTCACCGGCGATCGCCTTCGCCAACAGCGTCTTGCCGGTTCCCGGCATCCCCACCAGCAGCACCCCCTTGGGTATCTTGGCGCCGATGCGCGAGAACTTCGCCGGGTTGCACAGGAACTCGACCACCTCTTCCAGCTCGTACTTGGCCTCTTCCTGACCGGCGACGTCGGTGAAGCTGATCTTCTTGCTGGTGTCCAGGTAGCGCTTGGCGCGGCTCTTGCCGAACGAGAAGGCGCGGTTGCCGGAGCCCTGCACCTGCCGAAACATGAACCAGATGAAGAAGATGCCTAGCACCCACGGCAGGAACTCGAGGAAGATGCGGAACGGCGACACCGGCTTCGGGCCGCCGGTGATCCGCACCCCGCCGGTCTCCAGGCGGTTCAGGAGCTGCGGATCGTGGTAGGGGATGGTGGTCTTGAACGGCCCGCGGTCCCTCGTGAGGTTGCCCAGGATCTCGAAGCCGTCGACGATCTTGACGTCGTCTACCTCGTTCTGATCGACGTACGCCAGAAAGACCGAGTAGGGTATCTCCGTCGCAAAGCCGCGCTCGTTGTTGTAGACCACCAGCAGCACGAACAGCGCGATCAGACCGAGCAGCGTGATCAACGCGATCCGGTTGTTGAACGGCAGCTTGGGCAACCCGGGATCGGGCTTCTTGGGCTCTTGCGAACGGTTACTCACGACTCCTCCTTCACGCGGCCGACCGTGATCACCGCGCCCGTTCCGTTGCCCTCATCGGCGCACCGCGTGCCCAGCACGTCCGGGTAGCCGAACGCCGCACCGCAGACCGCCAGCATTCCACGACGATCGGCGACCACGGGAATCATCCACCGGCGCGCCTCCGGCGCCCCCCACTCGCGCAACAGGGCGGCGAGCGACTTCACGCCGGAGTCCAGGCGGATGCGGTCTCCGGGCCGACACGACCGCACCAGGAGAGGGCCGTCAACGGATGAGATCCGCAGTACGCTGGCAGCCGTTCGTTCGCCGGCGCCGGGCTCCGCTCTGCGGATTTCGATCGGCGTCTCCGGTATTCTATACGATCCGCTCCTTACGGCTTCCCAAAGATAGCCGGTTCCGGCGCCGCGGACAACCGCAGCCGACATGACCAGATGGGCGGCGGCTCGCTCGATGATCACGCCGTGTCCGGCGGCGCGCACCCGCTGCGCGTCGCGGACCGCCGCCTGCTGG
The DNA here is from genome assembly GCA_958296075.1 of uncultured Spirochaetia bacterium. Classification (GTDB taxonomy): domain Bacteria; phylum Spirochaetota; class Spirochaetia; order SZUA-6; family Bin103; genus CATQHW01. The sequence continues at coordinate 121,336 of CATQHW010000004.1, read as the reverse complement.
ACCGGGACCAGAAAACGGCGCGGCAGCCGGCGCGGGCCGGTGCCGCGCAGCAGCCGGTCGTACCCCTGGTAGAGCGCCTCCATCTGCAGGGCCGGCGGGGAGGCGCGGAACTCCGCCCAGGGCACCGCCATGCCAAGCGCGGTCCGCCGCCACGGCAGCCGCTGCGCGGCCTGCGCCGCCACGAATGCGCTGGTCGTCTCCGCGTGCCGGCCGAGGTCGGCCAGACGCGCCGCCGCCCCGGGGAAGCGGCGCTCGACGTCGGCCAGCAGGCGGCGCACCCGGTTGCGGGTGAACCGCCGATCGCCGTTCTGGGCGTCCCGCCGGAACGGCAGCCGCTCGGCCCGCAGCCACGCCCGCAGGTCGTCACGGCGCAGCGCCTCAAGCGGGCGGATGACCCGGCCGCGGCGCGCCGGCATACCGCCCAGGCCGGAGACGCCGGAGCCCTGCAGCGCACGCATCAGCACGGTCTCCGCCCGATCGTCGGCGGTGTGCCCCACGGCGATCCAGTCGGCGCTGCACTCGCCGGCCAGGCGCTCCAGGAAGCGATAGCGGGCGGCGCGGGCGGCCGCCTCCGGACCGCCCCCATCGGGCGGATCGGCGGGATCGGCCGCGCCCACGCGCAGCGGCACGCCCACCCGGCGCGCCGCCGCGCGCGCGTGGCCGATGTCGCCGTCGATCGCCCGCCGCGGGCGCAGGCCGTGATCGAAGTAGGCGGCGATCACCTCGATGCCGAGCCGCGCGCGGAGCCGGCTCAGCAGCGCCAGCATCGCCGTCGAATCCGGGCCGGTCGAATACGCGGCGACCACCGTCTGACCGCTCCGCACGCCCATCGACCGGAGCTCGCGCTCGACCTCCGCCCCGATCGCCTCAGTCCGGATGATAGGAGTTGACCGCATGCATCACCCGATCGACCGGCTCGTCCACCAGGCGCAGCACGTGCTCGGCCGCGAAGCGCTCGGCCGCTTCGATCCGCTGCCGGTCGTCCGAGCCGGGGGCGCCCAGCACGTGGCCGATCACGTCGCCGCCGGCGGAGGCAGGTCTGCCGACGCCGATCCAGAGCCGCGGGAACCCGCCGCCGCCCGCCGCGGCGATGATCGACGCCAGCCCGTTGTGGCCGCCGGCAGAGCCGGAGCGCTTCAGGCGCACCGCTCCCACCGGCAGGTCGATCGAATCGCAGATGACCAGGAGCTGCGCCAGCGTACAGCCGCTGAAGCGAAGCAGGGCGGCCAGCACGTCGCCGGAGCGGTTCATCATGGTGAGCGGCTCGGCCAGGAAGACGGCGCCGGCCGCAACGCGAGCGACGGCGTAGCGGCCGATCCCGCGCCGCTTCAGCCGGGCGCCGGCCGCACGCGCCAGCGCCTCCACGATCCGAAAGCCGACGTTGTGCCGAGTGCCGCTATAGCGGGGCCCCGGATTGCCCAGACCGACCACCAGCAGCCGGCCCTGGGGGGAGGCCGGCCTACGTCTCCGCGTCCGAAGCGTCGGCGGCCTCTCCGGCCTCTTCGACCTCGGATTCATCGGCTTCCTCTTCCTCGTCGGCCACGCGGTGGGCGACCAGGCAGACCACTTGATCGGGTGGGCTCAGGACGCGTACGGCGTCCGGGGCGTCGAGCTCGCGCACGTGGATCGATTGGCCGCCGTCGAGCCCTTCTATGGCAACGTTCAGGCTCTCCGGCAGGTCCTTCGGCAGGCACTCGACGTGCAGGTCGCGCATCAGCGTCTCCAGGATGCCGCCCTGGCGCACGCCGATCGGCGTGCCGACGAAGTGCAGCGGGACGTGCGTGCGCAGCGTGCGACCGGCCACCACCTCCAGAAAATCGATGTGCAGCAGGGTGTCGGTGACGCGGTCGGTCTGGTAGTCCTTGATGAGCACGTCGCGGTCACCGCCGCCGATGGCAAGGGAGATGATGGTGCTCTCGGAAGCATGGCGGAACAGCCGCTGCACTTCATTGGCGTCCAGGGAGATCGACTCCGCCTCCGCCCCGCCGTACACTACCGCCGGTATCCGCCCGGCGCGGCGCAGCCGGCGCGATTCCCGCGTCCTGATCTTCGATCGGGGCTCAGCCCGCAATGCCAATTGCTCCATCGCCAATCGCTCCATTCACCTGCTCCGGTAGTCGTCTGGGACGGCAGGATTCGAACCTGCGAATGCCGGTACCAAAAACCGGTGGCTTACCGCTTGCCGACGTCCCATCGACGCAGAAATATACCGGCGGTGAGCCGAATTTGAAAACCGCTGCCATGACTCCATCCTGTGCCGCTGCCGGCCGGCCGGACGCCGGCCGCTTCGAGCCGGACCCGCAGGCGCTGCCGGGCCGGCGCTTCGCCGTGGGGGACGACGACCTGGACGACTACGACGAGTTCGACGACTTCGAGGATGACGAGGACATCGGCGAAGACGACGAGATCGACCACGAAGACTTCGACTACGACGAAGACGATGACGACGATGATGATTTCGACGAGACCGTCGACGACGACCTGGAGGAAGACGCCTACTACGTCAGGCTCCGTCAGGGCTGCGCCGGGCCCCGTCGCGGAACACGATCGGACTGCGGAACCAGAGCCGCTCCAGCTCGTAGAACCGGCGCTGCTCTTCCATCATGAGGTGGATCACCACGTCGCCCAGGTCGACCAGCGCCCAGCCGCTATCGTCCGGGGCACGGCGCAGGCTGTGCCCGGCGCGCCCCCGGCCGGCGCCCAGCCGGCGCAGGGCGGTGTCCAGGTGCCGCAACACGCCGCGCAGGTGGGCGTGGCTGCTCGTGGTGGCGATCACGAAGTAGTCGGTCCAGCCGCTCGCCCGGCTCACGTCCAGGACCACCGTCTCTTCGGCTTGGTGCTCGACCAGCAGCTCGGCGACGGCGATCGCGGTCCGCAGACTGTCCGGCGGCAGATCGTCAGGCCGCGTCCTGTCGCGCCCCGGCGCGCTGATCTCCCCGTCTGCCATGCTAACGGCGGCAGTAGCGGCCGTTGAAGTCGCGGCCCAGGATCACCGTCACGTCCGCCGCGGCGGCGGGGTCGATCGACCCGGCGCCGCCCGCCGGCGCACCGCTCCGATCGCAGCGGATCACTTCCGCCGCGCGCGCCGCCACGTCCGCGTCGGCCCGGCGGGCGAAGACCAGCGTGCGCTCGTAGTCGTGGTGGCCGGCGTTGTCGACCGCCACGATCCGAAATCCGAAGCTCTCGAACACCGTCGCCGCCTGCGCGGCCAAGCCGCTGGTGCGGGTGCCGTTGAGCACCGCCACCGATGGAGCCAGTTCCGCGTCGCCGGCGCGCAGCGGCACCGACAGGGCGGCCGCGGTCTGTCGGACGGTCTCCCGCAACACGGCGCCCTCGTCATAGGGAAACAGCAGCGGGCGACCGCTGACGTCCTGGACCCTGCCGAGCACGCGCCGCAGGATGACGCGGTCGGTGTCGAGCCGAACCAGCGTGGCGAGCAGCCGTTCGAAGGCGCGCCGGCTCAGGTCGGTGACGACCGAAGCGTACAGCAGCCGCTGCGCGGTCGGGTCGGCCAGCACCTCCACGCCGTCGGCGATCGACCGCAGCAGACCCTGCGTCAGGCGGTGCACCCGTTCGACCCGCTCCGCCGCCGGCTCCCCGGCGACGCGGTACGACAGGTAGTCGCGCGCCATGTCGCCGTCGACCACGACGCTGCCGGACGGCAACAGCACGCGGCGCTCCCCGCCGGTGATCCGAATCGGGTCCGGGATCACCACCTCCACGCCGCCCAGGACGTCGATGATCCGGCCGAGCCCCTCGTACGACAGGTCGAGATAGAAGTCGATGTCCAGGTCGAGCAGCTTGCCCAGTCGCTCGACCAGCGCGGCGTGGCCTTCCGGGCCGTGCAGGGCGGCGATCGCATCCATCCGCTCCTGGTCGAGCACCACGCCGATCGATCCCGGCACGAACAACAACGCGGCGCGGCCGGTTCTGGCGTCGAGCATGAGCACCTCGAAGGACGGTGGCGGATCGTCGATCGGCAGCATGAACACCACGGCGATGCGCCCGACCGCGTCGATCAGGTCGCTCACCGCGTCGGAACGGAGCCGGGCAAAGCCGAACGCGAACGCGCCGGCCGCGATGGCCGCGATGAGGCCCGTGATCACTCCGGTCACCGCCCGTCCGCGGCGGGCGCCGGCAACCCTCATGCCGCGCGATACAGCCGGTGGGAGCGGATGTACCGGATCACCGCGGGCGGCGTCAGGTGATCGATCGCCAGACCGGCGCGCAGCCGCTCGCGGATGAGCCGCGAGGAGAGCGGCAGCCGGACGTTGCGCACGACCCGATGCGGAAACGGCAGAGGCGCGCCCGGTTCGCGCCGCCGCCCCAGTATCAGCTCCGCCTCCCGCGCCAGCTCCGGCGCCCGGCGCCAGCAATGATAGTCGGCGGCCAGATCGTCGCCGATGATCACGCCCAACCGCCCGCCGGCCGTGTCGATGGCGCGTACCGTGTCGATGGTGTAGGAGACCCCGCCGCGGTCGAGTTCGCACGAATCGACCGAGAAGGCAGGATTGCCGGCGATCGCCAGGCGGACCATCGCCAGCCGGTGCGAACCGGCGACCAGGTCGTCCACCTCCTTATGCGGCGGAACGTTGGCCGGTATGAAGACCACCCGCCCGTACTCCAGCTCCGCGCACACGCTGGCGGCGAGGTGGAGATGACCGTTGTGGATCGGATTGAAGGTTCCGCCGAAGATCGCGGTCTTCACGCCGCGCCGCACAGCATGCCGCCGGACCGGCGGCGGCCGCTCCGACGGGCGCGGGTCAACTCGCGACCGGCTGCTCCGCCGGGTCGCCGGCGTCGATGCGGACGAATCTGCGGTTCCGGCGTCGATAGAAGGTGACCATACCGGAAGACCTCGCGAACAGGGTGTCGTCGCTGCCGCGGCCGACGTTCGGGCCGGGATGGACCCGCGTTCCGCGCTGCCGCACCAGGATCGTGCCGGCATGCACCCGCTCGCCGCCGTAGCGCTTGACGCCCAGCCGGCGCCCGATCGAGTCGCGGCCGTTGCGCGAACTGCCCCCCCCCTTCTTGTGAGCCATGTTCTGCCCCCTTACCCGCGTGCGGCGTCCACGACGACGTCCTCGATCACCAGCCGCGTGAACCGCTGGCGGTGCCCGATGGTCCGCTGCGTCCGCTTCCGGCGGCGATAGGTGGCCACGCGGATCTTCCTGCCCCGCTCCTCACCGGCGACCCGGGCGCGTACCCGCGCGTCGGCGACGTACGGGTCGCCGATCAGGACGCGGCCTCCGTCGGACAGCAGCAGCACCGAGTCGAGATCGAGCGACCCCGCTGCCGGTTCCGCCAGTCGATCGACGACGATCTCAGCACCGGGACGTACGCGGTACTGCTTTCCCTTTATCTCTACCAGCGCGTACACTCTGCAACGGTAGTACGGCTGGGTGGTCGCCGTCAAATGGCGGTTTGACCGGCGGCGGAGCCGCCGGTAGGCTCGGCCTCCGGCCGGAGTGGTGAAACGGTAGACACCGGGGACTTAAAATCCCCTGGTCCGAGCGGACCGTACCGGTTCGAATCCGGTCTCCGGCAGGCGCGCTGCCGGTTCCCGTGCGGCAGGTCGCCACGCGCCGCCGTCGATGGTACAATGTACCGGTCATGGCTACCGTTCGTCGGTTCGCGACCTTCCTGGGACTCATCGCATGCCTGCTCGCCGCAGGCACGGCCGCCTTCGCCCAACTGCCGTCGGGCTTGGCCTCACTCTCGGCGGAGGAGCAGGCCGAGATGGCCGAGTCATACTACCTGTCCGGTCTTCAGTACCGCGCGGTCGGCAAGGACGAGCTGGCCGAAGGCATGATCGGGCTTGCCTTCCGCCTCAACCCCGACCTCGATCCGCAGGCGATCGCCGACCCGTCGCCGCCGGAGATCGCGCCGCTGGTGGCGCCGGAGCCGATCGATACGACCGCGTGGACCGAGAACCTGGTGTTGTCACAGCTCCTGCGCGTGGCCGGCGCGTTCCTGGACGGCGATGCCGGCGCGATCGCGGCGGCGCTCGACGGGTCGGTGTACGTGGCGGGAGGCAGCATCACGCGCGCGCAGGCGCACGCGTTGCTGCAGGCGCTGTTCGAGCGGCGATCGCTGGCCGGCGTTTCGCTGAGCGACATCTACGACACCGGCAGCGTGATGGTGGCGCCGTACGACGGGACCGGCGCCCTGGCCGACGCCTTCCAGGTGAGCCTGGAAGCGCGCATGGACCTCTCGGCCGCCGTGCCGTTCTGGGCCGCCAGGCAGCGGTTCGTGCTGCGCCCCGTAGACGGCGACTGGCTGGTCTCGGCGGTGCTCTTCTCGGACGCACGCCTGCCGGCGGGCTGGTCCCCCGCGCCGCTGGAGTCGGCGGCAGCCGCCGAACGGCGCATGCGCGCCGCCGCCGCCCGCAAGAAGGAGATGGCGGATCGGACGGCGGTCGAGCAGGCGCTGCTCGATGGCGTCGATCGTTTCCTGGAGAAAGACACCGACGGTCTGCTGGCCGCCGTCGACAGCGTGGTGCTGCTCCCGAACGGATCGTCGGTGACGCACGAAGCGCTGCGGGCGTTGCTGGACGGCTACTTCGCCAGCACCCCGTACCGCGGCCTGAACGCCCGCGACGTCGTCGCCGTCGGCTCGGCGGAGCCGCTCGGCGACGGGGCCGGGTACCGCGTCGAACTCAGCTTCGAGGATCGGTATCAGGAGGCGCTGCCGGTGGTTCGTTCCGGGCAGCGCCTGGACCTGCGGGACGCTGACGGTCGCTGGGTGGTCTTCGCCATATCCTGAACGCTTCCACGTAGCCGCAGTCATCCGGCAGGTTGCGGGAGAACAGCGCGTGGAAGATGGTCAGGCGCCTGCAATTGGAGCAGGTCGACAGCCGTGATTCGTACACCGTGCACAGTTGCGTGGAGACGTCCAGGAACCGGCACGGCGAATCGCGGTCGATGACCAGCTCGCCCTGCACCCGGCCACGGCGATAGCAGCACTGCCCGCACTGCGTACACAGATCGTCCCACTTGCGCTGCAGGTCGGCGAACATCGGCCGCAGCTTAGCGCGAACGCGCGGCCGGCTACCATGGCCGGCGTGTGGCTCCATCGCTACGGGCCGGCCGTCGTGTCCGCGCTCGCCGTGCCCCTGGCCCTCCCCAACGAGTTGGCGCCGGCCGGCAATCCGCTGCTCGGACCGTTCGCGTTCGCGCCGCTGTTCCTGTCGATCTACCGCAGCCGCAGCTACGCGCAGGCCGCCGCCGCCGCCGCGCTGTTCATGGCGATCGCCACGCCGCTGTCGTACTACTGGCTGCTCTACTTCCAGGAGTTCGCGCTCTGGACGTTGGGCGGCCCCGTGCTGGGCTATACGCTGTTCGGGGCGCTGCTGGGACCGGTGCTGCGCGGCGTGGCCGTCGCCGCCGGGCGGCTGCGCCCGTACGCCGTCGCCGCCGCCTGGACGGTCTACGAGTTCCTGAAGTCGTCCGGCTTCCTGGGCTTTCCGTGGGGGCTGGCCGCCTACCCGGTGAACGCGATCGCCCCCCTGATCCAGTTCACGGCGCTCACCGGCGTATGGGGCCTGTCGCTGCTGATGGCGCTGGCCAACGCCGCGGTCGCCGAAGGCATGCAGCGCCCGCGGCGCCGGCAGCCGGTGCGCGCCTACCTGCTGGTCGCCACGCTGGCGATCGGCGCACTGGCCTACGGATTTCTGCGGCTCGGCGAGGGGTCGCGCGAACCGGCGGCCGGGCCGTCCACCCGGTTCCAGGTCGCCCTGATCCAGCACAACCGCGATCCGTGGGGAGGCGACGACCGCGACGACAGCATCCGCACCCTGATGCGGCTCACGCGCGGGGCGATCGACCGGGGCGACCCCGACCTGATCGTCTGGAGCGAGACCGCGCTGCTCGCCCCTCCGGCCGGCGCATACGCCGGCTACTACGAGAGCAACCCCGCCGGCGATCCGCTGGCGACGTTCCTGCGCGGCCTGGACGCCCACCTGCTCACCGGCGCCCCGCACTACGATCCCCCGGCGCGGAGCAACGCCTCCTTCCTGATCGGCCCGCGGGGGGAGTGGCTCGACCACTACGCCAAACAACGGCTCGTGCCGTTCGCCGAAGCGGTGCCGTTCTGGGAGGTCGGCTTCATGCGCCGCTTCTACCGCTCGACGGTCGGCATCGGCGGCGGCTGGACGGCCGGCGACCGGCCGGCGGTGTTCACCGTCGCCGGCGGCGGCGGCCGCGGCGTGCGCCTGTCCACGCCGATCTGCTTCGAGGACGCCTTCCCCGCCCTGAACCGGCGCTTCGTGCGCGCCGGCGCGGAGCTGCTGGTCAACCTCACCAACGACTCCTGGTCGCGCACCGTGTCGGCGGAGACCCAACACCTGGCGGCCGCCCGCTTCCGGGCGGTCGAGACCGCGCGGCCGCTGCTGCGCGCGACCAACGGCGGCATCACCGTGGCGCTCGACGTGTACGGCCGGCCGATTCCGGGATCGGCGCTGGCGCCGTTCACGGCGGACGCCGCGCTGGTCACGCTGCGCCTGCCGGCGACGCCGGCCACGACCCCGTATACCCGCTTCGGGGACTACCTGCCGGCCGGCCTGATCATCGCCCTGATCGCCTTGCTCCTCCGACATGCAGCCAGAAGCGGCCGCCGGCGGCGATCACCTCGCACGGCACGTCGAACAGCCGCGACAGCCGCGCGCCGGTAAGCTGGGTCGCCGGCGGTCCGGCGCCCGCGCCGGCGCCCGCCTTCATCAGCAGGACCCCGTCATAGGAGCCATCGAGCTCCTCGATGCTGTGCGTGACGTAGACGACCGCGGCGGCCGACCGGCCGGCGGCCGCGCTCAGCGCGGTCAGGAACTCCTCGCGCGCCCGCGGGTCGAGTCCCGCGCACGGTTCGTCCAGCAGCACCAGCGCCGGGGACGCCGCGAACGCGCGCGCGATGAGCGCGCGTTGCCGTTCGCCGGTCGAAAGCGTGACGAACCGCCGGTCGCGCAGGGGCAGCATGCCGACCGCGCGCAGCTCCGATTCCGCGCGGTCCGCCTCGGCCGGCGCGATGCGGTCGTACACCACGAAGGCGCCGCGCATCCCGGCGACCACGGTCTCCAGAACGGTCTGGAAGCGCGGGACCCAGGCCAGCAGGTCGGCGTGCACCCAGGCGATGGCGCGCCGCAGCGGGCCGAGATCGACCCGCCCGACCCGATACCCCAGCAGGTCGACGGTGCCGGACGTCGGATGGGCGCGGCCGGCCAGCAGGGTCAACAGCGTGCTCTTGCCGCAGCCGTTGGGACCCAGCACCGCCCAGCGCTCCCCCCGCTCCACCGACCAGTTCACGCCGTTCAGGATCGGCGCCGCGTCGATACGGAACGTGACGCGGTCGAGCGCGAACGCCGGAGCCCCGCCGCACCGTGGAGCCGCCACGCCGCGGGGGTCAGTCGCTGACGGCCGAGGTGTTCATCGAGCGCAGGAATGCGTCGTTGGTCTTGGTCTTGCGCATCTTCTCGATCAACAGATTGGCGATCTCCATCTCGTCCATGGGGCCAAGCACCTTGCGAAGTATCCACAGCTTGGCCAGTTCCTGATCGCTCAGCAGCAGCTCTTCCTTGCGGGTGGCGGTCTGCTTGATGTTGATCGCCGGATAGATCCTGCGGTCGGCGATCTTGCGGTCAAGGCGCACCTCCATGTTGCCGGTGCCCTTGAACTCCTCGAAGATGACTTCGTCCATGCGGCTGCCGGTCTCGATCAGGCCGGTGGCGACGATCGTCAGGCTGCCGCCGTGCTCGACGTTGCGGGCCGCGCCGAAGAAGCGTTTCGGCTTGTGCAACGCGTTCGAGTCGACGCCGCCGGACAGTATCTTTCCCGAGGTCGGTACGGTCTGGTTGTAGGCGCGCGCCAGACGGGTGATCGAGTCGAGCAGTATCACTACGTCGCGCCGGTGCTCGACCAGCCGCCGCGCCTTTTCGATCACCATTTCCGCAACCTGCACGTGCCGCGTCGCCTGTTCGTCGAACGTGGAGGAGACCACCTCTCCTTTGACGTTGCGCTGCATGTCGGTGACCTCTTCGGGCCGTTCGTCGATCAGCAGCACGATCAGAAAGACCTCCGGGTGGTTCTCCGTGATGGCGTTGGCGACCCGCTGCAGCAGCACGGTCTTGCCGGCGCGGGGCGGCGACACGATCAGCCCGCGCTGCCCCTTTCCCAAGGGGCAGAACAGGTTCATCATCCGGGTTTCCAGGTTGCCGTCGGCGGTCTCCAGGTTCAGGCGTTCGTCGGGATACAGAGGCGTCAGGTTGTCGAACGGCGCGCGGTTCTGGGCAACGATCGGCGGATGGTCGTTGACCGTCTCCACGCGCAGCATCGCGAAGAACCGTTCGCCGTCCTTGGGCGGGCGAATCTGCCCGTCGACCGTGTCGCCGGTCTTGAGGTTGAAGAGCCGTATCTGCGACGGCGACACGTAGATGTCGTCGGGGCCCGGCAGGTAGCTGTGGCTGGGCGATCGCAGAAAGCCGTATCCGTCCGGCAGTATCTCCAGCACGCCGTGGGCGTAGACCACGCCGCCCTTGCCGTGCGTGTGCTCCTTGAGGATGGCGAAGATGACGTCCGTCTTCTTCATCCCGAGCAGGGACTCCGCATTGAGGCCGGTCGCGGCCGCCTGCGTCCGCAGATCCGGCAGGTCCTTGACGGCAAGGTCGCCGATCAGGAGTTTCTCGCGCGGCGTGCCGTCGTCCTTCGCGGCGGCGTGCGCGCCGTCGTTGCCGGTGGCCAACCCCTGTTTCTCCGCCGCCTGCTCGGCCTGCGCGACCGCGGCCTGTTGCGCCACCGTGCCGTCGACGCCGTCGAAGCCGTCCTTGACGTCGATCCTGATCTTCTTTCGCGATCGTGAACGTCTGTTCGTGTTCTTTTCCGGCATGATGCTCCCCGGGGCTCCGCGGGAATCGGCGCGGCCTTCCGTCCGGTACCAATGCTGAAAAGCGCTCTTGCGGCCCCGTACTGTAGCGCTGGGAAGGAGTGAGTGCTTGTGGAAAGTTACTCGCTCGCGCGGCGCGGTGTCAAGCTCGGTCCCCCCAGCCGCTCGCGCACGGTCGCCGCGGGCACGCCCCCGTCCTGCTCGACGCTGTCCTGCTCGACGCCGCTCATGTCGAGTTCGCCTTCGAACACGGCGCCGTCCGCCACGATCAGCCGCGCCGTGACCACGTCGCCGAACACGCGCGCGGTAGCCAGCAACTCGATGCTGTCGGCCGCCTTGACGTCGCCGCGCACGGTGCCGCCGATCACCGCGGAGCCGACCTCGATCCGGGCATGCACCGTCGCGCTCTCGCCGATCAGGAGCCGGCCGTTCGAGTGGATCTCGCCGTCGAACCGGCCGTCGATCTGCAGGGTGCTCTCGAACCGCAGGGTTCCCTTCAGATGAGTCTCGCGGGCCAGGGTGGTCGGGAGCGGCTCATCGGCAGCGCGCTCGACCCGCCTGCGCCGGAGCACGGTCAGGAGTCCGTCGCGCCGGCGGCGATGCCGGCGAGCCGCCGGTGCAACTCTTCGAGAGACAGATCGCCGGCCTTGATCTCGTCCCCCTGCCGTTGCAGATCGCCGATCTCCTGCTCCAGCGCGTCGAGCTTGGCAAGGATGGCACGCGCGTCATCCTTGACCCGGCCGGCGAGCCGGCCGAATTGCGGGGCGCCGCCGCCGGCCGCCAGCTCGTCGACCAACAGCAACTGCCGCTCCAGCGGCCCACGCACGTGCTGAGAAAAGAAGATCAGCGACTCGTTCAGCGACTCGACGACGCCGATCCGATGCTCGCGCCGCGTCACCTGCTCCTGCAGATGGCGGCGGTGCAGGACCGCGCGGATGCGCGCCAGCACCTCCGTGAAGTTGAACGGCTTGGTGATGTAGTCGTCGACGCCCATCTCCAAGCCCTGCACCTTGTCCTCGACGTCGTCGGCCGCCGAAAACATGATGATCGACACGCCGCGGAAATCGGCGAGGTCGTCGCCGTGCTTGACGTTGCGCGTCACCTCCCAACCGGTCATGCGCGGCATCACGTTGTCCAGCAGGATCAGATCGGGGCGGAAGCTGCGCAGCTTGTCGAGCGCCTCCCGGCCGTCGGCGGCGGTCTCCGTGCGGAACCCGAGCTTCGACAGCATCAGGTCGAAGATCTCGACGTTGGTGGCTTCGTCGTCGACGATCAGTATCTTGTCACCAGTCACGGGACGATCATCATCCCGCCATGCGGTCCCCTGTCAACGCTCGCCGCGCGACCGCCGCAGAAGCCGGCCGCCGCCGGCGGCGGCGATCAGCAGGACCGCGGCCGCGGTCAGCGCTGCGCCCAACCAGTCGCCGGCGCGGGTATAGAGGGTCGCGGCCCCATCGAAGACCGGCACGTCGCCGATCAGGCGCCCTTCGGCGAACGGCTCCAGCATCTCGGTGATCCGGCCGGACGGCTCGATGATGACGGTCATGCCGCTGTTGGCCGCCCGCACCACGCTCCGGCGGTTCTCGGCGGCGCGAAACACCGCCATCGCCATGTGCTGCATCTGCGCCGGAACCGATTTCGACCAACCGTCGTTGGTCATGTTGACGATCACCTGCGCTCCGGCGTTGATGAAGTCGCGGTTCAGATAGCCGAAGCTGTCCTCGAAGCAGATCGGCGTCGAGAAACGCACGCCGCCGGCGTCGAATACGGTCAGCTCCGTGCCGCGCTCCCAGAAGTGGGTGTCGAAGCGGACCAGCAGGTCGCGGATGAACCGCGGCCCCCAGTCCGGGAAGTGCTCGGAGAACGGCACCAGGTGGAGCTTGCGGTAGGTCTGCGCGATTTCGCCGTCCTCGAACAGGAGCGTGGCGTTGTAGTCGATCCGTTCGCCGTCACCGCCCCGCTTCTGACCGTCGTCGTTGCCGACCAGGAACGGCACGGACTGCTGGTCGAGAAACGCGCGGAGCCGCCGCACCAGCTCGTACTTCCGTACCGACTCCTGGTCGCGCTGGCGGTAGCGCGTATGCCAGTCGATACCCGGCACGAACGAGGTCTCCGACCAGATCACCGCATCCGGATCGTCTTCGGCGAGCGCTCGAAGGCTCTGCCGCAGCAGCACCTCCAGCGAGCGCTCGTAGGCGACGTACCCGCCCCGCCACGGATCGGTGTTCTGCTGGATCAGGGCGACCCGCCAGCGCGGCGCATCGCCGTAGTCGACCGGCAGCGAGGCGCCGTAGACCACCGAGCCGGCGAACAGCAGCGCCCAGATCGCGGGCGCCAGGGGCCGCTTCCTGGCCAGCTCGACGGCGCGCCGCCAAGCGCCGCGCCGCGGCGGCGCGAGCGCCCCGGCCAGATGGCCCAGACAGGCGTTGGCCAGGACCACGATCAGCGACACCCCCCACACCCCCGCCAGCGCCGCCGAACGGAGCAGCGGGCCGAACAGGTACTGGGTGTAGCCGATGGCGCCGTAGGGGTAGCCCAGAAACCCCTGCGTCTTCAGGTATTCGTAGGCGACCCAGACCACCGCCTGCCAGAGCGGCGCATACCGCGGGAACCGATCGGTGACCAGCTTCAACGCCGGGAACAGCAGCGCCAGGTAGCCCAGGTAGATGGCGGGCACGAACAGCAGCGCCAGCGGGTGGAAGGCGGCGAGCCAGTAGTTGAACAGCGCGTAGCTGCCGAACCCGTAGAGCGCGCCGTACACCACGATCCGGCTCCAGGGCGCGCGGCCGATCACCCAGAACAGCGGAGCCAGGGCGACGAAGGCGAGCGGATAGAGACCCCAGGTCGACACGACGCTGGGGAACGACAGCGCGAACAGCGCTGCGGAGAGCGCCAGCGCCGCGACCTCGACCGCGACGTGGGAACGGCGCGGATCGGGGTCGGCTATGGCGGCCGGCGCGGCGCCGCGGCCGGGATGGCCGGCCGGCGGCGTCAAACCCGGCTGGACCAGGCACGCTCCTTCAGTTCGCGGCCCGGGCGGAACGACGCCACCCCGTGATTCTCCACCTCGACCCGCTCGCCGGTGCGCGGATTGCGCGCGAGCCGGCCCTTGCGGGGCTTCAACTCGAACGTGCCGAAGCCGCGCAGCTCCACCGCCCGCTGTTCGATGATGCCGTCCTTCACCTGGTCGAAGAACAGATCGAGGATGCGATGGATGTTCTTCTTGCTGACCGGCACCTCGGCGTAGATGCTTTCGATGATCTCCGCCTTGGTCAGCTTGTCAACCGTCACCGGATCGCTCCCTGCGGCCGCACGCCGCTACGGGGCCGTGAACCGACGCCGCAGGCGGCCGGCAAGGCGGCGTTTGTAGCGGGCGGCCGCGCGCGGATGCACGACCCCCTTGGCGGCGGCCCTGTCCACGGCGCGCACGGCATCACCGAGCCGTTCGACGGCTTGTGCCTGCTCGCCATCGAGGGAATCGACGAACGATCGGATCACGGTACGCATGCGGCTGCGCACGGCGCGGTTGCGCAACCGGCGCGTGCTGTTCTGCCGTTGGCGCTTTGCGGCGGAGAGTTTCGCGGGCATCGCCAGCGAAACTACCAGTCCCGGAAAGCGATCGTCAAGGCGCCCGGCCTGCGCGGTCCCGGCCGGCACGGTCCCGGGGCCGGCCGGCGGGTTCCGCCGGATGGTTGACGTCTTCGGAGCGCGGCGCGTACCTTGTCGGAAATGCATGTCTACCTGTTGTCGGTGTTCACCACCATCGCCGCCGGCGCCACGTTGGCGGCCGGTTATCTGGTAGAACGCTTCCCCGTCCTGGAGCCGTTGCGGCGGTTTGCAGCGAGCAGCCGCGCCGCCGGTACGCTGGGCGCCATCGCCGCAGCCGTCGGTTTCGTAAAGCTGTTCGCCCGCGCTCCGGGTCAGACGATCATCGTGGGCGACTTCCTGCCGGCCGTCGCCGGCATGCTGCTCGGCGGGATGCTCATGATCGACCGCTGCCGCGAACGGAAGCGGTTGGGCGGCGACGCTGCCGAGCAGGTCGCGGCTGACGACGAAAGCGACGCGATCCCCGTAACGCCGGCCGCCGGCAACGCCAACGGCATCGTGAAGCTCGGCGACGCGCTGGCGCCGTACCGCACGCCGTTGGGCTTGGCCGGCATCGCCGCCGGCGTCATCCACTTCCTGCTGCCGGGCGTGCTGTTCCTGTAACGGCCTGTTCCGGGTAGCGGCCAGGTTCCCGGAGTCGCCGGGTCAGCCTTCGGTCGACTGCTTGGCGCGGGCGATCACGTCCTCGGCCACCTTGCCGGAGATCGGCGAGTAGTGGCTGAGGGTCCGCTCGAACGACGCGGTGCCGGAAGTCATCGACTTGAGGTCGATCGAGTAGCGCAGCATCTCCGCCTGCGGCACCTGCGCGCGTATCTCCTGCAGCGTCCCGATCGCCTCCTGCCCCAGCACCCGCCCGCGCCGTGAGCTCAGGTCGGAGAGGATGTCGCCCAGGTACCGGTCCTCGCTCAGCACGACCAGGTCGACGACCGGTTCCAGCAGCACCGGCCGGGCGTGCGCCAGCGCCGCCTTGGTCGCCTCCCGCGCCGCGAGCTTGAACGCCAGCTCGGAGGAGTCGACCGAGTGCTCCCTGCCGTCGACTACCCTGGCTTCCACGTCCACCACGGGATAACCGGCGAGGACGCCGGACTCCATCGCCTCGCGGACGCCCTTTTCGACCCCCGGGAGGTAGCCGCGCGAGATCGCGCCGCCCACGACGCCGTTCTCGAAGCGGAACTGCTCGCCGCGCGGCAGCGGCTTGATCTCCAACGAGACCTTGGCGTACTGGCCGTGTCCGCCGGTCTGCTTCTTGTGCTGGTATTCGGCGGCGGCCGGCTTGTTGATCGTCTCCCGATACGCCACGCGCGGCAGCTCGGTCTCCACCTCAATCTTGTGGCTGCTGCGGATGCGGCCCAGGACCACCGCCAGGTGCAGCTCGCCGATCGTGGCGACCACGGTCTCCCGCGTCTCGCCGTCGTAGCGGACGCGGAAGGTCGGATCCGCGTCCGCGGTCCGGACGATGATCTCGGAGAGCTTGTCTTCGTCCTGCTTGGAGGCCGTCCGCAGGGCCAGCGCGTGCACGGGTTGTGGGAAATCGAGCGGCGCGTAGGCGACCGCTTCATGCGGCTCGTGCAGCGTGTCGCAGGTCGCCACGTCGGCCAGCTTGTTCAGCACGCCGATGTCGCCGGCGGCCAGCTCCTGCACGTCTTCGAGCTTCTCTCCCTGGCGCGTGCTCAGCTTGGTCAGACGTATCTTGGCGCCGGTACGCGCGCAGATCAGGTCCGCGTCCGACCGCAGGCCGCCGGTGATGACCTTCACGAACGACAGCCGCCCGGCATACTGGTCGACGCTGGTCTTCAGCACCAGCGCGGAGGTCGGACCGGACGGGTCGATGCTGCGCTCGGTGGTCTGGCCGGTGCCGTCGGCCGGCACGGTCGCGCCCGCCTGCACGGTCGCGCCCGCCGGCGACGGCACGGTCCGCACGATCGCGTCGAGCAACGGCGGGATGCCGGCGTCGCGCAGGGCCGATCCGGCCAGCACCGGGAAGACCTGGCCGGCGGCGACCGCCGCCGTCAGGCCCCGCAGTATCTCCTCGTCGGAAAGCGCCTCGTCCTCCAGATACTTCTCCATCAGGGCGTCGTCGCCCTCCGCCGCGCCCTCCATCAACGCCTGCCGCCGCTCTTCGACCGCGCCGGCCATCCCGTCCGGGACCGGAGCGTCGCCGCCGCGCGAACGCAACAGGGCGCGCCGGCCGACCACGTCGACGATCCCTGCCAGGGAGTTCCCGGCCCCGATCGGTACGCTCAGCGGCGCGAAGGTCCCGCCGAGCGTTCGGCCCAGGTCTTCGAGCACCGAATCGAAGTCGGCGTGCTCCTTGTCCATACTGTTGACGAAGACGATGCGGGGCGTCCCGGCGCGCTCCAGCCGCCGCCACAGCTTTGCCGTCTCGATCTGCACGCCGACGTCGGCGCCGACCACCACGATCGCGCACTCGGCGGCGCCCAGCGCGGTCACCACCTCGCCGATGAAGTCGCCGGAGCCGGGCGTGTCGATCAGGTTGACCTTGCAGCCATTCCAATCGACGTGGGCGAACGCGCTGTAGATGGAGATCTTGCGGGCGATCTCCTCCTCGGTGCAGTCGCTCACCGATTTGCCGGGATCGAACTTGGAAACCACCCCGCCGTGAACGAGGATCTGCTCCATCAACGTGGTCTTGCCGGTGCCGCTGTGGCCTACCAGGGCGACGTTGCGGATTCGGTCTGTGGGGACGCTCATACGGTGACGCTCCGGGCTGGACTCTCTGGGCGGCGAAGCTATGCGGGGGCTGGTGCGCTGTCAAGCGGCCGTGTCGCCTTGCCTGCCCGCCTACCCGCGCACCGGCGCGTAATGGGCGAACGCCATGGCGTGCGCGGCGCGGCCCTGCGTGGCGCTGCGCAGATCGGTCGTGTATCCGAACATCGCTCCCAGCGGCACCTTGGCGCTCACCCGTTCGGCGGCGTGGCCCGATTCCACCGTCTCGATGGCTCCGCCGCGCATCTGCAGGCTCGACAGCGCTTCGCCCACGAACTCCTTGGGCGTGGTGACGTCGACGCTCATCACCGGCTCCAGCAGCACCGGCCTGGCCTTGCGGCAGCAGGCGACGAACGCGCCGGAGGCCGCCGCTTCGAACGCGAACCGGCTGGCGCGCTCCTGATCGTAGTCGCAGCCGATCAGTTCGACCGAGACGTCGACCAGCGGGTAGCCGAATCCAGGGCCGGAGGAGAAACCGGCTTCGACGCCGCGCGCGACCGCCGCGCACAGATCCTCCGGCAGACCCGCGGCGGCCGCAGCCCGGCCCGGATCGAAGGAGCACCGGCCGCCCTGGTCGTGCGGCGCCACGCGCAGGCCCACGCCCGCCTGGTGGGCGCGCCCGCCGATCTCGCGGTCGAACCGCTCATGGTGCTCCACCGCGATGGCGACCGATTCCCGGAAGGAGACCTGCGGCTTGCCGGCGTTGGCGTCGATCCCGGTACGTTCGGCGATCTGCCGCATCAGCACCTCCAGGTGCAGCTCGCCCATCCCGGAGACCAGAAGCTGACCGGTCTCCGGGTTCTCCTCGACGGAGAACGTGGGGTCTTCCAGCCGCAACCCTTGGAGGGCGGCGAGCAGTTCGGCCGCATCGGAGGCGGAATGCGGCTCCACGGCCACGGAGACCACCGGCAACGGAAAACGCATGCGCTCCAGCAGGCCGCCCGACCGACCGCCGCCCCCCTGCCGGCCGCCTGCCTGCCTGCCTGCCGCCTGCCGTACGGCCAGCGTGTCGCCGGTGCGGGCGAACTTCAATCCGACCGCCGCGGCGATGTCGCCGGCGCTCACGGATTCGATCTGCTCGCGCCGGTTGGCGTGCATGCGCAGCAGGCGCTGGACCCGTTCGGTGCGGCGCTCGCTGAGGTTGAGCAGGCGGTCACCGCGGCGAACGGTGCCCGAGTAGACCCTGATGAAGCTCAAGGGGCCGGATTCGCGGTCGTTCTGCAGCTTGAAGGCGAGCGCCAGCGGCGGCCCTTGCGCCGACCGGGCCACCGCCGGCAGGTCCGCCGCGCGGCCGTCCCGGTCGACGAGCCGCAGGGCCGGAAGCTCGTCCGGGGCCGGCAGGTACCAGACGATCGCGTCGAGCAGCGGTTGGATGCCGACGTTGCGCCGCGCCGCGCCGGCCAGCACCGGCACCAGCCGGCCCGACGCCACCGCGGCGCGCACCGCCGCGCGCAACAGGCCGGCGGGCAGCTCGCGGCCTTCCAGGTAGCGCTCGGCGATCTCGTCCGACCCGTCGGCGAGCCGATCGATGAGACGGTCGCGCCGCGCGGCCAGCTCCGGATCGGCGGGATCGGCCGGACGGCGCTGCATGGTGGTGCCGTTGCCGTTCCACCAGATGCGCTCCATCGTGATCAGGTCGACGATCCCGCGCAGATCGCGGTCCTGGCCCCACGGCGCCTGCAGCGCCACCGGCTCGGCGGAGAGCAGCGTACGCATCTGCGCGAGCACCGCGTCGAACGACGCGCCCGCCCGGTCGAGCTTGTTGACGAAGGCGATGCGGGCGACCGAGTGACGATCGGCCTGGTGCCACACCGTCTCCGACTGCGGCTCGACGCCTTCGACGGCCGAGAAGATGGCGACCGCGCCGTCCAGCACGCGCAGCGACCGTTCCACCTCGGCGGTGAAGTCGACGTGCCCCGGGGTGTCGATGATGTTGATCTGGTGATCGGCCCAGAAGCAGGTGATGGCGGCGGAAGTGATGCTGATGCCGCGCTCCTGCTCCTGCGCCATCCAGTCGGTGGTCGCCTCGCCGTCGTCGACCTCGCCGATGCGGTGCGTGCGGCCCGTGTAGTAGAGCATCCGCTCGGTGGTCGTGGTCTTGCCGGCGTCGATGTGCGAGATGATCCCTACGTTGCGGATGGACGGCATGGCATTTCCGGGGCGGTTCCCGGCGCCGGCCATGGTACGACAATGCGGGCGGCGGCGCGCGCCGCGCCGCCGTCAGTCGCCGAACCGTCCCAGCAGGGCGGCCATGCGCCGGGCGCCGTCACCCCCGGACGCCCGGTCGCCGCGGAAGGAGAGCAGCGCCGGCGAGCACGCCGTGCAGTCGTCGTACACGGTGATGCCGGCGACGCCGGCGCGCCGCAGCAGGGCGACGTTGGCGGCGCGCAGATCGATGCGGCCCGCCGCGCCCGTCACCGCGGCCGCATCCGGCCCGAAGCGGTCGCGGAAGCGGCGCGCCCGCTCCGCCGGCACGTCGTAGCAGCACGGGCCGATGCCGGGACCGATGATCGCGCGGTAGGCGGCCGGCGAGCGGCCGAAGCGCCGCTGCAGGCAGGCGAGCGCGCCGGTGACGATGCCGGTGCCGCGCCAGCCGGAGTGCAGCAGGACCGGCAGCCGGCCGTCGCCGGGCATCAGGAGGATCGGCAGGCAGTCGGCCACCGACACGCACAGCACGTCGCCGTCCGTTACCGCGATCAGGCCGTCGGCAATCGGCCCGCCGGCCTGGAGATCGGCGTCCGCCGGCCGGCCGCCGGCGGCCACCACGCGCTGCGTGTGCCGCTGCGTCACGCGGCGGACCCGGTCGGGCGCCACGCCGAGCGCCGCGCAGACCCGCCGCCACGCCGCCGGATCGCGCACGTCGCCGGCGGCCGCGGTGGTCAGGACGGCGCGCAACGGCGCGGGCGGCGCCAAGTCGACGAACGGTGCGTCCGCCGCGCCGAACGCAAGGCGGCGCCGGTCCGGCGCCGCGCCGCCGGTCGGGCGGGCTCCCAAATCGGCGCTTGGCAAATCGGCGCTTGGCGGCGCGCTCAGTGCGCGCGGACCAGCCGCCAGGCGGCCGGCATCAGCAGCGCGGCCAGGGCCAGCTTGACCAGGTCGCCGGCGATGAAGGGCGTGAGGCCCCACTCCACGATCGGTTTGTCCCATCCCAGAAGGCTGCCCAGCCACAGCAGGCCCGGCACGTAGATCACGACGTTGCCGATCAGCATCGCCGCTGCGGCCAGCGGCACGCTGCGATCCCATCCCGCCTCCGCCAGCAGGCCGACCACCAGCGCCGCCAGCAGGAAGCCGAGCAGGTAGCCGCCGGTAGAGCCGGCCATGTAAGTAAGGCCCAGCCCCTGCTCCGGGGTGCCGGCGAACACCGGCAGCCCGACCGCTCCCTCCGCCAGATAGAGCAGCACGGTGAGCCCGCCGAGACGCCAGCCGCACGCCATGCCGATCACCAGGATCACGAGCGTCTGCATGGTCATCGGTACCGGCACCATCGGCACCCGTATCTTCGCGGAGACCGCGATCAGCGCGCTGCCGGCCAGCGCCACGAGCAGCACCCGGAACAGGTTGGCGATCCACGCGGTAGACGCCGGGGTGCGCGTGGCCGGCGGCCACAGGCGGTCGATCAGGTTCTGCCGGCGGGACCGCTCGATCATCGGCGCCGAGTCTACGGTCCGCCGTAGCGCCGCGCAAGCGCGCGATACCCGGCCGCTGGCCGGCAACGTCGTTGACGTCATTGCTCGTTGACGCCATTGCGGGGCGCCCCTATCGTGCCCTCTCACGGGAAGCAGTCGTGTCGCTACGCGTTCGTTACGCCCCGTCGCCCACGGGGCTCCACCACGTCGGCGGGGCGCGCACCGCCCTGTTCGCGTACCTGCTGGCTCGCTCGGCCGGCGGCACCTTCATCCTGCGCATCGAGGACACCGACCGCGCGCGGTTCGATCCGGCTGCCCTGACCGACGTGTACGACACCCTGTCCTGGCTCGGCCTGCGCTGGGACGAGGGGCCTCACGTGGGGGGGCCGTACGCGCCGTACGTGCAGTCGGAGCGGGTCGAGCGCCATCGCGCGGTCGCCGGGCGGCTGATCGCGGCGGGGAGCGCCTACCGCTGCTACTGCGGCGCCGAGCGCCTGCAGCGGGTGCGCGCGGCCGGCAGCGGGTATGACCGCCGCTGCCGCAACCTGACGGCCGCCGAGCGCCGCCGCCATGAGGAACGGGGCGAACCGCCGGTCGTGCGGTTCAAGGTGCCGCTGGAAGGCGCAACCCGGTACCACGACCTGATCCTGGGCACCATCGAGCGGCGCAACGCGGACATCAACCCGGACCCGGTGCTGCTGAAGTCGGACCGGTTCCCGACCTATCACCTGGCGGCCATCGCCGACGACCACGACATGCGCATCAGCCACGTGCTGAGGGCCCAGGAGTGGGTCTCCTCGGCGCCGCTGCACGCGCTGATCTTTCAGGCGTGCGGGTGGCAGCCGCCCTGGTACGCCCACCTGCCGGTCGTGAACGGCGCCGACGGCAAGAAGCTGAGCAAACGCCACGGGTCGATGAGCGTGAGCGAGTTCCGCCGCCAGGGCTATCTGCCGGAGGCGCTGGTCAACTACATCGCGCTGCTGGGCTGGTCGCTGGACGGGTCGAGCGAGCTGTTCAGCCTCGACGAGTTGGAACGCGCGTTCAGTCTGGAACGGCTGCACGCCGCCGCGGCGATCTTCGATGCCGGCAAGCTGCGCTGGATGAACGGCACCCATATCCGCTCCCTGCCGGCCGCCGAGCTGGCCCGGCGGCTGGAGCCGTACCTGGCTGCGGCCGGCGCGGAACAGCCGCAGCGGGCGGCGCCGGCGGTCGCCGAGCTGCTGCGGGAGCGGCTGACGCTGTTGAGCGACGCGGTGCCCATGGCCCGGTTCCTGTTCGCGGCGGACCTCGATTACGATGGCGCGGAGCTGGTGCCGAAGCGGCTCGACCGCGCGCGGGCGGCGCAGGCGCTGAGGCGGGCGCTCGACCTGGTCGATACGGCCTGCGGGGGCGACGAGGACGCCGCCGAGCGGGCGTTCCGCGCCGCCGCCGGCGAGTTGCAGATCCGGTTCGGCGACCTGTTGATGCCGGTACGGGTGGCGGTCACCGGCTCGCGCGTGTCGCCGCCGCTGTTCGGCAGCATGCGCATCCTGGGCGCGGCCACCTGCCGGGATCGACTGCAGGCGGCGCTGGCCCGGCTCGACGCGACCACACCGGACCCGTAGCAGGAAGGAACATGACGCGCACGACACTCGATCAACTGGTTTCGCTCTGCAAGCGGCGCGGGTTCGTCTACCCGTCGAGCGACATCTACGGCGGCCTCGCCTCGGCATGGGACTACGGCCCGCTCGGCGTGCAGCTCAAGAACAACCTCCGCGACCGCTGGTGGCGGACCATGACGCGCGGCGATCTGCCGATCGTCGGCCTCGACGCCGCCATCCTGATGCACCCGAGGGTGTGGGAGGCTTCCGGGCACACCAGCGCCTTCAACGATCCGCTGGTCGACTGCCGCAACTGCAAGGCGCGGTTTCGCGCCGACCACATCGAAGATCCGACCGGCCCCTGCCCGCAGTGCGGCGCGTCGGAGCTGACCGAAGCGCGCCAGTTCAACATGATGATGCGCACCACGCTGGGGCCGGTGGAGGATGGCGGCACCGGCGTCTATCTGCGCCCGGAGACCGCGCAGGGCGCGTACGTCAACTTCAAGAACGTCGTGCAGTCGGGTCGGGTCAAGGTGCCGTTCGGCATCGCCCAGGTCGGCAAGGCGTTCCGCAACGAGATCACCACCAAGAGTTTCATCTTCCGCACCTGCGAGTTCGAGCAGATGGAGATGCAGTTCTTCGTGCACCCCGATCACGACGAGCGCTGGTTCGAGCACTGGCGAGAGGCGCGCTACCGTTACTACGCCGATCTCGGCATGCGGCCTTCCCGGCTGCGGCTGCGCCCGCACGGGCCGGACGAGATCGCCCATTACGCCAAGGTCGCGGTCGACATCGAGTACGACTTCCCGTCCGGCTGGCAGGAACTGGAAGGGATACACAATCGGACCGACTTCGATCTGCGCCGCCATGCCGAGCTGTCGCGCAAGGACCTGACCTATCTCGACGACGGCAGCTCCGGGGGCGCGCAGGGCGAACGCTTCATGCCGTACGTGATCGAGACCGCGGTCGGGCTGACCCGCACCGTGCTGGCGGTGCTTGCCGACGCCTACGACGAGGACGAGGTGGACGGGGAGACGCGCGCGGTGCTCCGCTTCCATCCGGCGATCGCCCCGATCACGGTGGCGGTCTTTCCGCTGGTCAAGAAGGACGGGCTGGCCGAACTCGCGCGCGAGGTGGCGGCGGACCTGCGCGCCGATCATGACACCTTCTACGACCAGGGCGGCGCCATCGGCCGGCGCTACCGCCGCCAGGACGAGATCGGCACGCCGTACTGCGTCACCATCGACCACCGGACCCGGGACGACGGGACGGTCACCGTGCGGCTGCGCGACTCCACGGAGCAGCTCCGCGTACACCGCGACCGGCTGCGCGGCCAACTCGCCGAGCTGACCGCCGGCTACTCCCGCACGGAACGCCCTTGATGGACGCGCTGGCCGCGCTGTCCCGGCGCGGGCTGGTCAGGCAGACCACCGGCGCCGCGTCGCTCGCCCGGCTCCTGGAGCGCGAAGCGGTCACCTTCTACCTCGGCATCGATCCGACCGGGCCAAGTCTGCACGCCGGCCACCTAGTGGGGCTGCTGGCCATGGCGCACCTGCAGCGCGCCGGCCATCGGCCGGTGCTGCTGATCGGCGGCGCCACGGCTCGGGTGGGCGATCCCAGCGACAAGGACGACATGCGGCCGCTGCTGCCGGTCGAGACCGTCGCGCGCAACGCCGAGCTGATGCAGCGGCAGGTCGGCCGTATCATCGATCTGAGCCGCACCGTCGTGGTCGACAACGCCGAGTGGCTCGGCGAGCTCGGCTATCTCGACTTCCTGCGTGAGATCGGCCCGCGTTTCTCGGTCAACCGCATGCTCGGCTTCGAGGCCTATCGCCGGCGGCTGGAGACCGGGCTCTCCTTTCTGGAGTTCAACTACCTGCTGCTGCAGGCGTACGACTTCCTGGTGCTGCACCGCCGCTATGGCTGCCTGCTGCAGATCGGCGGCGACGACCAGTGGGCGAACATCCTGGCCGGCGTCGATCTGATCCGCCGGGTCGAGCGGGCCGAGGCGCACGCCATGACCTGGCCGCTGGTAACGACCACCGGCGGCCGGAAGATGGGCAAGACGGCGGCCGGCGCCCTGTTCCTCGACCCGCAGCGGGTCGACCCGTACCGGTTCTACCAGTACTGGATCAACGTCCCCGACGCCGACGCCGCGACACTGCTGGCGATGCTGACCCTGCTGCCGGACGCCGAGGTGGAGGACCTGGGCCGGCTGCGCGAAAAGGCCGTGGTGGCGGCCAAGGAACGGCTGGCGATGGAGCTGACCTCCCTGGTGCACGGCGCCACCGAGGCGGAGCGGGCGCGGGAGACCAGCCGGGCGCTGTTCGGCCGCGCCGGCGGCGACCGCGGCGCCATGCCCGGTTCGATGCTGCAGGCAGCGGAGATGGAGAGCGGCGTCACCCTGGTCGAACTGCTGGTGCGTGGCGGGTTGGCGTCGAGCCGTTCCGAGGCGCGGCGGCTGATCCGCCAGGGCGGCGCCTATCTCAACGGCCGCGAGTGGACCGACGTCGACCGGCCGCTCGCGGCCGCCGACGTTGCAGGCGGGCAACTCATCGTCCGCGCCGGCAAGAAGCGCCACCACCGCTTCGTGATCGCCGGCGGGTCTTGACCCGACGTCGAAGTCGTTTATCCGCAGTTGCCCGCCGCGGTATGCTGTGGCAGTATGGAGGATAGACCATGGCCAGTCCGCTGCTCACTCCCGCCAAGGTCGACTACCCCTCGTCCGACGGCCGGCCGATGGCGGAAAGCGACTTCCAGCGCACGCCGCTGACCTACGCCGTCGACCGGCTGCGCTACCATTTCCGCGAGCGCCACGACGTGTACGTGTCGGGCAACCTGCTCATCTACTACCAGGAGGGAAACCCGAAGGCGCGGGTGGCGCCGGACGTGTTCGTGGTGTTGGGGGCGACCAACGTCGACCGCTCCAGCTATCTGCTGTGGAAGGAGCCCAAGGCGCCTGACTTCGTACTGGAGGTCACCTCGCGCGGGACGGACCAGGGAAGGAAGCGGGAGCTCTATCGAGCGCTGGGGGTGCGGGAGTACTGGCAATACGACCCGACCGGCGACTATCTGGAGCCGCGGCTGCAGTGCCTGGAGTTGACCGGTGAGGAGTATCTGCGGGTAGCGGGGGAGGAGTCGCCGGACGGCGCGCTGGCGTTGGGGAGCGTGGTGCTGGGGCTGGAGTTGCGGGTAACGGAGCGCGGGCTGCGCTTTCATGACGCGCGCAGCGGCCGGGACCTGCCGAACTTGGCGGAAGAGTCGACCGCTCGACAGGAGGCGGAGACCCGCTTGGATCAGGAGGCGGCAGTGCGCCGGCGCGAAGCAGCCGCCCGCCAAGCGGCGGAAGCGCGCGTGGCGGAACTGGAGGCGATGCTGCGCCGGCCGCGCTCCGAGAGCTCTTGACCATGTCGGTGATGACCGCGGCGTGAACGGTTCCGTTGCCGCGACGGACGTTTCTTCCGGAGCATCTGACGAAGCCATGCGGCGTGAGCGGAATTGCCGGACGACCGGCGAGACGCCTGTCGAGCCGCCGTTGGTCGTCGATGTCGACGGCTCGCTGATCGGCGGGGATCTGCTGATCGAGGGGATCGCCCGGCTGCTCTCGGTCTCGCCGCTCAGCCTGTTGGCCCTGCCGTTCTGGCTGGCCGCCGCCATGGTGAGAGGACGTTCCGGGCTGAAGCGCAGGATCGCGGAGGCGGTTCCGTTGCCACCCGACACGCTGGCGTTGAACCCGGCCGTGCTGGACGAGATTGCCGCCGCGCAGGCCGCCGGACGCTCGGTGTGGCTGGCCTCCGCCTCCGATGCGCGCGCGGTCGCGCCGCTCGCCGAGACGGTGGGGGCGGCGGGCTGCCTCGCCTCGGACGGCCGCATCAACTTGGCGGGCGAGGTCAAGGCGGCCGCTCTGGTCGCGCGCTTCGGCGAGCGCGGGTTCGATTACATCGGCAACGAACGGCGCGATCTGGCGGTCTGGAAACGGGCGCGGCGCGCCATCGGGGTCGGTCTTGCGGCGCGCCTCGCGCGCAAGGTGCGGGCGCTGGACGGCGAGGCCCGGTTCCTGCCCGCGCTCGGCGATCGTCCGCGCGACTGGTTCCGGGCGTTGCGGCCGCACCAGTGGGTGAAGAACGTGCTCGTGTTCGTTCCCCTTGCCGCGGCGCACGAGACCGACGCGGGGCCGTATCTGGTGGCCGCCGGGGTGTTCGCGGCGCTGTCGGCGGTGGCATCGGGTACCTACCTGCTGAATGATCTGCTCGATCTCCCGCACGACCGCGAGCACCCCGCCAAGCGCCACCGCCCGATGGCGGCGGGGAAGGTGCCGCTGCTGCCGATGATCGGCATCGGCGCCGCGCTGGTGGCCGGCGGGCTCGCCCTGGCGTTCTATCTGTCCGCCGCGGCGGGGCTTTGGGTCCTTCTGTATCTGGCCGTGGCCTGCGCCTACTCGCTGTCGCTGAAGCGGCAGACCTTCCTCGACGTGGTCACCCTGGCCATGCTCTATGCGGTCCGTGTGCTGGCCGGCGCGGCGGCGGTGTCGGTCGCGCTGTCGCCCTGGCTGACCGCCTTCTTCCTGTTCCTCTTCCTCGCCCTGGCCATCGTCAAGCGCCAAGGCGAGCTGCGCGGGTCCGACCGGTCCGCCTCCGGCGGCCGGGCCTATCTTGCCGAAGACTTCCCGGTAATGGCGGCGCTGGGCGCGGCGAGCGGCGTCGCTTCGGTGGTGATTCTGACCCTCTACATCCAGAGCCCGGAGACGGCGGAGCGCTACGCCCGCCCGGAGTTCCTGTGGCTGCTCTGTCCGCTGCTGCTCTACTGGCTGGGGCGCATGGCGCTCCTCGCCGGTCCTCCCCGGGGCCCGGTGGACCGGAATAACGACGACCCGCTGAGCTTCACGCTGCGGGACCGGACGAGTTGGCTGACCGGCCTTGGCGTCCTGGCCACGTTCGCGGCCGCGCTGTGACGCGCGCGTGGTGAGCAGCGGACCATGATCGACCGCCGGGTTCGGGTCCGCCCCGACGACTTCACGCTGCTGCTGGCCGCCCTGGCCGCGTTGGGCGTCGTCCTGGTGCTGGCGCGGGAGATCGTCTACGGCGTGGGGTTGTACGGGGATTCCATTGAGTACGTGGCCGTAGCCCGAAACATGCTGGCGGGGAAGGGCTTGACCTTGATCGACGGTACGCCTCTCAAATTGTGGCCTCCGCTCTACCCACTGCTGTTGGCCGGCGCCGGCCTGGGGATGATCGACCCGCTCGACGTCGCCGGCCCCCTCAACGCCGCCATCTTCGGGCTCACCATATTCGCCGTGGGCCACTACCTGCGGCAGCGCATCGACTCCCGCTTCCTGGTGGTATGGGTCTGTATCGCGGCAGCCCTGTCGATACCCTTGGCGGATCTGGCGTCCTGGGCGATGACCGACCCTGCGTTCATCCTGCTGGCAACTCTCGCGCTCATCCGCACCGACAAGTTCCTGACCGAGAGCAAGACATCGTCTCTGGTCTGGGCCGGCGTGTTCAGCGCCCTGGCATGGCAGACCCGATATACCGGTGCAGCCGTGCCGGTGGTGGTGGGGCTGCTGCTCCTTTTCCAGCCGGCCGCATCGCCGTGGCAGCGGGTACGGCGCACCGCCGGCTTCTCGCTGATCGTCGGCTCCCCCATGGCGCTCTGGCTGCTGCGCAATTTTCTGCTTACCGGAGGATTTACACCTACATACCGTTGGGCGATCGACTACTCGTTGCCGGCGATCCTGAGCGATTTGGGCGACGGTCTGCGGGGATGGTTCTCTTTCGAATTGCCGGGGTTCCGGCTGTTGAGCGAAGGCACCGTCCCCCCGGCGGTCGGGCTGCTGCTGGTGGCCGCGGCGGTGGCGGCGGTAGCGATCGCGCAACGGAAACACCGCCGGCCCTGTTATCTGTTCGGCGGCTACGCGCTCACGAATCTCCTGTTGCTGGTCCTCGCATTCGCGCGTGGGTGGCCCCATTACGGAATCGATCCGAGATACCTGATCCCATTCCATATTCCGCTTCTGGTAATCGCGGCGTTCGGGTTGGACCGGTTTCTCGGCTCCGAGCGCAAGCGGAACCTGCCGCGCATCCTGATGGTGTGCCTTTGCGTCCATGTTGCGGGGCAGATCGCTCCCAACGTCCGCGAAATAAGGCGAGCGAACGCCGACGACACCTACGCCGGCTTCAACCGGCAGCCCTGGGCCGGTTCGGAGACGCTGCGATACCTCCGCGACAATCCCCTCCGCGGCGAGGTACACAGCAATATGCCCCACCTCGCGTTTCTTCACAATGCCGGGGAGGCATCGTATCGGGAGTTGCCCAGGAGCCGCCTCGGAGGGTACGCTATCAATACCGGATTCCGCGAGCCCAGCAGCGCGTCGGAGCAATTGGACGGGTGGCTTGCCGGGGTCGCGGACGGCGCATACGTAGTCTGGTTACATGACATGGTGACCAACGCCCTCTTCGACTACGGCGCCGCCCTGATGCGGATAACTTCCGGCTTCGAGCCGGTGGCGGAGCGGGCCGACGGCGCCATCTTCAAGGTGAACCGGAACCACGCGGTCGGTACGAACCCGTATCGGTCGGCGTATGAGTCGCTCGCCGCCGGCGATTACGGCGAGCCTGCGGCGCGCTCGACCTTCGACGTCTACCTCGATGGCAGGACGCTGACCTATCTCAAGGAACCGTGCGTTGCCGGCGACGTACGGGCGAGATTCTTTCTGCACGTCGTGCCGGCGGAAGTCGCCGACCTGCCCGCCGGCCACAAGCGGCACGTCTTCGAAAACATGGACTTCACGTTCTCGAACCGCGGCGTGATCCTGAACGGGGCATGCCTGGCGATGGTCAAGCTGCCCGGCTACGAGATCGTCGTCATCAGGACCGGCCAGTACCGGCCGGGGGAAGATCATATCTGGGATGAGACCTTCTCCCCGCCGGACCGATCCGCCCCGTTTCAATGAGATGCAGCGCCGCCA
This sequence comes from uncultured Spirochaetia bacterium, assembly GCA_958296075.1. Classification (GTDB taxonomy): domain Bacteria; phylum Spirochaetota; class Spirochaetia; order SZUA-6; family Bin103; genus CATQHW01. The sequence continues at coordinate 91,961 of CATQHW010000004.1, read as the reverse complement.
TGACGGGAACCCTTGCGGGCTGATTGCCAAGTACGTGCTCGACCGGCGCTTCGTGCTGTCGATGTGGGCGATGGACCGGATGTGGGCGTTCGACGCCGCGACCGGCCTGCTCGACTGCGAGGCCGGCGTGCTGCTCGCGGACATCCTGGAGACCTTCGTGCCGCGCGGCTGGTTCCCGCCGGTGGTGCCGGGGACCAAGCTCCTCACCGCCGGCAAGAAGCGCCACCACCGCTTCGTGATCGCCGGCGGGTCTTGACCCGACGTCGAAGTCGTTTATCCGCAGTTGCCCGCCGCGGTATGCTGTGGCAGTATGGAGGATAGACCATGGCCAGTCCGCTGCTCACTCCCGCCAAGGTCGACTACCCCTCGTCCGACGGCCGGCCGATGGCGGAAAGCGACTTCCAGCGCACGCCGCTGACCTACGCCGTCGACCGGCTGCGCTACCATTTCCGCGAGCGCCACGACGTGTACGTGTCGGGCAACCTGCTCATCTACTACCAGGAAGGAAACCCGAAGGCGCGGGTGGCGCCGGACGTGTTCGTGGTGTTGGGGGCGACCAACGTCGACCGCTCCAGCTATCTGCTGTGGAAGGAGCCCAAGGCGCCTGACTTCGTACTGGAGGTCACCTCGCGCGGGACGGACCAGGGAAGGAAGCGGGAGCTCTATCGAGCGCTGGGGGTGCGGGAGTACTGGCAATACGACCCGACCGGCGACTATCTGGAGCCGCGGCTGCAGTGCCTGGAGTTGACCGGTGAGGAGGCGATGCTGCGCCGGCCGCGCTCCGAGAGCTCTTGACCATGTCGGTGATGACCGCGGCGTGAACGGTTCCGTTGCCGCGACGGACGTTTCTTCCGGAGCATCTGACGAAGCCATGCGGCGTGAGCGGAATTGCCGGACGACCGGCGAGACGCCTGTCGAGCCGCCGTTGGTCGTCGATGTCGACGGCTCGCTGATCGCCAAGTACGTGCTCGACCGGCGCTTCGTGTTCCGGGAGCGGGCCGCATGATCCTCTCGGGCTGGGGCCGGTATCCGGCCCTCGATTGCCGGTTGGAGCGCCTGCGCCGACGCGAGGATCTGCCCGGTCTGCTCCAGCGCGGTACGACGCTGATCGCCCGCGGCAACGGGCGGTCCTACGGCGGCGCCGCGCTCAACCCGGACCTGACGCTGTCGATGCTGGCGATGGACCGGATGTGGGCGTTCGACGCCGCGACCGGCCTGCTCGACTGCGAGGCCGGCGTGCTGCTCGCGGACATCCTGCAGACCTTCGTGCCGCGCGGCTGGTTCCCGCCGGTGGTGCCGGGGACCAAGCTCCTCACCGTCGGCGGAATGATCGCGGCGGACGCGCACGGCAAGAACCACCACCGCGACGGGACCTTCGGCGCGCACGTGGAATCGCTGACGCTGGCGAGCGCGGACGGCGCGCTACGGAAATGCAGCCGCACGGAGAACGCCGATCTCTTCCGCGCCACCCTCGGCGGGATGGGGCTTACCGGGGTGATCCTCTCCGCGCGCGTCCGCTTGCGGCCGGTCGAGACCGCCTTCGTGATGGCGGAGACCCTGGCCGCGCGCGACCTCGACGAGACGATGGCGCTGTTCGAGGAGTCCCGTGATTGGCCCTTCAGCGTGGCCTGGATCGACTGCCTGGCGCGGGGCGCACGGCTGGGCCGCGCGGTGATGACGCGCGGCGCGTTCATGGAGCGCGGCGCGCTGCCGCCGCGCCTGGCGTCCAACCCCTTGCGCCTGGCCCCCGCGGGCAAGCTCCGGGTTCCCGCCGACGTGCCGTCCGCCCTGCTCAACCGGGTCTCGATCGGCCTCTTCAACGAGCTCTACTACCGGCGCGGACGGGGAGCTGCGCGGTCCGGGGCGCAGCCGGTCCATTTCGACCGCTTCTTCTTTCCGCTCGACCGGCTCGAGGCGTGGAACCGCCTCTACGGGCGGCGGGGGTTCGTCCAGTACCAGTGCGCGCTGCCCAAGGGCGAGAGCGCGGCCGGGGTCGCCGCCCTGCTGGAGCGCGTCGCCGCGGCCGGGCGGGGCTCGTTCCTGGGGGTGCTCAAGCTGTTCGGCCCCGCCGGGGAGGGGCTGATATCGTTCCCCATGGAGGGCTACACCCTGTCGCTCGACGTTCCGCGGCGCCACGGCACGGCGGCGCTGCTCGGCGAGCTCGACGACATCACCCACCGGCACGGCGGGCGCGTCTATCTTGCCAAAGACGCCTGCTGCGCGCCGGAACGGGTGCGCGAAGGCTATCCCCGGCTTGGCGCCTTCGAGGCGGTCCGCGCCGAGGCGGCCGGGGCGCCGCCCAGGTTCGCTTCCGAACTGTCGCGGAGGCTCACGTTATGAGCGAGAGGGACATGAACGGCGGGGTCGAAACAGCGCTGGTGATCGGCGCCACGTCGGACATCGGCCGCGCCATCGCGCACACGCTGGCGGAGGACGGCTGCGCGTTGCAGCTCGCGGCCCGCGACCCGGCGCGGCTTTCGAGAGAGACGAGGGACATCCGGGTGCGCACCGGGGTCGCCGTGACCGCGCACCGGTGCGACGTGCTCGATGAAGACGGCGGCGTCTCGTTGCTCGACACGCTCGATCCCCTGCCCGACGTGGCTGTGTGCGTCGTCGGGCTGCTCGGCGACCAGGCGGAAAGCCAGCGGGACGGCGCCGCCGCCGAGCGCGTGATGCGCACCAACTACGTCGGCCCCGCGCTGCTGATGGGGGCGCTGGCCGAGCGCTTCGAGCGGCGCGGCGGCGGCGTCCTGGCCGGCGTCAGCTCGGTGGCGGGCGAACGGGGACGGGCCGCGAACTACGCCTATGGCTCGGCCAAGGCGGGGTTCACCGCGTTCCTCTCCGGTCTGCGCAGCCGGCTGGCTGCGTCCGGCGCCCACGTGGTGACGGTCAAGCCGGGCTTCGTGCGGACGCGCATGACCGACGGGATGGACCTGCCGGCGCGGCTGACCGCCACCCCCGAAGAGGTCGCCGCCGCGGTCGTCGCGGCGATTCGCCGGCCGCGCGACGTGATCTACGTGCGCCGGGTCTGGCGTCCGATCATGTTCGTCCTGCGGGTTATCCCGGAGCGCCTGTTCAAGCGGATGAGTCGCCGGTGAAGAATCCACGACAACGGCGCCGGCCATCCTGCCGTCGTCAGCGGTAAGGTACGCACGGTTCAAGGGTCACCGACCACGCGAGACACCCACGCCGGCAGGTCCTCCGCCAGGAACCAGCCCCGTTCGGCGTAACACCGGCGCGCCGCGGCGGCGTGGATCAGCACCCCGGCGCAGGCGGCTCGGTACGGGCCAAGGCGGCCGGCCAGCAACGCGCCGATCACCCCGGCCAACACGTCGCCGGCGCCGCCGGTCGCCAGCCACGGTTGCATGCCGTCGACGACGCTGAGCGGCGGCGCAACGCGATCGCTCCGGCCCTTACCTGCGTCAGGGGCGGCGACGTAGGTCACGTGGCCCTTCAGCACCACGACCGCGCCGAATCGCGCCGCCGCGGCCGCCGCCGCCGCCGCCGGGTCGGCCAGCACCCCGGCGGCGGTTCCGTCGAGCAGGCGCGCCAGCTCGCCCGGATGGGGCGTCAGCACCCAACGGCCGGCGAGCGCCCGCACGCGGTCGCCGGCCCGGCCGAGCAGCGTGATGGCGTCGGCATCGAGCACGCCGCACGCCGGCACGGCCAGCAGCCGCTCCAGCCATTCCGCCCGGGCCGGCCCGGTGCCCCACCCCGGACCGACCACCAGGCTGTCGAAGCGGGTGGCGAGCTCGGCGGGTTCGGCGGCCTCCGACCACGGAGCGACCATGACAGCCGTCAACGCCGCCGCCTGCATCGGGTAGGTGCCGGCATCGGCGTGCAGCGTCACCAGCCCCGCGCGGCTCCGCCCGGCGGCGGTCGCGGCCAGGCGCGCGGCGCCGGCCGTGCCGGCCGCGCCGGCCAGGACCGCTACGTGCCCCCGCGTCCCCTTGTGCGCGTCGGGACGCACCGCCGGCAGCAGCGACGGCAGGGCCGCCGGGCCGAGCAGCCGAGCAGCCGCGCCGTCCGCGCCGGTCAGGGCGGCGGGAAACCCGATCGGCACCACGATGATGCTGCCGCACGACGGCCGGGCGGCCGGCAGGTAGAGCGCCCGCTTGGGCAGCTCCAGCGCCAACGTCCAGTCGGCGTGGACAGCCGGCATACCGGCCGCGAAGCGGTCGCCGACGCCGCTCGGCGCATCGACGGCGATGACCCGCGCCGCGCTGCGGTCGATGCGCTCCGCCAGCGCCGCCGCCGGCCTGCGCAGCGCGCCGCGCAGGCCGGTGCCGGCCATGCCGTCGATCACCCATCCGCACCCCAGGGCGCGCGCCGCGGCGTCCGTAGCCGGCCCGTTCAGCACCGGGATACCGAGCGCCCGGCAGATGGCCAGATTGGCCGCGCACGGGCCGCCCGCCCGTGGTTCGCCGTGGCTCAACAGCACCGTGACGTGTCGCGCGCCGGCGGCGTGCAACTGGCGGGCGATCACCAACGCGTCGCCGCCGTTGTTGCCGCGGCCGGCCACGACCGTGACCGGCTCCTCCGGGACCGGCCGGCGCCAGATGAGCCGCTGCATCGCGGCCAGCGCCTTGATGCCGGCGTTCTCCATCAGGATCGGCGACGGGATGCCGAAGCGCTCCGTAGCCGCGCGGTCGATCGCCGCCATCTGCGCGGAGTCGACCAGCCGGAGCGGGCCGATCTCAGCGGCGCTCAGCGCCGCTGCATCAACAGGTCGGTTCTCCACCAGAATAAATCTACCTGTTCCGGCCCGATCCGGGCACTGTACAGTACGCCGTCGACCGCTACCCGCAGCTCCGCGAACTGCAGGACCGGACCTTGCTGGGCCGCATCTTGCAGGGATAGCTCGACCTGCGCCAGAGGCCGGCCCTGCCGGCCGGTAATGGTGAGCAGCGCGCGGTTCGGCCCGGCGTGCGCGGCGAAGAACAGCCGGCCGCCGCCGCTGCCGAGCAGGCGGAACGGCGCGTCCTGCGAGTGCGGCGCCGCGAACGCGCGGCGCGGTTCAGCGTCGCCGCTCACCCTCCAGACTGCGGAGTGGCCGCCCGGCTGCGCCGTAGCCTCTACCAGGAGGTGCGGCGGACCGAGGGGATCGGCGACCACGGCCGCGATCTCGACCGGTTCCGGGTCTCCGTCCGGGCCGCCGAGATCGGCGACCGCCAGCCGGCGCCGGAACCGGAGCAGCCCCTGCCGGTCGAACCAGTACGCCTGCCACCGGTCGGCATCGCGGGTGACGACCAGCAGGTCGTCCCGCCCGGTGACCGCGAGGCGCTGCACGAACCCGAACGGCGTACCGCTCACCCCCTTCGCGGCCCAGATAGCCCCGATCGCCGCCGGTGCGGTCGAAGCGGCGCACCACGTGGCTGCGCGCCACCGGGCCGTCGGTCTCCCAAGCGCCGGGGGCGAGCTGTTCCTGCACATAGATCGTCCCCTGCGAATCGGCCGCCACGTGCCCCAGAGGACCCAGCGGGAGACTGCGCGCGCGGCGGGTCGACACGGTGTCGGGCGCCGCCTCGGCCAAGCCGACCGGCGCCGGGTTGAACCGCGGGTGATAGAGCAGCAGTAGCAGATCGCCGAACGAGGAGAGCCGCATCACCTTGCGCGCCGGGGCGTTCACCACGTGGAACATGCCGCCGCTCAAAAAGAGGCGGACGCCGCCCTGCTCGTAACCGGGCGCGATCCGCACCTGGTCCTCCAACGGCCCTACCGGCAGGCTGAAGAGCTGCCGGCGCGCCACCTGCGGCGCGCGACCCGCGCATCCGGCGGTCACCGCCGCGGCCAGGACGGCCGCGAGCACCCGTGCCGCCGGCCCGGCGACCCACCTGTTCTTGACCCCGGTTCGCAACCGTCGATACACTCCCGACATGCGGGGTTTCGTGTCCCGCGTACTCGGCTCGAAGTCCAACCGTGACCTGAAGGCCCTGGTTCCGCTGGTGAACCGGATCAACGAGCTGGAGTCGCGGATGGTCGCCCTTTCCGACGCCGACTTCCCGGCATGGACCGACAAGCTGACGGCGCGGCTCCGTTCCGGGGAATCGCGCCAGCGCGTCCTGCCGGAGGCGTTCGCGCTGGCGCGCGAGGCGGCGCGCCGGCAGCTCGGCGAGCGTATCTTCGACGTCCAGCTCATGGGCGGGATCATCCTGGACCGCGGCGCCATCGTCGAGATGAAGACCGGGGAGGGCAAGACCCTGGCCAGCGTGCCGGCCGCCTATCTCAACGCGCTCGCCGGCGACGGCGTGCACGTCGTCACGGTCAACGACTATCTGGCCGAGCGCGACGCCGAGTGGATGGGCCGCGTGCACCGCTACCTGGGTCTGAGCGTGGGAGTGGTGCTGGCGCGCATGGAGGGGCGCGAGCGCAAGGCCGCCTATGCCTGCGACATCACCTACGGCACCAACAACGAGTTGGGCTTCGACTACCTGCGCGACAACATGCGCTGGGACGCCGACGCCGGCGTGCAGCGCGGTCACCGGTACTGCATCGTCGACGAGATCGATTCGATCCTGATCGACGAAGCGCGCACGCCGCTGATCATCTCCGGGGCGGCCGAGGACGATACCCAACGGTTCGCGCAGGTCGACCGGCTGGTCGGCGCGCTGCGCGAGTGCGCCAAGGACCCGGAGACCGACGACTATCCGGAGGAGCCGAGCGGAGATTACAAGATCGACGAGAAGGGCAAGCGCGTCTCGTTCACCGACGAGGGGCTGGCGCACGCCGAAGAGTTGCTGCGCAGCAAGCGCCTGATGCGCGGCTCGCTGGTCGATGACGAGAACTTCGAGTTCATCCACTACCTGACGCAGGCGCTGCGCGCCCACCGGCTGTTCCAGCGTGACGTCGACTACGTGGTTGAAGACGGAACCGTGCAGATCGTCGACGAGTTCACCGGACGCATACTGCACGGCCGCCGCTATTCCGACGGCCTGCATCAGGCGATCGAGGCGAAGGAACGCATCCCGATCCTCCGGCGCAATCGGACCCTCGCCTCCATTTCCTTCCAGAACTACTTCAAGCTGTACGACAAGCTGTCCGGCATGACCGGTACCGCCGATACCGAGGCGACCGAGTTCAGCCGCATCTACGGCATGGACGTGGTGGTCATTCCCACCAATCGCCCGCTGGTGCGGGCCGATCACGACGACGTGATCTTCCTCAATGAGCGGGACAAGCTGGCGGCGATCTGCGACGAGCTGGCCGCCTGCCAACGGGCGGGCCAGCCGGTGCTGGTCGGCACCGTCTCCATCGAAAAGTCGGAGCAGCTTTCCAAGCTGCTGCGCAGCCGCGGAGTCGATCACGAAGTGCTCAACGCCAAGGCGCACGCGCGCGAAGCGTTGATCATCGCGCAGGCGGGGGCCGCCGGCGGGGTGACGATCGCCACCAACATGGCCGGCCGCGGCACCGACATCAAACTGGGAGGCAATCCGGAGTACGCGGCCCGCCGGCGCCATGCCGCCGACGACGCGAGCGCCGACGGCGGCAACGGCCGCGCCAGCCAGGAACGGTTCAAGTCGATCTACGAACGCGAGCTCGACGCTTGGCGCGCCCGCTACGACACGGTGCGCAGCGCCGGCGGGCTGCACGTGCTGGGCACCGAGCGCCACGAGTCGCGCCGTATCGACAACCAGTTTCGCGGCCGCTCGGGCCGCCAGGGAGACCCCGGATCGTCCCGCTTCTACATCTCGCTCGACGACGACCTGATGCGGCTGTTCGGCGACAACCTGCGCGCCATGATGTCGAAGGTCGGCATGAAGGACGGCGAACCGCTGACCCATCCCTGGCTGAACAAGTCGATAGCTCGCGCCCAGAAGCGGGTGGAGGAGCGCAACTTCGAGCTGCGCAAGCACCTGCTGGACTTCGACAACGTGCTCAACGAGCAGCGCAAGTACATCTACGGCAAGCGCGATGAGATCACGGCGGACGAAGACCTGTTGCAACGGGTGCTGGAGACCGCCACGGACGCGGCCGAAGAGCTGACCCGAGACGCCGACTATTCCGCGCCGGGCACGCTGTCGACGTTGCGCTCCCGGTTCGGTTTCGTCCTGCCGAACGGCGACGCGGCATTGGCCGATCTGCGCGGCGGGGCGGCGCGCGATCTGCTGGTGGAGGCGATGGGCCGCCATCTGGCCGAAAAGGCGGAGATGGTCGGCACGGCCAACTTCAACCTGTTCATCCGTTACGAGTACCTGCGTCTGATCGACGCGCGCTGGCAGGACCACCTGGAGAACCTCGACGCGCTGCGCGACGCGGTGTATCTGCGAACCTACAGTCAGAAGAACCCCCTGCTGGAGTACAAGCTGGAGGGCTTCCAGATATTCGATGAGATGCTGGCCGGCATCCGCAACGCGGTCGCGGAAAAGATCTTCCGCGTGACGATCCGGGTGGGCGACGGGCCGGCCGGCGACGGCCGCACGGCACGCAGACCGCAACCGCAGGGCATGGCGACCGTGCACCGCGAGTTGGGCCAGTTCGCCGCGATGCGGCAGCAGGGCGACGGCGCCGCGGCGGCGACCGCGCCCGCCGCACGGCCGGCCGGCCGGCGCGCGGCCCCGGTCGGCTCCGTCACTGCCGCAGGCGCACGTGCCGCAGCCGCGCCTGCCGTCGCCGGACCGGCCACGCCGGTACCGCAGGCGCCGCAGGCGGCACCGAAGCTCGGCCGCAACGATCCGTGCTACTGCGGCAGCGGCAGAAAGTTCAAGTTCTGCCACGGCCGCTGACGCGCCGCGTGAACCGCGACGACGGACCACGACGACCTTGCGCATTCTGGTAACCAACGACGACGGCCCGGCGTCGCCATTCGTCGCCCCGCTGGTCAGGGCAGCCACGTCGCTGGGATCGGTCACGGTGGTCCTGCCCGACACGGAACGGAGCTGGACCGCGAAGGCGATGACCCGTTACGCTGACCTGCCGCTGGCGCGCCGCGACCTGCAGGACGGCGACGGCAACGCCGTAACCGGCTTCACCCTGGGCGGCACGCCGGCCGACTGCGCCAACGCCGGCTGCTACCTGCTCGGTCCGGGGCTGCCCGATCTGGTGCTGTCCGGCGTAAACGCGGGTGAGAACACCGGCGTCTCCTACGCCTCGGGCTCCGGCACGATCGGCGCCTGCCTGGAGGCCAACATCGCGCTGGTCCCGGCGATCGCCTTCTCGCAGCAGCTCACCCCGGCCGGATTCGCGAGCTGGGCCGCGCGCGCGCCGGCCGAGCCGGGCACTGAGCTGGGAGATGCGGCCGCGAGGCTCGACCGCCTGCTGCCGGCGCTGCTCGCCGATCTCCTGCCGGAGACCCTCCGGCATCCGGACGCGAACCCCGCCCGCCCCGTCACCTGGAGCGTGAACGTCCCGGCTCGGCTGGCATCCGACTGGCGGCTGGTACCCTGCGCGCTCGAACGGGCGCGCTACGGCTCCTGTTTCGAACGGCGGGGCGACGCGCTGCGCCACCGGGGCGCCGCCGCGATTCGCAGCCGCGGCGCCGACACCGACATCGAAGTGCTCGCCGGCGGATGCGTCAGCGTAACCCGCATCGATCCGTGGGCCATGGGACAGGACATCCGGCCGATGGGGCCGGCTTGAGCTAGCTCGTCATAGTACCAGACGGTTCCGCCCACTTCATCCCACAAGACGAAGTATCCTTGCCCATCGCTGCGCCGGTAGTTGGACAGGATGAGGCGCTGAAAACTTCTGCCGGTCACCTTCATACGTAAGGCGGCCAGCGGCGGCGGAAGCGGTCCGGTAGTGAAGCTGCCGCCCGGCCCGGCGGCCGCAGCCCCGCCTTCCACCACGAAGATCGTGTAGTCGTACGTCGTCTCCGGGCGCAGCCTGACGATCGGGATCGCGTGCGCCGCGCCCGGCTCGCTCAACGCCGTGCGGTACCGGCCCGCCTGCGGGTTGTCGTACTCGACGAACACCCACGCCGCGCGCGCCAGCCATACCCGCACCTCGGCGATGAGCGCGTTGGTCGCGCTGACCGACGCGCCGTGCCGCATGACGCCGGCTGCATCGTCCGCCGCCGCCGGTAACGGCGCGCCAAGGAACACGCTCCACGCGACCAGCGGCCGAGAGTCAGGCGCCTGCGGAGCGCCGTCGAGAACGACCGTAGCGAATGCATGTCATGTCAACGGTATCACGGTAGTATTCGCGCGAGCGTATGCGAGCTTTCGGCCGGACACCGCGCCGCCGGCACTACCCCCGCCTCGCGGTCATCGGCTGCGGCGGCGTCGCAGCCGACCGCCATCTGCCGGCGTTGGCGCAACTCGGCTGGCGGCCGCACGTGCTGGTCGACCCCCGGACGGACCGTACGACGGAGCTGGCCCGGCGCTACCGCGTGCCCGGCGTGGCCGGCGACGCCGCCGAACTCCGCGCGGGCGAAGTCGAGGCGGCGCTGGTAGCGACCTACGCGGCGGCGCACGCGCGCGTGGCCCTGCCCCTGCTGGAGAGCGGCATCCACGTATTCGTCGAGAAGCCCCTGGCGACCTCGCGGGAGGATGCCCGGGCCATGGTGAAGACGGCGGCGGCCAGGTCGGTCCGTCTGGCGGTCGGTCACATGCGCCGCTTCCTGTTCGTCAATCGCTGGGTCAAGGCGCTGCTGGACAGCGGCGCGCTCGGCGACATCACCGGTTGCGACGTCCGGGAGGGGGTAAACTTCCACCGGCCGACCGGCGGGCGCCTGGCGGCCGTCCGCGCTGCCGCCGGCACCGGGCTGTACTCGCCGGCGTCCTGGGACGCGAAGTCGGCGGGCGGCGGCGTGCTGCTGACCATCGGCTCCCACACGCTCGACGTGCTCCTCTATTGGCTCGGCGGGGCGCGGCTCGTCAGCTACCGGGACGATTCGCTGGGCGGCGTCGAAGGCGAAGCGCTGCTCGAAATCGCGCTGCGGAACGGCGCCGCCGGCACCGTGGAATTGAGCTGCTCGCGCACCCTCCGCAACACCGCGATCATCACCGGCAGCCGCGGGCGCATCGAGGTGGCGCTGCACCGCAACGCCATCGTTTCCGCCCGCCCGATGAGCCTGGCCGCATTTGAGCTCGACGGGCGCACCGGCGCCGGGATGCCCGCCGAACGCCTGCACGAGGACATGTTCGAACGGGAACTGGAGGACTGGTTGCGTTCCATCCGCACCGGCACGGAACCGTTCGTTACCGGCGCTTCGGCCGTGCCGGCGATCGACCTCATAGTCGATGCCTACCGTAACCGCCGCCCGCTGCGCCAGTCGTGGACCGGAAGCAGCCGCGCGGCGCGCGACGGACAGGCGCGCGCCGGACATCTGCGCGGCCGGCGGGCGCTGGTCACCGGGGCGAGCGGGTTCATCGGCGGGCGGCTCGTCGAACGACTGGTCTTCGCGGAAGGGGCGAGCGTCCGGGCCGCGGTCCGCACGTTCCGGCACGCCGCCCGCATCGCGCGCTTTCCGGCCGCTGCGGTCGACCTGCGCCGCTTCGACCTGGCCGGCCGGAACGGTCCCGCCGGCGCGGCCGACCGCCTGGTGGAGGGCTGCGATACGGTGTTTCATCTGGCGCGGGACATCCATGCGCCGCAAGCCAACGAAGCAGGCGTCAGGGCGATCGCCGGGGCCTGCATTCGGGCCGGCGTGCGCCGGCTGGTCCACGTCAGTTCCCTGTCCGTCTACGAGCCGTTGCCGGACGGCCCGCTGACCGAAGCGAGCCCGATCGGACGCCATCCCCGGAACGACAAGTTCACGGCGCAACGCGAGCTCATGCGCATGATCCGGGCCGGCGGCATCGACGCGGCGATCATCCAACCGACCATCGTGTACGGTCCCTTCAGCGGATACTGGACGGAACGTCCGGCCGCCATACTGCTCGACGGCGTCGTGATATTGCCGGCGCCCGGCGACGGGATCTGCAATGCCGTCTACGTCGACGACGTGGTCCGGGCGCTCATCCTGGCCGCGCGGCGCGACGAAGCGGCCGGCGAATCCTTCCTCGTCTCCGGTCCCGAGCACCCGACGTGGTACGAATTCTATCGCGCCTATGCGCAAGCGCTCGCCCGCAATGACGCGGTCCGCCTGATCGCATACGACGAGATAGACCGCCGGAACCGACGCATGAACCGACTGGCGGCCCTCCCCACTCCCAAGCGCATGCTCGGCTGCCGCCCGCTGCGCCCGCTGCGCGACGCGCTTCATCGGGCCGTCTACCGGCGACTGGGCGAGCGCGGCAAGGCCGCGGCCAAGTCCTTCTACGAGGGGCGGTTCTACGAGGGGGGCGCGGCATCTTCGCGGACCTCTGCGGCGGCTGACGACTTCCTGCCGCCGCAGAGGCTTCTCGACCTGTACGCAGCCCGCTGTCCGGTGCGGATCGACAAGGCGCGCCGTCTGCTTGGCTACGAACCGGAATTCGACCTGGACCGCGGCATGGAGCTCACCGCGCGGTATCTCGAGTGGGCGCGCGGCTGCCGGTAAGTCGACCGGCGGATGGCCGCGGCGCCGGCCCGGCGTTCAGAAACGGTACCCGAACCCAGCTATGATCCGCTGGAGCTCGCGGGCGACGCGCGCCCGGGACCAGTCGGTGTAGTAAGCGCGGTAATCTTCGTTACCATCCCGCAGCCGGTTCTCTCGCGGCAGGCGCCGCCGGGGAAATTGCAGCAGGCGGCAGACTTCGTCGTAGTCCCGTTGCAGATGCTCGAAGCGGATGTAGTAATCCGCGTACCGGCGGCCGTCGAGGAAATAGAACCCCGGCAGGTCGCCCATGAACCGGGCGAACCATCCTCGCTTCAGGATGAACTCGATGTGCTGACGATGGCGGCCGAGCGCGTAATTCGGCAACGATCGGTACAGCCGGTAATGGGTACGCAGAAAGGCGCGCAGCGAGCGGTGATCGGACCATTTCCATCCCCGCCGATACGCCGGCCAATCGGCGCGTATCTTCCAGCAGTACAGCGATACGAACCAGTCCCACGGATTCCTGACCACGGTAAACTTGAAGTAGTCGTCCCACTCGCCGGCCGTCACGGTCTGACGAATCGTCGCCGGCAGGATATGACGCCCTCCCGGCAGGCTGGCGCCGGTAAACTCGTGCGCATTGCGCGATGGAGCCATGCGGAGACCGTCATCATCGACCGCGGAGACGACCTTGGCCCAGGGGTCGCCAACGATGACGTCTTCCGCCGCGCACAGCGGTGACAGCGATGCCAGGATGCTGGTAGTGGCAACCTTGCGCGGACACACGAATATGAACTTGTGACGATGTGAGATGATGCTCATATCCGCTCCCCGGCGCGGCGCCTTGCCACCGCCTCGGTCGGGTACTATACCATCAAGCGTAATGCATCCTTGCGATCGGCGGGGGCGTGCGGCGGTCCCCAAGCCGGCGCGCGTCCGGTATAACGACTGGCGCCAAGTCTCGCTGCCGCCGCCGGAGGAGTTCGTCCCCTCGCTGCCGGTCAGCGTGGTCATGTCCTGCTATCGGAAGCCGGCGGCGATGCTGGCGCGGAGCCTGGCGGCGCTGGAGTGCCAGACCTACCCGCGCGACCTGTTCGAGGTGGTGATCGTCGACGACGGGTCGGAGCCGCCGCTGGCGCCGCCCCGGTCGCCATTGAACGTCCGCGTGGTGCGCCGGGAGCGGTGCGGAAACCGGTTCGAAAACCCGCGCGCGCGCAATACCGGGGTATGGGCAGCCGCCCACGGCATCATTCTGTGCCTGGAAAGCGACATGCTGGCCGAGGCGGGCTGGATGGCGGCGCACGCCCGCTGGCACCACGCCGTCGCCGACGTCCTGACCGTCGGGTTCCGCGTCCACGTCGCGGTGGACGACGTCGGCGCGGAGACGATCCGGCGCCGGCCCGGCACGCTGCGGGAGCTGTTCGCGGACCGCCCGTTCGACCCGCCCTGGGTCGAAGAGCACATGCGGCGGACGCGCGACATGACGGCGCGTACGGACGACCTCTTCCACGTCGTGGTCGGGGCAAATTTCGGCATCAGCCGGGAGTTCTATCAGGAGGTGGGCGGCAGCGACGAATCGTTCGTGCGGTGGGGTTTCGAGGACCAGGAATTCGCGTACCGGGCCTACACCCGCGGCGGATTGCTCGTGCCGGTCCGCGCCGCGTTCGCCTGGCACCAGGGCCGCTGGGCCGAAGACAGAGCGGCGAAGGCGCGCAATCTCCGGTTCCTGCGCGAAAAGGCAGCCCACCTGATCGCCCACCCCCGCTTCCGCCGCCCGGCCCCCGGGCGCAGCTACGCGGTGCCCCGCTACGTGGTCACCATCGAGGCCGCCCGCGGTCCGGTCGAGCAGGTGGCCGCCGCGGTCGGGAGCGTCCTGGCCGGCCGCGAGCATGATCTGGTGGTGCGCATCGAACTCGACGGCAGCCGCGACGCGGAGCGGCTGGAATGGCTCCACGACGCCTTCGATCCGGACCCGCGGGTGCGCGTCGCGCCGGCTTGCTCCGCCCTGGACGAGTTCCCCGCGGCGCCGTTCCACGTGACGCTCCCCGCCACCGCGCTGGCGAAGGACTTGGTGCCCCGCCTGTACGCGCGCCTCGGCAGCGCGGTCCTTGCCGCCTCGTCCCTGCCGGACGGCACGCGCGTGTCGATCGTCCGGGCGTGGGCGCTGCATCGGGCGCGGCGAGCGGGCGGCGTCCCGGCGGATTTCGGCGACGTCCGGGAGATCGCGCCCGCCAGGCTGAAGCTCACGCCCGCCGCGCCGCCGGGCGGCGCTTCCGCGGCCCGCTGGCGCCGCCTGCTCGAACGGGTGCGGAGATGAAGTTCACTTCGCCCCGTCGCTCGAGCGATGGCCCCCGGTAGCGCGCCGGCGCGGCCGCGCGGGTGGCTGAACGGCTTCCGCGGCGCGGGACCGTTGGCGCGGGCGCTCGCCGCCTACCGGCCGCACACCGCCGCGCTGGCGGTGCTGCTGCATCTCGGGTCGAGCGCCACCGAAGCGTTCGGCTTCCTCCTGCTCATTCCGCTGCTGCACGCGGCCGGCGCCGGCGCGGCGGACGACCGGCAGGACCGGATCGCGGAGTTGATGGCCGGCTTGGCGGATGCCGTGGGGGCGGAGCTGGCCCTGCCGGCGGCGCTCGGGGGCTTCGTTGCGCTCGCCGCCGTCCGCGCGGCGACCGTCTGGCAACGAGACGTGCTGCTCGCCAGGATGCGGCTCGACTTCGTCCATCGATTCCGCGTGACGCTGCACGCTGCGGTGGCGCGGGCGAAGTGGCGCTCCCTCGCCGGCCAGCGGCAGTCGGACCTCCAGCACGTACTGACGGGCGACGTGCACCGCGTCGGCCAAGCGGCCGCCCACCTCGTAAAGGTGACCTCGGCCGGCTTGCTGGCGGTGACGCAGTTGGCGGTCGCCGTGCTCATCTCGCCTCCGGTCTCTGCGGTGGCGCTGGCGGCGGGCGCCCTGTTCCTGGCGCTGACGGGACCGCTGCTGCGGCGTTCGCGGGTCCTGGGCGATCAACTCACCGGCGTGAACCGCGTCATCTTCGCCCACGTGCTGGACTTTCTGGTAGGCCTGAAGCTGGCCAAGAGCTTCACCTCGGAACGGGTCCACGTGCACCGCTTCGACGCGGCGGTCGCGGCCGCGCGCCGGCGGCAACTGGCCGCCACGACGGCCGGCGCGACGGCGCGGGCGACGCTCAACCTGGGCACCGCCGTCGCGCTGGCGGGAGTGGCGTGGTTTACCGTCGTCGAAGCCGGATTGGCGCTGCCCGAGCTCGCCGTCCTGGTGGCGATCTTCGCGCGCGTGATGTTCGCGCTGGTGAATCTGCAGCAAAGCGCGCACGAGCTTGCCAATACGCTGCCGGCCTACCATCACGCCCAAGGGATGCTGCTGGCGTTGCGGCGCGCCGCCGAAGACGCCGGGCGCGGCTCCGGGGAAAGCGCGCATGAGCCGCCTCCTATGGCGCTGAACGCAGGGCTGGCGGTGCGCGCCGTCTCCTTCGACTACGGTGAGCAGGGCGGACGCCCGGCGCTGACCGGCGTAACCTTCGACATCCCCGCCGGCGAGATCACGGCGCTCTCCGGGCCGTCGGGCGCCGGCAAGAGCACGCTGGCGGACATCCTGCTCGGCCTGCTGGAACCCACGAGCGGCTCGGTGCTGGTGGACGGCAGCCCGCTCGGCGACGCGAATCGGCGCCCCTGGAGACGTTCCGCCGCGTACGTGCCGCAGGAGCCGTACCTGTTTCACGACACGATCCGGGCGAACCTCGCGTGGGCGCGGCCGGGCGCGACCGATGACGACCTCTGGCGGGCGTTGCGCGCGGCGGCGGCGGAGGACTTCGTCAAGGCGCTGCGGCACGGCCTCGACACCGTGGCCGGCGACCGCGGCGGGCGCCTGTCGGGCGGCGAACGGCAGCGCATCGCCTTGGCGCGCGCCCTGCTCGCCGAGCCGGCGCTGCTGGTGCTGGACGAAGCGACCAGCCAACTCGACGCGCAGACCGAACGGGGCGTGGTCGCAGCGCTGCGGGCGTTGCGCGGGCGCATGACGATCATCGCCGTCGCCCACCGCCCGGCATTGCTGGACGCGGCGGACCGCGTCGTCTTGCTCGACTCCGGCCGCGTAGTGGGGGCGAGGTAGCGATCAACGCAGCCGGCGCCGGCACCATGAGACGGTCTGCACGGCCGCGTGCGGAGCAGCCGAGACGGCCTGCACCACTCTCGTTCGCTCACCAGTAAAGCGTGCATGGCCCGTGCGATGCGCAGATAGGCGCTGCGCATCACTTCCAGCGACGCCTGATAGACCGCATGATTGTCCGGCAGCGGCTCGCCGGACGGCGACGAGAGGGCGGCCAATGCCGGAAAGTCGACTTCGCGGAAGACTCGATAGTGCCGCTGCAGCGGGTTCCAGAACGCCGCGTCGCGCTCGTCCGAGAGAACGAACAACACGGCGCCGTCACGGACGCAGGCAGCCTGCAGGCGGGTGCGAATCCTCGCCGGCTCGGTCGG
Source organism: uncultured Spirochaetia bacterium (assembly GCA_958296075.1). Classification (GTDB taxonomy): domain Bacteria; phylum Spirochaetota; class Spirochaetia; order SZUA-6; family Bin103; genus CATQHW01. The sequence continues at coordinate 75,064 of CATQHW010000004.1, read as the reverse complement.
CCGGCCGGGATACAGCCGGCAGGCTTGGCGGCGGAGGCACGGATACTCGCGCAGCCGACTGCCCCGACGGACGTGCACTGCGGCGAATCCGCCGGCGGCAAATCGTCCGCGGTCGAGCGAGCGCAGATGTTCGACGACGGGCCGCGCCAACGCCAACACGCGAGCCGCGGCGCACAGCCCAGACTGAAGGCGGGCCGCGACTCGGCCGGCACGTCGCGCGCGACGGCCTTCTCATAGCGCAGATAGCGCGGTTGCCCGGCGTCCGTCACGCCCCGCCAGGATACCGGATCGGTGTCACCGCGTCATTCGGGCATGTTAGAATAGCCGTGACATGAGGGCTTCTTCCACCTCAGGCTGCGTCTCCGGGGCCGTCCCGCCGGGACCTCGTGGGCAGGGTCGCCGGACGTGGCTGCCGTTCGTCCTGGCGTGCGGCTTGCTCCTGGCCGGGCAGTCGCCGGCGTCATCGCAGGTACGTGCGGCGCGGGTGACCGACGAGCGGCCGAATATCCTGGTCATCCTGGCGGACGACCTGGGATACCGCGACGTGAGCTTTCAGGGCGCGACCGAGATCGAGACGCCCCACATCGACCGGCTCGCGCGCGCAGGGGTCATATTCAGCAACGGGTACGTGGCGCACGCGCTCTGCGCTCCGTCGCGTGCGGGTCTCATGACCGGCCGTTACCCGGCGCGGTTCGGCGACGTCCAGGTTCTCCAACACCTGCCGGTGGAAGAACGCACCGTCGCCGACTACCTCCGGGAGGCCGGCTACCGCACCGGCATCGTGGGGAAATGGCATCTCGGCACGGCGCCGGAGTTCCACCCGCTCAACCGCGGCTTCGACTACTTCTACGGCTTCACCGGCAGCGGCCACGACTACTTCCGCATCGACGTCACCGAGTCCCCGCTCCAGGAATACCTGCTGCCGCTCAACGACGGCCGCGGCGCCTCCGGGTTCTCCGGCTACCTGACCGACGCCCTCACCGACCGGGCGATCGACTTCGTCGCCGCCGACCGGGAAGAACCGTTCTTTCTGTACCTCTCCTACAACGCGCCGCACGTCCCGCTGCAGGCGCCCGCCGAGACGGTGCGCAAGTATCGCCACGTCGATGACGAGAAGCGGCGCAGATACCTGGCGATGATCGACTCCCTCGATCACAACGTGGGCCGCATCGTGGCGGCGCTGCAGGCCGCCGGACGCTGGGAAAACACGCTCACCTTCTTCCTGAGCGATAACGGCGGCGACACTTTCAAGTCCCGGGCCGACAACCGGCCGCTGCGGAACGGCAAGGGTAGCGTGTTCGAAGGCGGCATCCGCGTACCTTTCGCCGCCTCCTGGCCGGCCCGCTGGTCCGGCGGAACGACCTTCGAGCCGATGGTCATCAGCCTCGACGTCGCGGCCACCGCGCTCGCTCTGGCCGGCGACGAAGCCACCGCCCACCTCCCGCTCGACGGCGTGAATCTGGATCCCTTCATGCGCGGGGAAGCGTCCGGCGTTCCGCACGAGGCGCTGTTCTGGAAGGTGATCTGGAACGAGGATGGCCGATTTGCGGTGCGCAAGGCCGATGCCAAACTGGTCAGTACCCCGTGGGGGAGGGAGGCGGGCGCCACCGGCAGGGCATCGGCGCGCGCATTAGGGGCATTAGGGGGGGGAGGAGGACTGTTCGACCTGTCCACCGACCCCGGAGAGACGCGCGACTTGATCGCGGCGGAAGCGGGCACTGCGGCGCGCCTGACCGCCTTATGGAACGACTGGAACGAACGGACCTCCGCAGCTCCTTTCGGGACCTCACACCAAGCCCTGCGTTACCTCATTCGAGAGATGTATCGAGCGACGGTGGCGGGCGAGCCGGTGGTCAGGTCGACCTTCGACGTCTATCTCGATGGCGCAAGACTCACCTACGTCAGGGAGCCGTGCAGGACGGCGGACACGCGGGAGCGTTTCTTCCTGCATCTGTTCCCGGCGTATTCCGCCTACGGCAAGCGCCACGGCTTCGAGAACCTGGACTTCGACTTCTGGAATCACGGCGTGATCCTGGACGGCCGGTGCCTGGCGGTCGTCACGCTCCCCGAACATGAGATTACCGGCATCCGCACCGGCCAATACATTCCCGGCACAGGCTGGGTCTGGGGCGTGGAGTTCCCGGTCGGCCCTGAACCGGTGTCAGCCGAAGGATCGCCGGCCATTCCGCCGGCCGATGAGCAGCCCGGTCCGGCAGATGTCCCTGAGCGATAACGGCGGCGACACTTTCAAGTCCCGGCCGCGCGTCACATGCCCCACACGTCGACCGGCGCCGCGCCGCCGCTGCGCCGCTGGTGGAACAGCTTCTCCTCCCAACTCCGGTTCTCCCGGCAGTCGATCACCACCAAGCGCCCCGCCTCCGCCGCGCACCGCTCCACGTAACGCGCCGTCTGCTCCACCCCTTCATCTATCGTCCGCGCCAGCCCGTCCCGCTCCCGCACCACCTTGCACTCCACCTCCTGCACCCGCTCCGCCAGCGGCCACACGATCAGCAGATCCACCCGCCCGCTCCCCAGCGCGTACTCCCGCTCAATGCGCCCGCCGCCGTTCACCACCCGCTGCAAATACGCCTGCAGCAGCAACTGCGGCCACGCCTCCGCATACGCAAACCGGTCCCGCCAGTGCTCGGAGTGGCGGCGAAAGAACCCCTGAAACTCCCCCAGCAGCAGCGCCGCGTCCAGGCTCCCGTCCGCCTTCACGTACCGCCGCGGCGACAGATCGAGCGTCTCCTGCGCCACCCACGCCAACTCGCGCGGCAGCACCTCGGCGTAGATCGGGTTGGCAATGCGCACCGGCGCATCGCGCGCGATCAGCCCCAGGTCGCGCGCGTAGCCAACATCCCGGCCCGAGAACGCGTGCCGGTCGCTGCCGGTCAGCAGCGGCTCGATCACCCGCCGCACGCGCTCCTCGCGCAGCTTGTCCGCCAGATAGTCCAGGTGCGTCACCCGCTCGACGATCAGGTCCTCGCGCGCCGCAGCCACCGCCGCGGCGGTCACCGGGCGCGCGCGGTCTTCGCGCAGCGCCGTGTTCTCGAAGCAGGCTCCGCAGGCCAGCGCGTTGACCAGCCACGGCTGGCCGCGGGTCTGGGTCCACACCGCCTCCAGCGCCTCCGGCGTGAACGGCTGGCCGGTCTCCGCCGTATGCTGGCCCAGCAGCGCCAGCGTCTCCTGCCGCGAGAAGTCGCCCAGCCGCAGCGACGCGGCGGCGATGTTGAACGGACTGCCGGACGCGCCCATGGCGAGGAGGTCCGGCCACTCCTCGCCCAGGAACCGATCGCCCAATGCGGCGTCCGCCGCCTCCGCCAGCGCGGCGAGCACCACGCGCATCGCCCGCGGCACGTCGTCGCGGGCGGTGCGGGCGGTCTCCACGGTGACGTACACGCAATGGTAGCCGCGCTCGTTCAGCACCTCGGCCAGCGCCAGCAGCGCCGACGTCTTGCCGGTCTGCCGCGGCGCGTGCAATACGAAGTACTTCTCGTCCCGCACCAGGCGGAGGATTCCTTCCAGGTCGATACGCGACAGCGGCGGAATGCAATAGTGCTTGGCGGCCTTGACCGGACCGGTCGTGTTTGAGGTGGTCCTGGAAAACTGGACAGGAGGTTAAGGTGTATTCCAGGCCTTGAGGAGGGCCAACGAGATGGCGACGAAACGGCGTCGATTCACAGCGGAGTTCAAAACGCGGGTGGCGCTGGAAGCGCTGCGTGGTGACCGCACGATCCAGGCGATCGCGGCCAAGCATCAGGTGCATCCGAACCAGGTGAGCGGGTGGAAGCGGCAGGCGGTTGACGGCATGCTTGACCTGCACGCCAAGATCGGCGAGTTGACCGTGGAGCGAGATTTTTTAGCACGCGGGCTCGCGCGCTGAGCCGTGCGGAGCGACGGATGATGATCGACGGCGACCACGCAGGCTTGAGCTTGAGCCGTCAATGCGTGCTGCTCGGGCTGAGTCGTTCGGCGCTGTACTACACGCCGGTCGGGCAGCGCCGAGACCTTGGCACTGATGCGACGCATCGACGAACGGTACTTGCGCTATCCGTTCTATGGCAGCCGCCAGATGGCGCGCCATCTGGCACGGGAAGGGGTGTCGGTCGGCCGCCACCGGGTGCGCCGGCTGATGCGCTTGCTGGGCTTGGAGGCGATCTACCGCAAGCCGCGCACCAGCGTCGCGTGTAGCGCGACAATCAGGATGAGAACCGAGCGACAATCAGGATGAGAAAAAATCGGTGTCGCAACGGGCGGGACGATGACACAAGCGGGCTTGGGTTTGCAAGCAGGGGAAGAAGCGGCGGGGCCGCCGTCGAGGTCCATCGAACGGTCAGATCGCCGCTGGTGGGAGGGGCGCAGATGGCGCTCGGAACGGCCCGGTGCGTGGTGGCCGGCTGCCGAAGGGCCGGTAGTGGCCGCTGCCAGAGCAACGGCCATCGTGCGGTCGCCGCACCATCGGTCGCCGCCCGACCGCTCCTGCGCGCCGTCCGCAAGCCGTCGGAGGGCGGTCTGCTCGACAAGTGGCGGACCTGACTGACCGAGGTGGCGGGGAGTTGGCGGCAACGTTGGGGAAGCAGTCGTAAGGGTAAGGCAGCCGACGCCGCGGATGCCGGATCAGGGCTTGCCGGCAGTACCGACGTAACCGATGGGCGGCGGCCTGCTCAGTCGCGTCCGTACCCGCGCGGCGGCTCGCTGCTCTGCGGTTCCGCAAGATCAAGCGCGCGCATCGCCTCCCGCTTGGCTGCGAGCGCGGACTCCTCGTGCCGGGGGTCGTTTGAGCTGCCGACCCTGAGGCGCCTGAACCTGCCGCTGGGGGGTCACTGGGCAGCGGCCGGGTCGGTACTGGCGGCCGGTTGAGCAGCCGCTCGGCGCTGGCGCTGGTGCTCGAGGGCGGTGCGGCGCCGGTAGCTGTCGACGTTGAGTTCGAAGATGGTTGCGCGGTGCACCAAGCGATCGACGGCTGCCAGGGTCATGGCGGGATCGGGGAAGATGGACTGCCACTTGCCGAACGGTTGATTGGCGGTGAGCAGCAGGGAGCGCTGCTCGTAGCGGGCGGTGATCAACTCGAACAGCACGCTGGTCTCGGCTTGGTCCTTGGTGACGTAGGCGAAGTCGTCGAGGATCAGCAGGTGGTACTTGTCGAGCTTGGCGATGGCTGCCTCCAAGGCAAGCTCCTGGCGGGCGAGTTGCAGCCGTTGGGTCAGGTCGGTGGTGCGGGTGAACAGCACCCGGTAGCCGCGCTCGATGAGCGCCAAGCCGAGCGCGGTCGCCAGATGGCTCTTGCCGGCGCCCGGAGGACCGATGAGGATCACGTTGGCGCCTTCATCGAGCCAACGGTCGCCGGCGCTGAGCGCCATCACATGCGCCTTGGAGAGCATCGGCACGGCGTTGAAGTCGAAGGAGTCCAGCGTCTTGCCGCCCGGCAGATGCGCCTCGCGCAGATGGCGCTGGAAGCGGCGGCGCGCGCGATCGGCGATTTCGTGCTCGGTGAGGGCGGCCAGCAGCCGCGCGGCTGGCCAGCCTTCGCGGTCGGCCTGGGCGGTGAACTGCGGCCACAGCGACTTGATGGTTGGCAGGCGCAACTCGCTGAGCATGAGGTTGAGAGCGGCGTCGTCGATGGGATGGTTCATGCCGCACCTGCCTGACAGGCGCCGAGTTGGTCGGGATGATCGAGCAGTTGGTCGTAGTCGGCCAGCGACCCGGCGCGGATGCTGACCTGCGGCAGCGCCGCCGCCGCAGGCCTGAAGCGCTGCCGCAGTGCGGCCGGATCGGGCAGCCGGCCAGCGGCCAGCAGGTGCTCCAGGTGCTCGGCCAGGGCAGCCTCGCAGCCCTGATCGTGGGCCAGGGCCAGCAGCCCGACCATGCGCCGGCAGGCGTGGCGTTCGTCAAGCGCGTCGAGCAAGGCGTCGAAGGTGCGCCGGTAGGCGTGGCGGGGGAACAACTGATCGCGGTACACCAGATGGAGCAACGCCATCGGCTTGCGGCGCAGCGCGTGGATGAGGTGATGGTAGTTGACCACGTGCCCGCGGCGACCGTCGGCGTGCGGCTTGCCCCGCGGCAGGGTCATCAGTGCGGAAGCGCCGAGGAACAGTTGCAGCCGATCGGCGAACAGATGCACGCGCAGGCTGTGGCCGATCAGCCGCGACGGCAGCGAGTAGAACACCTTGCGCAGGGTGAACCCCCCGTGGGAGGTGACCCGCACGCGTTCGATCTCGAAGTCCTGGACGCGGTGTTCGGGCAGCGGCTGCAGCACGGCGCGTTCGGCGTCGATGCGCGCGCGGTGGCGGGCGTTGCGGCGGGCGACGAGTTCGGCGAGGAACCTGCGGTAGGCGTGCGGATCATCGAACTGGCGCGAGCCGCGCAGCAGCAGGGCCTGGTCGAGAGCGCGCTTGAGGTGGCCGTGGGCGCTCTCGACGCTGCCGTTCTCATGGGCAACGCCGGGATTGTTACGCGTCGGGCGCATCCGGTAGTGCTGGCACAGTTGCTGGTAGCGCTGGGTCAGGTCCTCATGGGCGGCCTGATCGAGGTTGCGGAACGCCGCCGACAGGCTGTCGGTGCGGTGCTCTTCGGGGGCGCCGCCGAGCGTCCAGAGCGCCTGCTGCAGGCCACTGCTGAGGGCGCTGAAGGATTCGCCGCCGAGCACCACGTCGGCGTGCTCGAAGCCGGAGTAGGGCAGCCGGAAATGGTACAGCAGGTGTGGCAGCGGCTCGCCGGCAACGATGATCCCCAGGTCGTTGGCGGCGGTGAAGTCCGACAGACCCATGCGGCCGGGCGGCTGGCGCTGGGCGAAGATGACTTCCTGTTCGGGGCCGTGCACGGCGCGCCAGCGGCGCACGCGGCGTTCCAGCGTGCGGCGCACGCTGGCGGTCAGTTCGGGGTGGCGGCGCAGGAGTTCCTCGAAGATGGTCACCGCGCGCAGTTGCGGCGCTTGCAGCAGCAGCGGGATGACCTCTTGCTCGAAGATGCCGGCCAGCGGGTCGGGCCGCCGGCGCGTGCGGACGGTCCGTTTCTGGGACGGCAGCCGCGGGTCGGACTCGATGCGGTAGGCGCTGGCGGTGCTGATCGACGCCTTGGCGGCGGCCACCGACGGCTTGTCCTTGGTGCGCAGATTCATGTAGTGCCTCACGTGCTGATCGGTCAGATGTCGGCCCGGCACAGGTGCTCCTTTGGGGTGGTATTCCCGAGCACCCTACCCAACGCCGGGTCGGTCACGATCACCGGCCGCGAAGCCCTACGGGGCACCGCCGCGCGCCGCTGACTGCGGTCGGGCTACGCCCTCCCGCCGCCAGCGGCGGCTCCCTCCATCCTCCCTCTGTCGGAGGCAGCCGCCCTACTCGCGCATTCTCATCTTGATTGTCGCCGCGTTCTCATCTTGATTGTCGCTGGACAGTCGCGCACCCCGAGCACCGCGTGTACCCGTATCTGCTCAGCGGACTGACGATCGAGCGGCCGATCAGGTGTGGTGTGCGGACATCACCTACATCCCGGTGCAGAAAGGCTTTCTGTACCTGGTGGCGATCATGGCCCGGAGGGCGGCCGGCAGGCCGGGGGCGAGCCGGCGGGTGCTGGCGTGGCGGCTGTCCAACACGATGGACACCGAGTTCTGCGTGGAGGCACTGCGCGAGGCGTTGGCGCTCTCCGGCACGCCGGCGATCTTCAACACCGATCAAGGCAGCCAGTTCACCAGCATGGCATTCACCGGGCGGCTGGCAGCGGCCGGCATACGGTGCTCGATGGACGGTCGCGGTCGCTGCATGGACAGCGTGTTCATCGAGCGGCTGTGGCGCTCGCTGAAGTACGAGGCGGTGTACCTGCACGAGTTGGCCGACGGCTTCGTCGCGCAGCGAGTGATCGACGGCTGGATCGAGTTCTACAACGACGAACGACCGCACTCGGCGCTGGCTGGCTGCACGCCGGCGGAGGCCTACTGCGGCGAGCGGACACCCAGAGAGCGGGTGGCGTAGCGCTGAACCCAGAGAAGAGTAAGGAGGGAGTGCTGATTCGATGAAGTGGGGTAGCTGCGACCGCAGCGTTCGCGGTCAGAGGGCAAGCTGGTGCGTGACAGTGACGGGGTTATCCACAATGTCCACAGGGAAACACCCCCTCCCCGCACCCCCTTTTACCGCCGCCCTATCTGGAGCAACAGGAGGGGTAGACAACCATGCGAATACACCTTGTACTACCCCTCGAGCTGTCCAACGAACCAGGACCACCTCAAGCACAAGCTCAAGCCGGACATCGCGCCGCCGGCACTACCCCGCTTCGCGGCGTGTCGTACCGACCGGCAGCGCCGGAAGGTCCGGTCCGGCACCAGGCGATGAGGCATTCGGGAGCGTGTTAGAATGGTCGTGACATGAGGCTTCTTCAAGAACTACGCGAACCATCGGCTTGGCGTGCCCCGGGGGCCGTCCCGCCGGGACTTGGTGGGCAGGGTCGCCGGACGTGGCTGCCGTTCGTCCTGGCGTGCGGCTTGCTCCTGACCGGGCAGTCGCCGGCGTCATCGCAGATACGTGCGGCGCGGGTGGCCGACGAGCGGCCGAATATCCTGGTCATCCTGGCGGACGACCTGGGATACCGCGACGTGAGCTTTCAGGGCGCGACCGAGATCGAGACGCCCCACATCGACCGGATAGCGGCAGAGGGCGTCGTCTTCAGCAACGGGTACGTGGCGCACATGCTCTGCGCTCCGTCGCGCGCGGGTCTCATGACCGGCCGTTACCCGGCGCGGTTCGGCAACCACCTGCCGGTGGAGGAACGCATCGTCGCCGACTACCTCCGGGAGGCCGGCTATCGCACCGGCATCGTGGGAAAATGGCATCTCGGCACGGCGCCGGAGTTCCACCCGCTCAACCGCGGCTTCGACTACTTCTACGGCTTCACCGGCGGCGGCCATGATTACTTCCGCATCGACGTCACCGAGTCCCCGCTCCAGGAATACCTGCTGCCGCTCAACGACGGCCGCGGCGCCTCCGGGTTCTCCGGCTACCTGACCGACGCCCTCACCGACCGGGCGATCGACTTCGTCACCGCCGACCGGGAAGAACCGTTCTTTCTGTACCTCTCCTACAACGCGCCGCACACCCCGCTGCAGGCGCCCGCCGAGACGGTGCGCAAGTATCGCCACGTCGATGACGAAGGCCGGCGCACCTATCTGGCGATGATCGACTCGCTCGATCACAACGTGGGCCGCATCGTGGCGGCGCTGCAGGCCGCCGGACGCTGGGAAAACACGCTCACCTTCTTCCTGAGCGATAACGGCGGCGACACTTTCAAGTCCCGGGCCGACAACCGGCCGCTGCGGAACGGCAAGGGTAGCGTGTTCGAAGGCGGCATCCGCGTACCTTTCGCCGCCTCCTGGCCGGCCCGCTGGTCCGGCGGAACGACCTTCGAGCCGATGGTCATCAGCCTCGACGTCGCGGCCACCGCGCTCGCTCTGGCCGGCGCCGAAGCCGCCGCCCACCTCCCGCTCGACGGCGTGAATCTGGATCCCTTCATGCGCGGGGCAGCGTCCGGCGTCCTGCATGAGGCGCTGTTCTGGACGACGACCGGGAAGGATGATCCCCGCTATGCGGTACGCACGGCCGACGCCAAACTGGTCAAGAATCGCGCCGAGGAGGGGCCGGCGCTGTTCGACCTGCGCACCGATCCCGGCGAGACGCGTGACTTGATCGCGGCGGAAGCGGACACTGCGGCGCGCATGATCGCCCTCTATAACGACTGGAAGAAACGGACCTCCGAAGATTTCCTCTGGACTTCGTGGTACGAACGCGAAAGCCTGCGTTACCTCATGCGAGAGGTGTATCGAGCGACGGTGGCGGGCGAGCCGGCGGCCAAGTCGAAGTTCGACGTCTATCTCAATGGCGCAAGACTCATCTACGTCAGGGAGCCGTGCAGGACGGCGGACACGCGGGAGCGTTTCTTCCTGCATCTGTTCCCGGCGTATTCCGCCTACGGCAAGCGCTACGGCTTCGAGAACCTGAGCTTCGATTTCCAGGAGCGCGGCATGATCCTGGACGGCTGGTGCCTGGCGGTAATCAGGCTCCCCGAACATGAGATTACCGGCATCAGCACCGGCCAATACGTTCCCGGCGAAGGTTGGGACTGGGGGGTGGAATTCCCCGTAATTCCACCCCAATTGCCCGTCCCCGACCGGTAACGTTCAGGAGGTCTTGCAGGAAAGCGTGACCGCTCCCAACACTCGATCCTCGACACGTCCCAGCGGCGTGCCCAATACAGGGCAGAACGGCGGCCAGTTCGTCTGCAAAGCGGCCGCTGCCTAGGTATAGCCCTCTCCGGCCAGCAGCTTGCGGGCCAGTCCTGTCCATTCGACGGCATCGGATCGCAACCCCGGCCCCCCAGGTAACTTCCCGCGCCAGCACCAGAGCGGCCGCCAGGACCGACAGCCGATCAGGAACAGCGTGAAGCCGGCTGGACGGAAGCGCGACACGGCCGTTTACGGCGTCAGAAGCCGATAATCAGAGCGTCGCCGTCACGGGGGCGGCAGAGCGGGCGGTCGCGGCATCGAGGTTCGCCGGCTTCAGACGCCGGTCTATCGCACCCTCGATCCAGGCCAGACGCTGCGCGTTCGCATGTACGGTATCGCGCACGCCATGCATCGTAGTGTGCAGGTCGCTCAGGTCAGCGGCCGTCGTTTCCTGGGCCGCCTCAATCCGCCCCAGGCGTTCACCGTGAGCGCTCAACGCGGCCTTCACCGTGCCGATCTCCGCGCGCAGGTCGCTCAGGTCAGCGGCCGTCGTTTCCTGGGCCGCCTCAATCCGCCCCAGGCGTTCGCCGTGAGCGCTCAACGCGGCCTTCACCGTGCCGATCTCCGCGCGCAGGTCGCTCAGGTCAGCGGCCGTCGTTTCCTGGGCCGCTTCGATCCGCCCCAGGCGTTCACCGTGAACGCTCAACGCGGTCTTCACCGTGCCGAGTTCGACGCGCAACTCACTCAACCCCTTGCGCAGGAACCGAAGCGCCAACAACACAAAGGCCAGCACGACGCCGTTCGACGCGATCGACTCCCAGGCCACCGTGGGGCTGCCGTCCTGTGCCCAGGCGCCTGCTGCGATCGTCAGGAGCAGCAGCGCCAACGGCAGTGCCCGCGGCCGACCTACTTCCCGCACCGCCGCCGGGGCGAAACGCCGGAACCATCCTGCCTGTTCACCCGTGTCTTGCACTTCCGGTACTCGCCGGATTCCATGGTCGCCTCTGGCGGCAGTGCGCGTCAAGTCAGTCAGCCCTGATCCGCGCCTGACGCACCCCGGCGATGGCGGCAGGTTGCCGTAAAGCCCGTTCGACTCGTATGATTTATTCGCGTGGGCATACGCCGTTCGATGTCGCGCTTACGGAAATGGGTGGGCGAGAGGTCGAGGAGGTGATCGAGCGGGGCCTGCATGGCCTCCCCGCCTGAGGGACCCAACGCATCGTCAGGTCGAATGCATGGAAAGAGGCCCGGAATCAGGGCGACTGATAGCCGTTCGCCGGTGCGGCCTGCGGTGATGCGGGCCGGCGAGACCGGTCGCAAACGAGCCTCAGAGCGGCCCGCTGTCGGGACGACTCCAGTCTCCCAGATCGAAGTCGTGCGCGTACCGCGTGCGGAGCAACGCCTTGTTGCGTTCGGTAAGGTGCGGGCTCATGGCGGCTCTGGCAGCCTGCAAGGCAGCCGGCGTCGTCCGCCAGCCCGCCATGGTGTGCAACAAGGGCAGCGCCGGCACCGGCAAGCCGAGCTGCCCGGCGACGCGGGCGAAGTCGGCGTCGAGGTGCTCGAAGCGGCCGACGAAGTCGGGCCGGCGCCCTCCGTCGAGGCGTATCTGCAGGTATTGCGACAGAAAGTGGCGGTCGGCGACCGCATCCGAAGCCCAGGGCGTACTCAGCCACCGGCAGAAGTCGTCGAAGCTGCCGGTCTCGGCCAGCCCGTAGAAGCGCTTGAAGAAGCGTGCGGCATGCTCTTTCTTTCTGCGGCACGCCGCGGCTTCCGCATAGCGGCGGTGCGCGAAATGCAGGTCGGAGTAGAAAGAAAGCGCCCGGGTGTACGGGTTCCTGACGAAGGCAAAACTGTAATAGTCGCGCGCTTCCGGACGCAGTGCGAAGAGCTCGACCGCGCTCTTGCCGGTGAATATCTCGTTATCCGGCGCGCTGCCTTGCAACGCCGCCATGATGCTGCGCGACGCGACCTTGGGAACGCACAGCCAGACATAGCGATATTTCCGGGAGATGATCTTTTCCGCCCCCAGGTCGGGCGAACGGGCCGCGGTGAGGGCCATGCGCGCCGCCGCGGCGAATCGCCCGCGCGCCGCGGCGCCGGCTATCTCCTTGGCCAAGTCCGGCTTCGCGGCGATGGCGATCGCCTGCCGGCAGCCGCGCAGTAGCGGCAGCGCGGTCATGCGTCCGGCTCGCCGACGTCGGCGGCGGCGGCCCAACCAGGAATGATGCGGTCCGCCCTGGCGAGGAACCAGCCGTCGCCCACGCGCCACGTGTGGCGATCGCCGTGCCGCACCAGGGCGAACCCGGTGCCGTGGGTCCGGTAAACGCCGCCGCCGGCGCGCAGGACATCGCCGATCAGCGCCTGATCAACGCCGCGCCGGGCCTCCCGCCAGCCGCCGATCCGCTCCAGGTCGCGCCGCGAGATCAGCAGCGTGCCCCCCGCCAGACCGCGCGACCCATAGGCTTCCGGGCGCCAACTCGCCGCGTCGCATACCGTCCGGTGCGACGCGGCGAGGTACACGAACTCGGCTCCCTTGCCGACCAGCTCCGCGCGCGAGTACGCCCGCGCAAGCACCAAGTCCCACACGTGGTCGGCGCCGTACCGGTCGTCATCGTCCATCTTGGTCAGCAGCTCTCCGCCGGCCGCCGCTACCGCGGCGTTCAGCACCGCGCCCAGGGAAGCGCTGCCCGGCACCCGCACGACCGTGCCCGGAAGCGGCAACTCGGCAACGCGCCGCTGTACCGCCGGGAAGGCGCGGTCGTTCCCGTGCAGCGCCAGCACCAGCTCCAGCCGCGGATAGCTCTGCCGCGCCACCGCGGCGAGCGCCTGCGACAGCAGCGCCGGACGCCGCGTGGCCAGCAGGACCGACACAGGCGGCAGGTTCGTGGTGGCGCGCGCCCACGACGAGTGGTTGCGCAGGGCCGCGCGCCGCATTCTGATGCTGCGCAACTCGCGCGCGCCGACGTCGAGGGCAGCCACGTCGGCGGTCATCAGCCGATGGAGATCGCCGCCGAGCAGCGCCGGCAGCCGCGGGTCGGCGTCCGCCACGTGCACGACCACGCCGGCGGCGGCCAGACGGGCCAGATCGCCGGCGCGCGTGACGGCGTCGGAGTGGAACGCCTGCACGTCCTCCACGTGGTGGTACCGGCGCAGCAGCAACGGGTCGCGACGCCGAACGGAGCGATCCGCCTCGACCCCCGGCGGCAGCCGCTCGAGCGGCCCCAGCGCCGCCACCCGGCCGCCGGCATGCCGCGGCCAGTGGATAGGATTGTACACCCGCAGATCGAAGGCGCGCGCCGACTCGCCGGGAAGCGGGCGGCCGCCCGCAGCGCCGCGCGGCCGCGTCCATCCGGCCAGCGCCGCGCGGCGCCACGCGCGGAGGACCCACCAGACCGTCCGCCGCTTGTTGAACGCCCGCCACAGGTCCGCGCGCAGCCGCCGGAGGCTCAAGACCCTCCGTTCCTACAGGTCGATGACGGCCCGGTCGTCCGGCGGCGCAGCCGCCGCCGGCACGACCACGCCAACGAGCGGAGGAACCACCACGCCTCCCGGAGATCGTACACCTCCCGCGCCCGTTCGCGCAGGGCTCTCCACCCGGTGGGTATACCGGTCGCGTCCCGCTCCGCCGCGCGCGCCGCGTTCCCGCCCCGCGCGTCCCTGCGCCGCGCAGCCGCCCTGAGCTTCAACTTTGCGGGTGCGATCTCCCGTACGTCGCCGAAGTCCGCAATGCGCCCGCCCGCTCGCCGCGCCCGATGCAGCGCCCACGTGCGGGCGATCGACACACTCGTTCCGTCCGGCAGGTGCGAAGTGGCGAGGACCGCGCCCCGCAGGTGGGAATGCAGGGCGTGTACCACGTTCTTCGCCGACACGGTGGCCGGAAGCCTGACGTGGAACGGAGACGCCGGGAATTCGTCCAGGGCGGAGCCGGCCGGCGCGACGCGCACCCGCGGGTCCGGATCGAATACTTCATGGAGCCATGCCGGTCGCTCCGCGTCCGGGCTGCCGTCGAGTTCGATGCGCACCATCAGATCATGCTCGCGGTCGATCAGGAGGTTCACGACCGCCGCCGCCACCTGTTCGGCCGGACAGCGGCCGGCCTCGATGGTCGCCACGTACCGCGGCACCGCGTAGATGCGCCCGCGCGCGGCGCTGCGGTAGCGGGGGTGGGCGATCAGGTGGGCCGCCTTGCCCATTTGGAGCCGAAGACTGCGCTCCTTCGCCTCCCGTCCCTCGGCCTCGCGTCCCTGATGCCAGACCAGCGCGGCGCGCACCGGCACGAACAACCCGCCGCGGGCGTAGGCCCGATACGCAAGTTCGGTGTCCTCGATTCCCCACCGCACGAACGATTCATCGCTGCCGCCCACCGCCTGATAGAACTCCCGGCCGATGCCGAAATTTCCCCCGATCACCACGTGGAACAGGTCGGCCGCGCGCGTCGTCATGTCGGCCATCCGCAGCAGGTGGCCGTCGATCCAGGGAGGGTCGATCGGCCGCTGCGCGAACAGCTCCCGCAGGGCGCCGGGCCGGCGGCGGATGGTCTCCGCCTCGAGGTCGTCCACCGCGACGCTGGCGCGAAACCCGACGGTCACGGCGTCGGAGACGACGTGATGCCAGCGAGCGTGCGCCGCCAGCCAGCCCGCTTCCGGCAGCGAATCGCCGTCCAGGAACAGGATGATGCCGTGCGCCGCCGCCCGTACGCCGGTGTTGCGCGCCCGCGCGATCCCGAACCCGCGACGTTCCTGCCGCACCACCCGGACGTTCAGCGGCGATCCGGGAGGAGGGGCCAGCGGCGGCTCGGAGCCGTCGTCGACGATCACCACCTCGAACAGCTCGCGCGGCCAAGTCTGCCCCTCCAGAGCCGCCAGGGTCCGCTCCAGCACCGCCGCCGGCGTCTGATAGCAGGGCATGATCACGCTGACCGGCAGCGCGGGGGTGAACTCCCCCGGCGGCGGCAGCGCCACCTGTCGCCAGTCATTATAGCGCACGTGCGCCGGTTTGGGGGACGCCTCTCGCTTCACCGCCGTCACCGCCGGCCTCGCGGCTCCTGCTCCAGAGCCGTCCCCGCAATCTCCGCCTTCCAGAGCTGACCCTCCCCGCTGATGAACTGGCCGGTGCGGAGGCGGGCGATCCCCCGGTCGTAGTCGGGCAGCCTCACCAGCGCCACGCACGCGGCGCCCAGCAGCACCCCGTGTTCTTCAAAGTCGAAGCCCAGGTTCTCGAAGCCGTGCGGCCGGTCTTGCCGGGAGAGCTCCCCGTCGTCCGCCGGAACCACATGCAGGAAGAACCGCTCCCGCAGGTCCGCCGCCGCGCACGGCTCCCGGTGGTACGTCAGCACCCTGCCGTCGAGATAGAGATCGAAAGCCGTGCGCGCGGCCGGCGCGCCCCGCTCGCCGGCGGCGATCGCCGCGTGCGCCTGCCAATACCGGCCCATCAACGGTTCCGCCGCAGAAAGGTCGATGACCGCTTCCAGCAGGTCGCCGGCTTCCGGGACCCACCAGCCAACCTCAAGCGCCCGGACCGGATAGTCCGGCAACCGGCGCCGTATCAGGCAGCGGCCGTCGAAGCGCACGCCGTAGTGCCCGAACCGGAAGCCGAGCGGTTCCCGGCCTTCCTCCCGGTGGACCACCGGGAGATGATCGATAGTAAAGGGAACGGCCCGCAACACGAACGGATGCACGGTATCTTCGGGGCGGCACGACTCCTTGACCCAGGTCAGCGTCCTGCCTTCGAGGTAGAGGTCGAACGCTGACCGGAACAGCGGCTCCCCGGCCACCGTCGCGCGATACGCGGCGCGGTAGACGTCGGCGGTCGCCTCGTCCACCAGCGACAGGTCGACCGCAGCGACCGAGAACACGGTGTTGCGATAGATGCGGCGCGCGTAGAGGACCGGCCCGAACGGCGGTTCCGTGCGGTCGAAAAGCCGGTCATTCGTGACGCGCCGGGAATTCCCGGCGATCAAGAAGTCGGGCGCCCTCCCGGCTTCGTCGGCGATGACGATCCGGCGCCGCGCCGCCGCCGGCAGGATGAATCGATCGTGCCACAGGCGTGGATTGGGATTGATGTTTTCCACGTAGAGCGTCGAATCGGGATAGCGTGCGAGCAGATACTCCAGCACTTCCCGGTACCTGGTCCCCCAGTACAGTATCTGATACTGCGTGCTCAAGCGTTCCGGCGTGCGGCGGTCGACCAGGAAGTTGAAGTACGCATGCTGATGGGGATGCAAGCGTACGATGTCGGTCGCCATGCCAGCCAGCGCCGCCGCCGCCAGGACGCAGAGCCCGCGCCGCAGATAGGCGCCGCCCATCAGCCAAGCGCGACGCATCAGCCACGGCCGCCGCGCCGCGCCGAGCAGCGCGCGCAGGCCGTAGACCGCCAGCAGGCACAGCGGCGCGTAGAGGAAGTACAGGTGCCGCCAACCTTGGTAGATGTTGGAGTTCAGCGCCACGACGGCCGCCGGCGGCAGCGCCAGGCAGGCGAGCAGCAGCAACTCGAACCGCACCCCGGTATTGCGCAGGACGCTGCCGGGGCAGGCGCCGCCGCGCCGGATCACCGCCGCGGCGCCGATGAGGCTCAGCAGCAGCGTCGCCGGCGGCGTGGTGATCACCATCCAGGTGGGGAGGTAGTGCGGCGGAATCGACGGCCAGCGCACCCACTCGCCCTGAAAAAGCGTAGGCACGTGGGTGGGATGCCTGGCGAACGTCGCGAACGCCTCGACGATGGCGAACGGATCGAGCCAGAGATAGGGAGAGACCGCGTACAGCGCCCCCGCCGCAGCCAGCACGAACGCCGCCGCCGTGCCCAGCGCGCGCCGGCGCTCCGCCCGTCCCCGCGCCTGCGCCAGGTCCAACGCCCGCAGCGCCGCCACCGCCACGAACAGCATCACCCCCATGACGCGCAGGTTGACCAGCACGCCCACGCCCACCCCGCACAGCGCGAACGCCGCCACCGTGTCCCGGCCAAACGCCCGCTGCACCAGGTAGAGCCCGATCATGAACATCGCCAGGAACGGAATGTCCTTGCTGTTGAAGAACGAGTGCGCGTACAGCCGGGGATGGAGCAGGAACAGCAGCAGCGCGAACAGCGCCAGCCGGCGGTCGCCGAACAGCCGGTACGCCAGCAGATAGCAGAAGTACCCGCCGGTGAGAAAGAACAGGTGCGTCAGCAGGTGGCGGCTGAGATAGACGGCGCGGCTGTCGGTGAGGCCCAGCAATCGCTCGACCAGGACCAGCGGCGCCTCGAACGCGACGCCGTAATATCGGTCGGGACTGACCGGCAGGGCGCCGCCGTCTCCCAGCGCGTAGTCGATCGCCGCCTGTCCGAGGAAGCGCTGCCACTTCTCGTCCGCCTGCACGCCGTAGTCGTCGAGGACGGCGATGCCCGCCAGCGCGAACGCCGCCAGCGCGACGAGCGCGCCGCGCGCAACCACGAAGTCCACCACCGCCCGCCACCGCGTATGTCCACCGGCGCCGCGCACGCCCGCCACTGCCGGTCTCACGGCTCCCGCTCCTGACTCGTCCCCAATCTTCGCCTCCCAGAGCTGACCGAGGTACACCAGCGGGGGCTCCGCCAGACTGCGCTGCTGCCATGCGAGCGCTTCGGCCTGCCATCGCTCTTTCGCCCGCGCCAGATTGCTCTCGAATCGCTCATCCAGCGCGCCGGCGCAGGTGCACCGTGCCGCCGGCCGGCCCGAGCCGTCCCGGCAGCGGTCAAGCGGCCGTTCTTGGCGGCGCGACGAAGGCCCACACCGTTTCGCTCTGCAACACGCGGGCGAAGCGGTCCCGGCGCAGAAGGCGGGCCTGCCACTCCGACTCCGTGAACACCATTACGTCCGCGGCTACCGGCAGCTCGGCGGTATCGAAGCGCGCCTCTGCGGCAGTCGCGGCCTCGTCGAGTATCAGAACCATGTCGATGTCACTGCCGACGCCCCAATCGCCGCGCGCGCAGGAGCCGAAGTAGCCGATTCTGCGGATCGACCGATCCCGGTTGGCGGCGTCCTGCGCCCAGCGAACGACGGCCGCTTGGACCGCCTCGCGGCTAGGCCAACGCAGTATCGACGTAGTCAATGATCGCACGGGCATGCGCGATAGCTTCCCTGCTCTGGAGTGGACCGTAGTGCTCGAACGGAGGTCCTGCCGCATGGCCATTCGGGTAGCGCGTGGGTACGTAGTAGTTGTCCAGCACGCGAGCCCGTTCGCGCAGCGCCGGCTCGACCGGTTGCGGAAGGTCGGCCAGCAACCGCGTCAAGACATGCCCCCACGCCTCCTGCCCGCAGGCCAGATGGAGCGCCTTGAGCGCCAGTTCGGCCGCCTGATGCGCGGCGAAGCAGGCCCATTCGTCCCGTCCCTCATCGCGCGATGCCAGCGCCTGTTCGAGGTTGCGTTTCGCCTGCAAGAACCAGTCGCCGGAGCGATCGGACACGAGTCGAGTATATACAAAGGACAACAACAGCCCTCGAGAGCGGCCACGCTCGCGCCCGCGCGGCCTCACCGGCTCGCAATCTCCGCCTTCCAGAGCTGACCCTCCCCGCTGATGAACTGGCCGGTGCGAAGGCGGGCGATCCCCCGGTCGTAGTCGGGCAGCCTCACCAGCGCCACGCACGCGGCGCCCAGCAGCACCCCGTGTTCCCCAAAGTCGAAGTCGAGGTTGTCGAAGCCGTGCGGCCGGTCTTGCGCGGCAAGCTCTCTCGCGTCCACCGGGAACAGATGCAGGAAGAAGCGCGCCCGCAGGTCCGCCGCCGCGCACGGCTCCCGGTGGTACGTCAGCACCGGGCCGGTGGCGCCGCGCTCCAGATAGAGGTCGAAGACCGCGGTCGCGGCCGGCGCGCCCCGCTCGCCGGCCGCGACCGCCTGCCAATACCGGCTCACCGACGGTCCGGCTGCGGGCAGGTCGATGGCCGCTTCCAGCAAGCTGCCTGCTCCGGGGACCCACCGGCCGACCTCGAGCGTCCGGAGCGGGTAGTCCGGCAACCGGCGCCGTATCAGGCAGCGGCCGTCGAAGTGCACGCCGTAGTGCCCGAACCGGAAGCCGAGCGGTTCCCAGCCTTCCTCCCGGTGGTACGCCGGGAGATGATCGACCGCGACGGGAACGGCCCGCAGCACGAACGGATGCACGGTATCCTCCGGGCGGCACGACTCCTTGACCCAGGTCAGCGTCCTGCCGTCGAGATAGAGGTCGAACTCCGACCGGAACAGCGGCTCTCCGGCCACCGCCGCGCGGTACGCGGCGCGGTAGCCGTCGGCAGTCGCCGCGTCCACCAGGGAGAGGTCGACCGCAGTGACCGCGAGCACGGTGTTGCGGTAGATACGGCGCGCATAGAGGACCGGCCCGAACGGCGGTTCCGTGCGGCCGAAAAGCCGGTGATTCGTGACGAGCCGGGAATTCGAGACGATGAAGAAATCGGCCGCCCTCCCGGCTTCGTCGGCAATGACGATCCTGCGCCGCGCCGCCGCCGGGAGGATGAGCCGCTGGCGCCGCACGTTCCCGCTATGGGGGCTGTCCACGTAGAGCGTCGAATCGGGATAGCGTGCGAGCAGATACTCCAGTCCTTCCCGGTACTCGGTCTCCCAATACAGCATCTGATACCGCGTGCTCAAACGTTCCGGCGTGCGGCGGTCGACCAGAAAGTTGAAGTACGCCTGCTGATAGGGATGCAGGCGCACCACGTCGGTCGCCATGCCGGCCAGCGCCGCCGCCGCCAGGACGCAGAGCCCGCGCCGCAGCCAAGCGCCGCCCATCAGCCAAGCGCCGCGCTTCAGCCACGGCTGCTGCGCGGCGGATAGCAGCGCGCGCAGGCCGTAAACCGCCAGCAGACACAGCGGCGCGTAGAGGAAGTACAGGTACCGCCAGCCGCCGGAGAGGTTGGAGTTCAGCGCGATGACGGCCGCCGGCGGCAGCGCCAAGCAGGCGAGCAGCAGCAACGCGAACCGCACCCCGGTATTGCGCAGGACGCTGCCGGGGCAGGCGCCGCCGCGCCGGATCACCGCCGCGGCGCCGATGAGGCTCAGCAGCAGCGTCGCCGGCGGCGTGGTGATCGCCATCCAGGTGGGGAGATAGTGCGGCGGAATCGACGGCCCTCGCACCGGCTCGCCCTGAAAGAG
Organism: uncultured Spirochaetia bacterium; assembly: GCA_958296075.1. Classification (GTDB taxonomy): domain Bacteria; phylum Spirochaetota; class Spirochaetia; order SZUA-6; family Bin103; genus CATQHW01. The sequence goes on along the minus strand of CATQHW010000004.1, from coordinate 54,760 downwards.
CGTGAAGGCACGGGTCGGATTCCTGGCAAGCGTCGCGAACGCTTCGACGATGGCGAACGGATCGAGCCAGAGATAGGGAGAGACCGTGTACAGCGTCCCCGCCGCAGTCAGCACGAACACCGCCGCCGTGCCCAGCGCGCGCCGGCGCTCCGCCCGTCCCCGCGCCTGCGCCAGGTCCAACGCCCGCAGCGCCGCCACCGCCACGAACAGCATCACCCCCATGACGCGCAGGTTGACCAGCACGCCCACGCCCACCCCGCACAGCGCGAACGCCGCCACCGTGTCCCGGCCAAACGCCCGCTGCACCAGGTAGAGCGCGATCATGAACATCGCCAGGAACGGAATGTCCTTGCTGTTGAAGAACGAGTGCGCGTACAGCCGGGGATGGAGCAGGAACAGCAGCAGCGCGAACAGCGCCAGCCGGCGGTCGCCGAACAGCCGGTACGCCAGCAGATAGCAGAAGTACCCGCCGGTGAGGAAGAACAGATGCGTCAGCAGGTGGCGGTTGAGATAGACGGCGCGGCTGTCGGTGAGGCCCAGCAATCGCTCGACCAGGACCAGCGGCGCTTCGAACGCGACGCCGTAATATCGGAGGGCTTCGAACGTGACGCCATAATACCGGAGGAAATCGGTCGGTAGGGCGCCGCCGTCTCCCAGCGCGTAGTCGATCGCCGCCTGTCCGGCGAGGCGCTGCAGGTCCTCGTCCACCGACACGCCGTAGTCGTCGAAGACGGCGATGCCCGCCACCGCAAACGCCGCCAGCGCGACGAGCGCGCCGCGCGCGATCACGAAGTCCATCGCCGCCCGCCACCGCGCACGTCCACCGGCGCCGCGCACGCCCGCCACTGCCGGTCTCACGGCTCCCGCTCCTGACTCGTCCCCGCAATCTCCGCCTTCCAGAGCTGGCCCTCCCCGCTGATGAACTGGCCGGTGCGAAGGCGGGCGATCCCCCGGTCGTAGTCGGGCAGCCTCACCAGCGCCACGCACGCGGCGCCCAGCAGCACCCCGTGTTCCCCAAAGTCGAAGTCGAGGTTGTCGAAGCCGTGCGGCCGGTCTTGCGCGGCAAGCTCTCTCGCGTCCACCGGGAACAGATGCAGGAAGAAGCGCGCCCGCAGGTCCGCCGCCGCGCACGGCTCCCGGTGGTACGTCAGCACCGGGCCGGTGGCGCCGCGCTCCAGATAGAGGTCGAAGACCGCGGTCGCGGCCGGCGCGCCCCGCTCGCCGGCCGCGACCGCCTGCCAATACCGGCTCACCGACGGTCCGGCTGCGGGCAGGTCGATGGCCGCTTCCAGCAAGCTGCCTGCTCCGGGGACCCACCGGCCGACCTCGAGCGTCCGGAGCGGGTAGTCCGGCAACCGGCGCCGTATCAGGCAGCGGCCGTCGAAGTGCACGCCGTAGTGCCCGAACCGGAAGCCGAGCGGTTCCCAGCCTTCCTCCCGGTGGTACGCCGGGAGATGATCGACCGCGACGGGAACGGCCCGCAGCACGAACGGATGCACGGTATCCTCCGGGCGGCACGACTCCTTGACCCAGGTCAGCGTCCTGCCGTCGAGATAGAGGTCGAACTCCGACCGGAACAGCGGCTCTCCGGCCACCGCCGCGCGGTACGCGGCGCGGTAGCCGTCGGCGGTCGCCGCGTCCACCAGCGACAGATCGACCGCAGTGACCGCAAGCACGGTGTTGCGGTAGATACGGCGCGCATAGAGGAGCGGCCCGAACGGCGGTTCCGTGCGGCCGAAAAGCCAGTCATTCGTGAAGCTCCGGGAATTCGAGGCGATGAAGAAGTCGGCCGCCCTCCCAGCTTCGTCGGCAATGACGATCCTGCGCCGCGCCGCCGCCGGGAGGATGAGCCGCTGGCGCCGCACGTTCCCGCTATGGGGGCTGTCCACGTAGAGCGTCGAATCGGGATAGCGTGCGAGCAGATACTCCAGTCCTTCCCGGTACTCGGTCGCCCAGTACAGCATCTGATACTGCGTCCTCGAGCGCTCCGGCGTGCGGCGGTCGACCAGGAAGTTGAAGTACGCCTGCTGATAGGGATGCAGGCGCACGATGTCGGTCGCCATGCCGGCCAGCGCCGCCGCCGCCAGGACGCAGAGCCCGCGCCGCAGCCAAGCGCCGCCCATCAGCCACGGCCGCCGCGCCGCGCCGAGCAGCGCGCGCAGGCCGTAAACCGCCAGCAGGCACAGCGGCGCGTAGAGGAAGTACATCTGCCGCCAGCCGTTGTAGAGGTTGGATTGCAGCGCGATGACGGCCGCCGGCGGCAGCGCCAGGCAGGCGAGCAGCAGCAACTCGAACCGCACCCCGGTATTGTGCAGGACGCTGCCGGGGCAGGCGCCGCCGCGCCGGATCACTGCCGCGGCGCCGATGAGGCTCAGCAGCAGCGTCGCCGGCGGCGTGGTGATCGCCATCCAGGTAGGGAGGTAGTGCGGTGGAATCCACGGCCAGCGAACCGATTCACCCTGAAAAAGCGTAGGCACGTGCATGGGATGCCTGGCGAGCGTCGCGAACGCCTCGACGATGGCGAACGGATCGAGCCAGAGATAGGGAGAGACCGCGTACAGCGCCCCCGCCGCAGCCAGCACGAACGCCGCCGCCGTGCCCAGCGCGCGCCGGCGCTCCGCCCGTCCCCGCGCCTGCGCCAGGTCCAACGCCCGCAGCGCCGCCACCGCCACGAACAGCATCACCCCCATGACGCGCAGGTTGACCAGCACGCCCACGCCCACCCCGCACAGCGCGAACGCCGCCACCGTGTCCCGGCCAAACGCCCGCTGCACCAGGTAGAGCGCGATCATGAACATCGCCAGGAACGGAATGTCCTTGCTGTTGAAGAACGAGTGCGCGTACAGCCGGGGATGGAGCAGGAACAGCAGCAGCGCGAACAGCGCCAGCCGGCGGTCGCCGAACAGCCGGTACGCCAGCAGATAGCAGAAGTACCCGCCGGTGAGGAAGAACAGATGCGTCAGCAGGTGGCGGTTGAGATAGACGGCGCGGCTGTCGGTGAGGCCCAGCAATCGCTCGACCAGGATCAGCGGCGTCTCGAACGCGACGCCATAGTACCGGCGAACATCGGTCCGCAGGGCGCCGCCGTCTCCCAGCGCGTAGTCGATCGCCGCCTGTCCATTGCCACGCGAAGAGATCTCGTCCACCGACACGCCGTAGTCGTCGAAGACGGCGATGCCCGCCACCGCAAACGCCGCCAGCGCGATGAGCGCGCCGCGCGCGATCACGAAGTCCATCGCCGCCCGCCACCACGAACGTCCACCGGCGCCGCGCACGCCCGCCACTGCCGGTCTCACGGCTCCCGCTCCTGACTCGTCCCCGCAATCTCCGCCTTCCAGAGCTGGCCCTCCCCGCTGATGAACTGGCCGGTGCGGAGGCGGGCGATCCCCCGGTCGTAATCGGGCAGCCTCACCAGCGCCACGCACGCGCCGCCCAGCAGCACCCCGTGTTCCGCAAAGTCGAAGTCCAGGTTCTCGAAACCGGCCTGCCGGCGGTCCGCGGCAAGCTCCCCCGCGTCCGCCGGGAACAGATGCAGGAAGAACCGCGCCCGCAGGTCCGCCGCCGCGCACGGCTCCCGGTGGTACGTCAGCACCGTGCCGGTAGCGCCGCGCTCCAGATAGAGGTCGAAGACCGCGGTCGCGGCCGGCGCGCCCCGCTCGCCGGCCGCGACCGCCGCGAGCGCCTGCCAATACCGGCTCACCGACGGTTCCTTCGCAGAAAGGTCGATGACCGCTTCCAGCCAGCTGCCGGCTCCGGGGACCCACCGGCCGACCTCGAGCGCCCGGAGCGGGTAGTCCGGCAACCGGCGCCGTATCAGGCAGCGGCCGTCGAAGCGCACGCCGTAGTGCCCGAACCGGAAGCCGAGCGGTTCCCAGCCCCGCTCCCGGTGGTACGCCGCGAGATGATCGACTGCGACGGGAACGGCCCGCAGCACGAACGGATGCACGGTATCCTCCGGGCGGCACGACTCCTTGACCCAGGTCAGCGTCCTGCCGTCGAGATAGAGGTCGAACTCCGACCGGAACAGCGGCTCTCCGGCCACCGCCGCGCGGTACGCGGCGCGGTAGCCGTCGGCGGTCGCCGCGTCCACCAGCGACAGATCGACCGCGGTGACCGCAAGCACGGTGTTGCGGTAGATACGGCGCGCATAGAGGAGCGGCCCGAACGGCGGTTCCGTGCGGCCGGAAAGCCAGTCATTCGTGAAGCTCCGGGAATTCGAGGCGATGAAGAAGTCGGCCGCCCTCCCAGCTTCGTCGGCGATGACGATCCGACGCCGCGCCGCCGCCGGGAGGATGGCCCGATTGCGCCGCACGTTGCGACTTTGGATGTAGATCCGGTCCACGTAGAGCGTCGAATCGGGATAGCGTGCGAGCAGATACTCCAGCCCTTCCCGGTACTCGGTCGCCCAGTACAGCATCTGATACTGCGTGCCCAGGCGCTCCGGCGTGCGGCGGTCGACCAGGAAGTTGAAGTAGGCATGCTGATAGGGATGCAGGCGCACCACATCGGTCGCCATGCCGGCCAGCGCCGCCGCCGCCAGGACGCAGAGCCCGCGCCGCAGCCAAGCGCCGCGCTTCAGCCACGGCCGCCGCGCCGCGCCGAGCAGCGCGCGCAGGCCGTAGACCGCCAGCAGGCACAGCGGCGCGTAGAGGAAGTACAGGTGCCGCCAGCCGTTGTAGAGGTTGGATTGCAGCGCGATGACGGCCGCCGGCGGCAGCGCCAGACAGGCGAGCAGCAGCAACTCGAACCGCACCCCGGTATTGCGCAGGACGCTGCCGGGGCAGGCGCCGCCGCGCCGGATCACCGCTGCGGCGCCGATGAGGCTCAGCAGCAGCGTCGCCGGCGGCGTGGTGATCGCCATCCAGGTAGGGAGGTAGTGCGGTGGAATCCACGGCCAGCGAACCGGTTCGCCCTGAAAGACGGTGATGGCCGCGGCCGGATGCCTGGCGAACGTCGCGAACGCCTCGACGATGGCGAACGGATCGAGCCAGAGATAGGGAGAGACCGCGTACAGCGCCCCCGCCGCAGCCAGCACGAACGCCGCCGCCGTGCCCAGCGCGCGCCGGCGCTCCGCCCGTCCCCGCGCCTGCGCCAAGTCCAGCGCCCGCAGCGCCGCCACCGCCACGAACAGCATCACCCCCATGACGCGCAGGTTGACCAGCACGCCCACGCCCACCCCGCACAGCGCGAACGCCGCCACCGTGTCCCGGCGAAACGCCCGCTGCACCAGGTAGAGCGCGATCATGAACATCGCCAGGAACGGAATGTCCTTGCTGTTGAAGAACGATTGCGCGTACAGCCGGGGATGGAGCAGGAACAGCAGCAGCGCGAACAGCGCCAGCCGGCGGTCGCCGAACAGCCGGTACGCCAGCAGATAGCAGAAGTACCCGCCGGTGAGGAAGAACAGATGCGTCAGCAGGTGGCGGCTGAGATAGACGGCGCGGCTGTCGAGGTTCAGCAGCCGTTCGACCAGGATCAGCGGCGCTTCGAACGCGACGCCGTAGTACCGGTCGGAAACCTTCAGGTCCGCCGGCAGGTCGCCGGTTTCCCCCAGCGCGTAGTTGACCGCCGCCTGTCCGATGGCGCGCTGCGTGTCCTCGTCCACCGACACGCCGTAGTCGTCGAGGACGGCGATGCCCGCCACCGCAAACGCCGCCAGCGCGATGAGCGCGCCGCGCGCAACCACGAAGTCCATCGCCGCCCGCCATCGCGCACGTCCACCGGCGCCGCGCACGCCCGCCACTGCCGGTCTCACGGCTCCCGCTCCTGACTCGTCCCCGCAATCTCCGCCTTCCAGAGCTGGCCCTCCCCGCTGATGAACTGGCCGGTGCGGAGGCGGGCGATCCCCCGGTCGTAATCGGGCAGCCTCACCAGCGCCACGCACGCGCCGCCCAGCAGCACCCCGTGTTCCGCAAAGTCGAAGTCCAGGTTCTCGAAACCGGCCTGCCGGCGGTCCGCGGCAAGCTCCCCCGCGTCCGCCGGGAACAGATGCAGGAAGAACCGCGCCCGCAGGTCCGCCGCCGCGCACGGCTCCCGGTGGTACGTCAGCACCGTGCCGGTGGCGCCGCGCTCGAGATAGAGGTCGAAGACCGCGCGCGCCGCCGGCGCGCCCCGCTCGCCGGCCGCCACCACCGCGAGCGCCTGCCGATACCGGCCCACCAACGGTTCCTTCGCAGAAAGGTCGATGACCGCTTCCAGCAGGTCGCCGGCTTCCGGGACCCACCAGCCAACCTCAAGCGCCCGGACCGGATAGTCCGGCAACCGGCGCCGTATCAGGCAGCGGCCGTCGAAGCGCACGCCGTAGTGCCCGAACCGGAAGCCGAGCGGTTCCCGGCCTTCCTCCCGGTGGACCACCGGGAGATGATCGATAGTAAAGGGAACGGCCCGCAACACGAACGGATGCACGGTATCCTCCGGGCGGCACGACTCTTTGACCCAGGTCAGCGTCCTGCCTTCGAGATAGAGGTCGAACTCCGACCGGAACAGCAGCTCCCCGGCCACCGTCGCGCGATACGCGGCGCGGTAGACGTCGGCGGTCGTCTCGTCCACCAGCGACAGGTCGACCGCAGTGACCGAGAACACGGTGTTGCGATAGATGCGGCGCGCGTAGAGGACCGGCCCGAACGGCGGCGGTTCCATGAGGCCCGAAAAGCCGGCCTTTCTTGATCGCCGGGAACTCCCGGCGATCAAGAAGTCGGCCGCCCTCCCAGCTTCGTCGGCGATGACGATCCGGCGCCGCGCCGCCGCCGGCAGGATGAATCGATCGTGCCACAGGCGTGGATTGGGATTGATGTTTTCCACGTAGAGCGTCGAATCGGGATAGCGTGCGAGCAGATACTCCAGCACTTCCCGGTACCTAGTGGCCTGTAACACGTACTCGTGCACCGAGGTGTCGCGAGGGATCAGCATAGCGCCACTTCACCACTCGAGGATTCTTATTGTATGCGCGTATGTATCTCATCAGCTTGCGCCTCAGATCAGCCACCGAACTGAACACCCCTCGGGCTATCACGTCCCGAGATACCTTCCCGAACCACAACTCAACCTGATTCAGCCACGATGAGTACGTCGGCGTAAAATGCAGCTTCATCGTCGGATGTTCGTCCAGAAATGCCGCCACTCGCTTCGTCTTGTGCGCCGACAGGTTGTCCACAATCACGTGAATCTCTCGCCCAGCCGGCTGGTGCGCCACGATGTCTCCAAGAAACGATACAAACTGCTCCGATGTGTGCCGCTCCGCAGTCTTGCCAAGCACTTCTCCGGTCTTCGTATCGAACGCCGCATACAGCGCCAGCGTGCCGTGCCGGTAGTACTCGAACCCATGCCGCTCAGCCCGCCCCGGCGACAGCGGCAGCACCGGTTCGTTGCGATCAAGCGCTTGTATCGCCGTCTTCTCGTCCACGCAGAACACCGCCGCATGCGCAGGCGGGTTCAGGTACAGCCCGATGATGTCGGCAGCCTTCCGGGTGAAGTCCGGATCGTTGGAACTCATGTAGCGCTCCATCCGATGCGGCGCCAGCCCGTGCTTGCGCCAGACACGCGCCACCATCATGTGCGACACCCCCAGCTTGGCTGCCAACCGCCGAGTGCTCCAGTGCGTGCTGCCGTCGGTGGGACGCTTACGCGTCGCGTTGAGTATCTTCGCCTCCACCTGCGGCGTGCAGCGATACGGCTTCTGACCGCAGTGCCGGCTGTACAAGCCGGCCAGTCGCTCGGCACGAAAGCGTCGAGCCCACAGTGCGACGAAGCCGCGGCTGCAGCCGACGCGATCACCGACCTCGTCCCAGGTGCGCCCTTCACCGAGCAGGAGAATGACCCGCGCACGGCGCGCATCCTCGGCTCGGCCAGTACGACTTATGACCCGCTGGGTGAGTTCGCGATGCTCGCCCTCGGTCAACACAATCGGCTCTTCCATGTCTTCGATTATAGTACATAATTTGATGGTACGGACCACTAGTCCCCCAGTACAGTATCTGATACTGCGTGCTCAAGCGTTCCGGCGTGCGGCGGTCGACCAGGAAGTTGAAGTACGCATGCTGATGGGGATGCAAGCGTACGATGTCGGTCGCCATGCCAGCCAGCGCCGCCGCCGCCAGGACGCAGAGCCCGCGCCGCAGATAGGCGCCGCCCATCAGCCAAGCGCGACGCATCAGCCACGGCCGCCGCGCCGCGCCGAGCAGCGCGCGCAGGCCGTAGACCGCCAGCAGGCACAGCGGCGCGTAGAGGAAGTACAGGTGCCGCCAACCTTGGTAGATGTTGGAGTTCAGCGCCACGACGGCCGCCGGCGGCAGCGCCAGGCAGGCGAGCAGCAGCAACTCGAACCGCACCCCGGTATTGCGCAGGACGCTGCCGGGGCAGGCGCCGCCGCGCCGGATCACCGCCGCGGCGCCGATGAGGCTCAGCAGCAGCGTCGCCGGCGGCGTGGTGATCACCATCCAGGTGGGGAGGTAGTGCGGCGGAATCGACGGCCAGCGCACCCACTCGCCCTGAAAAAGCGTAGGCACGTGGGTGGGATGCCTGGCGAACGTCGCGAACGCCTCGACGATGGCGAACGGATCGAGCCAGAGATAGGGAGAGACCGCGTACAGCGCCCCCGCCGCAGCCAGCACGAACGCCGCCGCCGTGCCCAGCGCGCGCCGGCGCTCCGCCCGTCCCCGCGCCTGCGCCAGGTCCAACGCCCGCAGCGCCGCCACCGCCACGAACAGCATCACCCCCATGACGCGCAGGTTGACCAGCACGCCCACGCCCACCCCGCACAGCGCGAACGCCGCCACCGTGTCCCGGCCAAACGCCCGCTGCACCAGGTAGAGCCCGATCATGAACATCGCCAGGAACGGAATGTCCTTGCTGTTGAAGAACGAGTGCGCGTACAGCCGGGGATGGAGCAGGAACAGCAGCAGCGCGAACAGCGCCAGCCGGCGGTCGCCGAACAGCCGGTACGCCAGCAGATAGCAGAAGTACCCGCCGGTGAGGAAGAACAGATGCGTCAGCAGGTGGCGGCTGAGATAGACGGCGCGGCTGTCGGTGAGGCCCAGCAATCGCTCGACCAGGACCAGCGGCGCCTCGAACGCGACGCCGTAATATCGGTCGGGACTGACCGGCAGGGCGCCGCCGTCTCCCAGCGCGTAGTCGATCGCCGCCTGTCCGAGGAAGCGCTGCCACTTCTCGTCCGCCTGCACGCCGTAGTCGTCGAGGACGGCGATGCCCGCCAGCGCGAACGCCGCCAGCGCGACGAGCGCGCCGCGCGCAACCACGAAGTCCACCACCGCCCGCCACCGCGTACGTCCACCGGCGCCGCGCCGCAGTTACTCACCGACCAGCGCCGCGCCGCCGGAAATCGGCCTGCGCCGGGCGCGGCAAACGGGTCTATCCGGTCGCCGGCGTGGAGACGGCAGCGCTCTGCACCAGTTCCCAGCCGCAGAACACCAGCGCCAGCCCCTGGAACTCCGCCTCCGGGTAGCGGCGCGCCAGCCGGCCGTCCCCCAGATACCCGCGCACCTGCGCCGCCGCCTCGGCGGCCGTCGCCGCTATCTGCGCCTCCGCCACGCCGCGCGGCAGATACTTCAACTCGATCACGTAGCCGTAGCGCCTGCCCGGATTGCGCGCCGGACGCGGCTCCAGCACCAAGTCCGCGTAGCCCTTGGCCAACTCCATCTCGGTGTGAAACACGAAATAGCTCGACGTGCTCAGGTAGGCGGCCAGAAAGCCCTGCACCATCTTCTCGCCCTGCAGGTAGTCACGCACGCTGGTCTGCTCCGCCATGGCCGCGCTCAGCCGCTCGACCGCCGGCCGCCAGTCGCCCGCCAGCGCCATCCGCCGCGTCAGCCGGTCGAACTCCACCAGGTCCAGCGAAAACACCCCCACGTCGTCATAGGCGTCGCGCAGGTAGCCGTACATCAGCCGCCGCACCGTCTGGTTGGGAATGCCGAGCCGCGGCGTCTCGGCGGTCACGCCGCGGATGCTCAACAGGCCGAAGTAATGCAACAGCGACAGGAAGTTCTCCCGTTCGGCGAGCCGCGCCAGCGGAAAGCTGTCCACGATCTCGCTGTCGGCCCGCCCCTCGGCGATCACCTCGCGCAGCAGGTCGAAGTTGCCGTTCAACCGCTGCCCGACCGTCAGCAGGTGGCGCAGCTTGCCGTAGTCGATGCGCACGTTGGCGTCGATCAGGTTGTCGGGTCCCGGCTCGTTGGGCAGCGAATGCTTCAGGTAATAGAGCACCAAGTCGGTGTTATAGACGGCGTTGCCGGCGGCCGTGGCGAACCGGTAGCCGTCGTACCACTCGCGCATCGTGTCGAGCGTGGCTTCCGGGTCCTGGTCGAACACGCCCAGGTCCCGGTAGGTCTCCAGCATGTCCCGCACCTCGTGCTCGGTGAAGCCGAGCATCTCGTTGAACGCGGGGCGCAGGCTCAGGTTGGCGCCGATGTTGAAGCCGCTGGTGACGTCGTCCATGGTGATCGGCGAGACGCCGGTCACGAACAGCCGCTCGATGCTGCCGTTCTCGGTCCCGGCCTTGAGCGTAGCGAAGAAGTTGCGGTAGAAGCCGCCGCCGTGGGTAAACGAATGATAGGCGTCCGCCCCCTGATGCGCGAGGATCGTGTTGGCGAAGTTGTCGTACTCGTCGATCAGGACGTAGAGCGGAATGCCGCTCCTGCCGGCATGGAGGAACAGCGCGTTGAGGCGGCCGTTGACGCTCGATGGAGCCAGGATGCGCTCCAACGCCGACCCTGGGAACAGGTCCGGGTTGTTCTCCAGCGCATCCGTCAGCCGCATGGTGCAGTACTCCTCGAACTCGCGCTCCAGTGTCTCCAAAGCGTCGTTGAAGGCGGAGAAGTTGAACCGCAGCACGACGTAGCGACTGCGGTTGGGCGTCGGGTTCGCGCCGATGTCCGTGCCGGCGAACACCGCCGCGAAGTCGCCGGCCTCGGTGCGGTCGTAATAGCTCTCCAGCATCGACAGCCAGCAGGTCTTGCCAAAGCGCCGCGGGCGGATGAAGAACACGAACCGCTCCTGTTCCAACGCGTGCAGGAAGCGCGTCTTGTCGACGTACAGGCAGCCCTCCCGCCGGATGCCCTTGAAGTAGGCGAATCCGTAGGGGATAGCGGGAAACGGCGCGGCAGGCGCGGACACGTGGAGCATCCTATCGAACCGCCGCACACCGGTGAAGACCCTGCTGACCCTGCTGCTATGAAGCCAACGCCGCCCAGGCTCGGGCCGCGTCTCGGCCTTGCCGGATCGCGTAGTTCGTGCCCCGGTCTTCGGGATAGATCTGCGCCATGGTCGCCAGCAACAGGTTCGCCAGCGGCGTCCGCGTAGCGGGGATCAGCCGGCGATAGCCGCACTCCACCACCGGCTGCGCGTAGCGCGCGCGCCAGACGTGGGCGGCGCGGATACGGTCGTCCGTCAGATCGGGAAACATCCGCCGCAGATGTTCGAACGTGAACGCCACCGCGGCCCGCTCCGGCATCCGGTAGAGCTCGTCGCTCGCCGGCAGATAGCGGGACAGATACACGACGTGTCGCCCGCCATAGGTCGACGCTGGCTCGAAGTTGGTATGCTCGATGACCCCGACGAAGGGGAACCCGGGGTCGTTGACGTTCAGCCAGTAGAGGTCCGACAGACTCCGGTCGAGCTCCAGCACGACGCAGACGTTGGCCAGATAGCGGATGCGCCGCAGGCGCCGGACGTACTCGCCCGCCACGTGCGGCGCCACCAGATCGGCGACGATGGGCAGCGCGGGGGTGGCGATCACGCCGTCGGCGGCGACGGTAGCCTCGGGCGTGACCACGCCGGTCACCCGCCCGGCGGCCACGCGCAATCCGTTCACCGGGGCGCTGGTCCGGACTGCTCCGCCTTGGCCCCGGATCGCCTCGGCGAGCGTGTCGGCCAGCGCGGCGAAGCCGCCCCGGTAGTAGGCCAGCCGTTCCTCGCCGCCCTTGCCGCGGCTGCCGCCCCGCAGCTTGAGCTTGTTCCAGAACCAGACCGCCGCCACCTCTTCCGCCAAGTCGCCGAACTTCCCCTGCAGCAGCGGCTCCCAGACGACTTGGTAGACCCGCTCGCCGCCCATGGCGCGCAGCCAATCGGCTGCGGTGCGGTCTTCGAGGGCGCGCCAGTCCCGCACCCGGCGCGCCCGCAACGCCAGCAGCCCGAGCCGGAGGCGGTCGCGGAACGGCAGCGGCGAGAAGCGCAGCAGGTCGGCGGGCGTCGAGAGCTTGAAGAAGCCGTGGGCGTAGTAGGTGCCGGTGCGGGTCGGGCGCAGCAGCACGCGGTCCGACTGGCCCAGTTCCTCGATGAGGTTCATCACGTGGACGTCGTGGGTGAACCAGTGGTGATAGAACTTCTCGAGCCGCGCGCCGCCGGCGGTGAAGCTGCCGGCGAGCCCGCCGACTGCGGCGTCCCGCTCCAGCACGGTGGCGCGGATGCCGCGCCGGCCGAGTTCGTAGGCCGCCGCAAGGCCGCAGAACCCGCCGCCGATCACCACGACGTGAGGCCGGGACGAGTCGATCAGCGTCACGGCGTTACCGGCTCGCAATCTCCGCCTTCCAGAGCTGGCCCTCCCCGCCGATGAACTGGCCGGTGCGGAGGCGGGCGTCCCCCGGTCGTCGCCAGCACGGTGGGCGCGCGACGCGCGGCGAGGAAATCGGCTAGCGCCGCGCGCAGCAAAACGGGTCTAGCGCAGCCCGCGGATCTCGGTGGCGGGATTGATCGGCTGCCGCAGGCTCCACAGCTCGAAATGGAGGTGCGGGCCGGTCGACAGGCCGGTCGATCCGACGCGGCCGACGGTGTTTGCCGCCGCCACCCGTTGACCCTGCCTGACGCTCACCGCCGACAGGTGCGCGTACAGCGACTGGTGACGCCCGCCGATATGGTCGAGAACCACGTAGTGCCCGAATACGGAGTTGTACCCGACCCGCTCCACGACGGCGTCGGCGGTGGCTACCACCCGCGTTCCGGCCGGCGCGGCGATGTCGATGCCGCGGTGCATGCGCCACCGCCCGCTGAACGGATCGGTGCGCATGCCGAACCCGGAGGTCAACCAACCGCCGTGCAGCGGCCGCAGGAATCCCAGCCCCATCGCCAGTCGGCGCTCCCAGCCGGAGTGTTGCGCTCCCGGAAAGAACAGCGGACCGCTCACCGACCGCGCGTCGGCGCCGGGATTCGCGGCCAGCACGTCGCTGCCGGACAGACCGTGGTTCGCGGCCACGGTATCCAGATGGTCGCGGCCCTCCACCTCGATAAAGAGGCCGTCCTGATTCGGAATCGACAGCACTTCGCCGATGTCCACGTCATGCACGCGCGAGCCGCCATCGCGATTGAGGCTGGACAGCGTGTCGAGCGTCAGGGCGAACCGCGCCTTGACGGTCCACAGATTGTCGCCGGGCTGCGCGGCGTAGCGCATCGTGGCGATCGGCAGCGGCCAAGCCGCCGACGCCGCACCGCCGGCGGGGAGGACGGCGGCCGGGACCGCCCGCGGCTCGTGCAGGACGTCGAACCATCGCTCCGGGAGATGCAGGTAGTCGCGCTCCAGCGTGGCGACTTTCGTCAGGTAGAGTCCACCGGACTGCGCGGCGATCAGGACCGCCGCGAGGATCACGATCCCGACCGGCAGGATACCATCAGCGTGCCGTTCCACGAACGGCGATCATCAGTGCATGTAGCGGCTCGGGTCAACCGGCTGTCCGTCCTTGAAGATCGAAAAATGGAGGTGGCTGCCGCTGCCGAAGCCGGATGTCCCCATGGCGCCGATCGTCTGGCCCTGGGCGACGTAGCTGCCGGCCGCCACCAGCGTGCGCGACAACTGCGCATAGAGCGTCTGATAGCCGTCGGCGTGTACCAGGACCACGTAACGGCCGTAGATACCGCTCACCCCCACGCGGCCGACGCGGCCGGTCAAGGAGGCGACGATGGGCGTGCCGGCGGCGTGCTCGATGTCGATGCCGTCATGGAAGCGGCGTATGCCGGTGAGAGGGTCGGGCTGATAGCCGTAGGGCGTGGTGATCGTGCCGGGCGCCGGCTTGAGGAACAACCGGCCGAGCACGGCGTTCCGTTCCTGCTCCGGCAGCGACACGCCCGGAATGAACAACCTCCGACCGGCGGCGACCTCGGTCGATTCCAGGTCGTTCCAGGCCCGCAGCTCGTCGGCCCGTACGCCGTGACGGTCGGCGATATCGCTCAGCGTGTCGCCCGGGCGCGCCACGTAGGACAAGCCCGATGCATTCGGTATCGACAGCTCGACGCCTTCCCGCAGATCGCCCACGTCGCGGATGCCGTTGAAGCTGATCAGCGTATCGAGGTCGATGTCGAAGCTGTGCGCGATCTCCGAGAGCGAGTCGCCGGCCTGCACCTGGTACGAGCGCAACGAGAGATCCGGAACCGGTTCCGGCTCGCCGGGCTCCTCCGCGCCCGGATCGGGAGCCATCGGGGCCACGCCGGCGGCCATGTCCTGACGGAGGGGTTCCTGTCGGACGGCGGTACCGGCCTCCCCGTGCGCGGCCGGCTGCGGCGGCCGGGAGGGCCACGCCGCGGCGACCACCAGTCCGGCGGGAACCACTGCCGCGCTTGCGGCCACGGCCAGCACGACGATCGCGGCGGGGCGCGGCAGGCCGCGTAGCAGGCGCCACAGCCGCACGTGCGGCCGCGCGCCGCGCGCCTTCCGGCCGGCGTTCGCCCGCTCCAACGAGATCAGCGCGAACGGCGCTTCGCTGCCGGACCCGGAGCCGATCGGCCGGTCGACCGGCGCCGCGCGTACCCGGAGCCGGCCGACTCGAGCCCTGCGCGGTCGAGGTCCTGCAGCCCGCGCCTTACGCGCACGAGACCGGCCGGCCTGCGCCGTGCGCGGCCGGAGGTCGGCGCGGTTCCGCCTGCCGGAACCGCGCGCGGCGACCTTCTGTCTGCGCAATGCACGTACCATCGTCATCATCTGTATCGACAGAACCGGGGGCGCCTGTTATCATTACGTGGGAACCCGACTGCACGATGTTGGAAGCGCGCGAACGCTACCGCATGTGGACGGTGATCATTGGCTTGGGCGCCTTCGCCACGGCGATCGCGCTGCGGTTCATCTGGCTGATGGCCGTGCAGCCCATGCCCGATCCGCGCTCCGCCGTGCGGGTCGCGGAGGTCGAGCGCGGGCCGATCCTGGACCGCAACGGGCGCTTGCTGGCGATCGCCACGCGGCTCGATTCGGTAGCCGTGTGGAAACCGCACGTGACCGACCCGGCCGGAACCGCCGCGACGCTGGCTGAAGAGCTGGGGCTCGACCCTGCCCGGCTGGAAGACCGACTGCGCAGCGGATCCCATTACGCCCTGCTCAAGCGCAAGATATCGCCCACGCAATCGGCGCGCCTGCGGGAGCGCATGCAGGCGGGCGAGCTGCGCGGCGTATCGCTGAACCCGGAGTTCGGGCGCACCTATCCGGAACAGGAGCTGGCCAGTCACGTGCTCGGCTTCGTCGGGATGGACAACGTCGGACTGGCGGGTATCGAGAACACCTTCAACCACGTCCTGTCGCCGGCGGTGGTACAGCCGGGCCAGCATCTGGTACGCGGCCATCGGGTGGTGCTGACCATCGACCTGAACGTGCAGTACGCGATTGAGCGGATCGCGGTGCGCGCGCGTACCGAGCACCGCGCCGACTGGGTGACGATCCTGGTGATCGCGCCGAAGACCGGCGAGCTGCTGGCGTACGTCGCGGCGCCGCGCTACGACCCGAACTCCTTCGATCGAACCTCCGCGCAGACCCGCGTCAATCGTCCCGTCGAGTTCGCCTACGAGCCCGGGTCGGTGTTCAAGGTGTTCTCCATCGCGTCGATGCTGGAGCGCGGAGCCGTCAAGCCGGACGACACCTTCTACTGCGGCGGCTACTACACGCGCCGCACGCCCGGCGGGACCGTCCGCATCGCCGATCTGCGCGCGCACGGCACGATCACGACCGCCGACATCATCAAGTACTCGTGCAATGCCGGCATCGGCTATGCCTCCGATCGGATCGGCGCCGCCGGCCTGCACGCCGCGCTCAGCGCGTTCGGGTTCGGCGCCGCGGTCGACCTGCCCTTTACCGGCGAAACCGCCGGCATCTTCCACGACGTCGACCGCTGGTCGCTGCGCTCCAAGCCGACCTTGGCGATGGGCCAGGAAGTGGCGGTGTCAGCGGTGCAGATCGTGCGGGCGGCCACCGCCATCGCCAATGACGGGGTGATGATGCGACCGCAGATCGTCCGCCGGGTGGCAGCCGGCGACGGCACCACCATCAAGGACTTTCCGCCCGAACCGCTCCGGCAGGTCGTGAAGCCGGAGGTCGCCCGCACCGTGCTGGCCATGATGGAGCGGGCGACCGAGCCGGGCGGGACCTCGGTGCTGGCGCGCGTGCCGGGTCTGCGCGTGTCCGGCAAGACCGGCACCGCGGAGCTGCTCGACGAACGCACGGGCACCTACTCCGACGACGCGGTGATGGCGTCGTTCCTGGCCATCGCGCCGACCGATGACCCGCAGGTGGTCTTCTACGTCGCCATCTACAACCCGCGCGGCGCCACCCGGCTGGCCGGCCTGATCGCCGCTCCGCTGTTCGCGGAGGCCGCCACGTTCCTGGTGCCGTATCTGTCGCTGCCGACCGCCGATTCCCGGCGCGTGCAGTACGCCGGCGGCATCGCGCCGCCGGCGCCGTCCATCCCGATCGCCGCGGCGGCGATCGGCGACTACCGGGGCCTGCCGAAGCGCAGTCTGCTGCCGCTGCTGAACGACAGCCGGTTGCGGGTGCGCCTGATCGGCAACGGCTTCGTGCACGCGCAGAGTCCTCCACCCGGTACGCCGATCACCACCGGCCTGGCGGTGCGCATCTCCCTGCGTTGACCGGCTCATCCCGGCTGCAGTCCCTCGGACCGTGTCCGGTCAGATGCCGCGCTTGACGTTGGTGAGCTTCGTGCGCAGGCGAAGACGCGCCTTGGTGTGGAGTTGCGACACCCGCGACTCGGTCACTTCGAGCACCTGACCGATCTCCTTGAGGGTCAACTCCTCGTAGTAGTAGAGCACCAGCACCTGCTGCTCGTTCTCCGGCAGTTCCTTGATCGCCTCGACGATCACCCGCTTTATCTCTTCCTTCTCCACGATGGTCGCCGGACCCGATTCGCTCGGGGACTCGATGTTGTCCTCGATGGAGACTCGATCCTCGTCCTCGCCGCCGAGCCATACTTCGTTCAGCGATACCACCGCGGTTCCGGCGATCCGTACCAGGATGCGCTGAAACTCCTGCACGGTGATGCCCATGCCACCGGCAATCTCCGCGTCGGTCGCCGTCCGCCCCAGGCTGGCCTCCAGGTCGCGGACCGTGTCCTCCACCTCTCGCGCCTTCTGCCGCACCGAACGCGGTATCCAGTCGATCGCGCGCAGCTCGTCGAAGATCGCGCCCCGGATGCGGGTGACCGCGTACGTCTTGAACTTCACGTGCTTGGTGGGATCGAATTTGCTGATGGCGTCGAACAGTCCGAACATCCCGCACTGCACCAGGTCGTCGAAGTCGACGGCGGCCGGCATGCCGATCGCGACCCGGCCCGCCACGTACTTCACCAGCGGCGCGTACTGATGCACGAAGTACTCCCGGATCGCCGGCTCCCGCTGCGTGCGGTACCGCTGCCACAGATCGTTCTCCGGAAGCTTCCGCCAACGCGGTTCCGTCTTGGTCACCGGCGCACCGCTCCCCGCGGACCGATGCCGCGGCGTTCCCCTGAGGTCGTCATCGGTCTTCCACCATCATCAAGCTGACGCCATGTTCGCATGTATACATCAGCGTACGCCACCCCTCCGTGCCGGGGCGCCTTCGGAGCCGGGCCGCGGCCGCAGGAACCACGTCAGCGAACCGTCGCTTCCGTGCGGCCGCCCGCGGACGGCTCCACCTGGCCCAGCTCGACCACTTCCATCTCAGGGTCGATCTCGAGCCGCGAGAGCACCGCCAGCCGCGGCAGCGACGGCGCGATGCCACGGCGCACCGAAGCGCGGGCGCCGGGCGAGCAGAGGAGAACCGGCGACCGGCCGCTCCGGCCCGCTTCCACGACGCGGGCGGCCACCGCGGCGGTCCACTCCTCCGCGAAGGACGGCGCCGGCGCGCCCGCCGGCCCGCTTCCGTTCCCCGGCGCAGCCTCTGCGATCCGCCGCTCCAGTTCCGGGTGCACGGTGATCACCCGCAAGGTGCGGCCGTCCTCGGCGTGCTGCTCGCAGATCTGCCGGCCCAGCGCCCGCCGCGCGTACTCGGTCAGCGGGCGCGGGGCGGTCGACTCCGCCGCATGGTCGGCCAACGTCTCCAGGATCGAGACCAGGTCGCGGATCGATACCGCTTCGGACAGGAGCGCCTGCAGCACCTTCTGGATCTGGCCGATCGAGAGCGCCGCGGTCGCCTCTTCCACCGCGGTCGGGTAGTCGGCGCGCGCCCCCTCCAGGAGCGCCTTGACCGCTTCGCGGCCCAGAATGTCGGCGGCGCGCCGTCTGATCACCTGGCACAGATGGTCGGCGATCAACGCCTGCGGATCGACGACCGAAAAGCCGAGCCGCTCGGCCTGCGCCAGCTCCTCATCCGCGATCCACCACACCGGCCGGTCGTAGGCGGGATGCGCGACGGGCGCTCCGGGCAGCGCAGCCGCGCCGTGAGCCGGCGGCACAGCCAAGTAGCAGCCGACCCGGATCGTACCGCCGCCGGCCGACGTGCCGCGGATGCGGAACCGATACTCGGGCGGCCGCAGGTTGCCGTCGTCGCGCACGCCGACCTTGGGCACCGCCAGTCCCAGCTCCTGCGCGAGCCGGCCGCGCACGGCGCCGATCCGTTCCAACAGCTCGGCCCCGCGTTGCGCGTCAGCCAACGGGATCAGCGCGTAACCGAGGTCGAGGGACAGCGGGTCCGGTGGCGCCACCGGCGACGGCCGCGCCGCCGGTCCCCTTGCCGCCGGACGCGGCGCCGCAGCCGTATCGCGCGGAGCATGCGCGGCGCCGCGCTCCGCGCCGGACTCCGCTCCCGGCGCCGCAGGCGCCTCCAGGTCGGCCGCGGCGCGCCGGCCGCGCAGCTTGCCGGCGAGCGCCGCCAGCCCGGCCGCCAGCGGCAGCAGCACGTACCACGGGAAGCCCGGCAGGAGCCCCAGCGCCGCCAGCGCCGCCGCAGCGACCCAGTACGGCCGGTCCTGCTGAGCGAACTGACGCACCACGTCGGCGCCCAGGGAGGTCCGCTCCGCGCTGCGCGTGACGATCACGCCGGTCGCGGTGGAGATGAGCAGCGCCGGTAGCTGCGTGACCAAGCCGTCGCCGATGGTCAAGGCGACGTAGGTTTCGACGGCGACCCGCCACGGCTCGCCGTGGATCATGGTACCGACGATGAGCCCGCCGGCGATGTTGACCGCGGTGATCAGGATGCCCACCCGCACGTTGCCGGAGACGAACTTGCAGGCGCCGTCCATCGCGCCGTAGAAGTCCGATTGCCGCCGCAGCTCCGCCTTTCCGGCGGCGGCCTCCTCCGCGCCGATCAGGCCGGAGCCGTACTCCGAGTCGATCGCCATCTGTCTACCCGGCAGCGCTTCCAGCGTGAAGCGGGCGGCCACCTCGGCGACGCGGGCCGCCCCCTTGGTGATGACCACGAACTGCACGGCGATGATGAGGATGAAGATTATCAGACCGATTACGTGACCGGCCGCGCCCGGAGAGGCGACCACAAAGGTACCGAACGCACGTACGATCTGTCCCTGGAAGCCTGCGCCCTCCGCCAGGATGAGCCGGGTGGAGGAGACGTTGAGCGCCAGACCGAACACCGCCGCGAACAGCAGCAGGGTCGGAAAGGCCGCGAAGTCCAGAGCGTTCCGGTTGTACAGAACGATCAGGACCATCAACAGGCTGGCGGCGATGTTGACGGCCATGCAGACGTCGAGCACGAACGCCGGCAACGGGATCACCAGCATGCCCACGCACGCGATCACGAACAGCGCCACGAGCACCTCGCTGCGCTGCTGCCAGCCGCGTGACGTCACGTCGGCCATCGCGAGCGTCCCCACGCCTGCCGGCTGCGCTCGGCAAAGCCGCGGCGCGTTCGCGCATCGCCGTCGAGTTGCCGCCGCTCATCGGCCACCTCGCGCCGCGTCATGCGCAGCGCCCGCCGGCGACGGCGGCGGCGCCACAGCAGATCGGCGGCGCCGGCCAGCAGCAGCGCAGCCGCACTCTGCACGGCGATGCGAAACGCGAGCTGCGCGACCAGCGCCAGCGACGGCGCGAGCGGGGCGCCGGCCATGCCGGCCAGCGCCGCCATCGCGGCGCGGATATTGAGAAAGGCGACGCCGCCGACCATGGCGACCCGCACGACCGCCATGGCCAGGTCGAAGCCCGCGTCCGCTCCGAACACGGCGCGCAGGAGCCGACCCGGACGCGGAGCGACTCGACGCAGGTCCGGCATGACCGGCCGTACGCTGAACCGGACACCGACCTGCAGCAGATTGGCGCCGAGCGCGGCGAGAAACGCGACCGCCGCCACCGGAGCGATCATCGCGATCATGGTGCGCAGCGCCATGGCGACGGCGGTCGAGTCCTGCGTGACGTCGAGCGCCGCCGCTTCCATCAGAAAGAAGCGCACCAGATCGATCGCGCCGGACAACAACGGGCGCGCGGTCGCCGCCACCGCCGCCGCGCCGAGCAGCAGCACGCACGCGGCCGACAGCTCCGCCGAGCGCGCGACCATGCCCTCCTCGCGCGCGCGACGCAGCCGATCGGTGGTCGGCTCCTCGGTGCGCGCGCCGTCGTCCGCTGCGAACGGCCGCGGCTGGATGCTGGACGGCGAGCCCGCCGGACGCGGCCGCCGCTCCCGGCGCCCGTTCATCGGCGCATCCTCACCGGCGCGCGCCGCCGATCGCGTCCAGGAAGGAGCCGATCCGTACGAAGGCGGCATCGAGCACCGCCGCAAACGCATCGAGCAGAAACGGTATTGCGAACGCCAGCACCAGCAGGCCGGCGCCGGTCGAGACCGGCAGCCCCAGCACGAACGCGTTGAGCGCCGGCGCCGTCCTGGTCAGGAGCCCGAGCGCTACCGATACCAGCACCATCGTCCCCAGGATCGGCAACGCGATCGTCAGCGCGGACTCCAGCAACCGGCCCACGCTATAGGCGAACAGCTCCAGCAGCTCCGTCTGCGCCCGTGCCAGATCGCCGGGACGCACCCATCCGAACGACCGGGATACGCCGAGCAGAAACAGCCGGTGCGACGCGCCGGTGACCAGGAACACGAACACCGCCATCAGATGGAAGAACTGTCCCAGCGGCGGCGCCGGTTCCCGCGCCAACGGGTCGAAGACCTGGGCGGCGCCGACGTGCAGCGACGCCAAGTGGCCCGCCGCCCGCATGGCGGTGAAGGTCACGGTGACGAACAGGCCGATCACCACGCCGATGAGCGCCTCGCCGGCCGCGGTCAGGAGAAAGCGCACGTCGTCCGCCGGCACGGGATAATCGGAGCCGGCCACCGCCGGCGCCGTCGCCGCGGCCACGAACGCCGCCAGCCCGATTCTGGCGACCACCGGCACCGCGCGCGAGGAGATCACCGGCATGGTGAACACCATCGCCGCGACGCGAGCGAACACCAGCGCGCTCAGCCGCAGGTCCTCGATCGCCGGGTCGATCACAGGGTGGAAATGCTCTGGAAGAGGGCGCGCGTGTAGTCGACCATGGAGGTTGCCAGCCACGGCCCCAGCAGCAGCAGCAGCCCCAGCACCGCCGCGATCTTCGGAACGAACGACAGCGTCGGTTCCTGAATCGACGTGGCCGCCTGCAGGATCGACACGATCAGGCCCACCGCCAGGCTCGCCAGCAGGATCGGCGCCGAAATGATTCCCAGCTCCATGACGGCCGATCGCAGGATGGCGGCCGCGCTGCCCAGCGTCATCGGTGGCGCCTCCCGGTCATGCGAAGCTCCGCACGATCTCCATGGTCAGCAATCCCCAACCATCGACCAGGACGAAGAGCATCAACTTGAACGGCAGCGAGATCAGCATCGGCGGCAGCACGATGATCCCCATCGAGACCAGCGTGGCGGCCACCACCAAGTCGATCACCACGAACGGGATGAAGATCAGGATGCCGATCTTGAAGGCGACCGTCAGCTCGTGCAGGATGAACGCCGGCACCAGCACGTAGGTGGGCACGTCGGCGCGGGTGGCCGGACGCGGCAGCCGGCGCAGGTTCATGAACAGCCGCACGTGGTCCAGATCGTCGCCGAGTTGCTGGAACATGAAGTAGCGCAACGGCCCCTCGGCGCGCTCGAACAGCTCCCCGGTATCGAGTTCGCCGGCCGTGAACGGCTGCACCGCGTCGCGATAGATGCGATCGAAGGTCGGCCACATGATGAACAGGGTCAGGATCAGCGCGATGCCCATCAGCACCTGATTGGGCGGCACCTGCTGTAATGAAAGCGCCCGCTTGATGAAGTCGAAGACGATCGCGATGCGGAGAAACGAGGTGGTCAGGATCAGCATCGACGGCGCCAGCGCCAGCACCGACAGCAGCAGCACGAGCTGCAGCGACTGCGCGATCTCCTGATTCGACTCCGCGCCGCGTATCGACAGGTCGACCAACGGCAGGCCGAGCCCGCCGCCGGCGTCCTGCCCCGCCGCCGACACCGGCAGCAGCACGGCCACCGCGACCGACGTCAGCACTAGGCCGCGGCGCTGCACTCAGGTATCCCGTGCGGCCGGCAGCCGGTCGGGGCGCGTCCGCGGCGCGGTTCCGTCCGCGCCGGCGGCGTCCGCCGGTCCCTGCACCGGGATCGAGGAGACCATGCTGACGGAGCTCTCGCTGCATCCGACCAGACAGGTCTGGTCCGCCACCCGCACCAGATGCAGCGACCGGCCCGGCGCCAGCGTCTTGGAGTCCAGGACGCGGATCAGGCCGCGCTCCTGCGCCCGGTGGCCGGCCACCTTGCGCAACACCAGAAACAGGACGTAGATGGCCGCCACCACCGCCGCCAGGAGCAGCACCATGCGCAGGAAGTCCCAGGTGGAGACCACCGGTCCCGGCGCACCGCCGTCCCCGGAGTCGCCAGCCGCGGGCAACGGCGTGGCCTCTTCGGCCGGCAACGCGGCGGGCGCCTGCGCGGCGGCCGCCGGCGCCGCGTACGCCCATGCCGCCAAAGCCAGCAGACAAGGCAGGAGCCGGGGAGCGAATCCGCGCCCCAACCGCGATCGATCGTAGTTCAGGGTCCCCTCCCAGTGACGCCGAAACGAAGTTCGGAAATTAGCCCAGGAACCGGCGGCCCGTCAATGCGCCCGCGCGGCGGCGCGGTTCACCGCTGCACGAGCCACGCGCGCAGAACGCGGGCGACCTCGGCGGGATGCTCGCGCGCCAGCGCGGCAGCCTGACGGACCAGCGCCCCGCTCCGCCCGGCGCCTGCGGCCGCGGCGGCGCGCGCCGGACGATCGGGCGCCGGCCGTGCGGCGTTCGCGGCGTGCGGGGTGAGCCGGTGTCGCGCGCGGCGGCGACGGAGAAGCCCGGACCGGCGGCCCAGCAGGGCCAGCAGCGCCGCGACGGCGCCGGCTCCGCCAAGCGCGAGCGCCCTGCCCCGCGCCCGCTGCCGGTGAAAGGCGGCGTCCTCCGCGCTGAATCGCTCGCTGCGATCGAACTGCAGGTGCTCGACGGTCACCGAGTCGCCGCGGCCCGCATCGAAGCCGACCGCGTCGGCGATGAGCCGGCGCGCGGCAGCCAGCTCCTGATCGCTCACCGGCGTGTACTCGCGACGAATGCGCGCATCGGAACCGATGACGACGTTGCCGCGCCGGTCGTAGAGACGGCTCCATACCCCGTCGATGGCGACCGCCACGGTGACGCGGTCCCGGTCGATATCGAGCCTCATGACCTGCACCCGGTCGCGCGTGAATATGCGCGCCAGCGCATCGACAACCTCACGCTGGTAGGTCGTCTCCAGGGCGAGCTGCGCCTGCAGGTCGCGGTCTTCGGCGGCGGCGCCGAACTGATCGCCGCGGCTGTCCACGATGACGATGTTGTGAGCCTCCAGCCCCTCGACCGCGAAGGCGATCAGCCGTCTGATGCCGGCGATCTTCCGAGCGTCCTGCGCGAGGTCGGAGCCCGGGTGGGGGGTGAGCACGATCGAGGCGGTGACCGGCTGCTGTTCCTCGCTGAACAGGCGCCATTCCGGCACTACGATCGTGACGCTGGCCGCGTCGATATCGTCCATCGACCGGAGGTGCCGTTCCAGGTTGGCGGTCACCGCCCGTTGCAGGTTGACGTTGCGCTCGAAGTCGGTGCGGGAGAATCGGTCAACGTCGAAGAACGACCACGGATCGGTCTGCGCGGGAATCATGTCCTCGCGCACCAGGAGGGAGCGCACGCGCCGGGCGGTCTGACCGTCGGCGACGTAGATGCGCTGATCGTCGCCGATCCGGTAGCTCACCGCTTCCACGTCGAGCCGCGTGGCGATCCGGTGCAGCTCTTCCCGATCCGCGATCGGTATGCCGAACAGCGGCGCCTCGGCGGATTGCCGGCCGCCGGTGGCGAGCAGCGCGGCCGCCGCGATCACCGCCGCGGCGGCCGCGGCCGCCGCCGGCAGCACCCTGCCGGCCGGAGCGCCGCTGGTCCACAACGCCCGGACGCGTGCGACCAGCTTGCCGGACCACTCGTTCATATCGATCCCCTCCCCGAGTCGATAGACGCGCGCGCGAACAGTGGGATCCGTCGGACCGCCGCCACGGCGGCGGTCCCGGACTCCCCGAACGTTACGCTACAGGATGAATCGTGTCAGGTCCCGGTCTTCGACGATACCGGCGAGCCGTTCGTCGACGTACTCGGCGGTCACCGTGATCTTCTGACCGCTGGCGTCGGGCGCGTGGAACGACACCTCTTCCAGGATGTGCTCCAGGACGGTATACAGCCGGCGCGCGCCGATGTTCTCCGTATTGGCGTTCACCTCGGTCGCCACCTGGGAGATGCGCAGGATCGCCTCCGGCGTGAATTCGAGGTCGACTCCCTCGGTGCCGAGCAACTGGCAGTACTGCTTTATCAAGGCGTTTTCCGGCTGCGTGAGGATGCGTTCGAAGTCCTCTTGGGAGAGCTGCTGCAGCTCGACGCGGATCGGGAACCGGCCCTGCAGCTCCGGGATCAGATCCGCCGGCTTGGACATGTGGAACGCGCCGGCGGCGATGAACAGGACGTGCGTGGTATCCACGACGCCGTGGCGCGTGGTCACCTTGCTCCCTTCGACGATCGGCAGGATGTCGCGCTGCACACCCTCGCGGGAGACGTCGACGCCGCCTCGCCCCTCTCGCGAGGCGATCTTGTCCAGCTCGTCCAGGAAGATGATCCCCATCTCCTGCACGCGCTCGATCGCCAGCTCCGACACCCGTTCCATGTCGACCAGGCGGTCGATCTCCTCGTTCATCAACAACTGCCGCGCCCGCTTGATCGACGCCTTCCGCTTCTTCATGGTCTTGCCGCCCAGGATGTTCGGCAGGTTGAAGTTGAGGTCCATCTCCTCGATGCCCTGCCCGGAGAGTATCGATACGGCGGGCGGCTGCTGGGAGCTGAGGGTCACCTCCACCGGGCGGTCGTCGAGCTCCCCGGCGCGCAGCTTGTCGCGCAGCTTGTCGGTCGTGCTGCCGGCGGCGGGCGCCGTGGCCGGAGCTTCCCGCGCCGTCGCGCCGCCCGACGGCGCCGGCAGCAGCAGCTCCAGCAGTTGATCTTCGACCAGGCGCTCCGCCTCTTCCTGCACGCCGGCCTGCTGCTCCGCCTTGACCATGGCCACCGCAACGGACGTCAGATCGCGGATCATCGACTCGACGTCGCGGCCGACGTAGCCCACCTCGGTGTACTTGGTCGCTTCCACCTTCAGGAATGGCGCGCCGCACAGCTTGGCAAGCCGGCGCGCGATCTCGGTCTTGCCGACGCCGGTCGGCCCGATCATCACGATGTTCTTGGGCGATACCTCGTCGCGCAGGTCGCTCGGCAACCGGCGCCGGCGCATCCGGTTGCGCAGCGCTATCGCGACGGCCCGCTTGGCCTTGTGCTGGCCGACGATGTAGCGATCGAGCTGCTCGACGATCTGCGCCGGCGTCAGCCGATCCAGGTCAACTCTCACCGGTCGCCTCCTCGCTCGAACCCTGCGGGCTCGAAACCTCCTCGATCACGATCCGGTCGTTGGTGAACACGCAGATGTCCGCCGCGATCGTCATGGCCCGCCGCGCAATCTCGCGTGCCGAAAGGTCCGAGGCATCAAGGTACGCCCGCGCCGCGGCGGCCGCGTACGCGCCGCCCGAACCGATCCCGACGACCGGATAGTCCGGCTCCAGCACGTCCCCATTGCCGCTGATCAGAAACGTGGCGTGCGCGTCCCCGGCCACCAGCAGCGCCTCCAGGCGCCGCAAGATGCGGTCGGAACGCCACTCCTTCGCCAGCTCCACCGAGGAACGCATCAGGTCTCCGCCGTATTCCTTCACCTTCGCCTCGAACCGCTCGAACAGCGTGAAGGCGTCGGCCGTGCCGCCCGCGAAGCCGACGGCGATCCTGCCGCCCATCAGCGTGCGTATCTTGCGCGCGGTGCTCTTGAGCACGGTCGAGTCGAGCGACACCTGACCATCGCCGGCCATCGCCAGCGTGCCGCCGCGCCGGACCGCGACCACGGTGGTCGCGTGCAGCTTCACGTCGCGGCTCCCGTCCGGCCGCGCCCGGCGTGCGGGTGGGCGACCGCGTAGACGTCCCGGAGCCGTTCCACGCTGGTGTGCGTATAGACCTGAGTCGTGGACAGACTGGCATGGCCGAGCAGCTCCTGCACCGTGCGGATGTCGGCCCCGCCGTTGAGCAGGTGCGTGGCGAAGCTGTGCCGGAAGGTGTGCGGAGAGACCGGCTTGCCGGCGTACGGGCGGTAGCGGGCGACCACCCGGCGCATGCCGCGATCGCTCAAGGCGCGGCCGCGCCGGTTGAGGAAGACCGCCGGCTCAGACCGGGAATCGGGCAGCGCCGCGAACCGGCGGCGCAGGTATGCCTGCAACGAGCGGGCCGCCGACTCGTTCAGATAGACCATCCGTTGCTTGCCGCCCTTGCCGGTGACGCGGGCGGTCCGAGTTTCGAGAACGACGTCGTCGAGCCGCAGCGCCGCCACCTCGGCGACCCGACACCCGGTCGCGTACAGAAACTCCAGCAGCGCCGCATCGCACGCGGTCGCAAGGTCGTCCGCCGGCGGGCCGTCGGTCGCCTGCAGGCCGTCCGCCGGCGCCTCCACTACGGCGGCCGCCTCATCCTCGAACAGGAAGATCGGCAGCCGGGAATCGGCGCGCAGCCCGCGCAGCCCGGCGGTCGGATCCGGCATGTCGGCGTCGTAGCGCCGCAGGAACCGATAGAAGGCGCGCACCGCGCTCATGGCCCGGTTCACCGACCGCGGTCCCAGACCGTCGCGCACCAGCGACGCGACGTAGCGCCGCACCGTGGCGACGTCGACCGCGCGCGGATCGTCGGTGCCCGCCGACCGCAGGAACCGCTCCACCTCGCGCCGGTAGGCGCCCACGGTTGCGGGCGAGCTGTGGCGCACTGCGCGCAGGTAGGCGACGAAGGTGTCAACCATCCGGCCCTCCATAACACGCCGAGACGCCGGTCAGCTCAGAGCGCAGCGATCGCGAAAGCCGTCTGCCCACCGTTGCGCCGGAACGCGGCGCCGGCGGCGCGGGGGCGGCGGTCGCCAGGATCGTTGCGCCGTCGGCCGCCAGGGCCGCGCTGCCGGCGCAACAGACCGCGTCACCGAGCCCGGCGGGATGCACCAGCACGTCGCGGCCCTGATCGAGGGCATGATCGACGGTGATGAGCGCTCCCGATCCCGCCGGCGCCTGGATGACGACCAGCGCGGTCGCCAAGCCGCTGATGATCCGGTTGCGGTTGGGGAAGTGATACCGGCGCGGCTGCGTCCCCAATCGGTACTCGGACAGCAGCAGGCCGCCGTCGGCGATCAGCGCGCGCGCCAGGGATTCGCTCGACCTCGGGTAGATCGTGTCCACGCCGGTTCCCAGAACCGCCACCGTGCGTCCGCCGGCGGCCAGGCACCCGCGATGCGCCTCCGCGTCGACGCCGCGCGCCAGCCCCGACACTACGGTCGCTCCCCGCCGCGCCGCGTGGAAGCCGACCGCGAACGCAGCGCGCCGCCCGGCGCCCGACGGGCGGCGGGTGCCGACGACCGACAGGTGATCGGCGGACGAAAGAAGGTCAGGGTCGTTGCCACGGTAATACAACAGGAACGGCGGATCGTGGATCGCCGTCAGCAACGGCGGATAGCGCCCGCTGCCGTACAAAATGCAGCCTCCGCCAAGTTGCGTCAAGCGCGAGCGCTCCCGCTCCGCCGCCTCCAGGAGCCGGCCCGGCTCCTGCGGAACGGCGCGCAGACGCCGTGGCGATACCGCCCGCACCGCCCGCGGCGTGAGCCGCGCCGCCGCCCCCGCGCCGGCGGTGCGGTCGAGCAACCGCAGCTTCTCCGCCGCGGTCAAGCAGCCGATGCGATCGATCGCCAGCGCCATGATGAGGAGCTCCCGGAACGGCTCCCCGCTGTATCCGCCGCCGCCGGCGGCGTTCTCCTCCACCTGCAACGGTACGATCCTCCGACCATACAAACGGCGGGAAATCCGCGCCGCTTTAGGCGCCGGCGGCCAAGCCGGGGGTTCTCCGCGATTTCGCTCAGTCTCTCGGATGATGACGCCGGTGCGCGGCGCGCAGATCGGCGGCGTCGAGGTGGGTATAGATCTGGGTGGTGGCGATGTCGACGTGGCCGAGCAGCTCCTGCACCGAACGCAGATCGGCGCCGCCGGCCAGCAGGTGGGTGGCGAACGAGTGGCGGAGCGCGTGCAGCTTGCCGGGGATCCCGGCGCGCGCGGCGGCATCCTGGAACCGCTTCCACATGCCCGCGCGCGTCAGCCGGCGGCCGGAGCGGTTGAGGAACAGCGCCGCCTCTCCGGCGTTGCTCGCCAGCGCCGGCCGGCCGTCGCGCAGGTAGCGCTGCAACCAGTCGAGCGCCGCGCCCATCAGCGGCATCAGGCGCTGCCGGCCGCCCTTGCCGGAAACGGTCACAAACCCCTGTTCGGGATGGAGCGAGGTCACCTGCAGCGCCACCGCTTCGCTGACCCGCAGCCCGCAGGAATAGATCATCTCGAACAGCGCCCGGTCGCGCAGCCCCGACGGGGTGCGTACGTCCACCGCGTCCAGCATCCGGTCCACGTCGGACGCGCTGACAGCCGTGGGCAGCCGCCGGGTCGGGCGCGGCGGCTCGATCAGCGCGGCCGGGTTGGCGGCGGCCCTGCCCTCCGCCTGCAGGAAGCGATACAGGGCGCGCAGCGCGCTCACCGACTTGGCAGCGGTGCGGGCGTCGATCCCGTCCCGCTGCCGCTCGATCAGGTAGTCGATGACGTCGGCCGTACCGGCGCCCGCGATGGAGAGGCCCCGCTCATCGCAGAAGCGCTCGAAGGTGCGGCACTCCTGCCGGTAGGTGGCGACGCTGGTAGCCGCCAGAGCCAGCTCCGCGCTGAGGTGGACGCCGAACTCGGCGTCAAGATCGCTCAGCGCTCGCTCTGCGCGGAGCGCTGCCGTTCGCGGACCACCGCCGGGACGTCGAGATCTTCCCCGTCGCCCGCGCGTTCGAATCGCGAGCCGCGCGCTCTTCGCCCGTTCGACGACCCGCTCCCCGGCCTGCCCTTCGCCGACTCCATGAATTCCCGGTAGGTGAGTATCCCTCCGAGGTCTTCGACCTCAACCTTCTGTGGCTCCGGCTCGACCGAACGGGCCTCGCGATTGAAGCCGGTGGCGACCACCGTGACGCGCAGCTCGTCGTTGAGATCGGGATTGGTCGCCATTCCCGATATCACCAGCGCATCGCGGGAAGCGGTGGTGATGAGGTCGCACACCTCCTCGAACTCGGTCAACCCCATGTCTTCGCCCCCGGTCACGTTGACCAGGATCGCCTGCGCCCCCTCGATGCGTTCGTGCTCCAGCAGCGGATTGTTGATGGCGGCGGTCGCGGCATCCACGGCGCGGTTCTCGCCCGTACCGACGCCGACCCCCATCAGCGCGTCGCCCTTGGCCTCCATGACCGTGCGCACGTCGGCGAAATCGATGTTGATCTCGCCCGGCTCGGTGATCAGGTCGGATATCCCCTGCACCCCCTGCCGCAGCACGTCGTCGGCGAGATAGAAGGCTTCCTTCATGGTCGCCTTCTTTTCCACGACCCTCATCAACTGCTGATTGGGGATGATGATGAGGGTGTCGACCTCCTTGCGCAGGCACTCGATCCCCGCTTCGGCCAGCTCCGTCTTCCGGTTGCCTTCGAAGTCGAACGGCTTGGTCACCACGGCGACCGTGAGTATCTCGGCCTCCCGCGCCGTGCGCGCGATCACCGGCGCGGCTCCGGTGCCCGTGCCTCCCCCCATACCGGCGGCGATGAAGATCATGTTGGCGTCGCGCATCACCTCTTCGAGTCGCTGCTGATCCTCCAACGCCGCCTTCTCGCCGATTTCCGGATCGCCGCCGGCGCCCAGCCCCTGGGTAAGGCGTGACCCGATCGGCACCTTCATCTCCGCCCGGCTCAGCTCCAGCGCCTGCAGGTCGGTGTTCACCGCCAGAAAGCGCACGTTGCGCAGCCCGGAGGCGATCATGCGGTTGACCGCGTTGCTACCGCCTCCTCCTACCCCCAGGACCTTGATCTCCGTGAGCGGTCTGGGCTCCCCGTCATGTATCTCGATCGTCATCGCTCCCTCCTTTCGATGTTCGACCTGTCATATGAATTCTCGGAACCAACGCTTCATGCGATCCCTTACGCTGGCGTATCCGCTTTCGCTGGTGTTCATGTCGAAGTGCTCCGGCCCCCGTTTGCCGCGGCCGTACATCACCAGGCCTACCCCGGTCGCGAACTGCGGACTGCGGTACTCTTCCACCAGTCCGCCCATCGCCGTCGGATAGCCGATGCGGGCCGGCAGCCCCAGTACCTCGGTCGCCAACTCCGCAGCTCCGGGCAGCAACGCGCCGCCGCCGGTGAGCACGGCTCCGCCGCTCAGCAGCTTCAGGTAACCCGAGCGGTCGAGTTGATCCTTCACCATGCCGAAGACCTCCGTCATGCGCGGCCGGATGATCTCGGTGAGGCGGCTCCGCCTGATCGGCCGCGCCGGCCGGCCGCCGACGCCGGGAATGCTCGCTTCGATCTCCTGGTCCTCCGGATCGTCCGGCTGACAGCTCCCGGCCTCGTGCTTCAGACGCTCGGCCACCTCCAGCGGCGTCTTCAGCATGATGGAGATATCGCTGGTGACCTGGTCGCCGCCGAGGGCGAGCACGTCGGTGTGATAGGGCGCTCCGTCCAGATAGACCAGGATGTCGGTGGTGCCGCCGCCGATGTCGACCAGCAGCACGCCCAGCTCCCGCTCATCCTTGCTCAGCACCGCCTCGGCGGCGGCCAGCGGCTCCAGGACGATGTCGTCGGCCTTGAACCCGGCGCGATTGATGCAGCGGATGATGTTCTGTGCCGACGAGACCGCGCCGGTGATGATGTGGACCTCGGCCTCCAACCGCACGCCGACCATGCCGAGCGGGTCGCGCACGCCGTCCTGCTGGTCGACGGTGTACTCCTGCGGGATGACGTGGACGACCTCGCGGTCCATCGGTATGACGATCGCCTTGGCGGCGTCGATCACCCGATCGACGTCCTGGCGGGTGATTTCCCGGTCCTTGCCGGTGACCGCCACCACGCCCCGCGAGTTGATTCCCTCGATGTGGCCTCCGGCGATGCCCGCGAAGGCTCCCGTCACTTCGCGGCCGGACATCATCTCGGCGGCCTCGACGGCGTTCAGGACCGAACGAACGGTGGCGTCGATGTTGATCACCACGCCGCGCCGCAGTCCCCGCGAAGGGGTGTTGCCGACGCCGACGATCTCCGTCCGGCCGTCGTGGCCGACCTGCGCGATGATCGCGCACACCTTGCTGGTGCCGATGTCCAGTCCGACGATCAGATCGTCTCGTGCCACGGTTATCCTCCTCCCCGCAGGCGTCCGGCGACCGCGCGCGGCGCGGCCACCTGCGATCGGCCGCCGGCCGACTCGACGTAGACCGCCTCGCCGGCGCGGAAGTCGATCTCCGGCGGCATCTGCGCGCCGCCGGCGCCGAGCACTTCGAGCGCCACGAAGGCGTGTCGGATCGCTTCCACGTCCAGACGCGGTCCCAACCGCACCGCGACCGGATAGCTGCTGGGGTAGAATGACAGGTCGAGCGCGCCCGCGTCGGTGGTCGTCACCACCAACTCCGAGATCAGGCCGAACAGCCGCACGTCGCCATCGCGGATCGAAGCCAGGGCGGTGACCGCCGGCAGCAGGTCGTCCGGGAGCACGACCCCCGGCCGCGGCCGCCGGGCGAACTGCAGCCCGGACACGATCGGCAGCTCCGGGATCGACGCCGGATCGACCTGCATGATGACCCCGGACGCGTCGAACACCACCGCCACGCTGCGATCGTCGATCGTGGCCAGCGCCATCGCCAGCGGCCGGCGCCGCACGGCGTTGATCTCCAGCGTGCCGGGAATCCGCGTGCGCACCGATGCCGACTGCACCAGGGGATGCGCGGAGATCCGTTCGGTGACCGCGTGCTTGTCGACGTCGAGCAGGTGATCGCCGCTGTCGATCCCGGCGAGGCGCCGGAGCTCGACCGTGGACAGCGGCAGATCGCCATGCACGACGATCTCCCTGATGCGGAATTGCGGGGCGATGAGGCCGCTGAACACGACCTGTATCAGGAGTCCCACCACCACCACGCCGCCGGCCAGCAGCACCACGCGCGCAGCCCTACGCACGACGCGCTCCCATGGGCCGGAGCCGGACGGGTCGGGCGGCATCGGCGGCTGCGAGCGCCGTTCCGGCCGAGCGCCGGCTGATGCCGCAGAGGACGCCGGCCATCGCCAGCGTCATCACCATGGCGGAGCCGCCGGAGGAGAACATCGGCAGCGGGATCCCGGTGGCCGGCAGCAAGCCGGCGACCACGGCGATATTCGCGAACGCCTGCACCGTTATGGAGGTCGTGATGCCGCACGCGAGGTAGGCGTCGAAACGGTCCCGAGCCATTCCTGCGATCCGATAACCGCGGGTGGCGAGCGCCACGAACAGCGCCAACACGATCACGACGCCGATCAGTCCCGCCTCTTCGCCAACCACGGCGAACACGAAGTCGGAGTGGATCTCCGGGACGTCGCCGAGCTTGCGGACGCCCTGCCCAAGGCCGAGGCCGGTCAGCCCGCCGGAGGTCAGCGCGTTCCGCGCCTGCAGGACCTGGTACCCTGAACCGGTCGGGTCGGACTCCGGGTTGAAGAACGCGATCACCCGCTGCACGCGATGGACGCGGGTGAAGATCATGACCACCGCCAGCGGGACGCTCACCAAGGCCAGGGCGACGAAGTACCGGAACTGCACGCGCGCCACGAAGAAGATGATGCCGGTCACCAGCACCAGCAGCGCAGCGGTGGAAAAGTCGTTCTGCAGGTAGATCAGCGCCGTGAAGACGCAGACTACGATGACCGGCGGCAGCAGCGTGTTCACGGCATCGTTTCGCGCCTCGTACTTGCGCGACAACATCGATGCCAGATAGAGGACCAGCGCGAACTTGACCAGCTCCGACGGCTCGAACGACATGCCGGCCACCAGCAACCAGCGCCGCGCCCCCATGATCGGCCTGCTGACGCCGGGAATCAGCGTCAGCGCCATCAGCACGGCCGCCAGCGCCAGCAGCGGTATCGACAGGCGCTTGAGGACCTCGCCGTCGAGCCGCGAGCCGACCACCGCCGCGATCGTCCCGATCACGATGAATAACGCCTGACGCCGTAGGAAGTAGAGCGGGTCGCCGAACAGCCGCTGCGCGTAGGAGTGCGAGGCCGACAGAAGCACTCCCAACCCGATGCCGGTGAGCATGATCAGGATGACGATCAGCGTCAGGTCGGTGCGGCGCTGGCCCGCCGCCGTATCGCCGTTCGCCATGCGTTCGCTACGCTCCCTCGCCGGCGCCTGACGCCGGGAGCAGCCGTTCGATGCGAAAGGCGCGCGATGCCTTGAGCAGCACCACGTCGCCGTCGCGGACGACGGCGCGCAGCCGGTCGTCGATCTCTTCGATGGTCTCCGTCCAGATCGCGCGGTCCGATGCGCCGCCGGCCACGTCCGCGAACGCCCGGCAGAGCGGGCGCGTGGCCGCGCCGAAGCAGCACAGGAGGTCGATCCCCGCTTCGATCAGCGGCGTCACCAAGTCGAGATGCGCGCGCGGGCCATAGCGGCCCAGCTCCAGCATCGGCCCCAGCACCGCCACCCGGCGGCCGGCTCGCCGGTCGGGTCCGGGCAGCGTTTCCACGCCGCGCAGCACCGCCAGAGCGGCCCGGACCGACTCCGGGTTGGCGTTGTAACCGTCGTGGATGACCGTGCGCCGGCCGCGATACACGCACAACCGACCCGGCGCCGGCCGCACCGCTTCGACGCCGGCCGCGACGGTGCGCGGATCGCACCGCAGCTCCGCCGCCACCGCCAGCGCCGCCAGGGCGTTGTCGAGGTTATGACGACCGGGTAGAGCGAAGCGGACCTGGAGACCCTCCCAGTGGATGATCCAGCCATCCAGCCCCAGATTCTCGCTCCGCTCATACCCGGTCGTGGAATCCGGTCCAAACCGCACGACCTTGGCGCGCACCCCGGCCAGCAACAGATCGGCCTCCGGCTCACGCTCGCGTACGTAGGCGCGCCCGGACGGCGCGACCGACCGCAACAGCGCGCCCTTCTCTCGGGCGATTTCACGCCGGCCGCCGATGCGGCCGGCGTGCGCGCTGCCCACGTTGGTGATCACCGCGTGATCGGGCCGCGCGAGCGCCGCGTAGCGCTCCATCTCGCCGGTGGAATTGATGCCGACCTCGAACACCGCGTAGCGCTCGTCGCCGGTCAAGCGCAGCACCGACATCGGCAGCCCGATCTCCGCATTGAACGACGCTTCCGACACCAGGCTGCGGTTGTGCCGGCGCAGTATCGATCCCAGGATTTCCTTGGTGGTGGTCTTGCCGCTGCTGCCGGTGACGGCGATGCGGACCGCCGCGCCATGGGCCGCGCTGTGCCCGCGCGCCAAGTCGTAGAGCGCGGTCAGCGGGTCGTCGACGGCGATCAGCGCGCCGTGCTCGCGGGGCTCGACGCGACGATCCCCGCGCACCAGCGCCGCCGTCGCGCCCCGCCGGAAGGCGTCGTCCACGAAGTCGTGGCCGTTGGCGTGCTGCCCGGGCAGGGCGACGAACAGCGACCCGGAGCGCGCCTCGCGGGAGTCGTTGGTGACCGCGCGCACGCGCGCGTCGGAGCGGCCGCGCAACCCGGCGCCGAGCAGGCCGGCGATCTCGTGCACCGTGTAGTTCATTGCGCCGTCGCCTCCTGCCCCACGACGCCGGCATGCTCGATGGCGGCCGCCGCCGGCGGCTCGACGATAGTCAGGTGCTCGGCGCCGATCGGCGCCAGACCCAGGTCGCGCTCGGCCAACTCCGCTATACGCTGCGGCGAGCGGTAGATCGCGATCGACGTCAACAGGCGCTTGTTCTGCTCCAGCCACGCCGCCTGCTCGTGCTCCAGCGCCTGCAGCTCCTCGGCCAGCAGATGGCGATGCAACCCGCTCCACGTGGTCATCAGAACCGCCATCGGTATCATCAGCGCCACGAAGATCGTCAGCAGCCGTTGGCGGCCGGCGGCGGCGGTCACGGCAGTCGCTCCAGCACGCGCAGGCGGGCGCTGCGCGACGCGGGATTGGCCCGCACCTCGGCGCCGGCCGGCATCTCCGGCCGCCCGGTCACCGCCGTCACCCGGGGATTTTCGGCCGGATACCGCTTCACGATGCCGTCGTCGATCGAGTGAAAGGCGACCACGGCGAGGCGGCCGCCCGGACGCAGCGCCCCGGCGGCCGCGTCGAGCGAGCGCCGCAGTCTTCCGGTCTCGTCGTTGACGGCCACGCGCAGCGCCTGGAAGACCTGGGCGGCGGGATGACGGCGGCCGCCGCGCCACGGGGTGCGGGCCAGAATCGCGCGGGCGAGTTGATAGGTGGTATCGATCGGCTGCCGCCGGCGCGCCCGCTCGATCGCCAGCGCGTGCGCGCGCGCGTTGCGGTCGCCGCCGTAGCGGGTCAGCAGATCGCACAGCTCGGAGCGCGAGCTGCGGTTCACCAGATCGGCGGCGGAAGCGCCGCGGCGCAGGTCGAAGCGCATGTCGAGCGGTTCGTCGCGCAGGAACGAGAAACCACGCGCGCTGCGGTCGACGTGAAAGCGACACATACCCAGGTCCATGAGGATCAGATCCGCGCTGCCGGGATGCAACGCCCCCAGCGCCTCATCGGACCACGCCTGCCGCAGCCGGAACCGCCCGGCGTAGGCGGCGAGCCGGTCGCGGCTGCGGGCAAGCAGCGCCGCGTCGGCATCGGAGCCGAGCAGCATGATGTCCGGGTATCGGTCCAGCATCGCCGCGGCGTGGCCGGCTTCGCCCAGGGTGACGTCGACGAACGTGCCGTGCGGGTGCGGCGGCCGAAGCCGGTCGACCACCGCCTGCAGCAGCACCGGAACGTGGATCGCTTCGCCATGGCCGCCATCAGAGCCTGATGCTGTTGCCAAGGTTGTCGACCGCCTCCTTGTAGAGGTCCTCGGTCTCCGACTCGTACACGCGATAGGTCTCCTCGTCCCAGACCTCCATGTAGGTGTTGATTCCCAGGACGACGCAATCCTTGTGCAAGCCCGCGTAGGTCCGCAGAGAGGACGGCACGACGATCCGGCCGGTCCGGTCGATCTCCACCGGCTGCGCAGGAGCCAGGAGCCGCCGCCGGACCGCCCGGTCCTCAGGCTTCAGCAGCGACGAGTTCGCGGCCACCGTCTCCGAGAACTCCTGCCATGCGTCGGGCGGAAAGAGCGTGAGGCATTTCTCGATGCCGCGAGTCGCGATGATCAGGTTGCCCGCGATCGCCTTGCGGATCGGCGCCGGCATCATGAGCCGCGCCTTCTCGTCGAGGGCGTAGCGGTACTCGCCGGAGATCACGCCGTCATCTCCGGCATGAAGCCGACCGCTGCCGTGCGCGGCTCCGCAGTCCGATCGCTATGGGATTGACTCCCGATTACTCCCACCAAGCCACCGATTGTTGGGATTGGTTACCATGCTGTCAATATCGAATGGCTCTCAGAAGGGCGAACGGCGCACATCCTCGATCCACAATGGTAAACAATTGTTTGGCTACTCCGGTCCCCGTCGTGTCCGCCACCGATTTGACAGAGCGGGCGGGACGCCCTTACCTTTGATGAACCGCGGCGTAGAGAGGCCAGTGACCCTATATCGAGTACACTTCAGGTGGCGGAACAAAGAGGTGCAGTTGGTGGCGGAGAGCCTGGACCTCACCCATCCCTACTTCGTGTCGATCAAGGGAATCGTCTTCAAGGAGAACGAGAAGCTGATCATCAACCCCTCGGAGGAGGAGATCCGCCGCACCTTCGGCGATGCGTCGCACCTGATGATCCCGTTCCAAACCGTATCCCTGATCGAGGAGTTCGCAGCCGACTCGGGCTCCCGCATCCGCCCCTTCACGCTGGTGGAGGAACCGACCGCAGAGGTGGACGAGCAGTCCGACGGCGGCGGCGAGCAGAGTCTGTAGAGCCAGCAGAAGCCGGTAGCGGTCCGCTCACCCGGACGGCCGCCGCGCGGTCTCCAACAGCAGCGACGCGTGCCGTTGCGTGACCGCGTCGACGTGGTCGCCGGCCAGCATGCGGGCAACCTCGTCGACCCGGGCGGCGCCGTCTACCAGCGCCGCCGCCACCGAGCTGCGCTCCCCCGAGGTCCGCTTCTCCACCTTGAGGTGCGCGTCAGCCCGCGCGGCCACGGTGGCCAGATGCGTGATGCACAGCACCTGCTGCCGCTCGGCGATGCGGCGCAGGCGCTCGCCGATCGCCACGCCGATCTGTCCGCCGACACCGGCGTCGATCTCGTCGAAGACCGCGGTCGGCGCGGCGCCGGCGCGGGCCGGCACCGCGTTGAGCGCCAACATCACCCGCGATAGTTCGCCGCCGGCGGCCAGCGAGCGGAGCGGCGCCAGCTCCTCGCCGGGGTTCGCCTGGAACAGGAACTCCACGGCGTCCGCGCCCGCCGCCCCGCGCCCTTCCCGGCGCGGGGTGACGCCGACGGCGAACCGCGCCCGCGGCATCCCGAGCCGGCGCAGTTCCCCCTGCACCGATCGCGCCAAGTCGGCCGCCGCGCGCGCGCGGGCGGCGCTGAGCGCCGTGGCAGCCGCTCGAAGCGATCGCTCCAGCGCCGCCGCGCGCCCGGCATGGCCGGCGATCTCCTCACCGGCCGACTCCAGGCCGTCGAGCCGGCGCCGGCAGTCGCCGGCGTGCGCCAACGCCGCCGCCTCGGTCCCCCCATACCGGCGCGTCACGGCGCGGACCGCTGATAGTCGATCCTCGACCGCAAGCAGCTCAGCCGGGTCGACGGTGTCGCCGGCCGCCCTGGCGAGCGCGTCGTCGATGTCCTCGATCTCGTACAACGCGGTCTCCACCTGCCGGGCGAGCGCGTCGAAGCGGCCGTCGATGGAGGCGAGCTCGCCGATCGCATGCAGCGCGGCGCGCAGATTGGCGCCGGCGCCCCCCTGCGCCTCCGCCGTGGCGGCCCTGGCCGCGGCCAGCAGCCGCTCGATCCGTTCCGCGTTGCGCAGTAAGCGCTGCCGGTCGACCAGCTCCTGCTCTTCGCCATCGCGGAGCCCCGCCCGGTCGATCTCCGCCACAGCATGCTCCAGGAGCTGGCGGTCGTGCGCGGCCCGCTCCAGGCCGCTCCGCAATCGATCCAGGCGTTGCTCGACCCCGGTGAGGCTGCGCGTCTCGGCGGCGATGGCGGCCACCTGCTCTTCCATGTCGGCGAAACGGTCCAGCAACCGCCGCTGTTCGGCCACCGACAGCAACGCCTGGTGCCGGTGCTGCCCGTGGATCGCCAGCAGCACGCGCCCCAACTCGGTGTAATCGGCCAGCGGAACCGGTACCGATTGGACGAACGCGGTTCCCCGACCGCGCCGGCGAGCCACGCGCCGCAGATGGAGCGGCTCCCCGTCGAGTTCGATCGAGCGCGCGCGCAGCCACCGGTCGACCTCCGGGGCCTCCGGCGCATCGAACACCGCGGTCACCTCGCAACGTTCCGCGCCCGAACGGATATCCTCGCCGGTGATACGCGCGCCCAGGGCGACGCCCAGCGCGCCGATGATGATCGACTTGCCGGAGCCGGTCTCTCCGGTGATCGCGGTCAGGCCCGGACCGAAGGTCAGGTCGACGGCGTCGATCAGGGCGTAGCCGCGGATGTGGAGCGCTTCAAGCACCCGGCTCCCCCGCCCAGTGCAGCTTGTGCCGCAGCACCTCGTAGAAGTTTCGCCGGTCGGACTGGATGATCAGCGCCGAGTGCTCGTAGCGCCTGAGCACCACCCGGTCGCCGGGCTGCAGCGGCACCGATCGCTGGCCGTCAACGGTCAAGACGACCTCGGTGCGCTGCGGCTCCTCCACCGTGATCTCCACCACCTCGTCGGCCGGGACCACCAGCGGCCGATTGGAGAGCGTGAACGGGCAGACCGGATTGAGGACCAGCGCCTGCATCTCCGGGTGCAGGATCGGGCCGCCGGCCGCCATGGAATAGGCGGTGGAGCCGGTCGGCGTCGACAGGATCACTCCGTCGGCGCGGTAGCGTCCGACCGCCGTGCCGGACAGCGCCACCTGCAGGCGCGTGATCTTGGGCGTGCCGCTGGTCGAGATGACGGCGTCGTTGAGCCCCGGCAGCCGCACCACCTCGCGGCCGCCGCGCATCACGCCGGCGACCACCATCACGCGGCGGCTCACCGCCAACCGCCCGCTGCGGTAGCGCTCGAACGCTTCCTTCCACTCCGGCTTGGCGACCTCGGTGATGAAGCCGAGCGTGCCCAGATTCACCGGCAGGATCGGCGTCTCCTGCTGCGCCACGATCCGGGCGCAGTTGAGCAGCGTGCCGTCGCCGCCCAGCGACAGGGCGATGTCGGGCGGTTCGCCGCAGCGCGCCTGCGCGTCGGCGTCGAGCCGGCGCACGTCGACCGCTCTGCCGCGCAGGTAGCCGGCG
The DNA here is from genome assembly GCA_958296075.1 of uncultured Spirochaetia bacterium. GTDB lineage: Bacteria > Spirochaetota > Spirochaetia > SZUA-6 > Bin103 > CATQHW01. The sequence continues at coordinate 14,651 of CATQHW010000004.1, read as the reverse complement.
ACGTCGTCGACGAACGCCGCGTCCGGATTGCCCGGCTTTTGCACCAGCAGCGCGCGGGCCACCTTCACGACGCCGGCCACCGCTCCACCTCCTACGCCACCGGGAGACCGCTAGGGCAGGGTCGCCAGGATCCGGGCGACGGCCCCGACCCGCGCGTCGCCGAGCAGCGGGTACAGCGGAAACAGGACGCAGCGGCGCGCCAGCGAATCGGCCGCGGGATAGCGACCGCCGTCGTTGCCGTCGCCCGCAATGACCTCCGCGGGGGCGTCCTCGATGGCCGCCGCAGGGGCGGGAGCAGCGCTCCTGGCGGGAGCGGCGCCGGCCGCGCGGAGCGCGCACGCCGCGATCGAGCGTTCGTAGGCCGGGCGGGTCTCGATCCGGGCGCGGGCGGCGTACCGCTGCACCTCGCGCGCGCCGTCGGCGACGACCACCGGGTACGAGAACGGCACCTGCACGCCGCCCTCCTCGCGGTGCGGCAGGCTCAACGTGCGGTGACGGGTGCGGGTGATCGCTGCCTGGTAGGCGTCGCGGATGCTCCGCCGGGTCTGCATGTCGCCGTCGTACCGCTTGAGCTGCGCCAGCGCCAGCGCGGCGTTCAGGTCCGCCAGCGGCTCAGCGCGGTCCTCGGCGACCCGCCGCGCCGCCGCCAGCACGGCGCGCGTCCTGCACAACAGCAGGGCGCCGGCCGCCGCGGTCAATAGACCGGCATGGCCCAACGACAGGACCGCCAGATCGCCGCGCGGCCCCGGCGACGCCTCGCCGTCGTAGCCGCCCAGCGAGCAGGTGACATCCTCGATCACCGGCAGGTCCCACGAGCGCACGCGCGTCAGGTCGGGGACGAACCCGAGGGTGTGGTCGATCAGGGCGGCTTGCGCCTGGCCGCGCGCCTCCTCCGCCAAATCGAGGTCGATCACGCCGGAATCGGGGCTTACGTCGACCACCAGCGGTACCAGGCCGCCCGCCTCGACGGCGTCGCGATGCGCCTGCGGTGCGAGCGCCGAGCACAGCACCCTTGCGCCGGGCCCCAGCCGCAGCGAGGCGAACGCGCAGGCGAGCGCCAGACGGTAGTCGGCCAACGCGATACCGCCGGCCATACCGAGAACGGCGGCCACCGCCGCGGCAAGCTCGCGCGCGCGGTCGCCCGGTCCGATCTCGTCCGCGACCAGACAGCCCAGCACGCTGTCCATCTCCCCGCGCCGGACCGTCGGGCGGAAGACCGGGACCCGCTTCACCCCGGCTCCCCGCCCGCCGCGCCGGCCGCCGCCGATGGCGTGCGCAGCGGCACGAACCGGCAGTCGACGCCGCGGACGGTCCGCGTGGCGCCGCCGCAGCGCCGGATGGTGGTCATCACCTGGTACCCGTCCTCCGCGCCGATCGGGATCAGCATGACTCCGCCGTCGGCGAGTTGCTCGACCAGTGGGCTCGGCACCGCCGCCGACGCGGCGGCGACCAGGATCCGATCGAAGGGAGCCTCGTCCCGCCAGCCCAGCGCGCCGTCGCCGGTGCGAAAGTCGATGTTGGCGTATCCCAGGTCCGCCAACACGCGCTTCGCCCGGTCCTGTAGCGCCGGGATGATCTCGATCGACCAGACGTGACCGGCCAGCTCGGCCAGGATGGCCGTCTGATAGCCGCTGCCGGTCCCCACCTCCAGAACGCGCTCGCCGCCGGTGAGTGACAGCAGCTCGGTCATCAGGCCCACCATGAACGGCTGCGACATCGTCTGCCGGAAGCCGATCGCCACCGGGTGATCCCCGTAGCAGCCGGAGCGGGAGGCCGCCGCAGCAAACCGGTGGCGCGGGACCTGGCTCATCGCCGCGATCACGCGCCGATCGGTGATGCCGCGGCTCTGCAACTGGCGCTGAACCATACGGCCGGCTTCCCGCGGGCCGTCGCCGGCCATGGTCAGCCGCCGGCCACGGTCAGCCATCCATCAGAGGACGGCTCCTCCGGCGCGACGCTCGTCCTTCATGTGCAGCTTCGATAGTTTGTAGGCCTTCAACACTGCTGAATGGCATCGTTCACCGCCTCGGTTCCGGTCGTTCTGGGCCTGGCTAGACTCGAACTAGCGACCTCACGCTTATCAGGCGTGCGCTCTAACCACCTGAGCTACAGGCCCGGCTTCGCTGTTCCCATGATACCGCAGATCGGGGTGCCTGTGGGACCGCCGTCCGATCATAATCCGAAAGGACGCCGCCGATGAATCCCGCCCGCGCAACCGCCAATGCCCTGACCCTGAGCCGCGCGCTGCTGGCGCCGATGATCTTGTTCGCCCTGGTCGGACCCGCCGGCGGCGGAGCCGCGGCGCTGGTCCTGACCGGCATCGCCGTAGCGACCGACTACCTGGACGGCGCGATCGCGCGGCGCTTCGGCGTCGAATCGCGGTTCGGCAAGGTGGCCGACGCCTTCACCGACGCGCTGGTGTTCGTGGCGATCTTTGCCGGACTGGCCGCCAGAGACGTGCTGCCGCTCTGGCTGCCGGCCCTGATCGCGGCCCGCGAAGCGGTGATGCACGCCGTCATCCGGCCGGCGCTGGTGCGCCTGGGAGTCGACGCGGGGGCGCGGCCGGTCGGCAAGCTCAAGACCGTGCTGCAAGCGGTGGCGGCGATCGCGGCGCTGGTGCTGCTGTTGGCCGCGCCGGACCACGCCCGCGTGGTCGCGCTGCCGCTGGCCGGCGCTGCGGCCGTGGTCTCGATCGCTTCCCTGTACTGGTACGTCGAACCGATAGCGGCGCGCCGCGGCTGGGACCGGCTCACGGTCAGCATCGCCGCCACCTGCGTGAGCCTGTGGCTCCTGCAGCTCACCATCGTAGCGGTCGCCGCCGGACTCGGCCTGGCGTCCGGCGCGGCCGGCTACGCGCTGCTGCACACGTCGGTCGCCGGCGGGCTGGCCGTCCTGCTGCTGAGCAGGCGGCGCGACTTCGCGATCGTCGGCGGGCCGCGCCTGTCTCGTGTCAACCCGTCCAACGTGTTGACGTTGGCGCGGCTCACCTCGATCCCGTCCGTGGTTCTGCTCATCACCGCCGCGGCGGACCGGACCGCGCCGGTGTGGCCGGCGCTGGCCTTGCTGTCGGTGGTGCTGCTGACCGACTTGGCGGACGGCGCGCTCGCGCGGCGACGGGGGCAGGTGACCCGCATCGGCTCGTACCTCGACTCCTCCACCGACTACCTGCTGTTGGGAGCGGGGGCGATCCTGTCGCTGGCCTACCGGATCGGCACGCCGTGGATATTCGCGGTCCTGGTCGGGCGGCTGGCCCTGCAGGCGGCGGCGGTGCTCTGGATCGCCGCCGCCGGGCGGCCGCTGCCGTCGGCGACGCGGCTGGGCAAGGCGTCGATCGCGGCCGGCATGGTGCTGCTGGCCGTGGAACTGGCGGCCGCGCTGGGGACGCGGTTCCTGCCCGCTTCGGGGACCGCCCCGCTGCCGCTCACGCTGCTGGAGTTGGGGCTGGCCGGCGTGCTGGCGGCGTCCGCGGTCGAAAAGCTCGCCCTGCTGGCCGGTACGTTTCGCCGGCCGGCGCGGTCCCGGGACGCCTGACTAACCGCCCTTTCGCTTCTTGTTGCGGCGTTTGCTGACCGGCTGCACCCGCGGACCGGCGGGGCGAGGCGCCGCCGGCGCCGGCGCCGGCGCCGGTTTCGGCTCGCCGGCCGCGCCGGATGCGGCCGGCCGGCGCGAATCGCCCGCATCCGGCTTCGGGGCGGCCGGTGCGACCGGAGCTCGGGCGGCGGCGCGGCGGTCGCCCGATGCCGGCCGCCTGCGGCGCTGCAGGAGCAGCACGATCGGCGAGGCGATGTACATGGACGAATAGGTGCCCACGATCACGCCGATGATCACGGCCAGCGCGAACGTACGGATCGGGCCCCTGGCGAACACGTAGATGGCGACGACCGCCAGCAGCGTCGTCAGGGAGGTGATGAGCGTCCGCGCCAGCGACTGCGTGATGCTGGTGTCGATCACCCGGCGCAGGTCGGCGTCGCGCATGAGCGACACGTTTTCGCGCACGCGGTCGAAGATGACGATGGTGTCGTTCAGGGAGTAGCCGACGATCGTCAGCAGGGCGGCGATGGTCGCGGTGGAGACCTCGATGCGGAAGGTGCCGAGTACGCCGATCAGCACCAGCACGTCGTGGGCGACCGCCACCAGCGCCGCCACCGAGTACTCCGGGCGAAAGCGGAAGCCGACGTACACCATGATGAGCACCAGCGCGACCACGATCAGCCAGACCGCCTGCTGGCTGAGGATCTGGGAGAACCGCCGGCCGACGAAGTCGGTGGAGCGGACGATCAGGCTGTCGTCGCCGAACTCGCCGGCGAGCAGCGTGCGCACCTGTCGCTGCGCCGCCTGCATCTCCGTGTCGTCGTCCGCCGCCACCTCGACGCGGATCACGAACTGCTGCTCCGCACGTACGCCGATGGTGCGGATGCTGACCTTGTCCAGGGATCCGAGCGCAGCGCGCACCGCGTCGATCGACAGCGGCTCGCCGCCGGCCGCGCCGGCATGCAGGACCAGGCGGCCGTCGCGCGGCTGCGGGCTTTCGGCCAGGAGCTCGGCGGACGCCAACGCCGGCTCCAGGGCAGTCGCTGCGACCACGCCCGGCACCTCCTCGATCGCTTCGGCCATCGCTCCGAGCGACGGGTAATCCGCGAAGCGGAGCGCGGTCTGGCCTAGTACCTCGGTAGCGCGGAGGACGATCCGGTCGGCGGTCTGCTGCACCGCGACCTCCATCTCCGTCCCTTCCCGCAGCTCCACGACCAGCGCCGGCCGGGCGATCTGAATCTGCTGCGACAGACCGCCGGCCAAGTCGACGGAAAGATTGAACCCGCCGCGCTGTATGGTCATGACCAGTCCGGTCGCGATGACCGCCAGCGACAGTATCAGCATCGGCAGCCGGTAGCGGGTGAACTCTATCGTCGCGCGCACTACGCCGGCCTCCGCTGCCCGCCGACCCAAGCCAGGCTCAGGCGCTCCACGCGCAGCACCTCGATCAGGAAGTCGAAGATCAGCCGCGCTACCACCAGCGCGGTGAACATCGATGCCAGGATGCCCACGGAAAGGGTCACCGCAAAGCCCTGGATCGGACCGCTGCCGATCTGCGACAACACCACCGCGGCGATGAACGTGGTGATGTTGGCGTCCAGCACCGCGCGGAACGCCTTGGCGAATCCGGTGCGCACGGCGGCGGCGGCCGACTTGCCGGCGCGCAACTCCTCCTTGATGCGTTCGAAGATGATCACGTTGGCATCCACCGCCATGCCGACCGTCAGAATCACACCGGCGATGCTCGGCAGCGTCAGCGTAAAGCCCAACACCGACAGGATCGATACGACGAAGAACAGGTTGAGCGCCAGCACCAGGTCGGCGATCAGCCCGGCGCCGCGGTAGTACGCCGCCATGAACAGGAACACCAGCATCGCTCCCACCGCCACGGCGCGCAGACTGGCGCGGATCGAGTCTTCGCCCAGGCCCGCGCCGATCTGCTGCTGGCTGACGATCTCCAGCGGCACCGGCAGCGAGCCGGTACGGAGCACCAGCGCCAGATCCTCCGCCTCGCTCTGCGTGAAGCCGGTGACCCGCACCTGATTGCGGATCGCCTGCGAGATCTGGGCGCGCGCCTTGACGCGGTCGTCGAGCACCACCGCCAGGATCTCGCCGACGTTCTCCTGGGTGAGCTTGAAGAAGATCTCGCCCCCTTCCGGGCTCAGGAAGAACAGCACCTCCGGCCGGCCCGTGAGGGGGTCGCGGTCGACCCGCGAGTCGTTGATGTAGGCCCCGGACAGACCCTCTTCCGCCTCGATGACCGCGTAGCCGAGGAGCTGGTCGACCCCGTAGGTGTCCTTCTCATAGACGCCGCGCAGCACGGTGCCCGCCGGCAGCACGTTCGGATCGCGGAGACCGCCGCCGGCGGCGAGGAAGTTGCCCGGGTTGGCGCGCTGGTAGTCGTCGAATGCCTGCTGGCCCTCCGAGTCGACCAGATGGAAGCCCAACCGCCCCTTGCCGACGATGAAGTTGCGCATCCGTTCCGGGTCGGGCGCGCCCGGCAGCTCGACCACGATCCGGTCATCGCCCTGCCGGTTGATCGACGGCTCGGTCAATCCGAACTGGTCGACGCGGTTGTTGAGTATCTCGAGCGAGCGGTCGATCGCGTCTTGCCGGTCGGCGTCGGTGAGCGTTCCGATCTCCGCCGCCAACGCGTCGAAATCGGGCTCGATCAGCACGTACATGCCGCCCTGCAGGTCGAGCCCGAGCTGCAGGCTGCGGGTAGTCAGCTCCTTGAGGTCGAGGAGCCGTTGGCGATGGTCGGCTTCCAGTTCGCCCAGCAGCGTCGCTTCGCTGCCGAAGCCGTCGAGCAGCGCCTGCACGGTCCACGGCGACGGTACCGGCCGCTGCTCGAACCGGTATCGGTCCCGCGCCGGGGCACGCAGAAAGCGCAGGTCCTCCGGAATCGACGAGTCGGGATCGCCTTCCACCAGCGCCAGCAGCCGCCGCAGATCGGCGCCGGCCCGCTGCTGCGACACGATGCGGATCTGATCGCGCGACGAGGTGGCGATCCGCCGCTCCGCTTCCGGCAGCAGCAGGTGCCAGCTGATGGTAGGCATCAGGAACGCCACGGCGATTCCCAGAAACGCCAGGATGATGCCGAGCCGGAGGCGCTTACTCATAGCTCACAGGATCGGCCCGTTACGCACGACCCAGGGTACCGATTGCGGTTCAGCATGGCGGATCGGGGCGCGCCGGCAGCGGTCCGGCGGGCGCTACTTCGAATTGGCACTGCCCGGCTTCGAATCGGCACTGCCCAGCGATTTCGCATCGGCACTGTCCGGCGATCGGACGGCAGCCTTGTCCAATTCGATCTTGGTGTCGTCATCCACCTTCAGCGTGAGCGTACCGGCGTCTTCGCGGATGGCGGTGATCACCCCGTGCACTCCACCGATGGTAACCACCTTGTCGCCCTTCTTGAGACCGTCCAGGTACAGCTTGGTCTCCTTGCGCTTCTTGCTCTGCGGGCGGAGCACCAGGAAATAGAAGATCAGGAAGATGGCCGCGAACGGCAGAATCAGCCCTATTATCGGGTCGTTGGGTTGCATTGCAGCGGTTCCTCGATTTCCCTTGGTTTCCGGCCGGCGGCGCGAGCGAGCCGCCGGACGCCGGCTGGCCGGCGGCCCGACGCTATCACGAGGAGCGCTCCGGCACAACGGCGGCGGCGCGCTGGCTCCGGCCGGCCATACCCGGGCACATCACACCCGCTCGACGCCGGTCACGGTGTCCGGCACGCCGAACACGCCGAAACGGACGCGAAGCTCGTCCACGCCCGCTAGCGGCACGACCGCCTCCGCGTTGTAGGACGCCAGCACCGCCTGCTGCGCCTGGTCGTCCCCGTCGTACTCGGCGGCGCACAGCGCCGCCTTGTAGAGGCCCCGCTCCAGCAGTTGGCGGCATGACAGCCGGGCGCAGCGCCGCCGGGCGGTGCGGTCGACCATGGCGACGCTGCCACGGTAGCCGATGGTGAACATGAAGTCGGCGCGCGAGAATCCGCGCGGCCGGCGCCGGAACGGTATCTTCATGGGTCGGACGAAACAGACCCCACGCCCGCGCGGCGCGGACGTGAGGTCTGGCGTGACCCGCTGGCGTGCACGGCGGGATCGGCAGGGCGATCAGTAGCCCATGCCGCCCATGTCACCGCCCGGACCGCCCGGAGGGCCGGCTGCGGCCTCCTTCTTCTCCGGCAGATCGGTGATGGTGCATTCGGTGGTGAGCAGCAGGCCCGCGATCGACGCGGCGTTGGTGAGCGCCGACCGGGTGACCTTGGCCGGATCGATGATGCCGGCGCTCGACATGTCCCGCCATTCCATGCTCTGCGCGTCGAAGCCGGTGCCGTGCTCTTCCTTCTTGGCGCGATCGACCACGATCGAGCCGTCCAGACCGGCGTTCACGGCGATCTGGCGGATCGGCTCCTCCAGCGCGCGCTGCACCAACTTGAAGCCGACGCGCTGCGCTTCGTTGAGGTCGTCCAGGTCCCGCTCGCCCAGCTTGCCGGCCGCCTGCACCAGGATGGAACCGCCGCCCGGAATCACGCCTTCCTCGATGGCGGCGCGGGTCGCCGACAGGCCGTCCTCGACCCGGTGCTTCTTCTCCTTCAGCTCGACCTCCGTGGCCGCGCCGACGTTGACCACGGCGACGCCGCCGGCCAGCTTGGCCAAGCGCTCCTGCAGCTTCTCCCGGTCGTAATCGGAGGTGGTCTCTTCGATCTGCGCCTTGATCTGCGCGATGCGGTCGGTGATGTCCTGCTGCTTGCCGCCGCCCTCGATGATCGTGGTGTTCTCTTTCTCCACCTTGACGCTCTTGGCAGTGCCGAGCTGTTCGAGCTCCGTATTCTCCAGCTTCAGGCCGAGCTCCTCGGCCACCACCTGCCCGCCGGCGAGGATGGCGATGTCTTCGAGCATCGCCTTGCGCCGGTCGCCAAAGCCGGGCGCCTTCACCGCACAGGCGTTGAGCGTGCCGCGCAGGTTGTTGACCACCAGCGTGGCCAGCGCCTCGCCTTCGACGTCCTCCGCGATCAGCAGCAGCGGCTTGCCGGACTGCGCCAGCTTCTCCAGCAGCGGGAGCAGGTCCTTCATGCTGGAGATCTTCTTGTCGTGGATCAGCACGTACGGGTTTTCCAGCACGGCCGTCTGGGTGTCGCGGTTGGTGACGAAGTACGGCGACAGGAAGCCGCGGTCGAACTGCATGCCCTCCACCACTTCGAGGTTGGTCTCCATCGACTTCGATTCCTCGACCGTGATGACGCCGTCCTTGCCGACCTTCTCCATCGCGTTGGCGATCAGATCGCCGACCGCCGGATCGTTGTTGGCGGAGATGGCGGCGACCTGCGAGATCTCTTCCTTCTCATTGATGTCCTTGGCGACGCCCTTGATGTGGTCCACCGCCAAGTCGACCGCCACGGCGATGCCGCGCTTGATGTCCATCGGGTTGATGCCCGCCGCGACCGACTTGAGCCCTTCCTTGATCATCGAGTAGGCCAGGACCGTCGCCGTGGTGGTGCCGTCGCCGGCTACGTCGTCGGTCTTGGTCGCCGCTTCCTTGAGAAGCTGCGCGCCCATGTTCTCGAACGGGTCCTCAAGCTCGATCTCCTTGGCGATCGTGACCCCGTCATTGGTCATGGTCGGAGCGCCGAACTTCTTGTCCAGCACGACATTGCGGCCCTTGGGGCCCAACGTCACCTTGACGGCGTTGGAGAGCTTCGTCACACCTGCCAGAAGCTCCTTACGCGCCGATTCGTCGAACTGCAGTTGCTTAGCCATGGATCACCCTTTCCAGAGTTATGTAATTGGGATGTTAGTAGCACCAAGATAGCGATTCTTGCCGCCGCCGCCAACATCCGCGGCGAAATTTTCTGCGGCGGGCCGGCGCCGCGCCGGCCCGAGCGTCAGGCGGCCGCTCAGCACGCGCGCGACGGCGCCGTCGCCGGTGCGCAGCCGCAGCGCGCCGTCGCGGTCGACCCCGAGCAGCACGCCGGCGACGGCGCGGCTCCCCTGCTCCACCCGCGCCCCCCGGCCGATCCCGGCCAGCCGCCCGCGCAATCGGGCGAGCCAGTCGCCGGCCTGGAGCAGCCGGTGCATCGCCTCCAGCACTTCCCGCTCCACCCGGACGCGATCGACGCTGCGCCGCAGGCACAGGGCGAGCGAGGTCGCCTCTCCGGCGTCCGGCGGGAACGACCGCTGGTTGCAGTTCACGCCGACCCCCACCAGCAGCCAGCCGCCGGTGACGGTGCAGAGCACGCCGGCCAGCTTGCGGCCGCCGACCAGCAGATCGTTGGGCCACTTGATCGACGGCGCCAACCCCAGCGCCGCAGCGACCTCCGCCAGCGCGCAGCCGGCGCGCAGCGGCACGGTGGCCGGCGCCGCCGCGGTCTCGGCGCGGCGCAGCATGAGCGTCAGCAGCAGGTTGGCGCCGGCCGCCGACCGCCAGCGGCTGCCCGGCGCGCGGCCGCGCCCGGCGGTCTGGCGGTCGGCGGTGACCGCAGTCCCGTGCGGGGGCGACGCGGCGATGAGCCGGGCCGCCTCGTCCATGGTCGAGGTGGTCGTGCGCAGGCGGTGGATCGGCGCCCCCCACGGGCTGGTCGAGCGCGGCGCCGGCGGAGACGTCGGAGCGGTCACCCGCACCGATTTTACATCGATACCAGCAACTCCTGCGGCGAGCACAAGAGCTCCAGGAACCGTGACACGAAGGTGGCGGCCGGGACGCCGTCGACCACGCGATGATCGAACGCCAGCGACACGGGGAGCACCACGCGAGCCGCGATCGTCCCGCCTGCGATCACGCGCGGCGCCTGGTGGATACGGCCCATGCCCAGGATCGCCACCTGCGGCGGGTAGATCATCGGCGCCGCCCACAGACCGCCGAACGGCCCGAAGTTGGTCAGCGCGAAGGTGCCGCCGCGCAGGTCGTCGGCGGACAGCGAGCGGCTGCGGGCCGCGGCCACGAGCTGCTTCATCTGCTGATCGATCGCCAGGATCGTGCTGGAGTCGACGTTGCGGATCACCGGCAGCAGCACGCCCGCTTCGGTGTTGACGGCGAAGCCGATATTGACCTCGCGATACGCGGTCACCTCCTGGGAGACCGCGTCGTAGGTAGCGTTCAGGACCGGCACGTCGCGCAGCGCGGTCGCCAGCGCCTTCATGAAGAACGGCTGGTAGCTGATGTGGGCGGCGCGGTTGCGGTTGGCCTTGGCGCGCAGCTCCACCAGCTCGTCGACCTCGCCCAGATCGTGGACGATGGCGGTCGGTATCCGGCGGCTCAGCTCCATGTTGCGCGCGATGGTCTTGCGCAGGATGGTCAGTTCCACCCGCTGCCCGGCCGGCAGGTCCACCGGTCTGGCGAGCGGGTCGTCGATCAGCGGGAAGCCGAACGCGCTGCCGGACGGAGGACCGTGCGCCGGCGGCGCGGCCACCGGCACGGCGGTCTGCACGCCGGCGGCCTTGTAGATGTCCTCCTTGCGGATGCGGCCGCCCTCGCCGGTGCCCTGCACCGAGCGGAGGTCGACGTTCAGGTCGCGCGCCAGACGGCGCGCGGCCGGAGTCGCCGGCACCGGCCCGGACGCGGCGGCCGGATCGGTCAGGGGCTCGCGCTGCGGTTGCGACGGCCGGTCGTCGTTCCCGCCCGGCGCGGTCCGCTCGTCGCTGGGGGGGAGCAGATCGTCGCCGGCGTCGAGCCGGCCGACGACGGTAGCGCCGTCATCCGGCTGCATCCGGTCGCTCCCGGCGCGATCGCCGGTCTCGCCCGGCTCGACGTCCGGTTCGCGTTCCTCTTCGCCTTCCACCTCGATGTACGCAAACGGATCGCCGACCTTGATGACCTGACCGGCCGCCGATCCGAAGCGGCGCAGCACCCCGGTCTTGGGCGATGGTATCTCCGCCACCACTTTGTCGGTCTCGACGATGGCGAGGATATCGCCCTCTTCGACCGCATCGCCGGGCCGCAGCTTCAGCTCCAGGATCTTCCCTTCGTGCAATCCCTCGCCGATGTCCGGGAACCTGAACTCATACATCGTTGTCCACCGCCTCAGTAGCCCACGGTCTCAATAGCCCAACGCCTCAATAGCTCAGCAACCGCCGGGCCGCGCCGACGACGTCGGCGACGTCGATCAGGTAATGGCGCTCGTGCCGCGGCAACGGCACGACGATGTCGCTGCCGGTCAGGCGCGCGGGCGGCGCCTCCAGGTGCAGGAACGCCTGCTCGGCCACGGCTGCGGTCAGCTCCGCGCCGACGCCGTACGAGCGCGGCCCCTCGTGCACGACCAGCAGGCGCCCGGTCCGGCGCACCGACTCGACCACCGCGGTCAGGTCGGGCGGGTAGATCGTACGGAGGTCGATCACCTCCACCGACGCCTCGTCCTGGAGCCGGCGCGCGGCGGCGATCGCCTCCTTCATCTGCGCGCCGTAGGAGACGATGGTCAGGTCGCTGCCCGGCACCGCCACCCGCGCGGTGCCCAGCGGGATGACGAAGTCGCCTTCGGGGATCTGCTGCCGCGGCGCCTGATAGACGCGTTTGGGCTCCATGAAGATGACCGGATCGGGGTCGCGGATCGCGGCGATCAGCAGCCCCTTGGCGTCATGCGGCGTGGACGGGATCACCACCTTGATGCCGGGCACGTGCGCGAGGATCGCCTCCATGCTCTCGCTGTGGTGCTCCAGCGCGCGGACGCCGCCGCCGTACGGCATGCGGATCACCAGCGGAGCCGTGAACGCGCCCTGCGTGCGGGTCCGTATCCGCGCCACGTGGTTGACGATCTGGTTGAACGCCGTCCAGATGAACCCGCTGAACTGGATCTCCACCACCGGCCGCAGGCCCGCCACCGCCATGCCGAGCGCGCCGCCGACCGCGGCGCTCTCGGCCAGGGGCGTGTCGAAGCACCGCGACGGACCGAACTCCTGCTGCAGTCCCGTGGTCGCGCGGAACACGCCGCCGTTGACGCCGATGTCCTCCCCGAAGGCGATCACCCGTTCGTCGAGCCGCATCTCCGTGCGCAGCCCGTCGTTGATGGAGGCGACCAGATTGACCGGCTTCACCGCCGTCATCGTCAGCGGTCGTCCCGCGGCCGATCGCCGCGCAGCTCGCGCAGCCGCGCGAGCTGCTCCCGAAGCAGCGGCGGCATCTCCGCGAAGGTGTGGCGGAAGCCCGCCTCCAGCTCCGGGTCGGTCGCCGACTCCACCTCTTCGAACGCCTGCCGCGCCCTGGTTCGCGCTTCGGCCACCAGCGACCGGGTGTCCGCCTCCGTGAGCAGCCCCCGGTCGATCAGCAGCCGCTGCAGCCGCCTGATCGGATCGTGCCGCTCCCACGCGCGTTCCTCCTCGCGGGTGCGGTAGCGGGTCGGGTCGTCGGTGGTCGTGTGCGCCCCCACCCGATAGGTGATGCCTTCGATCAGGGTCGGCCCGTCGCCCGCCCGCGCCCGGCGCACCGCTTCGCGCACTACCTGATGGACGGCGGTGACGTCGTTGCCGTCGACCTGCACCCCGGAAAAGCCGTAGCCGTCGGCCTTGGCCGCCAGCGACGGCGCCGCGCACTGGGCGTCCCGCGGCGTCGACAGCGCGTACTGGTTGTTCTGGACGTAGAACACCGTGGGAGTCTTCCAGACTCCGGCGAAGGTGAGCGACTCGTGAAAGTCCCCCTGCGAGGTGGCGCCGTCCCCGCAGTAGCAGAGCACCACGCGGTCGCGTCCCAGGTGACGCTCTGCGAAGGCCAGCCCGACCGAGTGCGGGAGCTGCGAACCGATCGGGATCGACACCGGCGCCAGATGGTAGCGCTCGACGTCGAGCCGGCTGCCGTCCTCCACGCCGTACCAATACTGGAAATGCGTGGCGATCGGCAGGCCGCGCACCAGCAACGCGCCCAGCTCGCGGTACGCGTGCACGATCCAGTCATCTTCGCGCAGCGCCATGGCGCCGCCGACGCTGTTGGCCTCCTGGCCGACGGCGGGCGGGTAGGGCAGCAGCCGGCCCTGCCGCGTCAGGCTGACCGCCCATTCGTCGATGGCGCGCGACTGGATCATCACGCCGAACGCGTACAGAAGCTGCTGGTCGGTCATGCCGGGATCGTCCTGACAGTCGGCAGCCAACGCCCCGTCGGGGCTGAGGCGCTGCACCATGGTCCGGCCGGCCGGCGTCACGGCTCGCCCTCGTGCCATGCGCCGGACAGGGTACCGCCGCGCGGGACGACAGGCAACCGGCCGGGAGCAGGTGCCGCTTGCCGCGCGATCGGCGGTCGGACAGACTCGACCGGAGTCTGAGAATGGAGGCGCACACGGGGCTGCGGGCCTCGGTTCTGCCGGCGCTGGCGCCGCTCGGAGCGGCCGGCGCGGCCGCGCTGGCGGACCGGATCGATCGCTGCCTGACCGAGCCGACCGGCGAGCGGCGCTGGCAGCGGATGGTCCGCGAGGCGCTGCGCGAGCCGCTACCGTTCACCCGCATTCCCTTCGCGGTGCACCGGCTCTGCTTCGCGGCGGCGTATGCCGGCCGCGACGCGCGGCTGCCGCCGGCGCCGGCGTGGTTGCCGGCGATGGATTCGGCAGGCGCCAGCAACGTGCGGCGGCTGGCGCGCGCCGTGGGCGTCGGCGACGTAGCGGCGCTGCACCGCTGGTCGGTCGAGCATCGCCCCGCCTTCTGGCAGCTCATGTGCGATCGGCTCGGCATCGACTTCCGGGGGAGTCCGGGGCCGCCGCGGCGCGACGGGCGCTGGTTTCCCGAGGCGCGGCTGAACATCGCCGAGCACTGCCTGCGCGGCGGAGCCGGCGACCGGCCGGCCGTCGTCTACCGTGCCCGCGACGACGGGCCGCTCGTCGCGGTGAGCGGCGCCGAGCTGGCGCGGCTGGCGCGCGCCGTGGCCGGCCACTGCCAGGCGCGCGGGCTGCGGCCGGGGGCGCGCGTGGCGCTCTACCTGCCCATGACGGTGGAGGCCGTGGCCGCCTACCTGGGCGTGATCCTGGCCGGCTGCGCGGCGGTCTCGATCGCCGACAGCTTCGCTGCCCCGCAGGTGGCGGTCCGCCTCCGCATCGCCGGAGCGTCGCTGGCGATCGTCGGCACGGCGACCTACGAGCGGCTGCTGGACGCCGCTCCCGATCTGGCGGCGATCGTCATCGGTGATCTTCCCGGCGGCCGCCGGCC
>CATQHW010000003.1 GCA_958296075.1 uncultured Spirochaetia bacterium | reverse complement strand
GGAGCGACTTCAAGGTGTTCCGATCCGCGCTGGCGGACGGCGGCGTGGTCAAGGCGCTGGCCGTGTCCGGCGCCGGTTTGTCGCGCGCCCGCATCGACGCGCTGGAGCGGCACGCCACCGCGCAAGGCGCCAAGGGACTGGCGTGGACGCGCGTCACCGCCGGTGGCCTGGACGGCGGCATCGCCCGCTTTCTGAGCTCGGTGGCGCCGCAGGCGATCGACGCGCTGGGCGCGGCTCCCGGCGACGTGGCCCTGTTCGTGGCCGACGGCCGGCGGACCGCCTGCGCGGGCCCTGGGCGCGGTGCGCACCGCTCTGGGCGCGGACCGGCAGCTCGACGGCCACCGCTTCTGCTGGATCACCGATTTCCCCCGCTGTTCGAATGGAACGAGGACGAACAGCGCTGGGACCCGAGCCATCACCCGTTCTCGATGCCTC
This sequence comes from uncultured Spirochaetia bacterium, assembly GCA_958296075.1. GTDB lineage: Bacteria > Spirochaetota > Spirochaetia > SZUA-6 > Bin103 > CATQHW01. The sequence goes on along the minus strand of CATQHW010000003.1, from coordinate 931,646 downwards.
GGGAAGCGGACCTGGCTCGCCTGGAACCGACCCGGCGGCGGTCCGCGGCCACGTGTACGACCTGGTGCTCGACGGCGTGGAGCTCGGCTCGGGCTCGATCCGGATACACGACCGCGCATTGCAGGAACGGTATTCTCCATGATCGGGATCGGTCCCGAGGAAGCGCGCCGGCGGTTCGGCTTCATGCTCGACGCATTCCGCTACGGGCCGCCGCCGGCACGGCGGGGTCGCCTTCGGGCTCGACCGGCTGGTGATGCTGATGGCCGGCCAACCGACCATCCGCGAGGTGATCGCCTTTCCCAAGAACACGGCGATGGCGTCGTTGATGGACGGATCGCCGGCACCGGTCGATAACGAGCAGATGGCGCAGGTCGGCCTGCAGATTACCGTCACGGAAGATACTGGCACGGAAGATACCGCCACGGAGGATGAAGATGGCCTATAGCGACACCCGCCAGGAGGTTCTGGCGATCGCAGTTCGAGACGGCGAAGCCGATCGGTCCGTACCTTGCCGGCGGGCCGGGAGAAGCACCGCTCGAAGTGGGAGGCGATGGCGGAACGGATCGCGCTCGGCGGCGAGCAGCGGCAGCGCGCCGCCACGTTCGTGCGCACCATGCCGGTGCTCTGCCTGAGCGGCATCTGGTGCGGGGACTGCGTGCGGCAGGGGCCGATCCTGGACGCCATCGCCGGCGCCGCGCCCGGCGTCGATCTGCGCTTCGTCGAGCGCACCGGCGACGCGCTGGCCGAGGAGCTGCGCATCAACGGCGCGCTCAAGGTGCCGGTGGTGGTGCTGCTGTCGGAGGATTTCTTCGAGGTGGCGCGTATCGCGACCGCATGCTCAGCACCTACCGGAAGAAGGCGCAGCGTGAGTTGGGGCCGACCTGCGACGTGGGCCTGGTGCCGCCGGCGGCCGAGGAGTTGGCCGTCGAGATCGACGAATGGCTCGATGAGATCGAGCGGGGCGCAGTGGATCCTGCGCCTTGCGCCGCTCCTGCGCCAGCGCTACGCGGACTGACCCTCACGGCGCCCGCAGTTCGACGGCGGTTTCATACAGACGCGTGCGTTTGTTGACCGTACCCACTCGCACGGAGGAATTGACGATACTGTTTCCAGTTCGCTTGCTGCGTACCTCGTACAGGCCGGCGATCTCGAATCCCTCCATCTCCGCGATTTCCGCGAACAGCCGGTCGGTTTGAAACTCGATCCCCTGCAGGATGTTGTTGCCTATGACGACGATCACGACGCCGCCCGGACGCATGCGTGGCAGCGTCAGCGAGCAAAACCGCTGGCAGTCATTAAAGTAGGCGGCAGCGTAATTGGCCCACCCGAAGCCGCCGTAAGCGCCCTTTCCGGATTCCGGGATCGCAGCTCCTCCAGCTTCGCCGCCAAGTGAGGCAGCGGGGGCTGTAGAGCGATCTCCGGCCCCGCTCGTACGGTCTGCCAGTATCGACCGAAGTTGCGCTGCTCGATCGCTTTCAGGTCGACAGGTGCACTGGCCATATCGAGCCAGAACAGGTGCGGCCGGGTATTCCTGACGTAGTGGTAGTTGTTCAGATACGGAGGCGAGGTAATGAGCGCATCTATACTACCGGATTCGATCAGATGAGCATGGTCGAAATACGAAAGTGGGTGCACGGTTGCCGCCGGCGTGGGCTCGTGTTCGCTCATCCATTCCTGGAAGATTACGATATCCTCGAGCATGTACAGGAGCTTGCGACGGACGATGCCGAATACGTCGGCGTGATCGATAGCCGGCTTGCCGGCGCCGGATCGCGTACCGAGGCTCGGTTCGTACGAGTAGTTGGAGAAGGTCACCATCACCGACCGAACGCTACCCGAAACAGATCCTTGACCCAGTCGACGGTCTGTCGCCCGATGAAGTCCATGCACGCAAGCACTTGGCGTTCGACGGCCGGGCTGAAGAATGGTACGCGACTACGGAATCCATCGGGTCGCTTCGACGCGGGCCGGCCGTTCAACCAGGATTCCTCCTCGCCATAGTCTTCGAACCGGGCGATTTCGGTCTCCAAGGCGGCGACATCGTAATGAGCTGCGCGAGCCTTCGTGCGGCAGGCGAGCGCGGCATAGGGATTGATTTCGTAGCCGACCGCATCGTCGCCATGCTTCAGCGCTTCGATCAGAGTGGTGCCGACCCCGGCGAACGGATCGAGGACTCGCAGCCGGCGGCGACCACGGCGCGCCGCGTCCAGTATGCCTTCGACGAATGACCCTGAGAAGCCCGCGATCCATGGAACCCACCGGTGCAACGCGCGTGCATGGTTTTCTGAGAACGCGGTATCACGCAGCCCGCCCGTCAGAAGCGCCATTCGCGACCGACCTTCTGCGCCGGTATACTCTGTGCCCGTGCCATCTCTCCGAGGGTTTTCTCGCTCACCCGCACGAGTCGTGCCGCCTCGGCAAGCGTGAGTATCTGGAGATCGTCCGTATCTGCCGACATCTTTCGTCAGCCTACCGGATAGTCGTGAGCTGTCAATTATCCGTCCTTCGCTCGACACCACGGCCGATCCGCTGGCGGCGGCCCTCCACTGGTTCCGATGCACAGTAGGGGCATGGGCGATGCGGAGGGGCGAGCGGGCCGCGCGGATCCAGGACACGGATTTCTGGTGGGCCACGCGCGGCACGTGGCCGCGCCGACCGGCTGCACCGTCATCCTCTGCCCGGAGGGGACGGTAGCCGGCGTGGACGTGCGCGGCCCGGCCCCGGGCTCGCGGGAAACGGCTCTGCTGGCGGCCGACAAGCCGATCGCCCGCCTGGACGCGCTGCTGTTCACCGGCGGCAGCGCCTTCGGGCTGGCCGCCGCCGACGGCGTGATGCGCTTTCTGGCCGAGCGCGGAGTCGGCCATCCGACGCCGGTCAAGCCGATCCCGATCGTCGCCGCCAGCGTGATTTACGATCTGTCGCTGTCCGGCGGCGCCGTCCACCCGGACGCGGCGCTGGGCTACGCGGCGTGCCGGCGCGCGCGGCCGCTGCCGGTGCCGCCGGCCGCGCAGGGGAACGCCGGCGCCGGAGCCGGCGCCACGGTCGGCAAATGGGGCGGCGGCGCGTCGATGATGAAGGGGGGCGTCGGCTACGCCGAGCGCGACGCCACCGGCGCCCGGGTCGCCGCCCTTGCGGTGGTGAACGCGGTCGGCGACGTGCTCGAAGCGGACGGCCGCACGCTGGCCGGCGCGCGCGACGAGGGCGGCTGGCGTGCCGACCGGACGCCGGAGCGCTGGCTGCCGCGGCCAGCTCCGTTTCCCGTATGCGGCACCAACACCACCCTGGCGGCGGTGCTCACCGACGCGGCCATGAGCAAGCCGGAGGCCGGGCGCCTGGCCCAGCGGGCCCACGACGGCATCGCCCGCGCCGTGGCGCCGGCCCATACCACGTACGACGGCGATACCGCCTACGCATTGGCGGCCTGCCGCCGCGCGGCGCCGTTCGATCTGGTCGCGGCGCTGGCCGTCGACTGCGTGAGTGAAGCGATCCGCAACGCGGTACGCCGAGCCGCTCCAGCGGCGGGGATCGCGGGACTCAACTCGACGCCGGGCTGATCCGGCCGGCAGGCGGTCACGGCGATAGCGGTCTTGCCGACCTGCCGAGCCCCGCGGAGGACCAGCGGTTTTCGCCGCCGCCGCGTGAGCCAACGGCGCAAGGGACCTTCGACGAACCGCTCCATGTGATCTATGAAGGGCCGACAATAGCACAGATATTGACAAAACAGGGGTCTGTTTCGTCACTCTCCGTCGAACGCGACACCCTGCCGGCCCCGGGTGACGCGCCTCGACCTAGCGGAGCGTCGCCCGCAGAGTGATCTCCGGGCCCGCCAGCGCGCGGGAGACCGGGCAGCCGCTCTTGGTCGCCTCGGCGATCTTCTGGAACTCCGCGTCGTCGATGCCCGGCACCTCGGCGTCGCACACCAGCGCGATGGTCGTGATGGTCGGGCGCCCGTCGGCCATCTCCAGCGAGACGTCCGCCGTGGTGCTGACGCGGGTCGGGGTGTGGCCCGCCTCGGCCAGACCGTGGGACAGCGCCATGGAGTAGCAGCCGGCGTGGGCCGCCGCCAACAGCTCCTCCGGGTTGCTGCCCGCGCCCTCCTCGAACCGTGAGCTGAACGTGAACGGGCCCGCGAACCGGCCGCCGATCGACATCGTGCCGCTGCCGCCCTTCAGATCGCCCTGCCATTCCGCCTGTGCCGTGCGAACTCCCATCGTTGCCTCCTGCGCTCTGTTTACTACACGCCGGATCACCGCACGCCGCGGCGGCGATTCCGCACGTAGTCGGCGAAGATATACTCGCCCAGTTCACCGGGCGCGGCGTAGTAGGCGCGCCCGCGATTGATCTGCGACAGCTTCTCCACGAACTCCACCAGGTACGGGTCCTCGGTCACCATGAAGGTGGTGATGACGATGCCGTAGCGTTTGCACTCGGCCGCCTCGTCCAGGGTCTGGTTGACGATCCTGGGATCGAGCCCGAAGGAGTTCTTGTAGATGCGTCCGTCTTCGAAGATCGCCGACGGCTTGCCGTCGGTGATCATGAAGACCTGCTTGTTGGCGTGACGCTCGGAGCGCAGCACCGACTGCGCGAGCTGCAGCCCCGCCTTGGTATTGGTATGGTACGGTCCCACCTGCAGGTAGGGGATGCTGCCGACGTCGATCAGCCGGGCGTCGTCGCCGAAGCAGGCGACGTGCAGGCTGTCGCGCGGATACTGCGTCATGATCAGTTCCGCCAGCGCCAGCGCCACCTGCTTGGCCGGGGTGATCCGGTCCTCGCCGTACAGGATCATGCTGTGGCTGATGTCGATCAGCAGCACGGTGGCGCACGACGACAGGTGCTCGCTCTCGTACACCTCGAAGTCCTGTTCCTGGAGGGTGATGTCGTCGAGCCCGCCGCGCTTGACGGCGTTTCCGATGGTTCCCAGCGCGTCGATCTGCGTGATCGGATCTCCGGCGCGGTAGCCGCGCGTCTCCGTGGTGCGCTCGCCGCCATCGCCGGTGTGCGGCACGCGGTGCTGCCCGACGCCGCCCTTTGCCAAGTTGCGAAACACCAGCGCCAGCGATTCCTTGCGGATGCGCTGTTCGCCGCGCGCGGTCAGGCTGTAGCCGCCGTCGCCGTCGCGCTCGATCAGTTTCTCGTTCTCCAGCCGCTCCCGGAACTTCTCCAGGTCTACGTCCGCGTCGATCATCCCGCGCTCCTGCAGGTAGCGCATCCACTTCAGCACCCGGTCGACGTCGCCGGCCGCCTGCAGCAGCAGGAAGTTGAACAGGCTGAGCAGATCCTCGAAGGCCGCCACGGCAGCGGCCAGCGAGTCGTCCCACTTCAGGTAACGCCAGCGCATCAGCCGTCTTCTTCGGCCATCTGATCGAACATCGCCTTGAGCATGTCGCGGTAGGATGTCGAGGTGTCCAGGTCGCGCTTGGACAGCATGGAGTGCTGGTGCAGCCCCTCCAGTACCAGCTCCATCCCCAGCCCCAGCTCCTGCGGCTCCACGATCCGGAAGCGCTCGGCGGCCATGTCCCGCAACCCCGCTACCTGTCCGAAGCGGCGGATGTATTCGTCGGTGGCCAGATCGTCCGACGTATCGACGGTATGCCCGTCGGAGAACCAGCTCACGATCGGCTGATAGACGGAGTCCGGTTCATCCTGTTCCGGCTGCGGGGCGCGTTCGGCCTGCGCGGACCTCCCCGAGCGCCGCTGCTCGCCGCGGTCGCGCGGGCGCACGTCCGGCGTGGGCAGGTAGCGCCGGAAGGTGCGCTTGACCGCCTGGCCGATGATCTTGCGGGCGACCAGCACCGGGCCTTCCTGCTCGCCTTCGTAGACCAGCTCCATCTTGCCGGTCATGGCGGTCAGCGCCGTGTGCAGGTCGGTGAGCCGCGGGTAGATCACCGGTTCGCGCAGGCGGGCGGCGCGCCGCTCCATGTTGCTGAGCACGTTCTCCAGCAACGCGATCGGCATGCGCGCCGACACGCCCGACTTCTGGTCCACGAACTCGCTCTTGCGCGCCTCGAAGGTCACCTCTTCGATCAGCTCCCGGAAGTAGCGCGGCACGCGCAACGCGCACGCACCGTCGCGGTCGGTCCACGCTTCCTGCGCGGTGATCGCCATGGCGTGCTCCAGGCGGTCCGGATAATGGGTGATGATCTGCGAGTCGATGCGGTCCTTCAGCGGCGTGATGATGTTGCCGCGGTTGGTGTAATCCTCCGGGTTGGCGGAAAAGACGAGATGGATGTCGAGCGGGATGCGCACCGGGAAGCCGCGGATCTGAATGTCCTCCTCCTCCAGCACGTTGAGCAGGGCCACCTGGATGCGCGGCGGCAGATCCGGCAGCTCGTTGATGGCGAAGATGCCGCGGTTGGTGCGCGGGATGATCCCGTAGTGGATGACGCCCTCGTCGGCGTAGGAGAGCCGCTTGGTGGCCGCCTTGATCGGATCGATGTCGCCGACCAGGTCGGCCACGGTCACGTCGGGGGTGGCGAGCTTTTCATGGTAGCGGTCGTCGCGATGCATCCAGTCGATGGGCAGGTCGTCGCCGAGCTCCTGCGCGCGCTGCCGGGACGCAGCCAGGATCGGCGCGAACGGGTCCTCGTTGAGGTCGCTGCCGGCGATCACCGGCACGCGCTCGTCCAGGAAGCCGGCCAGGGCGCGCAGGATGCGCGACTTCGCCTGACCGCGCAGGCCGAGCAGGATGAAGTCGTGCCGCGACAGGATGGCGTTGACGATCCCCGGCAGCACGGTCTTGTCGTAGCCGATGATGCCGGGGAACAGCGGCTCGCCGGCCTCCAGGCGGGCGAGCATGTTGGCGCGCAGTTCCTCCTTGACCGAGCGCGGACGGTAGCCGGATGCCTTGAGCTGGCCAAGCGTCGACGGAAGGGATGAGGTGCCGGTCACGGTGCTCACACCATAGGCGACAGACGGCGTATTGGTCGAACGGCTCAATCGAGACCAGAGCGATGTCCCGCGCCAAGCCGGTGCGATCGGCATCCGGTCGCGCTGGTGCCTGGGTCGCTCAAGGTGAACGCGACACCGGCAGCGACGGAGAACGCTGCCGCTACGGAGCCCGGTCAGCGGGGCGGCGGCGCGGAGCCGAACAACCGACGCGGAGCCGGACAACCTGAGGCTCCTCTGCGCCGCCACGCGGAGCGGGAGTTCACCGCGACAGCCGCCAAGTGAGCGTCATGGTCGCTGACGAGGTTCGTCGACGACGTTCGAACGGGGCCAAGTGGTACTCGCAGGCCAGAGTCTGCCGGCCGCCGGTCCCAACTGCTCATCCGGGGGCGCCAGCCCCCCTTACCGGTGCTGCTGGCATAGTAGGCGCGAAGCAGCGTCACGGTCCCTGGAGCCCGTGCACGGTCTTGGGCCGATACCCGTTGAAGCGGCGCACCTCGCCGCGGGCTCAACTCGTCGTCTGCTCGTCAGTGTGAGCTGCGGCTGGGCCGCCGTCGTCACTGCAAACGCCATGAGAACCGCACCACGCAACTTGAGCGTGTTCTCACGAGCTCATAATCGACAGACTGAGCAGAAGGCACCCATGTTCACACCCGCGCCATCCGTGATCTCTACGGTCAGCCACTACGGAAGCGTGTGGGACTCGCAGAGTCGTGCAATCACGGACACAGGGGCGGAGCAGAACCTTTTTTCGGATGTAGTGAACTTGGTGGGGAGTGGCTGAGGTCCGATCCGGCTTTCTTCGTGCTTCGATCTTGTCACCAGGGCGGACGTCGATCGGCTGGTCCGATCGTCTCGATTCCGTCTCTGGAAACGACATAGTTTCCGTCCACGGGCTTATTCCACCATCTTCAGCACCTCGCGAACGCTCAGACGGCCGTCTGCGACCGTAACAGGACGGCCGTCAAGGAAAAACTCGATCTTCTCGTACGTTAGAGCTTTATTACTCACGTGGCAGGTCGGCGCCGTTGATGTCGAATTGGTGCTTGAGGCGCCGGAAGGTCGCCTCGTCGATTCCGGTGGCCGCCTCGATGGTGGCCCAGGGGACATCGCGTTTCAGGAATGCCTGGATGGTTTGCAACTGCCCCATCAGTTCGCCTTCCTGGCGGCCTTCCTGGTGGCCTGCCCGGCGACCTCGTTCGACCATCTGCTGCACGTAGTTCATCAACTCCCCTCCGCGGCCCGGCACGTTGCGGCGCAGCGCCGCCGCGAACGCCGTCCGCCATTCTGTCGAGTGCGTGGCCAGCAGGTACTCCACGTGCCTGGCCACCTCATCGAACCCCGCAACGCGGTCCAACTCCCTTATCAACCGCGTCGCCTGCTCGATCAACTCCTGGTGCGCCTCCCGAAAGGTCGCCATCATCGCGACCTGCGCCAGCCGCGCTGCCACCGCCCCCGTCACCGAGTCCGCGCTCTGCCGCGTCTGGTCGATCATCAGGTGCTCGAACCGGGGCACCCAGCGCCACTGCGGCGCGGCGCCGGTCACCAGATCGGCAAACTCGCGATCGAACCGCCACGGCTCGACTCCCTGATAGAATACCAACGGAACGATCAACGGCAACCGCCGCTCGCGCTCATGCGCCCGCTGCCATTTCATCCACACCAGCGTGCAGTAGTTCAGCAACCGCAGCCGCATCCAGCGGTCGGGCGTGGACTGATGCTCCAGGAGCACGTACACGAGCACCGGAGCGCCGGAAGCTTGGCCGCTCGACCGAGAACAGCAGGTCGGCCTCGCGGCCGCGCCAGTCGTCGCTGACGAAGCGGCCGGGAAGGTGGGTGAGGGAGGACCAGTTCAGGGTGCTGGCGACATCGGCGGGGAGATGGGCGCGCAACAAGCCGGCGGCGTAGAAGTACTTGTCGTGCGGCTGGCTGACGTCGTGGTCCGAGTTGCGGGCATTCGGCCGGTCTGGCGCCTGATCGTCGGCCATGAGAGGCGGCGGTTACGGTAAGTCCCGGGATGCGCCGGCGTCAAGCTGACGCCGGCGGCGGGGCGTCATGTCCTGCGCGCTACGAGAATATAGCCGAAGATCAGACGGTCGACGCGCAGGGCTCGGCCCTGGTCGTCCGTAGGCTCGCTGCTACTCGACTGCGATCAACACGCTCTCAGAACATCGCGAGACCACTACACTCGTTCCCTGGTCGTATTCAAAAGGACGATGAATGGCTACGGAACCACCAGATAGCCGGACGGCCGCCATGAAGACCATCCATCGCCTCCGTCTCAATGCGTTCCTGCTCATGATCATTGTGTCAAGCGGTTTTCGTGGGGCAGGGGGCGCAGGTAGACCAAGCCCCCCTGGACCTCCAACGTAAGGACGTAACGACTCAAGGCGTGAGCGTCCGGGCAACACGGAAACCGACATTGCCATAGCGGCCGTCGGAGTTCGGGGCGCGGTAGGCAGAGCGGAGCTCGTTGTCCCCTACGAACCAGGAGCCGCCGCGCCACACCTGCAAACGGCAATTGTCCTGTTCCCACGCACTCCCATCCGTCGGCGCGCCTGTATAGCCCCTGTTCCAGGTCCAGTTCAAGTTCAAGCAATCCTGCGTCCACTCGCTCACGTTCCCGTGCACGTCATGCAGCCCAAATCGTTCGCCGGATACGTTCCCACCTCAAGTGGGTCTTCCTGCGGTTCAGCCCCGCACAGCACCTCGCCGGAGCCCCGCTACGGTCAGTATCGCGCGCCGAGGTCGGCGAGGACCTTGGCGAGGATGCCTCCGGCAGCCAGGTACTCCGTCTCCAAGGCGGTGTCGACCCGAACGGTGGCGGTGAACCGCCTTACCGCGCCGTCGTCAGCGGCGGCCGTCACGGTCACCTGCTGACCGGGCGTCACGCCGCCGGCAAGCCCGACCACGTCGAACCGCTCTCGACCGGACAACCCCAGTGCCGCGGCCGACTCGCCGGCCTGGAACTGCAGCGGCAGCACCCCCATGCCGACCAGGTTGGCGCGGTGGATGCGCTCGTAGCTCTGCGCGATCACCGCCTTCACACCGAGCAGCGCCGGCCCCTTGGCCGCCCAGTCGCGGCTGGACCCGGAGCCGTACTCCTGTCCGGCCAGCACGATCAGCGGCACCCCCTCGCCGCGGTAGCGGACCGCCGCGTCGAACACCGGCATGCGCTCGCCGGACGGTTGGTGTTCGGTCACGCCGCCCTCGGTGCCGGCCGCCAGCAGGTTCTTGATGCGGATGTTGGCGAAGGTACCGCGCATCATCACCTCGTGGTTGCCGCGGCGCGAGCCGTAGGAGTTGAATCCGGCGCGCGCCACCCCGCGCTCCAGCAGGTAGCGGCCGGCCGGGCTGTCGGCGGGGATGGAGCCGGCCGGCGAGATGTGGTCGGTGGTGATCGAGTCCCCCAGCACCAGCAGGGCGCGGGCGCCGGCGATGTCGGCAAGCGGCTTGGCCTTCCGGCCCGGGTCCGCGAAGAACGGGGGTTCCTGGATGTAGGTCGAGTCCACCTCCCAGCCGTACCGCGTGCCGCCAGTGCCCTCGATCGCGCTCCAGACGGGGTTGCCGGAGAACACGTCGCGGTAGCGCGCCGCGAACTGGCCGGCGCTGACCGAGCCGGCAACCACCTCGGCGATCTCCGTGTTGCTGGGCCAGATATCGCGCAGGTAGACCGCGGCGCCGTCGCCGCCGCGCCCGATCGGGTCGGCGGTCAGGTCGATGTCGACCGTGCCGGCCAGCGCGTAGGCCACCACCAGCGGCGGCGACGCCAGGTAGTTGGCGCGCACGGCGGCATGCACGCGCCCTTCGAAGTTGCGGTTGCCGGACAGCACCGCCGCCGCCACCAGGTCGGCCGACTCGACGGCCGCGGTCACCGCCTCCGGCAGCGGCCCGGAATTGCCGATGCAGGTGGTGCAGCCGTAGCCCACCACGTCGAAGCCGAGTTCCGCCAGCGGCGCCAGCAGCCCGGCCGCCCCCAGGTAGTCGGTGACCACGCGCGAGCCGGGCGCCAGGCTGGTCTTCACGTGGGACGGCACCTGCAGTCCGCGCCGCCGTGCGTTGCGGGCCAGCAGGCCGGCGCCGATCATGACGCTGGGGTTGGAGGTGTTGGTGCACGAGGTGATGGCGGCGATCACCACGGCGCCGTGCCGGAGGTCGGTCCGGTCGCCGTTCGCCCCGATCTCGGCGGCGGCCTGCCGCGCGGCGGCGTCGAGCCCGTAGCCGCGCGCCGCCGGCGGCGCGGCCAGCGACTCGGCGAAGCGACGCTTCATCTCACCGAGCGGCACGCGGTCCTGCGGCCGCTTGGGGCCGGCCAGCACCGCCTGCACCGCGCCCAGGTCGAGCTCCAGGGTAGCGCTGTAGCGGGGCTCCTCGGCGCCGTCGGTGCGGAACAGCCCCTGCGCGCGGCAGTAGGCGGCGACCCGCTCCACGTCGTCCTCGCCGCGCCCGGTCATGCGCAGGTAGCGCAGCGTCTCTTCGTCGACCGGGAAGAAGCCGACCGTCGCCCCGTACTCCGGCGCCATGTTGGCGATGGTGGCGCGGTCCGGCAGCGCCAAGCCGGCCAGCCCCGGGCCGAAGAACTCGACGAAGCGGCCCACCACGCCGTGCGCGCGCAGCAGCTCGGTGACGGTCAGGGTCAGGTCGGTCGCGGTGACCCCCTCGGGCAACCAGCCGGTCAGACGCAGGCCCACGACGTCGGGGAGCACCAGATCGGACGGCTGGCCGAGCAGCGCCGCTTCCGCCTCGATCCCGCCAACGCCCCAGCCCAGCACGCCCAGGCCGTTGATCATGGTGGTGTGCGAGTCGGTGCCGACGACGGTGTCCGGATACGCCAGCGCCGGCGCGCCATCGACCGCGTCGTCGACCATCACCACCGGCGCCAAGTGCTCCAGGTTGACTTGGTGGACGATGCCGGTCGCCGGCGGGACGACCCGGAATTTCGCGAACGCCCGCTGCCCCCAGTGCAGGAACCGGTAGCGTTCGGCGTTGCGCTCGAACTCGATCCGTGCGTTGCGCGCCAGCGCCTCCGGCGAGCCGTAGTGGTCCACCTGCACCGAATGGTCGATTACCAGATCGACCGGGATCGACGGATTGACCCGCCGCGGGTCGCCGCCGGCGCGCTCCAACGCGTCGCGCATGGCGGCCAGATCGACGACGGCCGGCACGCCGGTGAAGTCCTGCATCACCACGCGCGCCGGCATGAACGGCACGCTCGGGCGCCCGGACGCCTGCGGCTGCCAGCCGGCGACCGCTTCGAGGTGCTCGCGCGTGACCACCGGCCCGCCCGCTCCGCCGCCGGCGCTGTGACGCAGTACGGATTCGAGCAGGATGCGGATCGAATAGGGCAGCTCGGCCAGCCGGGTCAGGCCGGCGTCCTCCAGAGCCGCCAAGCGGTAGTAGCGCAGCCGCCGAGAGCCGGCCTGCATTTCATCCAGGGCGTCGAAGTGGTCGTTCATCCGCATCAGCCTCCGTGTTTCGAGTCGTCGGGCCGGCGCTCCGCCGGTTTCCGGGCGCCGCGCAGCGCGGCGCGCAGCACCTGCGCGGGGTGCAGCGCCCGGCGCCCGGCGCCGTGCATGATCTGGTGCCGGCAGCTCGTCCCGGCCGCGACCACCGTATCGCCGCCGTCGAGCGACCGCACCGCCGGCAGCAGGCGCCGCTCGGCCATGGTCATCGACAGATCGTAGTGCTCGGCCTCGTAGCCGAAGGAGCCGGCCATGCCGCAGCAGCCGGAGTCGACCTCGGTCACCTCGGCACCGGTCAGGCGCAGCGCCCGCAGGCTCGGCCCGGTCCCGATCAAGGCTTTCTGGTGGCAGTGGCCGTGCAGCAGCAGCCGGCCGCCGCCGTTCGCGTCCAGATCCAGATCGAGCTCGCCGGCCGCGTGCGCGCGCGCGACCAGCTCCTCGAAGGTCTGCGCGCGCTCGGCGAGCAGGGCCGCGTCCGGGTCGTGCGGCAGCAGCGATGGGTACTCGTCGCGGATGGCCGACACGCAACTCGGCTCCAGACCGACGATCGGTACGCCGTCGCGCGCCAGCGGCGCCAGTCGCGCGACCGTGGCGCGGGCGGCCGCGCGCGCGCGCCGCACCAGCCCCTTGGAGAGCATCGGGCGCCCGCAGCAGCCGTAGGCCGGCACCGTCACCGTCCAGCCGGCCCGTTCCAGCACCTCGGCGGCGGCGCGCGCCACCTCCGGCGTGTTGAAGCTGTTGAAGGTGTCGACGAACAGCGCCAACGGCCGGCATGAACCGGCGGCAGCGCGCTCGGACGGCGGCCGATCCAACCCGCGGCGGCGCGCCCACGCGGGGAACGGACTGCCGCTGAACGGCGGCAGCGCACGCCGGGCGCCGATGCCCGCGAACCGCTCCAGCAGCCGCCGCACCGCCGGGGCGGCCAGCACCCGGTTGACCGCGCCGGCGAGCGGCCCGGCCAGCAGCCGGCTGGCGCGGCCGATGTCGGCGAACAGCCGCGAGCGGAGCGGCAACCGATGTCGGTCGTAGTAGGCGGCCAGGAACTCGATCTTGATCTTGGCCATGTCGACCGAAGAGGGACACTCGGCCTTGCACGCCTTGCATTCGATGCAGAGGTCCATCACCTCGAACATGCGCTCGCTGGTCAGCTCGTCGTGCGGCAGCGCGCCCGACAGCGCCGCGCGCAGCGCGTTGGCCCGGCCGCGCGTGGAGTGCTCCTCTTCGCGCGTGGCCATGAAGCTCGGACACATGGTGCCCTCGGTTCGCTTGCGGCAGATGCCGGCGCCGTTGCACATCTCCACGGCGCGCGCGAAGCCGTGATCGCTGCGGAAGGACAGATGCTCGCGGTGCGGCTGCGTGCGGTAGTCCGCGCCGTACCGCAGCGCCTCGGTCATGGGCGGCGCGTCGACCACGTTGCCGGGGTTGAGGATGCCGTGCGGGTCGAAGGCGCCCTTGACCTGCTGGTAGAGCCGGTACAGGTCCGGTCCGAAGAATCGCTCGTTCTGCCAGCTACGGGCGCGGCCGTCGCCGTGCTCGCTCGACAGGCTGCCCCCGAACCGGCCGAGCAGCTCCAGCGCGAAGCTGGAGATGGCCGGCAGCTTGCCGACCTCCGCCGCGATCTTGGCGTTGATCAGCGGCCGGATGTGGATGCAGCCGGCGCTGGCGTGAGCGTAGTAGGCCACGCGCGTGCCGAGGTCGTTGCAGAACCGTTCGATGCCGGTGACGTACTCGGCCAGATGCTCGACCGGCACCGCGGCGTCCTCGATGAACGGGATCGGCTTGTAGTCGCCCTTGATGCTCATCATCAGGCCGAGCCCGACCTTGCGGACCGTCCACACGTCCGTCTGCAGCGCGGGGTCGAGCGCCGGCACCACGGTGGCGCGCACGCGGTGGCGGCGCAGGTGGTCCCGCAGCGCATCGACCCGCCGCTTCAGCGCCGGCGGATCGTCGCCCGAGTACTCGGTGATCAGCACGCAGTTCGGCGTGCCGGATACGAAGCCGGTCATCAACCGCGCGTATTGCGGCACCTCACGGGCCAGCGTCAGCCCAAAGTTGTCGAGCAGCTCCACCGCCGACGGATCGGTCTCCAGGATGGCCGGCACCGACGCCAGCGCCGCGAACAGTTCGTCGAAGTGGACCACGGCCAGCGCGGTGTGCGCGGGTACCGGCACCAGGTTGAGGGTCAGCTCGGTCATCACCGCCAGCGTCCCCTCTGACCCGCAGATCAGCTTGGCCAGGTTGAAGCGCGGGTCCTGCGGATAATTGAAGCGGGCGCCGTCGACGAACCGGTCCAGGTTGTAGCCGCCGCAGCGCCGCCAGTGGGCCGGCGTGCCGTCCAGGATCGCCTGCTGGCCGCCGGCGGCGATGGCGGCCACGCCGCGATAGAGCGCCCCCTCCAGGCCCGGCTTGGCCCGATGCGCGGCGAGCCCGCCGGCGTCCAGCGGACCGAACCGGCAGCGGGCGCCGTCGCTGAGGATCGCCTGCATGCCCAGCACGTGGTCGGCGGTCATGCCGTACCGGATCGAGTGGGAGCCGGTCGAGTTGTTGCCGACGATCCCGCCCATCGCCGCGCGATTGCTGGACGCGGGGTCGGGGCCGAACTGCAGGCCGTGCGGGCGCAGGTAGCCGTTGAGCGCGTCGAGGACGATGCCCGGCTGCAGGCGGACCCAGCGTTCCTCCGCGTTGAGCTCCACCACCCGGTCCAGGAACCGCGACGTGTCGATGACCAGCGCCTCGTTGACCGCCTGCCCGGCCAAGCTGCTGCCGGACGCGCGCGGCAGGATCGGCACGCGATGGCGGGCGGCCGCCTCCACGGCGGCGTGCACGTCCTCTTCGTCTCGGGCGATCAGCACGCCGTGCGGCATCACCTGATAGATGCTGGCGTCGGTGCTGTACAGGATACGGGTATAGGTGTCGGTACGCAGCTCGCCGCGCACCCGGCCCGCCAGTTCCGCCAGGAAGTCGGCGACTCCCTGCACCGCCTCCCGCGGGGGCGGCGCCGGCGGCGGGCGGACCGCCACCGCCGCCTCAGCCATCGATCCGTCCGGCGAGCGCGCCGAGGGCGGCCAAGTCGACGTTGCCGCCGGTCAGGATCACGCCGACGCGGGAGCCTGCGAAGCGTTCGCGGTAGCGCAGCAGAGCGGCGACCGCGACGCCGGCCGACGGCTCGATCAGCAGCTTCGCCCGCGTGACGAAGGCCAGCGTGGCCGCGATGATCTCCTGTTCGTCGACCAGCAGGATCTCGCGGACGCCGCCGCGGACCAGCGCAAAGGTGATGTCGCCCAGGCTGGTGCGCAGCCCCTCCGCCACGGTGTGGGGAGGCCGTTCCGGCTGCCGCACCCCGGTGCGCAGCGACTCGTAGGCGTCGTCGGCCAGCTTCGGCTCCGCCGCGTACACGACCGGCGGCGGTGCCGCGTCCCCATCCGACGGACCGGCGCCGCCGCCGGCCGCCAGCACGGCGCCGGAGGTGAGGCCACCGCCGCCGATCGGCGCCAGCAGGGCGTCCAGCGGTCCGGCCTGCCGCAGCAGCTCCAGCGCTGCGGTCCCCTGCCCGGCCACCACGTCGGCATCGTCGTACGGATGGATCACGTGCGCGCCGCCGGCGTCCGCGATCCGCTGCGTGGTCCCTTCCCGCTCGGCCAGCGTCGGTCCGCTCTCCACCGTACGGGCGCCGTAGCCCTGCACGGCGCGGCGCTTGATCTCCGTGGTGCCGCGCGGCATCACCACGGTCGCGGGGATGCCGCGCAGCCCAGCGGCGAACGCCACCGCCTGCCCGTGGTTGCCCGACGAGTGGGTCGCCACGCCGGCCGCCGCGCGCTCGTCGGACAAGCTGAACACCGCGTTGCAGGCGCCACGGCTCTTGAACGCGCCGACCTTCTGCAGGTTCTCGCACTTGAAGAAGACGGCGGCGCCGACCGCGCGGTCGAAGTACCGGCAGGTGATCACCGGCGTGACGTGCACGTGCGGGCGAATGCGATCGGCCGCCGCGCGCACGTCCGCGATCGCCGGCAGGGTGGCTACCTCCATATATCCGGGTCTTACGCCCCTTTCGGCCGGAAGGCGGTGATCTCGGCCGGGTCGCACTCCAGGCGCGGGCCGCCCAGCAGGTCGACGCAGTAGGGGATGGCGGGAAAGACCGCCTCCAGGCACTGCTCGATGGCGCGCGGCCGGCCGGGCAGGTTGAGAATCAGGGCGCTGCCGCGCACGCCGGCGGTCTGCCGCGACAGGATCGCGGTCGGCACGTAGCGCAGCGACACCTGCCGCATCAGCTCGCCGAAGCCGGGCAGCATCTTGTCGCACACCGCCTCGGTCGCCTCCGGCGTCACGTCGCGGAGGGCCGGGCCGGTGCCGCCGGTGGTTATGATCAGACAGCAGCCGTCGCGGTCG
This sequence comes from uncultured Spirochaetia bacterium, assembly GCA_958296075.1. GTDB lineage: Bacteria > Spirochaetota > Spirochaetia > SZUA-6 > Bin103 > CATQHW01. Next base: position 914,913 of record CATQHW010000003.1, on the reverse strand, counting down.
GCCATGCGGCGCATCGCCTGTTCGAGCTGATCCTGCTCGTCGGGCAGCACCCGGTAGACCGGCTCGAACGGGGTGGTCAGGTACCGTTCCAGCAAGGCGACGACGGCCTTGCCGGGCGTGTCTTCGTAGACGCCGGCGCTGGCCCGGTCGGAGACGTTGATGATTCCGATGCGGGTCATCTATGACCGACAGAGTAGCAAATCCGGCCGTACCTGGGACACCAACGATCCGGCGTCAGCGGCGCTTTCGGTGGGGGGCGCCTATCGATCCTGTTGCAGCAGCCGCCCGCGCAGCGCTCCCGCCACCGCCTCCGGCGCCACCCGAGATAGGGCGCAACCGCGGAGGACTACGAGCCGGGGCGTTCCAGCAGGGTGGCGAGGGTGGCGCCGACGGGCAGGGCGGTGGCCGGCGGCAGGTAGTCGGGGGTGCGGAACAGCGGGTTGCCGGGCGACCACAGCTCGACGCTTTCGGAGTGCTCGGCGTAATAGGCCGGGTCGGTGGTGACCCGCAACCGCGCGCGCATGCCGGGCGCGAGCAGGCCGTATTCGCGCGGCCCCAGCGGCTGCGCGTCGCTGCCCGGCGGCAGCAGGCCGGGTTCGGCGATCACCCGTTCCAGGTCGTCCAGCGTGAGCGCCGGAGCCGCCCGCGGCGGCAGGGTGAGGTCCGCGTCGAGCGCGGCGTCCAGGTCGAAGCCGGCGGCCTCGGCTGCCGCGGCGTCCCGTTCCAGCGCAGCCGCCGCGGCGGCGCCGCGCTCGCCGCCGGCCGCGCCCGGCGCGGCGCCGCCACCGAGCACCGCGCGCGAGATCGCCTGCGGCAACTGTGAAAGAATCGGCTGCAGCCGGCCCACCACGCTCTCGAACAGACCGATGCGGCTGCGCAGCGCGCGGTAGACGTCGGTCTCCACCGTGTCCTCGTAGTGCAGGTTGACGATGCGGATGACCGGATGCGCCTGCCCCAGACGGTCGATGCGGCCGATGCGCTGCTCCACCCGCATCGGGTTCCACGGCATGTCGTAGTTGATCAGCGCGCCGCAGAACTGGAAGTTGAGCCCCTCGGCGGCGGCGTCCGTGCACAGCAGCAGGTCCGCCTCCCCGTCGCGGAAGCGGCGCCGGGCGTCGTCGCGGCTGATGGCGCGCCAGCTCCCGCCGGCGGCCGGCGCCTCGCCGCCGCGCCCGGAGAAGCAGAGCAGCCGCAGGCCGGCGTCCCCGCTCAACTCGTCGCGCAGGAAGTCCATGGTCGCGGTGTACTGGGTGAACACCATCGCCTGGCGGTAGCCGGCGTCGCGCAGGCCGGCGCAGACGCGGCGCAGGTGCGCCAGCTTGCCGTCCGGCGGCAGGCGCGCGATGGCGGCCAGCAGCAGATCGATCGCCGCGCGCTGCGCGACGGCCAGCGCGCGCCGCTCGCGCTCACCTACCTCGTCGGCGTCGAGCAGATCGTCGCCGTCGGCGTCGTCCGGCGCGTCCTCCTCCAGGCCGGCCAGCGGCGCCCGGCCGTCACCGCCGAGCGCCGCGCGGTGGCGCTCCAGGGTGGCGCGCAGCGCCCGGAAGCTGCTCGCCAAGCGGCGGCGGTAGATGGTCATCACGAACCCCACCGCGGACCGTTCGGCGGCCCCCGCCCGCGCGTAGGTGGTGGCGATGTAGCGCTCCACGGCCTCGTACAGCTCCCGCTCCGCGGCGCTCAGGTCGATGAAGCGGTCCTCCACCCGGCGTTCGGCGATCGGCGTGGAGAGCATGCCGGCCTGAAAGTAGCGGCGTAGCAGCTCGCGCGTGTGGCGCGACACGAGATGGCGCAGCGGCGTGTGCGCCCGCAGCACGGCGAGCGCCGCGCGGCGCTCCGGGGTTTCCAGTTGGCGGCGCGGAATGGTGGCCGCGTCACGCAGCGCGCGCAGCACCTGGTTGGCCTTCAGCGGCGACAACCCGGTCAGCCGCCGCACCTCCTCGGTGGCGGCCATGCCGTAGGCGCGTTCAGCCGCCTGGAACAGGCGCGCCATGCGGTCCAGCGAGGCCGGCGACGGATTCGGCTCGGCCAAGTCCTCGAAGAACTGCAGAAACGCCTCCTGCGTCCACTCCGGCGGCAGCCCCAGCAGGCTCAACAGGTCCCACACCTCGACCGGATGCACCTGCATCGGCGTCGCCGTGAGCAGCACCAAGCCGGCGGTCCGCTCCCGGAGCGCCCGCAGCAGCCGCAGCAGGGCGTTGGGTCCACCCTCCCGCGCCGACCCCGCCGCCCGCCGCCGCGCGTGGTGGGCTTCGTCCACCACCACCAGGTCCCACGGCTCGGCCTCCAGGAGCGCCGCCGCCCGCTCGCGCCGCCGCAGGAGCTGACTGGAGGCGATCACCACCGGCTCGGCGTGCCAGCGGTCCGCGTCCACCGGGCGCTCCGCGTTCCCGCGCAGCGCCGGGGACGGACAGCGCAGCAGGCGGCGCCCGTCGTAGATCGGCCAGTTGAGGTTGAACTTCTCGCGCAGTTCCAACTGCCACTGCGGCAGCACCGCGCGCGGCGCCAGGATCAGGATGCGCCGCGCGCGGCCGGCGAGCCACGCCTGGCGCAGCAGCAGACCGGCCTGGATGGTCTTGCCCAGGCCCACCTCGTCGGCGATCAGCAGCTTCGGCGGCCAGTGCCGGTAGAGGCGCTCGAAGGCGCGCACCTGATGCGGCCACGGCGTCACCGCGGCGGTGGCCTCGCCCACCCGCTCGCCACCGGCGGCGCGTCGCGGCGCCTCGCGGATGAAGGTCCAGATCAGGCCGCGGCGGTCGTGGGCCGGGGGCGCCGGCGGCTGCGGCGGGTCCGGCGCCGGACCCGCCGGGCGCGCTGCCGTGGCGCCCGCCGCCCGCAGCCGCGCCGGCAGGCGGTCGGCGGGCAGGAAGCGCAGCAGGTCGCGGCGCACCGCCTCCGGTACGTCGAGGACGACGGCGCGGCGGGCGCGGTTGGCCCACAGGCGCGCGAAGTTGCGCTCCTCCCCGGCGACTCGCTGCGGTTCCGGCCCCCAACTCGTGGCGACGTTGATGCTCTCCCAGTTGCGCTGCCAGCCGGCCGCGGTCTCGTTCAGGCTGCCGGTCCAGGCGATGCGGTCGCCGCCGCGGTCCTCGATCACGCCGGTCTTCTCGTGGAAGATAGCGCCGTCGGCGATCGGCCGCTTGGCGGCGTCGCACGGCACCGCCGCCTTCACCTCCAGATGGCCGCGCGCCACCATCCAGGCGAGCAGCTCCAGCGCTCCCGCCGCCTCGGCGTCCGGCGGCGCCAGCGGCAGCTCGGTCAGGCGCCGCTCGACCCGGTCGCGGAGCGCCTCGCCCCGCTCGATCGCCTCGATCTCGCCCGGACCGAGGGTGCAGCCGACGATCAGGCGCATGCGCCCCCGATTGCGCACCAGCCCTTCCACGCCGCGCGCGGCCAGCGCCAGCGCGCCGGCGTCGAAGTAGCCGCTCAGCCGGTCATAGCGTTCCGCTTCCTCCAACGCGGGCACGTAGAAGAGCCCGATCAGGTCACCGTCGTCCGGGGTGTACTTGAGCTGCCAGGAGTGGTCGGAGAGCACAGTCAGGCCGCGTCATCCTGCCACAGCTTGAGCTGCGCCGGTTCGTCGATCCGGTCGCCGTACGCCAGGCGGACCAAGCCGTAGAGCGCCTCGAAGTCGTCGCCGGCGGGCGCGGCATCGCCCGGCAGGTCGATACCGGTCCACGCCTTGGAGACCGGGAGCACCTCCAGCACCGCTTCGAGCGCGGCCAGGAACGGCGCCTCCCGTGCTCCCAGCACCTGGTCGAGCAGCTCGCGGGCGGCGGCCAGCGAGCGGGCGCGCGCCACGTTGGCGGCGTGGTGCACGGTGTCGATCATGCCCCGCGAGCCGTCCGCCGGCCCCAGCGCTCCGGCAGCGGCGCGGCGCGCCGAGTCCCACAGCCGCAGGTCGCTGCCGCGCTTCTCCGCCAGGCGGCCCACGACCTCGCGGTCCAGGTCGACACCGACCGCGCGCGCGAGCCGCAGCGCTTCGTCGTAGGCGAACACCGGCGCCTCGAAGGCGTCCCACGCCAGCACGAAGAAGGCGGTGACCGGATCGAGGTCGGCGTTCGCCCGGCGATGGGTCAGTTGCTCCAGCCGCCAGCGCTTGACCTCACGCCGGGCGACGTCGAGCACGTCTTCCGGGGTGACCGCGTAGGGGTCCGATTCGGCCTCGAACAGCTCGCTCCGGCGGCGCCGCCGGCGCTCCTGTGGCGCCGGGCGCGGGGTGCCGCGCGCCAGCGGCCAGTGGCGGGAGAACTCCTCCAGCGCCGGGCCGAAACAGGCGAGGTAGAGATCGACGCCGCGGATGCCGGCGGCCTGATACTCGGCCACCCGTTGCCGCACCGCGCCGGCCACGCGCGGTTCGATGTCTTCCCAGTACGCGGCTGCCGCGTCCTCCGAGCGATCGGCGGTGCGCGGGCGGCAGGCGAGAAAGATGGTGCTGTTGGCCGCGGCCTTGTTGCGCACGTGCAGGCTGCCCTCCGCCTCGGTGTTGATCGGCCATGACGCGGTGATGGCGAAGCCGGCCTCCATCAGCCCGGTGGTGAGCGCGTCCCAGGCGCCGGTCGCCTTGTGGGTGAACATCAGGGTCATCACGCCGCGCGGCTTCAGGACGCGGCGGCACTCGGCGAAGATCGACGCCATCCGTTCCTGATAGTCGCGCCCGGCGAGCGCCCGCGCCCCTGGTTGGCCGCGGAACCGCGCCGGGTTGGCGACCGCCTCGTTCTCCTTGTCGGTGAGCCGGCGGCGGAACAGCGCGGGAAAGACGTGGCCGGCGGTGCGCTTGAGCCAGACGTAGAAGAAGTCCGACAACTCGGCGTACATCACGTTGTCGTAGTAGGGCGGGTCCATGACCACCGCGTCGATGCTGCCGCCGGCGACGTGGTCGAGGTTGTCGCCCGACTTGCAGGTGACGGTGATCGGCGGCCGGCGCGCGCCGGCATCGGGGAACAGATCGCCGGCGCCGGGGCGCACCAGCGCCACCAGTTCTCCGATGCACTTGGCGGTCTGCCCGATCGCCCAGTCGTAACCCAGCCCGGCGATCAGCGGCGCCATCTCGGCATAGGACCAGCAGACGCGAAATCGTGCCGGTTGAACGTGTTGGCGACTACTTCCCGAGTCGGCGTCCAGACGGACAGGCGGGAGTTGTAGTTCAGCAGCTTGTCGAGCGAGAGCGCCAAGTAGCCGTAGGCCGCCTCGCGCAGAGGCGTCAGCGCGCCGGCCGCGCGGTCGGCGTCGAGCAGCTCGCGGAACACCTCGACGCCGGTGCCGTGGCACAGGAGCTGGCGCGGCGAGAACAGGTCCCGCCAGTACGACATCCCGTAGCGGAGCGGCTCGGTGGTCTTGGTGCCGTCGAGAATCCGCTCGCTCGGCACGAGGTCGAACGCCTCCCACTCCGGCAGCTTCTCCGCCAGCCGCGCCCGTATCTCGGCGGCGTTATCGTCCTCCGGGCGCGGCGCGCGGTAGCGCCGCACCCACTTCTCGCGCCGGCGGCCGGTCTTCGTCGAGGTGACCACCCGCTCCTTATAGACCACCGCGAACAGTTGCTCGCCCATCGCGCCGGCCTGCGCCTGCGCCTTGATCTCGTCGCCGGCGATCACCCGCCCGCAATCCGGCCACGGGCAGGTGCCGGCCCCGCGCGCCACCGTCGCCGCCGACTGCTCCCGCGCCGACCGCACGATCCGGAACCGGCACACCCGCCCCGGAGCCCCCGGCCCGCCGCCGGCCTGCGGCTCCAGCCGCACCCCCGTCCCGTCCGGCGCCAACCGCCAGTTCGGCGCCAACGGCACCCGCCCCCCGCAATACGGACACCCCACCGTCCGCGCCCACAGGTAGCCGTCGGGCCGGGTGCCCTCGCCCGGCTCATCGGGAAACACGCCGGCGAGCCGTTCGCGGACGATCCCGATCAACTCGGTCCCCAATGCTTCGACAGTGTGTTTGACCGGGAGCCCATGCTGCGCAGGCCACGTCACCGTTGCCTCCTCGATCAACGCCGCGACCGGATTCAGGTCATTGGCCAGCGTCGCGAGTCCCAGACGCACCGCCTCGAAGGCCAAGCTGCCGCCGCCGGCGGTGGGATCGAGAATGGTGGCACCTTCCACCGTGTGCCCCGCCAACCAGCTCCGTTCCGCGTCGTCCGGCGTATATCCGAACGCCCGCGGATACCCGTATGCCTCGGCGCCCAGCCGCTCCCCGGTGCGGTTGGCCCGCGCGATCCGCGCCTTCGCCGCGACCGGATCGCCGTGGATGCCGAGCACGCGCAGGAATCGCTCCCGGTCGGCGTCCTCCGGCAGCAGCGAGGCGAGCACCGCCGCCCGTGACGCCACCAGCGGCCGCCGTGCCCACCACACGTGCAGATAGTAGGTGGGAGGAAGCGCCGTCATCGACCGGCGTTCGCGGATGCTCTCCTCCCCAAGCGCCGCAATCGGCAGCCACCGCTCGATCAGCCGCGTGTCCGCCATCGCTCAATTGCTACCCGACGCCTCGCCAAGTCGATTGACTTCAAGGCTATGTAAGTTTTCCGTTGTATGCCGCCAACGCGGCATCCGCTCGCCCGCAGAATCTCCAGAGCTCCGGGACGATGTCGCATATCGCTCTCAACCAGGCTTGTAGAACTTCCCCTTCGTCGCCCCTTAGCTCACCGAACGACAGCTCCGTCAACGTGCCTCCCACATAATCCATCCATTCTTCCAATTCGCTACGACTCGCCGCCGCCGCAAGAACGATCGCCACCGCTTCCACCACCGGCAATCGATTTCTGGCGTCGTGTCGATACTGGTGGACGAGTCGTCTGATCCTGTCTCCGATCGCCGCATTCCTCGTAATCGCGGATACCGTAGCCAAGCCATGCATTGCCAACGACACGGCCCCCCTGTGCTGCGCCTCCGAAAACCGAAAGTCCTCGTCTTCCAAGCGGTTCTGGAGCGATTCAATCTGAGAAGTAACGTCTGCGATGCGCGCAAGGTAGCCCAAACCTACATACACGGCAGGATTCGTAGGATTCGCTGCGAGACCCTCATCGATCTCTTTGACAATATCAACTAGAACCCTCTCTTTCGACCTGTCCGTACCCTCAAGCGGACCCGACGAGCATAGTTGGTACCAATCCAGTCCCCGACAAACGCTCTTGGGGTGACTCACGTCGACAAGTTGACGCAAACCAGGACTCCTGATATCTTGTATAATGGTTTGCGCTCCGGCCACGATACGACTAAGAAACTCCGCCCTGACCCACGTCGGACCTGCAAGGTCTAAGCTCCACCTTGACTCCGTGCGCAGGTCGATCAGCGTTTGAACCGCAAATCGCCGCCCGCGATTCTGCATCATCCAATCCCCTAATCCGCCAATCTTCTCGCTCGCGTCCCCGAATATGCGGTACAACAGCGCCGCATGCCCCATGGCCGCCATCCTGCGATAGAACGCTGGCCGATCCGAAAACAGCCGTACCCTGGACAACTCCCCATCGACGAGCATGAATAGCGACGACATGAACCGCATCCCGCTACTCGGTCCATGCCCGTCATCGTCCCTCATCCGCTCGATGAGACGAACGAGAACCGGCTCCACGTCCGGCATCGTACCAAGAACCCGGAACCCTATCTCGATGGCCCCAATTCGCGATAGCGGGTCACCCTCTCTATCCACCTGACGCAAACAACTCATAACGTCGCTTGCGTTCATCCGCCCGACGTCGATTTCATCGACCAACGTGGGATGTGACGACAGAAGGAGACTGTTCAATAGTCCTTGATACGGATCCCATCCAAGCATCTCTTGAATATGGCGTCGACCGGCGCCACGAGCGTAATCATGGACGCTGGTACTCCCGTCATACGTTCCCACCAGTCTCTCAAAATATCGCCGTGATCGAGGCACCAGCGTGCCGATTCCGACGTTCCCGTCACGAGCCACCTTCTCATGTATCACCTGCATTTGCCGCACGGCAGTATCGGCAACGTCAAGCATTAGCTCATACACTTCACCGTCAAGAAGCGGCCGCTTTGCCAGAATCCTTCGCCACGAAGATGTCGAGTCATGCGGCAGATTCAACGCCCTCGACAGCTCGTCGAAACAACCCAAACGTGTATCTTCATTTGTCGAAAGTATTCCGTCGCCTACCGGCAGAGTCTGATCAGCACCGAGATCGTGCTCCTTCAGAAAAGCATGGTCATCCAATAGTTCCTCTCGCACCACTGGCGGCACAAACTTCAATGCGCTATATACAAGCGCACTTCTTCGGTAGCTACTACTCGCCACTGCCCTCATATGCCTCCCGATCGGCATTGGCAACCTCCGCAATCGTCTGCCGATGCCAATCGACTATCCGAGAAAAAAGTTCACTGTTCTGCTCCCTGATTGAAATCAGCATCCTGTCCTCCAACCACCGATGATATTCGCGCATCTTGTTCTCATGATCCGTCACGGGAACCATCAACTCGACCACCACCATCAAATACAAGTCATCGATGACACCGGCCTTCCTAAGGTCAAAGACGTGTGCCCATCCGCGAATGTCCATCTGATTCCAAATCCAATCCGACCGAGCTTGCACGTTGGACAATTCATCTCCGCTATTCCAAAGCTTTCTCAAGGCACCTTTGAGCACATCGAAGAGAGCGAGCAGCCACGGCATGGCGTCACCACTCCTGAGCCAATGGCCCATTCTGACAGACAGAATGTTTTCCCGAATGGCCCTCAATTCAGCCGTTTCCTCAACCTTACCATCCTTGACCGTCGACGCACCAAGATGCGCTATCAATTCGTCACCCTCGACAGGAACAAAGATATACCCGGACCTACGAAGAAGATCTCTATGGTTCAACCGATCTTCCGCCGATATGGCATTTCGGCGAACTAGAACATCGACGATGTCAAGGGTCGAAAGAACGGGCGTATTGAAGACTGGTTGCGCTGCGCCGCGCGCTATATGTAGATGCCTGTTTACAAACCTATCATCGACGACGATCGCGTCACAGACATCCGCGAGACCGATGACTTCGATCGTAGAGTGGCTTGTGGTCGATTCGGCCGCAGTTCCCTGATTGACGATCCTCTTTCCAACGACGACTCTGCCTGCCGTGATACCACTGTGCAGAGCAGACCTGATTCGTTCAATCGCATCACTGATCTTCGCTAACACGTTCTGATGAGAAAGTAAATGATTGGCCTCTGATACGCTCCGTCGAGCCACCATCACTGGATGACCCGATGCTTCCAGCTTGTGCAGAATACCGAGGTGCATGAAGTAGGAGATCGAAAGGTCATCAAAATACAACGTCGCGCCGTCCACTATGTCAGGCTCACTAGCCCACGGCCTTTCGTGAAGACTCAGATAGTCGCTAGCAATCTTTTGCTCCTTAGCCGTGATCACCCCTTTCGTTCGTAGCATCATCACGACAGCTCCGCAAGACACCAATACCCCGGAGTGCTCGGTCAGATCTGCTTCCTCATTCATCAAAGACGACAATCGGTGCACCGGCGCCGAACGAACGACGAGTGGCTGCGGACCGTCGTCCTTTCTTGATTTCTCTGCCTCCGTGATCATCCGCGCGAGATCTTCGCCGATTTGCCCGCACAGATCGCTGCTCGGAACAGCGCTTGGCGGCATCATCGCCAACACGCCCGTAGCCAGTAACTGCTGCAGTTTCTGTGCTTCGTCTACGATTCTCCGTTGATGAAATACAGACAACTGCTTTTCCCGCAAGAGCCGCCACAGGGTAGTATGGGCGATATGAACCCTGGACCAGGAGTTCAGGAATTCTTCCAGCATGTCCAATAGACTCAGCGTGAATAGAGCCGCCCCATCCACCGCGACCGTCATAGTCTCATTGATGTCGGCCGCTATCGGCCGCCGGTTTTCGCTGTAGGCGGGAATAACCGATCTGCGCCGCGGATCACGCTCGTCATGATTGCTGTAGGAACCACCAAGGATCAAGCTGCCAAGAGATCGTTTCATCAATTGCCCCGCAACAAACATAGGAATCTCTCCCGACGATAGTAGACGCGATGTTTCAGCAGCACGACGATCCCAGGACTGCCTCAGACTCATGATCTCCTTCAGCGAGGTCTTCCTGACATGCCCATCATCATCTGACAAAGATACGGCATCGCGAAGCCACTTGCCGGTTTCTTCTTGATTTTCCCAGCCGTATTTCACCGCCAAAATGTATCCCCGATTAAGAATCGCCGGATCCTGATTGCCCTTCTCTGCGGCGGCAAAAGCAAGTTCTCTGGCGTTCGGAGAGGATAAACAACATGCTATCTCTGCCAGCTCTATCAGTTCTTCAGCGTTCCGTTCGGATCGTCTTTGATATTCCTCCGCCACGATCGTCGAAACTCCGTTCCAATCACCTATCGCGACTCTGACGTTTATCTGAAGCGCTCGATAGATCGGCCCGTAGATAGCGTCCAATCGCTCGCTGCTCAGCGCGGTTAATTCATTGAGGGCGTTCACGAGTCGTCCGTCATTGTACAGTGCCGAACAACGGAGCACCTTTAGACGCTCCGACGTCTCGACCATATCCATATTGCTCGTCAGAAATGTAGACAGGCGCTCGTCGCTGCCGGTTTCGTGAAAGGCGAACGCCAAGCGCTCCGCGTCCTCGATCGATTTCGTCCTCTCGAAGAGTACTTCTCCATAGAGGCATACGTCATGCCAGCGCTTGGCTGACTCGAGACCGCCTATGAGTTGCGATAGATCTCGGATATCATTCGTTTCGTCGAATCGTTTTCTTCGTATGTCAACCGGATCTGCTCCGTCTGATTCTGCGATACACCCCTGGAGCCGATCGAGGTCCGCACGTGAGGTGCCTTTGGCCGATATTAGCTGGCTCAGGCGTTCCCGCGCCTCGTTGGACCGGCCGGCTCGGGCAAGCATCTCGATCTCGATCATCCGTAGCGCACGATCATCGATAAGGTCGGTCATTTCGTCCCGATACCTGGACAGGTATTCCAGAAACCCCTTCGGGGTCTTCTGGGCCGTCGCGATCGCGAACCTCGCCGCGGCGGTGTCGTACGTAGCCCCACTGTTGAGGGCAATCGCCTGCTCAATCTGACGCTCGACGGCGGGAAAGTCCAAATCGAATCCAAACTGCACGCCAAGAGACACAAAACGAAGACGACATGACGGCTTATGCAGCAACTCCATGAGCCGACGTCGTGCATCGGTCTTCAAGTCGGGATGCCTGAGACCAAGCCACAGCGCGTATTCGTCCGCGATCGCCGCGGCTTCGGAACAGTCCAACCTCCGGGCAGCGTCGGCTGCCTGGGCGAAATGCTGATGAGCAGCACGCAGATTGATCGGCGCGTCTCCTTTTGAATCGAGAGGAAAACCCGCACCGCCATTAGGCAGGTATTGAAAGACAACATCGCGGAGCTCTTCGGGAACCAATTTCATCAGATTGGTCATCCCAACGAAGAAATGCAGGGCGGGAGCATCTCGTAAGTTATCATCGGTTATAGTTTCCAGACACGTAAATGCGTCATCCCAACGACCATGTTCGAGTTGACGCCCAAGGAGCAAAAGCTTGCCGTCGTGGTCAAGATCGGCGGAACGTATATTCGAGGCATCAAGCCATTCAATGGCATGCTGCCATCCGTCATGATGTTCGACGACCATGAATCCCGCTGATCGTGATGCCGGTGTTTCGATATCGGCCAACTTTCTCAAGGCGTCTTTTTTGTGACCCTTACGCGCCAACGTGATGGCACGGGCGACTTTCGATTCCGGGCAGGAGCCAATGCTCGCGGAGTCGTCAAGGTATCTCTCTGCGTCATCAAGTTTCCCTTTAGCTGCAAGGACTCTAACGCACCAGGCAAGTCCGACCATCCTGACCGAATCGGAACCGTCCGAGTAGTCTCCCTCTGTCAACTTACGGGCGAGTGACAATGCCGTATCGATCGCCTCGGGATCGCCATTTATCTCGTCGGGCTCTTTGAAGGCAAGCTTCTTTCTGAATCTATCGATGTCCGCTTCGATCTGGTTATCGATGAACGCTGTGAGGCCTGCGGGCAGGGGTTGGCGGAGCATGCTCTCCGGTACCTTCTCTTTTCGTCTCTGTACCTTCTCTTCATGGTCTTGCTTCCATTGCTTGAGTAGCGCGGCGGGGTAGGTCTCATGCTGCTTGTCCACTATGGCGTGGTGGTGCGCGCAGAGCAGTATCAGGTTATCGTAGGAATCTATTTGTTCATCAGTAAGACCATGCTTTCCCCTCGGGCCATCTTCGCTTCTTGCATATATGTGACAGATATGATTGACTGCTGTGGCGGCAGATTCGTCGGTCTTCGGTGCAATCAACGAGCTCGTACACTGTGGATGAGCACATTCGTCCCCGCTACGACCGTATAGGATTTTTATCGTTGCCAGTTTCAACGCCCGACGCTTCATGTTAGTGGTCCTTGTCACGTGACCGGTCGCCACGATAGTGAGCAAGGACTACGGTGCAAAACGACCCGTGGCGTGACTTCTCGGCCCGCTTGTCACTCCGGCTGGCGCCTTCCAGGTTGGCGTCGCGCAGCCGCGCGATGCACAGCGCCGTCGTCACCTGCGGCGTGGCTGGCGCCGGGGCAACTGCGAGACCTCGTGTTGATGAGAGGAATCCGCTACGCGCCAAACCTTCGCTGCCCTCGTGGCCGACCGACGATCGCCTCCAGCCGCCCGTTCTGCCGGCCTTCCCGGCGCAACATCTCGCCACAGGTCATCAACTCACCTCTCAGTCGCGGCGCTCGGCGTCCCGGCGACGCATCAGCTCCAACGCTGACAGCGTGCCCTGGCACCGTCTCTATAATGTACTCCATGAACGCCTTGACGTAACCCACCCTGCCCGCGCACCCGGCTCCCGCCCTGGTCGACGAACGTGCTTGGCGTCTGGCGCAGGGAGGACCACTGGAAGCGCCTGCCGGAGCGAGTCCGGCAGGCGGACGCGGAGGAAGGCGGCGGCCTCCTCGGTGTCGGAGAACACCAAGCGGAACAGGCTGTCGTGAGGCTGACGCGTGGGCGGTGCCATCTCTGACCACTACCAACGACCCGGCGTCAGCGGCGCTTGCGTCGGTGCGCCGCCTTCGGTGGGGGCGCCTATCGATCTTGCAGGTAGCGTCGATGACCCGTTCGCGCGTCCGCGTCAAGCCCTCTCAGGAACGGAACTAGCGGGACGCGCCTCCTCCGCCCCTTGGGCCGAGTCGCCTTTCAGGCCGCGGTAGGTCTGCTCGTCGATCCCGGTGGCGGATTGGATCACCGGCCACCCGACCCCCTCCCGCAGAAGCCCTTCGATAGTCTCCAGCCGCCCTTCCTGACGGCCTTCCAGTCGGCCCTCCCGGCGCAACATCTCGCCACAGGTCATTAACTCACCTCTCAGCTCCGGCACCCGGCGGCGTATCTGCTCATCCAGCGCTGGCAGCGTGTCCGCCGGCTCAGTCTCCATAATGTACTCCATGAACGCCTTGACGTAATCTACCCCGCCGCGCACCGGCTCGCTGCAACTTCGCCAGCAGCGCTGCCATCCGCTCCCGCGCGTCCCGCAGCGCCTGCTCGAAGGCGTGCATCATCGCCAGTTGCAGCCGCCGCCCGCGCAGCGCCCCCGCCACCGCCTCCGGCGCGACCCGCGTCTCGTCGAACAGCAGGTGCCGGAGGCGCGTACCCATGGTGTAGCGCGACAATCAGGATGAGAACCGAGCGACAATCAGGATGAGAAAAATCGGTGTCGTAACGGCCGGGACGATGACACAAGCGGGCTTGGGTTTGCAAGCAGGGGAAGATGCGGCGGGGCCGCACGTCGAGTGTCCGTCGAACGGTCAGATCGCCGCTGGTGGGAGGGGCGCAGATGGCGCTCGGAACGGCCCGGTGCGTGGTGGCCGGCTGCCGAAGGGCCGGTAGTGGCCGCTGCCGGAGCAACCACGATCGTGCGGTCGCCGCACGACCGCTCCTGCGCGCCCTCCGCAAGCCGTCGGAGGGCGGTCTGCTCGACAGGTGGCGGACCTGACTGACCGAGGTGGCCGGGAGTTGGCTGCAACGGTTGGGGAAGCAGTCGTAAAGGCAGCCGCCCTGTTGTATCTCACATAATCTCGCCGCTGGATTCCCGGAGTAAATCGCGCCGAGAGATTGGGGATTTCGCTGATAATCCCGTCAGGTGAATGAGCGTGAGAAGGTGAGCGTCAGACCGGCAGGGCGGCGGCGTCACCGAGGCGGTGTTGCGGGCGCCTTGCTGGCGACCGACCAGGATCAAGCCGGCAGCGCGGGTAAGGCGGCAAGGGGCGGGCGTGACCGGGTGGTCACGGTGGCAGTCGCTGCCCCCAGCCCTCAGGGGCGCAGTTCGGCGAGGGCGGTCTGCAGGTGCTCGGCGGTGACCGTGTGGGCGTTGCCGAGGGCGCACGCCGACAGGCACGCGGCGGCGCAGCCAGCGCCGCTTTCGGTGGGCGCCTATCGATCCTGTAGGTAGCGGTCGATGACCCGTTCGCGCGTCCGCGTCAAGCCCTCTCAGGAACGGAACTAGCGGGGCGCGGCTCCTTCGCTCCTTGGGCCGATTCGCCTTTCATACCGCGGTAGGTCTGCTCGTCGATCCCGGTGGCGGATTGGATCACCGGCCACCCGACTCCCTCCCGCAGGAGCCCCTCGATAGTCTCCAGCCGGCCTTCTCGTCGGCCTTCCCGGCGCAACATCTCGCCACAGGTCATCAACTCACCTCTCAGTCCCGGCGCCCGGCGGCGCATCTGCTCATCCAACGCTGGCAGCGTGTCCGCCGGCCCAGTCTCCATAATGTACTCCATGAACGCCTTGACGTAATCCACCCCGCCACGCACCGGCTCCCGCTGCAACTCCGCCAACAGCGCTGCCATCCGCTCCCGCGCGTCCCGCAGCGCCTGCTCGAAGGCGTGCATCATCGCCAGTTGCAGCAGCCGCCCGCGCAACGCCCCCGCCACCGCCTCCGGCGCCACCCGCGTCTGGTCGAACAACAGGTGCCGGAAGCGCGGTACCCACGGTTCGCCGCGCAGCGCCGGCGGAAACGACTCCGCCAGCTCTTCCGCGTACCGCCAGCGATGCCGGCCCTGGTAGAACACCAGCGGCAGCACCGGGCGCAGGAACTCCTCGTCGGGGTAGCTCCGGCGCCCGGCCTCCCAGATGCGGCAGCAGTAGCGCAACAGGCGCAGCGCCATCCAACGGTCGGGGCGCGACTGATGCTCGAACAGCACGTAGAGCCACTGCGGCTCCGCCTCGCCGCCGGCGGCGAGGCGCACCTCGAACAGCAGGTCGGAGACCGAGCCGCGCAGCTCCTGGTCGAC
This sequence comes from uncultured Spirochaetia bacterium, assembly GCA_958296075.1. Classification (GTDB taxonomy): domain Bacteria; phylum Spirochaetota; class Spirochaetia; order SZUA-6; family Bin103; genus CATQHW01. Next base: position 899,649 of record CATQHW010000003.1, on the reverse strand, counting down.
GAACGTGCCCGGCGTCTGCGCAGGGAGGACCATTGAAAGCGCCGCCGGAGCGAGTCCGGCAGGCGGGCGCGGAGGAAGGCGGCGGCCTCCTCGGTGTCGGAGAACACCAAGCGGAACAGGTTGTCGTGGGGCTGACGCGTGGGCGGTGCCATCTGACCATTACCAACGACACGGCGTCAGCGGCACTTGCGTCGGTCCGCCGCTTCGTGGAGGCGCCTATCAATCCTGCAGGTAGCGGTCGATGACCCGTTCGCGCGTCCGCGCCAAGCCCTCTCAGGACTAGCGGGACGCGCCTCCTCCTGTTCCTTGGGCCGAGTCGCCTTTCAGGCCGCGGTAGGTCTGTTCGTCGATCCCGGTGGCGGATTGGATCACCGGCCACGCGACCCCTGCCCGCAGGAACCCTTCAATGGTCTCCATCTGGCCTTCCTGACGGCCTTCCTGACGGCCTTCTCGTCGGCCTTCCAGCCGGCCTTCCAGCCGGCCCTCCCGGCGCAACATCTCGCCACAGGTCATCAACTCACCTCTCAGCCCCGGCGCCCGGCGGCGCATCTGCTCATCCAGCGCTGGCAGCGTGTCCGCCGGCCCAGTCTCCAAAATGTACTCCATGAACGCCTTGACGTAATCCACCCCGCCACGCACCGGCTCCCGCTGCAACTCCGCCAGCAGCGCTGCCATCCGCTCCCGCGCGTCCCGCAGCGCCTGCTCGAAGGCGTGCATCATCGCCAGTTGCAGCAGCCGCCCGCGCAGCGCTCCCATCACCGCCTCCGGCGCCACCCGCGTCTGGTCGAACAGCAGATGCCGGAAGCGCGGTACCCACGGCTCGCCGCGCAACGCCGGCGGAAACGACTCCGCCAGTTCTTCCGCGTACTGCCAGCGACGCCGGCCCTGGTAGAACACCAGCGGCAGCACCGGGCGCAGGAACTCCTCGTCGGGGTAGCTCCGGCGGCCGGCCTCCCAGATGCGACAGCAGTAGCGCAACAGGCGCAGCGCCATCCAGCGGTCGGGACGCGACTGATGCTCGAACAGCACGTAGAGCCACTGCGGCGCTGCCTCGCCGCCGGCGACGAGGCGCACCTCGAACAGCAGGTCGGAGACCGAGCCGCGCAGCTCCTGGTCGACGAACGTGCCCGGCGTCCGGCGCAGGGAGGACCATTGGAAGCGCCGCCGGAGCGAGTCCGGCAGGCGGGCGCGGAGGAAGGCGGCGGCCTCCTCGGTGTCGGAGAACACCAAGCGGAACAGGTTGTCGTGGGGCTGACGCGTGGGCGGTGCCATCTCTGACCACTACCAACGACGCGGCGTCAGCGGCGCTTGTCGGTAAGCCGCTTCAGGACGTAATCCGCCGCACACCGGCTCCCGCTGCAACTCCCCAGCAGCGCCGCGATTCGCTCCCGCGCGTCCCGCAATGCCTGCTGGCCGGAGTCGAGGTACGTCAATGAATCGATCCTTCACCCTACGGGCGGAGTATCCAGCAGTTACCTTCCTGCGTCCAGTTTCTCCCACTCTTCGTGAAGGCGATGCAGATAATCCCGCGGCGCGACACCTTTAATTCCGTGCTCCGCGGACCGCTCCCGCAGTCCGCGGAACAGGTCATTCAGCTTGTCGGCTCCGAATAACCCGGCCGTCCCCTGCTCACCACGCACTCGCTGGCTGGCGCGAGCAGCCTCACGTCCTTTCGCCACGTAGAACTCGAACAGTCGGTTAGCCTCCGCCGCGTCTCTGATCGGCGCCAACGCTATGGTATCCTGCAACCGACCCTCCAGTGCGGGAAGCATCGCCAAGTAGCGCCGGCGGGCCTGCGGCGTCATGGCCAACATCAGGAACAGCCGCTGCGGCAGGGCATCGATCAACGCCCGTATGGAAAAGAGAAAGCGTAGCACGGGGGTCTTGCTGAGCGAGTAATCCTGTTTCTCCAACTCGTCCAACAGCAGAAAGATACCGTCCAGGAGCCGTAACTGTTGGCTGACGTGGATGACGTCGCGCAGCGCCTGGGTACGCGCTTCGACCGTATCGAGACGGAAGCTCACGCCGAGCACCTCACGGTGTCGCTTCCGTACCCGTAGCCCCAGGAACCAGTCCGCCGCCAGCCGGGCGCACTCCGTTAGCTGTTCGCCGCTTCCGCCGGCTCTTTCCAGGCTGTTGAGAACGATCCTTACGTCATGCTGGCCGGCTCGTTCCTTCGCTGCGCTTCGGACGGTGTCGCTGCTCTGTGCGAGCGTGCGACCGACGTTCTCGAAGTGTCCGTAGTCAAAGTATTGGAGGACCTTTCTCAGGACCGAATCGAAAGACGGGTCCGGGTAGTATCGTATGATATAGTACGCTTCTTTATCCCGATAATAATCGCGGAACTGCTCTTCATAGTAATTGAGAAGATTCGTCTTGCCGGCGCCCTGTGTTCCCTCGATCGTCATTACCTGTGAGGCATGGCCGCCTTCCTCGAACTGCCGGAAGCGACTCTCCATCGCGTCGTCGGCCGAGTCTTCCAGGCGGAGACGGCCCGACGGCTGCCCCGCGGAGGGAAAGGGATTGTCGATCAGGCCATACTTGCGATACAGAGCCCGCTGCCGGGTTTCCGAATCCGTGCGCTGCATCCGCTCCCGAAGGCTCAATCGTTCAGCGAATACCGGTCCGATCCCGACGACCCGGGGATGCCGGTCGCCAGATCGACCGGCGAAGGCGGATTTCAGATACGTCCGGCATTGCACTCGGTGAGCAGGATGCGCAGCGCCATCAGCACGCGGCGGGGGCGCCGGCGGTGGATCGCCATGCCCGCCCAGTAGGCGGCTTCCTCAGGCTCCATCGACTCGATGCCCGCGGTCACCATGCGCATGTTGGCGCGGTTGCGCATCGGCGCCAACGTGCGGAACAGCAGCCCCAGCAGCAGCGCCGCGTCCTCGGCCAGCGCATAGCCGTCGTCCGCGCCGCCGGCGCGCGGGCCGAGCCGGACCCCGGATTGCGCCAGCCGGCGCAGCACGCGGTGCTCGATCAGGTCGAGGTTGGCGCCGCGCAGCCGGGCGATGCGCTGCGCCGTCTTCACCTGCGGCGTGGCCGGCGCCGGCAACTGCCAGACCGCGTATTCGGCATCGCCCGGGCCGTGCCGGCGCACCCGCAGCTCGTAGCGCGGCGCCGGCGCGGCCGGCTCGATGCGGATCGCCTGCTCCGCGCGCGCCATCAGACCGCCGGCACCGTGATGGTCGCCGCCACGTACGCCGCCCCGCCGGCGAACCGCGCCAGCCGCTCGGTGAGCTGCTCGGCGGCATCGCCCGCCAGCGGCAACCCGGCGGCGAAGGTGAGCTCGAACGACACCTCCAGGTTGCGCGCGAAGGCGTCGCGCAACTGCGGTTCGAGGAACTCGCGCACCGGCTGCGCGTCCGCCACCGGCCCGCTGAACTCCAACTGAAAGGAACCGCCCGCACGGGTTTCGTAGCCGCCGTTGATAGTCACGACCTTGGCCGCGCCGGCCACCGCGCCGACCGCGCCGAGCAGCCGGAAGCCGTCGCCCGCCTCGAACATGCGGATCGTCAACGCCTCGACCCGGGCCGCGCCGCCGGCCCGCGCCCGCTCCCAGAGCTGCAGCAGCGCCTCCCGCAGCACTCCCTCGGCGGTGAACGCGCCGGGTGGCGGGGGCGGCTCCGATATTCCGCCGGCCCCGCGGCCGGGTCTTCCGGGCCCGTCCGGCTGACGCACCTCATCCGGTCCGCCGCCGCGGTACCCTGCGGTCGGCCCGGCCCCGCCACCGGCGGCCGGCCGCTTCGGTTCGGGGCGCGGCCAGATGCCCTTGTTGCGGGCGTAGGCCATGGTCAGCACCAGCGCCCGTTCGTCGATCACCAGATCGGCCGGCGGGTCGTCGCCGCCGTAGAGCAGCTCGCCGCGCTGGTAGACGTAGTCGCCCTGCTCCACGCCACGCCGGATGCCGCGCAGGAAGATGTCGTCGCCGCCCAGGATCGGCAGCGCCGGGTCGCGGCGGAACTCGTCGCGCAGCGCCAGCGTCGTGATCCGGCCGCGCTTGAGCGGCGTGCGGTCGCGCACGTAGGCCGGGGAGTCGGGTTGATCTTCGGCCAGGCGCAGCTTGTTCAGGTCGCGCAGCGCGCGCACCACCTGCTGCTGGCCGGCGCCCGGCTGGTTCGAGGCCGCGTGCAGGTCGATCGCCGTGTGCGCCAGATCGACGCCGGCGGCGCCCACACGGTTGCGCGACGGATAGAACAGGTGCCGGTAGCACTGCTGGATGGCGACTGCCAGCACCTGCTCCGAGCGCGCCTCCTGCTCGCGCACCGTCGCCTGCTGATGCTCGGCCAGCTCCGCCAGCCGCTCGGGGCGGAGCAACGCCTGCAGGGCCAGCCGCCGGACCGCGTCCTGCTGCATCTCCGCCTTGCGCGCCGCGTCCGCCACCACCAACGCCAAGTTGTTGCGCAGCATGCGCAGCGCCGAACCCTCCGCCCCTTTGCGCGTGTAGATGCGCGCGACCAGCTCCGGTGCCTCGTCGACGCGGTCGCCGATCGCCACCCCGTCATAGGCGAGCACGATCAGCCGCGGGCGGCCGTCGCCGACCTCGTCCGGCACGTCGAACGGGCCGCCGGGAAAGGGCACCATCTCGAAGGTGCGCCCCTCGAACACCCGCTTGATGCGGTCGTGCAGCTCGGCGCGGGCGTCGCCGGCGTCTACGTGCTGCTTCTGGCGGCGGATGATCAGGCTCAGGTTGGCTTCCGCCAGAAACCGCAGCGGCGCGCCAGGGCGGTCGTCGAGATAGGCCGAATCGGCCACGAACCGGCGGCGCGCCTCGTCGACGAAGCTCAAGTCGGTGGCCGGCCCGAGCACCGAGTAGCGCAGCCGTTCCGCCGGCAGGCCCTTGAGCGGTTCGTTGAACGCCAGCGTGTGCATGAAGATGGTGCGCGCCACGTAGGCGCCGTAGGGCGGCAGGCCGCCGTGGTGGGCGGCGTCGATCTCCTGCGCCAGCGCCCGGCCGCCGCCGGCGCCGGCGGCGATGTCGTTGGCGATCGCCGGCAGGTAGGCGGCCTGCCCCAGGCGAGTGACGATCTCCTGCCGGATCGGCTCGTGGCCCGGATCGACGTGATGCAGGTGGACGGCGGTGGCGTCCGCGGGCCGCTCGCGCCATAACTGAGCGATGGTGCGCGCCAGCAGCCGCAGCATGCCGCGCACGCGCTGGAAGTTGCTCAGCGTCGCGGTCTTGCCGGTAAGGGTAGCCAGCACCTCGGGATGCAGCGGGTAGCTTGCGCGGAAGGTCTGCGCGGTCTCCGGGCGGGCGGCGTCGGCGACGAGCGCGCTGCCGTGAAGCGCCCAGCGCTCCCCGTAGGCGGCGATCACCGCTGCCGCCTGCGCGCCGTCGACGCGCTCGAACAGGCGCCGCCGGAGTACCTGGACGGTTTCGTCTTCGGCCGTGGGGTCGAGCAGCGTGGCCTTGCGCGCGGAGACGCTCTCCGCCTCCGCCATGCGGTCGCCGATGAAGCGGTTCTCCTCGCCGTAGGCGTCGGCCGCGCGCCCGTCCTTGCCGATCGCCAGGGTGTAGACCAGGGCCGCGTGCGGCGCCCCCTCCACCGCCTTGAACAGCGAGGTGAGGAATGCGGTCAACTGATCGCGGGCGCCGGCCAGGCGCTGCACCTTGCGCAGGTACACCGACAACTCGTCGAGCAGGATCAGGGTCGGCGCGCCGCCGAACAGCTCGCGCAGGGTCTCGGCGCCGGGCGCGGCCCCCTCCCGGTCGCTGCGGCTTACCCGCGCGTAGCCTTCCTTGCCGGTAAGCGCGTAGGCGATCTCGCCCCACGGTGTATGGGCCAGTACCCCGTCGCCCATCGCGCGCCCGTTGGCGGGGTCGGCGTTCTCGCCGTCGAACGCCGCCACGCGCACGGCGCCCGCCGGCAGCAGCGCCGGAGGGACGAACTCGCCGAGGTCGGTGCCGGCCGCCCGCGCGCGCACCGCGTGCACCAGGGCGATCAGCGCGTGGGTCTTGCCGCCGCCGTAGGAGGTGTCGAGGCGGAAGATCGCCGCCGCCTCGCCGCCGCTTCCGCTCAACCGCCGGCAGACGTTGGCGAGCAGGTTCCTGAGCCCGCGCGTCGGGTGGGTGTTGGCGAAGAAGCGGGCCGGATCGCGGTACTCCGCGCTGCCCCGACCGGTGATCACTTCCGCCAAGTCGGCGGCGAAGTCGGCCTCGGCGACGCTGCCCGTGAGCACGTCGGCGCGCGGCCGGCAGGTCTCGAAGATGGTCGGGATCGCCATGCGCCGCGCCGATCGTAACCGAAGCGACGCCAGCCTGCTTACAGCAGCGCGCGCAGTCGGTCGGCGATCACCGCTGCTTCGGGATCGGACAGGCAGGTCGGGTTGAAGCGCAGCGCGCCTTCGCGCACGCCGCCGGCGTTGACGTAGATGGCCGGATCACCGCGCTGCAGGGCAGCGATAACTTCCAGAGCGCTGCGCCGCTCCGGGCGTACCTCGACGGTCGGCACGCCGTCGCGGCCGTCGTTCACGCGCACCTCGCACGGCGCGCCGCTCAGCAACTCGGCAAGCCGCTCAGCGATCCGCCGCCAGCCGGTGATCCGTTCGTCGTCGGGAATCGCCGCGAACCGTTGCAAGGCGACCAGCAGGCCGGCGATCTGCTCCTTGCCCACCTTGCAGGGGCGGCCGATGCCGTGGTGCGGGGCGCCGGCGATCGGCGGCTCGCCGGCGATCCAGGCCGGCGGCCGCCATAGCTCCGGCAGCACGTCTTGATCGAAGAGTTGCAGTGCGGCCGCCCCGACCAACCGGCGGCGTCCGCACAGGATGCCGGTCCCCTGCGGGCCGCCGATCGCCTTGCCCCCGGAGAAGCAGACCAGATCGGCGCCGGCCGCCACGAAGGCGCGCAGGTTGGCCTGCGGCGGCAGCCGGCCGGCGGCATCGACGATCACCGGCACGCCGCGCCCGTGCGCTTCGGCGATCACCTGCTCCAGCGGCGGCTGCGAGTACGGCTGGGCGACGTAGGCGATGGCGGCGGTGCGTTCGTCGATGGCGGCGCCCAGCTCCCACCCCTCGGTATCGCGGACGCCGGCGCCGGCGAACCGATCGGCGATGCCGACCTCGACCAGATCGGCGCCGGCCGTGCGGATCGCGTGGTCGTAGAGGTTGCGGTGGCTGCGCGGGATCAGGATGCGGTTGCGGCCCGCCACGTGCGGCAGCCGGCCCATGCGGTCGGGATCGAGGCCGGTCAGGCAGGCGGCTGCGCCGAGCAGCAGCGCCGCCGCGGCGCCGCTGGTCACCAGACCGGCCTCCGCCCCGGTATGCTCGGCGATGATCTCGCTGGCGCGCTCCTGCAGCGTGTCGATGGCTACGCAATCGCCCATCGCCTCCGCTACCGCGGCGGCCACCTCCGGGTCGGCGCGTCCGCCGCCCAGCCGGGTCGCCGGCCCCGACGCGTTGATGATCGTGGGCACGCCCAGGCGGGCGAAGATGCCGGGCGGCGGGTCACTCACCGGCACAGTCCATCCTGACCCGGCGGGTCAGGATTCGTCGGGAAGGCCGTACCTGCGCCGGAACCGCTCGATGCGGCCGGCGGTGTCGACGAGCTTCTGCTTGCCGGTGAAGAACGGATGCGAGGCGCTGGAGATTTCCAGGGTCACCAGCGGATACTCGTTGCCGTCCTCCCAGGTCACCTTCTCCTTGGTCCGCACCGTGGAGCGGGTCAGAAACTGGAAGTCGCTGGCGGCGTCCTTGAAGACGACCAGCCGGTACGCGGGATGGATATCCGGCTTCATCGGCCGCTCACCGGGCGCGCCACGTCCTTGAGGGTCAGCCCTTCGTCCTTGAGGAACCGCATCAGCCCCTTCTTGGTCACCGTGCGCAGCGCCCGCGCCGACAGCTTGAGGCGCACCACGCGGCCCAGCTCCGGCACGTACAACCGCTTCTCCTGGATGTTGGGCCGCTGCACACACCGCGTCTTGTTGTGCGCGTGCGATACGTTGTTGCCGCTGAGCGGCCCCTTGCCGGTCAGCGCACATCTTCGTGACATGCCGCATAGTATGCCGAAGGGCGGTCCCGGAGGGAAGAGGGCGGCTCCGGCGAGCGCGGCGGCCACTGCTACGCGGTCACTTCCCAGCGCGGCCGGCCGGTGCGCAGGAAGTGGCCGACGGCGACGACCGAGTCCGCCCAGAACCGGCGAATCATCGCGTCGCCCGAGCCGGCGATGTGCGGGGTGAGCACCACCTGTTCCATGCCGGCCAGCGGGCTGTCGGCCGGCAGCGGCTCCGGGTCGAAGACGTCGAGCGCAGCGCCGGCGATCTGTCCCGACCGGAGCGCCGCGATCAGCGCCTCCTGATCGACCACCTTGCCGCGCGCCGTGTTGATCAGTATCGCGTGCGGCTGCATGACGGCGAGCTCGCGCGCGCCGATCAGCGCGGCGGTGGTCGCCAACAGCGGGACGTGGATCGACACGAAATCGCTGGTGCGCAGGAGCCGGTCCAAGTCGACCGGCTCGGCGCCGGCGGCGCGGATCTCGGCTTCGCTCCGGGACGGGTCGGTCGCCAGCACCCGCAACCCGAACGGAGCGGCTCGCGCTGCGACCGCGACGCCGACGTGGCCGAACCCGATCAGCCCCAGGGCCATGCCGGCCAGCGCCGGTCCCGTCTGCGGGTTCTCCGCCGAGTAGCGCCCGCGGCGGATGTCCCGATCTTTGCGGACGATGCGGCGGTGCCGCGCGAGGAGCAGGCCCATGGTGTGATCGGCTACCACGTCGCGCGTCGCCTCCGGCGTGTTGCCGACCGCAATGCCGCGCGCGCGGGCCGCGGCGACCGGAACGTTGTCGGTGCCACTGCCGCTGCGCAGGATCATGCGGCAGTCGGGGAGCTCCGCCAGCACCGAATCCGTGAGCATGCGCCCGCCGCCGAATATCCAGACCACCGCAGCGCCGCGCGCCGCGTCGATCAACTCCGCGCCGCCGGCGCAGTCGCGATGCCGCAGCTCGCCTCCCACCGCCGCGATCCGCTCCGGCAGGTCGGCCGGGACCGCGTAGCGGTCGCGGGAGACCAGCGCTATCAGCGCACCCATGCGTTCATGGTATCATCCGGCTTCCTGATGGCGGCCGGCGTGAGCGCATCCCTCCTCGTGGCCGTCGCGGTCCAGTTGGGGTGCCAAGTCTTCAAAGTGTTCGCCGGCTCGGCGCGTTCGCGCTCCTTTGCGTGGCGGCGGCTGTTCGCCGCCGGCGGCATGCCATCGTCCCACACCGCCTTCGTGGCGGCGCTCAGCACCGCCATCGCCCTGCGCGCCGGCGTCGCCTCCGACCTGTTCGCGATCGCCTGCGCGTTCAGCATGATCATCATCTACGACACGATCCGCGTGCGCGGCGCGATTCAGATCAACTCGGACGCACTGCGCGAGGTGGTCGCACCGATGCCCGAAGAGAGCCGGCCGGTAACCTCGCATGACGTGGGCCACTCCATTCCGGAGGTGATCGTCGGACTGCTGATCGGCGCCGGCGCCGCCGCAGCCGCCCGATCGCTGCATCTGCTGTAGCCCGCGTTCGCATCCTGCGGTCTATGCGATCTCCCGGCGCCATCGCGAGGTGCCACTGCCCGACCTTGCCGACGCGCTGGCGAGCCCCTACCACGAGCACCGGCAGGCGGCGCTGTTCGTGCTGGTCGACGAGGAATCGCCCTGAGCCTGCCGGGTCGGCCCTCTCGCGGTCCGATCCGGCAGGCTCCGGTCCGGCCGGGTTACCCGCCGGCGATCAGGCGGTCGATGCGGCCGCGGTCGAAGCCGACGACGATGGTGCCGTTGTAGTCGAGCACCGGCACGCCGTGCTGGCGGGAGCGGTGCGCGATTTCGGCCGCCTTGCGCTCGTCTCGGCTGATGTCGTACTCGGTGAACTTCACCTGCCGCTCGCGCAGGTAGCGCTTCAACTGCGTGCAGTAGCCGCAGCTCGGCGTCGTGTACAGGCGTACCGCCATCGCGTGCCTCCTACAGGTGAAAGACGCACATCTTCAGCTCGGTCATCTCCTCGACCGCGTACTTCGGCCCTTCCTTGCCCATGCCGGAGTCCTTGAGCCCGCCATACGGCATCAGGTCGGCGCGCCACTGGGTGCCCCAGTTGACGTGGATGTTGCCGGACTCGACCTGCCGCACGTACTGCATGGCCCAGTTGACGTTCTCCGTGAAGATGGCGGCGCTCAGGCCGTAGTTGGTGTCGTTGGCCAGCGCGATCGCCTGGTCGATGTCGTCGACCTTGGTGATCCCGACCACCGGGCCGAACACCTCGTCGCAGGAGATGCGCATCTCGGGACTGACCCCCTCCACCACGGTCGGCTGCATGACCTGCCCGTCGCGGTCGCCGCCGGTGACCAGCGTAGCGCCGCCGGTGACCGCCTCCGTTACCCAGCCCTGCACGCGCTCGGCGTCGGACCGGCGGATCATCGGGCCCATCCCGCTGTCGGCGTGCAGCGGATCGCCGGTGTTGATCGACTCCACCTCCGCCTTGAAGGCGTCCACGAAGCTCCCGTAGACGTCCTTGTGCGCCAGCACGCGCTGCGTGGAGATGCAGACCTGCCCGGCGTTGGAGTAGCCGGACATGGCGGCGGCCTTGGCCACCTTCTCCGGGTCGGCGTCGGGCATCACCACGAACGGCGCGTTGGAGCCGAGCTCCATCGTCACCTTCTTCAGGCCGGCGACCTTGCAGATGTGTTCGCCCACGTCGCGGCTGCCGGTGAAGGTGATCTTGCGCACGCGCGGGTCCGCGCACAGCGCGTCGCCGATCCGGCCGCCCTGACCGGTCAGGCACTGCACCGCCTCCGGCGGAGCGCCGGCTTCCACCAGCAACTCAACCACCTTCAGCCCCGACAGCGGGGTGTCGGTCGCCGGCTTGAGGATGATGGCGTTGCCGGCCGCGAAGGCGGGGCCGACCTTGTGGCAGACCAGGTGCAGCGGGAAGTTGAACGGGCTGATGCCGACGACCACGCCGCACGGAACGCGCAGGGTGAAGCCGATCTTGTCGCGCACGCCGGGCGCTCCGTCCAGCGGCAGCACCTCCCCGCCCAGGCGCTTGGCCTCCTCGGCGGACAGCGCGATGATCTCGGTGGCGCGCGCCACTTCCATGTCCGCCTCGCCGACCGGCTTGCCCTCTTCCAGGGTGATGATCTTCGACAGCTCCGCGGCGCGTTTGACCATCAGCTCCGATGCGCGGTGCAGGATCTCATAGCGCTCGTAGCCGGTCATGGCCGCTACCTGCCGGGCGGCCCGCTGCGCGGTCGCGAGCGCGGTCTGCACGTCGTCGATGGTCGCGCTCGGCACCGTGTCCACGACCGATCCGTCGAACGGGTTCAGTACGTCAATAGTCTCGGCGGCATCGACCCAGGCGCCGCCTACATGCATCTTCATTCGCTCCTTACCTCCGAATGTGCGTTACGAACGTGCGTGCGTCGGGCCGGCCGCTCATGGCGACGGATCGCCGGAAGGCGAGACGCCCGCGTCACCGGTCATCACGAACGCCGACCGGTCGGCGTCGACCAGATCGGCGAGGGTGAAGCTCGACACCTCGACATAGTACTCCGAATCGGTGCTCTTCACGATGTAGGCGCCATCGTCCCCGCCAGCGCCGATGACCAGCTCCAGGCTGCCGGCAGCGCCGTCCTCATCCGGGCTCAGATCGATCCTCACCACCGCCGCCGGCGGGTCGAGCCCGGCGTCTTCGGGCGGCTCGGCGCCAATCGGTTGCCGCATCCGCAGCGAACTGAAGCGGTCCACGAAGGCGGTCACGCGCTCCTGGTCCACGGCCTCGCCGACACCCAGATCGGGCGACGCCCACTCCTCGCCCATACGCTCGAAGCGAAACGAGCCGGCCGCGTTCTCCAGCTCGAAGGCGGCGACCCGATCGGGCTCGACGCGCACGTAGACCGGATCGACCCAGGACGTCCGATCGGTCGACACCTGCCACGGCGCCAGCCCGTCCACGCTCCACACTTCGTCCTGGCCATCGACGCGCACGTGCGCGCCGCGGGCGCCGGCGGCGGCGCCGACGTAGATCAGGTACGCGCCGGTCCCGGCGTCGACCCGCAGGCGGCGCTCGAAGTCGTCCGGCAGCACGCGCAGCTCGCGACGGCCCGCGCCGGTGCGCGCCACCAGGCGGTCCCGCCGCGCGGCGGCGAGCCGATCGAGCAGGTCGGCTACGCGGGCGCCGTCGGCCGGGTAGCCGCCGGCGTCGCTCAGCACCCAGCCGGACTCCTCGCGGGCCATGACGACGCGTCCGTCCGCGCCGTCGTCGATCTCGATACGCTCCGCCGCGTCGGCGGTGAGGCCGGCGAGCAGCGGTTCCGGCGGCGCCTCGCGGCCGGGCAGCCGCGTGACGGCCAGGATGGCGACCTGCGCGACCAGCACCGCCGCCAGCACGGTCAGGCGGCGTTCGCGAAGCAGGGCTGCGATCAAGGCCCCGCCTCCCCGCCGGCTGCCTCCTCACCGGCCGGCCGGCGATCGTTCGGCGCTTCGCCGGCGGCCGGGCCGTACATCGGCCGCTCGCCCCGCCGGCGCATCCACCACACGATGCCGACCCCCGCCAGGAGCAGCGCCACCACGACGTAGTTGATCACCTCCCAGGCGCGCTCGGCCGCATCGTCGATCGGCAGCAGCAGCCGGGTCACCGCTCCCTCCGAACGGATGCTGAGCAAGTCCAGGTCCTCCACCGCCCAGTCCACGGCGTTCTGCAGCACCTGCAGGCTGTTGCGGTAGCGCTCCCCGTGCAGGCTGGCCGACAGGCTCATGATCGTGTCGTTGAGGAACTCGCCGCTGCCGAACACCACCAGCCGGGTATCGTCCGGCGAGGCGTCGATCGTGGAGCGCCGGCCGGCGGCGCCCTCCGCCGCCGCCCCCGCGCCGGGCGGCCCGGACTCCGCGAAGGCGCTGTCGAACCGCCCGGTGACCGCCACCGCCAGCGGCCACTCCTGGCGGTCGCCGGCGGCCGCGAAGCCGGCGTTCGGATAGCGGTCGAAGTCCGGCTGCGGGCTCGGCTGCTCGACGGTCCACGCCTCGCCCGTCGAGCGCAGCAGCACTTCCACCTGCCGGCCGGCCGCCAACGCCCCGTCCACGGCCAGCGGCGACGCCCAGTTGAGGGTGACCGCCTCCAGCGACGAGGTGATCGGATGGGTCCGCGACATGCCCTCGCGCCGCACGTCGACGAAGAACGGATAGTCGACGGCGCGGATCTGCCGGATCGATCCGCTCTGCACCGTCGAGGGAAACGACTCGTTCTGCGGGTCCATGACGACGCTCGACGCCACGCTCACGCCGTAGGCTTCCAGCAGCGCCGCGATCCCCTCCCCGGCTCGGCTCAGCGTGAGCCCGCCCGTGAACGGATCGGCGTCGACGCGGTGGCTGCCGGACGCCACCAGCAGCGCGCCGCCGCGCATCAGGTACTGGTCGACGGCGAAGCGCTCCCGGTCGCTCAGCGCCTGCGGCGCCACCACCACCAGCGCGTCGACCTGCGGCGGTACCTCACCAAGGTCGAGGTCGACCTGCTCCACCGCGTAGTCGCCGGCAAGCCGCTGCTGCAGGAGCTGCCAGGAGGCGAACGGCTGCTGCGGCCGGCCGAACGGGTCCTGGGCGGGACCGGCCGGGGGCAGGCGGACGCCGACGGTGCGCAGGAAACCGGGGGCAACCCGTTTCAGCGCCGCCTCCACCGCCGCGGTGACCGACGCCGCGCTGTACTCGTCTTCGGGCCGCACGATGAACGCCTGCTCGCCGGAGGTGAGGATCAGGTCGAAGTAGTAGGTCTCCGTCGAGAACAGCGACACGGGGATCGGCTGCAGGCCGTAGCGGTCGGCCACCTCCTGCCGGCCCGCCGATCCTTCCGGGCCGGGATCGACCTCCCGGAACGCCAGCGAGCCGCCGGACCGCTCGGCCAGCGCGCGAGCCGCTTCCGTCACCGTCGTGCGCGGCTCGTCCAGGTCGGCCGGCAGCGTGGCCGGCGTCACGTACAGCGCCATCTCCACCGGATCGCCGCCCGCCGATTCTCGCAGCGCCGCGAATAGCGAGTCGATGCTGCGGAACCCGGACGACGCCTTCTTGATGGCGCGCGTCAAGTCGTACTCGAAGTTGCGCAGGCGCACCTCGGTGACGCCGTCGCGGCCGCGGTCGACGCGGATCAGGTCCTGAAACCCCAGCACCTCGTACTGATCGCCGTAGCTGACCAGCACGTCGAAGTAGGAGTTGACGATGCCCTGCTCGAAGCGGTCCTCGACCTGGAAGGGCGTGGGGCGGATGCTGTAGCGCTGCGCGGCCTCTTCCTCCGCCTGCGGGTCGGTGCCGGGGTCGATCACTTCGGCGGTGACCGCGCCGCGTCCGGCGATGCGGTACTCCGCCAGCAGGTCACCGATCTGCGGCGCCAGCGGCGCCAGCAGCGGATGGGTGCGATCGCTCAGGTAGGCGCGGATCAGCAGCGGCTCGGCGAGGCCGGCAAGCAGCGAGACGGTCGCCGGTGACAGCGAGTAGGCGCGGTCGGCGGTGAGATCGACGCGCAGGCGCGTGATCGGCCCCAGCCACACGTTGAGCACGATCAGGTTGGCGGCGGCCAGCGCGGCGGCGCCCAGCGCGCGACGCCGGTAGCGGGCGGTCACCGCGCCGCGGCTCCAGCGCTTGGCGTCGAGCGCCAGCACGCAGGCGGCCAGGAATCCGGCGGTGAGCGACAGGTAGTAGACCAGGTCGCGGAGATCGAGGACGCCGCGCTCGATCGAAGCGAAGCGGCTGCCGGTGCCGATCTGCCGCAGCAGGCCGCCGGCCGCGCCGGCGAAGTCGGTGATCCCCGGCGTGCCGACCAGGTAGAGCGCGCCGCCGACCACCGCGGTCGATATGAAGGCGACGATCTGGTTCGCGGTCCGCGACGACAGGAACAGGGCGAGCGCGGCGTACGCGCCGGCCATCAGCAGCGACGCCAGGTAGCCGCCGATCACCGGTCCGGGATCGAGGTCGCCAAGCAGCGCCACGGTCAACGGCAGCGGCACGGTCAGCAGCAGCGCCGTGGCGACCAGCACCTGGATCGCCAGGAACTTGCCGAGCACCAGCGCGAACGGCCGCACCGGCAGGGTGAGCAGAATCTCCAGCGTCCCGGAACGCTGTTCCTCGCTCCACTGGCGCATGCCCAGCGCCGCCACCAGCAACATCACCAGCAGCGGCATCCAGGCGAACAGCGGGCGCACGTCGGCGATGCCGCGGGCGAAGAACGCCTCCACCCAGAAGAAGGTGAACAGGACCGCCGCCAGGAACGCGCCCACGGCGATGAAGGCGAGCGGCGAACTGAAGTAGCTCACCACCTCCTTGCGCGCGACCGACAGCGCCGGCGTCACCGGCCGTCCTCCACGCCGGCGCCGGAGGCGAGCGCGTCGAACACCGTCTCCAGCGTGCGCCGCTCCTGGCGCAGCTCGCTCACCGGCCAGCGGCCGGCGGCCGCCACGTCGAACACCGCGCGGCCGAGCGCTTCGACCGGCGCCCCGGCCGTGGTCCGTTCAGCCGTGATCCGGTAGTGGACGCCGCGCTCGTCCCGCTCCCGCTCCACCGCCGCCACCCCCGAAACGGCCAGCAACCGCTCGCGCGCGGCCGGCGCCTCATCGGCCAGGGTGAGCAGCACCGCGGTGCCGGCGGCGAGCGTCTCCAGGTCGGCGTCGGCGCAGATGCGGCCCTGCATGATGATCACCGCGCGGTCGCAGAGCGCCTCCACCTCCGAAAGGATGTGGGTAGAGAACAGCACCGTGCTGCGCCGGGCCAGCGCGCGGATGAGCCGGCGCATCTGCACGATCTGCGTCGGGTCGAGCCCGACGCTCGGCTCGTCCAGGATCAGCAGCCGGGGCTGGTGGAGGATCGCCTGCGCCAGCCCGACGCGCTGGCGGTAGCCCTTGCTCAGTTCGCCGATCGGCCGGGTCATCTGGTCGAGCAAGCCGGTCTCCGCAAGGGCCGCGGCGATGCGCGCGCGCCCCTCCTCCGGGGACAGGCGCCGCAGCTCGGCGACGTGGCGCAGGTACGACTGGACGGTCAGCTCCGGGTAGAGCGGCGCGTTCTCCGGCAGGTAGCCGATGCGCTGCTGGACCGCCAGGGTGTCGGTGAGCACGTCCAGACCGTCGACCGTGACCGTGCCATGATCCGGCTGCAGGTAGCCGGTCAGTATCTTGAGCACCGTCGTCTTGCCGGCGCCGTTGGGGCCCAGCAGGCCCACGATCTCCCCGGCGGCGATAGAGAAGCGCACGTCGTCAAGCGCGCGCACCGTACCGTATGACTTGCCCAGTGCCGTGACCTCGACCATGGGTTCCCGCCGGCAAGATAATGAAGGCGACTCGCGGTCGGCTACCCTTTTTTCGCGGGGCCGATGGAGGTCAGACCAGCAGCTCGGCGATCGTGCCGACGGTCCGGTCTGGCCGCACGGTCCCGTCGCCGGCGGCGGCCGACGCCGCGTGGTCGCGCGCCCAGACCGCGCGGATGCCGGCCGCCTGAGCGCCGGCGATGTCCCAGGGCAGGTCGTCGCCGACCATCCAGGCGTCCGCGGCGTTCGCTCCCAACCGCTCCAGGGCGAGCCGGAAGATACGCGGGTCGGGCTTGCCGAAGCCGACCTCGCCTTCCACCAGCACCGCGTCGAACCGGCGGTCCACGGCGTGCCGGCCGATCTTGGCGCGCTGATCGGCGGCGCTGCCGTTGGTGACCAGCGCCAGCTTGACGCCGCGGCGCCGCAGCTCGGCGACCGCCTGCAGAGCGCCCGGGATCGGTTCCAGGGCGCGCAACCGCTCGGCTACGAACCACCGGCCCAGCGCCTCGGCGTCGATGGCCGCGGTCACCCGCAGCGCGGCCAGAGCGCGCTCGACGATCCGCGCCCGCGCCCCGGCTTGGTCCATGCGCGCGTGCGCGCGGCGCCCCTGGTCCGACCAGAACCACGTTCCTGCCTCCTGCAACGCCGTGCGCACGGGCGCCGGCGGCAGTCCGGTGTCGGCGGCGAGCCGATCGGCGACCATCGCCATCGCCCGGCTCGCGGCCGCGCTGGAAGCGAGCAGGGTGTCGTCCAGGTCGATCAGCATGGCGCGCGGGAGCGTGATCATGGGTCGATGAGCCGCACGATCATGACCGCCAGCAACGCCAGCACGAGCACCAGCACCACGACGACCACGACGCGCTGGGCGTTGGCCACGTAACGCGGAATCTCGCGCGTCCAGTGTCGTGGCGATCCCCGCGACGCCGGCTTCACGGCCCGCGCGCCTTCGCGCCGATGACGATCGCCGCCGCCAGCAGGACCAGGTTCTTGACGATGTACTGTCCTTCGAGGGTCAGCACGAACGGCGCCGCAGCGAAGACGGCGTCCGGGTTCAGCGCGATCGGCGACATCGCCCCCAGCATCTGCGCGCACATCAACGCCACCGTGACGCGCAGCAGCCGGCCGGTGAGGTAGCCGACCCCGATCGCCATCTCCCAGCACCCCAGAAACGGCAGGAACAGCCCCGGCGGGAGGAACGGATAGGTCGATACGATCAAGCCGGCCGCCGGGCTGGCGCCGGGAACGAGCTTCAGCGCCCCGAACCAGACGAACACCACCCCGATCGTCGCCCGCAGCAGGCGCACGCCGTGGCGGTCCATCCAGGCGATCAGGCGCTGATCGATCGCCCGGAGCGGCGGAGGAACCGGCAGCCGCGTCGCCATGCGCCCAAGGTAGCCACGTCGAGGCGGCTCAGGCCAACGGTACCGCCGATCGGCAACCCCGCGTAGACATCCTTGAAATTTGAACATCTCATGTTCAATATTCAAGGATGTCGTCTTCATCGCACGAGACGAGATCGAGGAGCGGGTCACGAAGGCGCTGAACCGCAGCCGCGGCGCGGTGCTGCTGGGCCCTCGCCAGTCGGGCAAGACCACCATAGCGCGGCGCTCATAGTCTTCCCATGATCGGATGCGGATCGAACGAGGATCGCCCGTGAGCGTGACCGCGACGCCCACCTTCTCCGTGCTCATCGCCGGCGGCACGGTCGTCGACGGCACCGGCGGTCCCGCCTACCGGGCCGACGTCGGCGTGCGCGGCGCTGCGATCGCCGCCATCGGCGACCTCGGCGCCGCCACGGCCGCCACCACGGTCGACGCCGCCGGCCTCACGGTCACGCCGGGGTTCATCGACGTGCACGTCCACAGCGAGCTGGCGCTGCTCGCCGGAGACGACCGGCTGGCCGGCGCCCGGCAGGGGATCACCACCAACCTGCTGGCCCCCGACGGCTTCGGCTGGGCGCCGCTCGACCATCCGGCCGGCCAGGAGCTGTTCGACTACACCGCCACGCTCTACGGCGGCCCGCAGATCGAGGCGCGGTGGCCGACCATCGACTCCTACCTCGACCGCTTCACCGGCGCCACGCCGCTCAACGTCTTCCCGCAGGTGCCGCACTGCGCCGTGCGCCTGCGGGCGATGGGCTGGGAGGCCCGCCACGCCACGGCCGGCGAGCTGGCGGCGATGGAGGACGGCGTCCGCGCATGGCTCGACGCCGGCGCCGGCGCGCTCTGCCTGGGGCTCGACTACCAGCCGAGCGCCAACGCCGCCTTCGAGGAACTGGTGCGCCTGTGCCGCGTCACCGCCGAGCGGGGCGGCATCTACGCCGCCCACCAGCGGTACGCGCACCTGGGCCGCCCGGTCGCGTGGCGGGAGACGATCGAGCTGGCCAAGGCGTCCGGCTGTCCCGTGCACGTCAGCCATGAGCGCGTCGACGCCGATTCGGGCGCGGCCCTGGAGCAGGTGGAACGCGAGGGGGTCGACCTGACGTTCGAGTCGTACCTCTACCCGGCCGGCATGACCCATCTGGAGATGGCGCTGCCGATCGACCTGCACCCCGGCGGCTGGCCGGCCATGGTCGAGCGGTTGCGGCGGGACGGCGTGCGCCGCCGCGCGGTGGCGTGGCTGGACGCCTATCTGGGACGCGCCGATCAGATCGTCGGCTACACCCGCTCCGGCCGCCGCGTCGGCCAGCGCATGGACGCGCTGGCGGCTGCGGCCGGCAAGCCGATCGGCGAGTTCGCCTTCGACTTCATCATGGAGGAGGAGGGCGGCGCGACGCTGGTCTATCCCTGGCAGACGCCGGTGGAGGAGCACGACCGGGTGATCGCCGCGACCGCCACGCACCCGCGCATGATGGTCGCCAGCGACGGCGTCTACGACGTGCCGCACCCGCATCCGCGCAGCTTCGGCTGCTTCGCCCGCGTGCTGGGCGAGTTCGTCCGCGACCGCGGGCTGCTGAGCCTGCCGGAGGCGGTCCACAAGATGGCCGGCTTGCCGGCGGAGCGCTTCCGCGTCCCCGACCGCGGCGTGATCCGGGTCGGCGCGGCGGCCGACCTGGCGGTGTTCGACGCCGGCGAGGCAGCGGCCCGCTCCACCTGGGACGATCCCCGACAGGAAGCGGCCGGCATGCGCTGGGTGCTGGTCAACGGCCGGCCGGTGATCGCCGGCGGCGAGCCGACCGGAGCCCTGCCCGGCCGCGTATTGGCGCGCGCGTAACGCCGGGATTCCCTTCAGTCGAGGGAGCGGAAGCGACACCGGCATCCAGCGGCTCGAGTCAGGCGCCGGTCCAGCGTGACCAGATCGGCCTGCAACGACTCCGCGAGGGCCACGTACCACGCATCGTACGAGCTGACGTTCTCACGGAGTTCCCATACGCGGGAGGCGAACGGAGCGTAGGGAAACAACTCCACGTCCAACTCGAGCAACTCCGCGTGTGCCAGAGACGCCATGTCAGCCGAGATCGATCCGGCCCGCGCAGTCCTTCGCAAGATGCTCCCGACCTCCACCGGCATCAGATGAGGCGCGGCGGCCCGGCCGGCCGCGAGCTGTCGTACAGCCCAACGGCCTCCGGCGCCGTCGTCGACGAGCGCAGCCACCACTGTGCTGGCGTCGACCACCAGCGTCATCGGCGGTCGGCATCCCGATAGCGCAGGATATCGGCCGCCGACAGCCGGCTGCCGGCCTGCGCCTTTCGTTCGGCGATCCTGCGCAGCAACGCCTCGGCGTCCGGGCGGCCGGCGAGCTCGATCAGGTGCCGCCGCAGATACGCCTGCAGGGACCGTCCCTTCGCCGCGGCACGGGCGCTGAGCTCATCGGCCGTCCGGTCCGGAACATCGCGGATGGTGAGCGATCGACTCATGCCATCATTATGCTGTCAATCGCAGCTTATTGCAAACCAGCGATCGGCCATCGGCATTGGGTCGCCGGCCGAACGCGGGGCGCGTTGTCCGGCAGCCGCCGATCGCCTACGGTGCCGGCATGGCCGGCTCGACTCGCACCCCGGACGATTCGATCACCCGCGAGTACGTCGCGCGCCACCCGCGCTCGGCCGCGCTCTACCGGGAGGCGCTCGACGTGTTTCCGGGCGGCGCCACCCACGAGGTGCGCCGCGTCCTGCCGTTCCCGGTCTTCATGGCGCGCGGCCGGGGCGCCGTGAAATGGGACGCCGACGGTCACGAGTACGTCGACTACGTGATGGGTCACGGCGCGCTGCTGCTCGGCCACGGCCACCCGGAGCTGGTCGCCGCGGCGGCCTCACAGCTCCCGCACGGCACGCAACTCGGCGCCAACACCGAGCAGGAGATCGCCTGGGCGCAGGCGGTGCGCGCGCTGATGCCGTCGGTCGAGCGCATCCGGTTCCACAGTTCCGGCACCGAGGCGACGATGATGGCGATCCGCATCGCCCGCGCCTGCACCGGACGCGACCGCATCGTCACGTTCGCCGATCACTTCCACGGGTGGCACGACTACGTCGCGGGCGGCTCCGGCCGCTATCCGGCGACCGGCGTCCCGGAGGCGACCCGCTCGACGGTCACCACGCTGCCGGCCGCCGATCCGGACGCCGTCGACCGGACGCTGGCCGCCGGCGACGTGGCCGCGGTGATGCTGGAGCCGACCGGCGGAGCGATGGGCTACTACGCCCTCGACCCGGCGTTCCTGCACCGGCTGCGGGAGATCACCGCGCGCCGCGGCGCGCTGCTCATCTTCGACGAGGTCGTCACCGGCTTCCGCGTCTCCAAGGGCGGCGCGCAGGAGCGCTACGGCGTCCGCCCCGATCTGACCGCGCTGGCCAAGATCCTCGCCGGCGGCCTGCCGGGCGGCGCGACCGGAGGCCGCGCGGAGCTGCTCAACGTCCTGTCCTTTCCTCCCGACGTCGATCCCCAGCGGCGCATCGGCCACCCCGGCACCTTCAACGCCAACCCGCTGAGCGCCGCCGCCGGCACGCGCTGCCTGCATCTGCTCGCCGACGGCGCCGCCAACGCAGCCGCCGAGCGGGCTGCGCGCCGCCTGCGACAGGGCATAGCCGGCGCCATCGCCGCCGCCGGCGTGACCGCCTTCTGTCACCAGCGCGCGTCGATCGTCTGGATCGTGTTCGGCAGCGCCTGGGACGGCGATCCCGAGCTGTGCGCGGCGCCGCGCGCGGCGCTCGCCGAGGGGCGCGAGCCGCGCTACACGGAGCCGTTCAAGCGGGCGCTGCTCAACCGGGGCGTCGACGCGCTGGGCGGAACGTTCATCGCCAGCGCCGCACACACCGGCGCGCAGATCGACCGCACCGCCGAGGCGGTGGAGGATGCCCTCAGGCGGATGAAGGCGGACGAGGTCCTTCGCTGAGCCGCGCACGCGGGGCGGCGGTCCCCGGCGGCGCCACCCTGCGCGGGCTGGTACTGCCGGTGTTCCTGCCGGCCCTGCTGGAATCGGCCGGCGTCGCCGCGATATTCCCGTTCATCCCGTTGCTGGCGGTCGAACTGGGCGCCGGGTTCGCGGGCGCCGGCGCCACGATCGCCCTGCACGGCCTGGGCGGCATGGTGATCGCCGTGCCGGCCGGCCTTGCCTGCACGCGCCTGAGCGAGAAGGGCATCCAGGTCGCCGCCGGCGTGGCGCTGGCCGGCTGCTGCGCCGGCGCCGCGCTGGTCGCCGCCGCGCCGGCGTTCGCGGCGCTGCTGCTGGGGATCGGCTGCTGCCACGGCGCGTGGCTGCTGGCGCGCCTGACGTGGATGAGCCGGGCCGCCCCGCACCGGCTGCGGGGCCGGGCGCTGGCCACCACCGGCGGCGTCACCCGCATCGGCGGTCTGATCGGACCGATCGCCGCCGGTTTCATCGGCGACCGCTTCGGCCTGCAGGCGATCTTCGTCGTGCCGGTCGTGCTGGCGCTCGCCGCGGCCGGGCTGACGATGTACCTGATGCCGGCATTCGCTCCGCAACGAACCGAACCGGACGCCGCCGGCGCGCGGCGCGGCGGCGCGCTCGGCGAGATCCGGGAGGAGCTGCGCAGCAATCGCCGCATCCTGGCCACGGCCGGCGCGCCCATGGTCGCGCTGTCGGTCCTGCGCACGGCGCGGCGCGTGGTCGTGCCGCTGTGGGGCGCGCACATCGGCCTCAACGTGGTGGAGATCGGTCTGGTGGCCGGCCTGACCGCGGGGATGGAGATCGTGATGTTCGCGCCGGCGGGACTGGTCATGGACCGCCTGGGCCGCCGCTACGCCGCCGCCCCCGCCACCCTGCTGCTGGCGGTCGGGTTGGCGGCCACACCGCGGACGCAGTCGTTCGCGGCGCTGCTGGCGGTCGGCCTGTTCGGCGCCGTCGGCAACGGTCTGGGCAGCGGCATCAACATGACCTACGGGGCCGATCTGGCGCCGGCCGGCCGCACCGGACCGTTCCTGGGCCTCTGGCGGCTGATCAGCGACGCCGGCAGCGTGCTGGGACCGACGATCGCCGGGGCGCTGGCGGCCGCGCTCAGCCTGGGCGGCAGCGCGCTGGCCGCCGGCCTGCTGGGGGTGGCCGGCGGGGTGGCGTTCGCGCTCCTGCCCGAGCCGGCCGAGCAGCGCCGCCGCGCCGACGCGGACGCCGGCGGCTGACCCGGCGCTCCATGGCGATCCACGCGCAGTCGCGCGTATTCGGCGGCGAGTTCCGTTGGGTGGGCGAGCACTGGGTCTGCGCGCTGAAGGGCGAGGGCGAGGCGGAGACCGCGCGCGTCAGCCTGTACGACACGCACGCGAGCCCGGCCGGCGAGGGGGTGGTCGCCTACGTGTCGATCCGAGGCGGGGGCGGCCCGACGCTGGCGGGCGTGTTCACCGACAATCGCGCGCTCGCCGCCTGGGTGCACGGCGCCTGGGGCGGAGGCCGCGGCGCCCCGTTCGGGCGGTCGCCGCCGGTGGCCGACGCGCGACTCGCCCGCGGCGACCGTTCCGGCGGCGGGCGCTCCTGGACCATCCGGGCGCCGAACGTCGACCTGCAGGTCACGTGGCGGCGGTTCGATCCGCCGGTCGTCTCCTACCGAGGCGACCGCCCGGAGGTGTACGCGCGGCGTTCGCTGTTCAACGTGCTGCTGTTCGCCCGCGAGGCCGACATCCGCTCGAACGGCGAACGCGTCGATGGCGCCCCGTACGCCGACGACCGCTGGCGGCCGGTCATCGGCGGCGGCGACCGCAGCTCCTGCGTAGTGGCGCTCGCGGAGACCTTCATCACGCCCGAGTAGGCGCTGTCGCGGCCGAAACGATGTAGAATGGGACCACAAATCCCGTTCTGCATCATAAAATGGGGACATGTATCCCAGATTGCTCGAAATTCCGTCGACCGGCCGCCAGAGCTTCTTCCTGTTCGGGCCGCGCGGAACCGGCAAGACGACGTGGCTCAAGCAGCGGTTCCCGGACGCGCTCTACCTCGACCTGCTCGATCACGCCTTGTATCTGGCGCTGCTGGCTCGGCCGCAGCGGCTGCGGGACCTGATCCCGCCCCGGTATGGCGGGTGGGTCGTGATCGACGAGGTGCAGCGGACGCCGCTGGTCCTCAACGAGGTCCACCGGCTGATCGAGACCGCGGGGCTGCGCTTCATCCTGACCGGGTCGAGCGCGCGCAGCCTGCGCCGGCACGGCGTCAACCTGCTGGGCGGCCGGGCGCGCACCCATCGCCTGTACCCGCTGACGGCGGTCGAGGCCGGGGACGACTTCGCGCTGGAGCGAGCGCTGATCTCCGGCCAGCTCCCCTCGGTGTACACGCAGCCGGATCCCGACGCGTACCTCGCGTCGTATGTCGAGCATTACCTGCGCCAGGAGGTGCTCGAAGAAGGACGCACCCGGAACCTGGCCGCGTTCAGCCGGTTCCTGGAAAGCGCCAGTTTCTCGCAGGCGGCGCCGCTCAACGTCACGCAGGTAGCGCGAGACAGCGGGATGGACCGCAAGACGGCGGCCGGCTATTTCGATCTGCTCGACGATCTGTTGATCGCGACTCGGGTTCCGGTCTTCACCAAGCGGGCCAAACGCCGGATGACCGTCCATCCGAAGTTCTATCTGTTCGACGCCGGCGTGTACCGGGCGATCAGGCCGGCGGGACCGCTCGACCGTCCGGAGCAGATCGACGGCCACGCTCTGGAAACGCTGGTATTTCAGGAGCTGCGCGCGGCGGTCGCCTACCGGTCGCTCAAGCTGGACTTCTCCCACTGGCGTAGCTCGGCGGGAGCGGAGGTCGACTTCGTCGCCTACGGCGACGACGGGCTGTTCGCGATCGAGGTCAAGCGCAGCCGGACGATCCGGCGCGCCGACCTGCGCGGCCTCAAGCTGTTCCGGGACGACTACCCGATGGCGCGGTGCGCGCTGCTGTTCGGCGGCGACCGCCGGGAACACCAGGACGGTATCGACCTCCTGCCGCTCACCGAGGCGCTGGCCGATCCGACGCTGATGCTGAGCTAGCGCCGGGTCGAAGCCTTCGTATGAGATCACGATAGCCATATGTCTATAGATTTCATATGGGCACTGATCGCTGATCGATATGGCCATTATGGACACCCATTTTACGTCGGAGAGGTCCGACCGGCTTTCCCGCGCTCAACGAAGGCCGGAGCATAAGCTCCGGCGACACCAGCACTTGGACGCGCTGGCCAAGGCGACCGGTCGCATCGCTCAACGAAGGCCGGAGCATAAGCTCCGGCGACACGTCCAGGGCGAGGCATCTCGACCAGTGATCCACCAACACCGCTCAACGAAGGCCGGAGCATAAGCTCCGGCGACACACGGGCGCCGATCACAGTAGGCCATCCGCCATTCATCACGCTCAACGAAGGCCGGAGCATAAGCTCCGGCGACACGAGTGGCTCGCCATGGGAGGCGGGGGGGTATGACCTTCGCTCAACGAAGGCCGGAGCATAAGCTCCGGCGACACCGGCGTCCCGCTCGATGGCGAGCTCGACAGCCTCGCGGCTCGCTCAACGAAGGCCGGAGCATAAGCTCCGGCGACACCGGGCGCGCCGGCCGGGGCTCGGCGCCGTTGCCGGGGTCGCTCAACGAAGGCCGGAGCATAAGCTCCGGCGACACTCGGCGGTCTCATGTCAAGCGCTATTGGGCGTTTCAGAACGCTCAACGAAGGCCGGAGCATAAGCTCCGGCGACACCGGTCGCCGCCCGGATGGTCGATATGGTCCGCGCCAGGTGCGCTCAACGAAGGCCGGAGCATAAGCTCCGGCGACACCGGTCGCCGCCCGGATGGTCGATATGGTCCGCGCCAGGTGCGCTCAACGAAGGCCGGAGCATAAGCTCCGGCGACACATGATGGCCACGCTGACCGCCCTTGCCGTAGAAGTTTTCCCACGCTCAACGAAGGCCGGAGCATAAGCTCCGGCGACACTCGCCGGAGACGGATTCACTGGCGGCGTGGACGAGATCGCTCAACGAAGGCCGGAGCATAAGCTCCGGCGACACGCGTCCACCTCCCCGCGGTACTTTCGCACCCAGGCTTTCATCGCTCAACGAAGGCCGGAGCATAAGCTCCGGCGACACTTGTCCGGGTTCTCGATGATGATCGGATTCTTCATTCGACGCTCAACGAAGGCCGGAGCATAAGCTCCGGCGACACACGCGCGCGTCGCGCGGCAGCCGCAGCAAATTGTCTTCGACGCTCAACGAAGGCCGGAGCATAAGCTCCGGCGACACATACGCTTACGCTGGCAACCTGGACGTGGCCGCACACGCTCAACGAAGGCCGGAGCATAAGCTCCGGCGACACAAGCTCAGCGCTGAGCCGCGTAGTTGCGGACGTTCTCCCCCGCTCAACGAAGGCCGGAGCATAAGCTCCGGCGACACCGCCGATCCTTGCTCGGGGCGTACAAGAACCGGAACCGCTCAACGAAGGCCGGAGCATAAGCTCCGGCGACACTCGACCACGATGGTGCCGCGCGTTCCAGCCGGGATCGCTCAACGAAGGCCGGAGCATAAGCTCCGGCGACACCTGCTCTGCGTCACGCGCCGCGGCGAACTCGGCTTCCTTCCGCTTCGCTCAACGAAGGCCGGAGCATAAGCTCCGGCGACACTTCGCGCTTCCAAGCGCGAATGTCCTCAGCGCTGACACCGCTCAACGAAGGCCGGAGCATAAGCTCCGGCGACACCTTCGGCAGCTTGAACCCTTCATCCTCGAGCATCGCCCGCGCTCAACGAAGGCCGGAGCATAAGCTCCGGCGACACCCGATTGACCCGCGTCATGCGGGCGGCGACGTGCGGCGCGCGCTCAACGAAGGCCGGAGCATAAGCTCCGGCGACACTCTGGCGCCGGCACGGTCCATGACGCTGACAGCCCCGTCGCTCAACGAAGGCCGGAGCATAAGCTCCGGCGACACTCGGAGTGGATGCTTGACACTTGGCAAGACTTGTCCTCGCTCAACGAAGGCCGGAGCATAAGCTCCGGCGACACTGGAGGTCGGCTCGCGCGACGTGCGCGCGGCGACGCATCACGCTCAACGAAGGCCGGAGCATAAGCTCCGGCGACACGTGTCGATCTGGGCCGGAAAGGTGGCGTCGGCGGTGCCCGCTCAACGAAGGCCGGAGCATAAGCTCCGGCGACACAGTATCCGCCGGCCACCATGCCGGCGAGGAACACCCACGCTCAACGAAGGCCGGAGCATAAGCTCCGGCGACACTCCCCAAGTACATCTTGCTCACTGCGGTTCCACCCAACGCTCAACGAAGGCCGGAGCATAAGCTCCGGCGACACGCGCTCGGCAGATGCGTTCGTCCAGCCCGTCTCCTCCATCGCTCAACGAAGGCCGGAGCATAAGCTCCGGCGACACTGGTCGGTCTTCGGCCGGCCACGAGAAGCATGGCGCGTCGCTCAACGAAGGCCGGAGCATAAGCTCCGGCGACACTCGGCGGCCGCACGTGTCAAGGTGCAACCGCCATTCATCGCTCAACGAAGGCCGGAGCATAAGCTCCGGCGACACACGTTACCGAATAACTGATAGTCGATCGCCGCCATCGCTCAACGAAGGCCGGAGCATAAGCTCCGGCGACACCGGCCCTCGGCACCTTGTGATCGATCGTGAGGTTGCGCGCTCAACGAAGGCCGGAGCATAAGCTCCGGCGACACCCGACCCCGCAGGAGATCGCGGTCTCAATCTCAATGTCCGCGCTCAACGAAGGCCGGAGCATAAGCTCCGGCGACACCGTCGATGACCGGCTTGACCGTGCCGGCGGCTGCCACCGCTCAACGAAGGCCGGAGCATAAGCTCCGGCGACACGAGCTGGCGCTCGCGCGCGTGGCGTCTCTGCAGACGGACGCTCAACGAAGGCCGGAGCATAAGCTCCGGCGACACGCCGACCCTTCCCGCGTGCGCGCTTGATCGCAGTGTGGGCGCTCAACGAAGGCCGGAGCATAAGCTCCGGCGACACCCCGGCACGTCCGGCGGATTGCTCACGGGAGTACCGCGCCGCTCAACGAAGGCCGGAGCATAAGCTCCGGCGACACACCGAGGCTCGTCAGCGGATCGCCGTCGGCAATCGGCTCGCTCAACGAAGGCCGGAGCATAAGCTCCGGCGACACCAGCGTCCGGCGGGAGCCGATGCCCGATGCCGATCGTCAGCGCTCAACGAAGGCCGGAGCATAAGCTCCGGCGACACACCGGGATCTCGATCGGATCACCCTGCAAAGCTTCCCACGCTCAACGAAGGCCGGAGCATAAGCTCCGGCGACACAGCGGTATCGACGCTCCTATTCCACCACTAACGATGCGCTCAACGAAGGCCGGAGCATAAGCTCCGGCGACACAATAGGCACACGTATGCGGATGAACCCCTGATTCGCCTCGCTCAACGAAGGCCGGAGCATAAGCTCCGGCGACACATGCTCGTAGCCTGTCCTGCTGTTCGAACACGCCCGCTCAACGAAGGCCGGAGCATAAGCTCCGGCGACACCTCTCGGAGCAGGGTAGCAGGCGCGTTGCGTTCCGGCTCCGCTCAACGAAGGCCGGAGCATAAGCTCCGGCGACACCGGTCACGCATCGAGCGTCACGCATCGCCGCGGTCAGCACGCTCAACGAAGGCCGGAGCATAAGCTCCGGCGACACGCTGTACGCTGGTCATACCCTTTGCGATCAGCTCTACCGCTCAACGAAGGCCGGAGCATAAGCTCCGGCGACACGCGCGCCGGTATACGCTGGATCAGCCTGTAGGCGTTGGTGCGCTCAACGAAGGCCGGAGCATAAGCTCCGGCGACACTTGGCGATGAGGAGCTTGCCGCCCGGCGAGCTGGACCGCTCAACGAAGGCCGGAGCATAAGCTCCGGCGACACACGCGCGGTGCAGCGCCACCACGCGCCAATGGGCGACAGCGCTCAACGAAGGCCGGAGCATAAGCTCCGGCGACACGTGATCGTTGGCCGATTTGGTAGCGATTCAATGGCGCTCAACGAAGGCCGGAGCATAAGCTCCGGCGACACGGGGCTTGACGGGCGGGCCGCCGGCGTGCTATGAAACGCTCAACGAAGGCCGGAGCATAAGCTCCGGCGACACCCGGCGGTCGATGGCGTCGTACCGCTGCGGGGAGTCGTACGCTCAACGAAGGCCGGAGCATAAGCTCCGGCGACACGTGATCGGGTTCACGCCCTTGCCGTTGGGGTTTTCGGTCGCTCAACGAAGGCCGGAGCATAAGCTCCGGCGACACTAGGCCACCGTCAACCGCCGATGGGCGCGGGTATCCGCGCTCAACGAAGGCCGGAGCATAAGCTCCGGCGACACCCATGCCAGTAGGATAAGGATGTTGCCCAGACTTGTCAACGCTCAACGAAGGCCGGAGCATAAGCTCCGGCGACACGAGTTGCGTGTTCTGCTCCCAGGACGTACACTTGAGTCCCGCTCAACGAAGGCCGGAGCATAAGCTCCGGCGACACGCATCTACGGCGACGAGACCGAGCCGCACTCCGGGTGATCGCTCAACGAAGGCCGGAGCATAAGCTCCGGCGACACGTCCCAACGAAGCTGGTCTTCAAGGTTGTCCTTCTTCATCGCTCAACGAAGGCCGGAGCATAAGCTCCGGCGACACTCCAGGGCGATGCAGCCGCTGGCGTGATCGACCGTAACCGCTCAACGAAGGCCGGAGCATAAGCTCCGGCGACACGTTAGGGGGCCGTTACAGCTCGTTAACGCAAGCTGGTTCGCTCAACGAAGGCCGGAGCATAAGCTCCGGCGACACGCGCCGTGGCGCTCCCGATCCTCGACGAGGATCGACTGCGCTCAACGAAGGCCGGAGCATAAGCTCCGGCGACACTGCTAATCGGGCCGAATGCCCGGTCCTGCGGCAAAACATGGGCGTTCCGTGAACACGGACCGTCGATCAAGGCGCGATTTCTCTAAAGTCACTTGATTCACGGCAGTATCACAGCAACGGACCCGACGTGTTTCGATGGGAAATCGCCCCTACGATGGCCCTCGACCGGCGCTCCGTCGGATCACTGATGGTTCGCACGGTTGTCAGAGTACCCACGGATGGCCGAGTTCGTGAACCTCACTTCGCCCGTATCGTACCCTGACGTCTTCCAGGCGACCCGGGAAGCGGTAGACGAGCACGGAGTCGTGATCGCGATCGATCACGTCCTGGATCTCGCCGAGCATCCGAGCAATGCGCTCGGGAGACAATCGGAACTCGAACACCGAGAACTGCACACGTTGGCCGTACTTCTCGCATACCTGGGCGATTCGTCTGAGCCTTGACGCCCCGACACCCTCGGTATCGGCGATGTCGTACGCTACGAGAATGTCCATTGGTCAGGCCATGACGAACGGCGGATACGCAGGAAGATCACCCCGCAGGTGACGCGCGAGCAAAGTTGCCTGGACCGACGGGAGCGCCCACCGGCCTATCGGTCGACCGGACATGGCATGATGAGTCTCCACTTCCTTGTGAGCTTCCCATGCTCTGATCAGGCTCGTTCTGCCGTCATCACTCAGATAGACCGCACCTCCGGGCATCCTCACGAAACTGTCCGGTCCTACCTGCCGCCGGCGAACCAGGGACACCACGAACCGATCCGTCAGCGGCCGCAGTTCTTCCGCAAGATCCAGGGCAAGCGATGGCCTGCCGGAACGCGGGCGATGGAAGAACCCCATCTGGTAATCCAGCCCGACGCTTTCGAGGGCACCGATATACTCCGTTACCAACAACCCGTAGCAAAATCCGAGCATGGCGTTGACTGGATCACGCGGCGGTCGCTTGCTGCGCGCCGAGAACCGGAGATCGCTCTTCGACAGGGCTCGACCGACCGCACCGAAGTAGGCTCTGGCCGCATCGCCTTCCACTCCTCGAACGTGGTCTGCTGTGTGAGCACCGGGCAAACGAGAAATTCGCGCCGCAATCTGTGCGGCTCGTTCTGCGAGAAGGCAGGATTGTGCCGGTTCCTTCTCATCCCGCGCCCATCGGTCCACCACCTTCCTGCTGTTCTGAAGTTTCGCCGCTACGATCGCCCTGGACAGCGCCAGCGAATGATCGGTGTCGGAGACGGCCTGATACAAGGCAGTTCGCAAGTGTACGTTTCCACCGGTCGAGTCGCCGACTACGAACCGCACCGCACCGCTCATCTTCAGCGCTGTGACGCGAACGCCGCGTCGGACGCACGCTTCCAGCGCCTGAGTCGTGATCTGGCCGCTGCCCAGCATGATGACCGCGTCGATCGCTTCCAGCGGGACTCTCTGGGTTCCGTCAGGGGAAGATACCAGCAGCGAGCCGCGACGATGCGTAACTCGGGCACGATGATCGCGAACGTATACCGTGCTCAGGTAGCGCACTGAAATACGACGCCCTGCATGTAGCGGATCACCTTCTGCGGTTTGCTGGCGACTTGAGGCAGACAGTGATGTAGTAGCTGGCATTTCCCACAACGTTGATCGTTGGGCGCGTCCGGCAGCACGGCCGTCACTAATTGCATGCGGATTTCGCGAACGATCTCGCCAACTTCACGGCGCAGCGCCGGTGTGAAGGCAACGCTCACCCGGCGCCGCGTTCCGCCATACCATACGCAGCCATCGGGGATTTCGACGTCGAGCATCTCTTCGAGGCACAGCGCCTGAGCACAGAGCTGAAGGTCTGCGGCGGCCCCGTGACGCGTGCCCGACTTGTATTCGACGGGCCGCACGATTCCTGCCTCGATCTCCACCACGTCCGCACGCCCAGAGAGCCCGAGCGTCTCGGACCAGAGTGGAATCGTTCGTAGCACGAGCCGCCCCCGTTCGTGGCGGTGGGTGCCGCTGTCGACCCGGCGGTGGGCTCGTGATCCCGTGACCGTGTGAGCGTTATCGGACCACACGCCGTCGCAATGGATCAGCGCGCACTGTCGGGGACAATAGACGAAGTGCTCAATAGCAGAAATCGCGACAACCGGACCATCTGATTCCATCGCTTACAGGGGTTCCGATCCGAACGCTCGTGTCCTGTCCACCGTGGCGGGCTGGAAACGAACGCTCTGCCAAGCGGCATGTACGCCTATCCGCCGCCAGGAACGCTTGTCGGGTTTCCAGACGTCGAGAAGCGCGTCTACGCTCGCGTGGTCTAGCGCGTCCGTCCACGCGGGCCACGTGAACCGGTGTTCGTGTCTGCGGCCTGGCATCCTGCGCCAGCCTCTTTGGATCGCAGCAGAGTATGGGGTATTGCCGGTACTCCGGTCCGTCCCCGCGCCACGCACCGGCAATAGCGCAAGGCCATAAAACGCCAGTACCTCGATTACCGGATCCACCGCCTTGTCGTAGGCATCAGATTGTGATCCCATCCTGGAGATGTCGAATCCGAGACCGTTGTCTGTGACCCTGGCAGCGTGGCCGGCAAACGACTCCAGAAGCCGTTCCGCGGACGGTTCGACCTGGCCGTGAACCTTCAGCAGGCGATGATGCAGCCACTTGATCTGACCGGGACCTGGCGGGTCGAAAGGAGCATGAGCAACGTCCCCATTCTCATCCACGTCGAGATCGGTCATAGTCGATGACAACGTCCAAGAGCGGCAGTGACCCCGGGTGGCCCGCACTCGTGCGGCGAACGCGTCCACCGATACCTTTCTCGGCAGTGAAGGCGTGCCGTCCCATTGTTCGGCAATCGGCATGTCCGCCAGTTCGTCCTTATCCGGCCATGAACCAGCCAAGGCCGCCACAGGATCGATATCTTTGGCGGAGAGTACGGCGGTCGGCGTGGTCTCTGTCGTCCAGCGCAGGCGGAGGCGGGAGTCCAGCACCGTGGCCCCCACAGCAGCCAACCAAGCGTTGAGCCAGGACGCCGGCAGTCCCGGACAGGTCACTTCCCGCATCAGCGAATCTCCAGTTCCCGTACTCGCGCTCCGGCCGAAACCGTGTGGTCGGCCCGGCGCACGATCGCCTCCAACAGAGCAAGTCCCCACGGCCCGAACAGACCATTGAGCCGTCGGAATCGAGTCGGCTGAGTCCAGTCGATTGTCGAGAGGTCGGCCGATGCATCGATGAGGACACCGTCCACGTCTGCGGACACTTCCTCCACCGTGTGGCCATCCGCCGGGAGCAGAAGCGGCCGACCGTTACCGTGATGGCTTATGATGAGGTGGACGAGCAACTCGGCCAGAGGCGACTCCAACCGATCCGGGTGTCGGTCCAGCCAACGACGCACCAAGCGCGCCGACAGCTCTTCATGACGCCCGCCCCGCGGCCATCCGGCTGCGACCCGTGCGGCGGTCCAGCGACTGCGCGGCATTCCGGATTTGGCTACCATGACGGGGTGCTGCCCGTCGGGATCGAGCCACCGCTGAAAGCGCCGGTCCGCCTTGCCCAGGTCATGAAACCGGCCGGCTCGTTCGATTACGGCCGCCAGCTCGGCGGAAATACCGAGCCGTTCCGCGATCGAGCGCGACCGCGCGGCTACGGCCTCGCCGTGACGTTCCAGTTCGACCGCAGTCTCGGCACGAGACATCTCGTCAAGCTCGTCGCTGAGCGGCTCGCCAGCCGCGTTCTTCTTGACCAGACGGGCTACTTCGTTGCTCTCGACGGCGGTCCGCGGAACTATAGCGCCCATGAGCTCGTCCCACTCGGCCTTTTCCCACCCCGGCGGCGTAACGCCGCCCAGGGCACCCATGATTTGCGCAATCGCTTCGGCTTGATCCCGCTCGTCGAGGTCCTCATCGTCCGCCGCGACTCCCAGTGCTCTGTCAACCAGATCGTTCATGGAAGTGCCACATAGCCTCCGGAGCGCGTCGCTATCCAACGGCACGCCGTACTCCGCAATCGACACGTCGACGACGGGCGCAGAAGACCCTGGATCCCATCCGAACCGATCCAACAAGCCGCGGTCGGTCGCCAACACGATCACGTCACCGGGACGAAGTTCATCCTTCGAAATGGTCTCGATCGACACGCCGTCGACTCCGAGACGCCGCAAGCTCTCGTCATCGCCAAACACTTCCCGTGCCTCGCCGAGCGGTACCTCGACGGACTCTCGATCGGTAGCGCGCGGCCACAGCAACTGGCCATCCTTGGGAAGGTAGACTCGCCAGATGAGAGACACCGAATAATCCGGCGCGGCGATACCGGAGAAGTAGGGTTCGACCGGTGCTTCGCCATCCGGGGGAGTGGTCGTCTTTACCCACTCCCACAGAAGACCGGTCAATATCTCCGGCGCTCGGCCGGGGTCGTCTCCCGGCTCTCCCAGGGTCTTGGCTACCTGTCGGGGCGAAAGATCCACGGTGCCGGTCCCGCAATGGAGCAGGGCCGCATCGAGTCTGCGCCGCACCGACGCCGGTTCGCTGCCGTACACCGGCCACTCTTCGCGCTGTCGGGTCTTCCGGCCCCTGTTCTTGGGCGGCGGCAGGTGCACGTAGATTGCGCGAGCATGCCGATTGCGGCCCAGTCGGTTCAAACGTCCCAGACGCTGCGTCAGCGCCCGGACACCGCACGCCTCCGTTACGAGAAATTCGGCGTCGATGTCGGCACCGACTTCGAGGGTCTGCGTCGCGACTACGATCAAATGTCGCTGGCGGCCCGCCGCCGGATCGCGGGTCGCCGCCATACCGGCAACGGGATCGAGAATCCGTTGCCGCGTGCGTTCCGCTTCCCGTTCCCGCGCACGACCCGTCAAGAGCAGGATTTCCGCCGTTTCGTCCGTCATCATGTCCCGCAGACGGCCAAAAACTGCCCGGGCGGTTGCAGGAGTGTTGACAAACACAACACACGCCGCCGGATCGTCTGCTTCCTCGATCAGGGACCGCGTTGCCTGGGCAAGCCGTCGCGCGACGTCGCCCGACTGCACGCGCACCTCCATCGACTTCACGGCATCGAGCCGCCGCCGCACGATCGGGTGGGCTTCGTCGTCGGCGTCGAGGTCGAAACGGTCTCCTTCGACGGCATCGCCGGTTGCCGTCAGCGCCACCATCGAGGGCCGCGAACGACTCGGGTTGAGGACCGGCCGCGCGTCCGGAACACAGTCCGATAGCGCCGGCAGCAGTGCGGCCAAGTGGGGCGCCAGATGGGCCTCGTCCAGAATGACCAAGCTGTCGGTTCCCGCCATGGCAGCCTCGATCGGCCGCGTCGATCTGGTAGCCCCGTAGCCGCGGAACAGCAGCCTGGATCCATACATCGGCAGCGTAGACAGTATGACGGTTGGCCTTGACGGGTCTGTCGGACTACGCGCCGGGACCCCGCCGCGAAGCCGGATGACTTCAAGCGGTTCGGACGTCTGGTCCGCAGACAGGGAGCGCAGCCGATCGGCGATCGCAGCGATAACAGAGGTTGCACGCGGGTCGCTGAGAGCCCTGCCGATCGCTTCGGCATGTTCGGTCGTCGAGTCGACCAGCAGCCGGCGGTTGACGAGCCACCAGATCCGGGTCGGCGCTGTTCGGTCTGCCGGAGAGCGATCGGCCTGCGCTGCCAGCCACCAAGTGGCGATCTCCAGACAGGCTGTCTTCCCCAGACCCGTCGGTATGCCTACTTCCTTCGGCCACTCTTCGGTCTTGGCTACCTGTTCGGCCAAGCGCGATTGCCACGGAAACGGGTCCCGCCCGTTGATAGCCCGGTAGAACTCAGGAAACGGTGGAGTCTCGATCATTTACGTCTCTACCGGTACGCAAAGTCCGAAACCGCGCTGTCGGCCAGAGCCGATTACCACCGGCCCGGCAACAGGTTCCTCGAACCAGAGTTTGACGTGAGAATATGGTAGCCCGGGTCTTCCGGGACGATTCACCTCCACCGGAGCAAGATCGACCGCGCCGTGGACCAACGGCGAGCGTGCCGACCGGAACCTGACCGGGGAGGGCAGACCGGCGTGCTCACACCACCGCGACACCTCGGCCAAGTCCAGAGGCCGGCGACGCTCGTGAATCGCTGGAAATGCCGTCGTCCAGCAACGTGACGATCGCGTCCAACGGACTGGGTTCGCTGCGAAAGGCCGTTCCTCGTCGTCCCGCGGTTGAACGGACACGTCCACGCCGCGACCGGTCAGCCGTCGTACCGCGAACGCCGCATCCCGAACCCGGCTGCGCAATACCGCGTCGCACCCAGGGGGCATCCACAGGGCCAACCCGTGAATCCTCCCGCGTGATCGCCGGTGGCCGACGTCGGGCAGGGCCAGGTAACGGGCGATCTCGTAGCCGGTTCGTGTGAACCCATGCCCATGAAGAACCGCGGGCGGTTCGCCGTGGAGTTTCTGGTGCCGGCCGAGGACTGCGTCCTTGAACAACGACGTAACCGCGTTAATGCGGCGGCCCGAGACCGCCGTGCCCAAACGAAGCCACGCTACTACTGTCCCGACGGTATCGTTGGGAGCGGCAGCCTGCGGAGAACGGTAGGACGCCTGATGGCGAAGGGCTGGATATTGGGCACGAGCGACTGCGGCTCCGCGTTCGACCCACTGTGCGTACATCGCGTCGAGGATACGGACGTCGCCTGCCGCGGGTACGCCGATCTTCATGTCCCCATGCGGATCGGGATAAAACGCGTCTCCGGTTACGTCCGCCTCCGGCAGTCGCGTGCCGACTCGCACGCGTACCGGAGAGTCGGCGGCTCCCAGGTAGCCGATACGGGCGGCGCGCCGGCGGAGGGCGTCGACTATGTCCGATGGAGTTTCGGTGTTCCACGAGTAGACCACGTGAGGATAGCGAGGCGTAACCCGAACTCCGGGGCGTATCTGCGCCCCTCTGCGCCCGACGTACTCCTGATGCGTGTTGTTCTCCGCGCTCCCTTTGTGAAGAACGACGTAACGAGGTTGTAGCGGCTGATGCCATGGCGCGCCGTGAGCGTGGATGACGGGTGCCGGAAGCTGCTCGAACCACTCCAGTTCGGAGCCGTCCGTCACCCTGCATCTCTCGCGTGTGCCATCCGCCGCGATCATCGCCGCCAAGAGACGCGACGGTCCGGGGGGCCACTCCGCGCGGGTCAGGCCGCCCGTTCCGGCCGTTCCATCGGCATCGGCACGGAACGTTCCGTGCAATAACTCGACGGAAATCTCCAGCATCAGTCCGGGAGATCAGGCCACGATTTCAGGATGGCCTTCCGCAGATTTTCCTTCGGCTTGAGTATCAAAGGCGGCTCTCCCCAACCGTCGAGCGGTACGCCGGTGGATTTGGCGTGGTT
Source organism: uncultured Spirochaetia bacterium (assembly GCA_958296075.1). Lineage (GTDB taxonomy): Bacteria > Spirochaetota > Spirochaetia > SZUA-6 > Bin103 > CATQHW01. The sequence goes on along the minus strand of CATQHW010000003.1, from coordinate 862,865 downwards.
GGCGGCGTCGCGAAGCAATGACGCGGTGGCGTTGCTGCCGTCCATTGAGCGGGGAGTATCGCCGTCGCTGCCCAGCCACGTTACCGCGGTGTTACTTGGCCTGAGATCTGCGCCCGAGCGCAGAGCGAATCCGCGGCCAAAGGCAAGCTCATGGGCGTGCAGCCCAAGCGCCACCAGGACGGCACGCGCGGCCGCATCTGCATCGGCAGAGTAGCCAGCCCCCAGCGCGACGCGCCGGAGTTGGGCGAAGGACACTGTCGCTCGCTGTGTCACCCGCGAAAACGATACCGCCGCGGCGGTCGCTTCGTCGCCCATGAACGGCACCTGACCGTGACCAATCTCAGAGAGTTTGTCCTTCCGGCCGCCGTCAGCCTGATCAGCCGAGCCGAAGCCCCATATCAAACGATCGTCAGGATCCGACGTAATGGGCTCATCGATGTTGAGATTCAGCGAGTCACCCTTCAGTCCGAGCACCCTGGTATTGGTCGCCGCAGGCTTCCAGCCGATGATCTCCGAAACCCAGGCTCGTGCGTGTTTGGTGTTCTGTCGCTTCTTTCCCAAGTGTGATTGCCAGAATCCGTACAACAGCGCTTGCGGGAACCACGCCATCAATGGCCCGCACGTCTGCGCCGTGGCCCCGAAGATCGACTGTCCCAAGTCGGTCTTCATAAAATCCCCGCCTTCGAGTAAGGCGTCCCGGAGATAGGCATCTGCGTTGCGGTGCGGAAACTCCAGACTGGAAAGCCGGCGCGGAAGATGCGCCGGCAGATTGCTCATGTCGGAGAGGTCGAGCACCAGCTCGGGCACCTGGACAGCCTCCCTATGACGACGGATGGCCTCTTCCAGGCGGTTCGCCTGCGATGGAACATTGTCGATCACGATCACCAGCGTCGGCTCCTGATCGTCAGGGCAAGCCCAGCGGCGATCCTCCTGATACGTTCCGCCCTCGTACACGGCAGGTTTGACCGGACCGCCCGGCCCCGCCAACGGCTCCAGTTCCGTGTCGATGCGTATACCGGCATCGAATGAGTCGGCCGCGCAGCCGGCGAGAAGCGACTCGAGATTGATTGTACAGGCCATCAGGCCACCTCCGGGGATTGGTGAGACTATACTGAATTTGAATATAGCACCAAGAGTTCGTTGATGTTCGGTTCAATCCAAACCAGTGGACCATAGTATCATACTTCCTGACCTCAAGCAGGGCACGACCGCCGAGCAGACCGCAGGAGTCCTGCGGTCGCCGACACTCCGTCATGAGTCGCCATCCCCCCAAGGCCGCAGCCGGCTGCGATGAGGCTCATTCCGGCCGGTTTCGGCGGCCCGGATCACCACCACGGCAGGGCTCATGCCTCCGCCCCGCTCTGCGCGACCTCGAAGGCGACCGGCGCCAAGTAGCCCAGCGCCGAATGTCTCCTTCGTCGGTTGGAGAGTCGCGCCCCGACCGCTGGATGGCGCTGCGCCTGTTGCGCTACTGCTGCCGCATCTGGGAGGCTGGGCGCCGGAGCTATCCCGACGAGGAGTTCCTGCGCCCGGTGCTGCCGCTGGTGTTCTATCAGGGCCGGCATCGCTGGCGGTATGCGGAAGAGCTGGCGGAGTCGTTTCCGCCGGCGCTGCGCGGCGAGCCGTGGGTGCCGCGCTCCTGCGGGCGGGGGTCGGGTGGCCGGTGATCCAGTCCGCGACAGGCATCGACGAGCAGACCTACCGCGGCCTCAAGGGCAACGTACTCTGACGCTGCCCACCGCCCGCGCCGCCCTGGTGCTGCATCGGCGGCCGGACCCCGATGTCGGACCGAGACTTGGCAACCGGCTCACGGGACTGCATTCTGTACCCCGATCGATGCACGGACGCATCCTTTCTGAGCTGACGAGCCGCGAGTTGCGCGCCGGCGTCGATCTCTACGCGCTACAGGTTGCCGATCGCCGCGTCAAGGCCCAACTCGTGGACGCGCTGGCCCGCTCGCGCACGGCCCGCGTCGACACGATTCTGCTGAACCTCTCCCGAGAGCGCCTGAAGGAGCTATGCCGGGCGTTCGACTTGGACGATTCCGGCCGCAAGAAGGCGGACCTCGTCGCGCGTCTCGTCGCACCGGTTCCCGCAGCGACGCGCAACGGCCCGGGCGCGTCACCGGCCGCATCCTTCTCAATCCGTCCGGCGCGGAACACGGCCGCGCCGGCGGCGGGCATACTGAGCGTGGCGCAGCTCGAACAGCACCTCTGGTCGGCCGCGGACATCCTGCGCGGATCGATCGACAGCAGCGACTACAAGACCTACATCTTCGGCCTGCTGTTCCTGAAGCGGCTGTCGGACCGCTTCGAGGAAGAGGCGGAGAAGTTGGTCGCCGAGGGAGTGGAGAAGGCCGTGGCGTGGACCGACCCGGACGAGCACCAGTTCTTCGTGCCGGACCGGGCGCGGTGGAACGCCATCCAGCAGCGGGCCACCAACATCGGCGAGACCCTGAACAAGGCGTGCGCGGCGTTGGAGGAGCAGAACAGCGCGCTGGAAGGCGTCCTCGCCGGCATCGACTACAACGACGAACGCAAGCTCGGCGACGCCCGCAACCGCGACACCGTGCTGGCGCGCCTGGTCCAGCACTTCTCCCTGGTCTCGCTCCGCAACGACCGGATGGCCGAGCCCGACCTGCTCGGCCGCGCCTACGAGTACCTGATCGAGCAGTTCGCCGACGACGCGGGCAAGAAGGGCGGCGAGTTCTACACGCCGCGCATGGTCGTCAAGCTGATCGTCGAGCTGCTGGCGCCGACCGAGGGGATGCGCATCTGCGATCCGACCTCCGGCTCCGGCGGCATGCTGATCGAGTGCGCCCACCACGTCGAGCGGCAGGGGGGCAACCCGCGCAACCTGACGCTTCACGGCCAGGAAAAGAACCTCGGCACCTGGGCGATCTGCAAGATGAACATGCTGCTCCACGGGCTGCCGGACGCCCGCATCGAGAAGGGCGACACGATCCGCGACCCGAAGCTGGTGGATGAAGGAGCACTGCTGCTGTACGACCGGGTGATCGCCAATCCGCCGTTCAGCCTCGACGAGTGGGGCCGCGACGTGGCCGAGAGCGACGGCTACGGGCGCTTCCGGTTCGGCGTGCCGCCCAAGACCAAGGGCGATCTGGCGTTCGTCCAGCACATGGTGGCGGTACTGAACGACAAGGGCCGGCTCGGCGTCGTGATGCCGCATGGCGTCCTGTTCCGCAGCGGCGCCGAGGGGAAGATTCGCCAGGGCCTGCTACAGGAAGACCTGTTCGAGGCGGTCATCGGCCTCGCCCCGAACCTCTTCTACGGCACCGGCATCCCGGCGTCCGTGCTGGTGCTGAACCGCGACAAACCGGCGGCGCGCAGAGGCAAGGTGCTGTTCGTCGACGCCTCCGGCGAGTTCGACGAGGGCAGCAACCAGAACCGGCTGCGCGACCGGGACATCGCGCATATCGCCAGCACGTTCCACGGCTGGGCCGACGTGGACAAGTACGCGCGGGTGGTGCCGCTCGCCGAGATCGAGCAGAACGACTGGAACCTGAACATCAGCCGCTACGTGGACACCTCGGACGAGGAAGAACGCATCGACGTCGCGGCTGCGGTGCGGAAGCTCCGCGAGCTGGAGCGGGAGCGGGCCGCAGCCGAGGCGACGATGAACCGCTATCTGACAGAGCTGGGATATTGATCTATGGTCACTCGGCGAGCCGCCGGATCCTGCGGAATGCCGGATAATCCTGTGCGCCAATTGCGTGAGCCTGTTTCACCGACTCGGATCGTAAGCTTAGCTGATGTTGTCGATCTGCGTCTGAGCAGCGTCGACAAAAAGACCAATCCAGGCGAGCAGAAAGTCCATCTTTGTAACTACGCTGACGTATACAATCATCGCGTTATCCGAGCTGATATGGACTACATGGAGGCAACGGCTACTGAACGGGAGATTGGTAATTGTAAATTGGAAGCCGGCGACGTAATCATAACGAAAGATTCAGAGACGCCTGATGATATTGGTGTCCCCGCAGTGGTTTGCGAGGGAGTACGCGATCTGGTCTGTGGCTACCACCTTGCAATTCTTCGTCCCTCGAAATCTGTTCTTGATGGAGAATTTCTCCATTATGCTCTTAGCACGAGCAAAGCCAAACGCCAGTTCCAGACGTATGCGAATGGCATTACACGATTCGGATTACGCAGACACGATATCGAGCGCGTAAGAATACTACTTCCCCCAGTCCCCGAACAACGCAAGATTGCCGCGATCCTTTCTTCGGTGGACGAAGCCTTCGAGAAGACTCAAGCGGTTATCGACCAAGTGCAGGTTGTCAAGCGCGGCCTGATGCATGAATTGTTCACGCGAGGCCTGCCCGGACGGCATACGCGGTTTAAGCAGACCGAGATTGGAGAGATTCCGGAAGACTGGATGGCCATGACTCTCGCGGATGCTGCTGCAGTTGTCGGCGGAGGCACTCCGAGCAGAAGCCGGCCAATCTACTGGAACGGCGACGTGCCTTGGGCGACACCGACCGACGTGACCAGCCTCACCGGGCGGATCATTTCGGAGACGGCCTCGTCGATCACCGACGCGGGGTTGGCAAGCTCCTCAGCGACGCTTCTGCCTCCCAATTCGCTGTTGATGACGACACGAGCAACCATCGGCGCGTGTGCTATCAATCGGGTCGCGATGGCAACGAATCAAGGTTTCCAGAATCTTGTGCCTGAACGAAGGACTTGTGTCGGCTTTCTCTACTATCTGATTCAGTATCACGCACGGCGACTGAAGCGGTTGGCGGCGGGCAGCACGTTCCTGGAAGTATCGAAGCGAACAGTTCGTGGCTTTCCAGTTCATATGCCATCTCTTTCCGAGCAGCGCAAGATAGCTGCTATCCTTATGTCAAAGGACGACGCCATCGAGAAGATCCAGGCGGTCATGGACGGGCTGCAGGTTGTCAAGAGTGGCCTGATGTCAGCCCTCTTGGCCGGCGAGCTCCGCGTGACCCCGGACACCAGGGCGGCATGAGCTCGAAGACGACCGAGTGGGACGAGTTGCACCTCGCGGAGAACCCGGCGGTCGAGCTCCTGCAATCCCTCGGCTACACATACGTCGCGCCCGAAGAGCTGGATCGCGAACGCGTGAGTTTCAAGGAAGCCATTCTCGCCCGCCGCCTTGCCCAGGCCCTCAAGCGTCTGAACCCCTGGCTCTCCGAGACCAACGTGACGAAGGCGGTGAGGGCCGTGACGCAGATCCCGGCGGCCAGCCTCGCCGAGGCCAACGAGAAGCTCTACACGTCGCTCACCTACGGCATCGCGCTGGAGCAGGACCGCGGCGGCGGACGCCAGAGCCACACGGTCAGGTTTCTCGACTTCGATGAGCCGAGCCGCAACGAATGGATCGTCACCCGGCAGTACCGGGTGCACGGATCGAAGAAGCACGTCATCCCCGACGTGGTGGTGTTCGTGAACGGGCTGCCGCTGGCAGTCATCGAGTGCAAGAGTCCCACCATCGGCGACGTCTGGAAGGCCGCCGCGGTCAAGCAGCTCCGCCGCTACCAGGAGGCCGACACGCGCTGGAAGGATCAGGGCGCGCCGAAACTGTTCGAGGCGGCGCAGGTCCTGATCGCCGCCTGCGGCGAGCGCGCCGTGTACGGAACGGTCGGCGCGCCGGAGCGGTTCTTTCTCGAATGGAAGGAGCCGTATCCCCTGCGCGTGCAGCAGTTCGGCGAGCAGCTCGGCCGCGCGCCGGCGCCGCAGGACATCCTGCTCTACGGGCTGCTCGAACCGCGCAACCTGCTCGACGTGGTGCGCAACTTCGTCGTGTTCGAGATAGAGGGCGGCCGCACGGTCCGCAAGCTGACCCGCTACAAGCAATTCATCGCCGTGAACGAGGCCCTGCGGCGGATCGGGACCGCGCGGAAGCCGAGCGCGCGCGGCGGCATTGTCTGGCATACCCAGGGCTCGGGCAAGAGCCTGACGATGCTGTGGCTGGCGCTCAAGCTGCGGCGCGACGAAACGCTTCAGCAACCGGCCGTCATCATCGTCACCGACCGCACCAAGCTCGACCGGCAGATCGCCGGCGTATTCACCGCGTGTGGATTCCCGAACCCCGAACGGGCCGACAGCGTGCGCGATCTGCGGAGAATCCTGGAACATCCCACCGGCAAGACGGTGATGACCACCATCCAGAAGTTCCAGGAAACCACCGGCGCCGGCAGCACCGCGCGGCGGCGCTCGGTCCATCCCGTCCTGTCAGAGGCCGCCAACATCTTCGTGATGGTCGACGAAGCCCACCGCACCCAGTACCGCAGCCTCGCCGCGAACATGCGGCAGGCGCTGCCGAACGCCTGCTTCCTCGGCTTCACCGGCACGCCGATCGACAGGAAGGACCGCAGCACCCTGCGGACGTTCGGCCCCTACATCGACACCTACACCTTCGAGCAGTCGGTCCAGGACAAGGCGACGGTGCCGATCTTCTACGAGAGCCGGCTCCCGGAGTTGCAGATCATCGGGCAGACCATCGATCAGGTCTTCGCCCGCGTCTTCGCCGACCGCACCGCCGACGAACGGGCCGCCATCAAGCGGCGTTTCGCCACCGAGCAGGAGATCGCCGGTGCCCCGCGCCGCATCGAGGCCATCTGCCTGGACCTCATCGATCACTTCACCAATTTCATCGCCCCGAACCGCTTCAAGGCCCAGGTGGTTGCGGCCAGCCGCCATACCGCCGTCACCTACAAGGAGACGCTGGACCGGCTGAACGGTCCCGAGTCGGCCCTGATCATGTCGTCGGATCACAACGACGAGCAGCGGCTGGCCCGCTGGCACCTGCGCAAGGAGGAGCAGGACCGTCTCGTCGAACGGTTCAAGGACCGTAATGACCCGCTCGCCATCCTGGTGGTGTGCGACATGCTTCTTACCGGCTTCAACGCACCGGTCGAACAGGTCATGTATCTTGATGCGCCGCTCACGGAGCACACGCTGTTGCAGGCCATCGCCCGCGTCAACCGCCTGCACGGAGCTGAAAAGACCTACGGGTTGGTCGTCGATTACTGGGGCGTGTCGGCCAAACTGCAGGAAGCATTGGCGATCTTTTCGACGACCGACGTGCAGGGGGCGCTGGCGCCGAACGTGGACGAGTTGCCGCGGCTTCAGACCCGGCACGCGACGGCGATGAAGTTCTTCCGGATGGTCGCGGACACGAATGATCTCGACGCGTGCGTGCGGGTACTGGAGCCGGAGGATGTCCGCGCGGGGTTCGACCTCGCGTTCCGCCGCTTCAGCCAGTCGATGGACATGCTGTTGCCGGACCGGCGCGCTCTCGTGTATCACGCCGACCTCCGCTGGCTGGGCAAGATCCGGAGCGCCGCCCGCGCCCGCTACCGTGACGACCGCCTCGATCTGTCAGGATGCGGGGCGAAGGTGCGCGCGCTGATCGCCGACGCAGTCTCCGCGGCCGGCATCGAGATTCTGGTCAAGGAGGTGCAGCTCTTCTCGCCGGAGTTCGATGAGAAGATCGAGGCGCTTTCAACCGACGAGGCGAGGGCCAGCGAGATGGAGCACGCCATCCGCCACGAAATCAGCGCCCGCTTGGAGGAGAACCCCGCCTTCTACCAGTCGTTGCGCGAGCGGCTGGAGGCGATTATCGAGGAGCGGCGCCAGCAACGGCTGGATGCGGCCGAGCAGCTTACGCTTCTGATCAGCCTGCGCGAAGAGGCGAAGGGTGAACAGAACCAGGCGCAAGACATCGGCCTCGACGCGCGCGGCTTCGCCATCTACGGCTTGTTGAAGGAACAGCGACCGAGCAAGATCGAGGAGCAGTCCGTCACCTACGATACCGCCAACCGCGACCTCGCTTCCGCTCTCGATGAGGCTATCGAACCGTTCACCAACCTGGTCGACTGGTGGGACAAGGAAGACCTGCAGCGCCAGATGCGGCAGACGATCAAGCAGCACCTTCGTGCCCGCGGAATTGCTGGAGACGACGTAGAAGCGCTCGCCGCCGGCATCGTCGACCTCGCCAAGGTGCGGGACGCCCCGTGACCGCAACCGAGACCTCCGCCGTTACCTGGGGCGAAACCCGACTCGCGTACGCCATCCGCCGCAGCCGGCGGCGGATGAAGACCGTCGCGGTAACGGTGGATCCTGACGGCAGCGTGTTGCTCGTGGCGCCGGAACGGTTTCCCACCAGCCGGCTTGACGCGCTCGTGCGGCGAAAGGCCCCGTGGATTGCGCAGCGGCTCCGGCACGTGCGGTCTCACGACCCGCCGCCCGCGCCGCGCGAGTTCGTCAGCGGCGAGAGCGTTCTGTATCTCGGGCGCCACTATCGCCTGAAGGTTCATTCGGGGGAAACCGACGCAGCCAAGCTGCGCGGCGGCTGGCTGTACGTGCCTGCGCCGGATGGAGTTGAGCGGACGACGCACGTGCGCGCCACCCTCGTGGCGTGGTTCCGCCGGCACGCGGCCGAGCGGCTGCCGGAACGGGTGGAGGCGTGGCGCGCGAAGGCCGGCGTCGCGATGCCGCACGTGGTGATCGCCAATCAGCAGAAGCGCTGGGGGAGTTGCGACCGGAGCGGAACCATCCGCTTGAACTGGCGCATCATCCAGGCCCCCATGCGCCTGGTCGACTACGTCGTGGTCCACGAGTTGGTGCACCTGCTCCACCGCGGACACGGCCGCGACTACTGGCAGGCGGTCGGCCGCGTCCTGCCCGACTACGAACGCCGCCGCGAAGACCTGCGCCAACGCGGTGTCAGCTTGGCGTGGTAAGCCCCGTCGGGTCACGTTCTGCTTCTACCACGGGCGGCCGTTTCGGCGTCATTCGCGAACGTTCATCAACTACCTGCCAACAATTCTATCCGCCGAACCACCTCCAAGAAACCAAATCCTCGCCTATCAATAGGATACGGACACCGTTGTTCGTAGTATTGCACTAACTCGATGACGTTTTCCGCATGGCCCGGAGTCTGATTACTACCTCCCTTTTCGCGATACCGATCGATCAGCGGTGATTCGATCTGTGAATCATATCTCTTATTTATACCTTTGCTTTTTATTTCTTTAGCAGCCATTACAATGAATGCTTCGAAATGCTCATCTTTGATACTGGCACGCCTATATATGGCATCTACAAGCTCTAGATCTGACAGATCGCCTCGCACGAATTGCCGGTAGAGATCAGAGTCAATCGTCCTGATGATTAACGCCACTGTGGCGACAGTCAAAGCCCGACTTGACAACGACGCTGCCACCACACCAAGACGGTGGACCACTTGGCCTACTTGTCGAAGACTCAAGTATGACAGCCCAAAGAACTTGTTCAGAAGATCAACATCCCCTCTCACCTGCATTCTATCCAACATATCTCGAATGAACCGCGTCCGATCGGGCTCAGGGAGTCTGAAGTCGATATCGAAGAACCTGCGCAGGTAGCCGGTGCCGTCGAACTCGCTTCCGTAGAGTGCGCTGATCGAGTGTGCCAGTTGGCTACGGTTCACCGCCAGCACGAAAACGACATGGTCTGCCCCGAAAAGATGCTTCGCTACCTCAATGAGCGCTACCGCGTAGGATGGGCGACATCTGTCCAGCTCATCGATAAAGACCATGAGCGGATGTTTCTTGGATTGAGCCAATGTGTTGGCCATCTCCTGGAGTTTGTCCCGAAATCTATTGATAGATTCTTGATCATCCTTGTACCTGTCAAGTCGCTTCTCCGCGTAGGAAGCAAGCAGTGTTCCTGCTTCCTTCTCGATCAGCGGTTGGACATCCAGGACGCCAGCGGTCACAAGCCGAATGATTCCTGGAATGGCACGGAGAGCAACCTGTTTCGCGGCCTCCGTCGTCTCTTTGATTTTCTCCTTGAGCGATTCGTCACCAAACGCTTTCAGCCCTTCCTTGAGCTCCACAGCCAGGGCTACGAAGGGATCTTCGGCATGGTCGGTCTCCCATGCATTGAACTCGACGACCGGGAATCCCTCGTTGCGTAGATGCTGCGACCACATCTTGAGAAACGTGGTTTTACCGGCGCCCCAGGCGGCATCGATAGCCATGACGCATGGCCCTTCAATGTCGTCGACGAGTTGTGTGAGGACTTCCGCGGATTCCTTTCTGCCCAGCAAGTCGTTCTTGAACGGGTCATCGTCGGGTACGTCCACTTCTGCCGCCCGAATACGTATTCCCATATGCGTCCCCTCAATATCTTCTGCGTCAGAATTGTGAGGCTACTGGCTCTTGCCGCTGGTGGCGGCCTCCAGTTGCTGCTTGAGCCGCCCAAATGCGGCCTCGTCGATTCCGGTGGCCGCTTCTATCGTGGACCACGGGACCTCTCGGCCCAGCAATCCCTCGATGGTTCGCACCTGAGTCATCAGTACACCTTCCTGACGGCCTTCCTGACGGCCTTCCTGACGGCCTTCCTGACGGCCCTCCTGACGAGCCTCCTGCTCTTTCATCTCGCCGTAGATCTCAAGCATCTCCTGCGTCGTCTTGTTCATCAGGTCTCCACCTCCCGGTACCTCTCGCCGTACCGCGTCCGCGAATCTGTTCCAGCGTTCCGGCTCCTTCGTCGTGGCCGCCAAGTACACTACGACCTGCCGCAGTTCGTCGATTCCTCCGACCTGCACCAACTCCGCCAGCAGCGGCACCAACCGCTGCATCACCGGCCAACTCGCCCGGTACGCCGCCATCAGCGCCAGTTGCGCGATGCGCCCGCGCAACTCACCGCGCAACTCGTCCGGCTCCACCTTCGTCTGGTCGAGCAACAGATGCGCATAGCGCGGCACTCCCGGCCAACCGCGCACGGCGGCGGCAAACAGCTCGGAGAACTCGCGCGCCGGACCCCAGCCGTGTCTGCCCTGATACAACACCAGCGGCACTATCGGGCGCAGGTGCTCCTCGTTGGGGTGCTGCTTCCGATCCCGTTCCCAGATTCTGATACTGTACTTCAGCAGCCGCAGCCGCAACCAGGGGTCCGGCGTGGACTGGTGTTCCAGCAGCACGTACAGCCATGCCGGTGCGTTATCGGCCTTGCGCTGGACCGCGTACAGCAGGTCCGATTCGCTGGCGCGCAGCCGGTCGTCGATGAAGCTGGCGTCCTGGCGCTGCAGGCTCGACCACCGCAATTCGCTGGTGACCGCCTCCGGCAGGTGGGCGCGCAGCAGGCCGGCGGCCTCGGATTCCTCGCGGAACACGGAGCGGAACAGGTGATCGTGGGGCTTGGAGAGCTCGCCGGCCATGACTCGGCGGCCCACGGTATTGGCTTACGCGAATCATGTCAACGTTCCCGCCTCTCGCACTGGGGAGCCTTGCATCGCACCAAGCTGCGTTGCTAACGTGCAGAAGCTGAAGTACGTCGCGCGCGGCTTCCGCAACCGCGAGAGGTTCCGCAACGCCATCTACTTTCACCTCGGCGGCCTTGACCTCTACCCCGCACGTGTTGCCCGTGACTACCTCGTCCACACGAATTCCTGAAGCCCCAACTGTTCAAGGCGGCAGGATGGCTAACGAAGCAGTTACTCCTGGCGTCGACCAGGGATTCGGCAATCACGGACGAATCCACGACGACGGTCATCTCCGATCCGCGTCCCGAGCGCGCAGGATGCTGGACGCCGGAACGTTGGTTCGCGCGGCTTCCTTACGGTCGCGAACCTCCTTGAGCCACGTTTCGAATGACGGTCGGGCCGCGAGTCGCTCCAACTCGTACCGGAGAAACTCCTGCATGGACTTGCGCTGCAGCGCCGCGCTCGCCGCCAGCTTGTCGCGCACCTCTTCGGGGACACCTCTGATCGTGATCTGTACGGACATGGATCCCATTGAGCCTTCTCAGACAGCACTATGCAAGCGATGCAACTGTATGGCGCTGACCGACCCGGACCTACTGCGTCAGAATTGTGAGGCTACTGGCTCTTGCCGCTGGTGGCGACCTCCAGTTGCTGCTTGAGCCGCCCAAATGCGACCTCGTCGATTCCGGTGGCCGCTTCTATCGTGGACCACGGGACCTCTTGGCCCAGAAATCCCTCGATGGTTCGCACCTGAGTGGTCAGTACCTTCTGCTGGACCTTCTGCTCAGCCTCCTGCTGGGCCTTCTGCTCAGCCTCCTGCTGGACCTCTTGCTTGATCACCTCGCCGTAGACCTCAAGCATCTCCTGCGTCTTGGTCATCAGTTCTCCACCTCCCGGTACCTCTCGCCGTACCGCGTCCGCGAATCTGCTCCAGCGCTCCGGTTCCTTCGTCGTGGCCGCCAAGTACACTACGACCTGCCGCAGTTCGTCGATTCCTCCGACCTGCACCAACTCCGCCAGCAGCGGCACCAACCGCTGCATCACCGGCCAACTCGCCCGGTACGCCGCCATCAGCGCCAGTTGCGCGATGCGCCCGCGCAACTCACCGCGCAACTCGTCCGGCTCCACCTTCGTCTGGTCGAGCAACAGATGCGCATAGCGCGGCACTCCCGGCCAACTGCGCACGGCGGCGGCAAACAGCTCGGAGAACTCGCGCGCCGGACCCCAGCCGTGTCTGCCCTGATACAACACCAGCGGCACTATCGGGCGCAGGTGCTCCTCGTTGGGGTGCTGCTTCCGATCCCGTTCCCAGATTCTGATACTGTACTTCAGCAGCCGCAGCCGCAACCAGGGGTCCGGCGTCGATTGGTGTTCCAGCAGCACGTACAGCCATGCCGGTGCGTTATCGGCCTTGCGCTGGACCGCGTACAGCAGGTCCGATTCGCTGGCGCGCAGCCGGTCGTCGATGAAGCTGGCGTCCTGGCGCTGCAGGCTCGACCACCGCAATTCGCTGGTGACCGCCTCCGGCAGGTGGGCGCGCAGCAGGCCGGCCGCCTCGGACTCCTCGCGGAACACGGAGCGGAACAGGTGATCGTGGGGCTTGGAGAGCTCGCCGGCCATGACTCGGCGGCCCACGGTATTGGCTTACGCGAATCATGTCAACGTTCCCGCCTCTCGCACTGGGGAGCCTTGCATCGCACCAAGCTGCGTTGCTAACGTGCAGAAGCTGAAGTACGTCGCGCGCGGCTTCCGCAACCGCGAGAGGTTCCGCAACGCCATCTACTTTCACCTCGGCGGCCTTGACCTCTACCCCGCACGTGTTGCCCGTGACTACCTCGTCCACACGAATTCCTGAAGCCCCAACTGTTCAAGGCGGCAGGATGGCTAACGAAGCAGTTACTCCTGGCGTCGACCAGGGATTCGGCAATCACGGACGAATCCACGACGACGGTCATCTCCGATCCGCGTCCCGAGCGCGCAGGATGCTGGACGCCGGAACGTTGGTTCGCGCGGCTTCCTTACGGTCGCGAACCTCCTTGAGCCACGTTTCGAATGACGGTCGGGCCGCGAGTCGCTCCAACTCGTACCGGAGAAACTCCTGCATGGACTTGCGCTGCAGCGCCGCGCTCGCCGCCAGCTTGTCGCGCACCTCTTCGGGGACACCTCTGATCGTGATCTGTACGGACATGGATCCCATTGAGCCTTCTCAGACAGCACTATACAAGCGATGCAACTGTATAGCGCTGACCGACCCGGACCTACTGCGTCAGAATTGTGAGGCTACTGGCTCTTGCCGCTGGTGGCGACCTCCAGTTGCTGCTTGAGCCGCCCAAATGCGACCTCGTCGATTCCGGTGGCCGCTTCTATCGTGGACCACGGGACCTCTTGGCCCAGAAATCCCTCGATGGTTCGCACCTGAGTGGTCAGTACACCTTCCTGACGGCCTTCCTGACGGCCTTCCTGACGGCCCTCCTGACGAGCCTCCTGCTCTTTCATCTCGCCGTAGATCTCAAGCATCTCCTGCGTCGTCTTGTTCATCAGGTCTCCACCTCCCGGTACCTCTCGCCGTACCGCGTCCGCGAATCTGTTCCAGCGTTCCGGCTCCTTCGTCGTGGCTGCCAAGTACACTACGACCGGCTCCAGCTCGTCGATTCCCCCGACCTGCACCAACTCCGCCAGCAGCGGCACCAACCGCTGCATCACCGGCCAACTCGCCCGGTACGCCGCCATCAGCGCCAGTTGCGCGATGCATGACGGCAACAGGACTTGCGCCGGGCAGGGGATTGGAACATGCTCGGCGGCGCAGGTCACGATATGAAACCGGAAGTGAAGTTCTCCCTCGGCGTCGTTACGGACGAGATCGCGGAAGACCCGGCGGTTGCTTTGCCAGCGGCGCGGGAGATGGGCTTCAGCCACGTCGAGCTCAACCGGGTCGGCGGGCGTGGGGTTCACGAGCTGTCGGACGCCGAGGTCGCGGCCCTCGGGCGGATGATCGCCGGCGAGGGGCTGCGCGTCGTCGCCGTGGATCCGCCCTCGTTCAAGGGGATCGAGTTGGACGACGTGCCCGCCGCGGAGGTGACCCGCCACCCGGCGGTCGTCGAGCACCTGGAGCAGGTCCGGCGGAGCTGTCAGGCGGCGCGCGAGCTGGGCGCCGGCATCGTGCGCGTCTTCTCGTTCCGGCGCGGCTACCTGACCGGCGCCGGCAACCCTTCCCCGCGCGAGGCGCGCGGCGGCGCCATCCCCGACGCCCTGCTGCCCAGGATCGTCGCCGGGCTGCGCGCCGCCACGGCGATCGCCGCCGAGTACGGGATCACGCTCGGGCTGGAGAACGTGCGCTCCTGCTGGGGCAACTCCGGGCACAACGCCGCCCGCATCCTGGCGGCGGTCGACCACCCGCGCCTGCGCGCCATCTGGGACCCAGGCAACGACTTCGTCTCCGGCGGCGTGCCCTACCCGGACGGTTACCGGGCGGTGCTGCCGTACCTGATCCACGTGCACGTGAAGGACGCTCAAGTCGTGGATGACGCCGCCGGCCTGACGAGCTGGGCACCGATCGGCAGCGGCTCAGTGGACTACGCCGGCCAGCTCGCCGCCCTTCGCCGCGACGGTTATGCCGGCGTCGTCAGCGTGGAGACCCATTGGCGCAAGCCCGGCGACGCCGGCCTGGAATCCACCCGCGAGACGCTCGCCGGCCTGCGCGGCTTCCTGTAAGCAGTCGAGCCGCGCGCCTCTGTCGGAGACGGCCGCCCCTACTCGCGCACTCTCACCTTGATTGTCACGGGCCAGCCCATGACTACGGTCGGTCGTTACCCCTTATTTACCAGCGGTAACTCACGGGATATTTGTGGATCGTTTCGTCCGGTGTCACGATAGTGGCAGTAGCGCCGAGGGCGGCTGCGACCAGAAGGCGGTCGAACGGGTCGCGGTGATGCGCAGGCAATTCGGATGCGCGATAGATGTCAGCACGCTTGATGGCGGTCAGCCTTGCTACCGGTTTCGTGCCGTTGAGTATGATGATGGTCTCGCCCGCCTGCACTTCCTTCAACATCCGGGAGAGGTGGGTCTTCGTCTGATGGACGCTCGCTGTTTTCATAGAGCCAAGCTACGACTTAGTCCATGACTAAAGTCAACCGCAGGCGCGCGAGCGCCTACACGCCCAGGTCGAGGTAGGTGTTGGCGATCTTGCGCAGGGCTACCACGAACGCGGCCGTGCGGTAGTCGTCGATCGCGTCGTTTCCGTGAAACGTCTCGCTGATCTCGTCATAGGCCTGCCGCATGGTGTCGTCCAGGCCCGAGCGCACCAGCGCCAACTCGTCGGCGCCGGTCATCAGCTCGGCGCGCAGCGCCGCGTCCGTCGAACGGCCGGTCATCTGCTCCAGCGCGCGGACGATGCGCTCGCCCCGTCCCTCGTCCAGGCGGCGGTCCAGCCGGCCGAAGCGAATGTGCGACAGGTTCTTGATCCACTCGAAGTAGGAGACGGTCACGCCGCCCGCGTTCACGTACAGGTCCGGCAGCACCGGTATGCCGCGCTGCCGCAGGATCTCGTCTCCCCCGAAGGTGACCGGGCCGTTGGCGGCCTCCAACACCAGCTTGGCCTGAACGGAGGCGGCGTTGCCGCGATGTATCTGGCCCTCGATCGCGGCCGGGATCAGCAGGTCGCACGGGGTGGCCAGAAACGCGTCCGCATCGACGTCCGTCCTGCCGCCCGGGTACCCGGCGACGCCGCCGTGGCGGTCCAGATGGTCGCGTAGCTCGGCGACCGCGATGCCGCGGTCATCCAGGACCACGCCTTCGCGCGTCATCACGCCGACGATCCGCGCGCCGTCTTCCTCGGACAGGTACCTGGCCAGGTGGAAGCCGACGTTGCCCAGCCCCTGGACCACGATCCGCTTGCCGGCCAGATCGCCCTCCAGGCCGGCCAGCGCCATGTCCTCCGGGCGCCGGAACAGCTCGCGCACCGCGAACTGCGCCCCGCGTCCGGTCGCCTCGATCCGGCCCGGGATGCCGCCGGAGGTGACCGGCTTGCCGGTCACGCACGCCAGCGCGTTGATCTCTTCCGGGTGCAGGGTCCGGTAGACGTCGGCGATCCAGCCCATCTCGCGGGCGCCCGTGCCCATGTCAGGCGCCGGTACGTTGCCGCCGGGACTGAGGTAGCCGCGCACCACCAGCTCGCGGGCGAACCGGCGCGTGATCGCCTCCAACTCCCGCTCGGAGTGCTCGCCCGGCTCTATCCGCACGCCGCCCTTGGAACCGCCGAAGGGGACGTCGACCAGCGCGCACTTGTAGGTCATCAGCGCCGCCAGCGCCTCCACTTCATCCTGGTCGACGCAGACGGCGTAGCGGATGCCGCCCTTGGCCGGCAGCAGATGCGAGCTGTGCGTCGCCCGCCAGCCGCGGAAGATGTGGTACACGCCGTCGTCGAGCCACACCGGGAAGTGCAGTTGCAACACCGAGTCGCACGCCTTGATCTGCGCCGCCAGTCCCGGCGGCAGGTCGAGGTGCCGCAACGCCCGGTCGACGGTCATGGAAAGCCCTTCGTTGAAACTCGGCTCGACGGCGGGCTGCGCGTCCAGGCTGCTCATCGCGCCGTCAGCCTACCCCGTTCCCGCCATGCGAGAGAAGACCGCGGCGGCCGATAGCCCACGGACGGCTATCCATGCGCCTCTTCGTACACGATCGCCTGCCGATCACCGCATCGCCGCCGCGCCACTGATCTGTCACGATACTACCTGGAGACCGCAAATGCCTGCCGCCGTACTCCTTCAAGGTATCACTGCCGCCAATCATGAGACGGCCGTCAAGCGCGTGCTCGCGCTCCCCAATCCTGAGCGAATCACCATCGGCGTCGCCTTCCTGAATGCGCGTGGTCTGTCGGCCGTCGGCCATGCGATAGCTCGGGTCGCCCCACACACCACCGTCTTTGTCGGCGTACGCAATGGAATCACCTCTGCGCAAGGGCTCACCGATCTCCTGCAGATCGAGTGTTCGATCTACGCCGTCGACACTGGCTCGCGATCGACGCTGTTCCATCCAAAGATTTACGCATCCAGAAACACCGACGAGGCTCGCGTCGTAATCGGAAGCGCCAATCTCACGGGCGGCGGATTGGCATCGAACATAGAAGCCAGCTTCTGTTTGACGTTGCCGCTAGGTTACGCAAACAACGCCATGATGGTTACCGATCTCGAAGACAACCTTTACGGCATGATACCGAGGTTTCCCGATCATGTCTTTCCGATCACGGACGATCACACGATTCAACGACTCCTCGACTCCGGGCGCGTGGTCGATGAGGAAGCGCCCGTCACTCCAACCCCTGCGGGCCACTCACGACATCATCAAGTGGACACACCAGGGGTGATGCCGCTGAATACGACCTATGTGCCTCTTCCCGCTCTGCGGCCTCCCGCCCCGCGACCGTTGGCGTCTATTCCGGCTGCATCGTCCATGCGACCGGCACTCGTTTGGCAAAGCGGACCGCTCACTCGACGCGCGCTTACGATACCTGTCGGAGCGACGACCAACCCGACCGGCTCCATGCTCTTCACCAAGGGCGCCATGGATGACATCGATCAACGACACTACTTTCGCGACGAGGTGTTCGGAGACCTCGATTGGCAGCCCGACCCCCGCATTCCCCACTACGAACGGACTGCCGCTCAATTCGACGTCATCATTGCCGGCGTCGATTACGGGCGCTTCGAACTGCGCATCTCCCACAACACGCGAACCGAATCACGAGCGTACAGACAGCGGAACAGCATGACGCAGCTACACTGGGGAGACGCGCGCCCGCTCGTTGCCCGTACGGACCTGTTGGCGCGAACGATCTACCTGTACAAGTCAGAAACCCGGTTTATCCTCGAGATTGAATGATCCCGAGTCATGCTCCTGAGGCAGCCGGGGATGGTGTTCGTTGCCGTCGGTCCCGCAGCTTCCTCCATCCGCCCAGCAGGTCGTCTTGTGCGGAAACCGGTATTCCAATCGCGCCAAGAATGATCCGTGACTGCCGCTCCAGGACCGATTCCGCCGATAACGCACGGACAACCCTGTCAAGGTCCCGGACGTCGGTTTCGACCTCTTCCGGAACCGGAACCAGGAGCTTTTCGATCTCCGAGGGAACCAGCTCAAGGACACCTCCTCCGTAGTGACGACCCTCCAACTCGGCGCTCAGCGCTGTAAGTGCATTGATGAAATTGAAAACCAGTCGACCCCCGGAGCCGTTTCTCACTCGCACACGATACGCCGTATCTGTCGTATAGGCACGCATTTCGTTGAGTATCAGACGGGGCGTATCGTGCGCACGTTTCAGCATACCCACGTCCGTGGCGTAGACCGACGGTACGGCATACCAGGGCTCACGGATGCGGCACTTGTACCGTACGTGATATCGTCTCTGCTCGCCGCGCTGTATGTACGCCCGGCCGCCGGCGCTGTTTTCGACGCTGGAATCCCGGAACCACACGAAATTCGTCGGACTGCCCCGCGCCGCGTTCGTGACGTGTTGATCCTCGTCGTATATCACTCCTGGGCAATGCCCGCTGCGGCCGAACATGGGATGCGCCCACCGTTCCAAGCCATATTCATGGACCGTCTCGTCCGGAACGAGGAAAAAACTGTTCGCTCCGGTGACGATCCCTACATCGACCTCCGCGACCTCATCGAAGCGTCGTACTCGCCGGTTGTCGATGATGCCGTCGAGGAGTGTGCGCAGATGGGAGGGCAACAGTGCTCGCGTCCACTTGCCGTGCATGGTTGGCCCGTCGATACAGGTTGGAGCGCTGAATACTTCCTCCGGATTCCCTGCAACGAATTCGCGTCCGCGTACGGAGTATATGCCGATGCCTTCGGCATGGTCCCATGCGCCACGCCGCTTCTGCGCCAGAAGCAGGACGGCGCCCTGGAGGGTGTCCGGGAACCACAGCTCTTCGGGGTCGACGATGACGACTCGCTGACAGTTCGAAGCGAGATACATCCGCAACGATCGTGCGTGCATCACGTGAATGATCTCGGCCGGCACTACCATCGCCAAGCGGCCACCCGGCCGCAGTAAGGAAAACGAGCCGAGGACGAATGGCACCCACGCATTGGTGTGCTTGGTGAACTTGCAGCCCAACTCTTCGAAAATCCGCTGGGCGCGCCGCTGAAAGACCGCAGGGAGGTATTGATACCGGATGAAAGGCGGATTCCCCAGTACGGCGTCGAACCGAAAACCCCGTTCTCGCAGCGCATTACCTGCCCAGCCAAGAAAGTCCTCATTCCGAATGGCGACCCGCGTCAAAGCGGACGCCGCCGCTCGCCGCATCGACTTCATGGCTTCATGGCGATCGATCTCGAACGCCGTCACGGCAGGATCGCCAAGGTGCGCCGCGACCTTGTCGAAGAAGACACCTTCTCCACAACTCGGCTCCAGGATCGAGCCGGGACTGACTCCGCGTACCCAACGGGCCATGAACGCCGCAAGATCGCCGGGAGTGTAGTACCCCCCGCGCAGCTTCTGGTCGGTCTGAAGCTCCTTGCAGTTCATCGATCTCTCCCTTCTCTAAGTCACCTACGTGACGTGAGTACCATGCATGGCGCGGCGCCCAGCGTCAAGAATTCGGGGGCGGCGGTGTCCGCCGGGTCACGCGGGCGCGGGCCGCCCTGGCCGTCCCCGCCGGCTTGACGGGCGGGCGGCCTGCGCCGAGTATCGTTGCCATGGCACGGACCTATCGCGCCGCGCTGCTCGGCTGCGGCAACCGCGGCGCGTACGCTTCGCGCGCATACCGCTATCACCCGCGCACCGACGTCGTAGGACTCTGCGACCTGGACCGCGCACGGCTCGACGCCCTGG
Organism: uncultured Spirochaetia bacterium; assembly: GCA_958296075.1. Lineage (GTDB taxonomy): Bacteria > Spirochaetota > Spirochaetia > SZUA-6 > Bin103 > CATQHW01. Next base: position 842,791 of record CATQHW010000003.1, on the reverse strand, counting down.
GCGACGAACTCGGCGTCGCCGACCGCTTCGACGACGTGGAGGCGATGCTGGCGGCCGTGGAGCCGGACATCGTCCTGGTGCCGGTGCAGACCGACCTGCACTTCCCGCTGGCCATGCGCGTGCTGGCCGCGCGCGCCTGTCACCTCGACGTCGAAAAGCCTATGACGGTCGATCTGGCGCAGGCCGACGCGCTGCTCGCGCGCGCCGGGGAGCTGGGCGCGCAGATCGCCGTGCATCATCAGGGCAGCTCACTGCGCTCGCTCAGCGCCGTCAAGCGGGCGTTGGCAGAGGGGCGCATCGGCGTCCCTCTGCACGTCACCTCCAACGGCAAGGGCTACTACGGTGGCTACGAGCTGATGAACATGGGCACGCACATGCTCAACGCGCTGCTGGCGGTGACCGGGCCGTGCCGGCGGGTGACCGCCACCCTGCTTACCGGCGGCCGGCCGATCGCCGCCGAGGACGTGGTGCAGTCGCCGTCCGGCATGGGCACGATCGCCGGGCAGCAGATCACCGCCACCCTGGAGTTCGACGAGATGCTGACCGGGACGCTGCACCAGCACATGTTCCCCGGCATCGAGCGCGAGGCGCTCGGCTTCGAGATCGCCGGCACCGAAGGACGGCTGCGCTGGCACTACGACGGCGCCTGGATTCAGCCGGTGCCCTGGGCGGTGCCGGGCCGCGCGCGCTGGGAGGCGCTGCCGGAGCGGCAGCCGCCCGAACCGCTGCCGGACGGGGTGAACGCCGGCGAGTACTGGTACGTCGACGACTACGTCACCGCGCTGGACGCCGGCGGCAGCCATCCCAGCGACGGCCGCCGGGGACGCCACATCATCGAGATCATCCTGGCGATCTTCGAGTCCGGCGCCTACCGCCGGCCGGTCACGCTGCCGCAGGCCGAGCGCGACCATCCGCTGCTGCGCCTGCGCCGCGAGGCCGGCCTGGGCGATCCCGACCCCGCCCCGCGACCCTACCGCGAGTGGCTGGCCGTGCAGGCCGCCAAGCACGGCTGGCCGGTCGAGCGCACCGGGCCGCTGCCGTGATACCGGCGCGCCGCGCTCCGCAGCGCGCGCCTTGAAAGCTGCGGGCCGGCGACGGCCGGCCGCAGCTCAGCGCCGGCGCCGCTGCCGCTTGCGCGGCCTGGAAAGATGGCGGACCAGCCAGTAGGCCAAGTAGGCCAGCAGCGCCACCGGACCGGCGGTGGCGCCCACGAACAGCGGGGTGATCGGCGAGCCGTATACGGTGAGCATACGTTCGCCGTCCCATTCCTCGATCTCCGCCAGCGCCACGAAACCACCGGCGAAGATGCCGATCAGGAGCACCGGCAGGGCCAGCACGTAGACGGCGTAGAGCGCGGTCTGGACGGGTCGGGTCACGGGGTTACCTCAGCTTCCATGCTACCGCCGGGCGCCTGCCTCTGTCATCCCGCGCCGCTCCGCTGCGGTTCCGCCGGCTTTCAGCGCCCGTTTACCTCCGGTTTATCGCCAGCGCTACACTGATCTCCACGGAATCGGCAACGGTGCAGGGCAAGGTGCTGGTCGTGGAGGATGATCGCGCCATCAGCGATCTGCTGCGCGTCTACCTGGAGAAGGAGGGGATCGAGGTCACCGTGACCGACTCCGCCGAGCAGGCGCTGCCGGCCATCGAGCGCGCCGACTTCGATCTGCTGCTGCTCGACCTCAATCTGCCCGGCCGGGACGGCTTCGAGTTGCTCGCCGACCTGCGCCGGCGGCACGATCTGCCGGTGCTGGTCCTGACCGCCCGCGACGCGGAGGAGGACAGCATCTTTGCCTTCGGCGGCGGCGCCGACGACTACGTCACCAAGCCGTTCTCTCCCAAGGTCCTCACCGCCCGCGTCCGCGCCCACCTGCGCCGCCGGCGGGCGTCGGTCGAGCCGGCCGAGCCCGACCTGCGGTACGGCCCGCTGTCGATCGACCGCGACGCGTACCTCGCCGCCCTCGACGGCCGCCCCCTCAACCTGGCGCGCAAGGAGTTCGAGCTGCTGGCCATGCTGGCCGCCGCGCCGCGGCAGGTGTTCACCGCCGAGCAGCTCTACGACCGGGTGTGGGGCAACCGCTTCGGCGACCTGTCGACGGTGACCGTGCACGTGCAGCGCATCCGCAAGAAGCTCGGCGCCCAGGGCCCCCGCTGGGTACAGACCGTGCGCGGCGTCGGCTACCGGTTCAACCCGGACCCGGAAGCGTCCTCGTGAAGCTGCGCACCCAGCTCGTGCTGCTGGCGGCGGCGGTCGCCCTGTCACCCGTGCTGGTCGCCGCCATCTACGCGGGCGCCCACTCCGCCCTGCGGCAGCGCACGGACGTGGCGCAGCGCGACTTTCCGCCGGCGATGCGCTGGATACGCGAGGAGTTGCCGCGCTACCTGGCCGGCGAGCAACCGACCATCGAGCTGCCCGACGGGGTCGACCTGACCGCGCTGGACACCGGCAACCGGGTGCTGTTCTCCAGCCTGCCCCGCTATCCGGCCGGGACCGCGGTCGACCCGACCGAATTGCTGCGCGCCTCTCGGGAACGCGCCGACGCGCGCACCATGCTGGAACCGCTGTTCCGGGACGGCGAATTGTCCGGGACCTTTCTGCTCAGCATGCCGATACGCTCGGTCCCGTATCTGGCGCGGCCGCGCCTGAGCTGGATGCTCCGCGGCGGGCTGGCGATCTTCCTGCCGATAGCGATCGTCGCGGCCGCCGTGGCGTGGATCATCGCCGCCGCGGTCAACCGGTCGGTAACCCGCCTGCAGCAGGCCACGCGCAGGGTCGCCGGCGGCGATCTCGACTTCGAGCTCCCGGCGCGCGGCAACTCCGAGCTGGCGTCGCTGGCGCGATCGTTCGACGCCATGCGCGGCGCCCTCAAGGACGAGGCCGAACGGCGCTCGCGGCTGCTGGCGGCGGTGTCGCACGACGTGAAGACGCCGCTCACCGCGATCAAGGGCTACCTGGAGGCGATTGCCGACGGACTGGCCGAAGACCGCGAGACCCGCGACCGGTATCTGGCGATCATCGCGGAAAAGGCCGATCTGCTCGGCGCGCGGGTCTCGGAGCTGATCGAGTACGTGCGGCTGTCGAGCAGCCACTGGAACATCGAGCCGGCGCCGGCCGGCTTGGCCGCGTTCCATCGCGAGCTGTGCGCCGGCGCGGCGGGCGACGCTGCGGTGCGCAAGCGCCGGCTGCGGCAGGACCTGCGCATACCGGAGCGGCTGACCGCGGCCATCGACGGCCCGCTCATGTCGCGCGCCTACGAGAACATCCTGGACAACGCGCTGCGCTTCACGCCCGACGGCGGCGCCGTGACCGTCTCCGCATCGATTGTCGGCGGCGACCTGCAGGTGCGCATCGCCGACTCCGGACCCGGCGTCGCCGCCGAGGACCTGCCCCACCTGTTCGATCCGTTCTACCGCGGCGCCGGCACCTCGTCGGGCTTCGGGCTGGGGCTGTCGATCGCCCGGAGCATCACCGACGCGCACGGCTGGAGTCTCGACGTCGACCGGCGCGCCGCTCCGGGCACCACGTTCGTGATCGCGATCCCGGCCGGCGTGATTTCGGACGGCCCGATTTCGGCAGGCCCGATTTCGGCAGGCCCAATTTCGGCAGGCATGGCGCATGACCGTATAATGGAGGCAGACGTGATCCGCACGGACTTGCAACACTACCCGCCGCGGCTGGCGCCAGCCGCGGCATCGAAGGATCTGCGCGCCGCACCACCGGCGGCCGATCTCGCCTCGAGCCCGGCCGCGGGACGTGGACCAGGACACCGCGGACGACCCTTGTTGGAGGAAACATGAACACTCGCACCCTGCTACCGGTCCTCATCGCCCTGCTGGCGGCGCTTGCGCTGCCCGCCGCCGCTCAGGAGAAGCCGGCGGACGGCCTCACCATCATCGACGCGCTGGCCGCCGCCGAGGCGGCCAACCCCACGCTGCAGTCGCTGGCCCTGCAGATGGAGAGCGCGCGCGTCGCTCACGACCGATCGATGGCATCGTCGGACGCACGCATCGATCAGATGAGCGCCGCGCTGCAGTGGGAGCGCGCGCAACTCAGCTTTCGTCAGGGTACGATACGCGAGCTGCTGTCGATCGCGGAGGCGTACGTCGGGCTGCAGCAGGCGAACGAGAACCTGAGCATGCTGGAGGAGCGCCTGCGTCTGGCGCAGATCGACCTGCAGCAGGCGACCGAACGGGTGAACATCGGCGCCGCCAGCCCGGTCACCGAGCTGCAGGCGCGCGTGGCGGCGCTCGACGCCGAGCTGAATCTGACCGGCGCGCGCAACCAGCGGCATTTCACCACGGTGCCCAACATGGCGGAGACCACCGGCATCGATGCCGCCGCGCTGGCCGCCGCGGCGCTCATCTCGCAGCCGCCGGAGCCGCCCGCGCTGGGTGCGCTCGACGCCTACCTGGCGACCACCGAAGGGCGGCCGGAGCCCGGCCACGCAGCTCGACAGCTCGAGATCGACGAACTCGACCTGAAGCTGAAGTCGATGCAGAGCACCTCCAGCCTCGACCTGCAGGCCGCTACCAACACCGTGGCCAGCAGCCGGGCCAACGTAGCCACGACCGCGTCCGGCCTGCAGAACGCCACCGCCGGCGCGTATGCGAACGCCCAACAGGCGTTCGGGACGGCGACGCTGCGCGAGCTGCAGCTCGAGCTGCAAGAGGAGAACACCCGCCGCGCCCGCGAGCAGTTCGACGCCGGCCTGCTCACCGAATCGCAGCTCGCCTCTTCGCAAGCCGATCTGGTGGGCGCGCGCAATTCGCTGCGCGCGGCGCGCTGGGCCGCCTACTTCGCATGGCTCCGATTGGACGACGCGGCGGGGACCGACGTCCTGGCGACCTGGGAGGCTCGGTGAGCGGACGCCTCCGGCTGCTGGCGCTGGCGCCGGCGCTGGCCGCCCTGGCGATCGCGCCGCTGCCGTCCGCCGCTCAGGAAGGGCTCGATCTGGCGGCGGCGATCGACGCCGCGCTCGCATCGCATCCGTCGGTGGTACAGGCGCGGTCCGCCGTGCAGTCGGCGGCGCTCTCGCTGCGCATGGCGGAGATCGACCACGGCGACGTGACCGTGTCGTTGCGCGCCACGCCGGCGACCGGGTCGGTCAGCCTGACGCCGTTGGAAGACGGCACGTTCGGCGACGTGGTCGATACCTTCGACGCCGACACCGGCGCCACGGTGTCGGCCCAGGTCGAGCTGCCGTGGGGCATGACGATCGCCGGCTCCTATACCGCCGGCATCGAGCTGGACGATCTGGACCGCAGCGGGCCGGACACCGAGGAACGCTTCACCGACGCGCAGAGCCTGTCGATCTCGCAGGACCTGCTGCCGGCCGGACCGCTGGCGCCGTCCGCGGTGGCCCTTGCCGGCCGCCGCGACGACCTGCGCCTGGCCCGGCTCCGTCTGCTGCGCGCGCAGAGCGACGTGACCCAGCAGATCGTCCGGACCTTTCTGAGCCTGATCGAACGGACCGCCACGCTGGCCGTGTCGGAGGAACGGCTGGCGGTCGCGGACCGCGAGCTGGCCAACACCCGGTCGCTTGCCGACCAGCAGGCAGCGGACCGGATCGACCTGCTGGACGCCCGCATCGCCGCGGTCGAACGGCGCAACGCCGTCGCCGACGCGCGCGCGTCGCTCGCCCTGGACAGCGCGGCGTTCTTCGCCGATCTGGCGCTGCCGCCGGCGGCGCTGGTCGCGCCGGCGGTCGACGCGGACGCGCTGCGCCGGGCGGCGCAGGAGTTGCTGGCCGCGCCGGCGGCGACCGCCGGCGCCGATGACGCCCTGGCGGTGCTGGAGGCGCAGGCGCAACTCGCCGCCGCGGAGCTGCGGTTGGAGCAGGCGCGGCGCGGCTGGCTGCCGTCGCTCGCGGTGAGTCTGGACTACACCAAAAGCTCGGGCGCGCCCGGCCTGGGGCGGTTGAGCGTCTCGCTGACCGGCAGCTACACGCTGTACGACAGCGGCCGGCGGGAGACCGCGGTCCTGCAGGCCGAGGAGCAGGTCGCCTCGGCGCGCCGGGCGTTGACCTCGGCGCGCAGCACGGCTCGGAGCGGCCTGGAACGGTCCCGGCTCGACCTGCAGCGGGCCATCGCCGCAGACGAGTTGGCCGTGCTGCGCCACGAACGCGCCGGCCTGCAGGCCGAGCAGGCGGCGCGCCGGCACGCCGCCGGAGCGATCAGCGACGCGGCGCTGGCCGATACGGCGCTGTCCCTGCAGGAAGCCCAGGACGCCGCGCGGGCGGCCGTCCACGCGCTGGGACGCGCCTATCTGGCGCTGGCGATCGAAATGTCGGTCGATTCGCTGCAGGCGCTGACCGCGGTCGCCGGGTAGCGGCGCCGGCAGGAGGCGGTAGGCACGGCGGCGCCGGCAGTGCACTATCCAGCCGTGATGCAACGGCTACCGGACCACGTCTTCGCAGGGCTGGCAGCGCACGACACGGCGACCGTGTTCAACGCCATGGTCGCCCGTTTCGGTCTGCCGAACGAGGAATACACCGACCACACGATCCGCTGCCTGCTCCCCGAGCTGGGCAGCGTCATCGGCTACGCGGCCACCGTGGAGTTGACCACCAACGACCCCGATCCGCCCGAGGTGAGTTGGCGCGGCCACTACCGCCACCTCGAAGCGACCGAAGGGCCGCACGTCGTGGTCATGCGCGACGTCGACGGCCGGCCAGGCCGCGGCGCGTCGTTCGGGGACGTGATGGCGGCCATGCATCGCCGGCTCGGCGTCGCCGGGGCGGTCGTGGACGGCACGGTCCGCGACCTGGACGGCATCCGCGAAGTCGGCCTGCCGGTGTTCGCCTGGGGAGAGGTCCCCGGACACGGCCGGTTCAGCGCGGTGCGCCTGGGCGCGCCGGTCACCGTGGGTCAGCTCCGCATCCGCCCCGGCGACCTGGTCATGGCCGACCGCAACGGCTGCCTGCGGGTGCCGCTCGACCGGGCCGAAGAGACGCTGGCTGCCGTGCAGTCGGTGATCGATCAGGAGAACGAGAGGCGCCGGTTCGCCGCGAGCGCCCAGTTCTCGGCGGCGGAGGCGGCCCGCCGGTTCGGCTGGAAGTAGCGATGACCGCCGCTCAGCCGCTCGCCGCGGACGCCGCCGCCGCACCGCTGGCCGCGGCGGCGGTCGCCGGTTACCGGCGCGACGGCTACCTGCTCGGTCTGCCGGTCCTGGACGACGCGTCGGTACGGATCGCGCAGCGGCGCTTCGCCGAGCTGCTTGCCAAGTTGCCGGCGGGCACCGACATCAACACCGTCAACTGCTGGCACAAGGCGAACCGCTGGGTATACGAGCTTTCCCGGTTCCCGCCGATTCTGGACTACGTGCAGGGCGTGCTGGGGGACGACTTCTTCTGTTGGGGCGCGCAGTTCTTCTGCAAGCTCCCGGCCGAGGGCGAGGTCGCCTCCGCCGACAACCGCCGGCAGACGGTGCCGTGGCACCAGGACGGCCGGTACTGGCCGATCGAGCCGCTGGAAGCGGCCACGGCGTGGCTCGCCGTGTTCGATACCGACGCCGGCAACGGCGCCATGCAGGTGGTGGCCGGCAGCCACCGCGACGGCGCCTTCGAGCACCGGCGCAACGAGCGCCGGGACTATGCCCTGGACCAGGAGATCCCCGCCGAACGCATCGACGCCGGCCGCGTGGTCAGCATGGACCTGCGCGCCGGCCACCTGTCGCTGCACGACATCGGTCTGGTACACGGGTCGTCGGCCAGCCGCGACGGACGCCCGCGCGTCGGGCTCACCTTTCGCTACAGCCCTTCGCACGTACGGGCCGATCTTGCCGAATGGCCGTTTTTCGAGGCCTATCCCCTGCGCGGCACGGCGACCATCGACAATCCGATCGGCAAGGTCCCCGCCGGCGACGGCGTTCCGACCGGCAGGTTCCAGCGCTCGGAGGAGTTCGTCTGACCGCCCAGGCCCTGGACGCGGCAGCCCCGGACGCGCCAGTTAGGCGCCGGTGAAGCCGATCTCGCGGTGAGTGCCGTCGCAGAACGGCTTGTTGCTCGACGCGCCGCAGCGGCAGAGCGCCATCTTCTCCGAGGCTCCTTCGACCGGGTTGCCGCGCGCGTCCAGCAGGGGCACCGGTCCGCTGATCAGGTAGGGTCCGTTGTCGCTGATCGTGATCTTGATATCTGCCATCATCCACTCTCCGCGCACAGGATGAACGGTCGGCGACCGCCGCTCAAGTGCGCTGCGAACGAAACCGTAAGATCGTCGCGGCCGAGGCGGTCAGCACCGCAGAGTACGTAAAGCAGGTCAGAAAGGAGAACGAAGGATGCAACGGATGAAGAGGTTCAGGGGCAGGCTCGCCGCGGCGCGCCTGATGGCCGGAGCGCTCCTGGCGGCCGGCGCGACCGGCGCGTTCGCCCAGTCGGCCGGCGGGTCGGCAGCGGAAGCACCGGCGGCGGCGCCGGCGCCGGCCGTCGCCTGGCTGGGGGTCGAGCTGACCGACGTCCGCACCGGCGAGACCTTCACGCTCGCCGAGTTCGCAGAGAAACCGGTCCTGCTGGAGACGTTCGCGGTGTGGTGCTCGATCTGCACCAACCAGCAGCGGCAGATCGGCGCCCTGCACGACGAGGTCGGCGACTCGGTGGTCTCCGTCAGCCTGAACACCGACCCGAACGAATCGCAGGCGCAGATCTCCCGCCATCTGGATCGCCACGGCTTCGACTGGGTCTATGCCGTGTCGCCCGTCGAGCTGTCGCGCTCGCTGCGCGACGAGTTCGGCGTGTCGGTGCTCCACCCGCCGTCGGCGCCCGTGATCCTGATCTGTCCCGGGCAGACCGAGCGGCTGCTGCTGCGGCGGGGCGTCAAACGGCCCGACTTCCTGCAGGAGCGGATCGCGGCGTGCCCCGCCGCCGGCGGCGAGGCGTGAGGGTTCCCCACGCTCGGTAACCTGGCCACCAGCTTTCTGCTGGGGCTGGCTACACCGCTCACGGCGGCGTGCGTGCTGCCGCTCTATCCCGGGTTCATCGCCTTCCTGGCCGGGCGGCGGGAGGGCGCGCGCCGCGCGCCGCTGGCGCTGGGCCTGGCCGTGGTCGCCGGCGTCACCGCTACGATGGCCGCGATCGGGCTGGTCTTCTCCACGCTCCTGGAGCTGTCGCTCACCGCCGTCATCGCGGTCGCGTCGCCGATCGCCTTCGTGGTGCTGGCGGCGATCGGCGCGCTGCTGATCGTGGACGTCGACTTCAGCCGCCTGCTGCCGGCCGTGCGCGCGCCGACCGGCGGCCGGCCCGTGCCGGCCGCGTTCGGCTACGGCGCCTTCTTCGGACTCATCGTGCTGCCGTGCAATCCCGGATTCATCGGCGCCTTCTTCTCCAAGCAGTTGGCGGTTTCGGTGGGCGACTTCGGGCTGAACCTGCTGAACTTCGTGATCTTCGCCGCCGGTATCGGCACGCCGCTGTTGGCCCTGGCGCTGGCGTCCGGGGCGTTCAGCCAGGCGGTCGTCCGCTTCCTGGGCCGCCACAAGAGCGTCATCAACCGCGCCGCCGGAGCCGCCATGCTGGCGATCGCCGGCTACTACCTGATCGCCGTGTTCGGCCTGCCGTGAACCCGACGCGAGCGGACGCCGGGCGGCACCGTGAGGCGGACCTGACCGGCCGATCTGGTACGAGGGTTCGGAGGCCGAACAGCGCGAGAACGTGCGCAGGTGAGGGACGGGGCGGTGCGCCGCCCTGGTAAGCCACAGGCTCGGTCCCAAGTCCGGGCGTAGGAGAGAGCGATGACGAATATAGATTGCGGATGGGTGCCACCAAAGGCCGGAACCCAGGGGAAGATGAGGCTTGTCTTGAACCATGGGCCTCTCGGCGTGACAGCTGTTCTGAGCGGCGGTGCTGGTATTCCCAGATGGAGGCACGACCGGGAAGTCTTGTGGCTGGAAATGGGTGTGATGGATGAAGAGCAACGTATGACGGAGAAGGTTATCAAGGGTTGGCAGCGGTCGAGGGATGAGGAAGGGGAGATTTTCTGGAATAGCTATTTTGGCGATTGTGACGTGGGGCGTCTGCGCAGGGGTAAGTCGATTCGGTTAGATGTCGGATCGGGTATCAGCACCTTTCACGAACGGTGGCGCCCGGAGAATGTCTATGAATGGTCGATTGCCAGCGTTGATGAGCAGTTTCGGTGGCCGAAGAAGAACGGAGGTACGAATGAAGAGTCGTAAGATCGCATGGGCGGCGTTGGCGTTGGCGTTGGTTGCCGGGGCGGTGCCAGCGGATGATATGCCGTGGGCGAGTGAGTGGTGGGAGGTAATCGTCTGGGAACGAGGTCCCACCGTCTACTACCGTGGGGATAGCGGTGATGTTTCTCTTTCAGTCTCCTGTTTCTACCCATTACTCTCGAGAAGAGTTATCAAAATATCAGGGATGGACTTCGGCGTGGAGAAAAATACCAGTACACGCGACACATACAGAGAAGTCAGTCTCGCTGGTACTGGGACGAAAGACCTGGAAGTTGACCATGACGTTGACGGTACTCTGATCCGTGACATGCCCTATATGTTCGATGGCGCTGCCTCCATAGCTTTCGATGGTCGGTGGGAAGTGGGGAGGTGGGCAGATGGATCGTTGACTCCCTTCGAGCTAAAAGCGAGATTCATCAACGATTTCGTATCGAGGATGCGCACCGCACCTCGTGGTAGTGTGCTCTACATCGAGACGGCGACCGGAAGTGAGTACAGGTGGAAGCTTGATGGATTCGCAGAAGCGTGGGATAGGACGCACTGCTCCCGCAGATGAAGCCGAAACCGCGCCCGTGAGCGCGGTCGTGCCGGAGTGAGCGCCCGGCACCTGACGAGGTAGCTCATGGATCAAGCTCAAGGAGACCTTGATGAAAGTAGAAGTGACAGAGCGTCACATTCGCGAGGCACAGCGTATTCGAGATGAACAGCGCAGTCGAGCGGAACAGATTCGAGGGGTACTACCATATCCCCATGGGAAGTGCCCTGTTTCGTTGGCGCTAAAGGACGCCGGGGTACAGTATCCGTCGATGGAGCATTTTTCGGGTGAAAATGCTGATGGGCCTTGGTATATTAGCTTTCGGAACAGAGGAAACGGTAGTAGGATATACGTCGATGCCTATGTTCTGCGTTCTAATGGCGAGTGGGATAAGTCCGCTGCGGAGATGTCGGAAGACTTTGATGCGGGCGAAAAGATAAAGCCGGGGATCATAGAGGTCCGAGATTCGGTGTTTCTGGATGACCCCGAATGCTTTGGAAATGGACCCCCTGCTGGCAAGGATGAGAGAGAGACCTATGATGCTGCTAAGATAGTGCGGCAGAGAAGAGAACTTCGTACTGACCCGCCTTTGACGCCGAGAAGCCGCAGAACTCGCAACAGTATATTCTGAAGTAGCTCAAGGGGAGCGAGATGAAGGTGAGCAAATGGGGCGCCTCGCTCATCATGCTGTACAATTCGACCACGACCGGGCGGTCGCCGGGCCGCACCCCGGTGAAGTCCAGGCTGACCGACCCCATCAGCACGTAGACCTCCACCGAGTCGGCGCGCAGCCAGTCGCCATGCTCGGCCCGGGAGCCCATTACCGTCACGAACCGCTGCTTTTCGTCCGGGACGCTCGGCAGCGGCGCCGCGCTGCGGCCCAGGTCGCTCACCAGGGCGGCCAGCTCGCCGGCCCGCCGCGCCTCCGCGGCGGCGGCGATCCGCCGCTCGTACTCGGCCAGCTCGATCTCGCCACGCGCGAACCGATCCTTCAGCACGTCGATCACCGCCTGGCGGCGCGGCTCCAGGCCGGCTTCTTCCGGCATTGCGGGCGGCAGCTCCATCGACCTGTTCATACCACGCGGCCCGCGCCGGCGGTAGCGGACTGGGCAGCCGGCCCCGCTCCCTCTACCATGCGGCCCATGACATCCGACTCACCCCTGCGCATCGGCCTGGTCGGCTGCGGCGGCATCGCCCGCCGCCACGCCCAGTCCCTGGTCGCCGCCGGCGGCGCCGAGCTGGCCGCCATGTGCGACGTCGACATCCCGGTCATGGAACGCTTCATCGCCGACCACATCCCGGACGCGCCGCGCCCGGCCCTGTTCACCGATCAGGAGGCGCTCTACGCGGAATCGGACCTGGACGGCGCCGTCATCGCCACCCCGCACAGCATGCACTTCGAGCACGCCTCGCGCGCGCTGGCCACCGGATGCCACGTGCTGGTCGAAAAGCCGATGGTCACCACGGTCGCCGACGCGTACGCGCTGCGCGACCGCGTGGCGGCGGCCGGCAAACTGCTGCTGATCGGCTACAACACGCCGTGCACCCCGGCCTTCCAACGGCTGCGCGCCATCGTGCGCACCGAACGGCTGGGGCCGCTGGAGCTGGTCACCGGCTACCTGACGCAGCCGTGGCTGACGCTCACCTCCCGCGGTTGGCGGCGGGACCCGGTGCTGGCCGGCGGCGGCCAAGCCTACGACTCCGGCGCCCACCTGCTGAACAGCCTGATCTGGACGCTGGAGTCGAGCCCGACGGAGGTCTACGCGATGGTCGACTTCAAGGGGCTGCCGGTCGACGTCAACTCCGCGCTGGTCGCCCGCTTCGAGAGCGGCGTGCTGGCCACCATCGTCATCTCCGGCAACTGTCCGGCGGCCGCGTCCGGCATGGAGTTCATCTTCGCCGGCGGCCGCGTCTCCATCGACGGCTGGACGGGGCATTGGCTGCGCGCCTACGACGGCAACGGCGAGATCGACGATCTCAGTTGTACCGGCGAGGCGGCGCCCACGGCGCTCAACTTCCTGGCGGCGATCCGGGGAACGGAGGAGCCGGCCACCGGCCCGACCGACGGCGTCCGCCACAGCGAGTTGATGGACGCCCTGTACGAATCGGCGCGCACCGGGCGGCCGGTAACGCCGGCGCGGACCGACGGCAATGGCTGATTCGTCGGCAATGGCTGATCCGACGGCGACGGCCGATCCGGTAGCCCTGGCGAAGGAGCTGGTCGCGGTCGACTCGGTCAGCCGCGTCAGCAGCGCCCCGGTCTGCGACGTCGTGGAGCGCTTCATGGAGCGGCACGGCTTCGAGATCGAGCGGCTCACCTACCGCGACGACGCCGGCGTGCGCAAGGACAGCGTGATCGGCAAGAAGGGCCGCGGCGCCGGCGGGCTGGCGTTCTACTCGCACGTCGACACCGTCCCCGGCGACGGCTGGTCGACCGATCCGCACAGCCCGTCAGTGCGGGACGATCGCCTGATCGGGTTGGGGAGCTGCGACATGAAGGGGCCGCTGGCGGCCACGCTGTGCGCGACCGCCGCGCTGCGGTACGACCGGCTCGACCGCGCCGTGTACGTGGCGGCCACCGCCGACGAGGAGATTTCGGGCGCCGGCGCTCGGCAGATCGACCGGGAGTCGGCGCTGTACAACGCCGAGTTGCCGCGCTGCGGCGTCATAGCCGAGCCGACCCGGCTGGTGCCGGTCTACGCCCACAAGGGCGGGGCGCGCGTGATCGTCACCGCGCACGGCCGCGCGGCGCACACCTCCACCGACCGCGGCGTGTCGGCCAACCTGCTGATCGCCCCGTTTCTGGCGGAGGTCGCCGAACTGGCGGGGACGTTCCGCACCGACGAGAGCTTCTGGAACCGCGATTTCGACCCGCCGACCATCGGCTTCAACATGGTCTTCACCGACTTCGGCACCCGGCCCAACGTCTCCGCGCCCAAAGCGGTCTGCACGGTGGCGTTCCGGCCGATGCCCGGCGACCGCACGCCGGACGTGATCGAGATGGTGAGCGAGCGCGCCCGCGCGCACGGCCTGCAGGTCGAAGCGCGGGCCGGCACCCCGTTCCGCGTCGATGCGGACGCGGAGGTGGTGCGGGTCGCGCTGGCCGCCTCCGGCGCCGAGCGGCCCCGGACCGTGCCGTACGGCACCGACGCGCACGCCTTCAAGGAGCGCGTGCAGCTCGTGGTGATGGGGCCCGGCGACATCGCGCAGGCGCACACCGACGGCGAGTGGATCGAGGTGGCGCAACTCCGCCGCGCCGTGGACGTCTACCGGCGCATGGTGCAGGAGGTCTGTCAGGGGTAGCGCCGGCGGGCGCATCGAGGGCGGCGGCCGGCGCGGCTTCTCAGGTCAACCGCCCGCGGCCGAGTAACGGCCAGACCGCCTCCACCACGCCGTTGCGCGTCGCGTAGATGGCGTCGTGCAGGACGACGGTGGTATCCGAGTAGCCGGCGATGAACTCCAGGCGGTCGCCGACGCCCGGCGTGTCCGACGGCTCGGCCAAGGTCAGCGCGCCGTGCTCGGCGGAGAACCCCACGCCGGTCACCGCCAACCCCTGCACCGCTGGCGTCGCGGAATCGACGCTCATGGTCTTGCGGCCGGCATCGCAGATGACCCGCTGCGGCGTCGGCCGGCTGGTGACCGTGGCGATGATGCGCAGCGCGCAGTCGTGATCGACGCCGAACCGCTGCCGGTACAAGGCGTCGCCCAGCACGCCGCCGCCGGCCTGTATCTCGGTCACGCCCGGCTGGCGGGCGGTGATCCAGTAACTGCCGGTGCCGCCGCAGCTCACGATGTCGATCGGCAGTCCGGCCGCGCGGCAGCGGTCGGCGCTGTCGGTCAACCGGCCGATCGCCGTCTCGATCGCGCGGCGCTTGGCGTCGGCCGGCTCGACGTCGAGCGTGTGCCCCTCCCACGCCATCAGCCCGGCCAGCCGTACGCCGGGCGTGCCGGCCGCGACGCGCGCCAAGCGCACCGTCTCTTCCCCGGGGGCGACCCCGGCGCGGTCCATGCCGACGTTCAACTCGACCACGACCCGTACCTCGGTGCCGGCGGCGGCCGCCGCGGCGCCGATCTGCCGCACGCCGATCTCCGAGTCGACGGCGACGGCCACGTCCGCGCTGCGGCGCAGGTGCGCCAGACGCCGCACCTTGGCCGGTCCCACCACCTGGTTGGCGACCAGGATGTCCCTGACGCCGCCGGCCGCCATCACCTCCGCCTCGGCCAGCTTGGCGCAGGTCACCCCCAGCGCGCCGCGTGCGATCAGCCGGTGCGCCAGCGCCGGCGTCTTGAGCGCCTTGGTGTGCGGGCGCCAGCCGATGCCGGCATCGTCGATCACCACGCGGGCGATGCGCTCGACGTTGCGGTCGAGCAGCTCCAGGTCGACCAGCAGCGCAGGGGTATCGAGCTCGGCGACCGGCAGTCCGATCGGAGTGGCGATGTTCACGTGCGCACCTTCCTCACGCCAGCCAGGTGGTCAGCTCGGCGGCCGGCTTCCGGGTCGATGCCGGCACCCGCTCCGCGAAGCCGGCGTACAGCAGGCCGACCACCCGTTCCCGCTCGGCGTCGACGCCCAGCACCGCCAGCGCCTCCGCGTCCTCGATCAGGCCGCTGGTGCTCCACTGCATGCCGATGCCGTCCTCCCACGCCGCCAGCATGATGTTCTGGATCGCGCAGCAGGTGGCGGCGTAATCCTCCCGATCCCGCAGGGGATCGCCGGACGCCGCGCAGGTCACCGCCATCACGGCCGGCTTGCCCATGAGCTTGTCGACCGCCTTGCGGCCGATCTCGCTGAGCGCCTCCGGCGTGATCTCGACCGGCACCGCTTCCTGCTTGAGACGCGCGTAGACCTCGCTGAGCCGGCGCTTGCCCTCCGGTCCGACGACGATGAACCGCCACGGTTCGGTCAGCTTGTGGTTCGGCGCCCAGACGGCCGCCTGCAGCGCGCGCTCGATCCGCTGGCGCGGCACGGCGGTCGGCTGGAAATCGAATATCGAACGCCGCGCGGCGATGGCTTCGAGTATCGACATGGCGCCGCGATGCTACCGGCGCTGCCCCTTCGGGTCAAGGCGAGGCGTCCGCCGGGGTGGGGCAGGTAGGCCAAGCCCCCTGGCCCCACCCCAAACGTAAGGACGTAACGACTCAAGGCGTGAGCGTCCGGGCAACACGAAAACCGACATTGGTGTAGCGGCCGTCGGAGTTCGGGGCGCGGTAGGCAGAGCGGAGCTCGTTGTCCCCTACGGCCCAGCGCCGACGCAAGCGTTCGTCGAACAACGGATCAAGGGGCTATGAACTGGTCTTTACCGCATCGGTCAGGGCGGCGTCCATCGCGATGTCAGTATACCACTCACATGACGGTTAGACCATATTATTTTGGCGAGACTCCTTAGACCTCCCTGGAAAGAAACGGAAATAGTACGAGAAGAACGCAGCAGCGATCCCAGTACGCTGGTCTCGCTGATCGACAACAGGAGTCCCAATCACGTCATGGACTCCATATCTTCCTTGTTCTCGTCGCTAAACAACTCGGGAAAGGCATAGACCGTCTCGCCCGTCTTGCGAACCCGTAACTCAGCGTGGCCGTTTTCCACCATTCCTTCCAACGCCTTCTTCGCTTCATCCAGCCCGTAGCGTCCATCCATCGCCAGGAGGGTAGGCGTTACGATGCCACCTTTTCGCTTGGCGACACCGAGGATCGCCGTTTCGATATTCGCCGACTCTTCCGATGCGCCGGCCCCCATGGAACCGGAAGTCGATTGGCCGGCGATGACGATACCGGCGAGCGAGAGTATGTTTTGCGAGTGGTCGTCTGCCGGCACAAACCCATTGCTCAGAAGGTCTGTGGTGTACTTCTTGTTGTATGTGAATGCGAAAAATAGCCAGAATACCCATGGCAGAAAGAACAGAAACCCGAAGGTTATTATCGCGATGACAACGGCCACCGCCCCGGAGAACCACATGATCAATGCCCACTTGATATCCCCGCGGAACAGTGCCGGAAAACCGCCTAAGAAGAACGTAGTCCACGAGAACCCGATGGGAGCGGTTTTGATCAAGCCGGTCCCGGTGTGTCGCAGCGTCGCTTGAGTCGCCATAGAATCATAGACCTCCCTCTGAGATACGAACAGGTACGGATGCTGTCTTTGTTGTCGATGACCGGGTATGCGTATGGTCGCGTTGTCGGGATGCAGACGCTATTGTGAGCTGCGGCTGCGCCGCCGTCGTCACTGCAAACGCTATGAGAATGATGATTCTCCTCCCTTACACAGCAGCGCGTTCTACGGACTCGTCAAAGATCGTCCCGCCGGTGCCGACGGCGACGAAACCCCGCTTGAGGCCGCGTCAATAGGGAACCCGTCATCTGTCCACGCCTGTCACCGTGGACACTACTCTACGGAACATGACGTGTCAAGCGGGTCTTCCTGCTGTTCAGCCCCGGATGCCTCCGGCAGCCAGGTACTCGCCAAGTACTCCGCCTCCAAGGCGGTGTCGACCCGAACGGTGGCGGTGAACCGACTCACCGCGCCGTCGCCAGCGGCGGCCGTCACGGTCACCTGCTGACCGGGCGTCACGCCGCCGGCAAGCCCGGCCACGTCGAACCGCTCTCGTCCGGACAACCCCAGTGCCGCGGCCGACTCGCCGGCCTGGAACTGCAGCGGCAGCACCCCCATGCCGACCAGGTTGGCGCGGTGGATGCGCTCGTAGCTCTGCGCGATCACCGCCTTCACACCGAGCAGCGCCGGACCCTTGGCCGCCCAGTCGCGGCTGGACCCGGAGCCGTACTCCTGTCCGGCCAGCACGATCAGCGGCACCCCCTCGCCGCGGTAGCGGACCGCCGCGTCGAACACCGGCATGCGCTCGCCGGACGGTTGGTGTTCGGTCACGCCGCCCTCGGTGCCGGCCGCCAGCAGGTTCTTGATGCGGATGTTGGCGAAGGTACCGCGCATCATCACCTCGTGGTTGCCGCGGCGCGAGCCGTAGGAGTTGAATCCGGCGCGCGCCACCCCGCGCTCCAGCAGGTAGCGGCCGGCCGGGCTGTCGGCGGGGATGGAGCCGGCCGGCGAGATGTGGTCGGTGGTGATCGAGTCCCCCAGCACCAGCAGGGCGCGGGCGCCGGCGATGTCGGCAAGCGGCTTGGCCTCCCGGCCCAGGTCCGCGAAGAACGGGGGTTCCTGGATGTAGGTCGAGTCCGCCTCCCAGCCGTACCGCGTGCCGCCGGTGCCCTCGATCGCGCTCCAGACGGGGTTGCCGGAGAACACGTCGCGGTAGCGCGCCGCGAACTGGTCGGCGCTGACCGAGCCGGCAACCACCTCGGCGATCTCCGTGTTGCTGGGCCAGATGTCGCGCAGGTAGACCGCGGCGCCGTCGCCGCAGCCCACCACGTCGAAGCCGAGTTCCGCCAGCGGCGCCAGCAGCCCGGCGGCCCCCAGGTAGTCGGTGACCACGCGCGAGCCGGGCGCTAGGCTGGTCTTCACGTGGGACGGCACCTGTAGTCCGCGCCGCCGTGCGTTGCGGGCCAGCAGGCCGGCGCCGATCAGACGCTGGGGTTGGAGGTGTTGGTGCACGAAGTGATGGCGGCGATCACCACGGCGCCATGCCGGAGGTCGGTCCGGTCGCCGTTCGCCCCGGTCCGCCGGGCGGACATACCGGCCGCTACAGCGAGCGTTCGTAGATGCGGTAGGTCTTGTGCCGGCGCGCGCCCATGTTCTCCAGGGTGTTGCGCATGTTGACATTGTCCTCCAGCACCCAGGAGAACTCGCCGCCCAGCAGCCCCCGACCGACGCCGCGCACCCAGGTCTCGTAGTAGAAGATCGCGTCCAGCCCCAGGTTGCGGAAGCGCGGGCGCACGCCGGTCGTGTAGACGCGCAGCAGATCGATGCGGCGCCGGCCGCGCAACAACCGCAGGAACCCGAACGGGAACAGGCGGCCGTCGAGGTCGCGCAACACCTGGTTCCAGTCGGGCAGCGCCAGCGAAAAGCCGGCCGGCTCGCCGTTCACGAAGGCGAACAGCGCCAGCTCGGGATCGACCAGCCGCCGCAGGTCGCGAGCGATGCGGTCGAGCTCCGCGTCGGTCTTGGGCACGAACCCCCAGTTGCGGCCCGATGCCTCGTTGTGGATCAGCTTGATCAGGTCCAGATCTTCGCGAATCCGGCGCAGGTCCCCCGACCGGACGGTCACCCCGTGGCGCTTGCGCACGGCGGCTGCCACGCGGGCGATCTTCGGCGGTATCTCCGATTCCGAAGAGTGCATGTAGTAGGCGTACAGGTCCCGCGCCTTGACCAGCCCCGCCCGTTCCAGCAGGCGCGGGTAGTACGGCGGGTTGTAGGCCATCAGGATCGCCGGCGGGCTGTCGAAGCCGTCGACCAGGATACCGAGCGAATCGCTGGTGGACGGATTGAACGGCCCGCGCATGACGGTCATGCCGCGGCCGCGCAGCCAGCCGGCGGCGGCGGCGAGCAGCGCCGCGGCCGCCTCCGCGTCGTCCGCGCATTCGAAGAAACCGAAGAAGCCGGTCGATTCGCCGTGGTGCTCATTGTACCGGGCGTCGACGATCGCGGCGATACGGCCGGTCATGCGGCCGGCGCGGAAGGCCGCGAACGGCTGCATCGACGCGTGCTCGAAGAACGGATTGGCGGCGGGATCCAACCGCCGCCGCTCGCGCAGAATCAGCGGCGGCACCCACAGCGGGTCGTCCCGGTAGATCGCCCACGGGAGCCGGATGAAGGCGCGCATGTCCGCGCGCCGCGTCGGGCGGACGGACAGGCCATGCGGCTCCGTTATCGGCCCTCGCCGCCGACGTCTTCCCCTTCCGGGTACAGGTCCTTCTTTACCTCTTCCCACTTCTTCTTGTCGTTGATGCCGACGAACAGGACGATGAGGCCGACGATCACGCCGATCACCCCAAAAAAGGTGACCTGCGGCACGACCAGCACGCCCAGCACGAACAGCACCAGACCGACGGCGCCGATAATCACCCCGATTATCCGCTTGTCCAGGTCTTGTCTTTGAGTATCAGCCATGATTCTCATGCTCCTCCGTTATGAATTGCCTCTGCGGCATCGCCGAGCTTCCGCTCCGGCATGAACCCGGAGTTGAGAAAGCCGCCGTCGATCGGTATCGCCGCCCCGTTGACGTAGGCCGAGCCGGCGCCGCACAGGAAGACCACCAAGTCGGCGATCTCGTCCGGCAGCACCTCGCGGGGAATCGGCATCCGGCTCCGGCGGATCCGCTTCAACTCCGGGTCACGTGAATACACCAAATCGGTCATCGGTGTCTTCGCCACGCCGGGGCAGACGGCGTTGACGTTGATCCGATGCTCCGCCCACTCCACCGACAACACCTGCGCAAGGCTTACCAGCCCCGCCTTGGACGGGCTGTAGGCGCCCCGCTGCGGTATCGGCGCCCACGCCGCCACGGAGGAGAGCAACACGATGCGGCCCCCCTCGCCCTGCGCGACCAGCCGCCGGCCCACCGCCTGACAGAAGACGAACGCGCCGGTCAGATGGATATCGAGCTGGCTGCGCCAGTCCGCCAGCGTCAGCTCCAGGGCGGGCGCCTTGATGTTGTTGCCGGCGCAGTACGCCAGGTAGTCGACGCGGCCGAACCGCTCGACCGTGGCCGCCACGCAGCGCGCGGCCGAATCGGGATCGACCACGTCGACCGGCGCGCCGATCGCGCGCTCGGCGCCGCATTCGGCGGCCGTCTGCGCCGTCCGGTCGGCAGCCACGTCGGCGACCGTCACGCGCGCGCCCCGTTCCACGAAGCGCCGGCACACCGCGCGCCCGATGCCGCCGGCTCCTCCGGCGACGACCGCCACGCGGCCGTCCAGCCGGTCGCTCACGCGCCGGCCGGCGCCGGCTCGCGCGGCTCGGCCCAGGCGCCCAGCGCGTTGTAGCCGCCGTCGACGCAGACGTACTCGCCGGTCATGAACGACGCTCCCGCTCCGGCCAGGAAGACCACCACCGAGGCGATATCTTCCGGCTGCCCGGTCCGGCCGAGCGGATGCGCGCGCCCCCAGTCCCGCACCGTCTGCTCGACGTCGCCGTCCTGCATGGCCGCCGCGGTGCGCAGCAGCGGGGTGTCGATGCTGCCGGGGCAGACGGCCAGCACGCGGATGTTCTCACGCGCGTAGTCGATCGCCAGTTGGCGGGTCAGCGACAGCACCGCGCCCTTGCTGGCGGCGTACGCCGGGACCAGCGGAGCCGACTGCAGGCCCTGCACGCTGGCGATGTTGATGATCGCCCCGCCGCCGCGGCGCCGCATGTGCGGGATGGCGTACTTGGCGGTCAGGAAGTAGCTCTTGACGTTGACCGCCATGATCAGGTCCCACGCCTCCTCGGTCGTTTCCTCGGCCGTCGCGTAGGATTCGGCGGGCTGAATGCCGACGTTGTTGCACAGCACGTCCACGGCGCCGAAGGCGGCCACCGCCTCGCCCACCGCGGCGCGGCAGCCGTCGTGGGTGGCCAGGTCGGCCTGCAGAAACGCGGCGGTGCCGCCAGCCGCCGCGATCCGCTCGACGCGCGCCCGGCCCGCGCCGGCGTCGCGGTCGACGACCAGCACCTTGGCGCCGGCTGCGGCCGCCGCGTCCGCGATGCCGCCGCCGATGCCGAGCGCGCCGCCGGTGACCACGAACGACCGGCCCGACAGCGCGGGCGTGAGGTGCTCCATGTCGAGCCGCCATCGTAGCACTGCCGCAGGCGGTACGTCAGCGCAGGCGGGCGCGTGATAGCGCGTGTGATAGCATTTCGCCCGATGATCCGATCCTTCACGCTCGGTCAGCGAGCGCGGGCGCTCGGCTTCTACACTGCCACCCTGGTCATCGCCTATCTGGCGGCAGCCTACCTGGGTGGATTCTTCGTCGTCATGGCGATCACGCTGCTGCTGATCCCGCTCCTCTCGTTCGCCGCGCTCTACTCGGCCTCCACGGCGGTCGCCTTCGGGCAGCGTTTCTCCAGCGCCCACCCGGTCAAGGGCGAACAGATCGTCTACTCGCTGCGGATCGAGAACCGTTCGGTGATCCCGGTCTCGCAGCTTCACGTGGAGTTCAAGGTGGTGCGCCCGCTCGGCGAGACGGAGCTGCCCGATCTGTCGATCTACCTGGGCGGCAGCGCCGCGATCGACCGCGACTACCCGATCCGGCTTCCCTACCGCGGCATCTACACGATCGGCATCCGGCGCGTCACCGCGCGCGACCCGCTGCGCCTGTTCGCGGTTCGCCCCGAGGTCGGCTTCCGCGAGTTCCAGGTCTATCCGCGGGTGCTGAAGATCGCCCGCTTGGCGGCTGGGGACGATGCGCATCCGCACGCCGGCCGGCGCGAATCGATGATCGGCGAGCCCGACTACGCCATGTTCACCCAGCTCCGCGAGGCGCGCCACGGCGAGGCGGCGCGCCACATCGCCTGGCGCAAGTTCGCCGCCGTCGGCAAGCCGTTCGTCCGCCAGTACCAGGCCAGCTCGGAGCCGGCGGTGACGATCTACGTCGACCTGCGCATGCCGCCGGCGGAGGCGGTCGGCGCGCCGGTGCTGGCCGTCGAGGACGTCACGATCGAGGCGCTGCTGGCAGTGGTGCGCTACTTCCTGTCGACGGGCGTACCGACTGCGGTGCGCGCGGCGGTCGGCCAGGAAGTCTACGCGTTCGCGGGCCGGAATCCGGACGACTTCGACCGGCTGTACCAGGAGAACTTCCGGCTGGCGTTCAAGGAGAGCGTCTCGCCCGCGCGCCTGTTCTGGGCCGACTGGGAGGCGCGCGCCGACGACGCGGAGTCGGTCATGTTCCTCACCCATCATCTGGACCCGGAGCTGTTCGCGATCATCGAGGCGTCGGTCAGCTCGAAGTCGGTGACCGGGGTGATCTTCAACGGCACCGGCCGCGGCCCGCGCGCGCTGCGCGACGCCGAGCAGTACTTCAATACGGTGCGCAATCGCGGCGGCCGCGTCATGCTGCTGCGGGGACCCGACACGATCGAGGAGGATCTGGCCGGTGGCGACGTCCGCGTTGCGGCGGCCGCGGCTCTCCGCCGTTCGGCCTGAGCTGCGGGCCGCGGCGGCGGCTGCGACCGCGCTGGCGCTGCCGGTCGCGGTGCACTGGTTGCTGCGCGCCGATCTGCCGGTGGCGCTCCTGCTGGGCCTGACCGGCGGCGTGGCGGCCCTGCAGATCGCCGCGGCGTTCGTGCCGGCGCCCCCGGCGAAGCCGCTGCGGTGGGCGGCGGCCGGCGCCTCGGCGCTGTTCGGCGCGTCGATCCTGGTCGGCATCGTCATCACGCCGTTCTCCTCGTACCGGCTGTGGTTCTCCGAGGTGGCTCAGGGCGCGCAGCAGGGAGCGGTCTCCAACCTGTTCGCGCTGATCGCCGGCTGGGCGTTCTCGTCGGCGGCCGGGGTGGTGCTGTCGAGCGGCTTCGGCTTGGCGGCGGCGATCCTGGCGGTGCTGGGTATGGGGCTGGCGTCGCTGATCGTCCAGTCGCCGGTGCTCTATCTGCTCACCCTGGCGTCGATGGTGCTGGCGGTGGTCGTGCTCGGCGGACGCGGCGTACCGGAGCGCGCCGGCGGCGCCGCGGTGTTCGCGGCCGCCATCGTGCTGCTGGCCGCCGGCGTGGGCCTGCTGTTCCCCGCCCCCGGCGGCGGCAACTACTTCGTCGATCTGGTCCTGCATCCGCGCATGCGGGCGACGATCTCCTCCGCCTTCCCGCGCTTCCCGCTGCTCTACTCCATCCCGGGGTTCGGCACCCAGCACGACGAACGGCGCCTGGGCGGCACGCCGGTGCTGTCGCCGCGCCCGCTGCTGCGCGTCCACTCGCCGGAAGCGCGCACGCTCTACCTCCGCACCGAGGTGTTCGACCACTACGACGGCGCCACCTGGGCGTTCACGCAGGAGGAGCCGGCGAGCGACAGCGACACGGAGCGCTTCATCCTCTTTCCGCCGCCGGCCGCGCTCGACCCGGACGTGCGCGTCGAACTGTTGGCGGACGCGTACGACCGGTTGCCGCATACCGTCGACACGGTCGACTTCTCGGTCACGCCGTACCCGCCGCGGCTCACCGTGGCCGACTACGCGCGCGGCTTCTTTCCGCTGGAGCCGATCCTGCGCGGCACGTCGATCGGCCTGCGGCGCGATGCGGCGATCCGCACCCTCGCGCCGCCGGCCGACAGCCGCTACCTGCAGGTCCCCGCGTCTCTGCCGGCGGACGTGCGGTCGCTGGCGAACGACGTGACCCGCAGCGCTGGCGGCGGCGCCGAGCGGCTCCGCGCGATCGAGCGCTTCCTGAAGTCGAGTTGCGTCTACTCGCTGACGCCCCCCACGCCGGGCCGCGGCGAAGACTTCATCGGCCACTTCCTGTTGGGCGAGCGGCGCGGCTACTGCGTCCACTTCGCCACCGCCTTCACCATCTTCGCCCGCCTCAACGGCATCCCGGCGCGCTACGTCTCCGGCTATCTCGTCCACTTTCCGGTCACGACGCTCGATGCCATCCTGACCGGCATCGAGGAGCTGGATGATCCGGACATCGACGCCGCGGAAGTGATCTCCACCACGGAAGCGGTGGTGACCGGCCTGGCCGCGCACACCTGGGCGGAGGTGTGGCTGGAGCCGCACGGCTGGACGACCTGGGAGGCGACTCCGGCCGTCAATCCCGGCTTCACGCCGAACCTGGGCCGCGCGGACGTCGAGGAGCCGTCGACGGTGGCGGAGGAGGTGCAACTCGACCCGGCCACCGCACGGCAGCTTTCTTCCATGCTGGGTCGGGATATCCGCGCCGAACGCCGCAAGCTGAACGCGCGGCCGTTGCTGGCCGGCGCGGCGGTGCTGATCCTGGCCGCCGTCGCGTGGGCGGCCGCGCGTCTGATCCTGACCGCGCGGGCATCGCTGCGCGCCAGCCCGATCGGCCGCGTCGCGCAGCGCTACGTCAAGCTCGCCGCGCGCGCCGGCATACCGCAGCCGGAGACCACCGGCTGGTTGTCGTGGGAACGGTCGTTCGGCGCCCGGCTGCCGCCGGCCGCCGCCCTGCTGCGCGAGTTCGTCGGTCTGTTCGTGCGCGTCGCGTACGCCGGCTACCGGCCGACCGCGGCGGAAGTCACCGCCGCCACGCGAGCCGCCGCCGAGGTCCGGCGGACCTGGTACCGCAGCCGGCTGCGGTCGCTGCGCCCCCGGCGGCACGCCGAGCGAGCCAGCAGGAGGGAGGAGTCATGACGAAGGTCCGTTGGGGAATCCTGGGTACCGCGCAGATCGCGGCCGCCGTCTTCATCCCGGCGCTGCGCACGGTGCGCGACGCCGAGCTGGCCGCCGTCGCCAGCCGCGACGCGCATCGGGCGGAAGCGTTCGCCGCCGCCAACGGCGCGGCGCGGGCGTTCGGCTCCTACCGGGAGCTGCTGGACAGTGGCGCAATCGACGCGGTGTACGTGCCGCTGCCCAACTCCCAGCACGAGCGCTGGACCCTGGAGGCGGCCGAGCGCGGCATCCCGGTCTTCTGCGAGAAACCGCTGACCGACGCGGCCGACAGCGCCGCGCGCGTGGCGGCGCGCTGCCGGCAACTCGGCGTCCCGCTGGTGGAGGCGTTCGTCTTCCGCTACCACCCGCAGACGCGGGTGGTGGGCGAGCTGCTCGCCGCCGGCCGCATCGGCGCGGTCAGCCAGATCACCGGCCACATGAGCTTCTTCCTGGACCGCCGGCAGCGCGCCGGAGACTACCGGCTGGTCCCGGCGATGGGCGGCGGCGGCTTGCTCGACGTGGTCTGCTACCCGATCGCGTACATCCGCCACCTGCTGAACGCCGAACCGCTCACCGTGCAGGCGGCCGTGCGCTACGACGCCGGCGGCGGCATCGACGGCGCGGCCGGCGTGCTGATGGAGCTCCCCGGCGGGGTTCAGGCAGTCGCCATGGGCGGGTTCGACGACTTCCGCAACCGCGGCATCACGATCACCGGCAGCGCCGGGGCGATCCACGTTCCGGAGCCGTACCACCCGCTGCCGGAGAGCACGATCCACCTTGCCGCCGCCGGCCGCCGCGACACCATCACGCTCGACAACGGCGGACCGGCGTTCGCGCCCGCCATCGCCCGAGTTCGCCGCCGGCACGCTGCGGGTGATCGAGGCCGCGCACGAATCGGCGCGCAGCGGAACGCGCGTGAGCCTGTCGTAACTACAGGGCGCCGGCCTTCGAGACCGCCGGCATGCCGCCGCGGCGAGCGGCCAGCGACATCAGGATCACGATGCCGGCGCCGGCGGCGGCCGCGGCGGCCAGCGGCAGCAGCTCGACCCCCAGGGTCCCCACCTCGCGCAGCGGCACCGCCTGCCCGTCCCGGTAGAACGGCGCAAGCGCCCGCAACGACCCCAGCATCAGCCCGGTGAGGGCCGCCAGGGTCAGCGAACGGTGGTGCGCGAGCAGCCGGGAGATGAGCCGCGTGACGGTCGCCAGACCCGCGACGAGTCCGATCCCGAACACGGCGAGCGGCAGCGCCGACTCACCGATCTCCCCAGCGGTGAGGCCGCGCACCCGCTCGAGCACGTAGCCGTAGGAGCCGAGCGCCAGGAGCACGAACGAGCCGCTCACCCCCGGCAGCACCAGCACGGCCACCGCCAAGGCTCCCGATATCAGCAGGAACGGGAGGCCGGGCACGCCCGACTCCGCGGCGCGCAGCCCCGATGCCAGGAAGCTGGCGGCCGCCGCGCAGAGGATCACGATCAGTTCGACCGGTCCGCGGCGCTCCATCAGGCGCCAGGGCGTGGCGACCGACGCCAGCACCAGGCCGCAGAAGAACGCGTACGTCGGCCCGCGCGCGGTACGCAGCAGCTCCGTCACCAGATGGCTGCCGGCCAGCAACGCCGCCGCCATGCCGATCGCCAGGAGCGCCAGGAACGACACCGGCGGGGCGGGGTTCCGCGCCGGCGAACGGCCGGCGCCCGGCAGCAGCCGCCGCAGCGACCGGCCGATCCAGGCGAAGGTGGCGTCGATCGCGTCGATCAGTCTTCCGTAGATGCCCAGTACCAACGCCATCGTGCCCCCGCTCACCCCGGGGACCAGCTCCACCACGCCCATCGCCACGCCGCGGGCAAGGGTGAGGGCCGCCGCGACGGCCGGCCGCGATCGGCTGCGACCGGCCGCCGCGGCGTCTGCGTAGTCCATGCCGCAATATAGGTCCGGGAGTCACCGCCGACCAGATATCGGCCCGACGTGCCGTCCCGTGACCGAACGACGTCCCCGGGCGCGCGGCTGAGCGGCCGATTTCGGAACCGGTATGCTCCTGCGCGGCGTGCGGACCGATCTGGTGTACCACACGGGCGCGCTCGGCGATCTGATCGTCGCCATCCCGGCGATCGAACGCTGGGCGGCGGAGCGGCGCGCCGGGCGGTTGGCGCTGCTCGGCCGCGGGCATCCCGGCGAGCTGCTGCGCGCCGCCGGCATCGTCGGCGACCGTTGGGACGCCGGCGCGGCGTGGTTCGCGCGCGCCTACCGCGGCGCGCCGCCGGCGCTGCCGGCGCCGGTCCACGAGGCGCTGGCCTTCACCGAGCCGGGCGGCCCGGTCGAACGGGCGCTGGCCGGGGCGGTCTCCGGTCGGGTCTGCGCGGTGCGCCCGATGCCGGCGGATCGGCAGCCGATCGTGCCGCACCACCTGCGGGCGGTCGGCGCCGGTCCGGCGGACGATCGCGCCCCGGCGCTGGCGCTGCCGGGCGAGCCGCGGCGCGACCGGCGGGTCGCCATCGCCCCGGGATCGGGCAGCGCGCGCAAGAACTGGCCGCTCGACCGTTTCGCCGCCGCGGCCGACGCGCTCCGCCGGGATGCGGCCGTCACGTGGGTGCTGGGGCCGGCGGAAGCGGACCTGCGCCCGCCGGCCGCCCGCGAAGATCTGATCGTACGCGGCCGGCCGATCGTGCGCACGGCGCAGGCGATCTCCGCCTGCGCGCTGCTGTTGGGCAACGACTCCGGCCTGACCCATCTGGCCGCCGCGCTGTCGGTGGCGGTGGTGGCGCTGTTCGCGGTGAGCGACGCGACGGTGTGGGCGCCGGCCGCCGCGGCGGCCCCGGCGCTGGTGGTCACGCCGCGCTCGACCGTCCCGAGTGACCGCTGCGCGTCCCTGCCGGCGCCGGCGGACGGCGCATCGATGGAGTCGATCGCCGTCGATCCGGTAATCAGCGCGTGCCGGCGCCTCCTTGAATGATCCGCCGCGCGATGGCGGTGGTGGAGACGCCGGCGAGCACCGGAGACAACGCCACCACGCCGCCGGCAGCGCGCACCGCCGCGCCGCCGGCCACCTGCTCGGGCGCGTAGGTGCCGCCCTTGACCAGCACGTCGGGGCGCACCGCCTCGATCAGCCGCCGCGGATCGCGCTCGTCGAAGATGATGACCGCATCGACGCAGCGCAGCGCAGCCAGCAGCTCGGCGCGCGCGAACTGACCGATCACCGGCCGGCCGGCCGGCCGCAGCGCGTGCGCCGAGGCGTCGCTGTTGATGCCTACCACCAGCGCCGCCCCCAGGCCGCGCGCGTATTCCAGCGACCGCAGGTGGCCGACGTGGAGCAGATCGAACACCCCGTTGGTGAAGACCAGCCGGCCGCGGCCCCGCAGGCGCTCCACGGCGGCCGACGCGGCGCGGTACGAGGAAAAGGTGGGCCGCTCGTCCCACACCGCGCGGACGTGGTCGAGCGCGGCGGCGACCGACCCGCGCACCGCCGCGTGGAACCCGGCGCCCGCCTCCGGATCGGCGCCCGCCTCCCGGCCGGCGCCCAGCGCCGCCACGAAGCCCCCTTCCCGGCGGTCGATCAGCCACGAACCATGCAGGTCGAGACCGGCGCGATCGCGGCCGGCGCGCAGCTCGAACTCCGTGTCCAGGGCGCGCTCCGCGCAGAGGCGGCGCGCCGCCGGCGCCCCGCCGGCGGCGGCCAGCGCCCGTTCGGTGATCACCACCGCGCGGCGGACGCCGATACCGTCGCCGGCAGCGGGTATACTCATCTCCCCATGCTGCGCACCGCGGCCGAGCGCGCAACCGCCGACCGTTTCTGGCTCACGGTCATCGCCATATTCAGCGTGGTCGCCGTGGCCGCGGTCGTCTTCGTGCTGACCGGCGGCACGGCGTCCGGCGCGCGCACCGCGTCACGGCTCGACGTGTCGGCGCTGCCGGCCGTGAACGTCGTCTGGAACTCGGTCGCCGCCGTCTGTCTGGTGGCCGCGTACGTCGCCATCCGGCGCAACGCGGTCGCCGCCCATCGAGCGCTGGTGCTGGCGGCGTTCGCGGCCTCTACGCTGTTTCTCACCGGCTACCTGATCTATCACGGAGCGAGCGGCGGCTCGCGACCCTACACGGGGCCGGTGCCCTGGCTGTACTACCCCATGCTGGTGTCTCACGTCATCCTGGCGGCGACCATCATACCCCTCGCCCTCGTGACGCTGCGCCGGGGCTGGACGCGCCACCCCCGCCACCGCCCCCTGGCCCGCGTCGCGCTCCCTCTCTGGCTGTACGTGTCGGTCACCGGCGTGCTGATCCATGCGCTGCTGTACGCTCCCGGCGCGTAGGCGCACAGCGCGGTCCAGGTGACGACGCCGCATGACCGATCCCCCATGACCGAACGGGAGCGCCTGCTCGACCGGCTGACCGCCATGGAGCGGGACGGGCAACCCGGCGCGGTGGCCACCGTCGTGCAGGTTTCGGGCTCCAGCTACCGGCGGGCCGGCGCGCGCATGCTGTTCGGCGCGGACCGGGAGCGGGTGGGGATGCTGTCCGCAGGTTGCTTCGACCTGGACGATCGGGCGCAGCAGGCGATGCGCACCGGCCGGACCTCCCGGCGCCGCTACGACACCACCGCGCCCGCCGACGTGGTGATCGGCTCGGGCAGCGGCTGCCGGGGTGTGGTGGACATCCTGCTGGCGCCGGTCGACGACGGACGCCGGCCGTCGTTGCGGGAGTGCCTGGAGCCGCCGCTCCGGCAGGGCCGGCCGGCCGTCTTGGCCACGGTCGTCGAACCGCCCGCCGCGGACCCCGCGCGCGCACCGCTGGGCGCGCGCCTGCTGGTGACCGGGGACGGCCCGGCGCGCGGTTCACTGGGCGGCGCCGACCTCGATGCGGCGGTCGAACGCGACGCGCGGTCGCTGCTGGGCTCCGAGCGGGTCACCGCCGGCCGCTATCCGGCCGGCGGCGGTACGGCGCAGGTGATGATCGAAGGGCTCACGCCGGTGCGCCGCCTGGCGGTGTTCGGAGCGGGGGACGACGCCGTTCCCCTGGCGGAGATCGGCGCCCAGGCCGGCCTGACCGTGACCCTGGTCGACCACCGCCCGGCATATGCCGACCCGCAGCGCCATCCGGCCGCGACGGCCGTGCTGCTGGCCGCCGACCCGACCGGCGCGGTCGGCCGGATCGCGCCGGGACCGCGCACCGCGTGCGTGTCGGCGACCCACGATTACCTGCGCGACGCGGCGATTCTCGCAGCGCTCAAGGGAACCCCAGCCGGCTACGTGGGGGTGATCGGCCCCCGCTCGCGCGCCGAACGGCTCATCGCCGAGGCTGGCTGGGAGGCCGGCGATCGGGACCGGCTCTACTGTCCGGCCGGCCTCGACATCGGCGCGCAGACGCCGGAAGAGATCGCCCTCTCGGTGGTTGCGGAGATCCTGGGCGTGCTGTCCGCGCGCACCGCCGGCCACCTGCGCGACCGCGCCGGTCCCATCCACGACCGGCCGCCGTGAGCGGCGCGCCGACTCCGGCCCCGGTCGCCGCGGTGGTGCTGGCCGCCGGCGCTTCGACCCGGCTCGGCCGGCCCAAGCAGCTCGTGCGGATCGACGGCGAGCCGTTGGTGCGCCGCGCCGCGCGGACGGCGCTCGCCGCCGGGTGCCGGCCGGTGCTCGTGGTGCTCGGCGCGGCAGGGGCGGCGGTGGGCGGCGCGGTCGCCGATCTGCCGGTCCGGCGCGTGACCAACCCCCGCTGGCTGGACGGCGTGGGCGCCTCGATCGCCTGCGGGGTACGCGCGGTCGCGGCCGGCCGGCCGGCCGGCTGCATCGTGCTTCCCTGCGACCAGCCACGCTTGACGGCCGGCGTCCTGACGGCGCTGATCGAGCGGTTCGCGGCCGGCGGGGCCGCTGCGGTCGCCTGCGGGTACGGCGGCACGGCCGGCCCGCCGGCGCTGTTCGCGCCGGAGCTGTTCGACCGGTTGTCGGCGCTCACCGGCGACCGCGGCGCGAAGCGCGTACTGCGCGGTTGCGCGGCGGTCGCGGTGGTCGATTTTCCGGGCGGCGACCTTGACGTCGACACGGACGCCGACCTGCTGCGCGCGACCGATCCGGCCGCCGGCTCTGCGGAAACTTCCGGCTGAAGACCGCGCCCGCGCTTGTCGCTGCGTCCGGGCGGGCGTACTATCCGGTCAGATGGCGGTGTCGTCGACCATGACCATACCGGTGGCGCCGGGCTCCCCGATCGTCGGCAACATGCTGCCGATGCTGACGGCGATGGGCGAGTTCCTCACCAAACAGTACCTGCGCCTGGGACCGGTATTCCGCGTGCGGGTACTGAACCACCGCCTGCTGGTGCTGGCCGGTCCCGAAGCGAATGCGCTGATGAAGAAGCAGGGCCATCGCCTGTTCACCTCCGGCGCAGCGATGCAGGACATCCACCAGGTGCTCGGCGGCGACAACCCGACGCTCATCGAGCTGGACGGCCCCGACCATCGCACCATGCGCGCCGGCCTCAAGGACGGCTACTCCGGCAGGACGCTCTACGCGCAGATGGAGAAGCTGGTCAGGAGCCAGTTCCACCTGCTGGAGAGCTGGCCCTTGCGGACTCCCATCGCCGCGTTCCCTCGCGTAAAGCGTCTGGTTTCGTCCTTGCTGGGATACATGGCCACGAACCAGGAACCGGCCGAAGTCATGGATGACCTGATCTATTTCTTCCGCGCGCTCGTGCAGATACACATCCGGAAGGTGCGGCCGGCTTCCATGAAGTATCTGCCGCGCTACGTCGCATCCAAGCGCACCGTGCACGCGATGGCGCGCCGCATCTGGGATGAGCACCACGTGCGCGATTACCTGGAACGCGACGGCGATTTCGTCGACCTGGTCCGCAAGTTCCACGCCGAGCACCCGCGGCTGATGAACGAACGGGACGCGGTGGCCGCCCTCATCGGCCCGTTCGTGGCCGGCATGGATACGGCGGCCAGCGTCACCTCCTTCTTGCTGTACTACATCCTGCGCGATCCGGAGCTGCACCGGGCGGTCGTGGCGGAAGCCGACTTGGCGTTCGCCTCCGGCTTTCCCGACCGCGACTCGCTGCGCGGTATGGTCCAGACCCGGCATGCGGCCATGGAGATCCTGCGCCTGCACCCACCGGCGCCCGCGCTCCCCCGTACGTCGATAGCCGACTTCGAATTCCAGGGCTATCGGATCCCCAGAGACGAGTACTGCATCATCGCCAACACGGTGACGCATCACCTGCCGCAATACTTCCCGGACCCGCAACGCTTCAACGCGGGCCGCTACTCGCCCGACCGCCAGGAGCACCTGCAACCGAACGTCTACTGCCCCTACGGCCTCGGTCCGCACACCTGCCTGGGCGCGACGACCGCCGACCTGCTGTACCTGGTCATCACCGCGGTGCTGTTCCGCCACTTTCACGTGGAGATGCAGCCGCCGGATCAGGCGCTGCACGTCGTCATGAATCCCCTGCCCGGCCCGGACGACCGCTTCCGCATCGCGATCATCGGAACCCGCTACCCGCTGCCGCGGTCACCCGGCCGAACGCCTCCGGCCTGACCGGCGCCGCCCGCCGCCGCGCCGCCCTGGTCGCGACGCCGCCCCTCTCCCTGCTATACTTCCGCCCATGGCCAAGATCTATCCGCCGGAACAGACTCGCTTCCCGATCGATCACGCCCATATCCGATCGATGGACCAGTACCGCAGCCGCTACCGGCGCTCCATCGAGGACCCGGAGGGGTTCTGGGAGGAGGTAGCCGAGCGCATCACCTGGACCCGCCGCTGGGACCGCGTCCGCCGGTACGACTTCGTCAATGCCGACATCCGCTGGTTCGAGGGCGCCACCCTCAACGCCTGCTACAACTGCATCGACCGGCACGTGAAGGCGGGGTACGGCGACCGGACCGCCATCATCTGGGAAGGCAACGACCCGGGCGAGGATCGACGCTACACCTTCGACGAGCTGCTGGCCGAGGTATGCCGCTTCGCCAACGTGCTCGCCGCGCACGGCATCGGCAAGGGCGACCGCGTCTGCATCTATCTGCAGATGGTGCCGGAACTGGCGATCGCCATGCTGGCCTGCGCCCGCATCGGCGCCGTGCACTCGATCGTGTTCGGCGCCTTCTCAGCCGAATCGCTGCGCGACCGCATCAACGACTCGCAGTGCAGGGCGCTGGTCACCCAGGACACCGCGCTGCGCGGCCCGCGCAGCGGCCTGCCGATGAAGGCCAACGCCGACGCCGCCGTCGCGCAGACGCCGTCGATCGAACGCGTGTTCGTGGTGCGCCGCACCAGGGATACGGTGCCGATGACGGCCGGCCGCGACGTCTGGTGGCACGAGCAGATGGCCGGCGCTTCGACCGAGTGCGCGCCGGTGGAGATGGGCGCCGAGGACCCGCTGTTCATCCTCTACACCTCCGGGTCGACCGGCAAGCCCAAGGGCGTGCTGCACACCACGGGCGGCTACCTGGTCTATGCCTCGTTCACGCACCAGACGATCTTCGACTACCACGCGGGCGACATCTACTGGTGCACCGCCGACATCGGCTGGATCACCGGCCACTCCTACATCATCTACGGCCCGCTCTCCAACCGGGCGACCACGATCATGTTCGAGGGCGTGCCCAACTATCCCGACAACGGCCGTTTCTGGCAGGTGTGCCAGAAGCATCGGGTCAAGCAGTTCTACACCGCGCCGACCGCTCTGCGCGCCTTGATGAAGGAAGGCGACGCGTGGGTGGAGAAGTACGACCGTTCATCCGTGCAGTTGCTCGGCACCGTGGGAGAGCCGATCAAGGAACCGGAGTGGCGCTGGTATTACGAGGTGGTGGGCGAAGGCCGCTGTCCGATCGTCGACACCTGGTGGCAGACCGAGACCGGCGGCATCCTGATCACGCCGCTGCCGGCGGTGACGCCGCTGAAGCCCGGCTCCGCCACGCTGCCGTTCTTCGGCATCGAGCCGGCGCTGCTCGACCAGCAGGGCAACGAGGTCGAAGGCAACCCCGCCGCCGGCGCGCTGTGCATCCGCACGGCGTGGCCCGGCATCATGCGCACGGTCTACGGCGACCACGAACGGTTCCGGCAGACCTATTTCGACACCTATCCCGGCTACTACCTGACCGGCGACGGCGCGCGTCGCGACGAGGACGGCTACTACTGGATCACGGGCCGGATCGACGACGTGCTCAACGTCTCCGGCCACCGCATCGGCACGGCCGAGGTGGAAGGGGCGATCGGCCAGCACGAGGCGGTCGCCGAGGCGGCCGTGGTCGGCTATCCGCACGACATCAAGGGCCAGGGCATCTACGCGTACGTGACGCTGATGAGCGGGCGGGAGCCGTCCGCCGACATCGAGCGGGGGATCGTCCGCGAAGTGCGCTCCCACATCGGGCCGCACGCCTCGCCCGACAAGGTCCAGTTCGCGCCGGCGCTGCCCAAGACCCGCTCCGGCAAGATCATGCGGCGCATCCTGCGCAAGATCGCCGAGGGCGAAACCTCGCCGGCGGCGCTCGGCGACACCTCCACCTTGGCCGAGCCGGACGTGGTCGACGACCTGGTCGCCGGCCGCAGGTAGCGGCCCGGCGCTGCCGGAGCCGCTCCCGCAGTAGCGTGGGCCAGGAAGGTTCCCGATGAGACTGCTGCACTACCTGGAGATCCGGAACTTCAAGCACTTCGGCGCACGGCAGCGCATCGACCTCGATCACCCGGCCGTGTTGATCGGGCCCAACAACTGCGGCAAGACGACGGCGATCCAGGCGATCGCGCTGTGGTCGCAGGCGGTCACGACCTGGTACGAAGCGAAAGGGCGATCCAGGTCGAAGGAGCGGACCGCAACGTCGCTCAACCGCCTGAACATCGTCTCCGTTCCGGTTCAGCGCACGCGGTACTTCTGGCACAACACCGCCGTTCGTACCGGCAATAATGATATTCCGCTCCTGATCACGGTCGGAGTTCAGCACGGGAACGGCGTCGAGCCGGTGACCATGCGGTTTCGCAATCAAGGCGAGGACCTGGTCTATTGCACGCCGGATGATGCCACTTTGCAGAATCCGGCCGCCATCGAGACGGCGGCCGGATTGAGCGTGCACCTGCTCTATCCGATGTCGGGCATGGAGACCGAAGAGCCGATCCTCCAGCCCGGACGCATCGACGTCCTGCTGGGACAGGGCCAGACCGCTCAGGTATTGAGAAATCTGTGTCTGCTGGTCTTGCAGAACTCCCGGGACGACTGGCAAGAGATCGTCCGCCTGATGCGGCGGCTGTTCTCGGTCGATCTGAGCGATCCCGCCGAGACGGCACGCGGCAGCATAGACCTCTTCTACGGGCAGGAGAACGTGAAGACGCCGCTGGAGGTGTCCGCCGCCGGCCGCGGGCTCCAGCAGTTGCTCCTGATCTTCGCCTACCTCTATTCGCACCGGAACGCGGTGCTCCTGATCGACGAGCCCGACGCGCATCTGGAAATCATCCGGCAGAGGCAGGTGTATGTCCTGCTGCGGGATATCGCCGCTCAGAACGCGTCTCAGGTCGTCCTGGTCACGCACTCGGAAGTCGTACTCGAGGAAGCGTTCGGCCACAACGTCACGTTATTGCTCGGTGGCAAAGCGGACAACCTCGCCGGAAAACCGGAGATACGCAACGCCCTGACGTACTTCGGCGCCGAGCATTACGTCCGCGCGGTCCAGCGCGGCTACGTGCTCTACGTCGAAGGCACGACGGATCTCGACATCCTGCGAGAATTCGCCAAGCGGCTTCGCCCTTCGGCAGCGGAACGATGGGATGAACGGATCAACGCGTTATGGCGCAGGGTTGTTCTCGCACGCGGCCGGCGAAGTCACGGATACGCTGATCCGCGAACGCGTCTTCGATGACCGGCAGTTCTCCATCTGGAAGCGTCCCGACACCGATGCGGCTCAGGCGTTATGGGATACCAGAACCGAGCGCCTGAAGTTGAGCGACTTTGCCGAGGAGTTCTTTCGGCGCCTGGGCGAGCATCTCGGACACCCGATGCTGCTCAGAAAGGGAGAACTGCACCGCCTCATCCGCAGCGTGGACCCCGCGTCGATCCCGGCGGAAGTAGGAGAGAAGCTCGACCTCCTGGATGCCCTCTTCAATTCCTCCAAGCACCTCGGCCAATAATGCTTCGCTATGTTTGACGCTTGTCTACCGTGCAGCCACGGGTCGTCTCACGATATTCCCAACTTCTCAGCGCACAATATGCAAATCTGACCGACTCTTTTACCCGAAACAGGATTCACCCTCAGCGATACTATCGTCGTTCTCGTACTCTGAATCGCAGATACAGCTACGTACACGTCATCCCGCCGGCGAAAGTGGTCTCGCAGGCCGACCACGGTTTCCGCTCACGTGCGCGGCCACGGAGTCGAGCGAAGTTGGTGGCGATACTCGCGGAGTCGCTGTCGTGCGTGGTCGCGTCCAGGCTGGCGGATGAAGCGACGGCGGTACCACGCCGTTGACGGTCGTCAATCATCTTCTCTTCGCCGGCTCAGCAACGCCTCCAATTCCGCTACTCGCGCCTCCGCCGCGCGCCGCGCCGCCGCTTCTCGCGCGAGCCGTGCTTGCGCGCTGTCGCGTTCAGCTTCCGCGCGCTGCCGCTCCTCGTTGCTCTCGGTGAGCGTCAGCACGTACTCGCCGGTCGCCGGGTCGAAGAACCGCAACTCATCTCCTTCGATTCGCAGCTCCAGGCCCAGCACCCGGCTGCGCAGCGCCAGCGTCCCGTCCGCCAGCCGGCGCGGCCCCAGCGCCGCGTACTCCCCGCCCGACAGACACAGCCCGCTCAGCGGCGGGTCCAGGTAATTTCCCGTCGGGTCGTACCGCCAGTATTCCTCCACCGCCAGCCGCTCGTACAACTCCCGCTTCTCGGTCTGGTCCCTCGCACGCGTGCTCGGCGAGGTGATCTCCAGCACGAAGTCCGGTGCCTTCCCCTCTTCCCACAGCTTGTACGTGTCCCGCGCATGGTTCGGCACCCCCACTACCACGAACACGTCCGGCGCTACCGACGCGTTCACGTTCCCTTCTTCGTAGTAGATCAACAGGTTCCCCGATACGTACACATCATCCCGCCGGCGAAAGTGGTCTCGCAGGCCGATCACGGTGTTCATCAACGGGATTCCCTGCGCGTCCGTCTCCGCCATCGGCTGCCCGTCGGTGGTGGGGTAGTCGATCTCCTGTGCGACCGCAGAGACCACCATACCGCCCATCAACCCTTCCTCCTACGTCGCCAGCATATCACGCCAGCGATTTCCGCCGTCAAACATCTTCTCTTCGCCGGCTCAGCAACGCCTCCAGTTCCGCTACTCGCGCCTCCGCCGCGCGCCGTGCCGCCGCTTCTCGCGCGAGCCGTGCTTGCGCGCTGTCGCGCTCAGCTTCCACGCGCTGCCGCTCCTGTTCCGCGCACTGCCGCTCCTGTTCCGCACGCTGCCGCTCCTGTTCCGCACGCTGCCGCTCCTCGTTGCTCTCGGTGAGCGTCAGCACGTACTCGCCGGTCGCCGGATCGAAGAACCGCAACTCATCTCCTTCGATTCGCAGCTCCAGGCCCAGCACCCGGCTGCGCAGCGCCAGCGTCCCGTCCGCCAGCCGGCGCGGCCCCAGCTCCGCGTACTCCCCGCCCGACAGACACAGCCCGCTCAGCGGCGGGTCCAGGTAATCTCCCGTCGGGTCGTACCGCCAGTACTCCTCCACCCCCAGCCGCTCGTACAACTCCCGCTTCTCGGTCTGGTCCCTCGCACGCGTGCTCCGCGACGTGATCTCCAGCACGAAGTCCGGTGCCTTCCCCTCTTTCCACAGCTTGTACGTGTCCCGCGCATGGTTCGGCACCCCCACTACCACGAACACGTCCGGCGCTACCGACGCGTTCACGTTCCCTTCTTCGTAGTAGATCAACAGGTTCCCCGATACGTACACGTCCTCCCGCCGGCGAAAGTGGTCTCGCAGGCCGACCACCGAGTTCATCAACGGGATTCCCTGCGCGTCCGTTTCCGCCATCGGCTGCCCGTCGGTGGTGGGGTAGTCGATCTCCTGTGCGACCGCAGAGACCACCATACCGCCCATCAACCCTTCCTCCTACGT
This sequence comes from uncultured Spirochaetia bacterium, assembly GCA_958296075.1. Lineage (GTDB taxonomy): Bacteria > Spirochaetota > Spirochaetia > SZUA-6 > Bin103 > CATQHW01. Next base: position 804,839 of record CATQHW010000003.1, on the reverse strand, counting down.
CCCCAGCATATCACGTCAGCGGTTTCCGCTCACGTGCGCGGCCACGGAGTCGAGCGAAGTTGGTGGCGATACTCGCGGAGTCGCTGTCGTGCGTGGTCGCGTCCAGGCTGGCGGATGAAGCGACGGCGGTACCACGCCGTTGACGGTCGTCAATCATCTTCTCTTCGCCGGCTCAGCAACGCCTCCAATTCCGCTACTCGCGCCTCCGCCGCGCGCCGCGCCGCCGCTTCTCGCGCGAGCCGTGCTTGCGCGCTGTCGCGTTCAGCTTCCGCGCGCTGCCGCTCCTGTTCCGCACGCTGCCGCTCCTCGTTGCTCTCGGTGAGCGTCAGCACGTACTCGCCGGTCGCCGGATCGAAGAACCGCAACTCATCTCCTTCGATTCGCAGCTCCAGGCCCAGCACCCGGCTGCGCAGCGCCAGCGTCCCGTCCGCCAGCCGGCGCGGCCCCAGCTCCGCGTACTCCCCGCCCGACAGACACAGCCCGCTCAGCGGCGGGTCCAGGTAATCTCCCGTCGGGTCGTACCGCCAGTACTCCTCCACCCCCAGCGCTCGTACAACTCCCGCTTCTCCGTCTGGTCCCTCGCGCGCGTGCTCGGCGACGTGATCTCCAGCACGAAGTCCGGTGCCTTCCCCTCTTCCCACAGCTTGTACGTGTCCCGCGCATGGTTCGGCACCCCCACTACCACGAACACGTCCGGCGCTACCGACGCGTTCACGTTCCCTTCTTCGTAGTAGATCAACAGGTTCCCCGATACGTACACGTCCTCCCGCCGGCGAAAGTGGTCTCGCAGGCCGATCACCGAGTTCATCAACGGGATTCCCTGCGCGTCCGTCTCCGCCATCGGCTGCCCGTCGGTGGTGGGGTAGTCGATCTCCTGTGCGACCGCAGAGACCACCATACCGCCCATCAACCCTTCCTCCTACGTCGCCAGCATATCACGCCAGCGATTTCCGCTCACGTGCGCGGCCAGCGCGGCTGCTCGCTCGACCTGCTCGGACGACCGGAGGCGCTGGTGAAGGTGGAAGGCGATGATCTCCCTCGCTACCAACCAGCTCGAAGCGGTGCGCCTCCGGTCGACTCCGCGCGCCGCGAAGGCGCCGGCCCGCAACGCGCTGATCGAGCGCCCGGCGGGCAAGCCGAGGACGAGGTGCCCGCCTTGGGATCGCGGGTGTGATCGAGGCGGGACAGCGTCTGCACGACCACCGAACCCGCTCCCTGCGGTAGCGCGGCCCGGGAACGTTCCCGATGAGACCTGCTGCACTACCTGGAGATACGGAACTTCAAGCACTTCGGCGCACGGCAGCGCATCGAGCTCGATCACCCGGCCGTGTTGATCGGGCCCAAGCTCGACCTCCTGGATGCCCTCTTCGATCCCTCCAAGCACCTTGGCCATAATGCCATCGCCTCGGTGGTGACGACGCACCGACCCGGTTGGCGTCTATGAGGACGTTCGCGTCAAGGAGGAAGAGCGACGAGTCGCCGTCAGGACCGTCCGCCATCAATCAGTGCCGGGACGCTCGTTGCCTTGACGCCAAGAATCCTTGCTGCCTTGGACGTCGTCAGGGCACCGGTGTCCATCATCCGTCTTGCAAGTTGGAGCAGGGAGTTCCCCAGGCGATGCCGGCGTACCACGTAGTAGCTCGGCCCCGTTCCTTCCGACCTTGCGTTGCGCCGATCATGCCGTTCCTGAAGCCATTGACCGCGAAACCCATCAGCCAGGCTGCCGTACAGATTGGAACCGATCAGACCGCGACGGAGTGCCGCACAGGCGACCATCGCCCGACTCAGGTATCGCTCTCGTGCAAACTCGCCGATCCGGCCGCTCGCCTCGGCGAGGTCGCCGCCGACTTCGCGAAGACCGAGGCATTCGAGCTCGTCGGACGCCAGTAGAAACTCTCCCGCGACATCGTTGCAGAATCGCTCGACCGGCGTGTTCGCGGGAGCACCGCTGATGCCGGTCTGACCGAGCAGCAGGTGAACCAGTTCGTGTAGCAGCGTGAACGACCACGCGGTCTTGACGTCGCCGTCGTTTATGACGATCAACGGGGCCACCTCGTCCGCTATGACGAACCCTCGATACACGTCGACGGCGATGGCGGTGTGATGGCTGCCCAGGTCCCCCTTGAGCAGCACGAAAATCCTTGCCGCCTCGGCCTTCGTACGTAACAGGCGAAACGCAGCATCCGCATCGCTCTGATCTCGATAGTGCGAACGGTCCACGCCCAGCAGTGCATGCAGCTTCGCAAGCATCGCCGCCTTCCCGTCCGCCATCGTCGCTGCGCCGACGAAAGACAGCGGCTGCGCCTCCTCTTCATCCTCCAGAACGGCTCGGATCATGCTCTGGCGCGTCCTCACGTCGCGGAGCAACGCATCGACGACGGCCGACTCGGCGACCGATGCGCTGTCCGACAGGACACGGAAGTCGACGCCGCGTTCCTTGCTTCGCGGAGGGGCGGAAAGAAAGAAGGTGAGCAATGGGCGCCGGTAGTGCTTGGCCATCCTTACCAGCACCGAACGTGTCGGCGCTACCTTGCCGGTCTCATACGCGATCAGACGCTGGACCGCGGAAACGTCGCGCGCGCCGCGAATCATGAGTTTGCCGACCGCCTGCTCACGCGTCAGGTTCGCCGTCGTGCGCGCCCAGCGGAGTATCTCGGGGTTCACGTTGCATTCCTGGCGCCGTTCTGGCATGGCGGTGGAGCCGGTCGTCAAAGCCGGTCGAGGATCTCCGCGACCGGGACCTGCCGGCCCGCCGATGCTGCCAAGCGGTAGCGCTCGCGCGTGATCCGCAGCGCCGACGACAGGGCACGGCTCGATCGATTTGTGCGGGCACGTCCAAATCTGACGTATCCACCCGTGCCGGCGGCGATCAGGTCGGCGTGTTCGCCGAGTGCGGTCACCTCGGACGCGGTCAGCACGCCTTCGACCTTGAGGAACCCGTTGAGCCGAAATTCCTCAACCGCAGCGGGCGCGAGGGCGCGGAGCTTCTGCTGCTTCATCTCGGAGGCGCAGTCTACCGCAGCCGGCCCCGACCGTCGACATACTCCGCCGGTCCGCCGGGCCAGTGCCAGCGCATCAGGTCGTCGCTCCAGGCGACGCCGATGCTGGCCTCGCCGTGGTGGGCGCGCTCGCCGGCCGCGACGCGTGGCGCCATGGAATACCAGCAGGAACCTGCCGGCGGCCGGTTCGCTACGCAGGTCCAGGACGTGGCCGGCGGTGATGCGGCCCTGCGCCCACGGCCACTGCCGCTGGCCGAGCGTGTAGAGGCATTCGTCGTACCAGTGCCGTTGGCGGGGAGTGGATCAGCACGTACTCGTCCGCCGCGGGTAGCTGCTCAGGCACAGTACCCAGCGCCCAGCATGGCGCAGGAAAGTAAGTTGTTTGACGGGGCCTACGATCAGGGATAGTTTCAGGCGGTAGAGGCTAAGGCTATGACCGTAACCATTGAACCAGCGGTGGCTGCGTCGACCTCTCAGGACGCGCTGAACGCTCTGCTGTGCGATATCCTGCCGGCCCAGGGCGCCTGGAGCGAAGATGCCTACCTGTGGTTCACCGACCACAGCAACCGCCTGATCGAGTTCACCGATGGCTACGTACAGGAACTGCCCGTGCCCACCTTCACTCACCAAGCCGTCCTCCTGTTCCTCTACGATCTGTTTCGCGCCTACCTCAAGCCGCGCGGCGGCGTCGTGATGGTCGCCGCGTTGCGCATGCGCATCCGCGCAGGCAAGTTCCGCGAGCCCGACCTGCTGCTGCTCCGCGACCGCACGGACCCCCGCTGCCAGGACCGCTACTGGCTGGGCGCGGACTTGGTGGTCGAGGTCGTCAACTCGGACAATCCGGGGCGGGACCTCGTGGAGAAACGCGCTGACTACGCGGAGGCGGGCATAGCGGAGTACTGGATCGCCGACCCGCGTGACGAGACGATCACGGTGCTCACCCTGCAGGGCGATACGTACGTGGAGCATGGCCGGTACGCCCGCGGCGGCACGGCGACGTCGCGGCTGCTCGCAGGTTTCGCTGCCGAGGTGAGCGCGGTGTTCGATGCCCCGGAAGCCGGAGGTGTCTAGAGCCATGATACACGTAGAGGCCAAGGGATATGACCGTAACCATTGAACCAGCGGTGGCTGCGTCGACCTCTCAGGATGCGCTGAACGCTCTGCTGTGCGATGTCCTGCCGGCCCAGGGCGCCTGGAGCGAAGATGCCTACCTGTGGCTCACCGACCACAGCAACCGCCTGATCGAGTTCACCGATGGCTACGTACAGGAACTGCCCATGCCCACCTTCACGCACCAAGCCGTCCTCGCGTTCCTCTACGATCTGTTTCGCGCCTACCTCAAGCCGCGCGGCGTCGTGATGTTCTCGGCCTTGCGCATGCGCATCCGCGCGGGCAAGTTCCGCGAGCCCGACCTGCTGCTGCTCCGCGACCGCGCGGACCCCCGCTGCCAGGACCGCTACTGGCTGGGCGCGGACCTGGTGGTCGAGGTCGTCAGCTCGGACAATCCGGGGCGGGACCTCGTGGAGAAACGCGCTGACTACGCGGAGGCGGGCATAGCGGAGTACTGGATCGCCGACCCGCGTGACGAGACGATCACGGTGCTCACCTTGCAGGGCGATACGTACGTGGAGCATGGCCGATACGCCCGCGGCGGCACGGCGACGTCGCGGCTGCTCGCAGGTTTCGCTGCCGAGGTGAGCGCGGTGTTCGATGCCCCGGAGGCCGGAGCGTGAACGGCGTCGGCGGCGACGGCTGCGCCAGCGTGAGAACCGGAAACCGGACAAGCTGATCCTGCTGTTCCTGCTCAAGCAAGTCCTGCAGCCACTGCTGGATGTGCTGCCGGGCCATCTCCTCCAATCGTCTCCCAGCACACGGTTGACAGTGTGCTGTCCTGCGTGTCCAACTGTCCCACGGCGGTGTCCTCCTGATTGTGTTGTTGCTATCAGGCTCCTACAGGGCACCGCCTTTTTCGTTTACACACCCTCTGATACCTCCCGCCTCGGCCCTCGTACGTAACAGGCGAAACGCAGCATCCGCATCGCTCTGAGCTCGATAGTGCGATCGGTCCACGCCCAGCAATGCATGCAGCTTCGCAAGCATCGCCGCCTTCCCGGCCGCCATCGTCGCTGCGCCGACGAGAGCTGACCGCGGAAAGGCCGCGCGCGCCGCGAATCATGAGTTTGCCGACCGCCTGCTCACGCGTCAGGTTCGCCGTCGTGCGCGCCCAGCGGAGTATCTCGGGGTTCACGTTGCATTCCTGGCGCCGCTCTGGCATGGCGGTGGAGCCGGTCGTCAAAGCCGGTCGAGGATCTCCGCGACCGGGACCTGCCGGCCCGCCGATGCTGCCAAGCGGTAGCGCTCGCGCGGCTCGCCCAGCCGTTCGATGGCGTGGTCGCCGGCGCCCCAGAGCGACTGGAACAGGCGCTCCACCTCCGGGCGCAGCGCCCGGTCGGTGGCGCCGGTATTGGGCGCGATCGCCCGGTCGTTGACGCTCACCTGGATTCTGCCGCCGTCGAAACGGAGCGCTCCGTCGAGCGCCGCGTCTTCCTCCAGCAGCCGGCACGCCCGCAGCGCGGCCCGCGCCGCCTGCCGCAGCCGCTCCTGCGGAGTCCCGTCGACCGCCGCGCGCCGGTCGTAGAGCAGGCCCAGGGAGCCGTCCCCTTGATCCAGGCCGTAGATCGCCTCGTGGGCGACCAGGATCACCCCCGGCCCGTCCGGCACGTGGCGGTAGTCGGCTACGTCGATCGCCAGCTCATCGGCCAGGACCCCGTCCTGAATCCAGCGATGGAACACGGGGATGACGCGGGAGAGATCGAAGCCGCCGGTGTCGACCGCGGCCACCTTGACGTTGACGTGCTGCAGCGAGGCTAGGTCCATGGTGGTCCGTCGGCCGTCAGGCCTCTTCTCGTCATTGGGGGTTGCGGAGGACCATATACCAAGGACCTCAAGGACCTCAAGATCGCCGCCACGGCGCGGTGCTCATGCCGTCGCCTCCCGCCCCGCTCTGAGCGGACCACGACGCTCAGGCACGCATACCTTCCGCTATCGGCGTGGCCAATGCCGACAGCACCGGCAGCGTGCCCAACACCCCTCCCGCGCCGATCGCCGCCGCCACACCCGCCGGAGTGATCACGGGGCCGGCCCGCTCAGCGTCGATTACGTCGCCAAAGATCGGCATCACCAGATCGGTGAGCGCCGGCGACAGGAACGCGCTCAACGCGACGCCGATTACGGAAGCCGTTCCCACGAGGATGAGCGAACGGGCCAGGAACTCCCGCACGGTTACCCACTTCCCGGACCATACGCCGCAGGTCTTCATTGGTCACGATCCAGGATTCCGCCGCCGATCAATGCGGAGATGTCTACGGCCGTCAGGCCGGCTGCTTCTCCCGCTCGGACGCCATGCGCTGGTAGCAGGCGTGAGTCGCCTCCACGAACAGAGACGCCTCCTCGGCGAGCTGGCGGGCGCCCTCCGCGTCGTAGTCGGCCGGGGCGCGGCCCCGCGCGCGCAGCAGATAGGCGCCGAACTTGCCTCTGGCGTAGGGGTCGAAGAACAGCTCGGTGTCGTACAGCTCGCGACGGAAGGCGTCGACGGCGTCGTCCTCACCGCCGCCGAAGCTGCCGAGCTTGTAGCGCAGCAACGCCTCGGCGCCGTGCACCATCGCCAGGTAGGCGGCGCGCGCGCCCTTCTCGGGACGGCCCGCCTCCAGGTGGAGTTGCGCCTCGAACGCTTCCCGCTCGATGGCCGCCAACTGAAAGTCGATCGGCGCCACCACTTCGCCCGCGCACTCGCCCACGCCGTGGTCGCCCATGGTGAACACGCGCGGGTCGCCCCAGTCGCTGTAGAAGGAGGCGTCCTCCTCGTAGGTCGGCACCGCCGTCAACGCGTCGAGCATCTTCCGGCAGGCCGCCTTGCCGATGCGCCGAATGAAGTCCTGGAACGATTCGCCCGCCTCATGCTCGGCCAGATAGCGGCCGGTGATCAGGTCGACCGCCTCCGGGATGTTGCGCGACGGCACCGCGCCGATCGCCAAGCCGTAAGAGCCGGCGTTGTCGTCCCACTGTCCGCCCAATACCACCTGGAAGTGCGGGACGGTGTAGTCGTTGCGCTTGCGGCTCACCCCGTAGAAGCCCAGGTCGGCGACGTGGTGCTGGCCGCAGGAGTTGAAGCAGCCCGACACCTTGATGCGCAGGCCGCGGATCACCTCGTCCAGCTCCATCGAGCGGCGCAGCAGGCGCTCGCGGATCTCGCCGGCCAGCCCGCGCGAGGAGGCGATGCCGAGCTTGCAGGTGTCGGTGCCGGGGCAGGCGGTGATGTCCACGACCGTGCCGGCGCCGGGGGCGTGCAGGTCGACTTCGGCGAGCTCGCCGTAGAGCGCCGGCAGGTCCGCCTCGCTGACCCAGCGCAGCACCATGTTCTGCTCCACGGTGGTGCGCACCGTCTCCCGCACGTAGGTGCGGGCGACGTCGGCCAGCTTGCGGAGCTGCCGGGCGGTGACGTCGCCGAGCGGCAGCGTGATCGTGACCGTGGCGTAGCCCGGCTGCCGCTGCCGGTAGACGTTCGAGTCGCGCCAGGCGGCGAAGCCGGCCGGCGGCTGCACGCCGTTGGTGGGAGCCGCCGGCTTCAGCGGCCGCTCCTCGAACCGCTCCGCCTCCCGGATGTACTGCCGCCAGCGCGGATCGTCCGGAAGTTGCGCGCGCTCCTCCAGCACCAAGCGACGGAACTCGTCGATGCCGAGCTTCTTGATCAGGAACTTGATGCGCGCCGCGGCGCGGTTCTTCTTTTCGCCCAGGCGGGCGTACACGCGCGAGATCGCCTGCGCCAGCGGCAGCAGCTCGTCCGGCGGCACGAAGCCGTCGAACAGCTTGGCCTGGAACGGGACGCTGCCCAGTCCGCCGCCCACGTAGAGCTCGAAACCGCGCTCGACCGTGCCGTCGCCGCGGGTGCGCTGCACGGCGATCGCGCCCATGTCGTGCAGCATCACCAGGCCGCACGGTTTGTCCTTGCACCCGGAGAAGGCGATCTTGAACTTGCGCCCGAAGTCCTGCACGTCGGGGTGGCCCAGCAGGAACTTGGCGCAGGCGGCTGCGTACGGGGTGACGTCGAAGACCTGATCGCGGCAGACGCCGGCGATCGGGCAGGCGGTGACGTTGCGCACCGAGTTGCCGCACGCCTCGCGGGTGGTGATGCCCACGGCCGCCAGCCGCCGCATCAGCGCCGGCGTGTCGTCGACGTGGATGAAATGGAGCTGGAAGTCCTGCCGCGTGGTGACGTGGGCGATGCCGTCGGAGTACTCCTCGGCCAGCTCGGCCATGACCTCCAACTGGCGGGCGTTCATGCCGCCGTACGGGATCTTGATGCGCTGCATCCCCGGCGCGTCCCAGGCGGTGTCCGGGCCCTTGGTCAGCTCGCCCGACGGGTAGTCGAGCGTGCGTTCGGTGCGCCCGTCGTGGCGGTGACCGTTGTCGTAGCGCTGGCCGTAGACGCCGCGGCGCAGCCGCGTTTCGGCGAACACGCGCTCCTCGATCCGGTTCTGCTTGCGCAGTGCGATCTCGCTCTCGAAGACGTCGATCTCAGCGGCCAGCTCGTCCGGCATCCGGTCGGCCAGGGCCGCTCGCCATCGGTCGTTACTCGCCTTCACCTGTCATCTCCTGTCCGCTCCAGCGCCACGCCGCGCGGGCTCGGCTCCGATGGCAGAACATTACCGGCCGGCCGGCCGGCGGTCAACGGTGGTACCACGCCGTTGACGGTCGTCAAACATCTTCTCTTCGCCGGCTCAGCAATGCCTCCAATTCCGCTACTCGCGCCTCCGCCGCGCGCCGCGCCGCCGCTTCTCGCGCGAGCCGTGCTTCCGCGCTGTCGCGTTCAGCTTCCGCGCGCTGCCGCTCCTCGTTGCTCTCCGTGAGCGCCAGCACGTACTCGCCGGTCGCCGGATCGAAGAACCGCTCAGGCCCAGCATTCGGTTGTGCATCGCCAGCGTCCCGTCCGCCAACCGGCGCGGGCCCCAGCTCCGCGTACTCCCCGCCGGACAGACACAGCCCGCTCAGCGCGGGGCCAAGTAATCTCCTGTCGGGTCGTACCGCCAGTATTCCTCCACGCGCCCAGTCGCTCGTAAAATTCTCCCCGAGTTCCGCAGGCGCGTACGAGCGCTTGCAGGCGCGTCCCGTCTTCTCTTGGTTGATCGCGGTGTTCGCGCCGCCCTGCTTTGGTTGCTCCGGCGCCTGATCGTCCGGCATGCGGGCCTGCGGAACTCTCTCGGGATCAGAAGCGAATCATCTCCAACTGAGCCTGATAGTCCGCGAGCAGCTGGCAACGCTCTTCCTGCTCGCTGGCGTCTCGACGAATATCCTCGATCTTCGTGCGCAGCGGGCTGATCAAAGCATCCATCGCCTGATCGATGATCCCGTCTACCTCGCTCAGTAGCTCGCTCTTCAGGTCGCCGCAAACCGACTCCACCGCCTGATGGAACCCGGTCGCGGCTTGACGCTTCTGGCGATTCTGCTCCTCCTGCTCGTCATGAGCGCGCTTGGCGTCCAAAATCGACATGCCGATTTGCAGTGCCCACATCCCCACTTTCGCTATTCTCGCGATGTTAGCGGCATGCTTGCCAAGCGTGGTATGCCACTTCCCCTTCAGTCCAAGGACCTCCCGTATTCCGAGAGCCTTGGTGCCCCGGAGTTTCAGCAGAACGTCCTTCACAACCTTCGGATCGGCTACCATCTTTGCTACCGATTGCGCCTCGTCCATCAGAGGATTCAAGTCCACGCTCGTACTTCCGGGCGCTTCTCCTCCATCTCCGGCGGCCAATGCGGAACTCGTACCAGCCGTCGCAGAAACGGTGCTGTCGATTCCGAACTCACCATTCAGCCACCGTTCCATCTCGCGTAGAACGGGCTCCATGATCCCCTTCAGCCGGTCGTGCGCCTGAGCCTCGCCCTGCGACTCGCGCAGCAGGTCGACGATCTCCGGCCTGACCCGTCCGATCGCGCGCGCGGTCCGACGCGATGCTTCCCCGTGTAGCTGGTTCTTCCGTGCCGCAAACGCTCGTTCCGCCTCCCGCAACTGCGCCAAATCCTCGCCGTTCGGCGTCTCCCGACGCCTCGCGCACGCATCAGACGCCGGCGCGTACCAGAGGTTCATAACCATGCTCTTTACTTCCGACAGATGATGGGTCTCATTATCGAGGCTTCTGGTCCAATCGTAGAACCGATCCAGGAAGCTCACGAATCCGGAGTGCTCGGTGAGCTTGTCCTGCTTCTGCGAGCGCCCGGTCCACGCCGTATTCAGGTTCACCGGGAAGATGGGGACGGCGCGCAACGACCGCTCATCGATGCCGCGCTGCCCGCCCCACCGTGCCATTATGTCCGCAGTCCTGTTGATCACGGCAGCTATCTCCTCGGCGCTACCGAGTTCGTGATTCAGCACGATGAATACGGTCTTCTTCTCGCTCATCATCGCGAACAGCCTGTCGTATACGTCTCTGGCGTCTTGATCGCCTTCGCGAATCACCAGCAAGACCGCGCGGGTACGCTGCAGTTGCGCCGCGGTGATCGTCTCATGCTCGATCGGCGCGTTGACACCCGGCGTGTCGAATAGCCGGTAACCGTCCCAGTCATAGGGGTCTATCCGGTTCGTGGTCGGAATAACATCGACGCGCGCACGTGCTTCGCCGAGCAACGCGTTGACGAGCGTGCTCTTGCCGGAGTTCCACGCTCCGTACACGACGATCTGCAACGTGTGTTCGTCGATCCGGCGCAGGATCTCCTGCTTCGCCGATTCCACCTTCGTCGCGTCGGAATATTGCGCTACCAAGCGCTCGGATCGCTGTAGATTGGCTTTGACGTCGTTGTACGGGTTTTTCATCCGATCCTCCCTTTGAACCTCTCTATTTCCGATGACACCGCATCGGCGAACCGCCTTGTCGACTGGTATATTTCAACTACCGATTTCACCACCTCGTCCACTTTCCTCCTGATCGCCGCATCCGCCTTCCTCTCGGCCTTCTCGATCAACGACACCGCCGAAGTACCGACTCGCTCCGACACCATCTCCGTCTCGACGAAAAACGCTTTTCCTACGACGCTACCAACCAACGAACCGAGAATGCCTCCAACCGCTGCGCCTATAACGGTCCCTACGCCCGGAAAAATGGATCCGACGATAGCTCCTGTGGCCACGGCGCCGCCGATACTGCCGGCCGATGCGGATATGCTCTGCAACCCGCGGCCCTTGACCTGCTCTACTTCCACCATAACGTCATCGAAGGTGCCAAGCTCATCGGACGAAACAGACACGAGTCCCTCCACCGACACGAGCCTCGAAGCTACGTCGCTCACGTATCCCGTCAGTTCACGCCGCAACACCTCGGCAAGCTGTTCGTCGATTGCAGTGTTGAACTTGCGGGATATGGCGCGAGTGTCCTGGTCGTGGCGATGTTCGTCGACGATCCGTTCGAGCGCTGCCATCGCGCTTGACTTGACCTCCGCTGCAAGTCCTTCCTTTGAGCGGTGAAGGCTGGCTATGCTACGCTCGGACAAGTCCGCTAGCTCCTTGATCTTGGGGCCGACCGAGTCTTCGAGCTCACCGAGCACTTCGTTTTCGATGTAGTTTCGAACGATCTGCGATGCCTTCTCCTCGATCTTGTATCGCTTGGCGTCATCGACTATCCCGATAAAGCGCTCGAAGAGCGTACCCAGGCCCGCCTCCTCCCAATCCGCGGCAGATCGATTCGATTCCTCGTACGCCTTTATCGAAATGGAAACGACCGGCCTGATCTCCTTTGCCAAGCCAAGTTGCTGTGCACGCTTGCGAACATCCGCCTCCTGAGCCCTGCGGTCCTTTGCAGGCTTGTTCCGAAACTTACCAGGAATAATCATTTCCTTCTTGTCGTCATACCATTCGTCCCGGCTGTCACTCATGGTAATGACTGGCTGCAAAGGTTTCTCCCTTTCCAGCTCCGCCTTGAGGTCCTTCAGCTCCTGCACCTGACCTGGTGAGCGTGAAGAAGACAACCAGAATATTGCGTCCGCACTGTCGGTGTAGAGTCTCGTCAGCTCCTCGTTCGCCTCGGTAACCGAATGCAGCCCCGGAGAGTCGATCAAGGTGAGTATCGGTTCTATCTCCACGCCCTGTATCCGGTTGGTGGTTTCGGTAACCCCCTTTTCGAACCGCGCAGGCGTCCTCTTGAGCTTCCCGTCCTCTACGACGAATCCCTGTGTTTGGGCACCGACTCGCTCGATCTCTTCAACCAGGAAATTCATAAGGCTGCTCTTGCCTGAGTTCACCTTTCCAAGCACAAAGATGATCGGTCGGTCCTGATACCGCTCCGACAACTTCCTGACGGGTGCACTGCCTTGGCGACTGGCAGTCCACTTCTTCACACTCCGGATGATTCCTGATCGCAGCTTCTCAGTAAGGTTGGCGAACTCCGCTCGTGTACGCAGGTCCCCGCGCACCAATCCGGTGAGGTCCTTCTCGAACTGGCCAAGCGCGGTAAGCATGGCATCCTCGCGAGCCTTCACCGTACCGAAGTCTCTATGAAACCTCCGGATCGACCGCAGAAAAGCTTCAACTGTCATTCACACACTCCAGCATCACTCTGCGAACCTGCTCTTGTAGCACCAGAATCTCTCGCTTCCGTGCCGACAAATTTCGACGATCGTAGTCATACTCACGCAGCTTCGTCGCCGTATCTGAACTCCCGGCAGATAGTAAGCTTTCTATTTGAACTATTTGCTTGATCAGGTCTTTCTGATCGGTCAGCATTGTCCCGGCGAGCACATACACCCAGAAGCTCCCGGCGAGCAGACGCCGCTTCATTTCTCGACGTTTGTTATTGATCTCAGTCAACTCCGAGTCTATCGCGCTCAGCTTGTCGTTCAAGTCAGCCAGTAGCTTGCCCGCCAATCTACGGGTCTCGCGCTTGCGGAGTGAAGTGACCTCCGACTTGATCCGCTTGACGGTGGCGAAGATCGGCACCATTCCGCTCATCTCGCGCAGCTTCGCGTTCTCTGTCCTGATGCCTCTCTGGTATCGATCAGCGGACACTGACGTTATCGGGAGCTCTTTCAAATCGAACGAGCGGGACAACTGATCACGGACCGTCCGTTCGACTTTTGCGACTTCGTCCGGCTCGCGCTGGTCGATCTGGGTCAGCAGGAGATGCATCCCCCTGCTGTAGTTTCGATCTTGTCGTGCGAGACGCAGAAACGCGCCTTCCTCGTATCTATCGAGTTCCCCAGCCTGAACTTGATGGGCCAGGAACAGAAAGTCAGCTAATTGGAATGCCGTTCTCCAGGCTTTTTGGTCGTCAGTTTCCAGGGGGTCTCCGTCGAGGCCGGGGGTATCGATCCAGACCACGCCGTCGTGCACATATTCCGCTATCTCGGTGGTCTCGCGCTTGTCGGCGACGCGGAACTTCTCGGCGCCCACGAACGCATTCAGGAGCGTGCTCTTACCGTGATTGTACTTGCCCAAAACGGCTATGCGCGGCGGCTCACTTGCGCTCGCGAGCAGCCGGTTGAATCGCTTCAGGGTATGCTCGGACTCCGGGACGAACGATAGAAATCGGTGTATGTCGAGTATGCTATTCATATTCGCCTCTGCACGCCTCGTGTGTGAGCAGGAACATGATTCACCTTTCCAAAACGGCTTTCCCTTCCCGGGAGCGACGCCGCGGCGGCGCGTCTGCTACGTCAGCACGAAGATGATAACATACCGGCCGGCCGCGGTCAAACGTTCGGCCGCACGGCGCGGCCGTCTCGCCGCTCGGGCCGGCGATCGCGACGCGACGGCACTCGCGTCAAGGGCCAGGACCGGGTTGCGCGCTCGCACGGTGCCCGCGATCCCACCGCGCGTGATCCGCAGCGCCGACGACAGGGCACGGCTCGATCGATTTGTGCGGGCACGTCCAAATCTGACGTATCCACCCGTGTCTTGTCGTGCCGTGCTGCATCGACAGGCCGTCGAAAGTACCATCAGAGATCAGGAACGCCAAAAGAGATCGGGAACATCAACGTCGTCATCGCCGGCAACTCTGGCCGTCGGTAGGAGGTTTCACGGTCGGCTTGCCCATCAAGCTGTGCACCGATTTCGACAAGGAGACGCCGTCACCGGACACAGCGGAAGCGTCAGGACCGCGTCACTGTCGAGCAGCATACCCGCTGGCGCCGGCGCTTGGCGGAGAAATGCTACCCTCGCCGCCTACCATGAAGCGGATTATCATGAACCGCCGCCGGCCTGAAGGAGACCCTGCGTGACGACCGCCGTGCCGGACCATCTGCGCCGGTTCCCCTGCATGGAGCCGTGGGTCGGCAGCCGGTACCGGGACCAGTGCCACCAGCGGCTGCTGGTGGTCGGGGAGAGTCACTACCTGCCGAACGAATCGACCATCCACCACGATCCCGGCCGCTGGTACCAGAGCCGACAGGACGATCTGAGCGCGGAAGAGGTCAGATGGGCGTCCACGGCCGGCAACATCACCGGACGGTGGTACCGGGCGCACCGGATCTACCGGGCAATCCGGGACGAACTCGCCCGGACGCTGACCGAACGCGGGATGACTCCGGACGAGTTTCCGCTCAACCACGTCGCGTACTGCAACTACTTCCTGCGGCCGGCGCCGAAGGAAGGCGGAAGCATGGAAGGCAACGCCGTGCAGCAGGATTTCGAGGTGGCGGAGGAAGTGCTCGGCTGGTTCATCGCGCGCCACGGCCCCGAGCTGGTGATCGTGACCTCACGCTTTGCCGGCCGATACGCCGAGGGCGTATTGAGGGATCACGGCATCCCGTGCGTCAGCACGCCGCATCCCGGCAGCCGCTGGTGGAACACGGTGTGCCGCAGTTACGGCAACGTCAGAGGGCGGGACCTGTTCTGCAATTTCCTGGAAGACCGACGCTGGGCGACCGGCGCCAACTCGATCAGTCGCTGACTCGGCGCTTCTTTGGATGGCATCCCGGCCCGGCGCCGGCCGCTCCAGGAACATCACGCTCTCGCAGCAAACCGTCGAGCGCCGTAAAACGTCCGCCCATCGCCGCATGCGGCGATGGGCGGCTATCGAATCCGGCAGCCAGTCGACTCGTTCTTCAAGGTCGATGGCTACCTGTTGCGTTGATTATGATGCTGGAGTTGTCCCGGGGAGGTATGTCGCATCACGAAGCCGCCAGTAGACTTCGGTTCCCTTGATTTTCTTGTTCCTATCGGCGAGATCGAAGGGTAGCTGCCCTTTCCCGTTTCTCAACCACGGATTCGCACCCTTTCCAGCAGTAGTCTCACGATCTCGGGATTCTTCGTCTTCTTTGCAGCCATATGAAGCGGCGTACATCCTGACTTGCTTCGCACATTCGGGTCCGCTTTTTTCAGCAAGTGTTTTACTATTTCAGGATTATTGTTCTTTGCCGCCGCAATATGAAGCGGCGTACGGCCTTTACTGTCTCTCGCTATCCGAGTAGCGAGAGCATGCTTCACTAGCTTTTTCACAACTCTGACGATATTGTCATGGTTTAGCGCTGCTGCAATATGCAGCGGTGTCCAGCCATCCTTGTTTCGTGCGTTGCAGTCAGCACCCTTCTTGAGCAGTTTTGCTAGGATTTTTGGTTTGTTATCATTCTTGCTGCCAATCGGATCAAACCGCAACATGCACGGAGTCCATCCGTCGTTGTTACTCGCATTTAAACAGCTTCTTATTCTTACTGAGCCGCTTCTTCACCTTACGATGATTGTCGAGCGCTACCGCCTCATGAAGCCGATTTCAGCCATGTCTCTTGCGTTTATGCTTCGCGTTACCCGCGTTCAGCAGATACTGTCTGATCTGGTCGATATCCATATACTCTCCTCCAGCACCTTCATGCCGATACGTTCTTCGTCTTGTAGTTCTTGACGATCGCCTTCGCGGATTCGCTCAACTCCGGAAACAGGGTCTCCCTCGAGATGTTCAGGGACTCCAGTTCTTTCCGGATCGATTGTTTTTTGCAGGCCGGCACGGTCAACCGGTAGTAGTTGTAGGGTACGTCATAATTGTCCGGCTGGTACTGGATATTCCGTTCATGACATTCCTTGCTTTCGAAGTCGAACGTCTTATGGTACGCCGAAACGAGGAAGGCTCCCGATTGCGCTCTGACGCGAGGAAACAGCAGGCGAGGCTGCACGATGAAGATGCGAAACAGGTCTCTCGGATCGATCAGATCCTCGAAGTAGGGCTTTTCCTGCTTGACGAAGGTATAGAGACGGCCCATGACGGAGTAACGGCCGGCAGCTTCGTTCTCCTGGCGAAGGGAATTCATGTGATCGTCGTAGTCCTTGACTTTTTTTTTGATGTGCTTGCCGTCGGTCCCGGTCATGATACGCCGGCACTGATCGACGAAGGCGCATTGTTTCGACAGGTATTCCTCCGTATTTTTCAGAATCGCCTTTTGTTCGCATTTACGGAGTCGAGCGAAGTTGGCGACGATACTCACGGAGTCGCTGTCGTAGGGTTTGACGCGATCCCGCGTCGTCGAGAAGACGTAGAGCACCCCAGGGCCAGGGGTGTCGCCTTTATCGGTGTCGTCTCCACAGGCGAAGTACAAGCCTACCAGCGGATTCATGGAGATGTCGAGGAACCGCGTGCAGAGGCCGTGATGTTGCGCAAGCATCCAATGGTCGAGAGCTGATGCGAACTTGGAAAACTCGTCAGGCTGCCTCGCTATCAGGTCGCGCAGCATGTTTCCTTCGTTCTTGTCGTGATTCACGTGCCGCATGACGGACGAATTGAGATTATAGCATTTTTTGTTCTGACCGCGATAGTACTGCAGTTTGTCGGCTTCGGACTTCCATTTCGTTTTCCTCCTGATCTCTTCGATGTTGGACAACAGCGTCGATACGCTAGTGATGTGCGTCAGACAAGGCCCCTCGCCGTGGCTCGATGTTCCGTGTGACATGCTCAATCCTCCGGTAGACTCAGTGCGTGGTCGCGCCCAGGCTGGCGGATGAAGCGACGGCGGTACCACGCCGTTGACGGTCGTCACACATCTTCTCTTCGCCGGCTCAGCAACGCCTCCAGTTCCGCTACTCGCGCCTCCGCCGCGCGCCGCGCCGCCGCTTCTCGCGCGAGCCGTGCTTCAGCGCGCAGCCGCTCCTCGTTGCTCTCCGTGAGCGTCAGCACGTACTCGCCGGTCGGCGGGTCGAAGAACCGCAACTCAGCCCCTTCGATTCGCAGCTCCAGGCCCAGCGCCCGGCTGCGCAGCGCCAGCGTCCCGTCCGCCAGCCGGCGCGGCCCCAGCGCCGCGTACTCTCCGCCGGACAGACACAGCCCGCTCAGCGGCGGGTCCAGGTAATCTCCCGTCGGGTCGTACCGCCAGTACTCCTCCACCCCCAGCCGCTCGTACAACGCCCGCTTCTCCGTCTGGTCCCTCGCGCGCGTGCTCGGCGAGGTGATCTCCAGCACGAAGTCCGGTGCCTTCCCCTCTTCCCACAGCTTGTACGTGTCCCGCGCATGGTTCGGCACTCCCACTACCACGAACACGTCCGGCGCTACCGACGCGTTCACGTTCCCTGCTTCGTAGTAGATCAACAGGTTGCCCGATACGTACACGTCCTGGCGCCGGCGGAAGTGGTCTCGCAGCCCGATTAAGGCGTTCATCAACGGGATTCCCTGCGCGTCCGTTTCCGCCATCGGCTGCCCGTCGGTGGTGGGGTAGTCGATCTCCTGGGCGACCGCAGAGACCACCATACCGCTCATCAACCCTTCCTCCGCTACCGCCCAGCGCCGAACACCCGCGTCTCCGGACGAAAGGCGGCCCAGGAGAACCAGAAGTGGTTCACGCCCACGACCGGCGTCAGTTGCGCGCCGGCGAGCTCGCCGGCCACCGCCCGGCCCAGATGGTTCCAGACCGAGCCGGTGGCGGTGTCGACGATCTGCCCGCCGCGCAGCTCGAACTCCAGCAGCCGGTCGCCGGCCTGACGGGAGAAGGGGACCGCGGCGCCTACGTCGCGGCCGGAGGCGATCACCGGATGGTCGAGCGCCGACGCGGTGCCTGCCGACCACAGCACCGCCACCGGCGTGCCGCCGACCCGGTCGTTCACGACGCGCCGCTCCTGCAGCAGGTCGTAGGGGTAGGCGACCGCCTCGCCGCCCAGCTCGATCGTCAGCACCCGCGCCATCTGCGGCAGCGCGGACGGGGTGGTCGGACCGAAGTACAGGAACGGCGCGTTGCCGGGCCGGTCGTAGCCCTGATACGGATTGACGCCGTACCGGCGGCCGTAACCGGTCTGGCTCGACACGACGTCGCCGTCGGGAAAGGCGGCCTTGAAGTCCTCCCAGCTGACCATCGCCAGCGGCACGAAGCGGAGCCGGCTGCCGGCGTAGAGGCCGGCGATCGCCTCGCCGGTCGCCTGTTGCCACCACGTCTCGGTCTGCCGGTCGTACATGATGAGATTGCTGTAGTGCAGCCGCCCGGTGGTGCCGAAGTCGAGCACGCGGTCGTCGAACCGCCGGTCGAAGGCGATCGCGGTGTTGCAGAGCGGGCAGAAGGTCACGGTCACCGGCAGGTCGCCGAGCCGGTCGTTGACGATCTCGTGCCAGGTGAGCACCTGGATCGGGTAGGCGCGCACCAGCCCGCCGGCCTCGATGACCGCGACCGGCTCGCGCGGCTCCAGCCAGTCGTCGGCCTGGGCGACCGACAGGTACTGCGGCGCGTCGACCGCGGGGATGCCGTCCTTGGGCGGCCCGCCGGAGAGGATCTGCGCATAGGGTATCGTGTGCCGGCCGAAGTCGGTGCTGAACTGGCGCGCCGCGCCCGGTGGCGGCGATTCCTCCGGCAGCAGCGCCACGCTGCCGGCCGGCGCCGGCATGGCCGCTTCCGGCTCGCCGCCGGCGCCTGCGGTCGTGATCCCGGCGACGGCCAGGATCAGGGAGAAGACGATGGCGAGCGGTGCGCTCGCCCGGCGCGACTGAGGCGTGGACATCGCCGTCTGGATCGACCGGGGCCGGCGGTTCTTACGCGCCGCCGCCGACGGCCGATCGAAAGGGACGCCCGGCGCCGGGCAACAGCTTGCCGCGATTGCTGCCGATAATCGAATCCAAGGGGGGGACATGCTACTTCATTCGCGACCGGCCGCGACGGGAACCGCCGCGACCGGCCTTTCGCACGCCCGTTGTGCCGTCTACGCAAATCACGGTACGATGGCAGCTTACCCTGCTGAAGGGAGCACCATGAACGGGACCTACCGGATCGTAGGCGGTCACCGGCTGAGCGGGACCGTGCTGCCGATCCAGAACAAGAACTCTCTGATGGCGGCGCTGCCGGTCGCGGTGATGTGCAACGGCCCGGTGCGCTTTCGCGATCTGCCGGCGACCAGCGACGTGGAGACCTTTCTGTCGATCTACCGCCACTGGGGAGCCGTCGTCGAAGAGGACGGCTGCGACGTGACGATCGACTGCCGGCCCGTGACGTCGTATCGGGTCGACGCCGATCTGGGCTCCCGGTTTCGGGCGCCGGTGCTGTTCGCCGGCCCGCTGCTGGCCCGCTTCGGCGTGGCCGAACTGCCGATGCCGGGCGGCTGCCGGCTCGGACAACGCGCGCTGGAGACCCATATCGCGGCGTTCCGCACGCTCGGCGCCGCGGTCGAGGAGGTCGGCGGCTACCTGCGCTTCACCGCACCGCGCGGGGGACGCCCCAGCCGCACCGTCTGGCTCCCGGAGGCCAGCGTCACCGCCACTGAGAACATCGCCATGTACGCCGCCGGCACCGGCACGACCGTGGAGATCATCGACGCCGCCTGCGAGCCGCACGTGCGCGACCTGCTCGACCTGCTGTGCGACCAGGGGGCGCAGATCGCCGGCATCAACACCAACCGGGTGACCGTGACCGGCGGCATCGACGGCCGCTCGACGACCGTCGATTTCCGCCCGTCCCCCGACCACGTCGACATCTCCGGGTTCATCGTCGCGGCCGGCATGACCGGCGGCCGGATACGCATCCGCGGCGCCAACCTGCCGGACATCATGACCGGGCTGATCGACTGGTTCGAGCGATTCGGCATCGACATCACGCCGGACGGCCCCGACCTGATCGCCGACGGCACCGGCGAGCTGTTCCTGAACGCGGAGCTGCTGCCGTCGGCCGCGGACGGGCTGCCGAAGCTGGCCGTGCGCCCGTGGCCGGGATTCCCCACCGACGTGCTGCCGGTGATGGTCTCCCTGGCGTGCAAGATGAACGGCCGCATCCTGTTCCAGAACTGGATGTACGAGCACGGGCTGAGCTTCGTCCACCAGCTCAATCAGCTCGGCGCGGACATCGAGGTGATCGACTCGCAGCGGGTCGTGGTGCCGGAGGAGCCGGCGCGCTTCCGTGGCGGCGAGGTCACGCCGCCGGAGGTGATCCAGTCGGTGAAGGCGCTGTTCCTTGCCGCGCTGGCCGATCCGGCCGAGACCGTCATCCACGGCACCGACATCCTGCGCCGCCGCTACCCGGACGTCCTGACGGTGTATCGGTCGTTGGGCGCGCAGATCGAAAAGGTGCGCGCGCACGGCGGTCACCGCCGCAACGGCCACGCCGGCCTCAGCGCGGCCGGCCTGCCGATCGCCGGCGCCCGCCTCTGAGCAGGCCGGCGGAGCGATCCGCCGGTCAGACGGCCCGGCGCCGCGCACCGTCCGTTGCATCGATCTCGCGCTCGGCGGCAGCCAGCTCGTCGGCGCCGTCCAGCACCGCGATCTCCACGTGGAACTCGCGAACCTCGCCCGGCTCGACGTGCTGGAGGTAGCCGTTGGCGCGGTTCCAGGCGCGGCCGAGCGGGCTGCAGTTGCCCGGTTCGATGCCGGTGACGTACGTGCGGGTCGCGAAGCGCTGCCACTGCGTCAGCAGCGGCACCTCCGCCACCGGAAACCGAAACCGGAGTCCCAGGCCGAGCCGCTCGTTGACGAACGCCGCGGTCGCCATGCCGCCGGCGTCGGCGATCGGCCGGTGCACGTACACCACGTCGCCGGCGCCCGGCCGCGGCGGAGCGGCGGCCGCGTACACCTCCGGCCCTACCTCCCGATCGTCCCGCCACCGCGTGGAGCGCTCGCTGCGG
Organism: uncultured Spirochaetia bacterium; assembly: GCA_958296075.1. Lineage (GTDB taxonomy): Bacteria > Spirochaetota > Spirochaetia > SZUA-6 > Bin103 > CATQHW01. Next base: position 783,791 of record CATQHW010000003.1, on the reverse strand, counting down.
ACCAGCAGGCGGGCGCCGGCATCCAGAAGCGGGAACCCGGGGTTCATGTGGTACAGGATCATCAGCGGCGACCGCTCCGCGGCCAGGTTCTCCACCCGATCGTGGATGCGGATGCTCCGTTCCCCCAGCGTGGTCGACACGGTGCGCGACATCTCCAGGCAGGTGCCGAACACCACCGCCTCGCGGATCCGGCCCTCGGCCTCCAGGACGTAGTCATCGCCCTGCCAGCGGCCGCCGGCGCGCACCTGCTTGGCCGGCAGGAACGAAAGGCGCCCGTGCAGGCCCAACTCCTCGTCCTCCTCCTCCGAGTCGACCTCCGGATGGCCTACGAAGGTCATGCCGCAGGTGGTGAGCAGACCGCCGAAGAAGCCGCGCATCCACCCGTACCCCGGCGGCTCGTAGAAGGCCGGCCCCACGTCGCCGGTGTTGCCGCGAAAGCAGAGCGACATGCCCCGGTACGAGGCGGAGGCGATGTCCAGGGCGCGGCCCGGGAGCAGTGAACAGGAGAGGCCCGAGGCGTTGGCGATCTCGATCAGTCCGGCGCCGCGCTCGTTGCCCTCGACCAGCTCCGCGCGCCGCACGCCCGCGACCTGACTCATGTCGCCGACCAGATCGAGCAGCTCTTCCCGCGTGTAGGTCCGTCCAAACAGGTGTGCCATGGCGGCCCGACGGTAGCATGGCTCGACGGAAAGGCCCTTGCGGCGGTATAACGCTCAGCAGTGGAAGACTACGTAAACGATACGACTACGACCGAAGGTACGTCGCTCGGCGACGCGCGGTTGGAGAACGTCCGGTTTCCAATCGGCCGGTTCGAGGAAGACCCGCAGCCCTCGCGCGCCAAGCACAAGGGCTGGGTCGACCAGATCGGCGCGGTTCCCGGCGAGATGCGCGCTCTGGTGCAGGATCTATCCGAGCGCCAGCTCGACACCCCCTACCGGCCGGACGGCTGGACCGTGCGACAGGTCGTGCACCATCTGGCCGACAGCCACCTGAACGCCTACGTGCGGACCAAGCTGGCTCTGACGGAGGACGAGCCGACCATCAAGCCCTACGACCAAGCCTTGTGGGCCGAGCTACCGGACGCCTCGGCAGCGCCGATCGAGTCGTCCATGAGCCTGCTGGAGGCGCTGCACGCCCGCTGGGTGGTCGCGCTGCGCGCCCTGGACGGAGAGGCGTTCAAGCGTACGCTGAACCACCCGGAACACGGCGTGATCACCATCAGTTGGATCGTGCAGATCTACTCGTGGCACGGCCGCCACCACATCGCCCACGTCAACGCGCTGCGTAACAAGATGGGGTGGTGGTAAGGGTACCTCCCCGATCCGCCAGATCTCGATCCGGCCACCCTGATCCGGCACTCCGATGCTCGTCCACCTGGTCGACGGCACGTTCGAGCTGTTCCGCGCCTACCACGGCGCTCCGTCCCGGCGCGCGCCGTCGGGACAGGAGGTGGGCGCGGTGGTGGGGTTGCTGCGTTCGCTCGCCGGCCTGCTGCGGCAGCGCGAGGTGACCCACGTCGCCTGCGCGTTCGACCACGTCATCGAATCGTTCCGCAATCGCCTGTTCCCGCCGTACAAGTCGAGCGCCGGCGTGCCGGCGGAGTTGCTGGCCCAGTTCGGCCCGGCCGAGGACGCCGCCCGGGCGCTCGGCATCGTCACTTGGCCGATGATCGAGTACGAGGCCGACGACGCCCTGGCCACCGCGGCGCTGCGCTACGCCGCGTCGCCGGTCGTCGAACAGGTGGTGATCTGCTCGCCGGACAAGGACCTGGCGCAGGTGGTGGACGGCGCCCACATCGTCACCTTCGACCGCATCCGGCGCATGAGCCGCGACGAGGCCGGCGTGCGGGAGCGCTTCGGGGTGCCGCCGGCCGCCGTCCCCGACTACCTGGCACTGGTCGGCGACGGCGCCGACGGGCTGCCGGGGATACCGCGCTGGGGCGCCCGTTCGGCGGCTTCGATGCTGTCCCGCTACGGCAGCATCGAGGCGATCCCCGCCGATCATGAACGGTGGCTGGTGCGGCCGCGCGGCGCGGAAGCGCTGGCGCGCAGCCTGAACGGGGATCGGGACCGGGCGCTGCTCTACAAACGGCTCGCGACCCTGGTGACCGACGTGCCGATCGCGGAGTCCCTCGACGACCTGCGCTGGCGCGGTGCGCCGCGCGAGCGGTTCGAGCGCCTGCGCGGCGCGCTCGGCATGAACGCGGAGGACGCGCGGCCGCTCCGCTGGTCCTGAAAGGCGCGCGCGGGAGCTTGTCGGGCATCCGCCAAAGCCCTACGTTGTCGCCGCGATGAGCGCTGAGCCGATGCGCGCCGTACCGGAGCGGGCGCACGTCGTGATCCCGGGGGACCATCCCCCGCACATCGCCGACTCCCCGCACCTGCGCCGGCTCGACCCGCACCGGGTCACCGTCTTCACCGATCTGCCCGGCGGTCCGGAGGAGCTGGTGGAGCGCGCCCGCGACGCGGACATCATCCTCAACTCGCGGGCGCAGGTGGCGTGGCCTGAGGAGGCGCTCCGCCGGCTGCCGCGGCTGGCGCTGATCGCCACCTGCTCGATCGGCGTCGACAACATCGACCTGCCGGCGGCGCGGGAGCTCGGCATCCTGGTCTGCAACCAGCCCGGCCGCACCGCCCTGATCGTCGCCGAGCACGCGGTGGCGCTGCTGATGGCCGCCGCCAAGCGCGCGGCCTTCTTTACGGAGTCGATGCGCGCCGGCCGCTGGGAACGGCGGGATACGGTCTACCTGCGCGGCAAGACCCTGGGGGTGATCGGCGCCGGCGACATCGGCGGCGCCGTGGCGCGCCTGGGCCGCGCGCTCGGCATGGAGGTGGTGGCCTGGACCCCGCATCCGTCGGCGGAGCGCGCGGAGCGGCTGGGGGTCCGCTTCCTGGAACTGGACGAGCTGCTGGCCGCCGCCAACGCGGTAAGCATCCACGTCAAGCTCACGGACCGGACGCGCGGTCTGATCGGCGCCCGCGAGCTGGCGCGGATGCGGCCCGGCGCGCTGCTGGTCAATACCGCGCGCGGCCCGATCGTCGACGCCGCCGCGCTGGCGGCCGCGCTCGACTCCGGCCGTCTGGGCGGGGCCGGCATCGACGTGTTCGCGGAGGAGCCGACCGCCCCGGACGACCCGCTGTTGTCCTGCGAGCAGGTGGTGCTCACCCCGCACTGCGCGGACACCACCCCCGAAGGGGTCGATCTGCTGAACGGCGGCGCGGTCGACAATATCCTGGCGTTCCTGCGCGGTGAGCCGCGCAACGTCGTCAGCCGAATCCGCTGAGCGCTCGTTCGCCGGCGCCGGCCGCCGGGTTGGGCCGGGACGTCTGGTGGGTGCTCGGCGCCGACCTGATGATCGCCACCACCGTGTTCGGCGTGCAGAGCGCGGTGATGAACCTGTTCCTGCTGCGTCTGGGCTACGGCGTCGCCGGCGTCGGCCGGATGCACGCGATCAGCGTCGTCATGTACGCCGCCTGCGCGGTGGCCGTAGGCGCCGGCGGATTGCCGCTGCGCATGCGGCCGCGGGCGGCGATGGCGCTGGGCGCGGCCCTGGGACAGGCGAGCAACCTGCTGGTGCCGCTCGCGCTGTTCGCGCCGCCGGCGGCGCGCACGCCGTTCATCATGGTCACGCTGCTGATCCGCTCGCTGGGGCTGGGCCTCTACACGGTGGCGCTGCAGCCCTACCTGATGGCGGCGTCGACGCCCAGCACGCACGGCCGCGCCTATGCGGCGTGGGCGGCGACCGGCATGGGCGGCGGCCTGATCGGCAGCCTGGGCGGCGGCTTCCTGTCGGCCGCGGCGGCCGACCTGCTGCGGCTCACCCAGCAACACGCCGAGCCGTTCGCCCTGACGCTGGCGCTGGTGGGCGTGCTCACCATGCCGGCGCCGGCGCTGATCTCGCGCGCGGCGGACGTCGGCCCGCAGCCGGCCGCGCGTGGCGGCCAACCGGCGCCGTCGCCGGCCGACCGGGTGCCGGTGGCGGCGATCGCGGTGATGTTCGTGGTGATGTGGCTGCGGGTGACGCCCGGCGCGATCATGTACACCTACGGAAGCGTCTTCCTCGATCAGACGCAGGGCGCCGCCTCGCAGGAGATCGGTACGGCGTGGTCGGCGTCGATGGCGCTCGCCATCCCGCTGGTGCTCGCCTCCGCCGAGCTGATCCGCCGCTTCGGCGCCGACCGCACGCTGATCGGTTCCATGGCGGCGGTAGCGCTGGTCATGCTGCCGATCGCGCTGTTCGACTCCCGGCTCGGCGCGCTCATCACCCTGGTCGGCTTCAACGGCCTGACCCACATCGCCCGCACCGCGCTGGTGCTCACCGCCATGAGCAGCGTCTCCGCCCGCTGGCGGACCACCATGGCCGGCGTCACCGAGACGGCGGCGGCGCTCGCCTTCATCGCCGCCGGCTTCGGCGGCGGTCCGGCGATCGACGCCTGGGGCTACGATCCGATCTTCATCGCCGGCTGCGCCGGCTGCGTGCTGGCGATCGTCATCTACCGGCTCTACCGGCGCACGGCCGCGTCGCAGGAACGCAGCAGCGCGGTGCCGGCGTAGACCGCGCCCTGCGGCTCAGCTCGTCGACCGGCACCCGTTCATCGGTCGATCGCGTCGCGGACTGCGCCCCGGCTGGTCACGCCGGGCGCTCCTGCACGCAGGCGGCCAGCTCCCGGAGCTGCGCCGGCGACTTCACGCCGGCCACCACCGACGCGACCCCCTCCCGGCCGAGCAGCCAGCGGACCGCGTAGCAGGCGGGCGACGCGCCCGCGCCGTCCGCTTCGTCCGCGAACCGGCGCAGCCGTCCGTGCGGGATCGCCGCCGCGTCGATCCAGGCCGACTCCGCCGCCCGACTGCCAGCCGGCGTCCGCCCCGGCCGGTACTTGCCGCTCAACAGGCCGCCAGCCAGCGGCCGGTACGGGGTGAGCGCGATGCCGGCGCGCCGGCAGGCCGGCAGATAGCCGGACTCGACCTCGCGTTCCAGCCAGTTGTAACCGGGTTGGGCGACCACCGGCGGCGGCGCAACTCCGGCGCGGCACAGGCCGAGCATGGTTTCGATGTGGCCCGCGTCGAAGTTGGAGAATCCCCAGCGGCGTACCTTGCCGGCGGTGACGAGCCGGTCGATCGCGCCAAGCGTCGCTTCCAGGGGCGTGTCCGAATCGGCCACGTGCAGCAGGTAGTAGTCCACGTAGTCGGTCCGCAGGCGCCGCAGGCTGGCGTCGATCTGCTGCTCGACGTGGGCCGGCCCCAGACCGGCGCCGGCATGATCCGCGCCGTCCGGCGCGCTGCCGATCGGATTGCCGACCTTGGTGGTGACGTACGCCCGGTCGCGGCGCCCGCGCAGCGCCTCGCCCAGGATCGTTTCGGCGACGCCACCGGGCGAGCCCAGGAAGCGGTCGTAGCCCTCGTAGATGTCGGCGGTGTCGAACAGGTTGACGCCCAGATCGAGCGCGGCGTGCACCAAGTCGATGGCCTGCCGCCGCGGGATGGGCCGGCCGAACAGCATGGTCCCCAGCGTGATGACCGACACGCCGTCCGGCATGCCGGCCAGCTCCCGTCGCTCCATGATCGATCCTCCTTCAGTTCGCCCAGCCCTGGCTCAGCCGCACCAGACGCGACTCGATCAGCCCGAAGAAGCGGTGCCCGCCGCCGGCCGACACGAACCGCCAGCCCAGGTGCATGCCGCACCGCCGGCACAGCGCGATCGCCCACGAGTAGCCGGCGAACCACGTGAAGCGGTCGGTCTGCTCGCCCACTGCGCGGCAGCCGTGGACCGGCGCGAAGCAGGCGACCGCGTAGTGGACGCGCTGCGGGTTGAAGAAATCGTGCCGGTGCGCGCCGGCCACGTCGATGCGCGCCCGGTCGCCGGTCACCTCCTCCCGGCAGGAGATGCACAGCAGCGCCTCGGCCGCCCAGTCGTGCGCGTCGAGCCGCCACCGCCGCAACGAGCGCGAACGCGAATCAGCCACGGCGCCTCACCTCTATCATCGATCCGTCCGCGGCATAGCATGATCCGCCGGAGATGTCACGGTGAGCACCTCCACCAGCTCCGCCACGACGGTCAGGTCGCCTTCGTCCGCGGCGGTGAGCACGATGGGCGCGAACTCGGGATTGGCCGGTTTCAGCGTGATCCTGGCATGCCGCCAGGACTCGCCGGCTGCAACCCGCTCGCTGTCGTAGCGCTTGAGCGTGTAGCGCGCGCCGGTTTCGGGGTCGACGGCGCCGCGAAGCTGAACCAGCACGGTCTTGCCCTGCCGCGTGCCTTCCACCGGAGATCGGAACAAGGCATACGCGCCGTCGGGAACCAGCGGCTCCATGGAGCGGCCGGTGACCTGCGCGACGAACATGCCCGGTCGCAGCCGGCGCGCGGAATCGACCTCCACCCATTCCCAGTCATCCTCCGCGGCCACGGTCTGCGGACTGCCGAACGCGCCGGCGGCCACCGCCAGCGGTACCAGGGGAACGCAGGTAACGTAGCGTTCCTCGGGCCGGCCGGCGACGATCCGCAAGCCCCCCGGCTGCGCTTCCGCCTCGGCCCGGCCCGTGTCCCGCAGCCGCCGGTACGCCAGGGACGACAGCCACTCGGTCACCACCTCCTTGAACTGCGCCTCGTTCATGTAGCGGACGAAGATATCCTCGTTCTGGTCCATCCGCTCCACGAACAGGCGGTCGATCAGGCTCCGGAACACCAGTTCGAACTTGCTTTCGGGATTGACCGCCGCGGTCTGGCGCAGCTCTTCGTCGGCGACGGCGGCCTCCACGATCTGATCGAAGAAGAGCTGGTCGGCCTCGTTGAAGTCGGTGCCAAACCGCTCGTTGACGAGATCGATGAGCCGCGACAGTGGGACCTCCTCCTCGCGGGCGGCGCCGCTGCCGACCTCGGTCGGCCCATCCAGGGCTCTGCCGTCATCCGAGCCGAGCGCTATCGAGCCCTCGCTGATCTTCTGCAGGCGGTAGTACTCCAGGCGCACGTCGTCGTCGAAGTCGTACGCCGGCCCCGACCGTCGCCGCGGCAGCTTCGCGGCAAGGTGGCGCAGGTAGACGTAGAGCCGTTCCAGATCGGAGTCCTGGTAGGGGATCACCTGACTCAGAAACCCGTAGAGGTTGCGCAACGCGCGCAGCTTGCCGCGCCACAGCTCGCCCGCTGCTTCATCCTCCTTCAGGAGCGCGGCGAAACGCGACACCGCCGGATCCAACGCGGCGTTCATCGCCCGATGATCCGCCGCGCTCTGGCGCTGCCTGGGCTTGAAGTACACAGTGCAGAACCGTTCGACTTCCTCGGCCAGGTACACGCCGGACGCATCCAGCTCGCCCTTGATCGCGTACATCCGGGCGGGATCGACTGCGGCGCCCATCTCGGCGCCTTCGTAGCAGGTTGCGAAGGCTTCGCGGATCTCGTCGCGGTCGTTGACGAAGTCGAGGACGAAGGTGTCTTCCTTGAGAGCGTGGGTGCGATTGAGCCGGGACAACGTCTGCACCGCCTGGATGCCGGCGAGCCGCTTGTCGACGTACATCGTGTGCAGCAGCGGCTGATCGAAGCCGGTCTGGTACTTCTCGGCGACCAGCAGCACCTGATACTCGGGCGTGGCGAAGTGCTCCGGCAGCTCCTTCGCCCGCACGCCGGCGTTCATCTGTTCCTCGGTATAGGTGACACCGGTGACCTGGTCGTCTTCGACGACGCCCGAGAACGCGACCAGCGACTTGATCGGATAGCCCTTGCGCTGGATGTAGCGGTCGAAGCTCTGCTTGAAGCGCACCGCCTCCAGCCGCGATCCGGTGACCACCATCGCCTTGGCGCGACCGCCGATCTTGTGGCGGGTCACGGCGTTGAAGTGCTCGACCATGATCTCGGTCTTCTGCGCGATATTGTGCGGGTGCAGCCGCAGAAAGCGGGCCAGCGTCTTGGCCGCGTTCTTGCGCTCCACGTGGGGATCGTCCGCGCACTCCTTGAGCAGCCAGTAGTAGGTGGCATAGGTGGTGTAGTGCTGCAGCACGTCGAGGATGAACCCCTCCTCGATCGCTTGGCGCATGGTGTAGCGGTGCGCGGGCGCGCCGCCGCGGCCGAAGACCTTGAGCGTCTTGTGCTTCGGCGTCGCCGTGAAGGCGAAGAAGCTCAGGTTGGGCTGCCGGCCGCGCTTGGCCATGCTGAGGAACAGCGCCTGCACGTGCTCGCCTTCCAGGCCCTCTTCGGCCGCGCGCGCGCTCGCTTGCGCGCGCAGTCCCTCGCCACCCAGCACCTCCTTGAGCGCGGTCGCGGTCTCGCCTCCCTGCGAGCTGTGCGCTTCGTCGATGATCACGGCGCAGCGCCGGGTCGGCAGCACGCCGGTCGCGTCGGCCCCCCGTTCCTCGGCGATTCTGAGAAGCTGGCGGGACACGAAGGGGAACTTCTGCAGCGTGGTGATGATGACCGGAACCGCGTGCTCCAGCGCCTCCGCGAGCTGGCGAGAATCCTCGTCGATCTTGCGCACGACGCCGCGCTTGTGCTCGAACTGGTAGATGGAATCCTGCAGTTGCTGATCGAGCACGACGCGATCGGTCACGACGATCACGCTGTCGAACACGCGGGCGTTGTCCGCGTCGTGCAGCGAAGCCAGACGATGCGCGAGCCAGGCGATGGTATTGCTCTTGCCGCTGCCCGCCGAGTGCTCGACCAGGGCGTTGTGACCGGCGCCTTCGCGGCGCGCAGCGCCGACCAGGAGGCGCACCGCTTCGAGCTGGTGGTAGCGGGGGAAGATCATCGTCTCCACCTTCACCTTGCGCCCCCGGTCGTCGCGCTTCTCCGCCACCTGCAGGTGGACGAAGCGCGCCAGCAGGTCGAGCAGGCTGTCACGCTGCAGCACCTCCTCCCACAGGTACGCGGTGCGGTAGCCGCGCCCGTTCGGATCGGGTGGATTGCCGGCGCCGCCGGCGCGTCCCCGGTCGAAGGGCAGGAAGCGAGTGGCGTCGCCGGCGAGCCGCGTCGTCATGAGCACCGATTCGGTGTCCGCGGCGAAGTGGACCAGGGTGCGCCGCTTGAAGGCGAAGATCGGCGCACGCGGGTCGCGGTCCTTGCGGTACTGCCGGCGGGCGTCCTCGACCGTCTGCCCGGTGAGCGGGTTCTTCAGTTCCAGGGTGGCGACCGGTATCCCGTTGACGCTCAGCGTCACGTCGAGCGATTGCTCCGAGTGCGGCGAGAAGCGAAGCTGGCGCGTGATGCCGGCGCGGGTGGCGGCGTAGCGCGCCTCCAGCTCCGGGTTCAACTCGTGCGCCGCCTTGAAGAACGCCACGTGCAAGGTCCTGCCGTAGCACTTGAACCCGTGCCGGAGCGTCGCCAAGGCTCCGTGCGCGTCCATCCACTTGCACAGATCGGTCAGGATCTGCGCCCCGGTCTGCGCCCCCAGCAGCGCTTCGAGCCGGGCCCACTCCCTGGGCTGCGTCGCGCGGATGAAGTCGAGCGTCGTATCCGGGAAGATGGCGCGCTCCCGGTCGAAGGCGTTGCCCGGGATCGACACGTAGCCGTTCCCCAGCAGGTGCGCTTCGATCACCGTCTCGAACGCCGCCTCGCCGGTCCGTGGCATCACCGCCGTCACGGCTTGCGCGCCAGCCACCAGATCGCGACCTGCACGTAAGGATCGAGGATCAGCGGCGCGGTCAAGGCCTGTCGGCTGCGTACGAATTCCGAAATGCAAACCGCCAGTGCTTCGAGAACGGTCGTCTTGCCAGCGCCGTTGTCCCCCACGACCAAGTTGAACCCAGGTTGAAAGCTCAACTCCGCCATCGTGATAGATCGGACGTTTGCCAGCTTGAGATCAGTGACCGTCATGTTGCATCGTCCACTTTGAGTTGCCCGGTGACAGCGGAACCGATCAGAGCTGAGCGCCGCTCCCTGAGAACGGCAACGCTGCGTTTAGTCGCAGCCGCCAGATCGTCGATCACCCGTATGCGCGATGCTATCTCCATCACGATCTCCTGCTGCTCGGCTTCCGGCGGAACCGGCACACGAAGGCTAGACAGTTGCTCGCATGTCAGCGCACCTTTCGTGCCTCCGACATCGTCGCTGATGTTTCTAAGGTAATCGTAGGCGGCCGAAAGCGTCCACTTCAAGTACCACGAAGAGAGGCGACCATTATCTGGGCTGATGAACGCGAGATGTTGGTTTATTGTGGAGTCTATCGAAAGAACCGCAGCGCGTCCGCGCGTCTTTCCCTGGCCAGTAATAGCCACGACGACAGACCCGCTCCTTACGAGAGGCAAGTGACACTCACGGACGGCAAGATTCGTAACGAACTGCTCCGCCCCGGTGACCTCTCCTTGGTTCACAACGCTGCTATTGAGCCACGGAATATCGCCGTCCTGCCAATACTCCGGCTGCCCCCGATTCGGCGTCGATCCGTTCCCGACGGAGGCGACATGGCTCAGCTTCCATATCTGCCAGTGCGCAGGTAGCCTGCCTATCCATGGGATGCCGCTGTCACGAAGCGGAGCTCGCGGATTCAACCCACGCAACACAGTGTGAATGATAAGCGCCTGGCGCTTCTCGACCAGCAGCCTCAGCAACCGCTTCTTCTCCGCCACCAGCGCATCCAGCCGAGCCGTCTCCCGGTCAAGGTAGTCTCCGATGGCCTGTTGTTTCCAAATTGGTGGCACCGGTACGAGTGTCGCGCCGATCGAGGACTTTGGTATTCCGAAGCGCGTTATCCCGTTAGCCGCAAGTTCCAACTGCGCTTGAACAGGCCGCGCTTGAAGGCATCTGAATAAGAACGCTCCGAGGACAATCTGCCTATTTGGACGCAGCAGAGCCAAGTGATAACCACATACCAACTCCGTCGACGACTCGACGACCAATGCCGGTACTCCAATGTCGTCCCACGACTCCGAGTCCTTGGTGATTACGACGTCGTCTACGGTAAGGGAAAACCTTGCTATTTCGTCTTCCGATGCCGTGGCTTGCATAAACTCCATACGGGAAGAAATGAATTCATTGTTGTAGACATCGCTATAGTTGCATAGACGAACGGGCGTCTCGCCACTCGCCACCACTTTATCGACGTTGCTGACACCGTAGGACGTTACCACCGCACGAATCGGCATCAGGTTCCATCGACTGCTGAACTCAACGACCATGATGTCTATATTCTACCCGGCAGCAGAGTGCCGATATCGGGGAGAAGCCCGCAGGTAGCGATTGCGGGCCGCCGATCGAGTCGAAATCGATCAGCGTGGCGACGTAGCGCCCGCCGAGGGCATCACCGGCTTCGAAGGCTTGCCGGCCACATCATCGTAGAGCGGCCTGCCGAAGCGGGGAATGGTCTCCATCGTTACTCCTGGGGCAGTATGAGGCCCATCTGACGAAGAAACCGAGATGGCTCTTTCGGCCAACCGAAGTAGGAGTCCGCGTACGTCAGAGTAAGGGTCGCCTGCGTCCTGGTGATCGCCACGAAGCAGTTGCGGCGTTCCTCCTCAAGCACCCGCGCATTCGCGCCGGCCTTCGTGGCGTGATACGAAGGCAACTGGTCCTCGGCAAGCCCTATCAGGTAGACGTGACGAAACTCCCGGCCCTTCGCCGAGTGAATCGTCAGGCACTGAACGGCATCCCGAACCGGTGACGCTACCTTGGGCCGGAGGTCCATCTCCTGCATGAATCTGCTCAGTGGCGGGGCCTCGCCGAGGTCTCGCGATACCTTGTGAGTGAGCTCCGTCCATATAGCGAACTCCGCGGCCGCTTCGTCCTCGGCTCCGCCTTCCTGGTACCAATCGAACACGGCGTTGGCGAACTCGACGTATTGCAGGCGATCCACGAGTTTGTCGCGTAGCGCGTCGAGCACGACCGATGCATCCTCAGCTCTCGGATCCGCCTTGGCGGCCTCGAGAAATCCCCGCAATAGCGAGCCGCCATGGGCATCGCCCTCCGCCTCGATCCGTTCCACGCGCACGTCGATTCCCGTCAGGTCGAAGAATGCCTTGCACATGATTCGCATCTGGCCGATCTCGCGCGGTCCGATCGCCAAGCGTAACGCCGCGCACAGGAAGCGCGATGGCGCTGACTCCAGCTCATGTTTCGGCTTACGAAGGTAGGCAACCAAACCGGCTTCCTCCAGCGCGCTGGCGGCCGACTCGAGAAGCTTGGTACTCCGCGCCAACACGGCGCTGTGCCCGGGAGGAAACGCCCGTTTGCGAATATCAGCGGCTACCCATGCCACCTCCAACGACTCGTTACGAGACCGATGAACACGAACCGGGTCGGAGCAGGATGCTGAAACAGCGGCTGTCAACGGTACCCTGTTGGACGATCGCTCAAGGTTGAACCGGATCAGGCTATTCGCCAACTCGATCACCGCTACGGGGCATCGGTAGCTTTCGGGAAGTTGGATAACCTGCATCCCGTAATCACGTCGCAGATCTTCGAGACGCGTCGGGCTGGCGCCGTTCCACTGGTAGATGATCTGATCGTCATCGGCGACCACGAACAAACTCGCCCGGTTCACCGGACAGAGACACCTCAGGATCAGGTCCTGACATCTGTTGGTGTCCTGATACTCGTCGACGCAAATATACCGATAGACGATCCGATAATGCTGTGCTATACGGGGTCGTTCGCGAAACAGCCGCAGGCAGCTCACGAGAAGAGCTCCGTAGTCCAGGTGGTTGCCCGCGACAAGCGCATCAAGATAGTTATTGTAGACTGCACGCATCCACCTCTTGGGAGAACCGGTAAACGGCGGCGCCGTGGTCTCCGCGCCGTCGTAGCCCTCGCGAAACAGGTGATCGATCATGCGTACGATACCCGCTCCTTCGACGGCCGGCAGGTCTGGCGAATCGGTCTTGCGGATCGCCTCATCGAGTACGCGAACTCTATCCTCATCCCGTGCGAGAATCTCGAAATCCGGCCGGAGCCCAAGGTGGCTGCCGTGCTGCCGGAGCACCTCGGCACAGAAGGAATGAAACGTGGCCATACGGGCGCGTCCGGTACTCGAACCGAGCAGACTCTCTACCCGCTCCCTCATCTCGTCCGCGGCCTTGGTCGTGAACGTCAACCCAAGCACTCGAAATCGAGCATCGGCCGACTCATGAATCAGACGGGCGACGCGTCGGGTCAGCACCGCAGTCTTGCCCGAACCGGGCCCGGCCAGAACGAGCAGCGGTCCCCGATCCCAGTTTACCGCCTTCGACTGGTTTTCGTTCAAGCCGTTCAGTTCTTTCATGGTCGTTTCCGAGCCAACTCGATCGCGCGGTCGAGGATCGACCGAAGCAGTTCTGGGACCGGCGTCTCCTTCGCTTTCATCCTCAGCACTGCATCCAACGCCGCACCGGGTTTGCTGTAACTCTTCTTTGGCAACGCCGCAAGGACCTGTTGCCAGTACTCCGCAGTACCCTCAGGTGCGGAAGGTTGAGACTTCTGCGAGGACATCCTGGACACGTAGATGTCACCGAAACCGTTCTCACAAAGAAACCGTTCGACGTTCGCGTACGGCAGGACCAAGCGGGCATCCGTATCGTCGCCGTGCTGCTTTCGTACGCTGCGTGCGTAGCTCTTGCCCTTGTCGTCATCAACAACGCAATACCACTCGATCCGCAATTGATCGGCAACGTTGACCAGCATTCCGACGTCTGTCTGAGCAAACTCTACACAGCGGACACCCTCGCGCTCGAGGTCATAATCGAGCGCTTCGGCCGCCCCTGACAACAGTACGGTCTCCGTCTCTCCCTCTACGAGCAGCCAGCATCTCGCGAACAGAAGCTCGCCGCGGCTCCGCCGTACGTGGAAGTCAAACTTTCTTTCCTCATCCGAGGTCAGTGAGTCAGGCCGAATTCGATGCACGCTGATGTTACCATCCGAACGAACGAAGCGCCGGATCGACCGAATGTCTACGCTCGCCAGGAGATCGCCGCTGTGGCTCGATACCAGCTTCTGTCCCGGCAGGTCCGCCACCACCTGCATCAAGGCGCGAATCGCTGACGGGTGCAGATGCGCCTCCGGTTCTTCGAGAGCGGTAATCGGATTCGCCAGAGGGTCCAATTGTTGGCTGCGCAAGAACGCGCCGAACAACAGCAGTACGGCCAGACTCTGTGTGCCTTCGCCCTGGCGGTCAACGGGAATCTTCGCGCCCGACGGCGACTTGAGGCTCACTTGGGTTCGGGACAGGAGGGAGAACAGCTTGGTCGGCAGTGCGTCTACGGCCACGGCGTCGCCGGTTCCGAAGTCCATTACCTTCCGGGCGTCCTCGAGTCGCGATCGCACGTCCTTCAGTGGCTTATGGGTGGCGATGAGTTCGTCATTCAATTCCGAGAACGTCCGCTCGAAGCGTTTGCGGTCATCTTCCGGAATGCCGGATTCTGAAAGAAAATTGCGCCAGAACCGGCCACGCGGTCCAAAGTGAACGGCCGCCTCGCGCAGCGCGGGCAAATAGAATACCGGTACCATCCTTTGCAACGCATTGAGCCGCGCGGCGGCTCTTGCAGAGCCGGTGAGGGCGTTTCCGCCGGCATCGAGAAAGTCCCATTCGACGGAGAAGTCATCGGTTTGTTGATCGAAACCGGATTTCAGTCGAAATCTGATACGATAACGATCAGAACTGTCAAGGACCGCAATATGATCTACCGCCTGGATGAAGTCGTCATTCCAGGATCCTTGCTCCGGTTCGACGAAGGACAGCTCGATCTCTATGGGCGCCGAATCAGCCGGAGAGGATTCGTAATCCGGCAGATGGTAGTCATACTCGTGAAACAACCGGGCGCTTCGTGATCGCAACTCACCGAGGCAAGCACGTATCGCATGGAGGAACGCGGTCTTGCCGGAGTTGTTTTCGCCGATCAGCACGGTGGTCTCGTCCAAGTCGATACTGATGTCCCTGATACACCGATAGTTGCGGATCCTGACGTTGGTCAACTGCACGACGTGTCTCCTCCGAACAATACATATATCACGTCGTTACCTCTCTGAGCAGGCGCACGATCTCGGCTTCGGAACGCTTCAGATCGGCGTCGATCTCTTCCAGCGGGCGGGGCGGGGTGTAGCGGTAGAAGTGGCGGTTGAAGTTGATCTCGTAGCCGATCTTGTCCTTGGTGCGGTCGATCCAGGCGTCGGGGACGTGCGGGAGTACTTCTCGGTCGAAATAGGCATCTATGTCTTCGGAGAGGGGTACGTTCTCGAAGTCGCGCAGTGCGGGATCCGGCTCGAAGCCGCCGCCACGCTCGTTCCTGACCGGTTCTGCCTGGGGTTCCTTCACGGTGAACGCCTGGCGGAACAGCTTGCGCTGCGGTTCCTTCCAGCGTGACCGGCGTTCGCGCAGAAGGCCGGCGATGCGCTGCCGCACCGGGTTCCAGTCGTTCACCGGTTCGGGGCCAAGGGCCTCGTCGATGGCCAGCACGTCGTCGAGCAGCTCGGGACAGGCGTCCAGAAACTGCTCCTTGCGTTCGAACGTCATCCGGAAGCGCAAGCGCAGGGGACGCTCGACGGTAACGCGCGTGAAGCCGAAGTCGTTGTTGCGGAACATCTTGCAGCGTTCGTCTTGCTGGAAGCGGCCGTACAGCCGGACGATCTGATCGATCTGGTGGTCGGCAAGGTGGCGGCGCTTGTCGCCGAGGCTGCGCCGGCTCTCCGGGCTGCCGCCGGCGGTCCAGAGCTCGCGCGCGTCGAGAAGCTGAATCATGCCCCTGCGCCGATCCTCCTTGCGGTTGGTGACGACCCACACGTAGGTGCCGATGCCGGTGTTGTAGAACATCTGCTCCGGCAGGGCGATGATCGCTTCCAGCCGGTCGTTCTCGATCAGCCAGCGGCGGATGTTTGCTTCGCCGGAGCCGGCGCCGCCGGCGAACAGCGGCGAGCCGCTGAAGACTATGGCGAGCCGCGAGCCGTAGCGGCGCTCGGCCGGGCGCACCGGCTCGAACTTGTGAACCATGTGCTGCAGAAACAGGAGCGATCCGTCATTGACGCGCGGCAGCCCGGCGCCGAACCGGCCGGCGAAGCCCTGTTGGTCGTGCTCGCGCTTGATCTCCCGCTGCTGCCGTTTCCAGTCGACGCCGAACGGGGGATTGGTCAGGAAGTAGTCGAACTTCTCATCTTCGAACCGGTCCTCGGTGAGGCTGTCGCCGAACCGCACGTTGTCGGCCGCGCCGTTGTGGCTCACCTCCTTCATCAGCATGTCGGAGGCCGCCGTGGCGAAGGCGCGCTTGTTATAGTCTTGTCCATACACGAAGAGCCGGGCCGCGGGATGATGGTCGCGCAGATAGCTCTGCGCCTCGGCCAGCATGCCGCCCGTGCCGCAGGCGGGGTCGAGCAGCTTGCGCACCACGCCCGGCGTGGCGAGCAGGTCGTCGTCGTGGATGAACAGCACGCTCACCATCAGCCGGATCACCTCGCGCGGGGTGAAGTGATCGCCCGCCGTTTCGTTGGCCAGCTCGTTGAAGCGCCGGATCAGGTTCTCGAAGATCAGGCCCATCTGCTGGTTCGGCACGGCTCCGGGGTGCAGATCGACCGAGCGGAACTGCGAGACGATCATGTAGAGGATGTTCGCGTCGTTCATCTTCTCGATCTCGGTCTGGAACTCGAAGTACTCGAAGATGCGGCGCACCTCCGCCGAGAATCCCTGGAGGTAGCTGACCAAGTGTTGCGCGATGTTGTCGGGGTCACCCTGCAGTTTCTCGAAGTCCAGGTCCGAATGGTTGTGGAAACGCTGGCCGGCGACCGTATTGAGCCGGCGGTCCAGGGCCTCGCCGCGCAGCCTGCCCTTGCGCCGCCGGTACTCGGTCAGCACCTTGCTCTTGGTGGGGGCCAGCACGCAGTCGAAGCGGCGCAGCACGGTCATCGGCAGCATCACGCGCTCGTACTGCGGCGGCCGGTACGGCCCGCGCAGCAGATCGGCGATCTGCCAGATCAGGTTGGCGAAGTAACTGTGGTCAGCCATGGTCAACGGCGCTCACGGTCCGTCGTCAGCTCCGTCGAAGCATACGCGATTCGCCGGCGATCGCGTAAACCGGCTCGACAGCAGGGCGGTCATGGGGTAGACCGGACGACGCCATGGCTGACACGGCCGACCACGTCCACGGACCGGCAACGCGGTTCTGCGCCGCGTGCGCCGCGCCGCTGATCACGCGCTGCGTCGACGGCCGGCCGCGGCCGGCGTGCGACCGCTGCGGGGCCGTGGTCTACCTCGACCCCAAGGTCGCCGCCGGCGCCATCGTCGTCGACCGGGGCCGTATCGCCCTGGTCAAGCGGGCGATCAGCCCGGCGCGCGGCACGTGGACGTTTCCGGGAGGCTACGTAGACCGCGGCGAGCCGGTCGACCAAGCCGCCGTCCGCGAGACGTGGGAGGAGACCGGCCTGCGCGTGCGCGTCGAAGGGCTGCACGGCGTCTTCTCCTATGCGGACGTGACGGTGGTGCTGATCGTCTACACCGCGGCGGTCACCGGCGGCGCCCTGGCGGCCGGGCCGGAGTGCGAGGCGGCCGCCTGGGTCGAGCCGGCCGCCATCCCGTGGGCGAAGCTCGCCTTTCCCAGCACCGCCGACGCGCTGCGCGCGTGGATCGATCGGGGCGCCCGGTGAGGGAGGCGCTGGAACGTATCTACCGCGCCGGCCTCGACCCGGTGCGGCCGGACCGGCTGATCCGCTCGGCCGTGTCGGTCGCCGGCCACGTCCTGCGGGTCAAAGGCTGGAAGGGCGAGGTCGACCTGCGCGGCGTCCGGCGGATCGCCGTCATCGGCGCCGGCAAGGCGTCGGCGAGCATGGCGCTGGCGTTGCAGGAGGTGTTGGGCGACCGGATCGGCGGCGGCGCCATCGCCACCAAGGCCGGCCACGGCGAACGGCTCGACCGCATCGAGGTGATCGAGGCCGGCCATCCGGTCCCTGACCAGGCGAGCCACCGCGCCGCCCGCGCGATCATCCGGCACTGCCGGGAGGCGGACGCCGGCACGCTGGTGATCGGCCTGATCTCCGGCGGCGGGTCGGCGCTGCTGGCCGCACCCCTGGACACCGCCGGACGGGCGCCTCGCCTCGACCTGGACGACAAGCGCCGGGTCACGGAACTGCTCCTCGCCTCCGGCGCCACCATCCAGGAGATGAACTGCGTGCGCAAGCACCTGTCGCAGGTGAAGGGCGGGCGGCTGGCGGCGCTGATCGATCCCGCCCGCTCCCTCAACCTGATCCTGTCCGACGTGGTCGGCGACCGTCCGGACACGATCGCCTCCGGCCTGACCGCCGCCGACCCCACCACCTACGCGGACGCCCTGGCGATCACCGACCGCTACGGGGTGACCGCGGCGCTGCCGGCGGCGGCCCGCCGCCTGCTTCAGGCCGGCCGCGACGGCCGCCTCCCGGAGACGCCCAAGCCGGGCGCCGGCGCGCTGGCCGGCGTCCACAACGTGCTGCTGGGAAGCAACCGGGCCGCGCTCGCCGCCGCCCGCGCAGAGGCGCAGGCGCAGGGCTGGCCGACCCTGGCGCTCTCCTCGCAGATCGTCGGTGAAGCGCGTGAAGTCGCCAAGGTCTATCTGGCGATCGGCGCCGACGTCGCCCGCCACGGCGTGGCGGCGGCCGCCCCATGCTGCGTGATCGGCGGCGGCGAGACGACCGTCACGCTGCGCGGCGACGGCAGGGGCGGACGCAACCAGGAGATGGCCCTGGCGTTCCTGACCGAGTCGGCCGGCCACGCCGAACGCGGCCGGCTCCACTTCCTGGCCGCCTCCACCGATGGCACGGACGGCCCGACCGACGCCACCGGTGCCTTCGCCGACCCGGCGGTGTATGATATCGCCCGGCGGCTGGGATTGACTCCCCGTCACTACCTGGATCGCAACGACTCGTACACCTTCTTCGACCGCGCAGGCGGACTGCTTCGTACGGGACCGACGCGCACGAACGTAGGCGATCTGCAGGTGTTGTTGATCACCGAGCGATGAGGGGGACTACTGCCATGAACGAACCCTGGGCCCGCTACGCGGACGGGCTATCGATCTCCAAGGACGCATTCGAACGTCTGGCGGCGGCGGCGCCCGGCGGCGTGCTCGACGTGTTCGCCTCCGACCAGCACGGCTCCTATCTGACGCTGCTCACCTCCTTTCTGGCCAACACGGACGCGCCGCGGCCGGCCGGCGACGACGACGTGCGCCGCACCGCGCACCGGTTCGCGGCGGCGCTCGGCGGGGCGGCCAGCGCGGCGCTGTTCAACCGCCTGGCCTACACCTCCCCCGGCTTCCGGGAGAAGCTGGGCGCCACCTACCTGATCGGCCGCCTGGAGTCGTCCGCCGCGCAGACGGTCGACGGCGGCGCCGGCAAGCTGGCGGTGCTGGAGCTGCCGCCCGAAGAGGCGGTGGCGTGGGTCGACGGCTTCAAGACGCTGGTCAACCTCAACCCCGACCACCCGGAGAGCTGGAAGCGCAACCGCGACTGGCTGGCCGGCGTGGCCGAGCGGTGCGAACGGTTGGGCAAACCGCTCTTCTCGGAGACGCTGCTGCTGCAGAAGCCGGACGAGGACCGCGCCGCCTTCGCCGCGCGGCTGCCGGACGCGCTGGTGCAGATCGCCGAGGACTTCGGCTCGTTCGGCGCCTTCTACAAGACGCAGATGCCGCTGCTCTGGGTCGAGGACGGCGCCGGCAACGCGCAGCCCGCGTCCGGCGCGGAGGTGGTCCGCCGGACCTGCCAGCGGATCGCCCAGGCGTGCCCGCGGCCGCTGTTCCTGCTGAGCGCGGCGGTCGACTTTGCCCAGTACGCCGCCCAGTACGCGCTGGTAGCCGACTTGGTGGCGGCGCCGATGTGCGGCCGCGCCTACTTCAAGGAGGCGTTCACCGCCGCCACGAGCTGGGAAGGGCTGGTGGCCGCCTTCGAGCGCATCGCCCTGCCGCGCGTGCGCCAGATGCGGGAGCTGGCCACGGCGCGCAGCCGGCCTTGGTGGCACGCGCTGGAGTGGATCGCGGACGAGGGGCGCCGGCTGATCCGCACCGGGCCGCGCAGCCTGTCGAGCGTCGCCGCCGACTTCGGCTACTGACCGGCGGCCGCTGCCGGACGCCCGGACGGTCAGCGGCTTATCGTGGCGGTGAAGGTTCGTGAACGGCCCGAGCCGGCGCGCAACACCGTGAGCCGCGCCGAATCGGCCTCGCGCAGCGCATCGTAGAGGGCGTCGGCGTCGCGGACCACGCGGTTATCGACGCGGGTGATCACGTCTCCGGGGCGTATACCCGCGCGCCACGCGGGCGCGGATTCCGACACGTTCAGCACCGCAAGGCCCTGCCCTGCAGGATTTTCGATGGCATGGATGCCCGGCCAGTCCGTCCCTCCGAACTGTTGCGTTGCCGGCCGCTCGGCCAGTCGCACGCCGATGTCGCGCTCCGCGCCGTCACGCTCGACGACCAGGGCCAACCGGGTGCCGGGACCGGCCTCGGCCACGGCGCGCATCAGCTCGCCTCTATCGGCGATCCGCCGGCCGTCGATGGCGACGATTACGTCGCCCGCGAGCAGCCCCGCGCGGTCGGCGGGAGAACGCGCGACCACGCTGTAGACCAGGGCTCCATCGACCGGCCGGCCCGGCTCGCCGGCGTCGGTCGGCATGATCCCCAGATAACCGTAGCGCACCCCGCCCCCGCGCAGTTGGTCGGCGACGCGCACGGCGGTATTGATCGGCAGCGCGAAGCCGATACCGGAGTTGCTGCCGGTCCTGGATGCGATCCACGTGTTGATGCCGATGACCGTGCCGTCCAGCGCCACCAGCGCGCCCCCGGAATTGCCGGGATTGATCGACGCGTCGGTCTGGACGTACTCGGCCCACGGGTTCTGTCCCTGCTCGCGCCCGACGGCGCTGATGATCCCGGAGGTCACCGACGACTGAAATCCGAAGGGGCTGCCGACCGCCAGCACCTGGTCGCCGACCACCAGAGCGTCCGAATCGCCCAGCGTCGCCACCGCCAGCGGCTCCGGCCAATCGAAGCTCAGCACCGCGATGTCGCGGGTGCGGTCGGAGCCGATCAGGCGGACGCCGTCGACGACCTCGGTCCCGTCGTGCAGGGTCAACCGGATGTTGTCGGTACTCAGGATCACGTGGCCGTTGGTGAGCACGTAATAGGTATTGCGGTTGCGGTCGTAGATCACGCCGGAGCCGGTGCCGCCGGGTTGCTCGAACTGGAAGCCGCGGGGGATGCTCGCGGTGCGGTTGGTGTCGATCTGCACCACCGTGGGCACCGAGGCGCCGGCCACGTCGCGGAACACCTGTTGCAAGGCGAGCGCGGCATTCATCATCTCCGACTTCGTAGCTGACTCCGTAGACACGGTGCGGGTCAGCAATGCATCGGTCGTGTCGGACACGCGCGCCGGCGACCCAATCTCCTGAGCGCCAGTCTCCTGAACGCCGGTCTCCTGAGCAGCGGTACCGCGACCGGCGGGCTGACCGCCGTCCACCACCGTGCAGGCAGCGAGGAGCGCGCTCAGGATCGCCAGCGGCGCCGCCCGGCGAAGGGAGCGGCCGTACGGCCGGTGAGCGTCGATTCCGTTCTTCATTGCATCTTTCCCAAGATAGTCACTCAAGATAATCGTCAGGCGGGTTTACGAAGGGAATGGCATCGCGTTACGGATTCGTAACGTCGGACACGTCCGGCACCGGCTCGACGCGGCCGCTCCGCGTCGACCCGCCGGTGCGGGAACGACGACGGCGCGCCGCCGGCGGCGGGTCACCGTCGAGGAAGGCGATGCGGAACCGGCCGGCCGCGCTCATCGCCGATCGCGCAACGCCCGATCGGCGGCGCCCCGTTCCGCGCCCGGCAGCGCCAGCAGCTCCATTTCGATCAGCCGGCGCGTGGCCGCCTCGCCGTAGCGGCGGCAGTGCTCCAGCAGCGAGTGGAGCTCTGCGCGGTCCTCCAGGTGGCGCAGCACCGGAAAGGCGCGGCGCAGGGCCGGAAACAACCGGCGGTGATCGAGGCGGAGGCTGTGCGGGACGGTGCCGAATGCGCGCCTTCCGCCGGCCGGCGCCAGCCGCCGGTATTCCCGGTCGATCTCGGCGGCGAACCCGCCGCCGGCGCAGCGCCGGACCACTTCCGACTGGATCAGCTCCCGCATCCGGTCCAGGTTGGTGCCGGAACGGACGTCGACGCCGATGCCGAGCGTCACCAGCGGCACGCCGTCGGCGGTGAAACCGACCAGCGTGTCGGTCTGCACTGCCGGCTCGATCGGCAGCGGCGTGGAGCGCGGATAGACGCGCGCCGCCCGCAAGCGCTCGATGCGCTGCTCCAGAGCGGCGATCGACGCCTGCAGGCCGGCGTCGCCCGGATCGGCTTCGAGCGCCTCCCGGTAGGCCGGCAGCACCTCCTCGGACAGGTAGTGAACGGCCTGCGGCAGCGGCACCGTCATGCGCGGCGCGCGCCGGACCTCCTCCTGGCCCTCCTCCAAGCCGTAAGGCGGCTCGGCCTGGTGCTCCCGCGCCGATACCGGCAGCAGCGCCTTGAGCAGGGAGCGGAGCGGCTCGCGCAGCTTCTCGGTCCTGAACAGAGGGCGGTAGGTGTCGTCGCGGTGCGCGTGCTTGCTGACCGCCGACGCCACGATCCGCGCCAGCGCGCGAACCCGTTCGGCGCCGGCGACGCGGTCCTCCAGCAGCGGGCCGCCGCCGGCCATCAGAAAGCGCTCGAGCTGCCCCTGCGCGGCGGCGAACTCCGACGAGCCGCGGATCACGCCGAACTGATCGTCCGGGAGCGACAGCCCCCGCAGGTCATCGAGGGCCTGGAGCGCCGCCAGCGCCTTGCCGCGCGCCAGCTCGGCGTCCCGCCCGCCCTCCACCGCCAGCGTGGCCAGCTCCAGACGCACGGCGGCCAACTCCAGGATGGTGCGGAAGTCGCGCAGCCCGGCGAAGCGCCGGTCGTCGAAACGGACCTCGGCGTCCAGGCGCGCCTCGGCGCCGGTGAGCCGGCGCACCTCGCTCCGGTAGCCGTCAGGGATGAGCTCCAGGTCAGACGCCATCCGATCCTTCCGCCGGCCACTATGCGGCGGCCAAGCCTGCGCCGTCCACAAAGAGGGCGCGTTCGGGTATGCTTCCGGCCATGCGAATCGCGTCTCTTGCGGCAAGTCTGGGCGCCGCCCTGTTCCTCTGCTCGGCCTGCGCTCCGGCGACCCCGGCGCCGGCCGACGCTCGCTACCGGGTCACCTTCACCGCCACCTGGAGCGCGGAGACCCACCCGCGGAACTTTCCGAGCAATCCTCACTTCTCCGGTCTGGTGGGCGCCACGCACGACGGGGACCTACGCATCTGGCAGTCCGGCGAGGCCGCCTCCGGCGGCATGGAGCTGATGGCGGAGACGGGCGGCAAGGACCGGTTGCTGAGCGAGATAGATCGACTCATCGCGGACGGCTCCGCGCACTCCCGGCTTTCCGGCGGCGGGCTGTCGACCTCCCCGTCGACCGTCAGTCTGACGTTCGACGCCGTCTCCTCGCATCCGTTCGTGACGCTGGTCAGCATGCTGGCGCCGAGTCCCGACTGGTTCGTGGGCGTATCGGCGCTGCCGCTGATGGAGAACGGAGCCTGGAAGGCGCGCGTGAAAGTGCCGCTCTCCGTCTACGACGCCGGCACGGACGACGGCGCGGTGTTCACCGCCGCCAACGCCGACTCCGACCCGGCCGAGCCGATCACCGCGTTGACCAGCGACCCGGACGACACCGATTTCTCCGCCGGCAAGCCCGCCGTGGGCGCCTTCGTCTTCGAACGGCTTTGAACGAACCGCACGATCGCACGCCGGCGATGAGCGTCCTGGAACGGATTCGGACGCTGCTGGATGAGGCGGGGGTCGACTACCGCCACGTCCACCACGAGGCGGTGCGGACCTCCGAGCAGGCGGCGCGCGTGCGCGGCGAGCCGTTGTCGATCGGCGGCAAGGCGCTGGTGGTCAAGCTCGGCGACCGGTTCCGGTTGTTCGTGCTGAGCGCGGCGCTCAGACTCGACTCCACGGCCGTGCGCGACCGGTTCGACACGCGCCGCATCCGCTTCGCCAGCGCGCAGGAGCTGCTGGCGCTCACCGGGCTGATCCCCGGCAGCGTGCCGCCGTTCGGCGAGCCGATCCTGCCGCTGCCGCTGCACGTGGACCCGTCGGTGCTGGCCAACGACCGCATTGCCTTCAACGCCGGATCGCTGACCGATTCGATCGTCATGCCGGCCGCCGATTACCGCGCGCTGGCGGGCGGCGACATCTTTCCATTCGCGGAGGCGGGCGGATGACGCGCGCCGGCGCCGCCGCTCTGACGGCGCTCCTGGTCGCTCTACTGGTCGCGCTCGGAGCCGGCGCGGAGCCGGCCGTGGTCGCCGAGCGGGTCGAATCGGAGGCCGAAACGTTCCGGGTGGTGCGCGTGGCGGACGGCCTGGACCACCCCTGGTCGATCGCCTTCCTGCCCGACGGCAACGCGCTGGTCAGCGAACGCCCCGGCAGTCTGCTGCGCCTCGATACGCGGACCGGCGCGCGGCGCACCCTGTCCGGCGCGCCGCGGGTCGCCGCGGTGGGCAATGGCGGCCTGCTGGACGTGGCGCTGCATCCAGAGTTCGCCGAGAACCGGCTGGTCTACCTCTCCTACGTCGCCGGCCGCAGCGGGCGATATGCGACCAGTATCGCCCGCGGCCGTCTCACCGACTCCGGACTCGAAGCGGTCGAGGTGCTGTTCACCATGAACCGGCCGTCGGGCTCCCGCCTCCACTTCGGTTCGCGCCTGGCGTTCGGCGCCGACGGCATGCTGTACGCATCCTTAGGCGCGCGGGGCGAGCGGCACCGCGCCCAGGATCCGGCCGACCACGCGGGCACCATCATCCGCCTGCGCGACGACGGCACCGCGCCGCCCGACAACCCGTTCGCCGGGGGTGAAGGAGCCGCCGAGGTCTACTCCTTCGGGCACCGCAACCCGCAGGGGCTGGCGGTGCACCCGGTCACCGGCCGCCTGTGGTCGCACGAGCACGGGCCGCGGGGCGGCGATGAAATCAACGTGATCGAGGCCGGCGTGAACTACGGCTGGCCGGTGATCACCTACGGCACCTTTTATAGCGGCGCGCCGATCGGCACCGGCACCGCCGCTCCCGGCATGGCGCAGCCGGTCCTGCACTGGACGCCGTCGATCGCCCCGTCGGGCATGACCTTCTACGACGGCGACCGCTTCCCCGGCTGGCAGGGCGACCTGTTCGCCGGCGCGCTGGCCGGCCGGCACCTGCGCCGCGTGCGGCTCGACGGCGAGCGGGCCGTCGCGCAGGAGGTGCTCCTGCAGGACCGCGTCGGCCGCGTCCGGGACGTCCGGCAGGGGCCGGACGGGATGCTGTGGCTGCTGGAGGACGCCCGCCTCGGCGGCGACGGAGCGCGGGGAGCGGCCGATGGCGGCTCGATCTTCCGCCTGGAGCCGACGTCGTGACCGCCTGACGGCGCCGCCGCGCTGGCGAGGATCGGCGCGTGAATGAGCCGGATTTCCTCAGGGAACTCGTCATCGTGCTGGGGGCGGCCGTGGTGGTGGTGGCGCTGCTGCGCCGCGTCGGCGTGCCGTCGATCGCGGGGTTCATCCTGACCGGCGTGCTGGCCGGTCCCACGGCGCTCGGCCTGGTCGACGATACCCATCAGGTCGAGCTTCTGGCCGAAGTCGGCGTCGTGCTTCTGCTCTTCGGCATCGGACTGGAGCTGGCGGTCGACCGCCTGCGGCGCCTGTGGAAGGCCGTGCTCCTTGGCGGCGGCATTCAGGTCGCGGTCACGCTGGCGTGCGCGGCCGCGCTGGCCCGGGCATTCGGGCTGGCGCCCGGCACGGCGGTCTTTCTGGGATGCGTCGTCGCGGTCTCCAGCACGGCCGTGGTGCTGCGCGCGCTGTCCGCGCGCGGCGAACTGGACGCCCCGCACGGCCGCCTTGCGGTCGGCATCCTGGTGTTCCAGGACCTGTGCGTGGTGCCGATGATCCTGGCGGTGCCCTTGCTGGGCGGCGGCGGCAGTTCCACACGGGAGATCCTGCTGGCGATCGGCACGGCGGTCGTCATCCTTGCCGGCGTGCTGGTGGCGGCCAGCTTCGTGGTGCCGCGCCTGCTCGCCTTCGTGGCGAAGACCAGGGAGCGCGAGCTGTTCATTCTGACCGTCTTTCTGGTCTGCTTCGGAACGACGTGGGCGCTGTCGCTGGCCGGCATCTCGCTGGCGCTGGGGGCGTTCCTGGCCGGGCTGATCGTCGCGGGGAGCGAGTTCCGCCACCAGGCGATGGCGGACCTGATTCCGGCCCGCGACATACTCGCCAGCCTCTTCTTCGTCTCGGTCGGCATGCTGCTCGACCTTTCCGACGTGGTCGGGCAGCTCATGTCGACCGCCGGGCTGCTCGGCGCCATCCTCGCCGGCAAGTTCGCGGTGATTCTGGTGACCGCGCTCGTCCTGCGGCTGCCGCTCCGGGTCGGCATCCTGTCGGCGGCGGCGCTCTGTCAGGTCGGGGAGTTCTCGTTCGTGCTGCTCAACGTCGCTTCGGGAACCGGGCTGCTCGGCGCATCGCTCTCCCAGAACCTCATGGTGGCGATCATCCTGTCGATGCTGCTCACGCCACTGGTCATCGCCTGCGGCCCCCACCTGGCCGGCGGCGCGGCGCGCGTCCCGTGGCTGAACCGGCTGCTGCGCGCCGAGCCGCCCGGCATCGACGCTCAGGAGCCGCACAGCGACCACGTGATCGTCGCCGGATATGGACTCGCCGGCCGTGAGGTCTGCCGGGCCGTCCGGGCGGCCGGCTTCGCCTACATCGCCATCGACGCCAACCCGGACAACGTTCGAGCGGCGCGGGCCATCGGCGACCGGGCGGTGCTGGGCGACGTGACGCAAAAGGAGGTGCTGGACGAACTCGGCTGCCGGGAGGCGCGGCTGGTGGTCTTGACCATCAACGACACCCGCGCCACCGAGCTGGCGGTGCGCCGGATTCGCACGGCGGCTCCCGACGTCGACGTCATCGCCCGCGCCCCGTACGAACTCGACCGGCGCCCGTTGCGCGCCGCCGGCGCAACCGAGGTCGTCACGGCGGAAGCGACGGCGAGCGCCTCGATCGTCAGCCGCTCCCTGGCCGCGCTCGGATCGCCGGCACCGCCCGACTGATGCGCGCGCCGCGCGCTTCCCGTATCATTCCCGGACCATGAGTTGGAAGGTGACCGATCGGATGACCATCTACCGGGAGGATGGCTTCTACGCGCTCGCGCCCAACGTGAACCGGACTCCCGGCGGCGATCTGCTGGTGACGTTCCAGCGCGCCACCCATCTCGGCGTCGCCAATCACAATCATCCGCTGTTCAACGTGCAGGCGTGCCGTTCCAGCGACGAAGGGCGGACCTGGAGCGATCCGTACCTGGTGACCATCGACCCGCTGGGCGGCGTGATGGACCGGAGCTGCCACACGCTGCCGGACGGCAGCATGTTCCTGCACGCATCCTGCACCGAGCTGGTGCCGGCGGAAGGATCGAAGGCGCACGGCCGCGACTGGACCGTGCGGTTCGGCATGCCGTTCTGGGTGCGGTCCACCGACGACGGGTACACCTGGACCAATCCGGTCCGGTTTCCACCGCTCCCCGATGCGGTCAACGGCCATCCGGCCAGTCACACCGGCGTGAGCCGCAGCGGGCTGCTGGCGATGCCGGACGGCCGCCTGTTCCTGCCGAGCAAGGCCACCGACGTCACCGATGAGTTCCGCTACTTCGGCATGCTGCGGGTCTCCAGGGACATGGGCGAGACGTGGGAATACGGCGGCCGCATCTGCGAGGATCCGATCGCCCACTTCAGCGAGCCGACCATCCACCGCACCCCCACGGGACGCATCCTGGTGTTGTACCGGTGCCATCCCGGTTCCCTGGGAGCGGACGTCGTCCGCCGGCAGGGATGCACGGGACCGCACGTCACCGATCCCAACTTCGAGGGCCGCTTCCTGGCCCTGGTCCATTCCGACGACGACGGCCGCACCTGGTCGAAGTGGCGGCCGACGACCATCCACGGCAGCCCGGCGCACCTGCTCGGGCTGCGCGACGGGCGCATCTTCCTCACCGTCGGCACGCGCTGGCCCGGCCGTCGCGGCTGCTCGGCGCGCGTCCTCGATGCGGAGGGTGAGGACGTGGACACCGCGCCCGAGATCATCATCCGCGACGATGCGCGCAGCCCGGACTGCGGTTATCCCTGGTCGGTGGAGCTGAGCGACGGGCGGGTGCTGGTCGCGTACTGGCACCACTTCGATGACGACCTGCGCGGCATCGAAGGCGCGATTCTGGAAGAGGATTAGCGCGCCGATCGGCACTTCGCTCCCATCGACGGCGTTCAGGCCGCGAACAGATCCTGAGAGTAGCGGTAGGCGAGGCAGCAGGTGCCCCAGTCCTGGTGGTCCAGGTCGAGCAGCGAGTACGCGGTGGTGACCACCAGCCCGTCGTCATGGCAGACGGTGCTCGGGTAGCCGCAGTCCCAACTGAACGCCGAGTCGGAAATGACGTACTCGGTGCGCAGATCGAAGCGCTCACCGCCGTCGCGGCTGACAATGGCGCGCACCCCGAACGGATAGGCGCGATAGCCGTAGGTGATCAGCACGATGCCGTTGGCGAGGCGCACGACGCTGCCCGGAGAGGGTTTCTGCGGCTTGCCGTTGACCATCCTCCAATGCCCGATCCTGCGCAGGCTGCGGAGTCGCGCGGGCGGTGCGCCGGCGCTCAGGGAGCCCGGTTCCCAGCGCGTCCAGGTCCTGCCGCCGTCCTCGGAATAGGCGATCCGGTTCGGCTGGTGATTGTGGCGCACCCAGGCGACCCAGCGATCGTCGGTCAGCGGCAGGAATCCGGTCTCGCTCCAGCCGCTGCGGATTTCGGTCGGCGCCTCCCAGGTCAGTCCGCCGTCCGGCGACCGGTACAGGAAGTTCACCCGCTCGTGGGCGGAGGGGTCCGCCTGGTGTATCTCGTCGCTCTGATGGCCGCGCGCCATGAACACCAGCGTGCCGTCCGCAAGCCGCGCCATCTGTCCGTGCGGGCGGACGAACAGCCCCGGTCCCGGCATGTCGATCAACCCGGGCTCCGACCAGGTGGCCCCGCCGTCCGTCGAACGCACCACCTCCATGTGCTGCTCGCGGCGGGCCCGCGGGTCGGTGTCGGCCACGCGTGAGGTCTCCACGCCGCCGAACAGGATGCCGTACACCGCCACCAGCGTGCCGTCGGCCGCCTGTCCCAGGGAGTGATCGCGGTAGTCCAGGTCATCGTCGGGCTCGCCGCGCGCCACCAGCCGATAGTCGGACCAGGAGACGCCGCGGTCCGACGAGAAGGAGATGCTGATCTCGCTGCCGGTTCCTACGTGCGGCGCGCCGGTGCGCGTGAGGCAGGCAAGCCGGCCGTCGTCCATCCTCAGCAGGACCGGAATCAGGCCGCCGCCGCGGGAGAACGGCGGCACGGGATCGGTGACCGAGCCGTAGGAGGCGCGCCGCGGGTCACTCCGGCATTGCGGATACATCAGGAAGTACTCCTCCACCGACTGCGGAATCTCCTCCTTCCCGCACGGCCACCGGTGGCCGGTGGTGACGACCGGGGTGGTCTCGATCCGATCCACCAACGACACTTCGCGCAGTCCAGTCATCCGCCGCCTCCTCCGCAGAGAGCCAGCGTCCTACGATTGTCGCCGGCATGCAAGAGTTCTACGCTGAGCGACATGCCTGTCATCTACGTCAGCGACCCCTCCAGCATCGCCAGCCGCTACCTCCCCGATCCGGTCACCGAGGCGTCGCTGCGCGAGTGGATCGACGAGGTGGCCGCGGCCGGCATCGACCTGTTCATTCAGGAGGCATATGCCCAGGGCTGGACCACCTACTGGCGCACCGAAGGCTTCGACTACGACGCCAGACCTCAGCACCGGCGGTTCCTGCCATTGCTCGACGACGGCCGGCAGCCTCTGGGAATCCTGCTGGACCAGTGCGGCAGGCGCGGCGTCCGGTTCGGCGCCGGATTCCGCATGAACGACAACCACGGCGCCGTCTCCACGGCCCAAGGGGTGGGCGCCGGCGCCGACTTCATCGTCGACCACCCTCACCTGCAGCTTCAGGAAACGCCGCCCGGCGCGCTGTACGCCGAATCCACCCCGCTCGACTTCAGTCACGAGGCGGTGCGCGCCTTCCTGCTGAGCGTGATCACCCGGCTGGTGGACACCTTCGACGTCGACGGCATCGAGCTCTGCTACCGCGACCATCGCTACTTTCCGCCCGGAACCGGACGCGATCGCCGGCACAGGATGACCGATCTGGTCGGCCGCATTCGTTCGATGCTCGATGCCGCGGGACAGCGACGCGGCGCGGCCGAGCGGTTGTTCCTGGGCGCGCGCGTGTTCGCCACCATCGACGAGTGCCAGGACCTCGGCCTGGACGTGTCGGCGTGGGCGCAGGATGAGCTGGTCGACTACCTCAGCCCGGCAGACACCATGTATGCCGAGTTCAATCTGCCCTACGATGAGTGGGCGGGCCTGATCGCCGGCACCCGGTGCCGGCTCTATCCGTCGATCATGCCGTGGACCAGCGTCATCGCCCGCCGGCGGGCCGGCCAGCAGCCGTTCGATCAGGATCAGCAGCGAGCGCTGGCCCACACCATGTACGCGCAGGGCGCCGGCGGCGTGTCGCTGTACAACCACTTCGAGGTGATGCACGGCGGCGGCGGAGCGCATGCCCCCTTCTACCCGCTGGCGCTGCACGACACGCACCACGTTCGTTCCGGCGAGCGTGCGCTCGGCGGGCGCAGGCATTACGTATTCGACGCTACCTGGGGCGGGTTCAGCGGTTTCGGCGATGACCGCACCTCTACCGGAGCGGTCAAGGCGCAGCGCGCCGTGATCGACCGGCCGGGCGGCGAAGCGACGTACACCTTCCGCCTGTACGAGGACTTCGACGGCATCGCCAGCGCCCAGCTCCTGTTCCGCGCGTATCACCTGACCAGGGCCGACCGGCTCGCGATCTCCCTCAACGGACGGCCGGTCCCGGCCAAGGGCCTCAAGCGTCGCGACGACGAGATTCGCGCGGACCTGCGACCGGACGACACCCCGCACGAATTCGCCCGGCGGTCCATGACGCGCGAGAAACGGCCTTTCACCACCTGCTGGTTCCCGCTCACCGCCGACCTGTGCATCCGAGGTGACAACCGACTCGGCCTCACGCTCACCGCAAGCGACCCCGAAGCGACCGAGAGCATCGTCGTCGAAGAGGTCGAGGCGTTCATCGTGCCCGCGCTCGACCGGAATATCCATGCTGACCCGCCTTGAAGTAGACGGCTTCAAGAATCTGGTCGATTTTTCCCTCGATCTTGGACCGTATACGTGCATCGCCGGTGTCAACGGCGTCGGCAAGTCCAACATCTTCGACGCCATCCGGTTCCTGTCGTTATTGACCGATCACACCATCAATCATTCCGCACTGCTGATTCGGAGCTCCGAACAGGACACCGGGGAAATCGGTGACCTGTTCTTCTCCGCCAATGGCAACGCGACCAACCGTATCAGGTTGGCCGCCGAGATGATCGTGGATCGAAGCGTCGTCGACGACTTCGGCCGGCCGGGAGAGTCTTCGTCGACGTTCCTGCGGTACGAAGTCGCGTTCCGGCGCGAACCGCCATCCCCGTCCGCCGGGCCGTTCGGCGGGCTCGTTCTGGAGCGCGAAGACCTGCGCCACATCCCGTCCGGCCAGGCCGCTCGAAAGCTGCGTTTTCCGTACAACGACAAACAGAAGTTTCGGAGCAGCGTCATCTTCAACAAGCGGCGAGGATCCGGCTATATTTCCACGCGCGACGCGACCATCGTCGTCCATCAAGACGGCGGCTCCTCCGGAAGGGCACGGCCCGCCGCGCCCGCCGAACGCGCTCCCCGAACGATCATCGGGACCGAGAATACGGCGGCCACGCCGACGATCCTGGCGGCACGCCGGGAAATGCAGCGGTGGCGCATCCTGGCGCTGGAACCCTCGGCGATGCGGAGGCCTGACAAGTTCACCGACGAACCGGGCATCACTGCCGACGGTGGACATATCCCCGTCACCCTGCACCATCTGGCCAGCCGAGCTTCCCTGTCCCAGAACTCGGACGACCCGCACGACGACATCCTGAGCCGGATCGCCAACACGCTGTCCCGCCTCGTGCCGGTACGAGCGGTTCGAGCGGTGAGCGACGAAGTACGCCAGCTCTATTCCCTGGAGCTCGAAGAACGCGGCGGCGTACGCCTGCGCGCGAATTCGATTTCCGACGGGACGCTGAGGTTCCTGGCCCTGACCGCCATCTCCGAAGCGACCGACGCCGGCGTGTATTGTATGGAGGAGCCCGAAAACGGCATCCATCCGGAGAGGCTGGCGGCGATGAATCAATTGCTGCACGACATCGCGGTCGACCCGGACGAGCCGGTGGCGGCCGACAACCCGCTGCGGCAAGTGATCGTCGCTACCCACTCGCCCTACTTCGTGCAGCTACAGAACAGGGAAGAAATCGTTCTGGCAAAGAATCCCGCCGTTCGATCACCGGCCGGCACCGCCATGTGGCCACTGAAGTGCTATCCCATGCGCGGCTCGTGGCGGGATCGTGCGAACCCGAACGATGATACCGGTACTTCTGGTGTAGGTAAGATCGAATTGCAGTCCTATCTGACTCCGCCGGACGGTGCTCAACTCACGCTCCAGTTCCGGCCGGAAGACTTGGGGCCTGAAGGGTTTGGACCGCGTAAATGAGAATACGGTTCCTGTTGATCTGCGAAGGCTCATCCGACACCGCCCTGGTCCATCACATTCAGGCACTGCTCATCGCTTGCGGCGCGTCGGAAGCCGACGGGAGTGCGTCGTATCGCGGCCACCGTGTGAGAGACAAGATACGCCTGGGGCTCCGGTATCATCACGGCGTGAACTTGCTGTTCGTTCATCGTGATGCCGATAGAGCGGGAGCCGATGCGAGATACGATGAGATCAGGAACGGGTTGTCTGCCGCGGAGTACGGCGGACGATGGGTCGGTGTAGTGCCGGTGCGGATGATGGAAGCGTGGCTACTGGCCGATGAAGCCGCGATACGCAGGGTGGCAGGACGGCCGCGCGGCACGGAACCGCTCGATCTGCCGCCCCCCCATGAACTGGAAGACGTTTCGGACCCCAAGCAAATGTTGAGAGACGTTCTGCGGAAGGCTGGAGCGCCTCGTGGAACTCGACGCCGGCAGAGGTTCGAGTCTGACTTCGGCAGTTTCCGCAGGCAGCTTGCGGAGAACCTGCCGGTGGGAGGTTCCCTGGAGCAGTTGGCTGCCTGGGTCAGATTTCGCGACGAAGTTGCGACCACAGGAATCGGAAACGCCGGTTGATCGCGGTCGAGTTGGTGCATGGGCGCCGGCCGGCGCTACGGGCGCTCCTCCAGGAACGAGCCTTCGATCCCGCGCCCGCCGTCGGCGTAGGTGTAGTAGTAGACGACCAGCACACGGCCGTCGCGGAGCTGCACCGCCCACGGGTAGCCGCAGTCGCTTTCGCGCGAGTCGCTGCGCACCTGGATATCGGGAGCGTCGTCAAGGTCGCCGCCCTCCGGCTCCAGCACGCGCGCCAGACAGCCGCGCTGGCCCTCCCAGCGGGTGCCGACGGTGGCGAAGATACGGCCGTCGCGTAGCCCCAACAGGTGCCCGGGACAGCCCTTCATTGACGTGAAGCGCCACGGCGACCAAGTGGCGCCGGCGTCGTCGGAGGTGACCAGCGCCAGCCGAGACTGGGTGTCGTGGGGCCGGCGCGGATGGCAGCGCAGCAGTACCAGGATACGGCCTGCCGGCGTGCGGTAGATCGCCGGCTCGCTGAAGTGGGCCACCGCGTCCTCGGCGATGCGGCCGCCGTACGTCCACGTGTCACCGCCGTCGTGCGACACGCGCAGCATGCCGAAGAACGGCTGGCCGCCGTCCGGCTGCGCGGTCGCCTTGCTGGGCAGCAGGATGCGGCCGTCGTCCAGCTCGACGAGCTGGCTGCGCGATACGCCGGAGTGCTCCGCCGGAGATCCCCACACCCCCTCCGGCAGCGGCGGGAACCGGACCGGCTCGCTCCAGGTACCGCCGTCGTCCCGGGAGCGGGTCCAATACGGAATGCCGGGCCGAGACGACCACGCGGTGTGACTGGGGGTGGTGGCACCCTCCGGCACCAGCTCCACGGTCGAGGCGTGCAGGAAGATGCTGCCGTCGCGCAGGGTGTGGGTGCCGAAGTCGATCACCCCGCCGAGCGGGTCGCCGGTGACGAACTCCGCCGGCCCCCAGGTGGCGCCGTCGTCGCGCGAACGGCAGGCGCGCACGTCGAACAGGGGATGTCCGTGGTGGGAATGCCCCAGGTCGGGGGATCGGTGGAACAGGGCCAACAGGTCCCCGGCGGGAGTGCGGATCACGTTGGGATGCGCCCCGTACCAGCCCGCTTCCCGGTAGATCGTGACGTGCTCGACGACGCTCCAGGCCATCGCCAAAGACTGTACCGCAGATCGGGCCGGAGGTACACGCGCCGCGGTCCGGCCGGTCATGCGGATGCCGGGGACCGCCCGGTTTCGCCGGTAGCGGACGACCCGCCGGCCTGCGCGGCCGCCCACGGCGGTTTGGTGATGGCTCTCCCCTGCAACGTCAACTCGCCCGCGCGTATGCACGCGCTCAACCGTCCGGCGGCGATCTCTCCGAGCCGGGGCGCGTCCCCGCTACAGGCGCCGACCGCGTACGGACACCGCGTGTGGAACGCGCAGCCGGCGGGCGGGTTGGCCGCGCTCGGCACGTCGCCTTCCAGGACGATACGCTCATCGGTATCATCGGGGTCGGGAGCCGGGAAGGCCGAAAGGAGCGCCTCCGTATAGGGGTGGCGCGGGTTGCGGAACACCGCCTCCGAGGCCCCGGTCTCGACGATACGCCCCAGATACATCACGGCAACGCGGTCGCAGACGTAGCGGACCACGCTGAGGTCATGGGCGATGAACAGATAGCTCAGACCGAACCGGCGCTGCAGCTCGATCATCAGGTTGAGTATCTGCGCCTGCACCGACACGTCGAGGGCGGAGACCGGCTCATCGGCAATGACGAGCTGCGGCTTGAGCGCCAGCGCTCGGGCAAGGCTGATCCGCTGCCGTTGACCGCCCGAGAACTCGTGCGGAAACCGGTCCGTGTACGAAGGGCGCAATCCCACCGCCTCCAGGAGCGGCTCCACCTCCGCGCGCAGCGCCGCACCGCGAATGCCTGCCTGCACCTCGAGCGGCTCGCCGACGATCTCGATGACCCGCAGGTAAGGATTGAGCGAGGAATAGGGGTCCTGGAACACCATTTGCACGTGACGCCGGAACGCCTTCAGCTCCCGGCGGCTCAGCGCGTGAACGTCGATACGCGCTCCGCCGGAGAGGAACATCACCGTGCCGCCGGACGGCCTGGAGAGGCCCGCGGCGACCCTGCCGGCGGTGGTCTTGCCACAGCCGCTCTCGCCGACCAGTCCCAGGGTCTCGCCCTGCCGGACGGAGAAGCTGACCCCGTCCACGGCCCTGATCTGCCCGACGGTGCGCCGCAACAACCCCTTCTCGATCGGGAAGTGCTTCTGCAGATTCTCGACGATCAGCAGCTCGGGGCGTTCGGCCACGCCTGCCCCCTCGCTATCGCTCATATCGACTCATGGAGCCGACTCATGGAGCCAGCAGGCGACCGTGTGGTCCGCGCCGACCGCGAACTCCGGCGGCTTCTGCGCGCACCGGTCGCCGGCGTGATCGCAGCGCGGCGCAAAGGGGCAGCCGGCGCTGTGCGTCAACGGGTGGGGAACCGACCCCTGGATGACCGCCAGCCGCTGCTTCGGCTCCTCCGCCATGGACGGGATCGACCGAAACAGCGCCTGCGTATAGGGATGCCGCGGATCGTGGAAGAGATCGCGGACCGGCGCCCGTTCCATCACCTGACCCAGGTACATCACCATCACGGTGTCGGCCATCTTCGCGATCACCCCCAGGTCGTGGGTGATGAACAGGATGGCCATGTGGAACTGCGCCTGCAGCCGCTTCAGCAGCGCCAGGATCTGCGCCTCGATGGTGACGTCGAGGGCGGTGGTCGGTTCGTCGGCGATCAGGAGCTTCGGCCGGCACACCAGAGCCATGGCGATCATGGCCCGCTGCCGCATGCCGCCCGAGAGCTGGTGCGGGTACGTGTCCATGCGCTGCTCTGCGTCCGGCATCCCGACGGCGCGCAGCATCTCGATCGCGGCGGCGGTCGCCTCATCGGCGTTCATGGCGGTGTGCTCCCGGAGCGCCTCCTCGATCTGGAACCCGATGGTGTAGACCGGCGTCAGCGCCCGCATCGGCTCCTGGAAGATCATCGACACGTCGCGGCCGCGGATCTGCCGTATCCGCCTGCCGCGCTGCGGCAGCTCTGCCAGATCGATCGGCCCGCGGTCGGTGGCGAGCACCATGGAGCCGCTCTCCAGCTTGCCGGGCGGGCTCTTGACCAGCCGCAACACGCTCAGCGCCGTAACGCTCTTGCCGCAGCCGCTCTCTCCCACCACTCCCAGCGTCCGGTTCCGCTCTACGGCGAAGCTCACGCCGTCCACCGCGCGCACGATGCCGTCGTCCGTATGGAACCAGGTCCGCAGACCGCTCACCTGGAGCAGCGGTTCGCTCACGTCGCAAACGGGTCGGCGGCGTCGCGGACGCCGTCACCGAGGAAGTTGAAGGCGAGCACGATGACGATGATGAAGATCGCCGGCAGGCCGAGCCAGGGCTGGTGCAGCAGCGCCTGCACGCTCTGCGCCCCCTGCAACAGGATGCCCCAGCTCGTCATGGGCGGCGTGACGCCGACGCCCAGAAAGCTCAGACTGCTCTCCGCCAGGATGAGCTCCGGGACCGACAGCGTCGCCACGACGATGATGTGGCTCAGCGACCCCGGCAGCAGGTGCTTGGTGATGATGCGCGAGGTGCCGGCGCCGACACCCTCGGCGGCCAGGACGTACTCCTCGTTGCGGTACGCCAGCACTTTCCCGCGCACGACGCGCGCCAGGCCGCCCCATCCGATGAGCGATATCGCCACGACGATCCCCATGTACACCCAGCCGGAAGGCCAGGTGGCGGGGATCGCGGCCGAGAACGCGAGCCACAGCGGAACCCTCGGGAACGAGATCAGCACCTCGATGAACCGCTGCAGCGCATGATCGATCATGCGGCCGAAATAGCCCGACGCGATGCCCAGGATGGTGCCGATGACGACCGTCACCAGGGTTCCCACCAGCGGCACCGTCAGGCTCACCTGCGATCCGATCAGGATTCGTGACAGCAGGTCCCTGCCCAGGGTGTCGGTCCCGAACAGAAAGACCGAGCCGCCCTCGTCGACGCCGAACAGGCGCCGCTCCATCGGGATGATGCCGAGGAAGCGGTACGGCGCTCCCGGCACGAAGAACCGCAGGTAGTATTTGGTGTCGTCGATCTCCCGGTAGGTGAGCGCGAACGTCTCCAGGTCCAGCTCCTGCTTGAGCGCGTACGTGAACGGCCTGCTCAAGCGGCCGTCCTCGTCGAAGAAATGGAGCCGCTGAGGCGGGGCGAAGCGCAGCTTGGTGAACTTTTCGTCGTGATGATAGGGGCTCAGGAACGGCGCGAAGACCGCCATCAGGTAGAACAGCGCGACGACGACGGCGCTGGCGACCGCCAGTCGATTCTTGCGGAACCGCCGCCAGGCAAGCTGCCGGGGAGTCCGGCGCTCCGTTTCGAGCGTAGCGGTATCTTCGAGCCCGATCATGACGTCTACGTCAATCGTAGCGGATACGCGGGTCGAGCCACGCCAGCGCGATATCGGCGAGGAGGTTTCCCAACAGCAGGAATATCCCGAAGAACTGCAGAATGCTCCCCGCCAGATAGACGTCCTCTTGCAGGAGAGCCCTGAACAGCAGCGGTCCGGCGGTGGGAAGATTCAGCACGATCGAGGTGATCGTCTCTCCCGACAGCATGGCCGGCAACGACAGGCCCAGGGAACTGATGAAGGGGTTGAACGCGATGCGGACGCTGTGACGCCTGATGACGACCGGTTCGGCCATGCCCTTGGAGCGCGCGGTCGTCACGTGCGGCTGCTCCAGCACCTCCAACAGGTTGCCGCGCATGATGCGGATGGTGCTGGCCGTGCCGGCGGTGCCGATGACGATGATCGGTATCCACAGGTTCTTGGCCAAGTCCCACAACTTGCCGAGGCTCCACGGCGCATCCTCGTATTCCGCGGAGAGCAGGCGTCCCACCGGCAGGTCGAGCGCGTACAGCGCGAACACCATCAGCACCAGAGCCAGGAAGAAGTTGGGTATCGACAGGCCGATGAAGCCGGCGAAGGTCGCGGCATGGTCGCCCAGGCTGTTCTTGTGGGTAGCGGTATAGATGCCGATCGGAATGCCGATGGCCCACGTGAACAGCAGCGTCACCAGCGACAGGCCGAAGCTGATCAGGAGCCGGTTTTCCAGCAGCTCCCGCACCGGCAGGAACGTCTCCAGCGACAGGCCGAAGTCGCCGCGCATGAAGTTGCCGATCCAGAACAGGTACTGCTGCCATTGCGGCTTGTCCAGGCCGAAGCGCGCCCGGATGTTGCCGGCAAGCTCCTGAGCCGCCTGCGCGTTGATGACGCGCGCGTCGGTGCCGGCGGCCAGCGCGATCAGGTTCGACGCGTAGTCCCCCGGCGGCAACTGTATGGTGACGAAGACCACGATCGAGATCAGGAAGAACGACACGATCATGGTCAGCACCCTGCGGATGATGAACGCCGTCATTCCGGTACCAAAGGAGGGACTGACGGGAAGCTCCCGCCAGTCCCCTGCGTGTCAGCCTCTCACGATCCTACTTGAAGTAGAACTGATCCAGGTGCGCGGACATGATCCCCTTCAGTTTCACGCCCGTCTCCGGCATGTTGCCGATCTTGTTGCTGCGCAGCACCGGAATCGGAACCTCGGCTATGTGGGCGATCTGAAACAGCACGTCCTCGCCCATCATGACGTAGAACTGCTTGACCAGATCGACGAATAGCTCCGCGTCGAGCTCCGACGTCAGCTCCTGCTCCAGCTCCCAGATATCCTGGTACTCCTGCGGAGGATCCACCAGTCCGTGCCCGCACATGTGCGAGAGCGGACTGAACTGGCGGCCCAGGAAGGTGTGCGGCAGATACGGCTCGAACGACGGGCCGACCCACATGATCGCCTCTCCGTCGCCGCCGCAGCGTGCGGACCAGGCCGAACCGGCAAGGACGTCCATGGTCGCGTCGATACCGATGTCCCGCCAGTAGTCTACGATCAGCTCGGACGGCGAAATCGTATCCGGTACGCCCGAGTGCACGTCCAGGATGATCGTCACCTTGCCGCCGTCCGGATACTCGAGCATGCCGTCACCGTTGGTGTCCTTGAGGCCGAGCCCCTCCAGCAGGCTGCGCGCGCGTTCGGGATCGTACTCGGCGTACGTGTCCATCCGCGGGTCGTAGAAGACCGAATTCGGCGAGACGACCGTGCCGGAGGTCTTGCCCAGTCCGAAGTACAGGGTGTCGTTCATCTCGTCGCGGTTCAGGGCCAGCGAGAGCGCCCGGCGGAAGTCGATCTGGCGGATGTAGGGTGCCAGCTTCTCATTGGTCGGCTCGACGATCAGGTTGACCCAGCCCTGCCGCGAGCCGCCCGTCCACATGTCGATGGTGTAGTCGCCGCGCTGCTGGCCGTCGCGCAGAACCTGCAGGTCGGAGAGCGCGATGAGTCCCTGCTGCGCGTCCACCTCGCCCTGCACCATCGCCAGGATGGCCGCTTCCTTGTTGGCCACCACCCGTCGTTCGATTCGGTCGATGTAGGGGAGCTGATTCCCGGCGGTGTCGACCACCGGATAGTAGGGATTGCGCACCGCAACCAGCTTGCTGCTCGGGTCGTAGCTTTCCAGCACCCAGGGGCCGAGCCACGGCTGCTCGGGGTGCTCCTCCCGGTTCATCCGGCGATGCAGGTCCTCGTAGGTTCGCGAGGAGTTCACCTCCGGGTGGTAGTCCTCGAGCCAGTGCTTGGCGTGGGTGCTTTCCGCCAGGATCCACATGTGCATGAGCGGATGCGGCACCGGCGAAGTGAAGCGCACCTTGCGCTCGCCGATCGCCTCCACCTTGACCACGTCCTCGCCGATCTGGGCGAACCAGCGCGGGATCTGGTTCACCTCCGGGTGGACGTGGACCATGTTGTAGACCCAGGCGACGTCCTCGGCGGTGAACGGCTCGCCGTCCGACCAGCGCGCGTTCTCCCGGATCGTGCCCTCGAACACCGTGAAGTCGTCGTTGATCGTGAAGCTCTCCAGGTAGAACGGATTCAACGTGTTCTCGCCAAGGTGCATGCCGTCCTTGACCCACTGATGAACGTCGAACGGGATGTCGAAGGCGATACCGCCGCCTTCGGTGTTGTAGCCGGCCAGGTTGAGCCAGCCGATGCTGGGCTTGCCAAGGTCGACGCCGCGCAGCGTGCCGCCGTACGTGCCGATCTCCCCTTCGACCTGGCGCACGAACGGGTTGTTCGATACGCGTTCCTCCACGGGGGGCAGCTCACCGCGCGTCACCATCGCCGCCAGCATCGGCGCCTCTTGATACTCGGCCGCGCCGTGCGTGGCGGCAAGGAGCATCAGCCCCGTTACGAGAGCCCAGAGTTTTCGTGTTCCCACCGTCTTCTCCTTCATGCGCGACCGCGTGTCGGTCCCGCAGCCGCGGTGGTCCTCCGATCGGCGCGAGAGTCGCGCCGATCGGCGATCTTCGCCCGCGCCGCCGAGCGTGTCAACGGGCGGCGGCCGGTCCGGGCTTGCCGTTCGCGCGGCGTGCCCCACAGACTCGTCGCCATGGAACTCCTGATCGACGTGGAGACGCTCGGCACGCTCATCGTCAGGGTCGATGACGACGGGGTGATCAGTCGGGTCACCTTCAGCGACGAGCCGATCGGCGGGGCGGGAACGAACGGGCGGCGCCCGGAGCCGCCCATGGGCGACATCGAGCGCGAGCTCCATCGCTATCTGGCCGGCGAGCTGATGGCCATGCGGCTGCGCTATCGCGCGCTCGGCACGCCGTTTCAGCAGGCGGTCTGGGAGCAGTTGACGCGCATCCCTTACGGAACCACCGCCACCTATGGTCAGATCGCCGCGCGTATCAGCCGGCCCGGCGCGGCGCGCGCGGTCGGCAACGCCTGCGGCGCCAACCCGGTGCCGCTGTTCATCCCGTGCCACCGGGCGGTCGCCGCCGGCGGCAGTCTGGGTGGCTTTACGAGCGGCGTGTGGCGCAAGCGGCTGCTGATCGCGATGGAAGGCGAACGGTAAAGGAGAGCCCGCCGCCTTCGTCCAGCCCGATCGAGACCGCGGCGCCGGCCGGCAGTCGGGCGGCCAGCAGGTCGTCGGTCAGCCGATCCTCCACCTCGCGCTGGAACAGGCGCGCCAGCGGGCGGGCGCCGGCCGTTGGGTCACAGCCGCGCTCGGCCAGGGAGGCGCGCGCGGCCCCGGTCAGCGTGACGGTCACCCGCCGCGCGCGCAGCCGTCCGGACAACTCGGCCAGCAGGCGGTCGACGATGCGCTCGACCACCTCGCGGCCGAGCGGATCGAAGGTGACGATGGCGTCCAGCCGATTGATGAACTCGGGGCGAAAGAGCCGTTTGACCGCCTTTTCGCCCTCGGCAGCGACGGGCGGACGCGGGCCGCCGTCACCGCCGGCGGCAAAGCCGACCGGCGGCTCGGTCATCTCGCGGGAGCCGGCGTTGGAGGTCATGAGCAGCACGGTGTGCTGGAAATGGGCGCTGCGGCCCTCCGCGTCGGTCAGCGCCGCATAGTCCATGATCTGCAGCAGCAGGTCGAAGATGTCGGGATGCGCCTTTTCCACTTCGTCGAGCAGGACGACGCTGTGCGGGGCCTTGATGACCGCGCCGGTGAGCAGGCCGCCGGACTCGTGCCCGACGTAGCCGGGCGGCGCTCCGATCAGCCGTGAGGCGGTGTGCTTCTCCATGTACTCGCTCATGTCGAAGCGGTGGAGCGGCACGCCCAGGGCGGAGGCGAGGCGGCGGGCCAGCTCGGTCTTGCCGACCCCGCTCGGCCCCACGAACAGGAACGACCCGATCGGACGCTGCGGCTCGCGCATGCCGGCGACGTCCCGCTTGACGGCGCGCATCACCTGCTCGATCGCGGCGTCCTGGCCGAACACGCCGGCGCGCAGAGCGGCCTCCACCCGCGCCGGCCGATCGCGCGCCGCGCCGGACAGCGACTCCAGCGGCCGTTTGGTCATGCGCGCCACCACGCGCTGAATGTCGCGGCGGTCGATCGTGCGGGCGCCGGCCCCGCCGTCGGTCTGGAGTCTGGCGGTCCGGAGTCTGGCGGTCCGGTGCTTGGCCGCCGAGCCGGCTTCATCCAGCACGTCGATCGCCTTGTCCGGCAGGCGGCGATCGGCGATGTGCAAAACGGACAGCTCGACCGCCGCCCGCAGCGCGCGCGGGCTGTAGCGCACGCCGTGGAAGCGCTCGTAGCCCGGCGCCAGCCCGCGCAGGATCGCCGCCGCCTCCTCGCCGGACGGTTCGTCGATGACCACCTTCTGAAAGCGCCGTGACAGGGCGTGGTCCTTCTCGAACGAACGGCGGTATTCGTCGTGCGTGGTGGCGCCGATGCAGCGCAGGCCGCCGGAGGCGAGCTGCGGTTTCAGGATGTTGGAGGCGTCCATCGAGCCGCCGCCGGTGGCGCCGGCGCCGACGATGGTGTGTATCTCGTCGATGAACAGCACCGCGTGCGGAACCGCCGCCAGATCGGCCATGACCGCCTTGAGGCGAGCCTCGAAGTCGCCCCGGAACTTGGTGCCGGCCAGCAGCGCGCCCATGTCGAGGGCGAAGATGCGCAGGTCGGTGAACGCCGGCGCGACCTCTCCCCGCTCGATCAGACGCGCCAAGCCCTCGGCGATCGCGGTCTTGCCCACGCCGGCGTCGCCGACCAGAAGCGGGTTGTTCTTGTAGCGCCGGCCCAGGATCTGCTGCACGCGCGCCAGCTCCTCCGTGCGGCCGATCAGCGGATCGATCTCTCCCCGGCCGGCGCGGAGGTTGAGATCGGTCGCGTAGCGGCCGAGCGCCGCCGGCTCGCGGCCGCCGCCGGCCGGCGCGGCCGGCGCCTCCTGCGGTTGGGAGATGAACTCCAGCACGTCCAGGCGCGAGATGCCCTGCCGGCGGAGGAACCAGGCGGCGTGCGACCGCTCTTCCTGCAGCAGCGCCGCCAGCACGTCGCCCGCGCCGGCGGTCCCCCGCTCGGCCGACTGCGCGTGGGCGTGCACCTGATCGATCACGCGGTGCAGCGCGTCGGTGAGGTCGATCTCGTAGGGCGCCTCGCCGGGGACCGACTCCAGCGATTCGCCGAAGTGGCGTTCCAGTTGGCGGAGGACGACCGATACGTCGCCGCGGCAGCCGCGGACGATCGCGGACGCCACCTCGCCGTGCAGCAGGGCGAACAGCAGGTGCTCCAGGGTGACGAACTGGTGGCGGCGGCTCTCGGCTTCCCGAAACGCGGCCTGCAGCGTGAACTCGACGTCCCGGGAGAGCAGACTCACGCCGGCTCCACCGAGCAGCGCAGCGGAAAGCCGCGTTCGCGCGCCATGCGGCGCACGGCGCTCACCTTCGATTCCGCGATCTGCTCCGGGTACTCGCCGCAGATGCCGACCCCGCGCCGGTGGATCTCCAGCATGACGTCGGTCGCCTCCGAAGCGCTCTTGAAGAAGACCCGTTCCAGCACGGCGACGACGAAGTCCATGGTGGTGTAGTCGTCAT
Source organism: uncultured Spirochaetia bacterium (assembly GCA_958296075.1). Lineage (GTDB taxonomy): Bacteria > Spirochaetota > Spirochaetia > SZUA-6 > Bin103 > CATQHW01. The sequence goes on along the minus strand of CATQHW010000003.1, from coordinate 740,152 downwards.
TGTGCATGAGCACGCGGAACGGGGGCAGCGCGTCGACTTCCGCGTCGATCGCCGAGTCGACCTCTCTGAGCGGATCGTCGTGCACGGTTCGGACCCGGACAAAGATAGCCGCGCCGCCGCCGGAGGGTCAAACGGAGCGGGTACGCCGGGCCCAAAGAGCGCCGGCCAGGCCGACACCGTCGAGGCGGTGCGCCGTCTGCACCGGCGCGCTAAGATGCCGCCGTAATGCACTTGGCAACCATGACCAGCGTCTGCCCGGACTGGACGCTCGACCGGATCGTGCCGGCGATGAAGCGCCACGGCTACCGGGGGCTGGAGCCCCGCGTGGAGTGGGATCACGCCGCCGGGATCGAGGCGTCCATGACGCCGGCCGAGCGCCGCGCCGCGCGCGATCGGCTCGCCGGGGAGGGGCTGGAGTTCTGCTGCGTGGCGACCGGCGCGCGGATGGCGGCGGCCGATACCGCCGAGCGCGCCCGGCACGTCGAGGACCTGCGCCGTTACGTCGAGCTGGCCGGCGACCTGGGCGCGCCGTACGTGCGGACCTTCGGAGGAGAGCACGCCCGGCGCGACCTGCTGCTGATCGTCGATTACGTGGCGGACGGCTACCGGGCGGTGATGGACGAGGCGGAGGCGCGTTCGGTCACCGTCCTGATGGAGACGCACGACCGCTGGAGCGCGTCGGCGCCGGTGCGCGCGGTGGTGGAGCGCGTCGGTCACGAGCGCTGCGCGGTGCTGTGGGACCTGCTGCACCCCATGCGGCTGCTCGAACGGCCGGAGGTGACCTTTCGGAACCTGTCGGGCGTGGTCCGCCACGTGCACGTGCACGACTCCGACTACGGCCCGGACGGCAGCGCGAAGGCCGTCCCCCTGGGCGCCGGCCGCTACGACCACGCGCCGCCGCTGCGCCTGCTGGCGCAGGCCGGTTACGACGGCTACTGCTCCGTGGAGGTCATCCACGGACGCGGCAGCGCGCACGATGCGGACGCCGTCCTGGGCCAGTACGCCGGCAAGCTGCGCGAGTATCTGTCGGCCGGATAGGCTGCGTGCGCCCGGCGTTCGCGCAGCGCCGGCGGAGCGCGCAGCGCTCACAGCGCGGCTGCCGCGCCACGCAGACCGTGCGGGCGTGGCGGACCAGCAGGGCGTGATACTCCCCGAGCAGCTCGGTATCGGCCGGCAGCCCGTCCAGCAGCCACGCCTGGAAGCGGGCGTAGCCGGCGCCGGCCGACGGTTCGCCGAGCCGGGAGAAGATGCGCCGCGCGTAGGCGTCGACTACGAAGGTCGGCGCGCCCACCGCGTACAGCATGATCGCGTCGGCGGTCTCCGGGCCGATGCCATGCACGGCCAGCAGCTCGGCGCGCAGCCGCGCGGCGCCGGCCGCGCGCAGGCGCGCCACATCGTCACCGTAGCGGCTCAGGAAGCCGCAGAGCGCGTGCAGCTTGCGCGCCTTGGTCCGGAAGAACCCGCTCGCGCGGATGCGCGCGGCCAGCGACTCGACCGGCTCGGCGCGCATGCGCTGCGGCGCCAACAGCCGCGCGGCGCGCAGGCCGTCGATCGCCCGCGCGGCGTTGGCCCAGGCCGTGCGCTGGGTCAGCACGGCGCCGACCATCGTCTCGAACGGTGATTCGCTCGGCCACCAGCCCTGCGGCCCGTGCTGTTCGAACAGCAGCTCGTAGACGCGCAGACGGTCCGTCACCGGCCCCTACGATAGAGCGTGCCGCCGGAGCCATCCACCGCCCCGCGGTCAGGCGACGTCGATTCGATGGACCGCCGGAATGGCGTTGATGTTCTTGAGCACCGCGGCGCGGTCGGTGCCGGGCTCCACCTCGACCGTGAACATGCCGCGCCGGGCCGCCTCCTCGCCCTCCTCCAGCTTGCCGGCGATCAGGTGGGCGCCGATCTTGCGCAGTCCGCTCTCGATCTCCGAGAACAGGTGCGCGGTTTCGCCGGCGACGATGCGGAAGCTGAAGGTCTGTTTGGGAGAGGTCGATTCCCACGCCACGTCGATGCGGCGTTCGTCGAGGTCGCGGATCGCCAGCAGGTCGCGGCAATCGGTGCGGTGCACGGTGATGCCCTTGCCGCGCGACACGTAGCCGACGATCAGATCGCCGGAGGCCGGCGCGCAACAGCGGGCGAAGTTGATCATCAGATCGTCGAAGCCACCGGCGCGGACCGCCATCTTGTCCGGGTCGAGGATGGTCTGCGGGTCGCCGGCGGAGCGGGCGCGGCGCCGGCCGGGGGCGGGCGCGGGCGCGGGCTCCGCCGCCTGCGCGGCGGCCGATCTCTTGGCCACGATCGCCCGATCCAGGATCAGGTCCGGGTCGTTCTGGGTAAGCCACTGCCGGATCTTGGTCCGCGCCCGCGAGGTGCGCGCGAACTGCAGCCAGCGCAAGGTAGGGCGGGCGTTCGAGGCGGTGAGTATCTCCACCACCTGGGTGTTGGCCAGTTCCGAGCCGAGCGGCACGATCGCCCCGTCCGCCTTGGCGCCGCGGCAGCGATGCCCCACCTCGGTATGGATGTGGTAGGCAAAGTCGATCGGCGTGGCGCCGCGCGGCAGCTCGATCACGTCCCCGCGAGGCGTGAACACGTAGATGGAGTCACGCAGGATCTCGCGCTTGACGTGTTCGAAGAACTCCGGGGTATTGGGATCGGGGGTGGCCGGCGTGTCGCCGGAGGCGTCCCACTCGCGCAGCTTGGTGATGATCGACGGCTCGGTACCGCGGCGCTGGCGCTGCTTGTAGAGCCAGTGCGCGGCGACCCCGTTCTCGGCGGTGCGGTCCATGTCGCGCGTGCGGATCTGCACGTCGACCACCCGCCCGTCCGGGCCCATCACGGTGGTGTGCAGGCTCTGGTAGCCATTGGACTTGGGCATGGCGATGAAGTCCTTGAAGCGGCCCTCCATCGGCGGCCACAGGCTGTGGATCAGCCCCAGCGCCTCGTAGCACCGGCCGGCGTGGGCGCACAGCACGCGGATGCCGAACAGGTCGTGAATCTCGTCGATCGCCTTGCCCCGGTCGCGCTGCTTGCGGTAGATCGAGTAGAAGTGCTTCACGCGGCTCTGCACCTCCAGGTCCAGACCGCGTTCGGCCGCCCGGTCGGCCAGCAGGTCACGGATGCGCAGCAGGTAGCGGTGGCGGTCTTCACGCCGCTGCGTCACGAACCGGCGGAGTTGCTCGTAGACCGCCGGCTGCAGCACGCGCAGCGCCAAGTCCTCCAGCTCCGACTTGATGCGATACATGCCGAGCCGGCCGGCCAGCGGACCGTAGATCTCCAGGCACTCCTCGGCGATCCGCTTGCGCCGCTGCGGAACCAGGTACTCCAGCGTGCGCATGTTATGCAGCTTGTCGGCCAGCTTGATGATGATGACGCGCACGTCGCGCGCCATCGCCAGCAGCATCTTGCGGATGGTCTCCGCCTTCTGCACGGTGCGGCTCTGGCCGCGTAGCTGCGATATCTTGGTGACGCCCTGCACCAGCTCGGCCACCACCGAGCCGAAACGCTCGCGCAACTCATGCTCGCTCACGCCGGTGTCCTCGATCGCGTCGTGCAGCAGACCGGCGCAGACCGCATCGGCGTCCATGCGGATGGCGATCAGGATGCGCCCGACGGTGAGCGGATGGGCGATGTAGGGCTCGCCGCTTTCGCGGCGCTGTCCGTCGTGCGCGGCGGCGGCAAGCTCGGCAGCCGCGCGGATGCGGCCCGCCTCATCCGGCCGGTAGCGGGTCAGTTCCTTGCCGGCGAGTGGCGGCGCGCCGCCGGCCGGGTCGAGATCGACGACGCCGGCGTCGAACGCTTCGTCGGTCAACGCCATCGGGCGCCCCTCAGCGCCACTTGGCGCCCACCACCCGCGGCCGGCCGGCCAGGTCGCGGCGCACGGCCGCGTCCGCAAACCCGGCGGCGGCAAGCGCAGCCTGCAGCTTGGCGACGTGCTCGACGGCGGTCTCCAGCAGCAGGTAGCCGCCGGGCCGGAGCCGGCCGCCCGCCTGGGCGATCAGCCGGAACGTCACCTCGGCGCCGCTCCGGCCGCCGCGCAACGCACCGATCGGCTCCGGCCAGCCGCGGTCGGCCAGCCGCGCGCAGGCGGCGGCGGCCAGGTACGGCGGATTGGCCACGATCAGGTCGAACGGACCGGAGATGCCGGCCAGCAGGTCGGCCGCCTGCGCGGTCAGGCGCTCCCGGCCGAGCAACCGCCGCTGGTTGACGCGGCACACCTCCAGGCAGCCGGCGTCGCGGTCGGAGACCGAAACCGCCAGCGCCGGGCGCGCGGCTTGCAGGGCGATGGCGATGCAGCCGGAGCCGGTGCCTACGTCATGCACCCGCCGGACCGACGGATCGGCGTCGATCACCGCCAGGGCCGCCTCCACCAGGCACTCGGTGTCGGGACGCGGGATCAACACGCGCCGGTCGACGCTGAAGGCGTGGCCATAGAACTCCTTGGCGCCGCGGATGTAGGCCACCGGCACCGCCCGGCGCCGCAGGTCGATCGCGCGCCGGAAGCTCGCCATGCCGCGCGCGCCGACCGGCTCCGCCATGCGCGCGAACAGGCGCTCCTTGCTCACGCCCAGCGCGTCGGCCAGCAGCACCGCCGCCTCCAGGGCCGGCGTGTCGGTCGGCGCGCCGGCCAGCGCGGCGGCCCCGGTACGGAACGCGGCGGCTACCGTCACGCCAAAACCTCCCGTAACGCCGCCTCCCGCGCGTGAGCGCGCAACGCGGCGATCACCTCCTCCAGCTCGCCCAGCAGCACCGCCTCCAGGCGATAGAGCGTCAGGTTGATGCGGTGGTCGGTGACGCGGTTCTGCGGCGCGTTGTAGGTGCGGATACGCTCCGAGCGGTCGCCCGATCCGATCTGCGAACGCCGATGCTCGGCGCGCTCAGCCGCGCGCTTGGCCTGCTCGGCCTCGTAGAGACGCGCCCGCAGCACCCGCAAAGCCTTCGCGCGGTTCTTGTGCTGGGACTTCTCGTCCTGGCAGGTGACCACCAGGCCGGTCGGCACGTGGGTCAGGCGCACTGCGGAGTCGGTGGTGTTGACGCTCTGCCCGCCCGGCCCGGACGAGCGGTAGACGTCGACGCGGACCTCCTCCGGGCGGAGTTCCACCTCGGTCTCCTGGACCTCGGGGAGCACCGCGACGGTCACCGCCGAGGTGTGGATGCGGCCCTGGGACTCGGTCACCGGGACGCGCTGCACGCGGTGGACGCCGCTCTCCCAGCGCAGGTGGTCGAAGACGTCGGTGCCGGCGACCGAGAACGACAGTTCGCGAAAGCCGCCGATCTCGGTCGGGCTGGAGGAGATCATCTCGACCTTCCAGCGCTTGGCGTCGGCGTAGCGGCTGTACATGCGATACAGATCGGCGGTGAAGAGCGCGGCCTCGTCGCCGCCGGTGCCGGCGCGGATCTCCATGATGATGTTGCGCGACGCGTTCGGGTCGCGCGGCACCAGCAGCTCGCCGGCGCGCGCCGCCGACTCGGCCAGCGTCTGCCGGAGCACGCGGACCTCCTCGTCCGCCAGCTCCCGCATCGCCTCGTCCTCCTCGGCGGCGGCCAACTCGTCCGCCTCTTCGATCTGCACGGTCAGGCTGCGGATGCGGTCGCGCTCCCGCACCAGAGCGGCAAGCTGCGCGTATTCCTGCATCAGCTCGCGATAGGCGCGCTGGTCGCGGGTCTGGGCCGGGTCGGCGGCCAGACGCTCCAGCGCGCCGTAGCGGGCGGCGGCTTCGTCCAGGCGGGCGCTCAGCGCCGGGTCCACGACATGCATGGCGTCGCAGGCGACGGTAACCCGACATCGCCGTGCTGCGGTACCGGCATGCTACGGTTACCGGCATGACCGATGAGCAGCGCTATCTGTTCGATCTCAACGGCTATCTGACCGTGCGCGGAGCGCTGCCGGACGAACTGGTCCGGCAGCTCAACGCCGAGCTCGACCTGATCGACGCGATGAGCACGGAGCAGGCCGATGCGGCCGGCGCGATCCGCCAGACGCGCGGCGACCGCGATCGATACGGCCGCCTGGGAGTACACCTGCGTCCTGTTTCGTTCGCGGAGGCGGGCGGATGACGCGCGCCAGCGTCGCCGCTCTGCCGGCGCTCCTGGTCGCTCTACTGGTCGCGCTCGGAGCCGGCGCGGAGCCGGCCGTGGTCGCCGAGCGGGTCGAATCGGAGGCCGAAACGTTCCGGGTGGTGCGCGTGGCGGACGGCCTGAACCACCCCTGGTCGATCGCCTTCCTGCCCGGCGGCAACGCGCTGGTCAGCGAACGCCCCGGCGGTCTGCTGCGCCTCGATACGCGGACCGGCGCGCGGCGCACCCTGTCCGGCGCGCCGCGGGTCGCCGCGGTGGGCCAGGGCGGCCTGCTGGACGTGGCGCTGCATCCAGAGTTCGCCGAGAACCGGCTGGTCTACCTCTCCTACGCCGCCGGCCGCAGCGGGCGATATGCGACCAGCATCGCCCGCGGCCGTCTCACCGACTCCGGACTCGAAGCGGTCGAGGTGCTGTTCACCATGAACCGGCCGTCGGGCGCCCGCCTCCACTTCGGTTCGCGCTTGGCGTTCGGCGCCGACGGCATGCTGTACGCATCCTTCGGCGAGCGGGGCGAGCGGCACCGCGCCCAGGATCCGGCCGACCACGCGGGCACCATCATCCGCCTGCGCGACGACGGCACCGTGCCGCCCGACAACCCGTTCGCCGGGGGTGAAGGAGTCGCCGAGGTCTACTCCTTCGGGCACCGCAACCCGCAGGGGCTGGCGGTGCACCCGGTCACCGGCCGCCTGTGGTCACACGAGCACGGGCCGCAGGGCGGCGATGAAATCAACGTGATCGAGGCCGGCGTGAACTACGGCTGGCCGGTGATCACCTACGGCGCCGAGTATCGCAGCGGCGCGCCGATCGGCACCGGCACCGCCGCTCCCGGCATGGCGCAGCCGGTCCTGCACTGGACGCCGTCGATCGCCCCGTCGGGCATGACCTTCTACGACGGCGACCGCTTCCCCGGCTGGCAGGGCGACCTGTTCGCCGGCGCGCTGGCCGGCCGGCACCTGCGCCGCGTGCGGCTCGACGGCGAGCGGGCCGTCGCGCAGGAGGTGCTCCTGCAGGACCGCGTCGGCCGCGTCCGGGACGTCCGGCAGGGGCCGGACGGGATGCTGTGGCTGCTGGAGGACGCCCGCCGCGGCTCGATCTTCCGCCTGGAGCCGACGGCGTGACCGCCTGACGGCGCCGCCGCGCTGGCGGTCGGGAACGGGCTGGAGCAGGAGCTGCGCAACATCGTGGAGCTCGGCGGCGTGTTCGAGACGGTGTTCGCGCGGCCGGACCTGCACGCCCGCATGGTGGAGCTGGTCTGGGGCGAGCAGGTGCGGCTGATCTCTTCGCGCGCGCTGGTGCGCCGGGCCGGCGTGAGCGGCCGCGTGACGCAGGGGGGACGCGCCGACCCGCGCCGCTTCGGGCGCTACCGGGCATTCGTGGAGGGCGAGTTCCGCTGTCTGCTGGTGACGGCGCTGATCGCCCTGGACGACACGGCTCCCGGCGACGGCGCCTTCGGCGTGATACCGGCAAGCCACAAGGCCAACTTCGCCCACCCCTACGCCGGCCGGCCGGCCGGCGACCTGCCGGCGCTGCGCCCGCTGCCGCTCGCCGCCGGCGAAGCGCTGCTGTACACGGAGGCGCTGTCGTACGCCCTGACCGCGCCGCGGGCGGCCGACAAGCGCTGGCTGATCTATCAATACGGGCCGTCCTACATGCTCGACTGGCCGGACTGCACCCCCTCGGCCGCGGTGCGCGAGCGTGCGGCGGCTGACCCGATCAAGGCGGCGCTGCTGCGCGAGCCCTACTACCACTGATCCCCATTCGACCCGCCCGCGCTCGACAGCGGGAACACGCCGGCGTATATTCGACCCGCGCTCAAAGGCGCATATCTCACGTTCTGCGAGGATATTCGATCATGATTCGCAAACTCCCGTTCGTCGCGGCGGCGCTGTTCGTGCTTGGGCACGGCGCCTTTGCCGCCGAGTACAAGGTCGACACAGCCCATACCAACGTCGGCTTCCGGGTGGCGCATCTGGTAGTCGCCAAGACCACCGGCTCGTTCAACGAATTCGACGCCTCCTTTACCTACGATCCGGAGGACATGGGCTCGTTCTCGCTGACGGCGACGATCCAGACGGCCAGCATCGACACCAACGTCCAGCAGCGCGACAACCACCTGCGCAGCTCCGACTTCCTGGATGTCGCCAATCACCCGACGATCACCTTTGCCAGCACCGGTCTGAAGATGGGTGAAGATGGCATCGTCGTGGTCGGCGATCTCACGATTCGCGGCGTCACCAAGGAGATCGAGCTGCCGATCACCATCGTCGGTCCGGTCACCGGTCCCGGCGGAGCGATCGTCGTCGGCGTGGAGGGCCGCACCGAGATCGACCGTCACGATTTCGGCGTCTCCTGGAACAACCGGCTCGACAACGGCGGCCTGATCGTCTCCGCGGAGGTGCGCATCGAGATCGACGCCGAGTTCGTTCAGCAGTAGTCGGAGACGTGAGCTTCGTCCCCTGACATCGACCGATCCAGAGCTAGGCGCGGCCCTCGGCGACCCACTTCCGGATCAGTTCCTCGACGTACGCCTCGGATCGCTCGGTGACCCGCGCGCGGCCCGCGTAGTAGACCAGTCCGAGGGCGCGCCGCCACCGATCGCTCCGATTGGGGTCGGCGCGGTGCACGATCATGCAGTGGTGGATGACCAGGTCGCCGGGGCAGGCGATGATCGCCTGCTCGGCGGCCCGATCGGCCTTGCCATAGTCGGTGACGCCGCGGGAGAAGCCCATCACGTTGGACATGGCGTGCGGGCGGTAGCCGCGCAGGTGGGAGCCCGGCAGGTAGCGGATGCAGCCGTTGTCCCGATCCACGGCGTCCAGCGCGATCCAGAAGGTGAGCGCCTCGCTCGGCTCCAGCTTGAAGTAGAAGCCGTCCTGGTGCGGCGGCGTCACCTTGCCGACGCGCGGCGGCTTGGCGAACCACTGGAGCACCGTCGGCACCGCCGCGTCGTCGAGCAGGTCGGCGGCCAGCCCGACCAGCCGATCGCTCTCGTAGATATCCTGCAGGTCCCGGTCATACCGGCCGAAGTTCTGCAGGCGCATGATGGTTTCGGGATCGCCGGGAACCTCGTAGAACGCCGTGCGCTCCTCCAGGTCGGGCAGCCGATCGATGAGGGCGTCGATATGCCGGTTGATGTCCGCCACCTCCGCCTTGTCCATGAAGCCGCGCGCCACCGCGTAGCCGTCGCGGCGGAAGTCGGCCTTCAGGGCGGCCTGTTCGGCCGCCGTCATGCGGCTACCCAATGCTGGAACAGCGGCCGCACGGCGTCCGGCAGCCGCTCGAACACGTCGCGCGGCACCGCCGGAACCTCGTTCTCGGTCAAGCCGGGATTGGCGTCCAGGATCCGTTGGCGGTCGGGCGAACCCGGCCGCAGCACCTCCAGGTTGAGCCACCACGGGGCGTAGCGGACCGCCAGCCCGACGCGCGCCGCGTTCGATCGATTGGCGCCGGCGGCATGCCACAGCCTGCTGTCGCACACCGCCACGGAGCCGGCGCGTCCAGTCACGCATACCTCGGTGGGGTACGGCTCGACCGGCGGCACTTCGGCGCCGCCGGTCGGGTTGTCGGCGGAACGGTGGCTGCCGCTGACGATCAGCGTGCCGCCGTTCTCCCCGGTGAAATCGGTGAGCATCCACAGCGTCGTCAGGTGGCAGACCGCGTCCGGGTAGGGGGCGCGGATGTGGCCGGCGTTGTGCTGATTGAACGGCCAGTCGGCGTGCCACGTGGAGCGCTCGTTCCCCGGGTAGTTGACGATGCTGGTGTTGTACGAGATGCGCAGATCGGGACCGAGCAGCGACTCGGCCAGCCCGAGCAGGCGCGGCTCGGCCAGATAGGGCGCGAAGGACTGATCGTAGACGATCATCCCGGACACCGCGCCGATATTGGCAGGGGCGTTCCGGCGCGTATGCTTGTAGGCGTCGACGGTGCGCAGCACGCTGTCGCGCACGGCGCCGATCTCGGCCGGCGGGATCACGTCCTCTATCAGGCACCAGCCGTCTACGTACATGCGCTGCCGCATCTGCTTGAGTGTCATGGGGCCAACGTTAGCAACGAACGGCGATCGCAGGCTACGGCCGCAGCACCACCCGGCCTTCGATCTTGCCGTCGGTGAGCTCGGTGAGCACGTCGTTGACCTCGCCGAGCGGCCGCTCGGTGATCGGCGGCGGCTCGATCCGGCCGGCGCGGCGCAGCTCGATCAGCTCGGCGAGGTCCTGCGGGGTCCCCACGTGCGAGCCGCGCAGCGACAGCAACTTGTAGATCAGGTTGGGCATCGGTATGTCGAGCGCTCCGCCGTACAGGCCCACGACCACGTGCGTGCAGCCGCGGCGCAACGTGTCGATCGCGAACAGGGTGGTCTGCGGCATGCCGACGAAGTCGACCGACGCAGCCACCCCGCCGGTCCGCTCCCGCAACCTGGCGGCGGCGCCGGGATCGCCGTTGTCGATCGTCTGCGCCGCGCCGAGCCGTTCGGCCAACGCCCGCTTGGCCGGATCGGTGTCGGCCACGACGACCGTCGCTTCGGTCATGGCCGGCACGATGCGCAGGCCGCTGGCGCCCAGTCCGCCCGCCCCCACCAACAGCAGCGTGTCGTCGCGGGTGAGGCCGCCGACGGCCCGCTTCAGCGCCGCGTACGAGGTGATGCCCGCGCACGCGTAGGTGGCGGCCACCGCCTCCTCCACCCCATCGTAGGGAAGCAGATAACGCGGGTGCGGAACCAGCATGTAGTCGCTGTAGCCGCCGTCGACCCGCGCGCCCAGGTAGCGGCCCCGCTCGCACAGGATGTCCTCCTCGCGCAGGCAGGCGGCGCAACTCCGGCAGCCGACCCACGGCCAGCACACGCGCCGGTCGCCGACCGCCACGCCGGCGGCGTCGGGGCCCACGGCCGCTACCTCGCCGGCCGGTTCGTGGCCCAGCGTAAGCGGCAGCTCGACGCCGATCTTCTCCAGCCGGCGCTGTTGCCCGTGGCCCATGTCGAAGTAGCCGGCGCGGATGTGGAGATCGCTGTGACAGACGCCGCAGCAGGTCACGCGCAGCAGCACCTCGGTTCCGGTCGGCTCCGGCGTCTCGTAGTGGTTCGCGGCCAGCGGCGCGCCCCACTCGACGATCTGATAGCTGGTCACGTCATCCCCGGTCTAGCCGGCCTAGACCGCCGCGTCCTCGCCGCGGGCGTGCGCCAGCTCGCGAGCGCTGGGATTGACCGACGGCCGGAACGGGACCTCGCACACCTGCGCCCGGTCGGGCTTGCCCGGCTCGCCAGCGTACTCGTCCGGCAGCCAGACGGTGAGCTCGGTGCCGACGGCCGAAAGGTCGACCGGCACGTGGCCCAGGCCGATGTTGCAGCCGAGCTCCGGGGCGTACCACGGCGAGGTCAGGTAGCCGATCGGATCGCCGCCGCCGGCGTCCGACACCAGCCAGAAGTCGGGAGCGTAGTCGTCGATCGGCCGGCCGCCGATGGTCATGCCGACCATCGTCATACGGAACGGCGGGCGGCCGGCGTCGACCTGTTCGCGGATGCGCTCCAGGGCCGCCTTGCCGATGTAGTCGGCCTTCTTCCTGCGCGGCACCTGATAGGCCAGGTTGCACTGGAACGGCACCGTCTCGTGGTCGATGTCCTGGCCCCAGGACATGATGCCGGCCTGGATGCGGCGCTGATGGCCGGGCGCTATGACCTTGAGCCGGTGCGCCTTGCCGGCCTCCAGCAGCGCGTTCCAGAGCTTCTCGGCGTGCAGGGTGGCATCGCGCAGATAGATCTCGTAGCCCTTCTCCCCTGAAAACCCCGATTGGGAGATCACGACGTCACAGCCGGCGATCACGGCTTCCATGATGCCGTAGTAGGGAATGGCGCGGATGCCTTCTCCTACCAGATCGGCCATCAGCGCCTCCGACTTCGGCCCCTGTATCTGCACGGGGCAGACGTCGATCTCGTCGATCTCGACATCCATGCGCTTGCCGACGTTGACCCCCTGCAGCCAATAGAGCAGGTCGGAGTCGGCGAGCGAGAACCAGAACTCGTCCTCGGAGAGGCGCAGCAGCACCGGATCGTTGAGGATGCCGCCCTTCTCGTTGCAGAGGATGACGTATTTGGCATGCATAGGCTCGATGCGGGCGGCGTTGCGGGTGATGACGTAGTCGGTGAACCGCTCCGCGTCCGGTCCCTTGACGCGGATCTGACGCTCGACCGCGACGTTCCAGAGCGTGACGTGATGGGTCAGCGCCTCGTGCTCGGCGGCCGCGCCGCCGTCCTCCGGCCGCACGTAGCCGCGCGGATGGTAGACGCGGTTGTACACCGTGGCGCGCCAGCATCCGGCGGCGTGGGACAGGTGCCAGTAGGGCGACTTGCGCACGCGGGTGGAGATGAGCAGCTCCGTGGGCGTGCGTCCGCTCTGGCGCAGGTTGATCGGAACGATGCGGTCGGACTGGTCGACGCTCTGCGGTTGGCCGGTCATGCGTGCCTCCTTGGCGCCAGGCTGAACGGCTCGCGCGCGAACACCCGGCGCACCATCGGTTCGAAGAACGAAAGCGGCAGCGAATCGTAGTCGGGATCGAACGAGCACTGATCCCAGCGGTGACAGAAGTCGACGGCGTCCCGGTACCAGGGATGGTCGCGGTACTTGTCGCGCGCGTCGCGGTCGCGGCCCAGGTGGTGGGCGTAGTAGTGGAGCTGGAACAGCCCGTGGTGCCGGACGATCCACCAGGTCCGCTCGGTCACGTAGGGGCGCAGCACCAGCGCGGAGAGTTCGCCGTGGCCGTGCGGGGCCAGCAGGTCGTCGATGTCGTGGAGCAGCGCCGCTACCACCATCTCCTCCTCCGCGCCGTCGCGGTAGGCGCGCGTCGCGGTCTGCAGCGAGTGTTCCAGCCGGTCGACCTGGTAGCCGGCCAGCGAGCCGGACAGCTCGCCGAGCTGCGCAAGCACCCGGTCGGCGGTGCCGGCGGCGAACTCGTCCTCGAACCGCGCCAGCAGATCGTAGTCACCGCGCGTCCCGTCCGCCATGCTGGTAAAGCTGACCGTCGGCCCGTCCATCGTCCGTGAGGTACTTGGCATGTTGCGTCCTCCCCGGTACGCATGATTATTCTTGATCGGCAGCCGGGTCAACAACCCGGCATGGCCGTCGCATCGCCGTTCCGAACTTGAGGAGGTCGACCATGAAGCATTCGATCAGCAGTCTCGTGGACGAGGGCGACGCCCTGACCGCGGTCTGGCGCGGCGGGGAACGGACCGCCCTTCCGTACCTGTGGTTGCGCGACAATTGCGGATGCGGCGAGTGCCGCGTCGGGCAGACCACGGAGAAGCGGTTTCACGTCTTCCAGGTCGCCGCCGACCTGCGGCCGCAGCGCGCCGCCGTCGAACGCGCCGGGCGCGACGACGAGGCGATCGCCGTCACGTGGTCGGATGGACATCGCACCCGCTTCCGGTCGAGCGAGATCCACGCGCTCATCGGTCGCCCGCAGCGCGAGATGGAGTACTGGGACTGCCGCTTCCAGCCGCGCCGGTTCGACTACGGCCGGTTCCTGAGCAGCGACCGGACCGCCGCCGATCTGATCGAGGAGTTCCTGAGGACCGGCGCGTGCGTCCTGATCGACGCGCCGACCGCGCCCGATACGGCCGAGCAGCTCGTGTCCCGGATGGGGCCGATCCGCGAAGTGGTGTTCGAACGCATCCACAACGTCACGGTCGATCCGGCGGGATACAGCATCGCGCACACCGACTTGGCGATCGCTCCGCACAACGACTTCACCAGCTACCTCTGGCCGCCGAGCGTGCAGGCGCTGCACATGCTGACCAACGAGTGCGACGGTGGGGACTCCTTGATCGTGGACGCCTTCGCGGTGGTCGACGGGCTGCGCCGCGATCGCCCCGAGCGGTTCGAGGAGCTGTGCGCCGTGCCGGTGCCGTTCCGTCTGTTCAGCGAGAAGGACGAGAGCTGCGCGGTCGGCCCCATGGTCGAGCTGGATGTCGAAGGGAACGTCAGGATGGTGCGCTTCAACACGCAGCAGATGCAGCCGATACCGCTGTCGCAGCCCCGGCTGCGCGACTTCTACGCCGCCTATCACGACCTGTCGGCGCGCATCAACGCGGACGCCGCCCAGGCCCGCTTTCGGCTGGAAGCGGGCCAGTTGCTGCTGGCCGCCGCGCACCGCGTGTTGCACGGCCGCACGGCGCTGCGATCGCGCGGCAGGCGCCACCTGCAAGACGCCTATTTCGAACACGACAACGTGCGCAACCACCTGACCGTGCTGCGCCGCACCGGCCGTATCTGAGCTCGCGGCCCCTCCTGCGGGCTGGCCGCGTTGACGATTACGGGGTCAGTCCGCCGGCTCGCAGCTCTGCGGCCGGTCCTGTACCGCCGCCACGTCACGAAAGCCCGACGACCGAGACCACGATGCCGAGGACGACGAACGCCACGGTGCCCATCCACTGGAGCGCGGTGAAGCGCTTGTTCATGTCCTCGAAGCGCTTGTTCATATCTTCAAAGCGCTTGTTCATGTCCTCGAAACGCTTGCGCATGTCTTCAAAGCGCTTGTCGACCGCCGCGAAGCGCTTGTCGATATTGGCGTTCAGTTCTTCGAAGCGCTTGTTCATGTCCTCGAAACGCTTGTCGACCGCCGCGAAGCCCGCATGCATCAACTCGCGGAGAGCCTTGAACTCCTGCGCCGACCGTTCCTCGGACCGCGCCAAGTGCTCCTCGACCCGGATCAGGTTCTCTTCGATGCGGGCGATGAGCTTTTGCGTGTCGGAGTAGTCGGGGGCGGTCTCGATCAGCAGCGCCGGCAGCAGGCGCTTGACGTGCTCGACGACTATCCGCAGGTCCGTATCGGTAAGCGCCATGGTGATCCGTGCCTCCCATGCACGGTATCGCGGAACCCCTGATCAGACAAGGCTCAGGCCGGCCATACCGGCCCTGTCAGCGAGCCGAGTGGCCTTCACTCTGCGAGCGCCGAGAGGCTGTGGTCTGGAGCGCAATGTCATGAGATCGCCTCCTGCACGCGGTCGAGCAGCTCCCTCTCCGTCTCGCATTCGATGATCCACTCGCCGACCTCGGCCAATCGTTCCGGATCGCTCAGGCGCTCCAGCAGCGCGGACAACCGCGGCCCTGTTTCCGCCGTGAACTTCCGCGCCGCCAAGCGGCACAGCAGCCGGCGTTCTTCGGCACGGACCTGCTCGATACCCCGTTCGATGCCCCGTTCGATACCTTCTTTCAGGCCCCGCTCGTGGCCTTCCGCCATCCACTCGGCTACCATTTCCTGCAACATCGTCCGCACCTCCTCCAGTCTCGGCATCGGCTCCATCTCCGTGCCTCTCAGCCCTCGCGGCACCAGCACCTGCTCCACCCATTCCTGGAACACCCGCGTCAACTCCGGGTCCCCCATCTCCCGCAGCCGCCCAATCAACCCTGCCAACAGCTCCGGCGCCTGCTCCCGCTCCCGATTCGTCTCCAGCGCTATCAACGCCGACACCAAGTTTCGGCGAGGCAGATCGTCCGCTCCCATTCGCCCTTCGTCAAGCAGGTAGTACCGCAGCGACGGCTGATACCGCTCCAGCGCTTCCCCTCCGAACGCGATCTAGCCGGAATCATGCATGGCTGCCGAGCCGGTCGCCATGATCGCCAATCAATTCCTGATCCATCCGCACCTCCCGAGCGCCATCCGGCACACGCAGCCCCGATCCTGACGATCGGTGGATCCGATGTCGCGGCGCACCGGCAGGCGCGTTGACCCGGATGAACGCCCTTTGACACCTTAAGCGGCCCACGCCGCGCTGGCGCTTCAAAAGGCGGGTATGCCGGCGCACGAACCGACACCGGCTGCAGGGCCGCGATAGCAGCTCTCAGGTCCTACGTCACGAAAGCCCGACGACCGAGATCACGATGCCGAGGACGACGAACGCCACGGTGCCCATCCACTGGAGCGCGGTGAAGCGCTTGTTCATGTCCTCGAAGCGCTTGTTCATGTCTTCAAAGCGCTTGTCGACCGCCGCGAAGCCCGCATGCATCAACTCGCGAAGAGCCTTGAACTCCTGCGCCGACCGTTCCTCGGACCGCGCCAAGTGCTCCTCGACCCGGACCAGGTTCTCTTCGATGCGGGCGATGAGCTTCTGCGTGTCGGAGTAGTCGGGAGCGGTCTCGATCAGCATCGCCGGCAGCATCCGCTTGAC
Organism: uncultured Spirochaetia bacterium; assembly: GCA_958296075.1. GTDB lineage: Bacteria > Spirochaetota > Spirochaetia > SZUA-6 > Bin103 > CATQHW01. The sequence goes on along the minus strand of CATQHW010000003.1, from coordinate 723,930 downwards.
GTGCTCGACGACTATCCGCAGGTCCGTATCGGTAAGCCCATGGCGATCCGTGCCTCCCATTCACGGTATCGCGGAACCCCTGATCAGAAGGCTGTGGAGCTTGGGAAGCGCAATGTCATGAGATCGCCTCCTGCACGCGGTCGAGCAGCTCCCTCTCCGTCTCGCATTCGATGATCCACTCGCCGACCTCGGCCAATCGTTCCGGATCGCTCAGGCGCTCCAGCAGCGCGGACAACCGCGGCCCTGTTTCCGTCGTGAACTTCCGCACCGCCAAGCGGCACAGCAGCCGGCGTTCTTCGGCACGAACCTGCTCGATGCCCTGTTCGATGCCCTGCTCGATGCCCTGTTCGATGCCCTGTTCGATACCCCGTTCGATGCCCCGTTCGATGCCCTGCTCGATACCTTCTTTCAGGCCCCGCTCGTGGCCTTCCGCCACCCACTCGGCTACCATTTCCTGCAACATCGTCCGCACCTCCTCCAGTCTCGGCATCGGCTCCATCTCCGTGCCTCTCAGCCCTCGCGGCACCAGCACCTGCTCCACCCATTCCTGGAACACCCGCGTCAACTCCGGGTCCCCCATCTCCCGCAGCCGCCCAATCAACCCTGCCAACAGCTCCGGCGCCTGCTCCCGCTCCCGATTCGTCTCCAGCGCTATCAACGCCGACACCAAGTTTCGGCGAGGCAGATCGTCCGCTCCCATTCGCCCTTCGTCAAGCAGGTAGTACCGCAGCGACGGCTGATACCGCTCCAGCGCTTCCCCTCCGAACGCGATCATCTCCGCCACGTCCACCGCCGCCGTCCACGGCCTGGTTCCGTTGTAGATCACTATCGGCAGCACCGGCGGCAGCTTGCCGTGCCGGCGCAGCACTCCTTCGTCGATCAGCTTCTCGTACAGCAGACCGGTATAGGTCAGCACCCGCACCGCCATCGCCGATTCCACCGTCGACTGGAACTCCAACAGCACCAACAGGTACAGCCATTCCCCCCGAAAGCGCACCTGCCACACCAGATCGCCGTGCCGCTGGCGCAGCCGGTGGCTCACGAAACTCGCCGGCACCGGCCTGAGCGTCGTGAAATCGAGCGCGTCGCTCCACTCGCGGGCGACGAAACCTCGCAGCAGCTCCCGCACCATCAGCGGTTGCGAGAACAGCCGCTTGTAGCCGGAATCATGCATGGCTGCCGAGCCGGTCGCCATGATCGCCAATCAATTCCTGATCCATCCGCACCTCCCGAGCGCCGTCCGGCACACGCAGCCCCGATCCTGATGATCGGTGGGTCCGATGTCACCTCGCGCCCTACCGGCGTGCGCGTTGACCCGGATGAAACGCCCTTTGACACCTTAAGCGGCCCACGCCGCGCTGGCGCTTCAAAAGGCGGGTATGCCGGCGCACGAACCGACACCGGCTGCAGGGCCGCGATAGCAGCTCTCAGATCCTACGTCACGAAAGCCCGACGACCGAGATCACGACGCCGAGGACGACGAACGCCACGGTGCCCATCCACTGGACCGCGGTGAAACGCTTGTTCATGTCCTCGAAACGCTTGTTCATATCTTCAAAGCGCTTGTTCATGTCCTCGAAACGCTTGCGCATGTCTTCGAAGCGCTTGTCGACCGCCGCGAAGCCCGCATGCATCAACTCGCGGAGAGCCTTGAACTCCTGCGCCGACCGTTCCTCGGACCGCGCCAAGTGCTCCTCGACCCGCACCAGGTTCTCTTCGATGCGGGCGATGAGCTTCTGCGTGTCGGAGTAGTCGGGAGCGGTCTCGATCAGCATCGCCGGCAGCAGGCGCTTGACGTGCTCGACGACTATCCGCAGGTCCGTATCGGTAAGCGCCATGGTGATCCGTGCCTCCCATGCACGGTATCGCGGAACCCCTGATCAGACAAGGCTCAGGCCGGCCATACCGGCCCTGTCAGCGAGCCGAGTGCGCCTTCACTCTGCGCCGAGGGCTGTGGGCTGAGCGCAATGTGTTTATGAGATCGCCTCCTGCACGCGGTCGAGCAGCTCCCTCTCCGTCTCGCATTCGATGATCCACTCGCCGACCTCGGCCAATCGTTCCGGATCGCTCAGGCGCTCCAGCAGCGCGAACAACCGCGGCCCTGTTTCCGCCGTGAACTTCCGCACCGCCAAGCGGCACAGCAGCCGGCGTTCTTCGGCACGGACCTGCTCGATACCCCGTTCGATGCCCTGCTCGATACCTTCTTTCAGGCCCCGCTCGTGGCCTTCCGCCACCCACTCGGCTACCATTTCCTGCAACATCGTCCGCACCTCCTCCAGTCTCGGCATCGGCTCCATCTCCGTGCCTCTCAGCTAGTACCGCAGCGACGGCTGATACCGCTCCAGCGCTTCCCCTCCGAACGCGATCATCTCCGCCACGTCCACCGCCGCCGTCCACGGCCTGGTTCCGTTGTAGATCACTATCGGCAGCACCGGCGGCAGCTTGCCGTGCCGGCGCAGCACTCCTTTCGTCGATCAGCTTCTCGTACAGCAGACCGGTATAGGTCAGCACCCGCACCGCCATCGCCGACTCCACCGTCGACTGGAACTCCAACAGCACCAACAGGTACATCCATTCCCCCCGGAAGCGCACCTGCCACACCAGATCGCCGTGCCGCTGGCGCAGCCGGTGGCTCACGAAGCTCGCCGGCACCGGCCTGAGCGTCGTGAAATCGAGCGCGTCACTCCACTTTGCGAGCGACGAAACCTCGCAGCAGCTCCTGCACCATCCGCGGTTGCGAGAACAGCCGCTTGTAGCCGGAATCATGCATGGCTGCCGAAGATCGGGGTGGCCTCCGACCGCGATAAACCGATCCTGGCGGCTACACGGCCCCTTCTCGCGGGGTTTCCAAAGCTGGTTGCCGACGCTGAGGAACATCCCTTCGATGCCTCCCTCGGCCTTCGACACCCGCTCGGTGACGTTCATGAAGCCGGTCGCGATGATCGCCAATCAATTCCTGATCCAACCGCACCTCCCGAGCGCCATCCGGTACACGCAGCCCGATCCTGACGATCGGTGAGCTCCGATGTCACCTCGCGCCGTCCACCAGCCACGCGCGCGGCGTACCGACGGGCGTGTTGACCCCGGATGAAACGCCCTTTGACACCTTAAGCGGCCCACACCGCGCTGGCGCTTCAAAGGCGGCAAGAGCGCTGTGAGTCCATGAGTTCCCAGATGGACGGTGACTCGTTGAACGGCGCTCCTCATTTGCGAGGAGCAAGCGGCAGGGCGGCGGGCGGGGCGCCGAGCCCAAAGGGCCGGGAGCGCTTGGTATGAGAACGAAAAAAGCCCGCCGGGCCGTTGCCGGCCGGCGGGCTTGCCTTGTTCGACGCGATGCAGCGTGTGAGCTGCGCCGCCTTCAGCTCAGCTTACGGAGTAACCGTGACCGTGATGCTCCCCATCGCGTATTGCGTACCGGCGAGCGCGCCGTCGATGGCGTTGGTCCATGTGCCGTCGTCATCATCAATGTCCCCGTCACCATCACGATCTACCCCCTGGGCCAGGGTAGTGGAGGGGTTGGGGGAGACAGGGGCGACATCCGCCGGAAAGGAGGTAGAACTTACGTAGAACGTGATGACGGCCCTGCCTTGGTTGACCGGCGTCACTACCAAGTCACCATCAGCGTTGATTGCAGCGGTGGCAATATTCTCAGCGTTCGTGCTCACGTCGCCGGTGACTGCCGTGACATCCCGAGCTTCAGGATCCGAGAAGAAATCAACCAAGCCGTTGATAACGGCTTTCCCGGCCGAATCATCGCCTAGGTCAAGGGTGTGGGCATCGGCATACTCGCCTCCCGTAGTCTTCACTTCAGGAGCTCCGTCGACCCAAACGTACAGCGTTATCTCATCTTTCAATCCACCCGTGTCCGTAGCGGTGAGCACGACTGGGACCGGCTTGTGTTTGGGGGGTGTTGCATCTGCATCCCAGGTCGACTTCACACCCGTGATAGTGAGCTTTCCGTCTCCATCAAGAGACACCCGGATGTGCTCTTCGTCGTCCGCTGTACCCGTGCCACCGATCTTCGTGATAGCAAGCGTGACATCCTCGTGATCCTCGTCCAGGAAATAATAGTTGGCAGGGGGATCGGCGCGATCCCCGGCTACTAGATGCCTGTCAGGGGTTGCAGTTGTGGAAATCACGTTCCAAGCCGCTTTGGCATCGTCGCCGGAGCCCAGCTCCACCTGCGTTCCGACCACAAAGCTAGCATAGGCCGGCCCGGTCGGCAGGGAGGGGGCAGATGAATAACTATCAAGGGCTGTCGGCGGCCGGTTGGTCTTGATTGCTATCTGCTTGGTAGCACTCGCCCCGCTGGCGTCGGTAGCCTTGACGGTCAGTGCAGTGCCGTCTACGTAGTCGTCGGGATCGTCGGGATCGTCGTTCTGCGCGTTCCGCTTTGTGACGACGATCATGTCGCCGTTGATCTCCGCCCGAAACGTGCTGCCAGCGGCCGGCTCCTTCGAGATCGAGAATGTGAGCGGCTCCTTGCCCCCGGAGAAGAGGTCCGCGATGTTCGCACTGGTGTCCGGCTCCGTCACGTCACCGATCTCGGAATCTTCGTTGTCGTTGATGAGGATGACGTGCGTCGCGCTATCGACAGCCTGGAGGGCCGACGGCCCCGGGGGTCCTGGCTCGCCCTGAAGTCCTGGGTCGCCCGGTTTGCCAGCGGCGCCAGCGGCGCCAGCGGGACCAGCCGGACCCTGCTGGCAGGCGACAAGCGCCACAAGGCCGAAAATCATCAGCAGAAATGCGGCCCTGTTAGCCGCACGAGCGATGTTCATGTTCTGTTCTCCTTCCTTTGGTGAACGATTGTTACGGCGCAGGAACCCCACGCCTCTCGGGTCTGTAGCGACGCTACGAGGTGTCGCGGCATTCACGATTGAGCATGGACCCCTTTACCTCCTGCCGGCAACCTTGTGGGCGCCGGTCTGATTCGCAAAATCGCGGGCCGCTCGGGGCGCTGCAAACGCAGTGCGTACGCAACTCCACGCCCTACCCTGCGGGACAGCCGCATCTTACCGGAGGCGACCGTAGCATGGCCAGTCAAGAGTGTCAACTCCACGCGCGCACCGGTTCCGGTGCGCGCGGCGGTTCGGCGCCGGAGGCCGGACGCGGACTGCGGGCAGGCCGGCTGCGCGTCACAGCCCGGCTGCGCGTCACAGCCCGGCTGCCGGTTTCCGTCCGTTTCCTGCGTCTTCATCCCGATCCGTCGTCCCTCCCAGCGCTCGGCGGCCCATTCGGGCCCCCTCACAGGATGTATCGACATCATACGGCGCACTCTTGAGCGGTCCAGCCCCGGCCGGCCGTCATTACGCGAATCGGTCGATCCACGCGCCGCGTTCCCCATCCCGGAACGCAATGTCGCCTGCGGGGGCAGGATGCGTCAAGTGCCCGGCCGCGCGCCGTCCCCGGCCCGGTTCAGCAGGTCCTCCAGCTCCGCCACGCGCGCCTGCGCCGCTCGACGGGCGGCCACTTCCCGCGCAAGGCGAGATTCCGCCTGCTGCCGCTTCTGCGTCTCTTGCTGCCGCTCCCGCTCCGCGCGCCGCCACCCCCGCTGCGCGCGCTCCCATTGTTCGTCGGTCTCCGCAAGGTTCGGCAGATAGTCGACCGCCGGGGGCGCGAGCGCCGTGCTTGCCATGGGCATCGTCCGCGTCCGCGTCAGTCTACCACAGCTCCTGCCTGGGGCCGGATCGGGCGGCATCAATCGCGGCGCCGGGGGCGCCGATAAGACTAGCACCATGCCGATTGCAGGATTGGACGCCGACATGATCATGATCGTCGCGCTCGTCGCGCTGGCCGGGCTGATGGCTCTGGCGCTGCTCCAGGGCCTCGGCCTGCGCCGCCGCTTCGACGAGATGATCGAGGAAGACAACGCCGCGCACGCGACGCTGCGCACCGCCGCGGACCGGGTGGCCCGCATCGAGGCGGAGACGATTTCCGCCGATCAGGAGGAGCTGCGCGTAGCGGTCGCGCCCGCGCTGAGCGAACGCCTGGGCGAGCTGGCCCGGCGCAACGGCGTCTCGGTCGCCGCCATGGCGCGAACCATGCTGGATCGCGGGGCGGCGGCGGTCGACGCCGAGATGCGCCGCCACGGCGAGCGCGGCGCCGCCCGCCGGGCGATGCCGCCGAACGCCGCGGTACGGCCGTTCGAGGAACCGGCCGGCGCCGGCGCCGCGCAGGCGATGCCCGGCGAGGACGCGCCGGCCTATTACGCGAACGACGCGCCGGCTTATCATCCGAACGGCCACCCGAACGGGAGCGCGCGAACGCCGCAGCGCTGACCTTGACGCGTTCCGGCGAGCCGCCGTCAATGGCCGCCATGGAACGGCAGGCAATGGAGCCGCAGACGGGATCGGGTTCAACCAAACCGGGTTCTGGCATATCCGTATCTGGCACATCCGGTTCTGGCACATCCGGTTCCGGGGCGGCGCCGGCGCGCGCCCGGATCGCGGTGATCGGCGCCGGCATCGTCGGCAACTGCCTGGTGGCGCATCTGGCGGAGCTGGGCTGGGACGAGCTGGTGCTGATCGACAAGGGGCCGCTGCCCAACCCCGGCGGCTCCACCGGCCACGCCTCCAACTTCATCTTCCCCACCGATCACAACCGCGAGATCGCCATGCTGACGCTGGAGAGCCAGCGCCAGTACGAGGAGCTGGGGGTCAACACCACCTGCGGCGGCGTGGAGGTGGCGCGCACCGAGGAGCGCATGGAGGAGCTGCGCCGGCGCATGACCTCCGCCCGCTCCTGGGGGATCGAGGCGTACCTGCTCACCCCGCAGGAGATCGCCGGCCGGATTCCGTTCGTGAACGCCGGCGTGATCGCCGGCGGCTGCTACATGCCGGCGGTGTCGGTGGTCGACTCGGTGCGCGCCGGCACCATCATGCGCGAACGCGCGCTGGCGAAGGGCGTGCTCACCGTGCTCGACGACACCGAGGTCACCGGCCTGGAGGTGGAGCGCCGGCCGTTCCGCCGGCCGCGCATCCGCACCGTGGTGACCGACCGCGGCGCCATCGCGGTGGAGCACGCGGTGATCGCCTGCGGGGTGTGGAGCCCGCGCGTGGCGGCCATGGCCGGCGCCAGCATCCCGCTCACCCCGGCGGTGCACCAGATGGCCGACCTGGGGCCGATCGACCTGCTGCGCGCCACCGGCAACGAGATCGGCTATCCGATCGTGCGCGACATGGACGTCTTCATGTACGAGCGGCAGAGCCACGCGGCGATGGAGGTCGGCTCCTACGCGCACCGCCCGATCCTGGTGCGCCCGGACGACATCCCCTCGCTCGCCAAGGCGGAGCGGTCCCCCACCGAGCTGCCGTTCACCGGTGGCGACTTCGCGCCCCAACTCGGCCACGCGCGCGAGATCATGGGCGAACTGCTGGCCGGCTCGGAGATGCGCTACGCGGTCAACGGCCTGCTGTCGCTCACCCCCGACGCGCAGCAGGTGCTCGGCGAGACCGCCGAGGTGGAGCGGCTCTGGTCGGCGGCGGCGGTGTGGATCAAGGAGGGACCCGGCACCGCCCGCCTGATCGCGGAGTGGATCACCTACGGCTACCCGCGGCTGTGCGATCCGCACGGCTCGGACATCACCCGCTTCTACGCCCACGAGCGTACCGGGCAGCACGTCCGCGACCGCTGCAACGAGCACTTCAACAAGACCTACGGCATCGTCCACCCGCGCGAGCAGTGGGCATCCGGGCGCGGCATGAACCGCGCCCCGTTCCACGACCGCACCACCTCCCTGGGCGCCGAGTACTACGACGCGCGCGGCTGGGAGCGGCCGCAGTGGTACGCCTCGAACGCCGACCTGGCGGAGCGTTACGCCGTCCCCGGCCGCCCGCACGAGTGGGACCGGCGCTGGTGGTCGCCGATCATCGACGGCGAGCACCTGCACCTGCGCGAGAAGGCGGGCATCGTCGACCTGAGCGCGTTTCAGATCTTCGACCTGTCCGGCCCGGGCGTGGTGCCCTATCTGGAACGGCTGGCGGTCAACAAGTGCGACCGCCCGCCCGGCAGCTCGATCTACACCCCGCTGCTGACGCCGGAGGGCGGCATCCGCGCCGACCTCACCATCCAGCGCCTGGCCGATGACCGCTTCCGCGTCGTGACCGGCGCCTTCGACGGGGCGCGCGACGCGGTGTGGTTCCGGCGCCACCTGCCGGCCGACGGCAGCGTGCAGTTCGAGGACCGCTCCTCGGCGCTGTGCACGATCGGCGTGTGGGGGCCGGACGCCTGCGCGCTGCTCGCCGGCAGCGCCGACACCGGGCTCTCCCAGGAGGAGTTCCCCTACGGGACGGTGCGCGCGGCGATCATCGACGGCGTTCCGGCGACCATGCTGCGCATCTCCTACGTGGGCGAGAGCGGCTTCGAGATCACCGCCGCCACGGAGCACGGCGTGCGCCTGTGGGACGCGATCCTGGAGGCGGGCCGCCCGTTCGACGCGCGGCCGGTGGGGATCGGCGTCTACGGCACCACCGCGCGCATGGAGAAGGGCTACCTGCTGATGGGTTCCGATCTCACCGCCGAGTACTCGCCGGTGGAGGCCGGCCTGGCCCGCGCGCGCGTGAAGCGGGAGCGGTTCATCGGCAAGGAGGCGTACCTGCGGGCGCGCGCCGCCGAGCCGGCGGCGCGGATGTGCGCGCTGACCATGGACAGCCACGCCGCCGCGGCCGGGCTCGAGCGCTTCCCCACCGGCGGCAACGAGCCGATCCTGACGCCGGACGGAGCGCGCATCGTCGACGCGCACGGCCGCGAGTCGCGCGTCACCTCGGCCGGCATGGGGCCGTCGGTGGGCCGGTACCTGCTGTTCGCCTACCTGCCGCCCGAGCGCGCGGCGGCCGGCACCCGGCTGCAGGTGCTGTACATGAACGAGCCCTTCCCGGTCACCGTCGCCGCCGGCCCGGCCCTGTTCGATCCCGAGGACACGCGGCTGAAGGGATAGCCGGCGCCGCCGGACTCACCCGCCGCTCGGCGCTGCCGGCGCCCGGAGCAACACGTTCACGGCGTCGTGCCCTCGATGCGCTATCGGTCCGCGAGTGGCGGGACGGAGAGACGCGCGCACAGCTCGTCGAGGGAGCGGATCACGCCGGCGTCGAGCGGGATGCCGTTCGCCTGCCGCTCGGCCGTCGAGCGCCGCTCCGGCTCGCCCGGCAGGAGGATCTCGGTCACGCCGGCGCGCGTGCGCGACGAGCGCAGGTACGCGAAGTAGCGCTCCTGCATCGCCTGCATGGCGCCGCGGTCGATGAAGGCGGCCGGGTCGAGCGCCTGCAGCAGGAAGTGGTTGTGCAGCACCGGCCCCATCGCACCCGGCGCCCCACCGGTCAGCACGCTGCCGAGCAGGTCGACGATCACCGACAGGCCGTAGCCCTTGTGCGCGACGCTGCCGCCCAACGGCAGCAGCGTGCCGCCGGCGTACAGCGCCTCCGGGTCGGTGCTGGGCTCGCCGTCCTTGTCGAGGATCCAGCCGGGCGGCAGCTCCCTGCCGGCGGTGCGCGCCAGCTTCACCTTGCCCTCGGCCACCACGCTGGTGGTCATGTCGACCAGGATCGGCTCCCCGCCGGTGGGGACGGCGATGGCGATCGGGTTGGTGGCCAGCCGCCGCTCGGCGCCGCCCCACGGGGCGATGAAGGAGGAGCCTTCCGCGCTGCAGAAGAGCTGCGCGATCAACCCCCGTTCGGCCAGCATGACGGCGTAGGCGCCGGCGCGGCCGACGTGAAAGGCGTTGCGCACGCCGACCGCGGCCATGCCGGCGCGGCCGGCCTTGGCGGCGGCCAGCTCGGTCGCGAACTCCGCCACCGCGTGGCCCCAGGCGTCGTGGCCGTCGACCACGGCGGTCGCCGCCGTCTCGCGCTCCACGGTCGGACGCGCCGCCGGGTCGACGTGGCCGCGGTCCCGGAAGTCCGCATATTGCGGCAGGCGGAACACGCCGTGCGAATCGTGGCCCACCAGGTTGGCCAGCACCAGGTGGCGGGCGACGATCTCGGCGTGCTCGGGATAGCTGCCGAGGGCGCCGATGACGTCGGCGGCGAAGGCGCGCAGGGTGGCGGCGTCGTAGCGGACCACGCCGTGCGCGACGCCGGATGGCGGACTCATGCCGATTCCTCCACGCGGCCGCCCGGCTGCGCGGACCGCGCCGGCGGCGGCGCCGAGCGGGTGATCGCAAAGCCGAACAGGCTGCCGCACACGCCGCCGATGACGTGCGCGAGTTGCGAGATCGAGTCCTCGCCGAAGGCGTTCACCACCTCGCGCACCAAGTAGAGCACGGCGACCAGCACGAAGGTGAGGGGGATATCCCCGGAGCGGATGTTGGTGAACGAGCTGAGCAGGATCATCATGAAGGCGATGCCGCTGGCGCCCATCAGGAAGGTCGGCAGGAAGAGCCAGTTCAGGACGCCGGTCGCCAGCGCCGTGGCCGCCATCATCAGCAGCAGCGGCCTGGAGCCGTACTTCTCCTCCAGGATCGGCCCGATCAAGAGGATCAGGGTGAAGTTCGCCAGCAGGTGCGTCCAATCGGCGTGGCCCAGCACGTGCGTCACCAGCCGCGCGTAGCCGATCGCCGGGGAGCCGGCGAAGTTGCCGGGCACCGCGAAGTTCCTGACCGCGAACCCACCGCCGGCGATCTGGTCGATCACCATCACGGCCGCGGCGGCAACGGTGTAGCTCAGCACCACCGGCGCGTTGTAACGGACCTTCATCGTTCCCCTTCCTTCCGGCGCCTCACGCCGCGCCGGCGATGGCGGCGCGCACGTCCGCCAGCGCCGCCGCCACGGCGTCGTCGTCGCGACCTTCCAGGCGCAGCCGCAGCAGCGGCTCCGTGTTGCTGGGGCGGACGGTAAACCAGACGTGATCGCACGCCACCGACAGCCCGTCCAGCGTATCGATCTCCGCGCCGCGGTAGCGGCCGCGGATGCGTTCCAGCGCCGCCAGCGCGTCCTGCCGGGCGGCGACCGGCAGGTTGATCTCCGCCGACTGCGCGTAGCGGCCGCGCAGCGGGGCGGCCAACTCCGACAGCGGCCGGCCGGCCCGCGCCAGGAGCGCCGCCATCATCACGATCGCGTACAGCGCCGACTCGGTGAAGAAGGCGCCGGCGACGCGGAAGTAGAGGTGGCCGGAGGTCTCGCAGCCGAACGCGGCGTTGCTGCCGGCCATCGCGTCGTACAGGTGGGTGTAGCCGACCGGCGAGCGGACCGGACGGCCGCCGGCGGCGGCGACCTCCTCGGCGAGCACGCGCGAGGCGATCAGGTCGTGGACGATCGCGGCGCCCGGATGCCGCCGCAGCATCTCCCCGGCCAGCAGCGCGCCGCTGAAAGAGCCGGCCAGCACCTCCCCGCGCTCGTCGACGAACAGCACGCGGTCGCCGTCGCCGTCGAGGATCGCCCCGAAGGCGGCGCCGCCGGCGCGCACCGCGGCGGCGGCGGCGCGCTGGCTGGCCTCCTCCAGCGGATTGGGCGGATGCGCGGGGAACGTGCCGTCCGGCGCGCCGTTGAGCACGGTGACGAAGCCGCCCAGACGGTCGGAGACCGCCTGCGCCAGCGCGCCGGCCGAGCCGTTCGAGACGTCGACCACGCCCGGCGCCAGCGGCGCGCCGCCGGCCGCCCCGGCCGCGAAGGCGACGTACGCGCCGGCCGGCGGCGGCGTCTCCAGGGGCGCCGCGGCGGCGCCTGGCGCCTCGCCTTCGATCGCGGGGAGCAGCTCCTCCACGCGGGAGAGCCCCTTGGCGTAGCTCACCGAGCCGCCGGACCCGTCGAAGACCTTGAAGCCGTGGTACTCGGGCGGATTGTGCGACGCGGTGGCCATCACGCTGGCGCCGTAGCCGGCGTCGAGCTGCAAGTAGTGGAGCGCCGGCGTGGTGGTCAGCCCGGCGCCGGCCACGCGCCGTCCCTCCGCCTGCAGCCCGCGCGCCAGGGCGCCGCAGAGCGCCGCCGAGTGGGTGCGCGCGTCGTAGCCGAGCAGGTAGCGCCCGGCGTCCAGCCGGCGCGCCAGGGCGCGGCCGATCCGGTAGGCGAGCGGCGCGTCGATGCCGGCGCCGTACACCGAGCGGATGTCGTAGGCGTGGAACGGCTCGTTCACGGCGCGGACCCCGGCCCGGCGGCGGGCGAGCCGGTAAGCTCCCGCTCGCGCTGCCGGTTGCGCGCCAGCGACCGCTTCAGCGCGCGCATCGCCGCTGCGTCGCGCCACGTCTCCTCGCGCGCAAGGTCCGCCTCTATCTCCATCCGTTGCGCCTCCAGCGCCTCCAGCTCGGCCAGCGCGCGCTCCTCCCGCGCCGCCGGCGAGCCGGCGCCGGGACGCGCCCCGCCGGCGCGGCGCCGGCCGCCGCGAGCCCGGCCCGGGCGTTGCGGAGCCGGGCGGGCCGTCGCGCCGGCGCGTTTCGCGCCGTCCCGGTCCGCGCTCTCCCGGTCCGCCCGCTTCCACTCATAGTACGAGAAGTCGCCAGGATAGAGACGCGCGCCGCCGCGGTCCACCTCCAGGACGCCGGTGACCAGCCGGCGCAGGAACGCGCGGTCGTGCGAGACCAGGATCAGCGTACCCCGGTACTGCTCCAGGGCGCGCGCCAGCGCCTCCGTGGAGACGATGTCGAGATGGTTGGTGGGCTCGTCGAGCAGCAGCAGGTTGATCGGTTGCAGCAGCAGTCGCGCCAGCGCCACCCGCACCCGCTCGCCGCCGGACAGCACGCCGACCGGCTTGTCGAGGTCGCCGGCGGTGAACAGGAAGGCGCCCAGCAGGTCGCGCACCTTCTGCTGCCGGCCGGCGGCCGCGGCGGCCTGCACGGTCTCGATCACGGTGAGGCCGGGATCGAGCCGCCGTTCCTGGTCCTGCGCGAAGTACGCCTGCCGCAGGCCGGCGGCGCGCCGGATCGAGCCCGCGCTCGGCTCCTCCACGCCGGCCAGCGCCCGCATCAGCGTCGACTTGCCGGCGCCGTTGCGGCCCACCACCGCCAAGCGGTCGTTGCGTTCGACCTCCAGGTCGACGCCCGCGAAGACCTGCAGGTCGCCGTAGCGCTTGCCCAGACCGGCGCAGGTGAGCGGTACCTTGCCGCTGCGGGGCGGCTCCGGCAGCGACAGCGTGATCGCCGGCGCCTGCACCGGTCGCTGCCGCCGCGGCAGCCGCTCCAGGTAGCGGATGCGGCTCTGCACCAGGCGCGCCTTGGAGGCGACGGCGCGAAAGCGGCGGATGAACGCCTCGATCCGGGCGATCTCCTCCTGCTGCAGATCGTACGCCTTGGCGTCGGCGCGGTCCTGATCGGCGCGCGCCCGTTCGAAGTCGGTGTAGCCGCCGGTCCAGGAGCGGAGCCGGCCGTCGCGGATCTCCACCACGGTCCGGCAGCACCGGTCCAGGAACTCGCGGTCGTGGGCGACCATCATGAAACCGCCGGCGCCGCGCGCCAGAAAACCCTCCAGCCATTCGCGCGCCGGCAGGTCGAGGTAGTTGGTCGGCTCGTCGAGCAGCAGCAGGTCGGCGCCGCTCAGCAGCACCCGGCCCAACGCGACCCGCATCTCCCAGCCGCCCGACAGCTCGCGGACCGGCCGGTCGCGGTCGGCTTCGTCGAACCCCAGGCCGCGCATCACGGCGCCGATCTTGCGGTCGCGTTCGTGGTAGCCGCCGCGCTCCAGCCGCTCGACGATCTCCCCGTAGGCGGCCAGGACCGGCTGGCCGTCGTCCCCGTCGGCCATGCGCGCCTCCAGCTCGGCCGTCTGCGCCGCCGCCGCGTGCAGGTCGGCGAAGGCGCGCTCCAGCTCCTCGACCACGGTGCGGTCGGATGCGGCCGCGTCTTCGCCGGAGCCGGACTGCGGCAGATAGCAGACGCGCGCGCCGCGCTGCAGGCGGACGCTGCCGGCGTCCGGCGCCAGCCGGCCGGCGGCCACGCGCAGGAGCGTGCTCTTGCCGCTGCCGTTGGCGCCGGCCAGCGCGACCCGGTCGCCCTTGGCCAGCGTCGCGCTGGCGCCGGCGAGCACGGTCTGCGCCCCATAGGAGATGGTGACGCCCTCCAGAGTGACGGCGGCCACGGCTCAGTCCGCGAAGCGGAAGTAGATCACCAGCGGCGCGGCCGCCGCACCGGTCACCAGGAGCCGAGCGTCGTCGACGCCGCCGGCCGGCACCAGGCGGATGCCGGTGTCGTCGCGGGAGTAGAGGAAGGTGACCGCCGCCGCCGGCATCGATCGGTCGCCGCGGTCGAAGGCCAGGGTGAGTACGCCGGAGTATTCGGCGCGCAGCGCGGCCGGCAGGTGCAGGCGCAGCTCGACGGCGCCGGTGCCGGGCGCGTCGGCCGGAACGACGGCGGGGACCAGCCGCTCGAAGCCGCTCCAGCGAAAGCGCCGTTCCGGCTCCAGCACCACCTCGCCATAGGCGTCCGACCGCAGCGCCGGGCCGCCGGCGCGCAGCGCGTCGTAGATGCGGTCGCGGCGCGCCCGCTCGGCCGCGATCAGGTCGTCGACCGGGGTGTCGAGGATGACGAACCGCTCCGTCCGCAGCCGGCCCCGGTCGCGGAAGGAGACGGCGATGCTCCGGTCGGTCTCCACGGCGATCCGCACGCCGCCGCCCTGCAGCACGAAGATGTCGTCGCCCACGCGGTCGACCCGCTCGTACGCGAAGGCGAGATCGACGTCCGGGAGCCGCACGCGCGCGTTCCCGCCCGCTTCGCCGGCCGGATCGATCGTGAAGCCGTAGCCGGCGTCCACGCGCCGGAGGTCGACGCGCCCGCTGGCCAGCATGCCGGCGTAGTAGCGCGGGCGCCACGCGGCGGCGGCGATGCGGTCCCACGGCGAGTCCTTGCGCCGCAGGCGGTCGGCCTCCGCCTGCGGGTCCCCCTCGGTATCGAAGAGCGGCAGGAACTCCCCGAAGGTGAACCCCTCCGTGCCGTCGCTGGTGAGCACCTGATACCAGAAGTTGGTGTATGGGCCGACCGCGGCCGGTTCCGCTTCGCGGGCGACGATCTTGACCGCCTCGCCCTCGCGCAGGCGGTAGACCTGCGCCGCGCCGGCGCCGGCGGCCGACCGCACCGGCAGCCCGTTGCGGGCCGCGTAGCCGAACGTGTCGACCAAGCCGCTGAACGCGGCGGCGAACGCGGCGGCCTGCTCCCGGTCCGTGAACAGCCGCACCCGCCAGCGGGCCAGCTCGCCGGACACCTCGGCGCCGTCCGGGCCGGACGCGGCGTAGCGGTAGACGTCGCGGATGTCCGATTCTTCGCTGATGGAAAATACCGATCCGCCGATGCCCGGCTGCGGCGCCCAGAGCACCACTCCCCAGCCCAGACGCCGGTCGCCACAGGCCGTGAGGACGGCCGCGGCGGCCGCCAGGACGGCGATCGGGGCGACCCTGCGCGCCGTCCGGGCGCGCCGGCCCATCAGGAGACCGACAACGCGCCGCCGGCCTGCACCATGAGGATCTCGCCCGGTTTGATGATCCCTTCCGGCGAGCGGCCGTTGCCGGCCGCCAGCGCCTCCACGGTCACCCCGTGCGTGCGCGCGATCCCCCACAGCGAATCGCCCTCCGAGACCACGTGCACGGCGCCGAAGCCCGCCTGGGCTACCCACGCCGGCGGCGGCGGACGCTGCGGTTCCGGCGGTTCGGACTCGCGGCGCTGCTCCTCGGCGCGCTGCGGTCCGGCGGCGCCGGCCAGCAGCGGGATGATCACGGTCTGCCCCAGGTGCAGCCGCCGCGGCCGCAGGTCCGGGTTCTCGTCGACGATCAACTCGACGCTGCTGCCGTACCGCTTGGCCATGTCCCAGAAGGTCTCTCCTTGGCGGACCCGGTGCTCGATGAAGTCGAACAGCCTGGTGCGCTCTTCCAGCAGGCCCCGCACCTGCTCGGCGTGCTCCGCCGGGACCTTCAGCCAGTAGCCGAGCAGGTCGCCCGCCTGCGCGTGGTGCGAGTCGACCACGGCCGGCGCCACGCGCGCGTCGCTCGGCGTGAACGGCGATTCGAGCTCCGCGTTGGCGATGCGCAGCAGCTCCAGGTCGATCCCCGTGTGCTCGGCCAGCTTGCGCAGGTCGGCGCGCCCGCCGGCGCCGACCCGCACCCAGTTGATCGGCTCGATCTGCGGCAGATCGTAGCGCTCGGGGTACGCGAAGATGCGCACCGCCGCCAGGAAGCGGGGCACGAACTCCGCGGTCTCCTGCGGCAGCGCGCCGGCGTCGCGCAGCGCCCAGAAGTCGCGGGTACCGGCGCGGTCGACGGCCCTCCGCACGCGGTTCGGCCCGGCGTTGTAGGCGGCGATCGCCAGCAGCCAGTCGCCAAGGCGGTCACGGTTGGTCGCCAGCGTGGCCAGCGCCACCTCGGTCGCCTTCCAGAAGTCGCGCCGTTCTTCGATCGGGCCGCCGATGCGCAGGGGATAGCCGCTGGCCCCCAGACGGGTGATCTGCCAGAGGCCGACGGCGCCGCGCGACGACACCGCGCCGGGGAGGTACGCCGACTCCACCACCGGCAGCGCCCGCAGCTCCGCCGGCAGGCCGTGCCGGTCGAGCGCCGCCGCGATGTGATCGGCATAGAGCCACGAGCGTTGCCACACGCCGAGCAACCAGCCCCGCCACGCGGGCTGGGTGAACTTCCGGACGTAGTGCTCGACGCGCGGGTGATCGCACGTCTTCCAGTCGCTTCCGCATTCCTGAGCCGCGAGCGGAGCGATGCCGGTGGCGATGAGCACGGCGATCGCTCCGAGCGCTCGAATCGGGGGTGTCGGTACCGCTTTGATCGTCTTCTCCTTATGACGGCAGGCCCGGAGTGCCGGGCGCCCCCCCCCTTACACGCCCGTCACAGCTTCTCGCCGAAGTAGATGCCGGCCCACTCCCAGCTACCGTCGACGTGCGGATCGATTGGATAATCGATCCGGCGGAAGTACAGGTACCACGTCGTGACGCGGAATGTCCATCCGGTGGTGCGCAGGAACGCCTCGCGCTCGTTGGAATCGGGATGGAGCTGCGCGGCGGCGCGCACGCGCCGCATCGGGAACGCCTCCAGCCGGAAGCGGCGGGTGAGGGTGGCGTCGCTCCCCCACGAGGTCGCGAAGAAGTTGACCTCCGCCTGCAGGCGCCGCATCGCCGCCATGTCGCGGCGCGCCACGGCGCTCTGCGCCTCCGCCACCAGCGCCGGCAGATCGTCCCTGATCCATGACTTGTCGGAGTGGTGGAAGCGGACCAGCTCGGCGGCGCGCCGGTAGGCGCGCGGCTCGCCGGGGATGTCGGTCGGCGGCGCGGCCAGGAACGCCTGGTAGGCGTCGAGCGCCGCCTGCCAGACGCCGCGCTCGGCGTAGGCGCCCGCCAATCGGTAGAGCGCGAACGCCAAGTCGATCCGGTCGGGAAACCGCTCGATCAGCTCGCGGTAGTACTCGACGCGGCGGACGTGGCCGTCGAGCTCGACCAGGCGCTCCAGGCAGAGCCGGTGCAGCGACCGTCCGCGCACCTCCAGATCGGGATGGTTGCGCAGGGCGCGGCGGTAGTAGTGCGCGGCCAGCGGCGTCTGGCCGGCTTCCCGGTAGGAGTCGGCGGCGGTCACCAAGTAGGCGGTGTTGTACGGATCGAGCGGATGGCGTTGCGCGCGCAGGGTCAGGAAGGTCCGCTCGCGCCCTCCTTCGCCGCCGCGGCGCAGCGTGCGGGCGATCTCCGCGATCAGCGCGTAGCGCCGGGCGGCCGACTCCGGGCCGTTGCCGGTCCCCTCCAACTCGCGGCTCAGCCGGCGCAGGTCGGCGTTCAGGTCCCGGTCCGGTACCCACAGGAGCCCCGGCCGCGCGCAGCCGCCCAGCGCGACGACCGCAGCCAGCGCGGCCACCGCCGGCGTGAGCGCGGCGCGGCGCGGCAGGACGCGGCCGCACGGGTACCCGGTAGCCATCCGGTGGTATAGTCTGCCCACCGATGGGCGAAAAGATCACCATGACGGCGAGCGGCCTGCAGGTTCCCGACCGGCCGATCATTCCCTACATCGAAGGCGACGGCACCGGCCCCGACATCTGGGCGGCGGCCGTGCGCGTGCTGGACGGCGCGGTCGCCGCCGCCTACGGCGGCCGGCGGCGCATCGAGTGGCTGGAGGTGCTGGCCGGAGAGAAGGCCAACGAGCGGACCGGCAACTGGCTGCCGCAGGCCACGGAGGACGCCTTCCGCGAGCACCTGGTCGGCATCAAGGGTCCGCTGACCACCCCGATCGGCACCGGCATCCGCAGCCTCAACGTCGCCTTGCGGCAGAAGCTCGATCTGTACGTCTGCCTGCGGCCGGTCAAGTACTTCCCCGGCGTGCCGTCGCCGGTGCGGTCGCCGCAGGACGTCGACATGGTGGTGTTCCGCGAGAACACCGAGGACGTGTACGCCGGCTTCGAGGTGGAGGCGGGGACGCCGGAGGCGCGGCGCCTGATCGACTTCGCGCGCGCCGAGTTGGGCTGGACGATCCGGCCCGACTCCGGCGTCGGCGTCAAGCCGATCAGCGAGACCGGCACCGCCCGTCTGGTCGAGGCGGCGATCCGGTACGCGATCGATCACGGGCGCCGCAGCGTCACCCTGGTTCACAAGGGCAACATCCAGAAGTTCACCGAGGGGGCGTTCCGCCGGTGGGGCTACCGGGTGGCCGCCGAGCGCTTTCCCGATCGCACGATCGCCTGGGACGACCTGCCGGCCGGCGGCGAGGTTCCCGCCGGCAAAGTGCTGGTCAAGGACGCGATCGCCGACATCTTCCTGCAGCAGATACTGACCCGGCCGCGCGAGTTCGACGTCATCGCCACCATGAACCTGAACGGCGACTACATCTCCGACGCGCTGGCCGCGCAGGTGGGCGGCATCGGCATCGCCCCCGGCGCCAACATCAACTACCGCACCGGGCACGCGATCTTCGAGGCGACCCACGGGACCGCGCCCAAGTACGCCGGCAAGAACGTGGTCAACCCCAGCTCGGTGATCCTGTCCGGCGTGCTGATGCTGGAGCACCTGGGCTGGATCGAGGCGGCCGCCTTGATCGACCGCGCGTTGAGCGCCACCATCGCCGCCGGCCGCGTCACCTATGACTTCGCGCGGCTGGCCACCGGCGCCACGCAGCTTTCGACCAGCGAGTTCGCCGACGACATCGTCGCGCGGCTGGGCAGCGCCCGGACGGACGGGCCGTGATGCGCGGCGCCGTTCGTTCGCTGCCGGCCGGGGCGGCGCTGGGCTGGCTGCTGGCGGGCTGGCTGCTGGCGGGCTGCCAGACGCCGGTGCCGATCACCGACGACATGAGTCCGCCGGAGTTCTTCCAGGCCGCCCGCCACGCCGTCGCGCAGCGGGACTACCGGTCGGCCATGCAGTACTACCAAGTCTATCTGGAGCGGTTTCCGGTCGCCGGCCACCCCGCCGAGTTGGAAGGCAACCTCTGGGCGGAGTACGAGATCGCCTTCATGCACCACAAGCTCGGCGACGACCGGACCGCAACCGAGTTGCTGGGCCGGCTGATCGCGCGGTACGACGGCGAAGGCGGCGAAGACCTGCCGCCGGCCCCGGGCCGGCTGGCGCGCCGCGTCGTCGAAGAGCTGCAGACGCCGGAACGGTAGGTCGGTCTCAGGCTGCCGTTTCGTCCGACGGCTCGCTCGCCGCCGGCGCAACGGCAGCCACCGGCGGGCGCCAGGGACCGGCAAGCGTCCCCTCGATCCGCGCCACGCGCTCGCCCAGGGCATGCAGGTCGCGCCGCACCTCCGCGACGTCGCCGCGCAACGCCGCTATATCGGCCCGCAGCGTATCCAGTTCAGCGCGCACGTCGCCGCGCAGCGTATCCAGTTCAGCGCGCACCTTTGCCACGTCGCCGCGGATGCCGGCGGCCAGGGTGAGCGTCAGCGGCACCAGCACCGCCAGCAGCGCGACGCCAACTCCGACGATTGCGATCGCTTCGGCGCTCATGTTCCGCGAAGCGTACTACGATTCGGGACGCGGCAAACAGGTACGACGGGCCGCCGGCGTCTGACCGAACGCCGCTTGAAGCACGCCGCTTGAAGCGCTGCCGCCGCCGCGTGCGTACCGGGGGTATGGCAACGCGAACGACCGACCTGCGGCGGCTCGCCGCGGCGGCGATGCTCACGGCCCTGTCCTGCATCGTCAGCGCCTGCGGCAAGGTATCCGCCTCGCACCCCTTCATCGAACCGGACCTGATGCCGCCGCTGCTGCGCGCGGTGGAGGTCCCCGACCGGACTTCGATCGCCGTCTCCTTCAGTGAGCCCGCGCTGCTGGAGAGCGGATCGCTCGTCATCGAACCGCCCCTCGACCTGCAGGGCGTCGCCTACGACGGAGCGCGTATGCTGCTGTCGGTCGCCGATCAGACCGCCGGGGCCGAGTACCAGCTCAAGGCGGTCGTCACCGACGAACGCGGCAACGGCCTGGGGATGGCGGCCCGCTTCTACGGCCACAACGGCGACGTGCCGCGTCTGGTCATCACCGAGCTGACGACGCGCGGCTCCCGCACGCGGCCCGACCGCGTAGAGCTGGTGGCGCTATCGGCCGGCGACCTGGGCGGCGTGACGCTGTACGACGGCACGCCGGGCAACTACCGCAACCGCATGGTGTTCCCGGCGATGGCGGTGGAGCCGGGCGACTTCATCGTCGTCCACTGCGTCAGCACCGGCGAGCCGGCCGAGGTGAACGAGACCGCGTCGAAGGCGGAGTCGAACCATCCGCAGGCGTCGGCAGAGGCGTACGACCTGTGGCTGCCCGACGGCAAGGGCCTGTCGGGCAACAACGGCGTCGTGTCGCTCTACGGACGTCCGGACGGCGACCTGCTGGACGGCGTGATCTACAGCGACCGCACGTCCGATTCGGACGAACGATACCGGGGATTCGGCACCCGCAGGATGCTGGAGCGGGTCGACGAGCTGGTGGCGGCCGGCGGCTGGCAGATCACGGGCGAGCTGGCGCGGCCGGAGGACGCCGTCGACGCCAACGACACCACCTCGACCCGATCGATGGCCCGCGCCTCCGACCACGCCGACACCGACTCCCGCGCCGACTGGCACGTGGTGCCCACCCGCGGGGCGACGTTCGGCGGCCCCAACACCGATGAGGTCTTCAGCCGCCGGTGAACCGAGCGCCGATCGAACCCTGCCTACGAGACGAGCTCCTTGAACATCCCCTCGATCTTGGCCTTGGGGACCGCGCCGACCTGCTGGTCGACCACCGATCCGTCCTTGAACAGCAGCAGGGTCGGAATGCTGACCACGCTGAACTTCATCGCCAAGTCGCCGGCGTCGTCGACGTTCACCTTGCCGACCTTGACCCGGCCGGCGTAGTCGTCGGCCAGTTCCGCCACGGCGGGAGCGATCATCTTGCACGGGCCGCACCAGTCGGCCCAGAAGTCGACCAGTACCGGGGTGTCCGCCTGCAGAACCTCCGCTTCGAAGTTGTCGCCGGTAATCGTCACTTCCTGTCCCATCGGTTTACCCCCTTGGACTCGTCGTCGAGAAAGTAGGGCGAAGCGCCGGAGCGATCAAGTCGGCCGGGAGAAGCCGCCGCGGCCGGCCAGACGGGCCATCAGGCCGCGCACCGTGCGGTACGGGTCGGCGCCGCCGGGAGCGTCGAGCAGCGCGCGGATGAAGGCCGAGCCGACGATCACGGTGTCGACCAGTGGCGCCAGCGCGTCGACCTGCGCCCGTTCGGCTATGCCGAAGCCGGCCATCACCGCCACGCCCAACGCCTTCGCGTCCCGCAGGAAGCGGACGCTGTCGCCGCTGATGCGCGTGTAGCCGCCGGTCACCCCCTTGCGCAGCGCGGTGTACAGCGAGCGGGCGCGCGACAGCTCGACGACCGCGCGCAGCCGCTCCGCCCGCGCGGTCACCGGCACCACCGGCACCACCTCCAGCCCCAGCGCCCGCCCGGTCGCGTACAGGCCCTCGTCATAGTCGGGCGGCAGGTCGGGGACGATCACGCCGCGCGCGCCGGCGTCCCGGCAGCGCGCCAGGAACGGCTCGATGCCGGGCCGGAACGCCAGGTTGGCGTAGACCATCACGAAGACCCCCGGCGCGGCGGGCCGCGCGGCCAGCCGCTCGACCAGCCGGAATCCGTCGGCGATGGCGAATCCCGCCGCCAGCGCGTCCGCGCACGCGCGCTGGATGAACGGCCCGTCGGCGGTCGGGTCGCTGAACGGAAACTGCACCTCCAGCAGCTCGGCGCCGCCGTCGATCATCGCCTCTCCCACGCGCAGCGAGGTGTCCCGGTCCGGAAAGGCGGCGACCAGATGGGCCATGAAGGCGGGGCGACGGGGAATCGGCTCAGGCATCTTCGATCTCCTGCGCTTCGCGCTTCAGGAACTCCGCCCACCGCCCGGGCTGCAGGGCGCGGGCCAGGATGAACAGGTCCTTGTCGCCGCGGCCGGAGACGTTGACCACCACGTTGGCGTCGTCCGGGAGCGAGCGAGCTACCTTGATCGCCGCTGCGCCGGCGTGCGCGGACTCCAAGGCGAAGACGATCCCCTCGCTGCGCGCGAACGTCCGCACGGCGTCGAGCGCCTCGTCGTCGGAGGCGGTGGTGAACTCCACCCTGCCGCTATCGCCCAGGTGGGCGAGCTGCGGACCGACGCCCGGGTAGTCCAACCCGGCCGAGATGGAGTGGGTCTCCGCCACCTGCCCGTCGCCGTCGGTGAGGAACAGTGACTTGTAGCCGTGCACGATCCCCGGCGCGCCGCTCCCCGACAGACGCGCCGCGTGGTCGCCCAGGGCGGGCCCGCGGCCGCCCGCCTCCACCCCGATCAGGCGCGGTTCGGGCGCCTCCAGATGGGGCGCGAAGAATCCCAGGGCGTTGGAGCCGCCGCCCACGCAGGCGACCAGCGCGGCCGGCTCCACGCCGAGCTGCCGGCACTGCTCGACCACCTCGCGGCCGACCACCGATTGGAACTCGCGGACCATGTCCGGGTAGGGCGACGGACCCATGGCGGAGCCGATCACGTAGTGGGTCCGCTCGAAGCTGTCGGACCAGTCGCGCAGCGCCTCGTTGACCGCGTCCTTGAGCGTGCGCGCGCCGGAGCCGACCGGCACCACCTCGGCGCCGAACAGATCCATCCAGAAGACGTTGGGGCGCTGGCGGCGCACGTCGACCTCGCCCATGTAGACGCGGCACTCAAGCCCCAGTCTGGCGCTGACGGCGGCCGTGGCCACGCCGTGCTGGCCCGCGCCGGTCTCCGCGATCACGCGCGGCTTGCCCATCCGCTGCGCCAGCAGGCACTGGCCGATGACGTTGTTCACCTTGTGCGCGCCGGTGTTGGCCAGGCCCTCCAGCTTCAGGTAGATCGCCGCGCCGCCGATCTCCGCCGCCGCGTTCACGGCCGGCGTGAGCGGCGTCGGCCGGCCCGCGAACTGCCGCCCCAGGCGGTCGAGTTCGGCCAGGAACTCAGGGTCGGCGATCGCGCCGGTGAACGCCGCCTGCAGCTCGTCGAGCGGCGTGCGCAGCACCTCGGCGGCGTAGCGTCCGCCGAATCGGCCGAAGTAGTCGTTGTAGACCTTCATACGGTGCTCCTCAGTTGCGAAACGTCATGCGAACGGCTCATGCCCCCGGTCACGAACGACGCGCGACCGCGGCGAAGAACGCGCGCAGCCGCTCCGGGTCCTTGCGCCCCGGCGCCGACTCCAGGCCGCTCGACGCGTCGATCAGCTCGGGCGCATGGCGATCGATCACGGCGCGCACGTTGCCGGGATCGAGGCCGCCGGCCAACCAGAGCGGGCGGCGTGCGGCCGCGCCGTCGACCAGTTCGGCGCCGAGGCGCCGGCCGGCTGCCGGGGCGTCGACCAGCACGCGCGGGCAGCGGTAGGCGTCGATGCGGTCGAGGTCGGCGGGGGCCCGCACGCGGACCGCCTTGAAGTAGGGCTGCGCCAGGTCCGCGCACCGTTCGGCGGGCTCGGCGCCGTGCAGTTGCACGGCATCGAGATGCCCGCCGCCCTGCAGCGCCGCGGCGGCGGATGCGTCGTCCGCCGCGACGCCGACCTTGAGCGCGCCGATGTCGCCGAGCCGGGCGATCATGTCGGGCGCGGCGCGGCGCGGCGAGTCGGCCAGCACGAAGCCGACCAGGTCGGCGCCGGCCTCCACGGCGCGCAGCGCGTCGTCCCGGCAGGTGACGCCGCACACCTTGACCAGCGGCCGGGACGCCGGCTCCCGCAGCGGTGAGCGCGCGTAGAGCCGGCCCCAGAAGTCGGCCGGCGCCGCGCCGTGAAAGGCGGCGGTCAGCTCGCCGGCCAGCTCCGGCCGGCGCACCACCCCCTCGCCCACCAGCACGCCGGCGAAGCCGGCGGCGCGCGCCGGCGAAGCCTGCTCGGCGAAGAAGATCCCCGACTCGAAGACCAGCCGCGCCGGCCAGTCGACGAGCGGCCGCAGGCGCAGCGGATGCGCCAGGTCGGTGCCGAAGGTGGTCAGGTCGCGCGCGTTGATGCCGACCAGCGGCGGGCGCGCGGCGCGCACCTGGTCGACGTCGGCCGGGTCGTGCACCTCCACCAGGGCAGCCATGCCGAGCCGCTCGGCCGCGCGCAGCATCGACGCCAGTCGGTCCGCGCCGATCATGCCGGCGATCAGCAGCACCGCGTCGGCGCCGGCGCGATGGGAAACCTCGACGTCCCGCTCGTCGAGCAGGAAGTCCTTGCGCAGCACCGCCACGTCGGGGAAGCGCCGCTTGATCCGCATCAGGTCGTCGAGCGAGCCGCCGAAGTGGTCCGACTCGGTGAGCACCGACACGTGGCGGATGCCGGCGGCGGCGTAGCGGCCGGCCTGCCCCACCACGTCCAGATCGGCGTCGATGTCGCCGCGGGACGGCGAACGCCTCTTGATCTCGCAGATCACCAGCGGCGCGGCGGCGAACGGGGCGGCCGGCGCCTGCCGCGCCGCCGGCACGGCCGCTCCCAGCGCCGGCCCTTCGCGGGCTACGCGCGCGCGGCGGTCGGCGACGATGCGGTCGCGGATGGTCACGACTGCGAGCCGCCACCGCCTCCATTGCCGGCGGTGGCGCGTTCGGCCAGCGCAGCCGCCAGGGCGGTAATCTCATCGACCTTGCGCGCCACCGCCCCTGAGGCCAGCGCGCCCAGCGCGGTCCGCGTGCCGGCGCGGATGTCCGCGGCCAAGCCGCACACGTACAGCGCGGCGCCGGCGTTGACCGCAATGGCGTCCCGCAGCGCGGGTCTTCCGCCGCCGGCCAGCAGCTCGCGCGCCTGCGCGGCGTTCTCTTCCGGCGTACCGCCGGCGACCGCTCCCCGGTCGTGGCGGCCGGCGCCCAGCTCTTCCGGCGTCAGGCGGAACTCCACGGCTCGGTCCGACTCGTCGATCCACACCGCGCGGGTCGGGCCGGTCACCGAGATCTCGTCCCCGCCGTCGTCGCCATGCACGGTCATCACCCGCCGCACGCCCAGCAGCCGGGCCGCCTCCGCGACCACCCGGCAGAGCGCGCCGTCGTAGACGCCGATGAGCTGGTAGGCGGCTCCGGCCGGATTGGCCAGCGGCCCGAGCAGGTTCATCACCGTCTTGATGCCGAGCTCCTGCCGCACCGGCGCGGCGTGGCGCATGGAGCCGTGATAGGTCGGGGCGAACAGAAAGGCGAAGCCGGTGCCGGCCAGCAACTCGGCGGAGGCCGCCGGGTCGAGGTCGGAGCGGACGCCCATCGCCGCGAAGAAGTCGGCGCTGCCGCTCTTGCGGGTGAAGGAGCGGTTGCCGTGCTTGGCCACGCGGGCGCCGGCCGCGCAGGCGACCAGCGCGGCCATCGACGAGATGTTGAAGCTGCCGGTGCCGGCCCCGCCGGTGCCGCAGGTGTCCAGGAACTCGCCGGTCGCCGCCAGCGGCGTCTTCTTGCGCCGCAGGACCGAGGCGCAGCCGGCGATCTCCGCGGCGGTGTACCCTTTGGCGTTCAGCGCCACCAGGAAGCCGGCGATCTGCGCGGTGTTGAGGTTGCCGTCGGTCAGCTCCTCCATGCACTCGGCGGCCTGCTCCTGTGTCAGGTCGGCGCCGGCCGCCACCCGATTCAGCAGCCCCGGCATGTCGAGCGGTTCGCGTTTGTAGTTGAGAAAGTTCGCCAACAGTCTCCTCCCATGGTCGGAAGCGATCGATTCCGGGTGAAACTGCACGCCCTCCACGACGTACCGTTCATGCCGGATGCCCATGATCTCGCCGTCCGCCGACCGGGCGGTGACGGCGAACCCGTCCGGCACCGTCTCCGGGTCGATCACCAGCGAATGGTAGCGGGTGAAGACCGCCGGCGACGGTATGCCGCGGAATACGCCGCGGCCGTCGGAGGTTATCGCGTCGGTCTTGCCGTGCACGATCGCCTTGGCCTGGATGATACTCCCGCCGAAGGCGGCGCCGATCGCCTGGTGGCCCAGGCAGACGCCCAGGATCGGTATCTCGCCGGCGAACCGCCGGATCGCCGCCAGGGTCACGCCGGCGTCCTCCGGGCGTCCGGGGCCGGGGGAGATGACGATACCGGCCGGCCGCAGCGCGGCGATCCCGCCGACGTCGATCCGGTCGTTGCGGAATACGCGGATCTCCCGGTCGGCGATCTCCGACAGGTACTGGAACAGGTTGTAGGTAAACGAGTCGTAGTTGTCGATCAGCACGTACATCAGAGCGTCACCCCCAGCGCCGCGGCGAGCGCGCGCAACTTTTCGCCGGTCTCCTCCAACTCGCGCTCCGGCGACGAGTCGTACACCACCCCGGCGCCGGCCTGCAGCACCATCACCCCGTCCTTCTTGAGGCCGCAGCGAATGGCGATGCAGGTGTCGAGGGAGCCGTCCGGTTCGACGTAGCCGATCACTCCCGCGTAGAAGCTGCGCGGCGCGGCCTCCAGGCGGTCGATCACCTCCATGGCGCGGATCTTCGGCGCGCCGGAGACGGTGCCGGCCGGAAAGGTGGCGCGCAGCGCGTCGGCGCCGTCGCGGTCCGGGAGCAGATCGCCCTCGACCTGGGAGACGATGTGGATCACGTGCGAGTAGCGCTCGATGACGTTGCGCTCGGTCACCTCGACCGTGCCGGGGACGCACACCCGGCCCAGGTCGTTGCGTCCCAGATCGACCAGCATCAGGTGCTCGGCGAGCTCCTTTTCGTCGCCGAGCAGCTCCGCCTCCAGCGCGGCGTCCTCGGCCGGGCCAGCGCCGCGCCGCCGCGTGCCGGCCAGCGGGCGCAGGACGGCGCGGCCCTGCCGGCAGCGGACGTGCACTTCCGGAGATGCGCCGAACATCTCGAAGCCGTCGTAGCGCAGGTAGAACATGTAGGGCGACGGGTTGGTGTGGCGCAGGTTGCGGTACGCCTCCAGCGCCGGCAGGTCGGTCCGCACGGTCAGGCGCCGCGACAGCACGCCCTGCAGGAGGTTGCCGGCGATGATTTCCCGTCGCACCTCCCGCACCCCGGCCAAGTAGCGCGGCGGGTCCCCGTCGTCCACCACCGCGGCCGCGCCGCGGTGACGCGAAGGCGCCATGAAGTTGAAGTCCATGTCGTCGATCCGCTCCATCGCCGCTTCGATGGCCGCGTCGAGGTCGATCTCGTAGCCGTCGTAGTTGATGCCGAGCAGGGTCACCGAATCGACGTAGTGGTCGAACACCGCGAACAGATGGCCGAACAGGAAGGCGGCGTCCGGCAGGTCCAGCGCGTCGGGGCGGTCCTGCAGGCGCACGGTATCGAAGCGCGATGCGTACTCGTAGCTCAGGAAGCCGATGCCGCCGGCCGGGAACGGAAAGTCGAACTCGGCGCCGGCGTGCTGGGCCGCGAACGAGTTCAGCACGTCCAGGATGTCGCGCTCCGGGTCCGGCAGCCGCGCCTCCGTCCCGCCGCGGGTGAGGAACACGCCGGCGGCCGTCTCGCGGACGCAGAACGCCTCGCGCACCAGCAGGATCGAGTAGCGCTCGCGCCCCTTCATGAAGGACGCCGACTCCAGCAGCACGCGCGCGTCGAGCTTGCGGGCCAGCGTGACCGGCGTGAAGCGCTCGGCCGAGATCGTTTTCGTCGCTGTCTTCTGCACTCCTGCCTCCTCGCCCAAGTCCTCCATACACACAAAAGCCGCAGGCGCCCGGCGCGATCACCGGAACCTGCGGCTTTCAGCACGTGCCGCCGTGCGGCTCAGTGGCCCGGCTCCGGTCACTCCACCGGCCACCACCAGACACGCGCGCCGCGCGTGAAATCGATCGTCGAGACGACGCTGCGATCGGTCATCCTTCAACGATCTTACCGGAGCTGATGGACGGCGTCAAGCGCTTGCGGCAGGATTCCGGCATGGCGCGCCGCAACGACGATCGACCGCACGTCGTCTACGTCGACTGCCACGACCTGGGAGACTGGCTCGGCTGCTACGGGCGGCCCGACCTGCGCACGCCGCACCTGGACGAGCTGGCCGCCGCCGGCGCGCGCTTCGGCATGCACGTGGCCACGGCGCCGATCTGCATACCGAGCCGCTCGTCGATGTACACCGGATCGTTGCCGCACGAGGTGGGGGTCGTCGGCCAGGAGCCTCTCGCCCCGGGGACGATCTGCATGGCGGCGCGGTTCCGGCGGGCCGGATACCGGACCGTGCTGTGCGGCCGGCTGATGATCCCCAACGACGCGCACTGGTTCGGGTTCGCGGAGCAGATCGCGACCGTCCCGGAAGAACAGGCGGCCGCCGCGGCGGCGTTCATCGAAGCGCAGCGCGGCGAGAGCGCCCCGTTCCTGTTGCAGGTATCGTTCACGCAGTGCCATCGCCCGTTCGGGGCGGCGTTCGACCCGGAGCTGATGGAACGGATCGACGTGCCTCCGTATCTCCCCGACACCGGCGTCACGCGCCGCGACCTGGCGACCCTGGCGTGGCAGATCCGGGACCTGGACGCCCGCGTCGGCCGCATCCTGGCCGCCGTCCAGAGCGCCGGGCTCCGCGAGCGCACCCTGGTCGTGTTCACGACCGAGCACGGCCCGGCCGTGGCGCGCGCCAAGCACACCGTCTACGACTCCGGGCTGCGCACCGCGCTGCTGATGCTTCTGCCCGGCGTGATCGCGCCGGGCAGAAGCATCGACGAGCTGTCGAGCAACACCGACCTGCTGCCCACCCTGGCCGATCTGTGCGGGCTGGAGCAGCCGCAGGACATCGAGGGAATGAGCTGGGCCGCGCAGCTTACGGCCGATCGGCCGGCCGCGCCGCTGCGCCGGTGGGCGTTCAGCCAGCTCAACTGGGGCAGGCGCAGCGGACGCTGGTACTACACGCCGGCCCGTTCCATCCGCACCTCCCGCCACAAGCTGATCCGCAGCTACCGCCGCGTTCCCATCTTCGTCGACAACGGCTGGCTGGCGCGCTACGCCGGCGACCGGGCGACCGTGGAGCGCTGGTACGGTTCGCCGCTGCCGGAAGCGCAGCTCTTCGACCTTGCCGAGGACCCGTTCGAGTTGCGCGACCGCGCCGGCGATCCGGCGCTGGCCGGCGTGGAAGCGCAACTGCGGGAGCGCCTCGACCGACACCTGCGGGCGACCGGCGACCCGATTCTCGGCGGGCCGGTCGCCAACCACACCGGCGAGCCGGACGTCTGCCAGTGGCGCGAGCGGCCGGACGGCAGCTTCACCCTGGCACCCGACGATCCGATCGATTCCGGCGAAGCATCGTTCACCTGATCGGGCCAAGCCGCTCTGGGCCGCTCTCGATGTGGGCTTGACAGTATGCGTATACACTGGCACACTTGCATAGAGAACTTTCGATGTCTCGGTGGGATCTCGTCATCACGGATGACACGGATCGTCGCGTGCGAAGCTATCTGGCGCGAACGGGCGGCAGGAAGGGCGACCTGTCGCGGTTCGTGGATCGCGCGGTACGCCAAGCGATCTTCTGGGAGACGGTCGAGGCGATCTGGGAACGCAACAAGCACCTGCCGGCCGAAGCGGTCCAGAGCCTCGCCGATGAAGCAGTGGCCGGCGCCCGTGCGAATCGTCATTTATGACATCGTAGCAGGGCAATCGACTGAATTTTTTGGGGGGATGACAAGCGTGGTCTGATTGGTATTCTCTTATAGAGCAATAGCATGGCTCTGGGAGGGGCAAGCAGATGAGCGCAGTGCAATCCGCAGATTCCGAGCACACCATCGAGTTCTTGGACAGTTTCGCCGACCTGGACGACCCGCGCCAACAGGCCAAGGTGCTCTATCCGTTGGAGGAGATCTTGCTGCTGTGTCTGTGCGCGGTGCTCAGCGGCGCCGATTGCTGGGTGGATGTCGCCCTCTACGGCCGGCAGCGGCTGGCATTCCTGCGCCGCTTCTTGCCGTTCAAGCACGGGGTCCCCTCGCATGACCAACTGGGGATCGTGTTCGCCAAGCTGGACGCCAAGCAGTTCCAGAGTTGTTTCATCGGCTGGGTGGAGCGGTTCACGACCGCGGTGCGCGGGGTGGTGGCGGTAGACGGCAAGACCATGCGCCGTTCGTTCGACCGCGCCGCCGGGCAGGGGCCGATCCATATGATCTCGGCGTGGAGTGCACGCCAGCGGCTGGTGTTGGGGCAACGCAAGGTGGACCAGAAGTCCAACGAGATCACCGCGATCCCGAAGCTGCTGGAGTTGCTGGAACTCCGCGGTGCGGTGCTGACCCTCGATGCGCTGGGCACGCAGCGTGCCATCGCCGCCCAGATCGTTGCCCAGGAAGCGGATTATGTGTTGGGGCTGAAAGGAAATCAGGGGACCCTGCACGAAGAGGTGGTGTTGCTGTTCGACGAACAGCAGGACGGCTTCGCCGGGCACGAGGTCAGCGAGCATCGCACCCGCCAGAAAGACCACGGGCGCTTGGAGACGCGGCGTGTGGTAGCGACCGAGCAGATCGGGTGGCTGCAGGACAGCCACGCTTGGCCGGGGCTGCGCAGCATCGCGAAGGTGGAGAGCCGGCGTGAGTTGCTGGTCGAGGGCAAGGTCGAACAGGAGACGCGGTACTATCTGAGTTCGTTGCCGGGCGACGCGGAACAGATCGGCACGGCAGTGCGGAGCCACTGGGGGGTCGAGAATGGGCTGCACTGGGTGATGGACATGGTATTTCGGGACGACGAGTGCCGCATACGAACCCAGCACGCTCCGGCGAACTTCGCCACCATCAAGCATATGGCCAGCAATCTGCTGCGGCGCGGCAAGGGCAGGCACAGCATGCGATCCAGTCGCCACCTCGCGGCATGGAATGAGGACTTCCTCTATTCGCTCCTCACCAAGTGACGCTGCTGTTCAGTCGATTGCCCTGGACATCGTAGTTCATCTTCTTGATTACTTGAGCAATAAGTTGTATGGAGACCCATAGGGTCGCTTTGAAGATATCCATGGCCGGTCAGGAGAGTAGGCATAATGTCAGTGCGAGTTGTCCTTGATACCAACGTTTTCGTAAGTGCGCTGATCTCGAGGAAAGGCTGGCCAGGCCGAGTGCTGGCCGCAGCCAAGGGCGACGGCTACACGCTGATAACGTCCTCGTTTCAGATCGATGAGCTACGGCGCGTGCTGAATCAAACACGCTTGCAATCCACTATCAAGCCGGAAGAAGCCGACGATCTGTTCGCCGTTCTCGGAGCGGTTGCCGAGGTGGTTGACGAGTTGCCGGAAGTGAACCGATCGGACGATCCAGACGACAATCTGATACTCGCCACCGCGGTCGCCGGCAAGGCCGACTTGGTCGTTTCCGGTGACAAGCGCCACATGCTGGCGGTCGGGAACGTCGAAGGCATTCCGATCGTTACCGCGCGCGAAGCGGCTGATCGGCTCCGGAACTGCTGAGGACTTGGCGTAAGCGGTTAGCCGCCGCCGGGCGTTCACCACACGCTGCGCATCGCCTGTACGCAGCGGTGCAGGGCCGGCATCGGATCGCGCACGTCCCCTTCGTATTCCAGGATCAGTGGACCGTCGAAGCCGATCCGGTCCAGGGCGGCGGCCAGACCCGGCAGGTCGAGGTTGCCGCTGCCGACCACGACGTCGATCGGCTCGCGGCCCTGCCGGTAGACGAAGTCCTTGACGTGCACGCCGTACAGCCGGTCGCCGGCCAGTCGCGCCAGCTCGATCGGATCGGCGCGGGCGTCGATGGCCCAGGCGGTGTCGAGCATCACGCCGATCTCGGCGCCGGTCGACTGCAGCAGCAGCTCCAGCATCGCCTGCGACCCGAGCCAGTGGCCGCCGCCGTGGTTGTGCACGGCCAGCCGCAGTCCCAGCTCGCCGGCCACCCGTTCGGCGGTACGGAACGCCTCGGGCGAGAACGCGGGCGGAAAGTCGACGCTGACCAGGCCGACCCCCAGCCGCCGGGCGACAGCCAGGCTCGCGCGCATCGCGTCCGCGCCGCCTGCGAGCTCGACTACGCCGGTGCTGACGATGCCGATGCCGGCGGCCGGGAACGGAGTGGTGTCGCCCGCGTGGCTGCCCGCCAGCTCGACGTGCGCCAGCCCCAGCTCGGCTACCTTCTGCGCCACGACGCGGGAGTCGGTGAAGCCGCGCAGGCAGTAGGTCTGAATCGCCAGATCGCGGCGTGCGGAACCGTTCATACTCTGCGAGTCTATCCGAACGATGCCTGCCGATCGAAGCGACCCGCCCCGGTTGGACGGCTCCGGCCGCTCGCAACCGCTGGCCGCGCGCATGCGGCCGCGCACGCTGGACGAGGTGGCCGGCCAGCAGCACGTCATCGGACCCGGCCGGTTGCTGCGCCGCGCGATCGAGGCGGACCAGCTCTCCTCGATCATCCTCTACGGCCCCCCCGGAACCGGCAAGACCACGCTGGCGCGGGTCATCGCCAACACCACCCGCGCGCACTTCATCGCCATCAACGCCGTGCTGGCAGGGGTCAAGGACCTGCGCGAGGCGATCAAGGAGGCCGGCCGGCACGCCGAGGAGCACGGCCGCCGCACCATTCTGTTCGTGGACGAGGTGCACCGCTGGAACAAGGCGCAGCAGGACGCGCTGCTGCCGTGGGTGGAGGCGGGTACCGTGACCCTGATCGGCGCCACCACCGAGAACCCGTACTTCGAGGTAATCAAGCCGCTGGTGAGCCGCAGCCGTATCTTCCAACTCCTGGCGCTCGATGCCGGCGACCTGCGCGCGCTCGTCCGGCGAGCCCTGGAAGACGCCGAGCGCGGCTACGGCCGCCTGCAGGTCGATCTGCGGCCGGAGGCGCTCGACCACCTGGTTGACGTCGCCGCCGGCGACGCCCGCAGCGTGCTCAACGCCCTGCAGTTGGCGGTGGAGACGACCGATCCGGCCGGCGGGCCGATCGTCGTCGATCTGGCGGTGGCCGAGGAGTCGATCCAGCGGCGGGCGGTGCTGTACGACAAGGACGGCGACGCGCACTACGACACGATCAGCGCCTTCATCAAGAGCGTGCGCGGCTCCGACCCCGACGCCGCGCTGTATTGGCTGGCGCGCATGGTCTACGCCGGTGAGGACCCGCGTTTCCTGTTCCGGCGCATGTTGATCCTGGCCGCCGAGGACGTGGGGCTTGCCGACCCGCACGCGGTCGGCGTGGTCGCCGGTTGCGCGCAGGCGTTCGACTACGTGGGCATGCCGGAAGGCCGCTTCCATCTGGCGGAGGCGACCCTGTACCTGGCGACCGCCGCCAAGAGCAACTCGGCGCTGGGCTTCTTCGACGCCCTGAACGCGGTCGGCAAGGAGGCGACGGGCGAAGTGCCGGCGCACCTGCGCGACGCCAGCCGCGACGCGGAGGGGTTCGGCCACGGCGCCGGCTACGCCTATCCGCACGCGTTCCGCGACCACTGGGTGGCGCAGCGTTACCTGCCGGCGGCGCTGACCGGACGGGTCTTCTACCAGCCGTCGGCGATGGGATACGAGGGGGAGCTGGCCCTGCAGGTGGCGCGCCGCCGCGAGGAGCAGCTCGCCGCCATGCTCGACGACGATGGGCTCGACGACGATGGGCTCGACGACGATGGGCTCGACGACGGGCCGGGCGAGGTGCTCACTTCGGCCGGCTCGCGGGTGGCCGATGAGCGCGAGCGCTGGCTGGCGCGCGTCGCCGGCGGCCGGCCCACGGCGGTGGCAGCGATCCGCGACCGCGTGCTCGACGGGGCGCGCGTGCGGCGGCACCACGTGGTGCTCGACTTGGCGATGGGTACCGGGCTGCTGACCTGGGAGCTGCTGCGCCGCGCGCCCGAGGGCGGCGTCTACGCGCTGGCGCCGTCGGCCGACCGCCTGGCGCTGGCGCGGCAGATGATCGAGGCGGTGCCGGCCGGCGAGCGGCCGGCGCTGCTGGCCGGCGGGCTCGACCGGCTGGGCGAGTTGCTGGCGGAAGCCGGCGCGGCGTCGGTGCGGTTCGACGCGGCGGTCGGCCGCGGCGCGCTGGCGCGGCTCGACGACCCGGAGGCGGCGCTGAGCGGGCTGCGCTCGGCGATGATGCCGGGCGCGCGGCTGTCGATCGCGGAGACCGACGGCGCGTCGTTTCCGGCTCTGACCGAGCTGTTCCCGCTGCCGGCCGCACGCGGCGCACTGGCCGAGCGGATCGCACGGGTGCAGCAGAGCATCGCCGGCGGCGCGGCGCCGGCGCCGGAGCGGATGCGGGCGATGCTGGAGGCGGCCGGTTTCGCGGAGGTCGCCGTCGAGGGGGAGCGCCTCCATACCGACCTCCGGATCAGCCCGGCATGGATCGACCGGCTGCTCGGAACCGAGCGCCGCGCGGGACCGCTCGCGCAGGCGCTGCGGCGTGAGCTGGCGCCCGACGACATGGCCGCGCTGCGCGCCGCGGCAACCGCCGCGGTCGGCCGCGCCGTCGCGTGGCCGCGGCTGGTGATCTACGCGCGCGCCACCGCCTCGAACAGCTCGTCGTAGCCGTCGATCACCCGCGGCCAGGCGTAGCGGGCGGCGATCCGCCGCCATCGGCTGCGGTCGGCCGGCGGCGACCGCAGCTCGCGGGTAAGCCGGTCGATCAGGCCGGCCGCGTCTTCGTACAGACAGCGGTCGTGCAACTCCGGCGGGATCAGCTCCGGGTAGACCAGCCGCCGCGGCAACAGCGGCACGCAGCCGGCGTGGACCGCTTCCATGACCGCGATTCCAAAGTTTTCCTGCACCGCCGTGGACACGACCACGCTGCCGCCGGCGAGTTGCCGCAGGTACGCCGGCCGGTCGGGAAACCCGTCATGGACGATGCGGCGGGCCAGCGCGGCGCGCGCCTGCACCAGCGCGTCCGGCTCCGGGATCAGGCGTTCGCCGAGGAGCGCCACCCCGAACCGCACGCCGCGGCGCGCCACCTCCGCCAGCGCGGCGACGAAGCTGACCGGATCCTTGTCGAACTCCCAGCGATGGTTTCCAGATCACCACCGGCGGACCGCCCGGCGGGCTCCCCGGCGGGCCAGCGTCGAACCGGCAGCCGGGATAGCGCACGCTCGAGCGCCGGTCGAGCCGGGTCAGCGGCAACTCCGGCCGCGCCTCCGCATCGGGGAGCCGTTCGATGACCGCCGGCAGCCGCGCGCGAAAGGCCGCGCGGTGGAACTCCGAGTTGAAGACGACGTGGCCGGCGGCGCAGACGTTGGTCACGTCCCGCCAGAGCAGCTCGGCGCCCGCCGATCCGCCGGACGGGACGGGATAGGAGACCTGGCTCTCGTGCAGGTACAGCAGCAGCGGCGGCGTGCGCGCGCCCCACACGGCCCGCACCTGCGCCAGATCGAGCAACCCCGTGGCGACCACCAGATCGTAGCGCTCCGGCTGCGCAACCCGCTGCGCCAGCGTCAGCCCGGCGGCGCGGAGCCGCCACTTCCACAACCGCGCCGGCAGGGTCTCAAGGTCGATCCGGTGCCGCGAGTGCTCGCGCAACCCGTCCACGAACTCGCGGTGCGAGCCGCCATAGAACGGCTCCAGGAACAGGATGCGCACGTTCCGATTCTACCGCCGAAGCTGTAGAATGCGGCGACCGACCGTCGTCGGCACAGGGCGGACCTTGGAGAATGGACGACAGGGAACGATCAGGGGCTTCTCTGTGACCGGTGACCTCACTACGCAGAAATACGTCAGGAGTCTTCGTGACCGCTGAACGATACCGGTAACGACGCCATGCTGCGCGTCGGGATCGTCGGCCTGCCCAACGCCGGCAAGTCCACCCTCTTCAACGCCCTCACCGGCAGCCGGCAGGCGGACGTCGCCGCCTACCCGTTCTGCACGATCGAGCCCAACGTCGCCGTGATCGAGGTGCGCGACGAACGGCTCGAACGGGTCAGGCGCCTGTTCGACTCGCCGCGCGCGGTGCCGAGTTCGATCGAGTTCGTCGACATCGCCGGCTTGGTGGCCGGCGCCAGTACCGGCGAGGGGCTCGGCAACCGGTTCCTGGGCCACATCCGGGAGGTCGACGCGATCGCGCACGTCGTACGCTGCTTCGACCGCGAAGGCGTCCCGCGCTCAGGCGGCTCGGCCGATCCGGTCGCCTGTGCGCTGACGGTGGAGACCGAGCTGGCGCTGGCCGACCTGGGCACGATCGAGCGGCGGCGCGAACGCACGGCGCGGCGCGCCGGCGCCGGCGAGAAGGACGCCCGCGAGGAGCTGGCGCGGCTGGACCGCTTCCGGACGGCGCTGGACGCTGGCATGCCGGCGCGCGCCATCGAGCTCCAGCCCGGCGACCGCGAGCTGCTGAACGAGTTGTTCCTGCTCACCGGCAAGCCGGTCATCTACGTCGTCAATACCGGGGAGGACATCATCGGCGCGGACGACGGCCGCATCGCCGCCGTGCGGGCGCATGCCGCCGGCCGGGCGGGCGGCGGCGCCGGCGCACTGGCGATCTGCGCCGATCTGGAAGCGGAGGTCGGCGACCTGGAGCCGGACGAGGCGGCCGAGTTCCTGCGCGACGCCGGCATCGCCGAGCGGGGCATCGATCGGTTGGTGCGCCACGCCTATCGCCTCCTCGGCCTGATCACCTTCTTCACCGCCAACGACACCGAGGCGCACGCCTGGGCGATCACGCACGGCACCGGAGCGGCGCGGGCCGCCGGCAGCGTGCACAGCGACATGGAGCGCGGCTTCATCCGCGCCGAGGTGGTCGGCTATGAGGACCTGTCCGCCTGCGGCGGCATGGCGAAGGCGCGCGAACGGGGTCTGCTGCGCGTGGAGGGCCGCGATTATCAGGTGCGCGACGGCGAGGTCATCCTGTTCCGGTTCCGCTAACAGCGATCGGCCCCGAGCAGCCCGCGTAGATACGCCGCCCCCAGGCGCACCTGCTCCACGCGGTCCGCCTGCTCGCCCTCGTACACGATCGACAGGCAGCCGTTATAGTCCGCGTTGCGGATGATCGAGACGATCCGTTCGTAGTCGAGCCACTCCTCGCGTCCGCTCTCGATCCGGTAGAACTTGGCGCGTATCCCGGTCGCGTACGGCACGGTCTGCTCCATATAGGCGTAGAAGTCGTGGGCCGGATCGGTAACCCCCACCGGCGCCGATCCGGGCGATCCCACCCACTGCCCGGTGTCGACGATGAAGTTGAAGTTCTTGCGGTCGACGGCCTCGCGGATGCGCAGCATCTCCGTTCCCGTGACCGGATGGTTCTGCAGGCCGATGGAAACGCCGCGCGCGGCGCCGTAGTCGGCTACCTCCCGGTACCCGGCGATCATCGCCGGCCAGGCCGGCTCGCCGTCGCCGTTCTTCTCCGGGACGGTGGCGCAGAACAGGCGGATGAGCGGAGCGCCCAGAAACGCGGCCAGATCGATCGCCGCCTTCGCCGTGGCCGCGTGCGCCCGCCGCTCGCCGGCCGTACCGTGAAAGAGCCCGCTGACGCCGAGGTAGCCGATCGGCAGGCCGTACCGGAGGCAGAGCAGCTTGATCGAGTTCAGGTACGCGGGGTCCCGGGACGCGAACGCCGATTCGTGAAAGTCGACGCTGTCGAGTCGCAGGTCGTAGCAGGTCCTGACGAAGTCCTCGACGCTCAGGTCGCTCAGGCTCAGGGAGTTGCAGCCGATCTTGATCATGGGGTCCGTCCTTTGCCGGGCCGGCGGCCGGCCGGGCGCTCGACGCGTGACCGCCAGCATGGTCGGAGCCAGCATAGTCGGGGGACGGCGCGCCGTATATGCTTCCCGGCAGCGCCGGCCATGGTAATCGACAGCCACCTGCACGTCTGGAGCGACGACCCGCGGCGCTACCCGTGGGCAGACGACGGTCCGGCGCAGGCCGGCAGCGTGGAGTTGCTGCTGGCGACCATGGAGCGGCACGGCGTCGACAAGGCGTGCCTCGTCCAGTCGATCCACTACCTGTTCGACAACCGCTACGCGGCCGACTGCCTGGCCCGCTATCCGGGCCGGTTTTCCGCGATCGCGGTGATGGACCGCAACGCGCCCGACGCGGTCGAGCGGCTGGAGCGGCTGGTCACCGAGGACGGCTTCGAGGGGTTGCGCATGCACCTGTCGCGCGCCGGCGACCCGGCCGAGTGGGCCGCCCCCTCGCAGGACCCGATCTGGCGCAAGGCGGAGGAACTCGGCGCCTGCCTTCTGAGCTTCGGCCCGGCCGAGATGCAGCCGGCGGTGGAGCCGATCATCGCCCGCCACCCCGAGGTCACGGTGATCCTGGATCATCTGGGCGGCGCGCCGTTCGACGAAGAGCCACCGTTTCCGCGGCTGGGCAACGTCCTGGCCCTTGCCCGCTACCCCAACGTCTACGTGAAGTTCACGCCGCAGGCCGCCCGCGCGGCCGGCCCCTACCCGTTCGCCGACCAGCATTCGGTCTACGAACGTATCTACGACGCCTTCGGTCCGCAGCGCCTGATGTGGGGCACCGACTTTCCGCACATCTTCGCCGACATCGGCTACGGCAAGGGACTGGCTCTGTTCCGCCGGCACCTGCCGTTCCTGACCGAAGACGACAAGCGCTGGCTGTTCGCGGAGACCGCAAAGTCGATCTGGAAGTTCGGAGCCGACCGGCCGCCTCCTGCACGGTGACGATCGGGGCCGTTCCGCCGGTCACGCCGGGGCGGGGTCGACCCATCGCTGCGGACTGCCGGTGGCGATCGAGTCGAGGATGCGCTCCACCAGCAGCACGGCGCGGATGCCGTCGGCCGAGCTGATCGGCGGCTCGGCGCCGGCGCGGATGGCGGCGACCAGCGGAGCGAAGCGGGCGGCCGGCTCCGGGCGGATCGTCTCCGTGGCGTGCTCGCCGGTCTGCGCATCCCGGTGCGTGAGCGTCACGGCCTGCCAGTGATCGTGCAGCACCGCCGACGCCGAACCGTCGAAGAACTCGAAGAACCACTTGCCGGTCACTTCGTTGCGGCCCGCGTCGGCCATCAGGAACGTGGCCGCGCCGCCGTCGGCGAACCGCAGCGTCGCCGCCACCGTGTCGACCACGCCGGCGCCGGCCAGCTCGTCCGCGTGACGGACCGCGCCGCCGGTCGCGTAGACCTCGACCGGATGGCCGCGGTGCATCCAGCACAGCAGGTCCAGGGCGTGCACGCCGACGTCGTACAGCGGCCCGCCGCCCTGCGTCGGGTGCCACCGCCACCGCGCCAGGTCGGCCGGCGGCTGCGTGCACTGGGCGTGGCTGACCATGATCGGGCCAAGCCGCTCGCGGGCCGCGCGCGCCGTGTTGGCGAAGCGGATCGAGTGGTTGAGCATCAGGCGCCGGTCCGCGGCAGCGCGCGCAGCCTCGATCCGCAGGCAGTCGGCCGACGTCATGGCCATCGGCTTTTCCAGGTACACGTGCTTGCCGGCCCGCAGCGCGGCGATCGCCAACTCGGCGTGCGAGTCGTGCGCGGTGGCGATCGAGACGACGTCGACGGCCGGATCGGAGAAGACCCGGTCCGGCTCCACCGTGTGCCAGGAGCCGCCGAAATCACGGCTCAGGGCTGCCGCGGCCGCCGGTTCCACGTCGCAGAAGCCGCGCACGGCGATATCCGGATCGGCGGCCGCGCCGCGCGTGAGCGCCCGCCCGGCGGCGCCGCAACCGATCAGTGCCCAGCCCAACCGTCTCGAATCGCTCCCCATCGACCGCCTCCCCGCCAGCTCCTGAGAGAGAACCGGCCTCCGAGAAAATGCAGGGCGAACAGTGTGGCCGCTTACATCGCGATCTTCAACCGTTCAAACGCCCGATCCCGCCCGGCCCCGCCCGACCCGGCTCGTATATGGGCCAGGTCTTCGATGAGGCCCAGGTCTGATGGGCGATGTGCGCGGTGGGTCGTCCGTCCCACAGGGTCTACCGTGCTTCCG
The DNA here is from genome assembly GCA_958296075.1 of uncultured Spirochaetia bacterium. Taxonomy (GTDB): domain Bacteria; phylum Spirochaetota; class Spirochaetia; order SZUA-6; family Bin103; genus CATQHW01. Next base: position 683,917 of record CATQHW010000003.1, on the reverse strand, counting down.
AGACGCGCATCGGGTGGGCAGTGCAGGTGCCGTCGCCGATCTGGTCGACAGTAGTGCGGTGTTGGAGTTGCGCACTACCCGGACGCTCGGCACTATGGTGCACAGGCGTTGGCTGGCCCGATTCCGCGCGCGGTGCCGGCGCTGCCGGCAGCGGCACCGCTGTGGTGCTGGTGTCGTGGTCCGCGGTGGGGACACGCCGGCGGAGGTGGTGGGAGTGATGAACGTGGAATTGTGGCAGTTAGCCATAGCGGCCGTCGCGTTGCTGGTAACGGCCGCCGCGTTGCTGTTAGCGCTGCGCAAGGGAGCGCGCGAAGACGAAGACCGGCGGCGAAGGGAGGCGGACACCCGCGAAGACCGGCAGCGAAGGGAGGCGAACGCCAACACGGAGAACCTGCGTCACAGCATGGAGACGCAACGCACGGAGATTCTGTCTGCCATAGGACAGCTACGAACGGAGACGACGACACAGCGCACGGAGACGCTTTCCGCCGTTGACGATGTACGCCGCAACGGCGCGGCGGTGGGTGAGCGCGTGGCGTACCTGGAATCCGATGTAGCGCACCTGGATACGCGCCTGACACGCATCGAGCCGCCGCCGGCCGCCGATCCGTTCCGGCCGGCCGTTGACCCGCCGCCGCCGGCCGCACGCCGGGAAGGATGAGACCGCCGGCGCACGCCGCCGGCGGAAGGGGTGGCAAGGATGAACGTGGAAGGATGGCAGCTACTGGTTGCGGCCGCCGGGTTGCTGGTAGCGGTGCTGATGAGCGCGAAGGCGACGCGCGACAAGCTGCGCGACGATCTGCGCGCCGACACGAAGAACCTGTCCAACCGCATGGAGACCCAACACGGCGCCCTGCGCGAAGCCGTAGCGGCGGTTGATAACCGCGTGGCGCGGATCGAAGGCGCGGCCGACCGAGACCTGCGCAATGAGGTGCGCGGAATCACTGAGCGCCTGGATCGTATCGAACCATCTACTACGAGGAAGGCAATCCGGGTGCTTCGATTGCGCCGGACGTGTTCGTAGTGTTCGGGGCGGGAAAGGAGCGGCGGCTGACGTACCGGCTGTGGGAAGAAGGGAAGGCACCGGACTTCGTGCTGGAGGTGGCGTCGCGGAATACGTGGCGAGAGGATGAGGGAACGAAGCGTGAGGTGTACGAGCGGCTAGGGGTGAGGGAGTACTGGCAGTACGACCCGACGGGGGAGTATCTTGGGACGGAGCTGAAGGGCGCGCGTCTGTCCGGGGGCCGGTACGAGGCGCAATCGGTAACGCGGACAGAGGATGGCGTGCTGACCCTGAGCAGCGAAGTGCTGGGGCTGACGCTGAGCGCGCAGCGAGGTGGCGAGCTGCGGTTCCACGATCCGGCGACGGGCGTGGACCTGCTGAGTCACCGGGAGGAGCATGTCCGCGCCGATCAGGAGAGCGCCCGTGCCGAGCGCGAGGGCGCTGCACGTCGCGCCGCTGAAGCGCGAATCGCGGAACTGGAGAGGCTCATCCGTAAGCAGCCCGCTGAGCTGCCAGGCGATCCGATATAACCCAGTCCGAAACACTGCGGGAGATACAGCACTCGGCGCGCGCAGGCGGGATCTCCGCCCATCAGTCGGCCAGCAGCGTGGTGTAGAGCCGCAACGGAACGTTCATCGACAGAAACGCCCGCCACGTCGACGGCCGGTGCGCGGTGCGCAGCGGCACGTCGAGCCCCACGCCGACCGGCGCCGACAGCAGGTCGCCGAACGAGGTGATGCCGGCGCTCAGCTCGATGCCCGCGTGCAGGTCCCACGCCCGGCCGCCGGCGAGCGCGGCGAACGCCGCGAACCGGTTCTCGGCCTCCAGGTAAAGCGACGCCGACACGCTGCGCAGGATCGCCGCGCCCAGCAGCCGGTCCCGGCGGCCGCCGATCAACGGGACGATCAACTCCATGCTGCCGTAGAGCCGGCCGGCGGCCGGCGCAGCCTCGGCGGCCGGCTGGCGGCCGCCGCCGGCGCGCAGGCGGCTGGCCACGCCGGCGGTCTGCGCCGTGCCGATGCCGAACAGTCGCCAGTCCGCGCCCAGGTCGGCGCTCGGCACCAGGTAGACGCGCGGCACGATGCGAAGCGGCACGGCCAGCGCAAGGCTCGATTGCAGCGCCCAGGCGCCCTTCGCCGGCAGTACGGTCGCGCGCTGGCGCAGCGACGCCACGTGCGGGACGCCATGCCGCAGCCCGGAGGAATCGAGCCCGACCCACGGCTGCAGGGCGACCCGCTGATCGATCCGCAGCCCGGCTGCGAACGCCAGCGCGCCGCTGTGGTAGACGGGGCGGGTACCCAACTCCACGGGTCTCCACAGCGGCCGGCGATAGCGGAGCGAGCCGCTCCAGTCTTCCCCCCGGTACCAGAGGAATCCGGCGTCGAAGCGGGCGGACCCCGGCAGCGAGAGAACGGCCGACGCGTACGCGCCCGGCTCCACCGGCAGCGGCGGCGCGATCCGCGCGGCAACGCCGGCGGCCAGCGCGTAGGAGACCGTCCCGGTCGACCAGTACCCCAACCCGGCGCCCACGCCGATCGCTTCCGGCGACGCCTCCAGCACCCGGAGATCGAGACCGATCAGATCGGCCTCATGCGGGCTGTGCTGCCGCATCAGCCGGCTCAGCTTGCGCGGGTAGTGGTTGTTCTTCCGGTCGGTGTCGAGCGTGTACCAATCGGGATCGATCTCCACCGCGCGTACGAAGCCCGCCACTTCCAGGACCTCGGCGCCGCGCACCGTGAACGTGCGCACCCGCTCTCCGGCGGCGGCGCCGCCCTCCAACACCACGCGGACCGGGGCGGCCAGACCGCTGTCCGCGTAGTCGCGGATCGCCACGCGCGACACGCCCCGTTCGTGCGTCACCCCGACCACGCCGTAGTCGGGGTACCGCGTGGCGCGCAACACCCGTTCGCCGGCGCGAGCCATTCCCGGACGATGGCGCTCCAGGAGCGCAAGGAAGCGCTCGGTATCGGCAAACCGGTAGCGGAAGCGGCGGGCGTAGTCGGCGAGGGCCGCGTCGAAGGCCGGTTTGCCCATCTCCGTTGCGAGTTGGCGAACGGCCAGGGCTCCCTTGGCGTAGATCACCGCCGCCAGACCGTTCTGATTGCGCTCCTCGTCGCGGTCGGTGACCACGGGAACGTCGAAGCCCGAGGCGCGCAGAGCCCGGAACCCTTCCATCAGCCAGCCGCGCGCGCTCGCGTACGGCAGCACGGAGCCGGCGATGCGAGCCAACGGGGCGGCATCTCTCGGAAACAGGTTGTCGGCGGCGCCGTACTTCCGTTCCAGGTAGTCGGCCGCCACGTACTGCGCGAGCGATTCGCTGAGCCAGTTGTCGCCGATGAAGTCCACGGCGGTGCCGACGCCGAAGTAGAAGTGGGCGATTTCATGCGCGACCAGGAACTCCAGCACCCGGTCCCCGAGCTCCCGGAACGGTACGTCGGCGTCGAACGCGCCGCCGCCGAGCATCACCAAGCCGTCGCTCGCCAAGCCCCACAGCCCCGGCCGCACCCCTTCCACAATGGTGACCTGCCGGTAGTCAAGCGCGCCGAGCCGCGCGGCGTAATGGTCGAGGACATCGGCCGCGTAGCCGGCCAGCTTGCGCGCTTGGCGTTCGTAGCCGGCGCGATGGAACACGCGAACGCGGTGGCCGGCGGACGAGGCCGCCAGCGCCTGCCAGCGGTCCTCCGCGGCGATGACCAGGGGGACCGCGGCGGCCGATCCGCGCCTCTCAATCACGTATGCGGTACCGTCCGCCGTCGCGGTGCGCTCCTCCGCGTGCGAGATGACCCGGTAGCCGCGCGGCACCACGATGCGGACGCGATAGCCATCCATGGGCGGCAGCGTGGAGGCCGCCGGGTCGGGGTAGAGGCGTGGATACCAGCCGAAGCGTTGCACGAACACGCCGTCGCGGCTGGTGAGATCGGGTGCGCGCCGGGCCGGCAGGTGCGTGCGAAATGCGACCGTAAGCCGGTAGCGATCGCGCTCGGGAAGCCGCAGCCGCACCGCCAACCGCGGTACCGGGTAGGTGAGCAGACGCCGGCGCACCGGCGGCGTGAATTCCTGGTACTCGATCTCATCGCCGGCCGCATCGACGATGCCGTCGATCTCGGTGTAGCCCGACTCGAACCCGGACTGGTACTGCCAGTCTTCCATCAACGGGTTGTCGTACGGGTTGGGGACGGCGCCGAGGTTATTGAACAACGCCAGCACCGCTCCGTCCGCCACCTCGTGGCGAGTGAAGGAAATGACCTGCGTGCCGGCGACGACCGCCGCGCCGGGGTCGTAGGTCAGGTCGAATCGGTAGCGTTCGGCGCCGAGCAGGGCCGGCTGCGCCGCGCCGGCGGCGAGGACGAGGGCGACGGCACGGAGTTTGACGTGCGCGCTGGGCGGCATCGGGCAGGCCGGGTCGCTGTCGATCTCGCCGGGGTCAACGCTCCGCAGGTCGGCCGCCGGTCCACGACTCCCGGAAGAAGCGCAGCGCGTTGCCGTGCAGGATCGCATCGGCGTCTTCCTGCCGGTATCCCGCCTGGCGGAGGACCCGCCCGAAGCCGCCCACGTCGGCGATCGTGTCGACGTCGGTCGGCGTCGACTCGGCGCCGAAGCCGCCGTCCATGTCGGTGCCGATGGCGATGTTGGCGATCGAGCCACCGGCAAGGTCGCCGATCCGTTCCACGTGCGGAAGGAGCCCGTCCATCGCGTACTTCGGCTGCCAGTCGCGCGGCTTCTTCCGGTTGTCCCAGTCGATGTCCGGGTCGATGAAGTACTGGCAGAAGACCAGGCCGATCACGCCGCCGCGGCGCACCAGCTCCTTGATCATGTCGTCGTGGAGGTGGCGCTGCCCCCGCACGAGCGCCCGGCAGGTGCAGTGTGAGGCCATCACGGGACCGTCCCACAGCTCGAACGACTCCCACACCGCCTGATCGGCCATGTGCGTGACGTCCAGAATCATGCCGGCCGCGCGCATGGCCCGGTAGAGATCGGCGGCCGGCGGCTTGAGGCCGCCCTCGGTCCCGGTCCCGTGGATGTAAGTGTTGTCGCCGAAGTGCGCGGGGCCCACGACGCGCAGCCCGGCGTCCCACCAGAACGCGACGTCGTCGGGGTCCTCGATCGGGTCGGCGCTCTCCATGGAGAGCACGTGATAGATCGGCGCCGCGGCGGCGGCCTGGTCGGTCGGACCGCTCCAGGTGGCGAGCGCCTCGTCCAGGTCGCCGGTGCCCAGGACCGGCTTGAAGAATCCGCGTCGGGTCAGGGTCCGGTAGTACGCCAGGTGGCCGCGGCCGATCGCCATCGCCTGTTCCTGCGTGCGGACCCCGTCCCGCATGCGGCCGTCGCGCTTCTGGATGCGCGACATGATGGTGGAGAGCACCAGCCCGACCCGCCCGCGGCGCAGCTCCGGTACGGTCACGGTGCAGATGCCGGTGTCCACGTCCGGCGAGACCTGCGGCGGCTCGGCGTCCTCCAGGGCGCGCATGGCGGCGACCTCGAGGGTGAGGTCGCGATTCCAGAACAGGGCGTCCCATGCCAGGTCCAGATGCAGATCGATGACGAAGGGTCGGTCCATGCGTGCCTCTTCAGGAACCGTCCAGCGTTCGCAGGCGGCCGTCCACCGCGGGCGAGATCGAGCCGCGCGCGGCGAGGTAGTCGATCACCTGGCTCGTCATCAACCGGCCGGCGTTTTCGTCGACGATCCGCGGTTTGTCCGCGAAGTCATAGCCGTCGCCGCCGCGGGCCATGAAGTCGTTGACCGCCAAGGTATGGACGGCGTTCGGGTCGAGCGCCGCGCCGTCGCGCCGTACTTCGATCACGCGCTCGCCCGCCGGCCGGTCAGGGTCATAGACCACGTCGAGCCCGGACAGGTGCGGGAACCGTCCGGCGCCGTCTTCGATTCCGCCGAGTCCGTTCTCCAGCGCGGCGACCAGGTCGCGGCCGGTGATCTGCAGGACGACCGTGTAATTCCCGAACGGCAACTCGGTGACGATGTCGCGGCGCGTCAGCATGGTGCCGGGCTCGTAGATGCGGTCGCCGCGAATGCCCCCGCCGTTGGTGAGAGCCACGTCCGCGCCGGTCGCGCTGCGCACGGCGTCGGTGAACAGGTTGCCGATCGCCGCCTCGCCGCTCCGCACCGTCCCGCGACGGCTGTCGAGCTCGGTGGCGGTCTCCCCGATCACCACCGCCAGATCTTCGGAGAGCCGGTCGAGATAGCCCTGTACCGCGGCGACCGTCTCCGCATCCGGCTCCACCCGAGCGGTATTGATAATGCGAAAGGACGGGCTCCACACGAACTGCGGACCGTCGCGGCCTTCCTCCTCGTCGAGCAACAGGTCGATGACCGTGACCCAGGCGGCCTGTCCGCCCGACTCCGCGAACAGCACGTCGCCGCTGAAGTCCACCTGCAACAGGTGATCGTCGCCGCTCAGCAGCAGGTCCACCGCGGCCTGCTCGATCAGCGCCCGATCCTCGGTGACGTCGGTGTGCGCCAGCGCGATGACCAGATCGGCGCCCGCCTCCCGCAGCGCGGCCGCCTGCTCGGCCGCCACCGCTTCGACGGGCCGAAAGGTCACCCTGCCCGGGCGGGACTTGACGGCGGTGCCGAGCGTGGTGAGACCGAAGATGCCGACCTGGAACCGGTCGACCGGAAGCAGGATCGATTCCCGCGCGCCGTCGATGACCGCGCCGTCGGTGTCGATGTTGTTGGCGCCCAGGATCGGGAAGGTCGCCTCCGCGAACCGTTGCTTGGCGACGTCCGGTCCGAAGTCGTACTCGTGATTGCCGATCGCCATGGCGGTCAGGTCGAGCCGGTTCAGGAGATCGATCATGTGGGCGCCGGAATCGAATCCGGACAGCAGAGATGGCGAGATGGCGTCACCGCCGAACGTCACCAGCACGTGGCCGTCGCTCGCGCGTTCCGCAGCGATGACGGCGGCCAGGCGCGCGACCCCGCCCTGTCCGTTGCGCTCTTCCATCCGATCCAGGTCGTTGAAGTGGACGATGGTCAACTCGACCGGATCGGCGAAGCCGGCGGCAACGCCGAGCAGCACGGCGGCCAGCGCCAGCGCGGCCGCTGCGAAACCCCGGCGGTGCGTGCTGTCGCTCACGAGTTCCCCGCCAGCTTTGCAAACTCGCCGACGTGGGACAAGGGGCGATCGATGGCCGCCTGCCAGAACTCCGGCTGCCCCAGATCGACGCCCAGATGGCGCCGGGCAAGGTCTTCGCAGGTCATCACGCCGGTGTCCGCAAGCAGCCGCCGGTAGTCGGCGGCGAACTCCCGGCCCGCCTCGGCCGCCCGCGCGGCCAGACCGCTCGCCAGCAGATACCCCGCCACGTACGGGAAGTTGTAAAAGGGCACGTCGGTGAAGTAGAAGTGCAGCTTCGACGCCCAGAACAGCGGGTGCCAACCGTCCGCCGCCAGCGCACCGCAGTACGCGCGGCGCTGCGCGGCCACCATCAGCTCGTCCAGTTCCGCCGCCGTGAGCGGCCCCGCCGCCCGCCGGCGGTAGAAGTCGATCTCGAACAGGAACCGTGATCGCAGGTTCATCAGCATGGTGAGCGCCTCCTCCAGCACGCGGTCGAGCAGCCGGAGGCGCACGCCGGCGTCGGCGGTCTGGTCGAGGGCCGCCGAGATCAGCAGTCCCTCGCAGAAGGTGCTGGCGGTCTCCGCCAGGGCCATCGGATAGGAGGTCGCGTAGTAGGGCCGGTCGCGCAGCAGCCAGGCGTGGTAGGCGTGGCCCAGTTCGTGCGCCAAGGTGGTGGCGCCGCCGAAGGTCCCGCCGTGGGTCATGAAGATGCGGGTCTCCCGGCGGAGCGGCAGCGTCGTGCAGAAACCGCCGGCCGCCTTGCCTGCGCGGTCGGCCGCTTCGATCCAGCGGCCGGCGAAGGCGTGCTCGCAGAACGCCCGCAGGTCGGGATCGTGCGCGTCGAAGCAGTCGAGGATGCGTTCCGCGGCCGCCTCGAAGGAGAGCGTTCCCTCCCCCGCTCCGACCGGCGCCTGCACGTCGTACCAGCAGAGGGCGCCGGTGCCGATCAGGCGCGCCTTGGCCTGCAGGTAGGGGACCAGACGGGGCGCCGCTGCCGCCACCGCCGCCCACATCGCCTCCAGCGATCGGGCCTCCATCCGGTTCAGGTAGAGCGGCTCGTCGAGCACCGAGTCCCACCCGCGGTGGCGGTACCAGGTGAGGCGGAAGCCGGCCTGGCCGTTGAGCGCGCCGGCGGCCAGATCGGCTACCGGACGCCACGCCCCCTCCAGCGCCTGGAACGCGGCCTTGCGGTCCGCGCGCGCCGGCTCCTCCATGCGGGTGGCGAGTTGCCCCATGGACAGGCGCCGCCGCTCGCCGTCGACTTTCACCTCGGCCCGAAGCGAGCCGGCGAGCGTCGCGTACTGGCGGTCCCAGGCGTGGTAGCCGTCGGTCGCCAGCTCCTCGATCAGCCCCTCGGTGGCCGCGTCCATCTTGCGCCGCGCCAAGTCGCGCTCCCGGTTCAGCAGGAACGCCACCGGGCGGAGCTCCGGGCCGCCGGTCAGCGCCCGCCAGCGCTCGTCGGGCAGAGCGGCCGTGCAGGCGGACAGCGCGGCGCCGAGCGCCTTGATCTGCGCCGCCACCGCGTCCAGCCTCCCGATCCATTGCCCGGCGGCGGCGTCGGCGGTGTCCTGCGCGCGCAGGCACTCGGCGAAGGAGACCGCCTCCGCCAGGCGCTGCTCGGCCGCCTGCACTTCGAGCAGCACGGCCCGCAGCTCGGCGTCGGCCGTGCCGTCGCCCAGGCCGCGCACGCGCTCGCCGGCGGCGGCGGCGTCCCGCTCCAGCCCGGCGACGAAGTCCCTAAACCCGGCCGACGCGCTGCCGCCGGCGAAGATCGACTCCAGGTCCCACCTGTCCGATGCCGTCATGCCGGCACTGTAGCGCACCGGACGGCGGGCCGCTGAGCCGATGCGCCGATGCGCGAAAAGCGCGAAAGAAAGGGCGGCCACTCCACTGCGGGAGCAGCCGCCCGTTCGCCTCGCCGCAAGCGTCAGCTTACGGCCGCCTCCGATTCGGCGCTATGAGTTCGGCCAGGGGACCGTGCCGGCGCGGATGTCCTCGACCAGCGGCGCCTTGTTGAGCTAGGTCCTCTGTACCATATGCACATCAAGCTGACGTATGGTGCCACCACATGTCAAGTATGGTGGCGTTCAGTAGCGCTGACGCGCAGCGCGCTCGGCATCACTCGTCGCCGGGACGGCAGGCGATCAGGCGGTCGATCGGACTCAGCGCGACACGCGCGCAGGTGGCGTTCGTCTCGGTGATCGGTACCTTATCGCCATGCGGACGAACGTGAAGCGCGGAGCGCGCGCCGCTGCGCCGCGACGGTGGCGCCGACGGCTGCGGCGCATCGCGCTGCTGGTGCTGGCGTTCAATCTGGTGATCCCGCCATACGTGCGTCCTGCACAGGGACCGGTGACATCGCGCTTCTTTCTGCGATCGCGGCCGGAGAGCCGGAATCCTCTGGCGCTGGAAGTGCACAAGGGCATCGACTTCGGCGCGCCGCGCGGCAGCCCGGTACGCGCCGCCAAAAGCGGTATCGTCGATACGGTCGGCTACAGCCCTACCCTGGGCACCTACGTCATCATCCGCCACTGGCTGGGATTCTCGACGTTGTACGCCCATCTGGAGGCCGCGCGCACGCGCGCCGGCAGGCCGGTGGTGAAGTGGGCGCGCATCGGCACCGTCGGCCAAAGCGGCCGCGCCACCGGACCGCATCTGCACTTCGAGGTGCGGTGGCGCGGCCGGCGGCTGCCGCCGGGTCCGTTCCTTGCCATCGACAGCGCGCGCCGCTCCCTCTGGCGATTGGTGCAACCCCGCTAACCGAATGGGGTTATTCAGACCTATGGTTGTCGTGGTTGGCATCACGCCAGCACCCGCGATGCGAACACCCACTTGACGTTTTATGGGAGACTATGTAACATTTCCGCATTATCGGATGTTTCTTGACTGGCCAAATGCTGAAAAGACAGAGAAATTAGCATGTTATTGCGTTTCAGCGTCTCAAATCATCTTTCGCTCCGAGATTCGCAGGAACTGCTGTTCACGACGTCATCGCTGAAGGACAAGACCGAAGGATTGATCGACTGCGCAGTCGCGCCGCGCGGGTCGATCTTGCCCGCCGTGGTAATCTTCGGAGCCAACGCTTCGGGTAAGAGCAACCTTGTCCATGCGCTACGGGCCATGCAGCAAATGGTACTGTTCTCTCATACTCACGGAGAACCGAGAGGCGGTGTGTCACGCCATGCCTTCAGATTGGACGCCTCCTACCCCCATAAGCCAAGCCACTTTGAAATCGATTTCGTCTGCGAAGACGTGCGCTATCACTATGGATTCAAAGCGGACGATACGGCATTCTTGTCGGAGTGGCTATACGCCATTCCCAAGTCACACCGCCGCACCTTGTTCGAACGTGAAGGTAATGATTTTCGCTTCGGGCGCGAGTTGAAAGGACAAAACAATACCATTGCGGGATTGACCCGATCGAATAGCTTGTATCTATCGGCTGCCGCGCAAAACAGCCACGAACGAATCTCAAGTCTGTTCGAATACTTCCGGTCCTTGCATTGCCTCATGAGGATCGACTCAGGTAATGACTATTGGTTTCGCAACAAAGAGATAGATACCCGAGTGATCGATTTTCTAGGAAAACTTGACACTGGAATATGTGACTACCGGCGTCGAGAGACTGAGCTTCCTGCGGAATCGAGAGCACTTCGAGAGTTAGTAAGAAAGCTGACAAGTACTCCGGACTTGAATGAAAATGAAGCAGACAAGCGGGGCACCTTCGAACTTGCTCACCAAAGCCGAGACGGAGAGCCCGTCTACCTCGATCTTGGCATGGAAAGCGCGGGCACGCAGCGACTGTTGGTGATGTTGAGTCGAGCATACCGCTCGCTCGACGCAGGAGCACCTCTGGTGATCGACGAACTCGACGTGAGTCTGCACACTTTGGCCAGTGCTGCCGTCCTGCAGTTGTTCTGCTCGCCGGAGACGAACCCCAACGGTGCGCAGCTTATTGCGACGACCCACGACACGAACCTGATGAGGTGGGCTGGACTGCGGCGCGATCAGCTCTGGTTCACCGAGAAGGACGAAGATGGAGCAACACTGCTCTATCCTCTGACCGACATCCGTACTCGCCGGAGCGATAACCTGGAGAAGGGGTACCTGCAGGGCCGCTACGGCGCAGTCCCCTTTGACGACCCAATTTCCGTCCTTGGCTCGAAATAGACGCAGACGGCGCGACCCTCCCGACCTTCGGCGGCGCAGGTCTCAGTGGGAGCCAAGATGGCGTTTCGTCTTGTTCTGCGAAGGCAATAATACGGAGCCGTCCTATTTCAACGCGCTCAAGCGCACCTGCTCGAGCGCGCTGATTGGAGTGGAAGTCGTTTCCGCAGCGGGCGTTCCCTATACGATTGCGGAGAAGGCTGTGGAACGAACCCGATCGCTGGGGCTCGCTCGGCGTCGCGGCGACCGCAGAAACTCGTTTGAAGAAGCCGATCAGGTTTGGGCGTGTTCGACCGCGACGATCATCCTCGCTTCGCCGAAGCCGTCGAGCTGTGCAAACGCCACGAAATTCGTGTCGGCTGTTCCAATCCATGCTTCGAGCTGTGGTTGATCCTTCATGAACAGGATCACAATCGGTATGAGGACCGTCAACATATGCAATCGCTACTCGACGATCTACGCCCCGAGTACGACAGGAACGGGAGCAAGACAGTCGATTGCAAGGAACTTATTAGCCGAGTCGAGGAGGCCGATCGGCGTGCCGAGGAGCTATTGCGCCGGCGACAAGAGGAGGACAATCCATACGGTAATCCCTCTACTACGGTAGGCCGGCTTACCCGTGCGATTCGAACGGCTGACGAACGCGCGCAGGCAAGGACCTGATGATGGCGCGCGCCGCTATGAGGCCGAACTGCCGAGCGCCGATCACCACGAGTGGTGAGGTATCATCAGCAGATGAACTATGCGGCCTATGTGTCGCACCAGCGAGTACCGGCATCGCAGGAGGAACGCCCGCCATGCTCACCAGAACCCCACCCACCGCCGCCGTGACCATCTCCACGCCGACCGCGCCCCCGCACTGGGCGCTCCTGGAGCGCGAGCTGATGCGCGCCATCGAGGCGGCGATCCCGCCGTTCTTCGATCGCTACTTCGACGAGCGCGGTTACCTCAAGTGCTTCGCCCGCTGGGGGGCGCTGGACGGCCCTGACGATGCGGCGGAGAACGTCACCAACTGGACCGACTTCTACGCCCTGGGCGGCTCCGCGCAGGTGCTCGGTTTGTACCGGCGCGGCATCGAAGGCCACATCCGGCAGTATACGGAGGCGCGGACCACCGTCACCAAGCTGGGCGCCGGCGGCATGTACTACAAGGAGTTTCCCACCAGCTTCGACTGGGTGCACAACGGCGAGGGGTACCACTGCCTGTTCCAGGAGGGGTTGTGCGAGCCGTGGAACCCGATCTGGCGGCAGCGCATCTGCCGCTTCGCCGGCTTCTACCTGCCGGGCGACCCGGACGAGCCGGCCGAGCCCAACTACGACCCGAAGCACCGCATCATCCGCAGCGTGCTCAACGGCAGCCGCGGTCCGGTGCTGGGCAGGGCGGAGCCGGTCGACTGGGCCGGCGATCCGTTCGAGATCGAGGGGCGCTTCACGCCGGGGCGCGGCCACCGCGACTTCGACGACTACCTGTTCCACTTCGAGACCTACCGCAACGTCGAAGGCGACATCCCCCTCAACTTGGCCGCCACCGCCATGGCGTTCTACGCCTATGCGGCCACCGGCGACCCCAAGTACCGGAAATGGATCGAGGAGTACTCGGACGCCTGGGTAGAGCGCACCTATGCGAACGACGGCCTGATCCCGGCCAACGTGGGGCTGGACGGCGCGGTCGGCAGCGGCCTGGGCGGCGGCACCTGGTGGCGCGGCGTGTACGGATGGGGCCACACCGGCGGCTTCTACGGCCTGGACGAGCACGGCAAGCCGATCCCCCATCACCGCCCCAACTTCCAGCACCGCACGCCGTACGCATTCGGCAACGCGCTGCTGGTGTCCGGCGACCGGAAGTACGTGGACGTCTGGCGGACCGTCATGGAGTCGGTCAACGGAAACGCCAAGGTCGAGGACGGCGTGACCCTCTATCCCCGCATGTACGGCGAGGACGGCTGGTACGACTTCCAGCCGGAGCCGTTCGACCGCGGCGCGCTGGCGGTCTACCACTGGTCGCAGGATCGCGAGCGGGACCACGCGCTGGTCGCTTCCGACCCGTGGGTGCGGTTCCTGGACGGCAAGGACGACGACTATCCGGTCCGCAAGCTTTCGGCCGACCTGGAGCAGGTGCGCCGCAAGGTGGAACTGCGCGAGCGGGACACCCGGTCGGCCGACATGCTGCTCTCCGAGGATCCGAACGGGATCAATCCGGCCGAGGTGTGGGGCCTGATGCAGCTCATGCTCGGCGGCCTGGCCACGCGCCACGTCGGCGTGCCGTGGCATTGCGCGGTGCGGTACTTCGACTCCGAGCGCCGGCGCGCCGGCATCCCGCCGGGCGTCGCTTCGCTGGTCGACCATCTGAGCGCGGACGAGGTGGGCGTGCAGCTCGTCAACCTGGACCCCGTGCACGCCAAGCACCTGGTGCTGCAGTCGGGCGCCTTCGCGGAACACACGATCGACAGTGCCGCGATCGACGGCGAGCGGGCCGAGGTGGGCGGCAGCGCCGTGCACGTGCGGCTGGAACCGGGCGCCGGCGCGCGGCTGCTGCTCCGCGTCCGCCGCTTCGTCAACCAGCCGACGGTCGCCTTCCCCTGGCCCACGTGATTGCTCCGGAGAGATGGCACGGCGCCGTTCGCGAAGCGGCTGCCTACACTACGACGGCCTTCTTGTGTTGCGGCCGATCATCCTGCATCACGCATCGTCGCCGGTCAGGATTTCCAGGTACTCGTGGTAGACGTAGGCTCGGCGGCGGCGGTTGCCGGTGATCTCGCGCAGCACTCCCAGACTGTCGAGCAGCTCGATCGCCTTGCGAGTTGGAGGCGGCGTGAGTTCAAGTAGCGCGGCTGCCTGAGAGACGGTTACCACCGGATGGGACGGCAGGTAGTCCAGCAGCCGGACGGCGGCGATCGTCGGGCGTTCATGGGCGATGATGAGACGGCGGTGGCGGCCGACCAGGACGTGTAGCCGCCGGGCGGCGCGGACGCCGTCGTCGGCAGCTTGGCGCACGCACGCCAGGAAGAACCGGGTCCAGCCCTCCCAGTCGCCGCTGGTGCGTACGGCGTCCAGCCGCGCGTAGTAGTCCGATTGGGCGCGCTTGAACGCCAGACTGAGGTAGAGCAGCGGTTGGTCGAGCAGGCCCCAGTGCTCGAGGAGCAGGGCGATCAACAGCCGGCCGATGCGGCCGTTGCCGTCCAGGAACGGGTGGATGGTCTCGAACTGCACGTGCGCGAGTCCGGCGCGCACCAGCGGCGGCAGGTCGCTGTCGGCGTGCCACCACCGCTCCAGCGCCGCCAGAGCGGCCGGCACGTCCTCGGGCGGCGGGGGGACGAACCGCGAGTTGCCCGGCCGGCTGCCGCCGATCCAGTTCTGCGAGCGGCGGATCTCGCCGGGCAGCTTGTCCGCGCCGCGGGCGCCGCGCATCAGGAGGCGATGGGAGTCGCGCAGCAGGCGGACGCTGAGCGGCAGCCCGCGCGGGTCGGCGAGCTGTCCGCGGGCATGCGTGAGGGCGGCCACGTAGTTGCAGACCTCCTGCACGTCGTCGGGGCGGTCGGCCCGGCCGGTCGCTTCGGAGGTGACGACGTCCCGGAGCGTGGCTTGCGTCCCCTCGATCTGCGAGGTGACGACCGCCTCCTTGCGGACGAACCCGTAGAGGAACCAGTCGGTGTCCGGCAGCATCGAGCCCGCTACCGCAAGACGGGAGAGCGCGGCCTGGGCGCCGGCGTGGAGCTCCGCCGTCAGTCCATCGATCACCAGGGGAGGGTCGACCGGGGGCAGCGGATGGGGAACGAACGCGCGGGCCTGCTCTCCCAGGGTGCTGGTGATACGGTATCGACCGGTCTGGCGATCCATGCTCGGAAACGCTCCTTTCCTCAAGATGCATGTTGGAAATCGTTCGTTTCGTTATCAAAGAACATAAGAAACGATCGTTTCTTTCAGGAATCTATAAGATAGGATCGTTTCTTTTCAAGAGCACCAGGAATCGATCGTTTCTTTCACGTTGTACGGCGCGGCGGGCGGCGGCCTACGGGTTGGGCGGGGCGGTGCAGATCAGCACCTCCAGGGTCTCGTCGCCGGTGTTCTCGATGCCGTGCTCGCACCACGGCGGCAGATGGACGAAGGCGCCGGCCGACACCTCGCGCCGCTCGCCGTTCAGGGTCATCACGCCGCTCCCGCGCAGGATCACGTAGCACTCCTCCGGCAGATGGCCGCGCGGCTCCATCTTCACGTGCGGGGGCAGGTAGAACATCACCAGCCCGAGCGACTGCGCCGGCGCCCGCGGGTTGGACGGATGGACCACCCGCACGCCGATGCCGTCGCAGCCGGGGTAGCGCACCGGCGTCCCGTCCTTGGCGGTCACCACGTTGGCCGCCGGCGGGACCTCCGGCTTCGCCGCGCGCGGCTCTCCCCCGTACCCCTTGAACGACTCGATCTTCGCCATCACGCAACTCCGTGGACGCGCGCGCTCGCGGAGCGGCCGCCGGCGCCGCCGGACCGTTGTCTCCGCGCGTACAGCCGTCGATCATAGGCGACTATGAGGCCCTCCGGTCCGGACGGCGCGATCCGCCGGCTGCTCGACGCCTATCGCCGCGGTGAAACGACCGTCCAGGACGAGCTTGCGCGCGCCTTCGCGCGCATCGCGGCCATCGACCGCGCCGGCCCGGCGCTCAACACCGTGTTGCGCGTCGACCCCGACGCCCAGTGGACCGCGCGGCGGCTCGATGCCGAGCGGCGTTCCGGCGCCGCCATGGGACCCCTGCACGGGGTACCGGTGTTCCTGAAGGACAACGTCGACACCGGCGGCCCGGCCGGCGGATCGATGGCCACGAGCGCCGGCGCGCTGGCCCTGGCCGATTCGTTCGCGCCGGCCGACGCGCCCCTGGTACGCCGCCTGCGCGCGGCCGGCGCGCTGATCATCGGCAAGACCAACATGACCGAGCTGGCCAACTACCTGTCGACCGGCATGCCCGGCGGCTACAGCTCGCTGGGCGGGCAGGTCGTCAACCCGCACCATCCGGCGCTGCCGGTCTCCACTTCCAGCTCCGGATCGGCCGCGGCCGTGGCCGCCGGCCTGTGCCCGGTGGCCATCGGCACCGAGACCGCCGGCTCGATCCTGGTGCCGGCGTTCGCCAACGGCATCGCCGGCATCAAACCGACCGTCGGGCTGGTGTCCAGGACCGGCATCGTGCCGATCTCCTTCAGCCAGGACACCGCCGGACCGTTGGCGCGCAGCGTGGAGGACGCCGCACGGGTACTCGCCGTGATCGCCGGCCCGGACCCGGACGACGCCGCCACGCACGGTGCGCCGGCCTTCGACTTCCGCCCGCACCTGCGCCGCGACGGCCTGCACGGCGCGCGCATCGGCATCCCGCGGGCCGGTTTCTGGGATGAGCAGGGCGAGGGGTGGCGGGACACCCGGGAGCAGGTGCGCGCCGCGCTGCGGGAGGGCGGCGCGGAGGTGGTCGACCCCGCCGACGTCGCCACGCACGACCGAATCGTATGGTCGCCGGTCCTGCTGTACGAGTTCAAAGCGGCGATGAACGCCTACCTGCGCCGGCTCGGCCCCGGCGCCCCGTGCCGGACGCTCGCCGACCTGATCGCCTTCAACGCCGCTCATGCTCAAGCGGCGCTGCGCTACGGGCAGGTATGGCTGCTGCGCGCCGAGCACGAGACCTCCGGCCGCATGGACGAGGCGGCCTACCTCGACGCCCGCGCCGAGGACCTGCGCCTGTGCCGCACGGAAGGCATCGACGCCACCCTGGAGCGGCACGGGTTGGACGCCCTGGTGTTCCCGAACGGCTCGGGATCGTCGGTGGCCGCCCGCGCCGGCTATCCGTCGGTGGCGGTGCCGCTCGGGTTCGCGCCGGCGGCGGCCGGCAGCGCCGCGCCGATCGAGCCGCGCGGCGTGATGTTCACCGGCACCGCCTTCAGCGAGCCGACGCTGGTGCGGATCGCCCATGCCTTCGAGCTGCGGACCCGCGGCCGCGTCAGCCCACCGCTCTGAGCGCCCCGCTCAGCGGCCGGCCGGTCAGGCCGGTACCGGCGCGCCCGGCCTGATCAGCTCTCGGTCGCGCAACTCCTGCCAGAAGGCGGCCGGGATCGCGGCGCGAACCAACTCCAGGTTGTCGAGCACCCGCTCCGGGCGGCGCGTGCCCGGTACGATGCAGGCGACCGCCGGGTGGGCCAGCGCGAACTGGCTGGCGGCCGCGCGCAGGTCGACCCCGTGGGTTGCCGCCGCCTCCTCCAGGCTCCGCACCTTGGCGACGATCTCGGGCGGCGCCTCCATGTAGTCGTAGCGCGCGCCGTCGGGGCCGCCCTTCGAGCCGCTGGCCAGAATGCCGCTGTTGAAGGTGCCGCCGGCGATGATGCCGATGCCCTGCTCCATGCAGAGCGGCAGCAGGTCGTCCAGCGCGCCCTGCTCCAGGATCGTGTAGCGACCGGCCAACAGGAAGCAGTCGAAGTCGCCCGCCCGCGCCAGGCGGACCAGCATCTCACTCTGGTTCATGCCGGCGCCGACCGCGCCGATGACGCCCTGCGAGCGGAGCCGATCGAGCACCGGGTAGGCGCCGTCCATCGCCTCGGCGAAGTGTTCGTCTTCGTCCGGGTCGTGGATGTGCACCACGTCCAGGCGGTCGACGCCAAGACGGATCAGGCTGTTCTCAAGCGAGCGCTCGACCCAGTCGGCGCTGTAGTCGCGGCGGCATTCCACCATCCAGGCGCCGGGGCTGTCCCAGGTCTGCGAAAAGACGCTGGGCCCCGGCACGTGATCGAACCGCCAACCGACCTTGGTAGCCAACACGTAGCGGTCGCGCGGCACGCCGCGCAACGCCGCGCCGACGCGCCGCTCGGCGGCGCCGGCCCCGTAGAGCGCCGCGGTATCGATGAAGTTCACGCCGGCCTGCAGCGCCGTGCGCACCACCTGCTGCGCCTGATCGTCCGGGATGTCGCTGTAGACGCCGCCGAGGGGAGCGCAGCCCAGGCTCACCCTGGTGATCTCGATCCCGGTCGTTCCGATCCTGGCGCGCTGCAGCGGATCCACTCGCTCCTCCTTGCCCCGGCGCGCAGAGATTCGCACTCCGGCGACGCATTGTCGAGAGCTTGCGCGCGCCGCGCGGCGGCTCGATGCTGAGCGGCGTTCCTCGACCTGCTGCGGCATGGGTGCAAGCGCTGGAGCCGGTCGCCGCCCGCCTGCTCGACACCGAGGTGGCGGAGGCGGCCGAGTTCGCCACGCTGGTCGGTCGACCGGCGCCGGCCGGCAGCGATGGTTGACCGTGCAGCCCGAGCGACTGCGACTCTTGACAACTTGACAACTTGAAACGACGCTGGCCCCCATGAAAGCGATGTCCGTGGCCAAACTGAAGGCGGAGTTTTCGAAGGTTCTTGCCGACGTGCGGCGCGGAGAGCGCATCGGCGTTGTGTACGGGAGAGCGAAGGAGCCGGTCGCCATGATCGTCCCCTATGGTCCGGAGACGGTCGGGAAGCGGGAGATCGGCTTTCTCGACGGGAAGGTCACGATCGAGTTCACCGATGGCTACGAGATGACCGAGGGTGAGTTCCTCGGTGACGACGCGTGAGGTATCTGCTGGACACGCACGTCGTGCTTTGGGCCATCGGCAAGTCGAGCGAGCTGTCGGCAACCGCTCGATCGATCATCGTAGATCCGCTCAACCGGATCTACGCGAGCACGGTGTCCCTTTGGGAGTCCTCTTTGAAGTACGGCTTGGGCAAACTGAAGCTCGGCTCCCTGATCCCCGACGAGATTCCCGATCACTGCCGCCGGCTCGGCTTCGAGATCGTCCCGCTTGGAACCGCCGAGGCGGCGACCTACCACCTGTTGCCGCGGGTGGAAACGCATCGCGATCCGTTCGATCGGATGCTCATCCATCAGTGCGTTCACCGAAACATGACGCTGGTCAGCCGCGACTCGCGGATGAAGCACTATCGACCTCATGGCCTTCGGCACGTGTGGTAGACCGGCCGACGCCTGCCTTCGGCGGCCTCGATCGGCACGGCGGACGCCACCGTGGCCAGTGTCCAGGTGGCGGTGACGATGCCGGGCGCCAGGTTCAGGCTCACCAGCTCGGCGTTCGGCCCCAGGGTGGTGCCGGCCGGGTAGTTGCCGTCGGCGATGAGGACCTGCGATCCGTGGCCGGCGCGGCCGAGCGCGCGCAGGATGTCGGGATGGATCAGGGACGTCTTCAGCATCCGCCCGCTCCGGACGCCGCCGCCTGGTAGCGGCGCACGATGTCGATGATGAGACTGACGTCGTGGCGGGCGTCGGCCAGCGGCGTGCGATTGGGGACGCCGTCGACCACGCTCGCATGGAAGTGGCGCAGCTCGCGGGCGAAGGCGCTCTCCCAGTCGACGGCCGGCTCGGCGCGAAAGGCCCGGCCGTCGTCGTCGATGCCCTGCACCGCCAGCGCGCAGGGGATGCCGCGCGCGAACCCGGTCGGATAGGAGAGCACCACGCGCCGGCTGTCGCCGTAGACCTCCAGGGTTTCCCGGAAATCCCAGAGATCGGGCAGGTCGACCCAGGGGGCGACGCAGCGGGCGCCGTTCGCGTACCCCAGCGTGCAGGTGACCGCGCGGCCTTCGCGCCAGATGTCGGCGCCGATCACCGCGGCCGGCCGCCCGACCATCACGCGCAGGCTGTACAGGTCGTGGATCATGCTGCCGGTCATCAGGGAGAAGGCGCGCTCCAGCTCCTCCCCCACCTGGCCGATCGCCTGCCGGAATGCGGC
Source organism: uncultured Spirochaetia bacterium (assembly GCA_958296075.1). Lineage (GTDB taxonomy): Bacteria > Spirochaetota > Spirochaetia > SZUA-6 > Bin103 > CATQHW01. Next base: position 663,951 of record CATQHW010000003.1, on the reverse strand, counting down.
GCGCCGCGCGGCGGCAGCGGCTTCCAGGCTGCCGGGCGGGTGATCGTCGAAGCGTTGCAGATCATCGAACTGCCGCAGGTGCAGCCGGTTGTCGGGGTGCAGGTGGTTGATCTGGACGAAGCGGATGTCGTCCATGCGCCGCACCTCCTGCTGAGCCAGCTCGAAGCCCGGCTCGTACACCTTCACGTACGCCGCCTGCGCCACCAGTCCCGCGGTGTGGGCGGCGATCATGGCGTCGATTTCCTGCAGGGAGAAGCAGACCGGCTTCTCGATGAACAGGTGCTTGCCGGCCTGCAGCGCGGCGACCGCCGCCTCGGTCTTGGGATCGGTATGGCACAGCACCACCGCGTCGACGTCGCCGTCGAGCACGCGGCGGTAGTCGGTGACGTGGTCCGGCACGCTAAAGCGGCGCGCGGCGGCCGCGGCGGCCGAAGGCGACAGGTCGCACACCACGGCGACCTCGAACCGGTCGTGCAGCGCGGTGAGGTTGGGCAGGTGGTGTATCTGGGCGATCGCGCCGCAGCCCACCACGCCGACTCTGAGGCGGCTCATGCGCCCGACCGGTCCGCCGGCGCCGGGTCGGCGGTGCGCGCCGCGAACGCGTTCCAGGCGCCGCCGAGCGCCATGGTCCGGCTGAAGACTTCGGACAGCGCGTCCCACATCCGTTCGCGCGCGGCCGCCGCCGACCGCTCGTCGCCGGCCTCCACGGCCTGCAGGTAGCGGTCCGCCTCCGCCCGCTGGACCGCGCCGGCGGCTGCGGCCGACTCGGCCAGCGCCGCGGCCGCCGCCGCGTGGCGGCCGGCCAGCTCGGCGGTGGGGGTGGCGCGGTCGGCCGGCTCGTCGTAGGAGCCGGCCGGCATGAACCGCGGCGGCATCCTGGTGCCGTCCTCGTTCCAGAAGGTGTGGGTCGGTTGGACGTGCGGGGTGACCGAAAGAAACATGATCACCTCGACGTCGCCGACGTTGCGCACGGTGTGGTACTGATCGGCCAGGGCGATGCAGAACTGGCCGGGGCCGAGAGTGGCGCGCTGCCCGTCGACCTCGAACTCCGCCCGGCCTTGCAGGACCAGGAAGATCTCATGGCCCAGGTCATGGGTGTGGCCGGTGTTGAACTGACCGACCTCCATCTTGAGAAACCGGCAGCGAATCTGCGGCGTCACCAGCACGTTGGCGATGTCGGTGCGGAAATCATAGACTCTGAGGCTCATCGGTCATCTCCTGCGTCGCCCGCTGTGATCATGCCATCAACCCGGCCGGCGACAACGCTCTTGCACGCTAAGCGTGGCCGTAACGTGCCATCTTGGCAAGAGAAACGTGCAGCGGCGTCACTTACTCACTACCTGAACCTACCTGCACCAGAAGCTGCTTGCCGTACAGCGTTTGGCGTGCCCAATACAGGTTCTGGTACTGGTTGTTGCCGCGCTTCTCCAGAAATGCCGTGCCGGCCGCACCGGTGCCCCCTCCTCCCGAGAACGTAACAGTCGGGGCAGACGTGTAGCCGCTCCCCGCGTTCGTGATCGTCACTGACGTTACACTACTGCTTATCACTGCGGTTCCGGTCGCCGTGGTGCCTCCGGACGGCGCTGCCTCAAACGTAACGGTCGGGGCAGACGTGTAGCCGCTCCCCGCATCCGTCATCGTCACTCCCTCCACATAGTAATACGCCGTCACTGATGCGGTCGCACCGGTACCGAAGCCGCCGGAGAACCAAACGGTCGGGGGAGACGTATAGCCGGCCCCCGCGTTCGTCATGACCACTTGCGTTACTGCACCACCGAAACCTGATATCGTAGCGGTGCCGGTCGCCGTGGTGCCTCCGGACGGAGCTGCCGAAAACCAAACAACCGGGGCAGCGTTGTAGCCGCTCCCCCCGTTCGTAATCGTCGCTCCCGCCACATAGTAATACGCCGTCACTGTTCCGGTTGCCGTGGTGCCTCCGGACGGCGCTGCCTCAAACGTAACGGCCGGGACCGCCGTGTAGTCGCTCCCGGCGGTCGTGATCGTCACTGACGTTACACTACTGCTTATCACTGCGGTTCCGGTCGCCGGGGTGCCTCCGGGTGGCGCTGCCCCAAACGTAACCGTTGGGGCAGAGGTGTAGCCGCTCCCTCCGTCCGTAATCGTGACGGAAGCAACCTCGCCCACCACTGAGGAGCCCGTCTGATCCGGCGCAGTGAGCACGAGCACCACTGCGCCCGCGTCGACTTCAGGGGTAACCTCCCACTCCGCACCGGTGATATCGGACTCGAAGACCGGCTGATACCGCGTGCTCTTGAACGGCAACTTGTTCCCGCCGATCGAAACGCGCACGTCGTCGCCGGTGATCCGGTCCCAGGCATACGGTTCGGAACGGTTGGAGGTCTGGCTCAGAATGTTCACGCCATCATCGCGAAAGTGAGCCTTGCTGATCGTCCAGCTCTTCTGGTCGTCCTGCGGAGTTGGTGTCGGGGTCGGGTTTGGTGTCGGTGTGGGCCCAGTCGGTGTGGGCTCGTCACCGGTGCCGGTCTCTCCGCCCGCTCCGCCGTTGCCGGTCGTTACGGGCGGCCGTGCCATCGGCGGGCACGCCATCATGGTGATGCCGGCGACTACTGCCAGCAACAGAATCGGTATCTTGTTGCGCATGGGATTCCCTCCATGGGAGCCGGGGTAGTAGCACGGTAGCACGGCGCCGAGTCCGATCGAAGCGGCGTGACGCTGTGCGACGCGCGTTCATTCATGCGCCGCCCTGCCCACCGGCCGGATCGTCCCCGCTCGGGCCGGCGAACAGATGCTCCAACGTCTCGCGGTAGCGGCCGGCCCGATCGCTCCCCGCCGCGTCGCGCAGGCGCCGCATGGGCGCGCGCACCACGCGCTGCGCGACGTTGTGCGCCAGCGATTGCACGACCCGGCGCTCGCGCGCGGTAAGGTCCGGCAGGCGGCGCCACGCGCGTTCCAGTTCGGCGTCGCGCGCCGCCGCGGCCAGCTCGCCGAGCAGGCGCAACGCGGGTGCGACCTCGTATTCGCGGAGCCACGACAGAAAACGCGCCACTTCCTGATCGATGATCGCCTCGGCGCGCGGCACCTCCGCGACCCGCGCCGCGCGGCCGGCGCGGGCGGCCGCCTCCAGGTCGCCGAAGTCGTAGCACCGGACGCCGGCGGCGCCGGCCGCACCCTCCTGCACATTCTTCGGAAGCGCCAGGTCGACCAGGTGCAGCGGGCGGCCGGGCCGCGCCGCCATGGCGTCGCGCAGCAGGCCGGCGCCGATGAACGGATGCGGTGAGGCGGTCGCCGCGATGGCGACGTCCGCCTCGCGCAACACATCGGCGGCGCCTTCCCAGCGAACGGCGCGCCCGCCATAGGCCGCGGCAAGCAGCTCCGCCCGCGCGAAGGTGCGGTTGATCACGGACAGCGCGCCGATGCCGCGGGCGCGCAGGCGCTCGCAGGCGCGCCGCGCCATGGTCCCGGCGCCGAAGACCAGCGCCCGCGCCCGCTCGGCCGAATCGAGCCGCGCGACGACCAGATCGACGGCCGCGGACGCCAGCGACGCGGCGCTGCGGCCGATGTCGGTCTCTGTGCGAACGCGCCGGCCGGCGTGCACGGCGGCTCCGAACAGCGCGTTCAGCACCGGCCCGGCGCCGCCCCACTCCGCCGCCCGAGCCGGCGTACCGGCCACCTGACGCTGCACGTCGGTCTCGCCCAGGAGCATCGAGTCGAGCCCGGCGGCCACGCGCATCAGGTGGCGGGCGGCGGATTCGTCACCGGCGGCGGTCGGGGCCGCCTGAGCGGCAGGCGGGAAGTGCGCCCGCAGCACGCTGAGCAGCCGCCCGGCGCTCACCCGATGGCTGTACACCTCGCAGCGGTGACAGGTCGTGAGGACCGCCCACTCGGGGCGCCCGCCGCCGATGCCCGCCGTCGCTACGCCCGCCATTGCCGCGCGCAGCCGATCGGGCAGGGTCGCGGCGGCCGCCGCCGCCCGGTTCGCCAACGGCTGGCCGAGCGGCCGATAGTCGAGCAGCCACGCGTGAATCATGCGTTCCCGAACGGCAACGCGCGCAGCAGCGCTTCCGGCAGCGGCACCGGCCTGCCGGTGGCGGCGCTCACCGCGGCGTGCACGACGGTGACCGCCGCCACCCGACGGCCCGCCGCATCGGCAAGGTCGGCCCTGACCCGCAGCGAACGGTTGCCCGCGGCGAACGCCAAGCTCACCGTCAGCGCGTCCCCGGCGCGAACCGGAGCGGTGTAGTCCGCCTCGGCGTGCACCACCGGGATGCGGAATCCGCCGCCGCGTAGCAGTTCGCCCAGCGGCACCCCGCAGCGCTCCATCGCCGCCTCGAACGCCTCCTGCACCAGCTCGAACAGCCGGCTGTAGAACAGCACCCCGGCGGCGTCGGTGTGGTGCAGCCGCACGGTCAACCTGTGGCGCGTCATGCCGATCCACCGATCATGTCACGTTCGTTGACCGTTCGTTACCGTAGCCCGTAACCTTCGTACCGACAGCCAACGTCATGATTCAGTCGAATGACGGTGCGGCGCCTGCCGCCGTGCGCGACGCCGGCGACGGCATCCGCCGCATCATCGACAACGTCCGCTCGATCATCTCCATCGACGAGCGGAAGATGGAGCACCTGCTGGCGGCCAGGCTGGCCGGCGGCCACGTCATTCTTGCCGACTCGCACGGCGTCGGCAAGACCTCCCTCGCCAAAGCGCTGGCCGCTTCGATCCGCTGGCCGGCGGCGGCGGAATCGGATCAGGGCGTCGCCATCGATCACTTCAGCCGTATCCAGTGCACGGTCGATCTGTTGCCGCAAGACATCCTGGGCTTCAACCGCTACGACATCGCCAGCGGCGCCTTCAGCTTCATGCGCGGTCCCCTGTTCGCGCACTTCGTGCTCTGCGACGAGATCAACCTCCTGACCCCCAAGACGCAGGGCAGCTTCCTGCAGGCGATGGAGGAACAGGCGGTGACCGTGGAGGGGACCACGTACCGGCTGCCGGACCCGTTCTTCATCATCGCCACCATGAACCTCAAGGGCGCCCACCTGTTCCCGTTGCCGGTGCCGCAGCTCGATCGCTTCATGATCCAGATCTCCCTCGGCTACCCCTCCAGCGTCGAGGAGGAGCGCATCGTCCGGCAGCACGGACAGGAGGACGCATGGGACCGGCTCGCGCCGGTCGTGTCGTGCGACGAGTTGATTTCCTGGCAACGGATGGTCGACCGCATCTTCATCCATGACGAGGTGGTCGCCTACCTGGTCGAGTGCGTCCGGCTCACCCGCCGCCATCCGGCGGTGGAGACCGGCGCCAGTCCCCGCACCGGCGTCAAACTGTCCCGGTTGGCGCGCGCCCTGGCCCTGGTGCGCGGCGAGGCGTTCGTCACGATCGACTTGGCAAAGGAGGTGCTGGCGCCCGGCGTCAGCCACCGGCTGCTCCTGGAAGACACCGCCGGCGACGCGCGCGCCGTCATCGACGAAGTGCGTTCGACCGTCAGGGCGGACCGGATACCCGCCCGCGCCGGCTGATGGCGAGCGCCCCGGCAGCACGTTCCGCCACGTCCGACCGTTCTCCGCACCCCGAATGGGCCGCGGCGCGCGCGGCGCTGCGCTACTACCCGTTCACGCTGCTCGGCACCGCCTTCCTGGTCGGGGCCGGCTACCTGGCCGGCAGCGCGTTCGCCACGGACAACGGCTACGAGTTCGCGCTCGCCGCCGCCGCGGCGCTCGTTCTGGGCGCGCTGGCGGCCGACGGCCGCCTGCAGGCGCGCCGGATGGCGGCGGTGGCGCTGGCATGGGGGGACACCGCGCAGCCGCTGTACGCCCGTACCGCAGGCGGACTCGACCTGAAGGCGGCCGGCGCCCCCCGCCCGCACTACTTCTACCGCCTGCACGCGCGGGTCACCGGCCGCCTGCGCGCCGGCAATCGGGCAGCGCTGCTCCTGCGCGCAGAGGTCTCCTCGGCGTCGGAGGAGTTGCCGCTCCGCCTGACGCCGCCGGTCTGCGGCGAGCTGGCGGTGCGCGCCCGACTAGCGGTGCGCGACGTGTTCGGACTGACCCGCAGCCACCTGCCGGGGCGCGACGAACGGCGCGTGCTGGCGGTGCGGCCGGCGCCGCTCGCCATGCGCTCGGCGCCGCGGATCGACGCGGCCGTGGGGGACGACACGACCAGGCGGCGGCGCTCATCCGACGAAGAACGCTATTACATGCGCGAGTATCAGCCCGGCGATCGGCTCAAGGACATCAACTGGAAGGCTTCAAGCCGCGCCGGCGAGCTGATCACCCGCATCTCCCCGGTCAGCGAACACCGGACCCGGTTGCTGCACGTCGAACTCCGCCACTTCCGGCCGGCGGGGCCGGAGACGCTCGACTCGGTGCTCCACCTGAACTATCTGAAGAGCTGGCTGCTGGCGTTCCTGCGCGCGGTCAAAGCCGGCAACGAAGAGTTCACCTTCCGCGTCATCACCGGCGAGGGTGAGCATGAGGTCGATACCGCCGACGACATCGACGAGCTGGCCCGCCGCCTCGGCCCCCTCACCTTCGCGCCGGGCCCGGAGTATCGGTCCGAGGCGCTGCCGCATGAGCTGTTCATCTTCACCACCGCGTTCGACGCCGGCTTGGCGGCGCACGTGGCGCGGCTCGGCGACACCGCCGTGCATCTGTATCGCACCGTGTCGGCGATGCCGCCGCGCACGGAAGACGACGATCGCGTCCGCCTCCCGCTGCTGCGCCGGGCGCCGGCGCCGCTGGCGCCGGGCGCGTGGGCGCTGCGCCGCGAACGCTTCATGATCGGCCCGTCGATCCGCGGGGCGAACGTCCACGTCGAAGAGGAGCCGCTGGAGGTCGGCCTGTCATGACCTTGCTGTTTGCAACGCGCCTGCTGGTCTATCTGGCGGCGATCGCCATCCCGATCGTCCATCCGGCGGTGACGATCTCCTACGATCGGGTGGGATGGGTGACGTGGTTCGCGCTCGTGCCGCTGGAGATGGCCCTGGCCGCCTTTCTGCCGCCGCCGCGCCTGAGGTTCCTCCACTGGGTAGCGGCAGCGGTCGGGCTGGCGGCGCTGGCCGCCCTGCTCGGCCCCGGTCTGAACACGACCGGCCTGTCCGTGATCGGCGTGGGGCTCGCTGCGTTCGCGCTGACCGCCGTGGTCTTCCACGGCCGGGAGCACGGCCACCTGGTCGCCGGCGGCGAGCTGCTGTTCGTGGGCTACGTCCTCCTGAAGCTGCTGCGCTTCTCGCGCGCCTCCGACGCGATCGCCGACGAGAGCTCGCACATCACCACCGTGCTGGTCGTGATGATTACCTGCGGCGTGCTCCTGCACGCGTTGGCGCTCTATCTGGCGGCTTTTCCCGAGTCGGGAGGCCGGGTCCGCCGGCACGAGCTGGCCGTGTTCGCGCTGTTCGCGCTGCCGGTCAGCGCCGCGCTCGGCCTGCTGCTGCCGGCCGACTTCGTCGCCAACCGCATCGCGTTCAACGGCCTGAACGAGGTCGCCCGGCCGGAGCCGCAGCCGATCGACGCGGAGAGCGCCGGGCTGCCCGGCGGCAACCTGCGGGCGATCGATCCGCTCTTGCGGGATGATTCGCAGAACCGCGGTCAGGGTGGGGCAGGCGAACCGGGCAACGCGGGCGAGCAGGGCGGCTCAGGCGAGCAGGGCGGGAGCGAGCAGGCGGAGCGCCAACAGCGCCTGGAAGGCATCCCCGCCGAGCGCTGGAACGAGTCCGGCGGCGGCGCCGGCGCCGAGCCCGGCGCCCAGGGACAGCAGGGCGGCGGGCAGGGTCAGGACCAGGGCGAAGAAGGCGACGGCGAAGGCAGGCAGTACGCACGCATGGTGATCGCCAGCGCCACCGACCCCGTCTACGCGGCCGACGGCTACTACGCCGAACTCCATCCACAGAGCGGCTTTGCCTACAGCATCGACGAGCCGCTGAACGGTCTGGTAAACCAGCGCCTGTTGACCACGTGGGTCGACGTGCTGCGCCTGCCGGACCGGCGGCGCGAGGAGCGCGAGTACTTCTTCCTCTCCTCGATCTCCGATCGGGTCGCGCCGTACCGCCCGTACACCATCGAGCCGACCGTGCTCAACCGGCTCTATCATCCGTTCGACCTCTCCTACCGCACCGTGTCCCGGGTCAGCGCGACCGGTCCCGAGCAGTGGCGCCGCCTGGGCGGCCTGTCTGCGGACGAACGGACCGCCCTGGCGCCCTACTTGGCGATACCGCTGAGCGGCGAGACGCTGGATCGCTTCCAGCGATACGCCGCGGAGGTCACCGCCGGCGCCGGCGGCTACTACGACCGGATCGAGGCGATCCTGCGGTCGTACGAGACCTACCGGTACGAGATCGGCTTCACCGACGACGTGTCGGTCGGTCACCTGGAGGACTTCCTGTTCGAGACCCGCTCCGGCGACTGCACCGAATTCTCCAACGCCACCGCGATGCTCGGCCGGCTCCTCGGCATTCCCAGCCGGGTGGTAACCGGCTGGCTCGGCGCGGAAAGCCTGCAGTCGCCGGTGCACCGGCGCGGCCTGCAGACCCTGCAGGAGGTGATCGAGCCGCTTCAGGAGTTCCCGCTCGACGAGCTTTATCTGATCACCACCGCGCACCGGCACTCCTGGACGCAGTTCTATCTGCCGAGCTACGGCTGGGTCGATATCGAGACCACGCAGTACGCGATCCCGCCGCCGCCCGAGCTGAGCGCCAACGGCCAGGATATCGTCATCCCGATCATCCAGATCGAGGATCGGTTCGACCGCGACTTCCGGTTTCCGTGGCTGCTGGCGCTGCGTCTGGCCGGCGCCCTGGCGATCGCCGGAATCGCCGGGGCATTCGCGTGGCGATACGGCCGCGAGGCGCTTCTGGCCCTGGCCGCCCGCGCCCCTTCGCGGCACGGGCTGCGGGCGCGGGCGTCGCTGCTCTACATGCGGCTTGCCGCCGACGGCTACGCGATCAAGTCTCCGGTAGAGACCGCCCGCGAATACGCCGAGCGGTATCCCGAGCTGCAGCGCTTCGCCGAGCGCTATACCGCGCTCCGCTACCGGCCCGATCCTCCGGGCGCGGCGGTCGCCGGGGAGCTGCGCGCCAGCGCCCTGGCCACGCTGCGGCTGATGCGCCGCCGCGGCCTGATCGCCTGGTTGAAGCGCCTGTTCAGCCTGCGGGGGCTTTCCTGCTGAACGGCCGCTGCGCGGCGGCCATCGCCGTCGTCACCGCCACCGCGGCGCTCGGGCTGACCGCCTGCGGCGCGGCCGACTGGCTGGAGTTCCGCGGCCGGCAGGGCCGCGGCGTCTCCCCCACCACGGTAGCGCCGCCGCTGGCGCTCAAGTGGAAGCTGCCCCTGCAGGTGGGCGCGCCGCGGGCGACCTCCTTCAATCCGCCGATCGTCTACGACGGCACGATCTACTTCGGCGCCGACGACGGCAACTTCTACGCGCTGGACGTCGACTCCGGCTACATGCGCTGGATATTCAAGGCGCGGGCGCCGATCAACTCGGTGCCGTACGCGGATGAGGACAACGTCTACTTCGGCTCGAACGACGGCCGGGTGTACGCGGTGTCGCGCCGCGACGGCCGGGAGCTCTGGTCGTTCCAGACCGACGCCACCGTGCAGTCGCTGATCCTGCGCTACGAGAACCTCATCATCTTTACCAGCGACCGGGGCGCCTCGTATTTCCTCGATCTGCACGGCACCGAGGTGCACCGCATCCCCAATCCGATCTGGTCCTACCACACGTTCCAGGTATACGAGGGCGTGATCTACTGGGCGCCCGCACCGCCCGAGCGTGGCGTGAGCCTGGGCGCTTACGACATCGACCGCCGCTCGTACCTGTGGTTCGTCGACGATAACGACCCGTACACGGTGTGGTACTCGTTTCCGGCCCTGCGCGGCAGGACGATGTACTACGCCACCGGCGGCGTGCGCGGCGGCTCGCTGGTGTTCGACTACCTGGCGCTCGATCGCACCACCGGCGACGCAATTTGGAGCGAGACACAGGAGTCCTACTTCGGCCCAGGCGCCGCTTACGACCCCACACGCCTGTTCATGGACAACCTCAAGTTGCTCGACTACATGGCGCCGGCGCTCTGGCGCAATCTGGTGATCTACACCAGCGGCGACCACGTCGTGCGCGCGTTCGACGCCGGCAACGGGCGAGAGGCATGGCGGGTGACGCTGGAGCAGCCGACGTCGAGCGCGCCGACCGTGGCCGGCAATCGCCTCTACTTCGGCGTGCGCGGCGACCCGCAGCCGGGCGGACGGCCGCCCCGCCTGATCTGCCTGGCGGCGAACAACGGCCGGATGTTGTGGGAGATGGAGCTGGACGGCGCGGTGTTGAGCGCCCCGGTGGCGTCCCGCGACCTGATGATATTCGGCACCGACGAGAACTACTTCTACGTGCTGCAAGAGGTCCTGTAGCCCGATCGGGAGACGGAGTCCCGCCGCTGCCGACGGCGGTGCGGCGCGCCGACAGGTAAGCGATGGAACGCCGGCGCACGATCGGGGAGCTGCGAGAGCGGTCGCTGCACGCGGGACTGAAGTCCTGGTACGCCCTTCCCCGCGACGGTATCGAGGTGCCGGTCGACGGATACGTCGTCGACTTGGTGCGCCGCGGCACCTTGATCGAGATCCAGACCCGCGGCTTCGCCAAGCTCGATCGCAAGTTGACCCGGCTGGCGAGCGCGCATCGCGTGCGTCTGGTATTTCCGATCTCGCGCCGCAAGTGGATCGTGACCACCGACCGGGCCGGAAGCGTGCTGCGCCGACGGCTGTCGCCGAAGCGGGGCGCCTACCGGGACCTGTTCGCGGAGATGATCCATATCCCGCACCTGATGAGCAGTCCCAACTTCACGCTGGAGGCGCTGCTGGTGGAGGTGGAGGAGCTGCGGTGCGCCGACGGGCGCGGAAGCCGGCGGCGCAAGGGCGTCAGCGTCGTCGACACCCGCTTGCTGGAGGTGCGCAGCCGGCGCCGCTTTCGGACGCCGGGCGATCTGGCGCGGCTGCTGCCGCCGCGTCTGGAGGAGCCGTTCACCAACCGTTCCCTGGCCGACGCGGCGGGCATGTCGCCGGCTGCGGCCGGCGAGATGACCTACACCCTGCGGTGCATGGGCGCCCTTGTCGTGGTGGGCCGCCGGAGCCGAGCGTACCTGTTCGCGCGCGCCTGACCCGACGCGCGTGAGCGGCGTGTTGTAGCCGCGCCGACGTACAACGCATCGAACTCCCGCCGGTAGTGGCGGTCATCGCTGCTCACGACGGAGATACGCGGGCAGAACAGCAACTCGTCGCCACAGCCAAGTTCCTCGCGCGCCATGCGCCGGATGCTCGGAGCGATGACGTCCTCCACGACCGTACCCATCCGGTTGGCCAACTCACCCCAGCGCCGGTTCCACTCCTTCCGGTCTTTCCCGCGTGCCTCGGCGGCTTCCGCCCGGTCTTCCGCCCGTGCCCTGGCAGCTTCCGCCCGATCCCGGGCTGCCTCCTCCTTCATCTCCTTCAGGATCGCCGTGGTCTGCTCCATGAACCGATCGAACAGAATCTCCAGACGATCGGTCCGCCTCTCCACGTCAGCCGTCCGTTCTTCGAGCAAAGCACTCATCGTCCCATGGTCCCCTGGCGTGCTTCAGGCGGAACTCTCAGCCCAACCAGCCCTTGCACCGTAACAGGATAGATCAGGCCCGGCGGCTCGGCAAAGCCGTCCGCCGCCGGGCCGGTGCTCCGTCGTGCCTGCATGGGGGCATGAGGACATTCCGATCTACGCTTGCCGCCAAGCCGAGCGGCCGATGGCATGGGGACCGTTGGCCGGTCTGCCGAATGCTGCTACGGTGCGGTTTGTGAAGCTACGGTGCCTCTGCGTCGAGCGCTACAAGGGCTATGCACAGCGGGCGGAGTTGGAGCTCGCCCCGCTGACCATCCTGGTAGGCCCCAACAACGCGGGCAAGACGGCGCTCGCGCAGGCGATCCAGTTGCTGGCAGGCGGCTTGGCCCTCGAAGGAAGGGACACGCCGGAGCCGCTCCCGCTCGAATCCGGCGGAATCCGGCACGGCGAGACATTCGCGGACTTGGTGACCGGACGCAGCGTGCACGGCTGGTTGCGCATATCTGCCAGCTTGGTTGACAACACGGGGCCGCTGTCCTTGTCCGCTACCGTTCTCAACGTGGAGACTCCGTCCCGGCGCCAGATTGCCGACTGGCGCCTCACGAGCGGCGGCAACGAGATCGCGTTGCGGAGATCAGAGCTCGACGACCAATCCGACTATCAGGTCACTGTTTCCGGGTCCGCGCTCCGACCCCGGCAGCTCCGTTGGCGTGGGCTCATCCCGCTGCGGCCGGTCGATCTCGCGGACTGGGCCGAGGCACGCTGCGAGGCGCTGCGGAGTTGGGCGCGCGGCGTTCGCCATCTGCGGTGCCCGCGCCGCCTCCTGCCAGCGCCTATCGTCACGCCGGAGAACGCGCCGGTGGTCTTTGCACCGGACGGTAGGAACACCCCGCTCGTCCTGGCAGCGAACGTCGAGTTGCAGGAATCGGTGCGGAACTGGTACCGCGACGCCTTTGGGGTGCCCATCCGCATGGTAGCTCAGGGGAAATACTCTGAACTGGTGGTGGGAGCCCCGGCCCGTGACGCGAACGTACGACTCACGCAATCCGGGCGCGGGCTGCTGCATGTCCTGCCGGTCGTGGTCATGGCGCTGACCGCGGCGGCGGCAGGCCCGGGCGTCGACGTCATCGAGCACCCGGAGGCCGAACTGCATCCGGCGGCTCACGCCGGCGTCGCGGAGCTGCTGCTTGCCAACCTCGCAGGTCGGGGTCGGCCGCTCGTCGTGGAAACGCACTCCGAGATGGTGCTGCTGCGCGCCAGACGTTGGGTCGCGGAGGGGCGGCTGCCGGCCGACAAGGTCCTTATCTATTGGGTGCACGCGGAGTTGGGTAGCGGCTCCATCCTGCGCAAGATCAGAATCGACGAAAAAGGGCAGTTGGACCGCTGGCCGGACGGCGTGTTCATCGAAGATTATGAAGAAATCATGGCCATCAGGCGCGCCGCTCGGGCGTGGGAATAGAAGCTGAATGAGGATCGAAATCGACCCGAAAGCAGCCAGCGATCAGGATTCCCACCGCTGGCTGGACCGCATTCTGCACACAATCGAGGACGGCTGGCACGTGTGGAACACCGCCGGCCAACCGGATACCGATGCGCTGCTTGCCACAACGTGGATACACGCCCGCGGGGTTCAAGGCGAGTGGGTCCATTCGATGCTCGTCGCGTCGATTCAGCGTAACGCTTGGACCAGCGCGCCGCACGGAAGGTCGGTGCGAGTAACGTCCGCCCCCGGCACTCCGGACGAACTCACGCCGGAAGACGCGTTCCGACTCGCCGGCGAGCCGCTCTGCATCCTGGTCGAGAACCGGGTCAGTGACGGTGCGTTCGTCAAACGCGTCGTGAAGGAGCTTGACCAGTCCCTTCGCATCCTATGGGACCGGTCGGGAGAGCCGATCCGAATCGATAGTCTCGGCGGGAAGGGACAGATGGCACAGGAGGTCCAGCGCCGCACGCAGGGGAAACCATATCGTCCCCGACTCGTCGCCATAGTCGATAGCGATCGGAAAGCGCCCGATGCTCCCCCTAGCTGTGACGCGCAACGACTGAGCCAAACCTGTACTCGGGAGAATCTGCCATGCTGGATCCTCGCCAAACGAGAGGCCGAAAATTACCTGCCTCGAATCCTTCTCGATGAACGGCAAAATGTAGGCGCGGACCACGAGCAGCGGGTTGCAGCATGGGATCGACTCACCGATGACCAAAAGAACTTCTTCGACATGAAGCGCGGCCTGCCGGCGACCCTGTCTGCGGCCGAGCAGCGGCTGTTCGGCGGACTATCTGCGTCCGATCGAGCGATTCTCACCCCTGGATTCGGTCCGAACGTGGACGCATGCTGGAAGCTCTGGGACGTGCCGGCAAGGCAAGAACTCGCGCTTCGTGGACAGGATGATCTTGAACATGGCATCGCCCTGATTCGCAGAGAAGTATAGATGATAGACAACAAGCGCAGTCGTACGGAGGTCATGTCCGAAGTCGTCTTTCTCGGTAAGCTCGTCGAACGCATCGTGGCCGGGAAGATCCGCGTGCCGCGGTTCCAACGTGCGTTCGTGTGGAAGCAGTCGGACCTGCACGCGTTGCTCGAAAGCATCCTGCGCGGATTTCCGATCGGTTCCATCCTCGTTTGGGATACCGAGGAGAAAATAGAATCGACCGAACGTATTGGGCCGGTCCCGATCGGTCCGCCGCCGGACGGGTCGGTCGGCTACCTGCTCGACGGCCAGCAGCGCGTCTCTACGCTGGTAGGTACGCTGCTATTGACCCATGCGATGGAGAATATCGCGGACCAGGTAGACTGGCGCGTGTACTGCGACCTCGACACCCTGGAGTTTCACCGAGCGCCGAAAGAGGGTCTCAGGCCGCACCATTTCCCGGTACGGAGTTTGCTCAACACGGCCGGTTTCTTCGAAGCGTGCCGCCATATCCAATCGGAAGTCGACGATCGAGCTCGGAGTCAGCGCTGGCTCGACGAGGCTGATCGCCTCGCCAGCGCGTTTCGAGACTACCAGCTTCCTCTCGTCCATATCCGTGAGGCTGACCTGGACAGTGCGGTTACCGTCTTTGCCCGACTGAACCGCACCGGGCGCAAGATGACGGCCGACGAAATGGTATCCACGTTGACCTACCAAGCGGGGCAATTCCATCTTGCCCAGAAACTTACCGAGTTCAAGGCCGAACTCGTCCCGCGGGGTTTCGGGAACATCGACCGTGTCTTCCTGCTGAGAGCGGTGTTGGCAGCCCTCGACCGCGACATCTACGCGAAGGGTTGGGCTGACATCATGGTCAAGCAGGAGGTTCGCGAGAAGCTCCCCCACGCCTTTGCGGACGCCGCAGAGGGAATCCGACGCGCGCTGGAGTTCCTCAAGAGGCTCGGCGTCACATCCGACCGGTTGCTGCCCTATGGACTCCAACTTGTACTGCTCGGCGAATTCTTCCGGCGCTGCCCGGAGCCAACCGAGAGAGTTGTCGAGTTGCTGAACCGCTGGTTCTGGGTGACGTCATTCACCGGCTGGTTCGGTGGGGTAAACACGGCGCAAGCCAAGCGCGCCTTGAGCGAGGTCAGCCAGCTTTCCGCGGGCAAGGGGTCCGGGTTCAGCGTCATTGATCTGGAAGCGCCGGCGCAACCCTTTCCCGACCGATTCGATGGCCGGAGCGCCCGCGTACGCGCGTTTCTCATCTATCTTGCGTCGCTCAGGCCCCGTTCGATTCAAGGTGCCGGAGCACTCGATCCGGGGGAATTGCTCGCTATTAGGGGAACCGCAGCCGTCGGATACGTGTCCACGAACCAACCGCTTGCGCGTCTGATTCGTAGCCCCGCGAACCGGATGTTCGTGGATCGAAGCCACGTCGGCCAAGCGTTCGGCGTGTTGCGAGGTCTGAGCGACTGTCGGCTGACGGAGTTGCTGCCAACGCATGGCTTTCCGGTGAACTCGATCCCGCGGTTGAGGAACAATGACCGAGCGGGTTTGATCGAAGCACGGCTGGAGACGCTGATCGACGGTGAACGGGAGTTCATGAAGAAGCTGAACGTAGTGCCGCCGGCGGAGCGGACGGCGGCAACCGTTGCGGACAGCGACGTTTCGGATGATCAGTATTCCGAGATCGATCCCGGGGAGGGCTGACATGTGCAAATGTCGCACAAACTGGGAGTAGTGGAGCGACCACGACGACGAAATCCACGAACGCTTCGCCGCCTGGTTGGCGCGCTGACCTCCGCCGGAGCCCTACGAGCGAGCGGAGCATTCGACGGCATCGCCGCCGGCGCGCTTGGCGGCATACATCGCCCGGTCGGCTTCGGCGATCAACCGTTCCGGGTCGCGCCCATCCGCGGGCGCCACGGCCACGCCGATGCTGGCGGTCACCGGTACCGCACCCGCCGGGGTAGCGACCGGCCGGCTCCGCAGGTTGGCGGCGATCGCCGCGGCCGCCCGCGCCGCGCCGCGCTCGGCGCCCGCCCCGGCGACGATGACCACGAATTCGTCCCCGCCGTAGCGACCGACCGCGTCGTAGGGCCGTACCACCGCGCGCATGCGCGCCGTCGCTTCGCAAAGCACCGCGTCGCCGGCGGCGTGGCCGTGGCGGTCGTTGATTCGCTTGAAGTGGTCCAGGTCGATGAACAGCACGCCAACGCGCCCGCGCTCGCGCCGCGCCCGCTCCAGCTCGCGGCGCAGGCACTCGACCACGGCGCTCCGGTTCCACGCCCGCGTCAGCGGGTCCATACGCGCCAGCCTGCGCGCCTCGGCCAGCTCCGCGCGCAGGCGCTCCAACTCGGCGGCCACGGCGGGCTGCCGCGGATCGTTCAGTCGCCGATCCGTTCGGCCACCCGCTCGGCGAACTGAGCGCTCGACAGCGTTCCGCCGATGTCCGGCGTGCCGGCGCCGCCGGCCAGCACCCGCTCGCAGGCGGCGCGCATGCGCTCCGCCGGCCCGGCGTGACCCAGCCATTCGATCATCATCGCCGCGCTCAGGATGGCGGCCGTGGGGTTGGCGATCCCCTTCCCGGCGATGTCTGGCGCCGAGCCGTGCACGGGCTCGAACATCGACGGCGCGCGCCGGTCGGGGCGGATGTTGGCGCTCGGCGCCATGCCCAGGCCGCCGACCACCATCGCCGCCAAGTCCGACAGGATGTCGCCGAACAGATTGGAGGAGACGATCACGTCGAAGTCGCGCGGCCGGCGCACCAAGTCCATGGCCGCGGCGTCGACGTACAGCCGATCGGTACGGACGTCCCGGTACTCTGGAATCAAGTCCTCCAGCACCTCCTCCCAGAGCACGAAGCTGTACTTCTGGGCGTTGGACTTGGTCACCATGGTGAGATGCCGGCGGCGGACGCGCGCCTGCTCCAGAGCGAAGCGCAGGATGCGGGTTACCCCGGCGCGGGTGTGGATGGCCGACTGCACGGCGATCTCGTCGGGCTGGCCGCGGCGGAAGCGCCCGCCCTGGTTGACGTATTCACCCTCGGAGTTCTCGCGCACCACCAGCAGGTCGATCGCGCGCGGCTCCATACCGGACAGGGGGCTGCGCACCCCGTCCAGCAACAGCGCGGGCCGCAGGCAGGCGTACTGGTCGAACGACTGGCGGATCCGCACCGGCGGCTCCAACGAGACCGGGTCCGGCATCTGCTCCGGCGCGCCCACCGCTCCCAGGAAGATGGCGTCGAAGGCGCGGAGCTGCTCAATGTAGTCGGGCGGGGTGGGTGTGCCCTGCTCCAGCCAGTAGCTCAGGCCCCACGGGAACTCGGTGCATTCGAGGTCGATCCGGTCGCCGATGGCCGCGCGCAGCACCTGGAAGGCGAGCGGCGTCACCTCCTGGCCGATGCCGTCGCCGGGGTAGACCGCGATCCGGTAGCATGGTTTCTGACTCATATGCGGTTGAGTATAGATGAGCGTGGCGTGAATCCGGCCGGATTGCGGCCGGCATGACCATCCCGCTGAGCCGCACGGCCGTGCTGGTCGTGGTCGACCCGACCATCCGTCTCGCCCTCCGTCGGTGGTAGCATCCGCGCGATGCCGCGAAAGATCGTGGTGGTCGGAGCCGGCACCACCGGCTTCCAGCTCGCCAGACAGCTCGTCGCCGACAACCAGGACGTCACCCTGATCGAGCGCGACGCCGACACCGCCAAGTACGCGCTCAACAACCTCGACTGCATGGTCATCAACGGCATCGGCAACGACCTGCGGCTGCTTCGTCAGGCCGGCATCCAGGACGCGGAGTTCTTCATCGCCCTGACCGACTCGGACGAGTTCAACATGGTGGTCTGCGGCTTGGCGTCACGGGAGTTCTCCGTCCCCTTCAAGATCGCGCGCGTGCGCAATCAGCAGTACTACGCCCGCTCGCACCTGTTCGAGGGATCGCTGCTCGACATCGACTACATCGTCAATCCCGAGGTCGAGGCGGCGCGCGCGATCGTACAGACGGTGGAGCACGGCGTGACCAGCGAGGTGGTCGCGCTGGCGGACACCGACATCGAGATGCGCGTGCTGCCGATCGTGGGCGACTCGCTCTTCTGCGACCGCACCATCGCGCAGACACGCGCCGAACTGCCGCTGGAGTTCCTGGCGTGCGGATTGCTGCGCGGCGAGCGATTCGACATCCCGCACGGCGACACGTTGGTCCGCGAGGGGGACGAGCTGTACGTCAGCGCGTCCGAGGAGGCGCTGGACCAGCTCTTCGACCGCGCCGGCCGGCCCAAGCTGCGGATGCGACAGGTCATCCTGGTCGGCGGCGGCCGGGTCGGCAGTTTCGTCGCCGAATCCCTGCTGGACGGCCGCGAGCGGCGGCGCCGGCTGCGGCTGCTGCGCGCCTTCGGGCGCAGACGGCGGTTGAAGATCATCGAGAGCGATACGGTCAAGAGCAAGTCGCTGGCCGACCGCTTTCCCGGCGCGATCGTCATCAACGGCGACATCTCCGGGGAGGGATTCTTCGAGGAGGAGTCCCTGAGGAACCACGACCTGATCATCACCACCACCGCCAATCAGGAGCTCAACATCCTGGCGGCGATCTACGCCAAGACCTACGGCATCAAGCGCTCCATCGCGCTGGTCAACAAGTACAACTACCTGACGCTAGCCAACCGCCTGG
Organism: uncultured Spirochaetia bacterium; assembly: GCA_958296075.1. Taxonomy (GTDB): domain Bacteria; phylum Spirochaetota; class Spirochaetia; order SZUA-6; family Bin103; genus CATQHW01. The sequence goes on along the minus strand of CATQHW010000003.1, from coordinate 645,319 downwards.
GCGTGGACGTGATCATCAGCCCCAAGAACAGCGTGGTGAGCGCGGTGCTCAAGATCGTCCGCCGCGGCCGGGTGCGCAGCGTCGCCAGCCTGTTCGGCGGCCAAGCCGAGGTGATCGAGAGCACGGTCGATGCGTCGGCGCGCATGGCGGGCCGGAGCATCCAGGAGCTGCACTTCCCGGACGAGTCGCTGATCGTCTCCGTACGCCGCGACGGCGTGAGCCTGTTTCCCCGCGGCGACCTGGTCATGCAGGACGCCGACCGACTGACCATCATCGCCCGCACCGACGCCATCGGCCGGGTCGAAGAGCTCTTCGATTCTTGAACGTCCGAGCCATCCTCAAGACGGTCGCGGCGCTGCAGTTGGTGATCGTCGGCTGCCTGGCCGGTTGCGCGCTGCTGGCGCTGGTGATCGGCGAAGGCGAGCAGACGCTCGCCTTCCTGGCGCCGGCGACGGCCGTCGGGCTGCTCGCCGCCGTTACGCTCGCCGGTTTCCGCCGCGTCCCGCGCGAGGTGCTGCTGACCCGTGAAGGGTTCCTGTTCGTCACGCTGAGCTGGATCAGCGTCTCGCTGTCGGGCGCCCTGCCCTTCGTGCTGTCCGGCGCGATCCCGTCCTACGCCGACGCGTTCTTCGAGTCGATGTCGGGCTTCACCACCACCGGCGCGTCGATCCTGACCGACATCGAGGCGCTGCCGCGTTCGATCCTGTTCTGGCGTTCGCTGATGCACTGGCTGGGAGGCATGGGGATCGTCGTCCTCACCGTCGCCATCCTGCCGCGCATGGGGATCGGCGGCCTGAAGGTGCTGCGCAGCGAAGCGCCGGGACCGACCGTAGACAAGCTCACCCCGCGCATCGCCCAGACCGCCAAGATCCTGTGGCTGCTGTACGTCGGCATGTCCGCGCTGGAGGTGGCGCTGCTGCTGCTGGCCGGCATGAAGCCGCTCGACGCGGTGATGCACACCTTCGGCACGGTGGCGACCGGCGGGTTCTCCTCCCGGAACGACAGCATCGGCAGCTTTCAGTCCGCCTGGGTCGATCTGGTGGTCACCGTCTTCATGCTGGCGGCGGGCGTGAACTTCTCCCTGTACTACCGGCTCAGCCGCGGCGGTCTCCGCGTGCTGATCTCCAACGTGGAGTTCCGTGTCTACGTGGGGATCGCCGCCGCGGCCACGCTGGTCGTGGCCCTCAGCCTCTACGGGAGTGTCTACGACTCCGTCGCCGACAGCGTCCGCTACGGCGCCTTCCAGGTGGTCTCCATCCTGACCACCACCGGTTACGCGACCGCCGACTACAACCGCTGGCCGGAGCTGGCGCAGGCGGTGCTGATGGCGCTGATGTTCGTGGGCGGCTGCGCCGGATCGACCGGCGGCGGCGTCAAGGTGGTGCGCGTCATCACCCTCTTCAAGCAGGGCGCCAACGAGCTGCGCTATCTCATCCATCCGCGCGGGGTATTTCCCACGCGCGTCGCCGCGCGGCCGCTGAAAAAGGACATCCTCTATCCGATCGCCACCTTCTTCTATCTATACGTGGTCATCCTGATCGTCACCATGCTGGTGGTGGCGTCGGCCGGCGCCGACCTGCTGTCGGCGTTCTCCACGGCGCTCGCCACCGTCGGCAACATCGGTCCGGGGTTCGGGGCGGTCGGCCCGGCGGAGAACTACGCCCATTATCCGGTCGGGGTGAAGCTGTTCCTCAGCCTGGGCATGCTCACCGGCCGGCTGGAGCTCTACAGCGTCGTCGTGCTGCTCACGCCCGCGTTCTGGCGAAAGTGACGTTGCGGCGGAACCCGCGGCGCGGGCGGCAGCCTACCGCGCCACGACGACCGCCTCGCCTGCCATCTCGAAGCGAGCCGCCTGACGTCGACCGCCGTCCGCCAGTGCCCGCTCGATCAGCTCGTCGTGACGAAGGCGCCGTCCGCCTCCCAGGCTGCCGGTCGCGGTGGAGATCACCACCACCGGCGCAGCGGTCCGGCGCACCAGATCGCCGCCCGCGCCCGGCGCCAGCCGCTCCAGAGTCGGCAGGGTCTTCAGCATCACCGCGACATCGAACCGGCCGCACGCGGCGGCCGGGGGTTCCAGCACGTCTCCCGCCTCGACCTGCGGCGGCGCGTTCAGCGCCGGCACGGCCAGAAAGGGCAGGGCAAGCCGCGCCAGATCGACGACGCGGCCGTCCGCGTCGACCCCGCGATAGGCGCTGCCAGGCGCCAGCCCCATCCACGGCAGCGCGAACGGGCTGAGCCCGCAGGCGAGGTCGAGCACCCGCACCGGGGCGGAGCGCGGCACGCCGCGGGCGTCAGCGGCGGCCTGCCAGACGCGTTCGTACAGCGCTTCCACCGCCGGCAGCCGCTCGGCGCTGGAAGCGTGCAGCCGGAGCACCGCCAGACACAGTTCCCGGCGGCGCTCGGCGCCGGCGGTAGCGAGCGACCGCGCCAGCCGCTCCGCGCGGCGACAGGAGTCGGCGTCCAGGAACGCGCCGGCAAGCTCGTGCAGCGCGCGCTTGGCCGCCTTCAGAGCGCCGCGCCGCCCGTGGCCGGCCAGCGCGCGGCGCGCCACGCGCGCCAGCAGACCGGGATGGACGCGCCCGTACTTGCGGGTCGCCTGCAGCGCTCGGACGAGTTCCTGGTCCGGCGCCAGCGGTTCCCGCGCCGCGGCGGACGAAGGCTCTCCGCTCATCACACCGCCACGCCGGCAGCGCCGACCGCGCGGCTGTAGACCCGCAGGTTATGGATCGAGGCGAGGCGGTGGCCGAGCGCGTCGCCGATGCGGAACAGATGATGGAGGTAAGCGGCCGGAAAGGCCCGGCACGCGGTGCAGTCGCAGCCGTCGACGGCCGGTTCCCGGCGGCGCGCGAAGCGCTCGTCCCGGATCGACACCGACCGGCCGTCGTCCGCGTACAAGCGGCCGTGGCGCGCGTCACGGGTCGGCAGCACGCAGTCGAACAGCCGGTAGCCGGCCGCCGCCGCCTCGCGCAGCGCGCCCAGGCTGCCGATCCCCAGGCCGTGCAGCGGCACCTCCGCCGGCGCCAGCTCGGCCACCGCGTGCACCATGTCGTCCAGCCGGCCGCCGGCGATCGGCCAGCCGCCGAAGCCCAGCCCGTCGAATCCGATCGCCAACAGCTCCTCCACGCACCCGGCGCGCAGGTCGCGGTGCGGACCGCCCTGCACGACCGCGAACAGCAGCGGTACGGCAGCCCCGGACTCGCCGGCGCGCGCCAGTTCCGTGCGGCACGCGGCGGCCCAGAGCACGGTGCGCCGCACGCTCTGCCGGTGCGCGGCGTAGTCGGCAGCCGGCCGCGGGCAGTGGTCGAGGCAGAAGGCGATGTCGGCGCCGAGCCGGAGCTGCCGGCGCACCGTCCGCTCCGGCGTCAGGTGCAGCCGGGCCGCGCCGGCGCCGGCGACGCTCAGCCCGCGGTCGGTGACCCGCGCTCCGGCCATGGAAAGCGCCTGGAATCCCCCCGAATCGGCGGCCAGCGGGCCGCGCCACCCCATGAAGGCGTGCAGCCCTCCGGCGCGGGCGATCGTCTGCGTCCCCGGCGCCCGCGCCAAGTGCAGGCAGTTGACCATGAGCGCCTCGACGCCGGCGGCGGTCAGGTCGTTCGGCGCCAGGGTGCGGACCACGCCGCGGGTCGCGTCCGGCAGGAACGCCGGCAGCCGCAGGGCGCCGTGGGCGGTGACCAGCCGCCCGGGGCGCGCCTCAGCGGATGAGCCGACGATCGTTGCCGGCGATGACAACGCACACCTCTCCGCGCAGGTCGATCAGATCGACGCGCGCGATCAGGTCGGTCAGGTAGCCGCGGTGCACCTGCTCGAACCGCTTGGTCAGCTCGACGCAGACCGCCGCCCGCCGATCGCCGAGCGCGGCGACCGCCGCCGCAAGCAGTGCGGCCACCCGTCCGGGCGCCTCGAACAGCACCAGCGTGTGCGTCCGGTCCGCCGCCCCCGCGAGCAGCGACTGAAGCCGCCCCGCCTTGCGCGGCGGGAAGCCCAGGAACAGATGATCTCCGGTCGGCAGTCCGGAGACGATCAGGGCGCAGGGGGCGGCGCTCGCCCCGGGAATCACCTCCACCCGGTGGCCGGCGTCGATCGCCTGACGCACGACCAGATGGCCGGGATCGCTGATGCACGGATAGCCGGCGTTGGAAACCAGGCCCACGGCGGCGCCGCGCGCGAGCAGCGCCAGAATGCGCGCGCCGGCCGCCGCCTCGTTGTGGCGGTGGTAGGAGAAGATGCTGCGCGGGCGGGCCAGATCGTAGTGCTCGTAGATGGCGCGGGTGCGGCGCGTGTCCTCGCACGCCAGCGCGTCGACCTCGCCCAGCACGCGCAGCGCGCGCAGAGTGATGTCCTCCAAATTCCCGATCGGCGTGGCGATGACGCTGAGCGAACCCGCCTGCGCGGCCACGGCCGGATCATCCCCGCCCGCCGCGCGCACGGTCAATGCGGGTTTCCTTGCCGGCGAGATGGTTATACTGCCAGGACCTGACGTGACGGCACTCGGCGACCGCTTTCAGCACCTGCGGCGGAAGCTCCGCGACAAGGCGACGCGCGCGCAGCGGTCGCTGGTGATGCACGGGGTCACGTTCGCCGGCGTCAACGGCGTACTCTTCTTGATCAACGTGACGACCGGCGGCGCCGCTCCATGGTTCCTGATCCCGTCCGCCTTCGGCGCCGCGGCCGTCGTCCAGCACGCCGTGCACGCCGCCAACCGCCGCCGCGCCGCCGACGAGGTGGACGCAGCGGGCTACCTCGACGAGGAGCGGCTGAAGCTGGTGCGGGGCATCCAGAAGGCGCGCGCCCGCCTCCGCTCGTACGGAGCGATCGCCGCCTCGCTGTGCGGCGCGCTGTTCACCATCAACGTGGTAACCGGCGGCGCCGCCCCGTGGTTCCTGATCCCGTCCGGGGTACTTGGCGCCACGGTCGCCATCCATGCCGTCGCCTCTGCCGATCGGCGCACCTCGCTGGTGGACCGGTTGGCCCGGTCCGGCGTCGACTGGCGGAAGATCGCCGACGGCGCCTCTCCCGCATCCGCACGTCGCCGGGCGCTGTCGCAAAGAACCGGCGGTACTCGGCGGTCCCGGTAACGGCGTTCCTTGTACCGATGACCAATCAAATGATCGACTGCCAACTTGACCGGAATCTGCAAGCACCATATGATCTAAGGCGAGATGGATGATCACTGGAGACCGAAGGAAGCCGCCGGCCGGCATCGACAATGCGACCAGGCGCCAATTGCACGACCTTGCCAGACGCCACAAAGCACGCGTTTCGATATTCACCCGCAAGCAGCCTACCGACTGGCGTCCAAACCAGGTATGCAACCCCGACGGACTGCTGGACACGCACTTCACCGACTCGACCGCATGGGAACTGATAGCGACACGGCTCGACCACGGACAAGAGGTGACCGTCATTGATCTGGATCGGCCAAGAGGGACCAAGGGGTACGTCATGTTGATTGACCTTGGACCGGACGTGCCTCATCTCTACGTCAAGCTTCAGTTGGGCTCCGGAATCATCTTCGGCCGCAGCTTTCACTACTCCGAATACGGATAGAGGACGACCAGGAATCAGAAATGGAACCGAACGACACGGTATTCGTGCACGATGACAAGGCGCGCATGGGCCGCAGATGCCCGCAATGCGGCGAGACTTCGATCACTACGTGCTCGCACCACCATACGTTCACCTACGGGTCCGGCGATACGGCAGCGACGCTGGAGGTCGACCTTCCGCTTCGCCGCTGCGGAGCATGTGATCTCGAGTATCTCGATCATGAAGGTGAGCGATTGAAACATGAAGCCGTATGCCGTCATCTGAGGGTGCTGTCACCCGCTGAAATACGCGGCATTCGCAAGAGTCTCGGGATGACCAGAGCCGTGTTCGCTGAGATCACCGGTCTTGGCGAGGCCACGCTCAACCGCTGGGAAAACGGCGCGGTAGTCCAGAATCTGGCCAACGATCGTTATCTTCGACTCCTTGCCCTCCCGGAAATCATGGACAGACTAAAGGCCCTGACCACTTTCCAAGGTTTCCTTTCCGAGCCGCCTGGGAATCTGAAGTTTCGCGTGCTGGCTGTTTCCGCAGAGCGCCTCCTGAGCCAGAAGCGCTTCCAGCTCAGAAAGGCAAGCTGACCCTTCTGTGTACGTCACAACCTTCTACTCGTTCAAGGGCGGCGTCGGACGAACGATGGCGCTCGTCAACGTAGCCGTCGATCTCGCAAGTCGGGGCCGTCGAGTGCTCGCCGTCGATTTCGATCTCGAGGCCCCCGGACTCGACACCTTCAATTTCCTCAGACCCGCCAGCACGGCGCCGGGCGTGATCGACTACGTGCGCGCCTACCTCGACACAGGGCAAGCGCCTCGCGTAGAGGAATTCGTCTTCGAATCACCCGGAGTGACGAACGGCGACCGTGGCCTCTGGATCATGCCGGCCGGAGCTCACCGGCCCACCTACGCGACGACCTTTGCGCAAATCGATTGGGGGGCTCTCTACGAACACCACGACGGATATCTGCTGCTCGAGGACCTCAAGGAACAATGGAATGAATTTATCAAGCCAGACTATGTACTGATCGATTCGCGCACCGGTCATTCCGACGTCGGCGGCATCTGCACACGGCAGCTCCCCGATGCCGTGGTCATACTGTTCTTCCCCAACATCCAGAATCTCCGCGGCCTGACCAAGATCGTAGGGGAAATCAGAGCCGAACGACCTCGCGAAAAACCGATCGATCTACACTTCGTCATGTCCAACGTGCCGGACCTTGACGATGAAGACAATATCCTTGAGGAAAATATCGCATCCTTTCAGCAGAACCTCGGTTTTCGATGCGAGCCCCTGGTGGTCCATCGATATGACAGCCTGTCGCTTTTGAATCAGGTGATCTTCACCAAGGATCGGCCGCGAAGCAGGCTCGCAAAAGAGTATCGCAAAGTCACCAAAGAAATTATTCGTCTCAACGCGGAGGATCGCGATGGCGCACTCGATTACATCGCCAGCCCGCGGATTCAGACTGACGTAGTGCCGTCTTTGACGAACGTCGAAACGCATCTGAAGACGATCGAAGCGAATCATTCTGCTGACGGCGAGGTGCTGTATGGATTGGGATTACTGCGTGCTGACGACGGCAGTCTGGACGATGCGGCGGCGCTGTTCACGCGCGCCATAGATGCCGGCTATCGGGAACCTGAGGTGTATCTCCGCAGGGCGTCGATATCGCGTTCGGAGCACGCCGACCGAGAAGTCGCCGTCCAAGACGCGATGAATGCGCTTCAATCGGACCATGCGTCGCCGATTCAAGTGAGGCGGGCGGTTTCCATGCTCACCCCGCAGAGCCTGACCCGGATAGCCGAATCTCCGGCCGTATCGGCCTTGCCGCCAAGCCAACGAGTGTGGATCGCCCGCGATCTGCTCGGGTCAGAAGCCGAGGCGGCAACCGCTTTGGAGATTCTTCACCCGCTCCTGGCTGCTGATCGGTTGTCGCCGGACGAGCAGGCGGATGCCAAGCAAGCTCTGTCGCTGGCGGCCATCGCCCTGGGGCGGTTCGCCGAAGCCCTTGACGTGATAGGGAGCGTGGTTCATGAGGTGACGGAGATGGACATTCATTTGGCCTTCAACTACGGCATGGCGCTCTGGGGAGCTGGCGGAGTTCCCGTCGTCGATCCGTTCCATCGAGTCGTTGAAATCGAACGCGCGGACCCACGGAAGGCTCCTGACCCCAACTATCTTCAATGTATGGCGATCAGCCATTGGGCCGTCGGAGAAGCGGTAGCCGCGCGGACGTTCGCTATGAAAGCGATGCAGGAAATGTCCTCACGGGGCGGACGGGAGCTCAGTTGTTGGCGTTACCTTCGCGTGAGCGCTCGACAATTTGAGGAAGATACCAAAGAGATACTCGAATTGATCCATGGCGAAGATAAGGTGAAGCCGCGTTTTATGAGTGCCGAAAAGATCACCACTCAGCCCGCGGGATGATCGAATAATCGGATCTTCGACCGACCTCAATTCTGGTCGGGGCGTGGATCATCGGGACGTGGAGGAGGCGTTTGCGTCTTCTCCAGAATCTGCGCGAGGGTCGTACACGCCGTCCACACATTGAACGTCGCGTTCTTCTTATCCTGAATCGGGCAGACGGATGCACGTTCTATCACGACCTCGGTACGAAAGCCGCAACGCTTGAGAAACGTCGACACGTTCGTGAGCGTCGTAGTTTTTCCCGCCTTCGGACCCCTGCGAATTCGATGACCAGCGGTTTTCGAGCCTTTTCGGTAAACTGGTTCGCCGCTCGTTCAGCTCGGTTCTGAAGACATGACCTCATATCGGGGACTTTCCCATGACCCAGGCTACAGGGTGCGAATCAGGGCGTCGAGGGGCGCGGTCGCGAAGAAGCGGCGGTACGCGGCGGTCTCGGTAATCAGGTCGCGGACCTCGGCGGCCGCGCGCTCCGCGGCGGCCGGATCGGCCTGACCGCCGTCGGCAAGGATCACCGCTCCGCCTTCCTCCCGCACGACCGTGAGGTCGCCGCGCGCGGCAAGCCACGCCAGTCCGGCGCGCACGGTCGCCTCCCGATGGGCGACGGCCGCGGCCAGCCGGCCGATCGCCGCTCGGCCTTCATGGTGATGCAGCGCGTGCTTGCACATCCCGGCAAGACGGTGCAGGAACCGGTCGGCCGGCGCGGTCTGCGGATCGACCGCGAACAGATGGAGCGTGCGCGGCTGCGCCTGCCGCAGCACCTGCTGCAGCTCGTCCCGGCCCGGCGGCGTGGTCCGCACCACCAGCGTCTGCGCGGGGCCGATCCGGTCGCGGCCGCAGGCCTGCTCGGCCACGCCGTCCTCTCCCCAGATCACCGCCTGCTCGGCCAGCCCATCGACCAGTCCGGCCGGCCCGCCGGCCGCGCCGTCGCCGGCGCGGTGATCGACGACCTCCGGCGGCACCGCCCCGGCCGCGATCGCCGTGGGCGCCGCGGCCGGGCGGGCGTCGACCCATTCCACCTGCACCGATCGATTCCCGCGGAAGTCATGAGCCGATATCCGATACGCCAAGTCGAAGCGGCCTTCCGGCGGCAGGACGCCGCCGCTCTGCCACCACAGCACCGAACGCGCCGCCCCGGTGCGGTCGGCGACCAGCAGCTTGCGGTGCTCGCCGCCGCTCCCCACCTCCGCGATCCCCTTGATCGTGACGCCGAGGCTGGCGAACGTGAGCGCCGGGTTGCCCGGTCCGAACGGACCGAGCTTGGCCAGCGCTTCCACCAGGTTCAGGTCCGCCTGTCCCAGGTCGAGCACGCCGTCGATCGGCAGGCGGGGGGGCGGCGGGCCGTCGCCGATCTGCTCGCGCAACGCGCCCTGCAGCTCCCGCCGGAACGGCTCGAGCCGTTCCGGCGGGAGCGACACTCCAGCCGCCATGGGGTGGCCGCCGAAGCCGTCCAGCAGCTCCTGACACGCGGCGATCGCGGCGTTGACGTTGCAGCCGGCGATCGAACGAGCCGATCCGCGCACCGGTCCACCGGGAGGAGATGACAGGAGTAGCGTGGGGCGGTGGAAGCGCTCGACCAGCCGGCTGGCGACGATGCCGATCACGCCGGGCGGCCAATCGGGGTGGTCAAGAATCAGCCCGGCATCGTCGAGCAGGCCCGGATCCGCCTCGATCTGTTCGCAGGCGGCGTCGAACACCTGATCGGTGAGCAGGCGCCGCCGGGCGTTCAGCCGCTCCAACTCCAGCACCTGCCGGCGGGCCTCCTCGCGCGAGCCGGTCGTCATCAGCTCGACCATGGGGTTGGCGTCGCCGAGCCGGCCGATGGCGTTCAGGCGCGGCCCCAGCGTGAAGCTGATCTGCTCTTCGCCCAACGCCTCCCGGTTCAGATCGGCCACCTCCATCATCACCTGCAGGCCGATCCGGTCGGTGCGCCGCAGCACCCGCAGCCCCACCTGCAGCCAGAACCGGGTGTCGTCGACCTGCTCGGCCAAGTCGGCCACCACCCCCAGCGCCACCAGGTCGAGCAGCTTGCGCGACTCCTTGATGCGGCCGGCGCGCCCCAACAGCTCGCGCGCCACCTGGAACGCCACCCCCACGCCGGGCAGCGCGCGCAGCGGATGGGGGCGCTCGATCCGCTTCGGGTTGATCACCGCCAGCGCCGGCGGCAGCTCGTCGGGCAGGTCGTGATGGTCGGTGATGATCACGTCCACGCCCCGGCCGGCGGCGTAGCGCACCGATTCGGCGGCATCGACGCCGGTATCGCAGGTGATCATCAACGTGACGCCCTTGTCCAGGAAGCCGCGCAGCGCCTCCACGCCCACGCCGTGCGACTCGGTGGCGCGGATCGGGATGTGGAACTCCGGGTCCGTTCCCAGACGGCGCAGCGTCTCCACCAGCAGCGTGGTGGAGGTCTGGCCGTCGACGTCGAAGTCACCCCACACGCCGATCCGCTCTCCGTCGCGGAGCGCCCGTTCGATCCGGTCGGCGGCGCGCGCCATGTCCGGCAGGTCGGAAGCCGGCGCCGGCCGGTAGCGGCGTGGGTCCAGGAACGCGCAGGCGCGCTCGGGCGAGTCGTAGCCGCGCCGGACCAGGGTCTCCGCCAGCACCGGCGGACCGCCGACGGCATCCCGCAGCGCCGCCGGCACGTCGAGCGGCGCCGGCTCCTCCCAGCGCCGCCGCTCGATGCCGCCGGCCGCCATCAGAACGGCACCTCGCCGGCTTCGGCATAGTCGAACGCGGCCGCGTCGTCCCCGTCGTCGATCGACAGCCAGGAGTCCTGCTCCATGTCCTCTTCGACCTCGCCGTGCGCGGCGTCCGCGCCCCGGTCGCAGAGCGACCGGTAGGTGCACAGCCGGCACCGCTCCCGGTGCTCGGTCCGATCGAACCGGTCGAGCGGCAACTCGGCGATCTCCCGCACCAAGCCGGCGATCCGCTCGCCGTCCGCGTCGAAGCGGTCACGGTCGTAGCGGATCACGGCCGGCTGATGCGGATGCGCCGCGAACCAGTAGCGCATCTCGATCCGGTCGGGCGCCAGCGCCTGCCCGCCGTTCAGCACGGCGCCCGCCCGCGCCAGCAGGTACGGGTACACGCGCGTTTGCAGCCGTTGTTCGACGGTCGCCTCGCTCGGCCGGCGTTCGGCGGTCTTCCAGTCCAGGATCACCGCCCGGCTCCCGTCCTGAACGACGATCAGGTCGTACTTGGCGGACAGGCGCCGGCCGGCCACCTCCGCGGCCAGCGTCACCTCCGGAAAGCGCTCTCCCGGCAGATCGGCCGGCCGGTCCTCGCAGAACGCGCGCCACCAGCCGGCCGGCTCGCCTCCGCCGCCCGCGCCGGTACGGTGCTCGGCCAACTCCCGCAGGCGTTCGGCCGGCACGCCGAGTACGTACTGGTGCACCATACGGTGGAACTCCGCGCCGTCGCGGAGCCGGCGCTCGTTGCGGCCGGCCGGCTCCGCCTCCACGGCGGGCCATGCCAGACGGTCCAGATAGCGCAGCCGGAACCGGTAGCGGCATTCGACATAGTCCTGCAGGCTGGCCTGGCTCAGGGTCAGATCGTCAGCGGTCGCCATGCTCCTCCTTCTCTCGCCCGGCCTGCCACCAGTCGGCCAGGGCGCTGAACGCGGCGGCGGCGCGGACGTCGCCGGGCCGGCCGGTGTTCCAGGTCACGATCAGGTCGCGCCGGGCGCGGGTGATGCCGACGAAGAGCAGCCGCAGGCGCTCCCGAATGTAGTCGACGCGGGCGCGATACGTCGCCTCCCGGCGCCGGTACTCGGTACCGTCGAGCAGGCAACGCGCCTCCTCGCACGCCTCCACGGCGGCGTTGAGGCGGTCCCGCACGTACCACTTCTCCGCGATGAAGCGGTCCGATTCCGGGTCGGCCGGATAGTCGTAGGCGTTCACGGAGGTGAGGTAGACCCGGTCCCACTCCAGTCCCTTGGCCTTGTGCATGTTGGCGACCACCACCGCGCCCCGGTGCGCCGCCGGGTCGAAGCCGGCCTGATCCGGCGCGAAGCTCGCGAACCGCCGCCGGTTGCCGGCGATCGCCTGCAGCTCGTCGATCAGCTCGCGGATGCCCCAGCGCGGATGCTGGCGCGCGGACCGGCGCAGGCCGACCGCCAGCCGAAAGGCGACCGCCAGCTCGTCCGGCTCGTCGAACAAGTCCTGCGAGATGGTGAGCACCATCTGGTCGATCGGCAGCGCAGCCGCCCCCTGCCAGCGGCGCACCAGAGAGGCGAATCGCGCGAGCCGCTCGCGCTCGGCCGTATCGATCTCCTGTCGGTCCAGCCAGTCGCGGCCGAGCCGCGGCCACAGGTAGTCTTCCGGCGTCTCGCAGCGGCGCAGCCGGAGCGCGCATGCCTGCGCGGCGTCCCCTTCCGCCGGCGAGTCCCGGTCCGCGCGCCGCCAAGCCAGGTAGCAGTCGGCCAGCGCGTAGGCCGAGTCGGGATCGGCCAGGGCGCGCAGCACGCGGCCGATCACGTCGGCCACTGCTTGCGCGCTGCCAGCGCCGCTCAGCAGGTCCTCCACACAGCGGAGCCCGCGCCCCCGGATCGCCTGCACCAGATCGGCCGCGCGATGGTTGCTGGGCGCCAGCACCGCGACGGTCGCCTCCGGGTTGGCCGGCAGAAAGCGGCCGAGCGAAGCGGCGATTGCCGCCGCTTCGCGCCCCGGCGGGAACGGCTTGTCGATGAAGGCGACCGTCGCCTGCCGGTCGGCAGGGTTGGGTTGCGGATCGCCGGGCGGCGTCGGGCGGATGTGCGGCAGGCCGAGCGCGTCGCGCGCCTCGGCCACCGGATGGCAGCCGGCCGTCCAGTCGATCATCCGGTTGGCGACCGCGATGATGCGGGGCGCCGAGCGGCCGGAGTCGGGAAGCTCCCGCGCCGCCACGTCGTCGCGGCGCAGGAAGGCGCGCAGGAACCTGGGGTCGGCGGTGGTGAAGGTCTCGAAAATCGCCTGGTTGGGGTCGCCGACGCGGACCCAGTTGCCCTGCTCGCCCGCCAGCAGCGCCAGGATGCGCTCCTGCACGGCGCTGGAGTCCTGCGCCTCGTCCTCCAGGACGTAGGGCCACCGCTCGCGGAGCCGGTCGAGCAGCGCCGGGTCCGCTTCCAGCAGGTCCAACGCGCGCCACACCAGATCGTCGAAGTCGAGCGCGCCGCGGTACGACAGAGCGCGCTGGTAGTCGGCATAGAGGGAGATGCCGATCTCCGCCAAGCCGGCGTCGTCATCGCCGGCGCCGCCGCGGTCGCGGAGCAGCCCCTGAAGCCGGTCCGGCGGCACCCGCTCGCCCTTGGCATAGCGGATGAAGACGTCAGCCAAGTCCTCGATCAGCTCCGGCATGCGCTCGCGCAGCACGTATGCGCGGCGCTCCGGCGGCAGATCGGGATCGAGCAGCCATTCGCACCGGTGCCGGTTGCCGCGCAGCCAGGCGACGGCGACCTGACGCCGTATCCGAGCGGACTGCTCCCCGTCGATGATGCGGAACGCCTCCGTCACCCCCACCGCCTCCGGCCGCTCGCGTACGATGTCGCCGGCAAGCGCGTGCAGCGTGCGCACGCGGTAGCCGACGCCGGGCATCAGAGCGCGCGCCGCAGCGGCCGCGTCGACGCGGCGGGTCAGGTTGTCGCAGGCGGCGTTGACCAGCGTGACCACCAGTATCTCCTGGTCGCCGCGCAGGACCTGCAGGTCCAGGATGCGGTCGACCAGCATGGCGACCGTCTCCGTCTTGCCGCTGCCGGGCACCGCCGCGATCCCCATCAGACCGCCGCGGTAGGCCAGCACCCGCCGCTGGCTCGGCCGCGGCGTGAACGGGCGCCGGGCGGGCGGCGGCGGGGCGCGCTGGGCCGGCGCGCGGGCCCGGGCCGCAGCGGTGGAGCCGCTCACGCCGCCTGCGTCGATCGCAGCACGGCGTCGATGGCGCGCAGGAGCCGGCCACGGTGCTCGGCGCCCTGTTCGTTGACGTCGCAGAGGCCCAGGTGGATCGCCGTGCGGCAGCGCCGGACCAGCCCGACCGCCAGCCGGTACAGCCGATCGCGGCCGGCGGCCGCCGCCTCCGCTTCGCTCCACAGGCGGCCCGCCGGCCAGCGGCGGCTCAGCACGTACGGCTGCGTGAGCGGCTGCTGCAGCGGTTCGGACCAGCCGCGCGCGGCGACGTCGATCCAGAACTGGTGATCGACCCGCCGGTTGCTCATCAGGAACGTCGATGCCGGCGCCAGCAGCACCGCGTCGCGCGCGTCTCGATCCCAGGCGCCGACGTACTGCGCGGGGATCACCCCGTCGGCCACCATGTCCACGTACTCGCGGCCCGGGGACTCGCCGGCCGCGGCGAGCTGACGCTCGGTCACCCACCGGAACTTGCGCACCGACTCGACCAGTTGCGCGGCCGCGGCGCCGTGGTCGTGAGCGTGGTGGAAGCCGTAGCCGGGCTGCGACAGCAGCTCGCCGAACAGCCGCTGCAGGAAGTGGTCGAGCCGGTCGGCGGCCACCGCGGCGCGGTAGTCGTCGATCCAGACGCGAAGCCCCTCGTAGCGCCCGCCGACGGTATGGGTGATGCGTTCGTGCACCCCGGCCGGCGCATCCGCGAACGGCCGGAGCGCGGCTCCCGCCGGCGGCTGCGCCGGATCGAACAGGGCGCCGACCAGCACGCGGCTGCGGATCAGGTCGAGTCCGTCGACCGCGTCGACCAGCGCGTGAGTCAACTCGGCCGGCCCCACCGGCAGCCGCCACGACGGATGCGCCAGGGCCGCCAGCACCAGCAGACAGCGCGTCGCCGGCTCCTCCCACAGCGCCCGCGACGGGCGGTGCGACCGGGCGGGCACGCGATGGTGGGCGAGCCGATCGAGCAGCGCGAAGCGCAGCGAATCGGACAGATAGGGGGCCAGCACGACGATCTCTCCCGGCGTGACGCCCTTCCCGACCAACCCGGCGATCCGCGCCGCCACCCAGTCGAGCATCTCCGGGAAGTAGCGATGATGGGCGAAGCGGAGCACGCCGCCGTCGCCCACCGGGAATCGCTCGCGCTGCGGGCTGCGCTCGCGGCGTTGCGCAGGCGCCCCCAGTTGCCAGGCGAGCAGCCGCTCGAACGCCGGCAGCGACGGCGACGCCTCCGCACGGCGCTCCATGCGCAGCGCGGTCCGACACGCGTCACGAAGGCGCAGGCCGTCCTCGGGGTCGGCGCCCAGAAAGTGGCGGTAGCCGGCGTCGTCGTCGTAGATCACCACCGCGGAAGCGAAGTCGTCCAGCCAGGAGAGCAGCAGGTCGTGCGCCACCGGGGTGTCTTCCTCTACGTTGTCGGCGATCAGATGGCGATAGAACCGGACCAGGTAGCGCCGCGCCGGCGGCACCGCCATGAGGTGGCGCGCGAACACCTCCATCTGCAGCGAGAAGTCGAGCAAGCTGTGGCGCAGGCAGTGGCGCCGAAACGCCGTGACGCAGGTCTGCACGTCGCGATAGACGCGCTCCTGGACGGCGTCGCCCGCGCAGGCCGCGCACAGCCGATCGCCGATCGCGCGGTAGTCGAAGCCGACCACCGCCGCCTTGCCGAGGTTGTCGAGCACTTGGCTGTAGATGCGATTGCGATCGACCGGCAGCGACTCGAAGCAGCCGTCGCGCAGCAGCGGCCGCAGCACGCGCGCCATGTAGTACTGGGCGGTCTCCAACGTCAGAAAGACCGGCTCGCCGTCCGCGTCGTGGAAGCCGGCCTCCCCGGCGACCAGGGGCCAGAACAGCTCCACCAGCCGCTTCGCCAGTCCGCCGGCCGTGGTCACGGTCACGGCCGCCCCGGCCGGCAGGGACGGGTCCCGCAGCGCCGCCCGGTACGGCCCCTCCAGCGTGGGCTGAGGGAGCAACACCAGGATCGAGTCGGCGCGCACGCCGGCCTCCAGCAGGCGGCGCAAGCGATGCACGGCGGCGGTGGTCTTGCCGGCGCCGGCCGGACCGGCCACGAACAGGCTGCCGCGCAACTTCGGATCGGCGACCTGCCGCTGCCGGTCGGTCAGCGAGACGGGCTCCAGCCGTGACTCCTCGGTGGAGCGCGCCTCCTCCCGTACCGGCATTCGCCCGATTCTACGGGTCTGACGGCGGTACCGCGACCGCCGCCGCGCGCTCTACCGCCGGGACCTGAGCGCGGCCGCCGTACTCGGCCGGCAGGGCGATCGAGTACTGTTTCCATCGCGTTCCTGGCAATGCCGGGCTCAAACTACCTGGGCTACGGGCCGCGCGACGCGGCGGACCCGTACCGACGGGTGAAGGAGAACGCGATGAATCTGCACGTCGACCTGCGCGGCCGCAGCGCGCTGGTGACCGGCGGCGCCACCGGCATCGGCCGCGCCATCAGCGAGGCGTTCATCGACAACGGCGCCGCGGTGGCGATCGGCTACCGCTCCAGCGCCGCCGCCGCCCGCGAGGTGACCGCACGCGCCGCCGGAGCGCCGGTGGCGGCGATCGCCGCCGACCTGTGCGATTCGCGGCAGGTAGAGCATCTCTGCACGGAGGCCGCCGAGCGGCTGGGCGGACCGATCGACATCCTGGTCAACAACGCCGGCGACGTGCTCGACCCGCGGCCGCTGCTGGAGGCGCCGCTTGCCGCTTGGCACGAAACCCTGGCGCTCGACCTGACCGCGGCGATGCTGACGTGCCGCCTGCTGGCCCCCGCCATGCGCGAGCGCGGCTGGGGCAGGATCATCAACGTCTCGTCGATCTCGGCCCATACCGGCGGCGGGGGCGGCGCTACCGCTTACGTGGCCGCCAAGGGCGGCCTGGAGGCGATGACCCGCAGCTTGGCCAAGGAGCTCGGCGCGGCCGGCATCACCGTCAACGCCGTGGCCCCCGGCGTGATCCTCACGGCCATCCACGACCGCATCAATACGCCGGAAAACCTGGAGGCGCTGCGCCTGACCACCGCCGCCAAGCGGCTCGGCCGGCCCGCCGACTGCGCCGGCGTGGCGCTGTTCCTGGCCTCGGAGGCGGCCTCCTACGTCACCGGCAGCACCATCGCCGTCAACGGCGGCATGCGCATGGACTGACACCCGGACGGCGCCGGGACATGCTCTCGATCACGTTGCAAGCTCGAGGCGCGGCCCGGCGCCCGTTTCCCCGGTAGCGTTCCACTCCATTGAGCGGCGGGTGCGAACATACGTTCGTCAAGCCGTGCTCATGGTTCCACGGGTGCCTGAGCCGTGACCATTCCGCTGCGGTCACCGGACGTTTGCCGTCCAGCGAGTAGTACGGCCGGCCGGCCGGGGCGCCATGCTCGTTTGCGTACGCCGCCAGACGCGCCATCA
Source organism: uncultured Spirochaetia bacterium (assembly GCA_958296075.1). Taxonomy (GTDB): domain Bacteria; phylum Spirochaetota; class Spirochaetia; order SZUA-6; family Bin103; genus CATQHW01. Next base: position 628,080 of record CATQHW010000003.1, on the reverse strand, counting down.
TCTCGGCGGGAGGAAAGTACCAGAGCCAGTCCTGCGTGAGGTACTTGCGAGTGGCCGCATTTCGTACCCCGCATGCCCTTGTCCCACACGATCGTCTGCACGTATTCCCAGCCGTTGGCAGCGAGCATCGGATGCACCGTCGCCCAACCTGATCTCCGTGTTCCAGAACCAGAGCGTCGTCGCCGGGTGGGCTCGCTTCGACCAGATCTCAACATGACGAGCGTACCAGTCGTGCAGCCGCTCCGCGGTGCGGGGATCGCCCGGGAAGCCGCCGACGCCGTACGCACCGTCCGACATGATGAGGTCAGGTGCGTTCCAGTCGCCATACGCGTCCTCGGCCCGTCCCGCATGCAGTGTGGGATTCAACGGTCGCCGTCGTCCTCGATCGGCGGCGGAGGAGACGCCTTGCCGGATTCGGCGATACGCCCCTCTCGCTCCTCCCACCTCGCCCGCTCCTCGACACGGCCGCGTTCGATAAGGCGCTCATCGCGCCAGCGCTGCAAGTATGCAGCGACGCCCCCCATCATTCCCGCGCTACCCCCATCACGGCCATCAAGGCCGCCGGTGCCACCGCCACCGGCGCCAACCTGTCACCGAACGAAGCACCCTGCCGACGATACTCCCGGATAACTCGGCGCTCAAATACCTCCACGAGCGCCAGAACGGCGCTCGCCGACGAGAACACCGTTGAACAGGAAGACGGCCTTCCGGCGCTGCTGCTTCAACCGTTCGGCGCAGCAGGCAGCCACGCTGGCGATCGGTGCGGCTTGCGCGCCGCGCGCCGAGCGGGGAGGATCGCGCATGGACCTGATCGCTCCCGAGGCAGGCCGCTACCTCGACGACCTCGTTCCGCCACGCCCCGCCGAGCTCGCCAGGATGGAGGAGCATGCCCGGCGGATCGGCTTTCCGATCGTCGGACCGGCCTCCGGCCAGCTCTGCTACCAGATCACGCGCATGACCGGCGCCCGCTCGGTCTTCGAGATGGGCTCCGGGTTCGGCTACTCGACCGCCTGGTTCGCGCGCGCCGTCCAGGAGAACGGCGGCGGCACCGTGCACCACGTCGTCTGGGACGCAGACCTGTCCGCGCGCGCCCGCCGGCATCTGTCGGCGCTCGGCTACGACGACATCGTCCGCTACCACGTGGGCGAGGCGGTCGCCGCCCTGAGCGAAGCCGAAGGCCCGTACGACGTGATCTTCAACGACATCGACAAGCGCCTCTACCCGGACTCGCTGCCGGTGATCGAACGGAAGCTGCGGCCCGGCGGCGTCCTGATCATCGACAACATGCTGTGGAGCGGGCGTATCTTCGACGACGCCGACCGCTCCGCGGACACCGAAGGGGTCCGGCGCTTCACCGGCCTGATCACCGCCGATCGCGGCTGGACCGTCTCCCTGGTGCCGATCCGCGACGGGCTGATCGTCGCCTACCGGTCCCCGTCGTGAGCCGCCCGGCCGCCGGCAGACCGGCGACCGCTCCCACCGGTGCGGACTTCGTGCGCGCCGCGGTCAAGCGCGACGTGGACGCCGGCCGCTACGGCGGCCGGGTGCAGACCCGCTTCCCGCCGGAGCCGTCCGGCTACCTGCACGTCGGCCACGTCAAGGCGATCTGCGTCAACTTCGGCGTTGCCGCCGAGTTCGGCGGCACGTGCGCGCTGCGCTACGACGACACCAACCCCGAACGGGAGGAGACCCAGTACGTCGAGCAGATCAAGACCGACATCCGCTGGCTGGGCTTCGACTGGGAACCGCGCGAGTACTACGCCTCCGACTACTTCGAGCGGCTCTACGAGCTGGCCGTCCAGCTCATCGAAGCCGGCAAGGCATACGTCGACCACCTGAGCGCGGAGGAAATCATCGCCTACCGCGGCGTCGCGCAGGCGGCCGGCCGCGACAGCCCGTACCGCACGCGCTCGGTGGCGGAGAACCTGGACCTGTTCCGCCGCATGCGCGCCGGCGAGTTCGAGGAGGGCGCCTGCGTGCTGCGCGCCAAGATCGACATGGCGGCGCCCAACGTCTACCTGCGCGACCCGGTGATGTACCGCATCATGCGCACCGCGCACCACCGCACCGGCGACCGCTGGTGCATCTACCCCACCTACGACTGGGCGCACGGCCAATCCGACTCGATCGAGGGGGTCACGCACTCCCTGTGCACGCTGGAATACGAGCCGCACCGGCCGCTGTACGACTGGTTCATCGCGGCGCTCGGCATCTTTCCATCACGCCAGATCGAGTACAACCACCTGTACCTTTCGCACACCATGACCGGCAAGCGCCGCCTCAAGAAGATGGTGCAGGCCGGCGACGTCACCGGCTGGGACGATCCGCGCCTGCCGACCATCGCCGCGCTGCGCCGGCGCGGCGTGCCGCCGGCGGCGCTGCGCCGCTTCGCCACCGCCGTGGGCCTGAGCAAGACCCACGTGCTGGTGCAGATCGAGATGTTCGAACACGTGCTGCGCGAGCACCTCAACCGCACGGCGCAGCGCGTCATGGGCGTGCTGGACCCGATCCGGCTGGTCATCACCAACTACCCGGCCGGGCAGGTGGAGCTGGTCGAGTGCGAGAACAACCCCGAGGACCCGTCGGCCGGCACCCGGCAGGTGCCGTTCAGCGGCGATCTGTACGTCGAGCGCGGCGACTTCCGGGACGATCCGCCGCGCAAGTGGTTCCGGCTGGCGGTCGGGCGCGAAGTGCGGCTCAAGCACGCCTACTACGTCACCTGCGACGAGGTGGTCCGCGACGCGCAAGGCCGCCCGGCGGAGCTGCGCTGCACCTACGATCCCGCCTCGCGCGGGGGCGGCACCGCCGACGGACGCAAGGTGCGCGGCACCCTGCACTGGGTCTCCGCCGCGCACGCGCTGGACGCCGAGGTGCGCCTGTACGACCGGCTGTTCACCAAGGCCGACATGAACGACCTGGCCGAGGGCGAGGATTGGCGCGACCACCTCAACCCCGACGCCCTGCGGGTGCTCACCGGCTGCAAACTGGAGCCGGGATTGGCCGAGGCGGAGCCGTCCGTGCCGGTGCAGTTCATCCGCACCGGCTATTTCTGTCCGGACGCGCGCGACGCGGCGCCGGGCCGGCCGGTCTTCAACCGCACCATCGGCCTGCGCGATACCTGGGCCAGGATCGAGCGGGCGCAAGGAGGAACCGATGGCACGATCTGAGTCGTGGCGCTACGAGAAGCTGACCTGGCCGGAGATCAATGAGGCGGTGAAGCAGGAGCGGGTGGTGGTCTGCCCGGTCGGGTCGACCGAGCAGCACGGGCCCCATCTGCCGCTGGACGTGGACGTGGTGTGCCCGTGCGGCGTCGCCGAGGCGGCCGCGCGGCAGATTCCCGACCAGGTCCTGGTGATGCATCCGTTCGTGCACGGCTACGCCGCTCACGTGATGGACTTCCCCGGCACCACCAACATCCACTGGGAGCACTTCATCAAGTGCATCGTCGACATCGGCGCAAGCCTGGCCTACCACGGTTTCAAGAAGATCGTGTTCCTCAACGGCCACGGCTCCAACGCGCCCAATCTGGACCTGGCCGCGCGCCGGGTGAACCTGGAGACCGACGCCGAGTGCGCCGCCTGCTCGTGGTGGCAGCTCCTGTCGGTAGACCCCGATTTCCTTCCGAGTTGGCGCGAGAGCCGCTTTCCCGGCGGCATCGCCCACGCCTGCGAGCTGGAGACCTCGGTCTACCTGTATCTGGCCGAGGACGACGTGCGCACGGAGCTGATCGCCGACGGCGAGATCGCGTATCACCGCTACGGCTCGGACTTCTACTACACCGATCTGTTCGGCCACGGGCCGGGCAACGTGACCTCCTGGACCGCCTCCTACAGCGATACCGGGGTGCTTGGCGAGGCCACGCTGGCCACCAGGGAGAAGGGCGAGCGCGCCGTGCGCGAGGCGGCGCGGCAGTTGGCGCGGATGATCACCGAGTTCCGGGCCCGCCCGAAGCCGCCGCGCGGCGACCACCACGCGGCGCCGCCGACCATGCCGATGCCGTGGGGCCAGGCGGCGCGGCCGAACGTGCACGGCGACGTGCACGGCGACCTCAGCCGCGGCGGCTGAGGCGGCGGTCGGGTCAGGCGGCGCGCTCGCGCAGGAAGCTGGCGAGCACCGGCGCCGTGCGTGATCCGCGGCGCACCGCCGCCACCCGCTGCGGCGGCCCCTGCGCCACCACGCGGCCGCCGGCGTCGCCGGCGTCGGGGCCGAGGTCGATGACGTGGTCGGCCTCGGCGATCACGTCGAGGTTGTGCTCGATCACCACCACCGTGTCGCCGCGGTCGGCCAGGCGATGCAGCACGCGCGTGAGCCGGTCGACGTCGGCCATGTGCAGGCCGATCGTCGGCTCGTCCAGGACGTAGAGCGTTCCGCCGGCGCCGGCAACGTCGGCGCCGGCCCCCGGCGCGCGCTTGGCCAGCTCGGCGACCAACTTGATGCGTTGCGCCTCGCCGCCGCTCAGCGTCGGGCTGGGCTGCCCCAGCTTCAGATACCCCAGCCCCACCTCCACCAACAGGCGTAGGGTCGGCGCGATGCGCGGGTAGGCGGCGAACACCTCGGCCGCCGCCGCCGCGTCGAGCGCCAGCACGTCGGCAACCGATCGATCGTGCACGCGCACCGCCAGCGTCTCCTGATCGAAGCGGGCGCCGCCGCACGCCTCGCAGCGGATCGCCACGTCCGGCAGGAAGCTCATCTCCAGCTTCTTTACCCCCTGGCCTGCGCACTCAACGCACCGGCCGCCCTCGACGTTGAAGGAAAAGCGGCCGGCGCCATAGCCGCGGATGCGCGCCTCGGTAGCGGCGGCGAACAGGGCGCGCACCTCGTCCCAGACTCCCACGTAGGTGGCCGGGCAGGAGCGCGGCGTCCTGCCGATCGGCGTCTGGTCGACCTGCAGGGCGCGGCGCAGCGCCTCCCACCCCTCGATCGATCGGCAGCCGATCCACGTGGCGCGCGGCGAGCGCCGGGAGCGGCGCGCCGCGCGCGCCGCCAGCCGTTCGCGCACCTGATCGAACAGCAGCCGGCGCGCCAGCGTGCTCTTGCCGCTGCCGCTCACGCCGGTGATGCAGGTGACCGCCGCCAGCGGGACGCGCACGTCCATGCCGCGCAGGTTGTGCAGCGCCGCCTCCCTGACGGTCAGCCAGCCGGCATCGGGATCGCGGCGCCGTGCGATGATCGGGTGCCGGCCGGGGGCGCGCAGCATCCGGCCGGTGGTGGAAGCGTCGGTCGCCATCACCTCGGCCAAGCTGCCGTGCGCGACCACCCGGCCGCCGCCGGCGCCGCCGCCCGGACCCAGGTCGACGACGTGGTCGGCGCTGCGGATCGTCTCCTCGTCGTGCTCCACTACGACGACGGTATTGCCCCGCTCTTGCAGTCGCCGCAAGGTGGCCAGCAGCAGATGGTTGTCGCGCGCGTGCATGCCAATCGACGGCTCGTCCAGCACGTAGCAGACGCCGCGGAGCTCTGATCCGAGCTGCGCCGCCAGCCGGATACGCTGCGCCTCGCCGCCGCTCAGGGTCGGCGCCGCGCGGTCCAGCCCCAGATAACCCAGCCCCACCTGCTGGAGGAACTCCAGGCGCGCGCGCAGCTCGCGGACGCTGTCGCGCGCGATCGACTGCTGCCGGTCATCGAACGGCAGGGCGCGCAGCGCCGCCGGCAGCGCCTGTACGGCCAGGGCGCCCAGGTCGTCGATCGAGCGGCCGCCCAGCGTCACCGCCAGCGCCTCCGGCCGCAGGCGCCGGCCGGCGCAGCCCCGGCACGGCGCCTCCACTCCCTCCCATGACTCGTTCCACCACGCCTCCTCGCCGGAGTGCTCGGCATCGAATCCGGGAAGCTCCAATCCGGTTCCGTAACACACCGGACACCAGCCGTGCTTGGAGTTGAAGGAGAACAGCCGTGGGTCGAGCTCGGGAAAGCTGCGCCGGCAGCTCGGGCAGGCGCGTTTGGTCGAGAAGACCTGCGCAGCGCCGGCGCGTCCGCCGTGGACCTCACGGACGTACAGGGCGCCGCGGCCGAACTCCAGCGCCTGCGCCACGGCCGCTTCCACCGCCGCGGCGGCGTGCCGATCGACGTCGATGGCGGCGATCGGCGCGTCGATGTCATGCTCGCGAAAGCGGTCCAGGCGCGGCCACGGCTCGGTCGCCAGCAGCCGGCCGTCGACCATCAGCTCCGCGAACCCCTTGCCGGCGGCCCAGGCAGCCAAGTCGGTGTAGTAGCCCTTGCGCGCGCTCACCAGCGGCGCCAGGACCATCGCCCGCCGGCCGGCGAACCGCTCCAGGATGGCGGCGGCGATCGCGCCGGCGCTCTGCGGCTCGATCGCCACGCCGCACTCGGGACAGCGCTGAACGCCCAGCCGCACGTACAGCAGCCTCAGGAAGTGGTATATCTCGGTGAGCGTGGCGACCGTGCTCTTGCGGCCGCCGCGGCTGGTCCGCTGCTCGATCGCCACCGCCGGCGGCATACCGGACAGCCCGTCCAGATCGGGGCGGGCCGCTGGCTGCACGAACTGCCGGACGTAGGCGTTCAGCGACTCCAGGTAGCGGCGCTGGCCCTCCGCGAACAGCACGTCGAAGGCCAGCGTGCTCTTGCCCGAGCCGCTGACCCCGGTGACCACCGTGAACCGATCGCGCGGGATGGCCAGGTCGATGCCGCGCAGGTTGTGCTCGCGGGCGCCCCGTACGCGGATGGCGCCGTCGCTGCGCGGCGCCGCGGCGGCCGGCTGCGCCGCCGCGCCGGCAGGTGGCAGCGTCCGGCCACGGTCGCGCAGCGCCAGCGCCGTGGGGGTGCGTCCGGCGCGGGCGATCTCTTCCGGCGCGCCGACGGCGACGACCCGGCCGCCGGCTGCGCCGCCTTCGGGACCGAGCTCGATGAGGTGATCGGCGGCGGCCAGCACGTCCAGATTGTGTTCCACCACGATCAGCGAATGGCCGGCCGCCACCAGACTGCGCAGCGCGTCGATCAGCACCGCGATATCGGCGAAGTGGAGGCCGGTAGTCGGCTCGTCCATCAGGAACAGGACTCCCGGCCGGCCGGAGCCGGCCGCGGCGGCGCCGGTCAGGTGGCCGGCGATCTTCAGCCGCTGCGCCTCGCCGCCGGACAGCGTGGGCACCGCCTGCCCCAACGTGAGGTAACCGAGTCCCATCTCGGCCAGCGGCCGCAAGGCCGCTCGCACGGCCGGCTCCGGGAAGGCGTCGTGCGCCTCGCCGACGGTCATGTCGAGCACGTCGGCGATCGATCGGCCGCGCACGCGCACCTCCTCCACCTCCGGGCGGAAGCGGCGGCCGTCGCAGTCCGCGCACCGCAGGTAGACGTCGGAGAGGAACTGCATCTCGACGTGCTCGAAGCCGGCGCCGCTGCAGGTCGGGCAGCGCCCATCGCCGGTGTTGAAGCTGAAGGTGCCGGCGGTGTAGCCGCGACCGCGCGCCAAGTCTTTTGCTGCGAACATCTTGCGGATCGGGTCGAGCGCCTTCACGTAGCTGGCCGGCGTGGAGCGCGCCGACTTGCCGATCGGGCTCTGATCGATCAACTCGATCGCGGCCAGGCGGTCGCAACCCAGCACGGCGCGGTGGGCGCCCGGCGCCTCCGCCGGCAGGCCCTTGGCGCGGCGCACCGCCGGGAACAGGATGTCGTTCAGCAGGGTCGACTTGCCGGAACCGGAGACCCCGGCAAGGCAGACCAGCGCCCCCAGCGGGACGTCGACGTCGATGCGCTTGAGGTTGTTGGCGCGAGCGCCGCGCACCCGCAGCCGGCCGCGCTCGGCCGGCGGGCGCCCGTCCAGTCCCGCCACCTGCAGGCGTCCGCTGAGGTAGCGGCCGGTCAGCGCATCGGAACGGGCGAGCCCGGCGACCGAGCCCGCGAACTCGATGCGGCCGCCGCGGCGGCCCGGTCCCGGCCCCAGATCGACGACGTGGTCGGCGGCGCGGATCACCGCCGGGTCGTGCTCGACGACCAGGAGGGTATTGCCGGCATCGCGCAGGCGGTGCAACACGCCGATCAGCCGGCCCACGTCGCGGTGGTGCAGGCCGATACTCGGCTCGTCGAGCACGAACAGCGCGTTCACGAGCTGCGTGCCGAGGGCGGTGGTCAGGTTGATGCGCTGCACCTCGCCGCCGCTCAGCGTGCGGGACTGCCGGTCGAGCGTGAGGTAGCCCAGCCCCACCTCCACCAGGTAGCGCAGGCGCGTGCGGATGTCGGCCAGCACCGGCTCCACCCCGGCCGCGACCGCGGCCGGAACCGCCAGGTCGCCGAAGAAGCCTTCGCACGCGTCGATCGGCAGCAGCGCGACCTCGTGGACGTGACGCCCGCCGCCGGCGCCGAGCCGCCACAACAGCGACTCGGGCTTCAGGCGCGTGCCCCGGCACTCCGGGCACTCCACGTAGGCGCGGTACCGCGACAGCAGCACCCGCACGTGCATGCGGTAGGCGCGCCCCTCCAGCCAGTCGAAGAAGCCGCGCACGCCGTACCAGCGCCCCTCGGCGTGCGATCCTTCGCCGTCGATCACCCAGCGGCGGGCGGCGGGCGGCAGCTCCTGCCACGGCACGTCGATCGGGATGCCGCGGCGCTGCGAGAAGCCGATCAGGTCGTCCTGGCACTCGGCGTAGCTCGTGCTCTGCCACGGCCGCACGGCGCCGTCGGCCAGCGAGCGACGCCGGTCCGGGATCACCAGATCGTAATCGATGGTGATGATGCGCCCGAAGCCGCGGCACCGTTCGCAGGCGCCGACCGGGGAGTTGAAGGAGAACAGGCTGGGAAGCGGCTCGCGGTAGGCGATGTCGCACGCCGCGCAATGCAGCGCCGCGGAGAACCGGCGCGGCCGGCCGGCGCTGCCGTCGGGCGCCGCGGCGCGGACCGCCACGCGGCCGTGGCCGTGCTGCAGAGCGGCCTCCAGGTCCTCGACGACGCGCGGCAGGTTGCGCGCGGTCAGCGCCACCCGGTCCTGGACCACCTCCAGACGCCGCGGGCGCGACTTGGTGGCGCGCCGCTCGGCGTGGATGCGGTGGTAGCCCTTGGCGGCCAGCAGGGCGCGCACCTCGGCCGGCGTGAAGTTGGCCGGCACCGCCGCCTCGAAGGTGATCAGCGCGATCTGCCCGTCCGGCGCGGACCGCAGCAGCTCCGCGCCGATCGTCTGCGGGGTCTCCACCTGCACGGGGCGGCGGCAGCGGCGGCAGGAGAGGCCGGCGGCGCGCGCGTACAGGAGCTTGAGGTAGTCGTTGAGCTCGGTCATGGTGCCGACCGTGGAACGCGACGTCCGCACCGGGTTGGTCTGGTCGATGGCGATGGCGGGCGGCACCCCTTCCACCGCGTCGACCGCCGGGCGATCCATCCGGTCCAGGAACTGACGCGTGTAGGCGGAGAAGGTCTCCACGTAACGCCGCTGGCCCTCGGCGTAGATGGTGTCGAACGCCAGCGACGACTTGCCGGAGCCGGATACGCCGGTGACCACGGTCATGCGCTCCAGCGGGATGTCGACGTCGAGGTCGCGGAGGTTGTTGGCGCGCGCGCCGCGCACGGCGATCGCGTCGCCGCTCACGCCGGTCCCGCGCAGCGCATTCCTGCGCAGCGCATTCCGGCTACCGCTCGGCGCCGGACGGCGGCGCGGCGCGCGGCGCCGTCAGCCGTTCGGCAAGCTGCGCGTGCGCGGCGCGGGTGATCGGGTAGGCGGTGAGGACCGCCACCGCGGCGGCGAAGAAGACCGCCGGGAACGGCCCCACCAGCAGCCGGATGCCGGTCAGCGCGGCCGGCGTCTGCGCCGCATCGGCCACGTAGCCGCCGGCGCTCAGGGTGATGCCGATGAGTAGCGGCGCCAGCGCCTGGCCGCCCTTCTGCAGCAGGGTCCACAGGCCGTAGTAGACCCCTTCGTCCCGGCGGCCGGAGGCCGCCGCGCCGGCGTCGATCGCGTCCGGCAGCATCGACCACGGAAACACGTAGTGGGTGGCCAGGCCGAATCCGGCCAAGCCGATGACGATGAGCGTGAGCGGCACGCTGTGCTGGCCGAACGCGGCGGCGGCGAGCAGGCAGACGCAGAACCAGACCATCCCCAGGTTGTAGCAGGTGCGCTTCTCCAGCCGCCGGCCGACGCGCACCCACACCGCGATCGACGCCATGGCGGCGATCAGCAGTACTCCCAGGGCGATCTGCGACAGCCCTTCGTCCGCGTGCACGTACTTGAAGTAGAAGACGACCATGGGCGACACCAGCGAGATACCGACCATGTGCAGGGTCCAGGGAATCAGCACCAGCAGAAAGGCGCGGTTGCCGAGCGTCTGCAGCACCGGCCGCAGGCCGGCGGCGGCGCTGCGGGCGGCCGGCGCCGGCAGCGGGGGCTCGCGGACCATCAGGAAGGTGACGAACAACCCCGCGCAGACGATCGCGCCGGTGATCAGGCCGGCGCGGGCGTAGCCGGGCGCGCCGGGGCCGAGCGCCGTCACCAACGCCGGAAACCCGGCCGCGCCGATCAGCGTGCCGGCCACCGCGAAGGTCATGCGATAGCCGTTCAGCGCGGTCCGCTCATCCGACGCGGGGGCGAGGTCCGGCGTCAGCGAGTTGTAGGGAATGAATGCCACCGTGTAAGCGGTGTTCACCAGGCTGTAGACGATCACCGCCCACGCGAACAGCGCCCCCGGCGTCCGCAGGCCGGGATCGACGAACAGCACGGCGATGCCGGCCAGCAGCAGCGGCGCGCCGGCCAGCAGGTACGGCCGGCGGCGGCCCCAGCGGGTGCGGGTGCGGTCGGAGAGCACGCCCATCAACGGATCGGTCACCGCGTCCCAGAGGCGCGCGGCCGTGAACGCCAGCCCGGTCAGCGCCGGCGACAGCCCCACCGTGTCGGTGAAGAAGATGAGCAGATGGAAGCTGACGACCGTAAAGAAGAGGTTGCCACCCAGGTCGCCGGCGCCGTAACCGAGCTTGGTGCGGAGTGTCACGAGCGGTGCGGCCTTCAGGCCGGGCGGTACGGCGCGTACTTCTCGCGGACCTTGTCGGTCACCGGGCCCACGTCATGGCCGGTGGAGTAGAGCCAGTTGCGGGCGCCGTCCCTGGACAGGTAGGCGAACCGCTTGGAAAGCTCCGTGCAGGCGGCCGGCACGCCGGCGGCGACCGCCGACTCCACCCAGGCGCCGAAGCTGCCGTGCTCGGCGGCGACCTGCTGCATCTCCCGGGCGTTGGCGACCACCGCCTGCAGCTTGGCCGCGTACTTGATCACGCGGTCGTCCTGCGCGAGCCGCTCCACGTCGTCCGGCCCCATCGCCGCCACGGCAGCCACGTCGAAGCCGTGGAACGCCTGCAGAAAGCCGTCCCACTTGCCGTCGACCACCCGCCGGTTCAGGCCGCCCATGAAGATGATGCGCGCGGCGGCCTCCAGGTAGCCGGCGTCGGTGGTCGGTCTCTCCGGTGTCGTCATTCGCTTGCGCCTCTGCGCCGATACTACCGCGGCGAGGGGGCCACCGGTACCGCCCGGTGGCCCCGGACCGTGCGGGCGGCGAGGCCCGCTACGCGGTCGCCTGCGCCGGCTCCGGTTCGGCCGCCATCGCCTCCGCCTCCGGGGCGGATTCGGCCTCTTCGCGCCGCGGCGGCTTGAACTCCACGTGCTCGGCGATGACGCCGACCTTGGAGCGCCGCTGGCCGTCGTCCTCCCACCGGTCCTGCTTCAGGCGCCCGACCACGCGCACGCCCCGGCCCTTCACCAGGTACTCGGCGCAGATCTCGGCCAGCCGCGACCAGGTGGTGATGTCGAAGAACGACACCTCCTGCTGCCGCTGTTCGTCCTGCTTGTAGGAGCGGTTGCAGCCGATCGAGAAGCTGCAGACGGCGGTGCCCTTGGCCGTGTAGCGCAGTTCGGGATCGCGCGTCAGGTTGCCTTCCAGCAAGACGGAGTTGAGGTTGTTCATCGTCGTTGCCTCCTGTGATGAATCGGTCTCACCCAAAGACAACGACGGGACGGCGCCGGCGCTTCAAGCTCGGCCAACCGCTCGCCGGGGCGGTCGAGCCGATCCCCGGATCACGTCACGGGGAGGGCCAGTTGGCGGCCAGCTCGGTGAACAGGCGGGCGCCGTAGCCGGTGGCGCGGCTGGGGTGGTAGCTCACGTCCTTGACGTCCCAGGCGGTGCCGGCGATGTCGAGGTGCGCCCACGGATAGCTCGCGAACCGCTTCAGGAACGCGGCGCCGATGATGGTGCCGGCGCCGCCGTCGCCGATGTTCTTGATGTCGGCCACCTTGCTCTTCAGCGGTTCGTCGTAGACGTCCCATAGCGGCAGCCGCCACACCCGCTCGCCGGCGGCGGCCGCCGCCGACTCGACCGCGAGCAGCAGCGGCTCGTCGGTACCGAGCAGCGCGGCAGCGTGATGGCCGAGGGCGACGATCGCCGCGCCGGTCAGGGTGGCGGCGTCGACGACCGCGGCCGGCTTCAGGGTCGCCGCGTAACCCAGGGCGTCGGACAGCACCAAGCGGCCCTCCGCGTCGGTGTTGAGCACCTCGATCGTGACGCCGCCGTAGGAACGGACCACGTCGCCCGGCCGCTGCGCGCGCGGTCCGGTCATGTTCTCCGTCGCGGAGATCAGGCCGATCACGCGCTGCCGGCAGCCCAGACGGCCGATCGCCTGCATGGCGCCGAGCACGGCGGCGGCGCCGGCCATGTCGGTCTTCATGTCCTCCATACCCTTGCCGGTCTTGATCGACAGGCCGCCGCTGTCGAAGGTGATCCCCTTGCCGACCAGAACCAGCGGGGTGGCGCCCGCGTCCTCGCCGGCGTGCTCCAGCACGATGAAGCGCGGCTCCTCGGCGCTGCCGCGCGAGACGCCCAGCAGCGCGCCGAAGCCCTGCTCGGTCAGCTCCGCCGGGCCGAGCACCAGGCTGCGCAGGCCGTGCTCGTCCGCCACCTGCACGGCGCGGCCGGCCAGGGCGGCCGGCGCGAGGTGGTTGGGCGGCTCGTTGACCAGGTCGCGCGCCAGGCAGGCGGCGTCGCCGAGGATCAGCGCGCGGTCGACGGCCGCGCTCAGACCGCGCGCGTCGGACTCCGCGGCGGCGAGCAGCGTGAACGCCTCCACGGGAGCGGTCTCTTCGTCCGGCGGAGTCCGGTAGCGGTCGAAGCGGTAGGAAGCGAGGGCCAGCCCCTCGACGAGCCCCTGCACGAACCGGGCGTCCGCGCCCTCCGGCAGCACCACGGCCGCCGAGCGGACGGTCATGCCGGCGAGGCCGCCGACTGCGGCGCCGCCGGTGAGGCGCCCATCCTCCGCCGGGTCGCCGCCGCTGCCGGCGCCGACCAGCAACACCCGCCGCGTCTCGAGTCCAGCGCCGGCGTGCACCAGACGGGTGGAGCCGGCCTTGCCGTCGAAGTCGCCCAGCGCCGCCACGGCCGAGAGCGCTCCTCCGGCCGCCGCGTCGACCGCCGCCGCCGGGCCGCTCAACGCCGCGTGCGCGGCGACCGGCACCACCACCGCGTCGCATCTCTCGGCGACCGGGTCGCCGCTCCTGATCGTCACCTGCATGGCCGGAATACTACCCCAACGGACCGGGCGCGCAACGGAGGGGCTCCACCGCCGCACCACGCACGCACCGCGCAAGAGGCGAAAATACGCCGGCTAAGCGGCCCCTTCCCGCGGCGGCCGTTCGCGGTCGCCCCAGAACACTCCCTCGATGATCCCTTCGACCTTCGACAGCCGTCCGGCCAATTCCTTGAAGCCGGCCGTCACTTCGTCTCGGAGCCCCTTCACTTCGTCTCGGAGCCCGCCTTCGATCGCCTTCATGTCGCTTCGGAGCCCGCCTTCGGTCGCCTTCATGTCGCTTCGAAGCCCGCCTTCGATCGCCTTCATGTCGTCTCGGAGTCGGGCTTCGATCGCCTTCACTTCGTCTCGGAGCCGGGCTTCGCCCGCCTTCACTTCGTCTCTGAGCGTCTTCATGTCCTTGCGAAGGCCGCTCATGGAAGCGAGTATGGCGGTGCCGAGGGCGGCCGCGGCCAGGATGATCCCGATCAGCTCACTGCTCACGCTCATCTCCCCGAGCGCCATCCGATCTCCCAGCCCGATCCTACCGGCCGGTGGGCTCAGGTGTCACCATGACCGACGACGCCGGTCGTCTGAACGGAACGCCCTTCGTACCCATGAACGTCGCGCGCCGCGCCGCCGCTTCAATGCCGGCGAGAGCCGATGCCGAGCGCACCACGTTAACGGAAAAGGGGTGCACCCTGCGGTGCACCCCTTGGTCGGTTTGACGTAACCGGGGTCTAGTAGGAGATCTTCAGCGCAGCGGTCACGTCGCCCTTGTCGGAGCCGCCGGTGATGTCAGCGCTCTCGTACTGGAGCGTGGTGACCAAGTGCTCGACCATCGACAGCTCGAGGCCGGCCTTGAACGCGGTCTTCGCTTTCTCCGCGTTGCTGAACTTGATATCGAAGAACGGCTTGATCCCGCTCACCTTGTAATGGGCGGCCACTTCCGTCGCCCACGTGCTGCTGCCGGTCTGGGAGGTGAGATCGTTGAGGCTGACCTTCAGGGTTGCGCCCAGCCCCTCCAGCCCGCCCGTGTCGTCATCGCCCTCCTTGAGAGTGGCCGATACGCCCAAGATCGAATTGCCGGCGTCCGGGATGTACATCATCAGGTCCGTCTGGAAGTAGCTCTTGTCGTCCTCGGAGAGGTCCCACTTGAGGCCGGAGCCGACGTCCCACGGGATATTGGCGGCACCCTCGGGGATCTGGCCGTCGAAGGCGATATGCGGATGGATCGTGTCGTTCAGGTCGAAGGTCGCCTTGGCGCCGATGCCGATCGGCTTTTCGGCGTACTCATGGCCGTAGGCGACCGCCATCTCGACGTTGGCCGAATCGCCGACGTCCACGCCGACCGTGCCCAGGAACGCATAGGCGTTCTCCGTGTTCTGGTCATCGGCGTTCTGCGTCACCGAACAATCCGAGATCGTTCCGTCGTCCGCGTGCACGTGGCAATCGCTGTGGGCCTTTGCCGCCTCATCGTCATTCTTCCAGTCAGCCCGGGAAATGACACCCAGGCTCAGGTCGACCGGGTCGAGCTCGTAGCCCAGGGTCAGCCCACCACTGCCGTCATATACGGTTGCGACGTCCGGGGCGTCGTTATCGTCATCGTCCTTGGGATCGACGTAGTCGACGTCGATCGTCGGCTTGTTGTACGTCGTGATCGAGAACGGTCCCACGAACAGCTTGGTCTCGATCGACGGGGCCGTGGTCTTGCCGCTGCCGTCAGCGGAGGTCACTTCCCATTTGTAGTCCTTCAGCTTGATCCAGCCGTACACGTCGCCCATGCCGGTCGTCATGGTGCTGGACTTCGGGATCAGAGTCACCTTGAGGTCGACGTCAGTCGAGTTCGTGAACCCTGTAGCGTTCGTGTCGAGATCGATGCCGAACGTCAAGTGCGAATGTGCGCCGACTTCGATCTTGGGCTCGATGGACATCGAATCGTCGGTCTTGAACGACTCGTCATCCGCCGAGAGCGATACCATCCCGAGTATCAACAACGGCACAGTTAGAAGTGCGATCTTGCGCATTCCTTCCTCCTTAGATTCGGGGCTCCCGAGCCAACGGCCCACGGCCCCGTTTCGTCGCCAGCAGTATGAGACACCACCTACCCGGTGTCAACCGACCAGCGGGCATTACAACCCAAAGTGTCGGTCATCCGCCGGCGTGACTTGAACGAGAACACACCTGACGCGGGTTGTCAAGCGGCGGCGGCGCGACGCGGCGCGCGCGTTTGACAGCGGCCGGCGCCCGCCGTAGACTCCACTCCGACCTCTGTGGCCAAGGAAGACGCGATCGAAGTGCAGGGCACGGTGCGGGAGTCCCTGCCGAACACCATGTTCCGGGTGGAGCTGCCGAACGGCCACCGCATCCTGGCCCACCTGTCCGGCAAGATGCGCAAGCACTACATCCGCATCGTGCCGGGCGACCAGGTCAAGGTGGCGTTGTCGCCCTACGACCTCAACCGCGGGCGCATCATCTACCGCGAGCGCTGACGCTGCCGGGTCGGCCGGGGGCCGGCGGCCCTCAGGAGCGGTAGTCCGCGTTCTCCGTCACGTAGCCGTGCGACAGGTCGGCGCCCAGCACCACCGCCCGCCGGAACGGGCCGGCCGCCGCAGCGCCGAAGTCGATCTCGATCTCCACCGCGCCGTCGTGCGGGGGGTACTCCAGCGTGTGGTCGATGCGTCGTTCCCGCAGGTAGGAGGCGAGCGCCGCCTCCTTGGCCCCGTCCAGGTCGAAGGCGCCGCCGTGGAACACGGTGACCCCGCCCAGACGCACGGCGGCCGCCGCCAGCGGCGGCGTCGAGCCGGCGGCGAGGCTGCCCAGGTGGTCGCCGACGGCGCTGACGATGCGGCCCACGTTCGGGTCGTCGCCGAACACCGCGGTCTTGACCAGCGGCGAGTTGACGACCGCCTTGCCGATCGCCGCCGCCTGCTCGTCGGTCCCCGGCGCGCGGACGGCGACGCGGATCACGTGCTCCACTCCCTCGCCGTTGCGCACGATGTCGGCGGCCAGGTCGCGGCAGACCCCGGCGATCGCCGCGCCGAGCGCCTCCTCGGCCACCGGCGCGGCGCGCTGCGAGGCGAGCGCCAGCACCATGTCGCTGGTGCTCTGATCGCCGTCGACCGAGATGCGGTTGAAGCTGTCCCGCACTGCGGCGTCCAGCAGGCGCTGCAGCGCGTCGCGGCCGACCGCGGCGTCGGTGAGCAGGAACGCCAGCATGGTCGCCATCGACGGCTCGATCATGCCGGCGCCCTTGGCGATGCCGGCCACGGTCGCCGCGCCGGCGCGGCGGCTGCGCACCTTGGGGTAGCGATCCGTGGTCATGATCGCGCGCGCGGCCGGCACCACGCTGCCGGCCGGCGCGACGCCGGGCGCGCAGGCGGCGACCAGACCGGGCAGCGCGGCGCAGATCGGCGCGACCGGCAGCCGCCAGCCGATCACCCCGGTGGAGGCGGGGGCGAACGCCTGCCCGGCGGCGCCCAGATGCCCGGCCAGCCGTTCCAGCACGGCCAAGGCGTCGTCCACGCCGGAGGCGACGCCGACGTTGGAGACCGCGTTGTTGATCACCACGCCGCGCACCGGCGCGCGCCGTTCCAGCAGGTCGGCGACGATACGGACCGGCGCGCCGCGCAGGGCGTTGCGCGTCAGCGTAGCCGCGAAGGCCGGCGTCGGCCGATCGGCCAGCAGCAGCGTGACGCGCAACGGCAACTCCTTGCCCGGCCGCTCCGGCGGCTCGAAGGCGGTCGCCGCCGTGGCGACCCCGAAGCCGGTCGGCAGGGCGCCGCGCGCCTCCAGCGCCGCCTGGTAGTCCGCAGACGATTCGTAGCGCTCCACCGTTCCCAGTGTAGCGCGGCGGCCCGCCGGTTGCTCGGCGACCGCCGCGCCGCCGCGTCGATCGGCTACGCGCCGCGGCGCAGGCTCAGCAGGATCGGCAGGTGATCGGACCGGCCCTCCGAGCCGGTCCAGCGCCGCGGGTGGCCGGTGGCGGAGGACACCAGGCCGTCGCGGATCACCGCGAAGTCGCCCGCCTCGTACCAGAGGCCTGAGCGGTCGAACAGCCCGGCGCTCAGCAGGAAGTGGTCGGGCGTGCCCCATACGCCGCGGTGCACCGCGGTGCCGCGCTCGGCCGCCGGCAGCTCCAGCCAGGGGCTGTACAGCACCACGCGGCCGGCCGGCGGCGGATCGAACGGCCGCCCGGTGAGCGCCAGCCCGGCCGCCGGCCCGGCGAGTCGGACGAGCGCGGTGGGGTACGGGGCGGCGGCGTGCTCGTCCACGTTCTCGTTCAGGTCGCCGGCGACCAGCACGTCGGCGAGGGGATCGGCCCGCTGCAGCTCGCGCAGGCGGGCGGCGAGCGCGGCGGCGGCCGCGCGGCGGGCCGGCTCGGTCTCTTCCGCCCCGCCGCGCTTGGACTTCCAGTGATTGTTGAACAGGAACAGCGGCCGGCCGGCGCCCGCCTCGAGCTCCACCTCCACGATCGGCCGCAGGTAGCGGCCGTCGTGCCACACCTGGTGCAGGCGCACCCGCAGCACCGGCACGCGGGAGAGCACCACCGGGGTAAGGGTGAGGCCCAGATCGGCGCCGTCGTTGGGGAAGGCGACCGCGTAGCGGTAGCGCAGGCCGCGCAGGCGATCGCGCAGGTCGAGGGCGGCGGCGCGGTTCTCCACCTCCTGCAGGGCGACCACGTCGGCGCCGCCCGGCCGTACCGCGCGCAGCACGGCGGCGATCTGCGTCAGGCGCTCGGCGTAACGCGCGGCGTCCCAGCGGCCGGCGCGGAACTCGTCGTACTCGCCGCCCTGCTCGGCGGCGTCGAACAGGTTCTGCACGTTGTAGGAGAGCACGCTGAGCGGCTCCCCGGCGGCAGGCGGCGCGGCCGCGATCAGCAGCGGCGCGGCCGCGACCAGCAGGAGCGCCGGCGCGGCGCGGCCGGCGCCCGTTCGGTGGTCACGCTTCCATCTCATGCGCCATACAGCGCGCGCGGCGTCCGCGCCGCTTCACGCCGGGCGCTACAGTTCCGAGCGGTTGGCGACGATGCGCGACACCAGCCCGTACTCCTGCGCCTCCTCGGCGCTCAGCCAGTAGTCGCGGTCGGTGTCGCGCTCCACCTTGTCGAGCGCCTGGCCGGTCTCGCCGGCGATCATCTGGTTGATCTTCGAGCGCAACTTCTCCAGCTCGCGGGCGTGGATCTCGATCTCGGTGGCGACGCCGCGGATGCCCGACAGCGGCTGATGGATCAGGTAGTGCGAGTTGGGCAGGCCGACCCGGCGGTCGCGGGAGGCGGCCAGCAGCACGATGGCGGCGGCGCTGGCGACCAAGCCCATGCCGATCATGATCACCGGCGGTTCGACGAAGCGGAGCATGTCGAAGATCGCGTAACCGGCGTCCGCGTCGCCGCCGGGGGAGTCGATGAAGACCCGGATCGGGTCGCCGCCGTCTTCCTCCAGCAGGATGAGCTGCTTGATCACCCGCTCCGCCAAGCGCTTGTTGATCTCTCCCGAGATCAGCACCGAGCGGCTCTTGAGGAGCCGGCCGGCGAAGTCGCCGTCGCCGTCGCGGTCGCCGCGCTCCCCGTCGTGCTCCTCTCCGTCGTCCAATTCCTCTTCCTCGTCCAACCGGCGGTCCAACCAGCGGCGCGGCGGCTCCGGGTCGCGGCCCGATGCGTACATTGCAGCCTCCGCCGGCAATATAACCCTGCGGCCGCACGGCGGCCAAGGTCGTACCGGGCGCATGGAGGCGCAGCGAGGGGCCGGCCTGGTCAGTCGAGGTGCAGGTCGCCGGCGGCGACCGGGAAGTCGCCGGTGGCGTGGGCGCGCAGCGCGCCGCCGGATTCGGTGACGACCAGCGCCTGCACGCCGGGGTCGCCGTCGAACCAGCGCAGGCCGGCCGGCCCGGCCACGAACAGGCCGGTGGCCAGCGCGTCGGCCTCGGCGGCGCGCGCCGCGATCACGGTCACCGATACCGACGCGCGCGCCGGTCGCCCGGTCGCCGGGTCGAGGATATGGTGGTAGCGGACGCCGTCGACGACCAGGTACCGCTCGTAGTCGCCGGAGGTGACCACGGCGCGCCGCTCGCCGGCGGCGCCGATCTCCAGGACCGCCAGCGGCAGCGCGTCGCCGCGCGGGTGCTGGACCGCGATGCGCCAGCGGCGCTCGCCCGGCTTGAGGCCGGCGACCAGCAGATCGCCGCCGGCCTCCACCAGAAACCGTTCGACGCCGCGTTCGGCCAGGTGGCCGGCGATCAGGTCGACCACCGCTCCCTTGCCGACCCCGCCCAGGTCGACCTGCCGGCCCGGCGCCAGGGCCAGGGCGCCGGTCACGCGGATGGCGGTGTAGTCGACCAGCGTCACCGCGGCCGCCAGCTCCTCGGCCGCCGGCAGCCGACCGCCGGCGTCGAAGTCCCACAGCCGCACCACCGGCAGGATGGTCGGGTCGTACGCGCCGCCGGTGCGGGCGGCCGCCCGCACCGCGTCGGCCAGCACCGCGCGCAGCAACGGCTCGCCGGCGGCGCCCGGCGGCAGCTCGCCGGTTTCGTTGAGGATCGCCGCCGCCGAGCCGTCCTGACGGTGATCGAGATGGCGGACCCAGACCGCCGCGGCGGCGTGCAACTCGTCCCACGACGGCGCGCGGCGGGCGTAGACGGTCACGTTCACGTCCGTGGACATCGAACGGAACTCGTCGCGGAACTCCCGCAGGCCGCAGCCGGCCAGCGCCAGCAGGCCGGCTGCGGCTGCCGCGGCGGCGGGGCGGGTGGCGCTCAGACGGCCTTCGCCTCCCAGGTCGTCAGGTCCAACCCGAAGCCGTCGCGGATCGCCTTGAAGGCGGCCAACGTCACCGCCACGTCCTCCTCGGTATGGGCGGCGGTCGGGATCATGCGGTAGAGGTGCACGCCGCGCGGGGTCACCGGGTAGGTGACCCCGGAGCAGAAGACACCGTACCGATCGCGCAGCGTCCGCATGATCGCCATGCCGGTCTCTTCCTGGCCGATCGGCACGTAGACCGGCGTGATCGGCGAGGCGGTGTCGCCCAGGTCGAAGCCGAGCTCGCGCAGGCCATCCTGCAGCAGCCGGGCGATGTGCCACATCCGCTCGCGGCGCTCGGGGTGGGCCTCGATCTCGTCCAGGGTGGCGGCCAGCGCCTCCACGTAAATCATCGGCAGGCTCTTGGCGAACACGTTGGTGCGGGCGTTGTAGCGGACGTAGTCGCACACCGTCCGCTCGCCAGCGGTCACGCCGCCGATCGCCGCGAACGCCTTGGCGAAGGTGCCGAAGTAGAGGTCGATCTCCTCCTGGACGCCGAAGTGCTCGCCGGTGCCGCGGCCGGTCGCGCCCATGACGCCGAAGCCGTGCGCGTCGTCCACGTAGACCCGCGCCCCGTAGCGCTTGGCCAGGCCGCAGATGCCGGGAAGGTCGGCCAAGTCGCCGCGCATGCCGTAGACCCCCTCGACCACCACCAGGGTGCCGCCGCGCTCGCGCTTGGCGGAAGCGGCGAGCTGCCGCTCCAGGCTGTCGAGGTCGTTGTGCCGGAACGGCCGGAAGCGGCGGCCGGCCATGGCCAGCACCGCGCCGTCGATCATCGACGCGTGCGACAGCTTGTCGATGATGACCTCGTCCTGCGGTCCGATCAGCGCGGAGATGGTGCCGACCACGCCCAGATAGCCGTAGTTGAAGAGCACCGCGGCTTCCTTGCCGCAGTAGGCGGCCAGCCGCTCCTCCAGTTCGACGTGCGCCGGCGTGTTGCCGGTGAGCATGCGCGATCCCATCGGCGACCAGGTGCCGTAGCGTTCCAGCGCCCCGCGCGCCCGCTCGCGGATGCGCTCGTTGCCGGTCAGACCGAGGTAGCTGTTGACCGACCACATGATGACCGGCCGGCCCTGGAACACCATGTGCGGGCCGGGCGCGGAGTCGAGGATCGGCTGCGAGAAGTACCGGTCGCCGGCGGTCCGGAAGCGGCCGAAGTACCCGCCGTCGCCGTGACACTTGGCGAACAGATCGGTCATGGCGTGTCGCTCAGGGGCAGATGGCTCATCATGGGGCGGCATCCTTACCGGTCCGCGCCGCGCCGGACAATCGCCGCCGGCGGGCGGCGTGGGGGCCGGCCGGCCGGGGATTGCCTGACGGCCCCCTTTCGCGCCCGCGGCCGGTAAATCTCCTGCGGATCGGGCGGTAGCCGCATTGAACATCTGAACGTAATATTCATCCGCTATGCTGGAGGCGTCCGCAGCCGCGCCCCGCCGCAAGGGCCGCCGCGAGCAACTTCTGCAGGCGGGCGAGCGCCTGTTCGCCGAGCACGGCTACCGCGGCGTGACGATAGCCGAGGTCGCCGACGCCGTGGGCGTTTCGACCGGCTCGTTCTACAACCACTTCCCGGACAAGGAGACCTTCTTCGGCGTAATCCTGGACCGCGCCGCCGAGCAGGGGATCCGGCAGGCGCGGCAGGTGATCGCCCGGTTCAAGAACCCGATGAACCAGCTCAAGGCGCTGTACCGGTTCATCACCCTGGGGCTGCGCGGCAACCCGCTGCTGCTCGGCGTGCTCACCGGCGCGCGCCGTTTCGGCTACCCGTCGCCGGAGGAGCGCGACCGGCGCCGCCGCCGGCTGCTGGCGGCGGTCGGCGAAATGATCGACGCCATCCTGTCGGACGGCAGCCGCCGCCGCACCTTCCGCGTCGGCCGGTACCACGACGCGCGCCGCCTGCTGGTGTCGGTCTACGGCGCGCTGTTGGCGGAGATCGGCAACGACCGCATCGAGGAACTGACCCAGGACGTGCTGTTGTTGATGGAGCGGGGGCTGCGCCGCCGGCTCACCCTGAGCGGCCGGGTCAACCGCCTGGACGCCATGCGCCTCCACGCCGAGCCGCTCGACCTCGGCCGCGCGGCGGGAAGCGGCGCGGACGAAGGCGGCCCGGACGAAGGCGCCGCTGCCGGCGGCCGGCGCCGGCAGCGGCGGCAGGCGCGCGCGCGGGAGGTTCGCGATCGGTAGCGCGGGCGCCGCCGGTCCGCACCGCAGCGGCGCCGTGGCGGTGATCGGCCGGCCGTCGGCCGGCAAGTCGACGCTCATCAACCGCATGTGCGGGCACGACCTGACGATCGTCGCGCCGTCGCCGCAGACCACGCGATCGCGCATCCGCGGCATCGCCACCCGCCCCGGCGGCCAACTTCTGCTGATCGACACGCCCGGTTTCCAGGATTCGCCGCGGCCGTTCGACGCCCGCCTGCAGGCGCTCACCGCCGCCACGCTGCGCGAGGTCGACGTGGCGCTGGCGGTCATCGATCCGTCGCGCGCCGGCGGTGCGGAAGAGGACGCCATCGTCGCGCTGGCGCGCGGCTTCGACGGCGCCGTGGTCGTGGCGCTCGGCAAGGCCGACCGGCCGGCGGCGGCGGGGCGCGGCGGCGCCGGCGCCGTTCCTCCGGCGCTGGCCGGATGCCCCGTGCACCGCGTCTCGGGGGTGCGCGGCGACGGTGTGGAGGAGCTGGTCGAACGGCTCATCGCGCTCAGCCCGGTCGGCCCGCCGATGTACGCGGACGACCGTTATACCGATCAGCCGCAGGCGCTGCGGGTTGGCGAGGTGATCCGCAGCCACGCCATCCGCGCCACGCGCGAAGATCTGCCGCAGGCGATCTACGTGGCGGTGGCGGACCTGGAGACCGGCCCGCGCGGCGTCTGGATCCGCGCCTTCCTCAACGTCGAGCGCGAGTCGCAGAAGGGGATCGTGATCGGTGAGCGAGGGCGGCGCATCGCCGCCATCCGCAGCGGCGCGCAGGCCGAGCTGAGCGCGGTGCTGGGGCTGCCGGCGCGGCTCGACCTGCGCGTCAAGGTGCAGCGCAACTGGCGGCGCGACCGCGCGCTCCTGGAGCGGCTGATCCGCTGAGGACGCGCACCGCGCGGCGCGGGTAGGCGCCGCGAACCGCCTGCGCGGTCAGCTCGCCCAGGGCGAGCAGCTCCAGGCCGTCCGGCAGCTCGCCGCCGTACAGGGCGCGGAAGGCGGCCACGCCGGACGGCGAGGAGAAGGCGGCGGCGTCGATGCCGGCCAGCTCCTCCCGCACCGGGTCGGGCCGCGGCACGGTGCGGTAGCAGGTGACCACCTCCACCTCGTTGCCGGCCGCGCGCAGGCGGCCGGCCAGCGCGGGGCGGGTCAGGTCGGAGGCCGGCAGCAGGATGCGGGCGCCGCGCACGCCGGCGGCGGCGCAGGCGGCCGCCAGCCCGCCGGCGCCCGATCCGTCGCCGGTCACGTCGGCGCGCAGGCCGAAGCGAGCGAGCGCCGCGGCGATCGCGGCGCCCGCCGCGGCGATGGCGACGCCCGCCAGGGCGCGCGCGTCGCGGCCGTCGTCGAGCAACTCGCGGGTGAAGTGTTCGACCGCCGGGCGGCTGGCGAACGCGACGTGGTCGAAAGCGGCCGGGCCGGCGCCCAGGCGGCCGATCGCGCGCCGCAGCGCGGCCCGGTCGGCGGCCGGCGCCGTGTCGATGAGCGGCGTGTGGATCACCTCGCCCAGGTGGGCGAACGGTTCGGCGCGCAGGCCGGTGACCAGCACCTTGCGACGCTGCGCGTACCAGCCGCCGCCCGCCGCGGCGAGCGCCGCAGCGCCGCCCACCACGACCACACTCGGCGACGCGGCGCTGACCGCTCCGTCCCGGATGCGGCCCAGGTCGGTCGCCGCACTCTGCTGCTGCGGCAGGGTGGCGTCGCGCACGATCAGCACCGGCGTGGCCGCCGGCCAGCCGGCGGCCAGCACCGCGGCGGCGACCCGCGCCAGCGACGCGGCCGCCATGTAATAGACGATCGTGTCGGTAGCCGGCACCGGCACCGGTTCGGCGTGGCCGGTGCAGAACGCCACCGAGGAGGAGCGCTCGCGGTGCGTGAGCGCCGCGCCGCAGAAGGCGGCGGCCCCCAGGGCGGCGGTCACGCCGGGGATCACCTGATACTCGACGCCGGCGCGCTCCAGCGCCTCCACCTCCTCGCCGCCGCGGCCGAACAGGAACGGATCGCCGCCCTTGAGCCGGCAGACGCGGCGGCCGGCGCGGGCCAGGCGGATCAGCAGCGCCTCGATGCCGGCCTGCGGCAGCGCCTGCACCCCGGCGCGCTTGCCGACGAAGTGGCGCCGGCCGCGGCAGGCGGCGACGATCCGCGCCGAGACCAGCGCGTCGTAGACGACGTCGTCGGCGACCGCCAGCGCCTCACGGCCGCGCTCGGTCAGCAGGCCGGGGTCGCCGGGACCGGCGCCGACCAGCGTGACCCGCCCCGGAACCCCGCCGCCGGCGGTACCGCTCACGGCGCCGGCGCTTCGATCACGCCGCCGCCCCGGCACTCGTCGCCATCGTAGAGGACCGCGAACTGGCCCGAGGCGACCGCCAGCGGGCGGCCGGTGCGCACCACCACCCGTTCCGGGGCGGCGGTCGGGATGACCGTGCAGGGAAGCGCAATCGGCCCGTGGCGGACCTTGACGCGCGCCGCCCCGCTCGGCGGGCCGCCGCCGATCCAGTTGGCGCCCCGCACCGTGAACGCGCGGCCGGCGTGCGCGGCCGGCGTGCGGCTCACCGTGACGCGGTTCTCCGCCGCGTCCTTGCGCACCACGTACCAGGGGCCGTCGCCCAACCCCAGCCCCTGCCGCTGGCCGACCGTGAAGAAGTGGTGGCCGCGGTGCCGGCCGAGCAGGCGGCCGGTCTCCCGCTCCACGATCGGCCCCGGCAGCTCGCCGAGCCGGCGGCGGACGAAGTCGCGGTAGCTGATGCGGCCCAGGAAGCAGATGCCCTGGCTGTCGGGCCGGCCGCGGGTCGGCAGGCCGGAGGCGGCCGCCTCGGCGCGGACGCGCGCCTTGCAGGCGTCGCCGATCGGGAAGGCGGCGCGGGCGAGCTGCCGCCGGTTCACGTACGCCAGGAAATAGGTCTGATCTTTGACCGGATCGGGAGCGGTCAGCAGCCGCGGGCCGTCCGGCGCGCGCGACACGCGCGCGTAGTGGCCGGTGGCGACCGCGTCGAAGCCGGCCGCGTAACCGTCGACGAACACCCCGAACTTGATGTGGCGGTTGCACAACAGGTCGGGGCTGGGCGTGTTGCCGGCGCGCAGCTCGCGCACGACGTAGTCCAGCACGCGCTCCAGGTACTCCTGCTGCACCGACACGACGTGCAGCGGCACGCCGCGGCGGCGGCACACCGCGCGCGCGTACTCCAGGTCCGCCTGCCAGGGGCAGTCGCCCAGGCCGGCCAACTCCTCCTCCAGCCACACCTTGAGGTAGAAGGCGGTCACGCGCGCGCCGGCCTCCTGCAGCCGTACCAGCGCCACCGAACTGTCCACGCCGCCGGACAGCAGCAGGGCGGCGTGCACGCGGCTATCCCCCGGCTGCCGCCAGCGCGTTGGGCACGGTGTCGGCCGGCGTCACCGGCGACCACGCGCCGCGCAGTCTGCCGTCGGGGCCGACCAGGAAGGCGGAGCGGATCAGGCCGAGCCCGATCTTGCCGAACACCTTGCGTTCGGCCCACGCGCCGTAGGCGCTCGCCACGGCGTGCCCGGTGTCGCAGAGCAGCGGGAAGCCGAGCGAGTACTTGTCGTCGAACCGCTTCTGCGCGGCCGCGCCGTCCGGGCTGACGCCGACGACCGCGATGCCCTTGGCGGCCAGCTCGGCCGCGTGGTCGCGCACCGAGCACGACTGCCTGGTGCAGCCGGGCGTGTCGGCGCGCGGGTAGAAATAGACCAGCAGTTGCCGGCCCGCGAAGTCGGCCAGGGTGTGGGTGTTGCCGTCCTGATCCTGGAGCGAGAAGTCGGGCGCCGGGTCACCTGCGCTCAGCATGTGCATCCTCCCCCGGCCGGTACCGGGTGACGTCGGTTTCGTCCCGGCCGACGAACAGGTCGTCGACCGGCCGCGTGAAGATACCAACGCAGACCACGCCCGGCACAGCGGCGAGCGCGGCCTCGACCTCCTGCGGATCGAACGGTCCGGACGGCCGTGCGTCGACGATCAGGTTGCCGTGATCGGTAATCACCGGACCGGCCTTGCGGACCGCCTCGCGCACGGTCCCCGCCAGCCCCAGCACGGCGAGCGCGCGCTGCGCCACCGGCAGCGCGGCGGGCACCACCTCCACCGGCACCGGGCGGCGCGAGCCCAGGCGGACGACCAGCTTGCCGGCGTCGACCACGACCGCGTAGCGGGCGGCGGCGGCGGCCACGATCTTCTCGGTCAGCAGCGCGGCGCCGCCGCCCTTGGTCAGCCGCCAGCGGGGATCGACCTCGTCGGCGCCGTCGATCAGCAGGTCGACCTCGCCGCGCACCGACGGGTCGCTCAGCCCCACCGGCGACAAGCCGTGCTCCCAGCAGGCGATCTGCGCCTGCCGGCTGGTCGCCACGCAGGCGAGTCCGGCCAAGCGTCCGGTCGCCGCCTCGGCGCCGACGCGGCGGATCACCTCCAGCGCGGTGGAGCCCGATCCCAGCCCCAGGCGCTGGCCGTCGCGGACCAGCGACGCTACCGCCACGCGCGCTATCTCCGCCTTGAGGGAGCCGCTCATCGCACCGTGACGTTGGCGAGCAGCGCGTCGATGCGGGAGACGCCGGTGGCGAGGATGAACTCGGCCAGCCGGGGGCCGCGATCCTTGTCGATCAGGATCCGGTAGAGCTCCACGAACAGCTCCCGCGCCTCCAGGCCGTGCGCGGCGGCCAGGTCGTAGATCGCCCGGTGCAGCGCCTTCGGGTCGGGCGGCGCGCAGCCGGCCGGCCGGGCAAGCTGCCGGCGCAGGCCGGCGGCGGCGGCGGCCACCGGCGCGCTGACCGGCGCGGGCGGCGCATCGGCAGCGCGGAGTCGGAAGCGGAACCCCTCGGGTGCGTGCGTGGTGATCCAATGCCAGGCGCACTGCGCGCGGGCGCGCTGCCGGCCGCCGGCCGGCAGGCCGTCGACCACCCGGTCGATGTCGCCGTCGCCGATCTGCAGCAGGTTGCACAGATGGCGGAACGAGACCGCCGCCTGCCCGGCCGGGACCGGACGGCCGGACGCCACCTCGCTCAGCTCGATCGCCCGCCCCTCGCGGGCGCGCCGCGCCTCCGCCGCAGGCTCCGCGCCGCGATAGATCCGCCCGGCGCGGTCGTAGTCCTCGTAGGTCTTCAGCACGTCGAGGTCGAAGGAGATCTCGAACTCGCGGTCCGGACGGGTGCGCGCGAACAGGTAGCGGACCACCTCCGGCTGATAGACCGCCAGGGCGTCGGCGACCGAGATCAACCGGCCACTCGAAGACGCCATGGTGCCGGCGCCGCGGACGTTGATCCAGTCGAACTTGAGCGTGGCCGGCGGCGCGACGCCGAACACCTCGCGCGCGATCGGCACGGCGGTGTCCCAGGAACCGCCGGCGGAGTGGTGGTCCTTGCCGGCCGCTTCGAAGTCGACGCCGTGGTACGCCCAGCGCATCGGCCAGTCGACCCGCCAGCCGAGCTTGACGCCGTCGCCGCGGCGCAGATCGGCGACCCGCAGGCGGTCGCAGGCCGAGCAGCGGTAGGTGAGCGCGTCGGCGCCGTCCCATTCCACCGGAACGGTGCCGGCGAGGCCGGCGCCGCAACGGCAGTAGATCTCCACCGGCCACCAGTCGCCGGCCAGCGGCCGCTCGCGGTACCGGTTCAGCAGCTCGCGCAGCGTGTGGCGGTGCGCAAGCGCCGTGCGCACTCCGGCGGCATACGCGCCGCCGGTATAGAGCTCCGCCTGCGAGATCCACTCCGGGGCGATGCCGAGCGGCGCCATCCGCTCCTGGAAAACGCCCGCGAAGTGGCCGGCGTAGCTGCCTGCGGTGCCGTACGGATCGGGCATCTCGGCCAGCGGCATGCCGAGGCAGCGCTCCCAGCCGCTGCCGGGAAGGTTGGCCGGCACGCTCCGGAACGGATCGTAGTCGTCCCACAGGTAGATGAAGCGGACCGCATACCCGAGCCGGCGCAGCGCGCGCGCGATCAGCTCGGGGGTGATGATCTCCCGCATGTTGCCGAAGTGGACGACGCCGGATGGGGTGATGCCGGCCGCGAGCACGTAGCGGTCCCGCTCGCCGCGCGTGCGCACGATCCGTTCGGCGGCGGCGTCCGCCCAGTGCCGGAATGCCTGCGGCTGAGACGCCGGCGGCGGGGCGGCTTTCGGTCCGGCGGCCATCGATTCAGTATAGCGGTCCGCCGGCCGGCGCGGCGCGGTTCAGCGGCCGCGCAGCTCGGCGCGGATGGCGCGGATGTGCGCGGGGCCGGTGCCGCAGCAGCCGCCCACGATCGAGGCGCCGGCCGCCACCACGGCGGGCGCCTCGGCCGCCATCAGCTCCGGGGTGTGGTCGTAGCGGGCGGCGCCGGCGGCCAAGCGTGGCATGCCGGCGTTGGGGTACGCCATCAGGGTCTTGCCGGCGATGCCGCGCTCGGCCAGCGCGGCGGCGAGCTGGCGTATCGCCTCGGCGGCGTAGGGCATGCCGGTGTGCTCGGCGCGGCGCTGCTCCGCGCCGCAGTTCACGCCGATGACGTCCACGAACGGCAGCAGGTCGCTGGCGTCCGCGCTGTACCGTCCCGACGCCAGCAGGTCGAGCAGGTCGCCCGCCGAGTGGCCCCAGTCGGTGCGGTACACGGTCGCGCCGCTCCGCCGGTCGCGCGTGTACTTGAACGTCAGATTGACCGCGATCGGTACGCCGAACGCGCGCGCTTCGTCGACCGCGATCGCCGCCTCGGTGGCGGAAAACATTGTCTCGATGCAGAGCAGATCGGCTCCCGCCTCCGCCAGCGAGCCGGCCACCGCGCGGTGCGCCCGGCGCACCTCCACGTCCGGGATGCCGAACGAGGTGTCCCCGGCGTCCGCCTCGATCGCGCCCGGCGACGGGCCGATCGAGCCGCTGACGTAGGCCGGGCGGCTTGCGGCCGCGACCGCCTCCCGCGCCAGCCGCACCGCCGCGCGCACGATCGGACCGGCGTCCGCGCCGCTGCGGCCGGCCATCTTCAGGTGCAGCGGCGAGGCGACGAAGGTGTTGGTCTGCACCAGGTCGCTCCCCGCTTCGATATAGTCGGCGGTGACCGCGCGCACCACGTCCGGACGGCGCTCGGTGGCGAGCGCGCTGTTCGGCAGGTCGACGCCACGCGCGAACAGCTCGGTGCCGAAGGCGCCGTCATAGAGCAGCACCCCGCCGCCTGCCAGCGCCTCGCGGAACGATCTCACTCCGTGCCGATCATAGCATCGGGAATCGGCAATCGTGGCGCCCTCCTCGGATTTGACAGCGCACCGGCGGCCGGCCACGGTAAGCGCGCGATGGCAGTCGTCCCGGTTCCGCGGCGGCCATACGAGCAGTTGGGCGAAGCACACGTCAGCGCCGAAGCGAGCCGCATCACCCGCGAGCATCGCGAGGCGCGCAACGGCCATCGGGCGGCGGTGGTATGGCTGACCGGGCTGTCCGGCGCCGGCAAGTCGACCATAGCCGCGCACCTGGAGCGGATGCTGTTCGGGCGGGGGATATCGGCGTCCGTGCTCGACGGCGACAACCTGCGGCACGGCCTGTGCGGGGACCTGGGCTTCACCATGGAGGACCGGCGCGAGAACGTGCGGCGAGCCGCGCACGCCGCGCGGCTGTTCTTCGACGCCGGGCACGTGGTGATCTGCGCGCTGATATCGCCTACCGCGGAGGTGCGCGGCGCCGCCCGCGACACGGTGCCGCACGGCCGCTTCCTCGAGGTGTACGTGCAGTGTCCGCTCGCCGAGTGCCGCCGGCGCGATCCCAAGGGCCTGTACGCCAAGGCGTCGCGCGGCGAGATCGCCGACTTCACCGGCGTCTCGTCGCCCTACGAGACGCCGGCCGCGCCGGAGATCGTCATCGACACGACGCGCACCCCGCCCGGCGGCGCCGCCCGCGCGATCGCGGCCGCCCTGGAGGCAGGCGGCATCATCGAGTAGTCCCCTGACGCGGCGGTTCCTGAAAGCCCGCGCGCCACGCCGGTGTGGTACCATGAGCGCCGATGACGTTCCGGGAGACGGGGGCGGCGGTCTGCCGTCACGCGCCGGCATGCCTGCTCGCCGCCGTCCTGCTGGCGGGGCTCGGACCGGCCTCGGCGCAGGAGGAGCGATCCGAGCGCTTGGAGCGACTGCCGCTGGCGCTCGCCGCGCCCGAATACCCCGTGACGCCCGGCGATACGTACCTCCTGTCGTACCTGCCCGCCACGGCAGCGCGCGCCGGCGCGGTCACGCGCGTCAGCCGGCAGGTCATCGTCCGCGGTGACTACGCCGTCGACCTCGGCGCGTTCGGGGCGGAAGATGGACGCGGCGTGCGGTTCGACGTCCTGCGGCGCCGGATCGTGGAGCTGGTCGAGGCCGCCTACCCGGGCAGCAATCCGTCGCTGCTCCTGACCGCCGTCGGCACCTTCGAGGTGCACCTGCGCGGCGCGGTCGAGACCGCCGGCTATGCCGCCGCCTGGGGACTGGGCCGCCTGAGCGAGGCCTTGGCGGACCGACTGACCGAGCACGCGTCGGTCCGCGACGTACGCATCGAGCGGGACGGCGGCGTCGAGGTGTTCGATCTGTTCCGCGCGCAGCGGTTCGGGATCCGGCAGCAGGACCCGTACCTGAAGCCGGGCGACCGCATCTGCGTGAGCCGGCGCGCACGTTCGGTCGAGATCCGCGGCGAGGTGCGGCGGCCCGGCACCTACCACCTCCTGGACCGCGAAGGGCTTGCCGACCTCGTCGCGTTCGCCGACGACTTTACGCCGCGAGCCGACCTGCAGCGGGTGCGCATCGACAGTCTCGGCGAGGCGCCCGCACCGGGATCGGACGCCGGCGGCCGCGCCGCGGCGATCGACGCGCTCTTCGATTGCGACGGCGCGCCGCTGCCGTCGAGCAGCGGGTACCGGGCCGATGAGCGGGGCACGACACGCTACGCGGCGTGGGACCTGGAGCTGGCCCGCACGCCGCTGCGCGACGGCGACGTGGTGGTGGTCGTCAGCCGGGACGCGCTGCGGCCGGCGGTGTTCTTCGAAGGCGCCATGGGGTCGGCGAGCGAGCGGATCACCCACCGGTACCGGCCGGGGGAGACGCTGTTCGACGCCCTGCGGGCGCTAAGCAAGTCGATCGTCCCCGGCGCCGACTTGGCCAACGCCACCTTCGCCCGCCTCGGCGCGCCGGAGGAGCCGATCGACCTGGATGCGCTGCTGCACGGCGGGTCCCGCGCGGGCGACCGCGAGCTTGCGCCCATGGACCGCATCGTCATCCCGGCGCGGCGCTTCGAGGTGGCATTGCGCGGCGAGGTCACGAAAGCGCAGCAGCTCACCGTGAGCCCGCTGGCGCGGTTGAACGACGTCGTGCCGGAGGTCCGCACGCCTTATACGTCGATCCGCCGGATCGACGTCGAATCGGCGAACGGCCAGCGGCGGCTCTACGATCTGTTTCGCTGGCAGCGGTTCGGCGAGTTGACCCACAACCCGCTGTTGACGCCGGGGGCGACCATCACGTTCCGCGCGCGCGAGCGGGAGGTTCGGCTCGCAGGCAAAGTCCGCAGGCCGGGAACCTATCAGCTCCTGGACGGCGAGGAACTCGAGGATTTGATCGAGCGATACGGGGAAGGGCTCACCTCGCAGGCCGACCCGTCCCGCGTGACGATCACCCGGCAGAGCCCCGGCCGCGCCGCGCCCCGGTCGATCGCCGTCGACTACCGCTCCGGCGGCGCCACGCCGTTGCGCGACGAAGACTCCGTGGTGGTCCACGGCCGGCCCGTCCCGGTCGTCTACGTGGAGGGAGCGCTGTCGCCCCCCACGACGGTGGCCACCACGCGCACGACCGGGGACGTCGAACAGATCGAGACCACGACCATGCAGGAGGAGCGCGACACCGGCACCACGCGTCGCGTGGTGCCGTACCATCGCGACGCCACCGCGTTCGACATCCTGTTCCCCCTGCGCAACGGCATCCGCGACGACGCCGACCTCCGCGCCGGTTACGTGATGCGCGGCGACGAGCGCCTTGCCGTCGACCTGGAGCGGCTGCTGTTCAAGGAGGGGAGGGACGGCGACCTGCCGCTCGAGCCGTACGACACGATCGTCATCCCGGTGCGCCCGCTGGCGGTCACCGTGGCCGGCTCCGTGCATGCCCCCGGCGTGTTCTCGTACCTGCCGGGCCGGACCGCCGGTTACTACATCCGCCGCGCCGGCGGCGTCGTCGCGAACGGCGACGCGGGCGGGGTGACGGTGACCGACGCGTCGGGGCGGCAGAAGGAACGTTCGGCGCCGCTGGCGCCGGACGACCAGGTCTTCGTGCCGGCGGATTCCTTCCTGAGCAGGATCATCGTGCCGGTGGCGGCGGTGGGGTCGCTGATGCTGTCGATCGTGTCGCTGGTCCTGACCGTCAATTCATAGCCCCGCAAGACCGGGCATGAGCCTGCGGTACGACTACCTGCTGGTGGTGGGACCGGGCCGGTCCGGGAGCACCTTTCTGTACGATCTCCTGAAGCAGCACCCCGACTACGCGTTCCCGGAGATCAAGGAGGGCTACTATTACCGGTCGCCGCGCTTGTTCGACCGCCGGTACCGCTCGGTGGCCGACTCGGGCCGGCTCCTGGTCGACGTCGCGAATCTGGCTTACCGGGACGCCCGGCTCACCGGCGGCGTCGAAGCGCTGCGCAGCCGCGGCACCCGCATCCTGCTGGTCGCGCTGTTGCGAAACCACCGCGACCGCGCCGTTTCCATGATCCGCTACGCCAAGAGCCGCGGCCGACCGGCGGTGTGGATGGGCGCCCGGACGCTGGAAAAGCGCATCGTGCGGGAGTGCCTGACGCCGGCTGACGTGCGCCGTCTGCTGGCCCTCGACGCCGACCTGTTGTTCATCGATTTCGACGCACTCACGCGGGACACGCGGTCCTGTCTCGGCGTCCTGACGTCGCTCTGCGGCAGCGCTCCGTTCGCAAACCCGGCGTCGCAGGCCGTCAACGAATCGGTGGCGCCGAGGAACCTCGCGCTGGCCAGCGCCGCGACGCTGGTACGGACCGTCATGCGGCGTCTGGGGTTCAGGCGCACGCTGCAGTCGCTCAAGGATACGGCGTTCCTGCAGCGGCTGCTGTTCGTCCCCCTGCGGACGGAGCGCCCGGCGCTCAGCCCCGCGAGCGAGCGGACGCTGGACGCCGCGTTTCGCGAGTGTTCGTCGATCATCGGCGGCGCGGCTCGGCTGGTCGCCGGCGGCGTCCACGTGCGCAAAGCAAAATGCGCGCGCCCGACCGGCGGGCCGGTCCGGTAGCCGCCGCCGCGGCGCATAGGTATCATCCGCGAAATGAGCGATAGACCCGGCGACGGAGAGCCGCCGCGGCAGCCGGCGCCGGACGCCCCCTACGATCTCCGGTACCTGGCCGGCGTCCTCTGGCGGTACCGCTGGCTGATCTTCGCCGTCACCGCCGCCGGTACGACCCTCGTACTGATATACCTGATTCTCTCGCTGATACTTCCTGAGGACCGGAATCCGCTGCCCAACGTCTATCGTGCCGAAGCGCTGCTCCTGGTGCCCCGGGTGGTCAGTACGCCCAACTTCGACGCGGAGTTGAGCGGTCTGCTCAACTCGCCCTCGCTTTCCGGCCTGCTGCCGGGACAACTCAACAACATGCGGCTTGCCATCACCCTCTTGAACAGCAAATCGACGATCGACGCCGTCGCCGACAAGTTCAATCTGGCCGAACGCTACCGTATCATCAAGGATGTCCGCGGCCGGGTCCGGCTCCGTTTTCTGACCAAGGCCACGTTCGATTACGACTTATCGGCGAGAACCCTGAGCATCTCGTACCGGAGCTCCGATCCGGAATTCGCCGCCGATATCGTCAACTACATGGTGGAGGAACTCGGCAAACGGTTCGACAAGATCGGCGAAAAACGGAGCGCTACCAAACTCGATCTGGTCGCCGAGCGACATCGCGAAGTGGAACAGCAGATCGTACGATATGCGGAACTCATCAAGGATTTCCAAGCGCGTCACGGCGTGCTGGATGTGAACGAGCTGGCGCGGGAATACGTCCGTCGGATCGCCGACCTGAACACCAGACTCCTGTTGAAGGAAGTGGAGATTCAGACCTATGACGAGGTAGCTCCGAACAACGACTCCGCGCTGCTGGTGCTGAAAGAGGACCGCGATAATCTCCGGGAGCTCGTCGATGAGATGGAGTCGGGATACGAGGAATACGACGGCGGGCAGCTCCCGGCGCAGAGCGAGCTACCGGAGCTCGCGCAGGAGTTCGCCCGTTTGCGCCTCGAACAAGCGGTTCAGATCGAGATCTTCAAACTCCTTTCACGGGAACATGAGCTTGCGAAGCTGCAGGTCAAGGGACAGGAGCCGGTCTTTCAGGTGTTGGAGTGGGCGGAGGTTCCGGACCTGAGGGATGGTCCGGCACGGCGCCGGACGCTCATGGTCGCGTTCTTCGCGTTCCTGGCCGTCGGGATCGTAGCGGCCCTGCTGCTCAACACCATCCGCGGCCGGAGCGATCGCTGAAGGGAGTCGTCCGGCCCATGCGCCATCAGGTCGTCGCGTCATTCACGATCTCGCTGGGGGCGCTCGCCGCCGCGCTGAATGCCGCGACCGACCTGTACGACTCGGCGCTCGGCGACATCCTGCTTGCCGGCGCGCTGGCCTCCTGTCTGGTGCCGTTTCTGCTCGACCGCAGCCTGGCGCGCGGCTTCCGGCCGGTCCTGGCGGCATTCGCCGCGCTGTTCGCCGTGTACGCGGTCTCCACGCTGGGCGACCCGGAACCGCGCGCGGCGGTCCATACCGGCGTGATCCTGCTCATCGCCATCTACGTCGCCGCGATATACCAGTACGGCGAGCAGCTGCCCGGCTCCGCGGGCTTCGCGGTCCTGCTGGTCTGCGCCGGCGTCGCGCTGTCGGCGCGGGTCGCCTACTTTCCCTATGACCGGCTGGGAGATGAGGAGGCGTCGTTCAACTGGCGTATCTATCAATACGCCGCGGCGCTGGCTCAGGTCTTCCTGCTGCTCGCCTGCGTGGCGATCCGGCGGCGCGCCGCACCGGTGTGGCTGGCGCTCGGCGCCGCCGTCCTGGGATGGTTTCTGGTGGCATACGCAGCGTCCGCCAGAATCCAGATCGCGTCGGCTCTGGGACTGATACCGGCGTTCCTCTGGTTCTACCATACGCGCAGGGCAGGTCCCTGGTTGGCGTACCTGCCGTTGCTCGCGCTGTTTCTGTGCTCGGTCTACGTGACCGTCTTTCTTACTGCGCTGTCGGAGTATCTCATCGGTATCGTCGGCGGGGGGACGTTTGCCCTGGGCCTGTCGGTGCAGACTCCTCGCGCGCTGTTCTGGCCGGTCGTACTGGATCTGATTCTGGCAAAACCATACTTCGGCTACGGCGCCGGAACGATCCTGCGCGACGTGTCGGCGATCACGTTCTCGACGCACAGCCAGTTCCTGCAGATAGCAATGCAGACCGGCGCCGTCGGGCTGGCCGCGTTCTTCCTGCTCCTGGCGTCGCTGTGGACCGTGCTGCACCGGCAGGAGGACGGCGCGCTGCGAGCGCTCGGGCTGGCCGTCCTGACGAGCGTAATCATCACCAACATCTTCGGCATCACGTTGCTGCAGAACGCCGTGAGCATCGGCGTGCTGCAGTGGACCGTCCTCGGCCTGTGCATGAGCCCGCGCGCCGGACGCCGGGGAGTGGACGAGCGGGTCGAGAACTCGGCAGCCGCACGCCGGCCAGGCCGATAGACAGCTCGCAACGCGGGAGCTGGTCCGTAGCGCCGTCCGGCCATGACCGTCACCGGTTCGGGAGGCCGGCGATCGCCGCGTTGCAGCCGCGGCTGACGCCATCGGCGATCGACAGGAAGTAGTCGTCGCCCGCGTCCCAGGTGTGGCGGTCGCCGTGCCGGACCAGCAGATGTCCGGCTCCATGGGTCCGATATACCGCCCCGCCGGCGCGCAGGACATCCTCGATCAACGCCAAGTCTACCCCGCACGGCACGTTCCGCCAGCCGCCGACCCGCTCCAGGTCATCCCGCGCGATCAGCATCGTACCGCCTTGCAGATAATCCCGATACGCCTCTCCTTGCCCTCGAAAGCGGTGTATCGTCCGGTGTGACGCGGCAAGGTAGACGAACTCGGCGCCCTTGCCGACCAACTGCGCGCGCGAGTACTCGCGCGCGAGCACCAGATCCCAGACGTGGTCGGCGCCGTACCGGTCGTCGTCGTCCATCTTGGTCAGCAGTGCTCCGCCGGCCGCCGCGACCGCGGCGTTCAGCACCGCCCCGAGCGGCGCGCTGCCCGACACCGGCACGATCCGGTACGGGAGCGGCAGCTCGGCCACGCACCGTTCGGCGCCCGCGAACGCCCGTTCGTTCCCGTGCAGCGCCAGCACCAGCTCCAGC
The DNA here is from genome assembly GCA_958296075.1 of uncultured Spirochaetia bacterium. Lineage (GTDB taxonomy): Bacteria > Spirochaetota > Spirochaetia > SZUA-6 > Bin103 > CATQHW01. The sequence continues at coordinate 591,305 of CATQHW010000003.1, read as the reverse complement.
CGCGGATAGGTCTGCCCCGCCACCGCGGCGAGCGCCTGCGGCAACAGCGCCGGCCGCCGCGTCGCCAGCAGGATCGACACGTGCGGCAGGTTCGCCGAGTCCCGCGCCCACGAAGAGTGGTTCCTCAGCGCCGCGCGCCGCAGTGCGATGCTGTGCAACTCGCGCGCGCCGGCATCGAGGGCGTCCACCTCGGCGGTCATCAGCCGATGCAGTTCATCGCCGAGCAGCGCCCCCAGCCGGGGGTCGGCGTCCGCCGCGCGCACCACCACGCCGCCGGCGGCCAGCCGGGCCAGATCGCCGGCCCGCGTGACGGGATCGGCGTGGAACGCCGTCGCGTCCTCCACGTGATGGTACCGGCGCAGCAGGAGCGGGTCGCGGCGCCGGACGGCGCGGTCCGCCCTGATCCCGGGCGGCAACCGCACGAGCGGCCCCAGCGCCGCCACCCGGGCGCCGACGTCGCGCGGCCAGTGCACGGGGTTGTCCGCCCGCAGATCGAAGGCGGGCACCGACTCGCGCGCAACCGCCCGCTGCCGGGCGGCGACGCTCCCTGCCGGACTCGGCGCCGGTCGCAGTCCGAAGCCGCGCAGCGCCGATCGGAGCCGGGAGCGGAGGGACCACCGGACCGTCCAGCGCTTGTTGAACGCCCGCAACGCGACCCGTTGCAACGTCCGCAGCAACGACGCTTCCGACTCGATCGCGCGGAGCCGCCGACCCGCATCAAAGCGCACGACGCCGGCAACTCTTCGGTCTATCGTTCACGAAATCGACGCTGGCGTTCGCCGGCGCGCCCTCTTCATTGCACAACGATAGCACGCCCGGCGCGAGTGCGTAGCGCGTTCGCTGCGGCCCGAAGCCGCCCATCCCGATTACGTGGTATCGTGCCGGCCGAGCCTGATCCGATGACATCGGCCCGGATTCTCTGCGTCCTGTCCTCGCTGGCGGATGCGCACAACGGGGTGCGCGTCGCCATGCTGCAGCGTAGCGGATTCGCGGTCGAAGCGATCGGCTTCGAACGCTACGGCGCTGCGGCGCGCGCCCTCGACTGCCGCGTCGAGTCGTTGGGACGCGTCGACCACCGGCGCTATCTGCGGCGCGGCCTGCGACTCCTGAGCTGCGTGTTCAGGGTGCGCGCCGCGATGAAACGCAACGACCTGGTGTACGCGTTCGGCGCCGACCTGCTGCTGCTGGCGCTTGCGGCCGGCGTCCGGTTGAAGGTCCGCGTGGTCGCCGAGATCGCCGACATACGGGACCTGCAGGTGGCCGCCGGGCTGCGCGGCAGACTGTTTCGGGCGCTGGACAAGCGCGCGCTCGAAGCCTGCGCGCTGCTGGTGGTCACCTCCGCCCACTATCTGTCGTACTATCGCGGCTGGCTGCGTACTGAAACGCCCGCGATCGTGGTGGAAAACAAGGTGGAGCCGGCGCTCGCCGCGGCGGCCGGCGCGCCGGCGCCCGATCCGGCGCCGGCGTTCGGACCGGGCACGGGCCGGCCGCTGCGCATCGGCTACTTCGGCATACTGAAGGACGAATGGTCGCTGCGCCTGATCGAGGCGTTGGCGCGGTCGGAACCCGGCCGGTTCGCGTTCCTGCTGGCCGGCATCCCCGGCCGTTTCGTCGACTCGTTCGCGCAGCGAGTGCGCCGCATCGCCGGCCTGGAGTACCGGGGCGAGTACCATCATCCCGGCGATCTGCCGGCGCTGTTCGGCAGCGCCGACATGATCATGGCGTGCTATCGGCCCGAGGTCCCGCACGGATGGTCGCGTTCGAACCGGTATTACGACGCGTGCCTGTTCAAGAAACCGCTGATCGTCAGGGCCGGCACCGCCGACGCGGAAGCGGTGCGCGGGCACGACATCGGGCTCGTCATCGAGGCGGCCGACGTCGATCGGGCGGCCGGCGAGCTGCGCGGCGTGACCGCCGCGCACTGGCGGCGGTGGCGCGCGAACATGCAGAGGCTGCCGCCCGCCGCATACGCCCACACCGACGGCGGCACCGCCGATCTGCGGCGGTCGCTGGCGGCGCTGGCCGGCTGCAGGCCGGGGAACGGGATGGCAGGGAACGGAACCTGACGGATCGCCCGCTCAACGACCGGGAGCGGCATTGCCGCAAGCGGTTTTCCGCTGCATCGACCACCGGAAGCGAAGCATTAGGCTGTCGGCCGCGTATCCGCCGAAGAGCCGCACCGCCTTGGCGAACGGCACCCGTTCGATCTGCCGGAGCAGCTTCCACGAATATGCGGCGGAGACCAGCTTGTTGGCGGAGAGCGAAGCGCCGTGCAGGCGGTACGAGACCAGTGGCTCGTTGACGCCGACGGCGGTCCGGGACCCGTCGCGCAGCAGCTCCAGCCAAAAGCCGTGATCCTGGCGGCGCCTGATCGGCGGCATCCTGACCGCGCCGCAGGTGGCGCGCCGTACCAGCGCGGTCGAGCACCCGATCACGCAGCGCTGCAGTAATTCATCGTACCGTATCGTGGCGGGCGCGGCGACGATGCCGGCCGGACGGCCATCGCGCCGGCGCTCATAGGCGGTGTAGGATAGGTCCGCATGCGAGCGATCCATGGCGGCTACCTGCTTCGCGGTCTTCTCAGGATACCAGACGTCGTCGCTGTCGATGAAGGCGACCAACTCGCCCTGCGCCTGGTCGAGCCCCAGGTTGCGGGCCGTCGCGACGCCCCGATTGGTCTGCTGCGGGATCAGGCGGATGCGGGAATCGCGCCGCCGATAGTCGGCGACGATGGCTGTGGTGGCGTCCGTGGAGGCGTCGTCGACGACGATCAGCTCCCAATCCTCCACCGTCTGCGCGATGACGGAATCGATCGATTCGGCGATGAAGCGCTCAGCGTCGAAGCTGGGCATGATGACGGATACCAGCGGAGCGGCCATTGGTCGGCCGAATATACCATGCCGGTCCGCGGCAAGAGAGCGCCGGCTGACGCCGGCATGGCATGGCTGCGATAGCGATCGTCGGAGGGGCCGGGTTCATCGGCCGGCGGCTGGTGAGCATACTGCGCGGCGCCGGGCACGACGTCACGGTCGTCGACGTGGTTCCCGGCGACTTGGCCGGCGTTGCCGCGTACCGGCGCGCGGACGCGCGCGATCGCGCGGCCCTGACCACTGCCCTGGAAGGGACCGAGGCGGTCTACAACTTGGCGGCGGTCCATCGCGACAACATCAAGCCGGCGTCGCGCTACGATGAGGTGAACGTCGCCGGCGCGGCCAACGTGTGCAGCGCCTGCCGGGACCTGGGGATCGACCGGATCGTCTTTACCAGCACGGCATCCGTGTACGGCCTGGCCGCTCCCGGCGCGACGGAGTCTCACCCTCCGGCGCCCGTCAATCCGTACGGCCGGTCGAAGCTGCGCGCTGAGAAGATGCACCGTGCCTGGCAGGCGGAGGCGCCGGAGGACCGGTCGCTGGCGATCGTCCGGCCGTCGGTGGTATTCGGCGAGGGGAACCGCGGCAACGTCTACCATCTCATGCGCCAGATCAGCACCGGCCGGTTCCTGATGATCGGCCGCGGCCTCAACCGGAAGTCGATGGCCTACGTCGGCAATGTGGCCGAGTTCCTGGCGGCGGTCATGGACCGGGGAGCGGGCACGCACCTGTTCAACTACGCGGACAAGCCCGACCTGTCGACGCAGGAGCTGGTGGAGACCGTGCGGCAGGCGCTGGGCATGCCACCGGCCGGCGGCGTCCGGCTGCCGTACGCGATCGGCTACCTGGGCGGCATGGCCTGCGATCTGGCGGCGGCTGTAACCGGCAGGACGCTGCCGATCAGCGCCGTGCGGGTCAGGAAGTTCTGCAGTACCACCACGTTCTCGGCCAAGCAGGCGCAGGCGATCGGGTTCCGGCCGCCGTTCCCGCTGCGCCACGCGCTTGCGCAGGTGATCCGGCACGAATTCCCCGGGCCCCGGGCCGGGGGGGGGGGACCTGACCGCGCGGCTGCCGACTCACGGCCCGGCCGGCGGCCAGCGGGCCGTTGTTTCCGATGACGTTGTGGGCCCACAAGGACTCGAACCTTGGACCAACGGATTATGAGTCCGCCGCTCTAACCGACTGAGCTATGGGCCCTCCCCTGAGGACGCGCGTGCAGACAACACGGAAAACAGCCGGCAGGTCAAGCTCGGAGCGCCTGCAGCCGTTCGACCAGGGTCGGATGCGAGTAGTGGTAGAAGCTGTACCAGGGGTGCGGGGACAGGTTCGCCAAGTTGTCCCGGCTCAGCTTGATCAACGCGCCGGCCAGCGGCCGGGGCGACGCGACCACAGCCGCCGCGAACCGGTCGGCGGCGTACTCGTGGCGGCGCGACCAGAGCGCCGACAGCGGTCCCAGCCAGAACGTGAACGGCCCGGCCAGCAGGCTGAACAGCACCAGCGCCGCGTGGTGGCTGGGCTCGCGTATGCCGAACGCTGCGAACAGCGGTGCGTAATCGAGCAGCAGGCTCAGGATTCCGAGCCCGGCCACGGTGGCCGCCACCGACAACGCCAGCCGCTGCGGTATGTGCCGCAGACGCTCGTGGCCGATCTCGTGCGCCACCACCGCCTCGATCTCGCCGGCGTCGAGCTGATCGAGCAACGTGTCGAACAGCACGATGCGCTTCACCGGCCCCAGGCCGGTGAAATAGGCGTTGCTGTGCCGGGAGCGTTTGCTGCCGTCCATCACGAAGATGCCGCGCAGGCGATAGCCCAACCGCCGGGCGAGCGCCGCCAGCCGCGCGCGCACCTCGCCTTCGCCGACCGGGACGAAGCGGTTGAACAGCGGCGCGATCACGGTCGGATAGAGCATGAGCAGCACGACCTGGAAGGCGATGATGACGCCGCCCGCGTACAGCCACCAGAGGCTGCCGGCGCGGTCCATGAAGGCGAACAGCACCAGCAGCACGACCGCGCCGAGGATCAGGGAGATGAGGCCGCCCTTCAGGCGGTCGAGCAGGAACAGCCGGAGCGTCGTCCGGTTGAAGCCGAAGCGCTGCTCGATCACGAACTGCGAGTACAGCGACGCCGGTATGCCCAGCACGGTGAAGAAGGCGCCGACGGCCAGCACGTAGAGCCCTCCGGCCAGATAGGGGTGCAGCGCCAGCCGGCCCACCGCGGCGTCGGTGGTGCCGAGCACGCCGCTCAGCACCACCGCCAGCACTGCGGCCGCCGATACGGAGTCGGCCAGCAGCGCGAAGCGGCCGCGCGCCTGGGAGTAGTCGCGCATGCGCGCGTGGGTGGCGCCATCCACCGCCCCGGCGAGCGCTGGCGGGGGAGCGCTCTGCGCGTGTCCGTGGCGCAGGTTGAGGATGCCCAGGCCGGTCTCCACCACCCGCTGCAGCGCGAACAGCGCCAGATAGAGCGCCAGGATCGCCGAGCCGGTCATGCGCGGCTCCGCAACGCGACGCTCATCAGGACACTCACCGGGACGCGGGCCGCGCCGCACGGTCCGTCGAGCGGCCGCGGATGGTCGGATAGGTCTCCACCGGCACGCCGCGCACGCAGGCGATCACCTCGGCGACCACCGATAGCGACCCGGTGGCGATGACGGTCTGCGGCCGGCGGTCCGCGCCGATGCCGTCCGCCGCCGCGCCGGCGACGGCGGCGATGTCGTTGCCGCCGCCCAGCACCGCGAATCCCTCCTGCCGCAGCGCCGCGGCGACCGCCGACGCGGCCTCGGCGCGCGGGTGGTGCGACCGAACCGCGTAGGCGCGGCCGGTGAGGCGGCGCAGCGGCTGCAGGGTCTCCACCAAGTCGTGGCCAGCAAGGGCGCCGACCACGGCGACGGTGCGCTCCGGATCGACCCGTCCGGCCAGCGCGCCGACCATACGCTGCATCGCGTACGGGCTGTGCGCCCCGTCGACGATCACCTGCACGCCGCGCCACCGCATGCGCTCCAGCCGGCCGGGCCAGCGTACGGCCGCCAGGCCGCGCAGCACCGCCTGCGGATCAAGGCGTTCGCCCAGGAAGATCTCGCCGGCGGCGACCGCCACTGCGGCGTTCTCCCCCTGGTAGTCGCCGGCGAGCGGCAGATCGACCCGATAGCGCCCGCGCGGCGTCTCCACCAGCAGCCGCTGGTGGTCGCCGGCGGCGGCGTCCACCGACCAGCGGACGCCGCCGCCGACCTGGGTCACCGGCGCGTGCTGCCGGGCGGCCGCGCCCAGGACGACCTCCAGCGCCCCCTCCATCTGCGGCGCCAGCACCACCGGCACGCCGCGCTTGATGATGCCGGCCTTGGCGCGGGCGATGCTCTCGATCGTGGGGCCGAGCACGGCGACGTGATCGAAGCTGATGTTGGTGATCGCGCAGACCGAGGGCTTCACCACGTTGGTGGAGTCGAGTTCGCCTCCCAGACCGACCTCGATCACCTGCGCGTCGACTCCGGCCCGCCGGAAGTCGAGCAACGCCATGGCGGTGAGCGCTTCGACCGTGGTCGGCTCGCCGAACGGCGTGTCCCGCGCGACCTGTCGCAGCGGTCCCCAGACCGCGTCGACTAGGCCCGCGAACGCCGCCGGTTCGATCGGGTCGAGACCGTGGCGGATGCGCTCGGTCACCCGCAGCAGATGGGGAGAAGTGTACAGCCCCACTCGCAGGCCGTGCGCCTCCAGCAGCGAGCTGAGCATCGCCGAGGTGCTGCCCTTGCCGTTGGTGCCGGTGACGTGCAGCGTCGGCACCGACAGGTGCGGGTCGCCGAGCCGCCGCAAGAGCGCGCGGATGCGGTCGAGCCGGAACGTGCGGTGCGCGGGGCTGTGGCGGACGCGCTCGAAGTCGGCGAGCTGCATGAGGCGGTCGACCGCGCGGCGGTAGTGCCCCGACGGCGCGGGCGATGAGGGAGATTCGGTCACGGCCGGTACCGGCGCGGTCGGTCGCCGGTCCGCTGGCGGCCGACCACGGTTCGGTCGCGTCAGTTGCGCGAGAAGTCGGGGCGGTCGGTCGGTTCGGCCGCAGCGGCGGCTTCGTCGTTCCGGCACGCTTCCCCATCCTGGGCGCCGCACGCGCCGCAGGTGGTGGGCGCCCCTGCCGCGCGGCGATGGTCGATGGGAACGAAGTTGCCGCAGCCGAAGCGCTTCACCTCACGCTGGTGCCCGAGCAGCACCTTGAGCGACAGCGCGGCCGCGGCGGCGATCATGATCGCCATGCTCAGGATGATCGTCGCCATCGGTTCCTCCGGTTGCCGGTAGTATACCACCGTTCGGCGCGGCCCGGAACCTGCGCGGCCCGGCAGCCCCGGCGTCTACCCGGACGCCGCGTCTATCTCGTCGATGATGCGCTGCGCGGCGTCCCGCGGGTCGCGCGCGTTGCGGATCGGCCGGCCGACGACCAGGTAGTCGGCTCCCAGCCGGACCGCCTCCGCCGGCGTGGTCCACCGCGCATGATCGTCCCGCGCCGCCCCTGCCGGGCGGACGCCGGGACTGACCAGGACGGCGTCCGGCAAGGCGCGCCGGCACGCCCCGATCGCCGATCCGGAGACGACCAGCCCGTCGCACCCGGCGGCGAGCATCGCGCGGCCGCGACCGACGATGTACCCGTCCACGTCGGACGCCGGATCGCCGGCCCTTCCCAGACTGGACGGCAGCGGCACCGCGAGAAACTGCGGGACCGTCGCCTCACCGCGCGCCGCGCGCCCGGCAGCCAGCATGTTCGTGGTGATCGCGGCGTCGGCCGCCTCCACGAAGTTGATGAATCGAGCGCCGAGCCGCCCCGCGCCGCGCACGAACTCGATGATGGTGTTGCCGATGTCGCCGGCGATCTTCAGGTCGAGGAAGACCGCCCCCTGACCGCCGCGCGCCGCGCGCATGCGCGCGAGCAGCCCGTAGAGATCGCCGGCCAGGAGGAGCTGCAGGCCGATCTTGAAGAACGACACGTTGTCGAGCCTGTCGACCAGCGCGACCGCTTCATCGTGTGTCGACACGTCCAGCGGGAAGATGAGGCGATCCTTCGCTTCCACGGGCCGGCAGGGTAGCACACCGGCCTACAGCGCATTGGCCGTCAGCGCATTCGCATTGGCCGGCCGGCTTGCCCTGCCGGCCCCGCCCGGCGATGATACCGTCTGATGATCCGACCGGAATGGAACAAGGCGGCGCCGGCGCCGGTGGCCACATGAGCGCCCAACGGCTCACGGTACTGGGCGGCGGCCCCGGAGGGTATGCGGCGGCCTTTCTGGCGGCCGACCTGGGGTTGTCGGTGACCTTGATCGACGATGCGCCGAACCCGGGGGGCGTGTGCCTCTACCGCGGCTGCATTCCGTCCAAGGCGCTGCTGCACGTGGCCAAGGTGATCGGCGACGCCCGCGAGGCGGAGGCGTGGGGCGTCCGCTTCGGCGAGCCGCAGATCGATCCGGACGCGGTGCGCGCGTGGAAAGAGTCGGTGGTGCGCCGCTTGACCGGCGGGCTCGGCTCGCTGGCCAGGCAGCGCAAGGTGACGCTGGTGCAGGGCCGCGGGCGCTTCGCCAGCTCCCGCGAGATCGCCGTGAGCACCGCGGGCGGAGAGCAGCGCGTCGCCTTCGATCACGCGATCATCGCTACCGGATCGCGGCCGGCGGCGGTGCCGGCGCTGAGGCTCGACTCCGATCGGGTGCTCGATTCCACCTCCGCGCTGGAGCTGCCGGACGTCCCCGGCCGGCTTCTGGTGGTGGGCGGCGGCTACATCGGGCTGGAGCTGGGCAGCGCGTACGCGGCGCTCGGCAGCGCCGTGACCGTGGTGGAGATGACCGGCGGGCTGCTGCCGGGGGTCGACCGCGACTTGGTGGGCGTGCTGGAACGCCGGCTGCGCGGCACGCTCGCCGCGGTCCATACCGGCACCCGCGTCGACGCGGTCGAGGAGACCGGTGGCGGCTTGGCGGTAACCCTGTCGGGAGCGGCGAGCGGCACCGAACGCTACGACCGGATGCTGGTGAGCGTCGGCCGTGTGCCGAACACCGGCGACCTCGGTCTGGAGCGCACGGGCGCCGCGGTCGGCGCGGACGGTTTCATCGAGCACGACGACCAGCAGCGCACTGGCGACCCGGCGATCTTCGCGGTCGGCGACGTGGCCGGGCAGCCGATGCTGGCGCACAAGGCGTCGCACGAAGGGCGCGTCGCCGCCGAGGCGGCGGCCGGCCGGCGGGTCGCCTTCGAACCGCAGGCGATTCCGGCCGTGGTGTTCACCGATCCCGAGATCGCCTGGTGCGGGCTGACGGAGACCGAGGCCAAGGCGCACGGCCGCGACGTGCAGGTGGGCCGCTTTCCGTGGGCGGCTTCCGGCCGCGCGGCCACCCTGGGTCGCTCGGAGGGGCTCACCAAGCTGCTGGTCGACCCGGGCACCGAACGGGTGCTCGGCTGCGGCATCGCCGGCCCCGGCGCGGGCGAGCTGATCGCGCAGGCGGTGCTGGCGATCGAGATGGGGGCGGTCGCCACCGACGTGCGCTTGACGATCCATCCGCATCCGACACTGTCGGAGACGCTGATGGAAGCGAGCGAGGTCCTGTTCGGCACCGCCACCCACATCTTCCGGCCGCGGTGATCGGCGCCATTCCGCCCCCGCGAAAGACGCGGTGAGGAGCGACCTCGACCGCGCCGCCCTGCTCGACCTGCTCCATCACCGGCGCAGCGAACGGTACGTGCGCCGCGTGGCGACCGCGGTCGACCGCCACCTCTTCAGTTCCTGCTTCACGCAGGTCGAGATCGAGGGCCTGGAGAAAGCCAAGCGCCGCTCGGAAGCCGGCGAACGGCTGGTCTTCGTCCCCAACCACCAGAGCGAATACGACTGGATGATGCTGCAGGCGTACCTGACGCTGCACCAGATCCGCGCCGCCGTGCAGGCCGGGGACAACCTGTTCATCGGCCCGCTGGACACCTTCCTGCGCAAGTGCGGGGCCTTCATGGTGGTGCGCGACCAGCGCGCCTTCTACGCCCGCCGCTGGTTTCCGAACCTGATGCTCAAGGCGTTGGGCATCCGCCCGGTGATCGTGACCCGCGATCAGTACAACAGCCTGTACCTGGATCAACTCAAGCGCATATTCAGCAGCGACGGATTGCACCTCATGGTATTCCCCAGCTACGAGACCGACGAGTTCACGGGCGCGGTGAAGTACGGCCGCTCCTATTCCGGCCATCTGAATCCGTTGTCGCCGCTGGTCTTTCTGGCCGTCCGCAACGCTCTGCGCGACCTGCGCATGGAGCGCGCCAGCTACGTCCCGATCAACATCTCCTACGAACGGGTGCCGGAAGACCTGGTGTTCCGCTCCTACCGGGCCGGACCGCGGCAGGGCAATTTCGCCAAGTACATCTACGACAACTACTACGCGTTCATTCGCGTGCCGATCACGCGGCGCATCCGCAATCAGCGCTCGCGGGTGATCATCAAGTTCGGCGACGCGATCGCGGCCGACCCGCGCGCCCGGGCGAAGGAGGTGGCGCGCGTCGTGTACGAACAGCTCGCCCGTATGATCCGCGTATACGAAAGCACCGCGGTGTTCGCGTCGCTCGATAACCGCTTCCGCATCCCCCGCACGGAGCTGGAGGAGCGCGTCGACCGGACCGTGACCGCCGCCGACGAAGCCGGACTGGACACCAGCCCGCTGTACCGTGACGGCCGGCGCAAGTCGCTCGACGAGCTCCTGCAGCGTACCGCGGAGCTGTTCAACTACCCGCACATACCGATCATCGCCACCAAGTCGTACCGGACCCTGGAGTACGACGACCGGGAGATATTCATCCATCACCCGCACCTGGCCTCCTACTACGGCAACACGCTCAGCCACCTGAACGCCGCATGAGCGACCTGCCGGTGCCGAGCGACCAGCCCGTTCCGAACTCCCTGCGCGCGTTGAGCGACGTCTCCGATCCCGGCGAGCGCTACCGCGCCCTGCCGGACGGCTATCGGGTCGGTCAGGCGCGCTTCGTCATCGTCACCGGCAGCGTCATGAGCGGGCTGGGCAAGGGCATCTTCTCGGCCGGCCTGGCGCGCCTGCTGGCCGACCGCGGGTTCTCCACCAACCTGATCAAGATGGACGGCTACTACAACGAGGACGCCGGCACGCTGAGCCCGTACCGCCACGGCGAGGTCTTCGTCCTCGACGACGGCACCGAATGCGACATGGACATCGGCACCTACGAGCGGTTCATGGGCCACAGCCTGTCGCATCACAACTACTTCACCAACGGCCGGCTCAGCCAGCGCATCAACGCGCTGGAGCGCGGCGGCCAGTTCTCCGGATCGGACGTGCAGTTCTTCCCGCACGTCACCGGCGAGCTGGTGCGGTTCGTGCGCGAGTCGACGCAGACGGCCGGCGCCGACATCACGCTGGTGGAGATCGGCGGCACGGTCGGCGACGAGGAGAACCGGACGTACATCTCGGCGATGAGCGACCTGGCCTACCAGGAGGGCGAGCGCAGCGTCTTCTTCATCAACTTGGTGTGGATCATCGAGGCGCGCCATCTGAACGAGCAGAAGAGCAAGGCCGCGCAGCACGGAACGCAACTCCTCATGCAGATGGGGATCAAGCCACAGATGCTGGTCTGCCGGGCCGAGAACGCGGTCGAGCCGGGCGTGCGGCAGAAGCTGGCCGACCGGCTGCGCATGCCGGCGCGCAACGTCATCGACCTGCACAACCAGAGCTCCATCTATCGCGTGCCCGGCCACCTGCAGGAGCAGCGCGTCGACGAGATCTGCCTGCGGTACTTCGGCATGGACGGGCGGGCGCCGGCCGCCGCTCCCCGGCCCGAGCCGGCCGGCTCGAGCCCGCCGGCGGCCGCCGGCGGGCTGCAGCGCTACCTGCAGGCGCTCACGCGAACGCGGCGGATCGCGCGCATCGGCATCGCCGGCAAGTACCTGGGACCGCGCGACACCTACGCGAGCATCCACAACGCCCTGGAGCACGCCGGTACCGACCGGCAGGTCAGGGTGGAGGCGGTCGACGTGCCGTCCGACCTGATCGACGCGGCCGGCCCACCGCCGGCGCGCGAACGGCAGGCGGCCGAGTACCTGCAGGACCTGGACGGCCTGGTGGTGCCGGGCGGTTTCGGCCGTCGCGGCTGGGAAGGAAAGATCGCCTGCGTCGCCTACGCCCGCCGGCACGGGATGCCGATGCTCGGCATCTGCTACGGCTTCCAGGCGGCGATGGTGGAGTTCGCCCGCGACCGCTGCGCGCTGCCGGCCGCCAACACCCAGGAGGTCGAACCCCGGACCGGCGCGCCGATCGTCCTTCTGCTCCCGGAGCAGTACGAAATCGAGGGGATCGGCGGCTCCATGCGCCTGGGCAGGCGCACCGTGCGGCTACGGCCCGGCTCGCTCGCCGCCCGACTGTACGGGGCGGAGCGCATCGAGGAACGCTTCCGGCACCGCTACGAGCTCAATCCGCTCTACCGGCCGCTGCTGGAGAGCCGCGGCATGGTCTTTTCCGGGTGGGCGCCTGGACAGCCGATCGTGCAAGTGGCGGAGTTGCCCGAGCACCCGTTCTACTTCGGCGTCCAGTACCACCCGGAGTTCCTGAGCCGGCCCGGCGCGCCGAGCCCGGTGTTCGCAGGCCTGATCGATGCCAGCCTGGCGGGCCGGCGCGCCGCGCTCGGTCGGGCCACCGACGAGGGGACCCGCTAGTGCTTACTTGCGCAAGTAAGCGTATTTGTTTGGACGCCTTGGGCCGACCTCTCGCTTGGTCCACTCAAACGGCGTAGCTTGCTGGTTGTACGCTTCGATGAAGCGGTCGATCGCCGATCGCAACTGCTCGGCAAACGTGAAACTCGCGTTCCTCAGCGCCCCTCGGCTCAGCACGCTGAACACCAGGCCGGAACCATCATGTGGTCAAGTGGCATCTCGATACGTTACTAAACAGTCAGCGTCATCCGGATCGCCGGCCACTTTCGTTACGCAGACACCAAGGAATTGACGGCCGTAATTGTTCGCCCTCTGTCGGTGTGTGTATGTACGACTCGCGCCACTCGATAGCGACCCTACGGTGACAGTGCTACCCAATTGGGTCACTGGTGTGCTCCAATCGACATTAGAGGTAGAGGTGTGCGTAAACCAATACCACTTCAGAGTGGTAGCGGGTGAGCTTACGGATCCTCCATTCCTGACTCTGACGCTAAGCGTGTAGGTTTGACCAACATTCAGTGACCTGGGAGTAGCAGAGAAACTGGAGACATCCAGATCTGGATATCCGGTTCTGAAGCGCCAAGTCGGGCCGCGCTCCGTTCCGTTGCTGTCTCTCGCATCAATCCGCCAGTAGTAGGTGGTATTCACTTGTAACTGCGACAGACTCCAGGACTTGCTACTTGTCTGGCCCTGGTATTCGCCGCTGTCGGGAGTCGAGTCCGTGCCGAAGTAGACGCGGTAGGTCACGCTCAGACCACACCGGCTGTCGCCGCCGCTCCACGACAGATCGGCGTCGAGAGATACGCTCGTCGCTCGGTGCGATGGCGACGGACTGCTGGGGTCGTCAGGGTCCCTCGTGCATCCAGCGGCTTCGGTTCTGAAGTCCCAGGTCGAACTGGTGCGAGTTCCGTTACTGTCGCGGGCAACTATCTTCCAATAGTACCGGGTGTCGGCGTTCAACCGGGACAGTGTCCACGACTTGCTGCTGATGTCGGTTGCTACCTTCTCTCCGTCGTCGGGAGACGGATCGGTCCCGAAGTACACATCGTAAGTGACCGCCAGCTCACACTGGCTGTCGCCGCCGCTCCACGACAGATCGGCGTCGCGGGATACGTTCCGCGCGCCGTCCGACGGCGACGGGCTGGAAAGTGCCGTCGGGAAAGCCGTACATGCGGTGTCGTCGTCGCGGATCGTGCCGGTGGCCCGATACTTCGACGGCCCCGGCACGCTGCCGGATATGTCGCTGAGCTCCCGCCTGACGTAGATGAAGAACGTCTCGTCGTCGTAGTCCGCGTCCTCGTAGGTACGGACCCCGATCTGAAAACTGCTCCGGCCGGAGCTCACGGTGGCAGTCCCGCTGGTTTCGTCTGCGTAGTCACCCCGCTCCGCGGTCGCCGGCGCGCCGTAGTAGGTCGCGTAGCGGTACGTCTCCGTCCGCTCCGTCGCCGATTGCAGGGAGACCGAAAAGGTGATGCTGTCACCTTCATCAGCCGACCCGGCGCTTACCGACGAGACATCCGGCTTGTTGTCGGGTTGAGGCTCTGGGACTGTCTCCGTCTCCGTGGTGAATGACCATACCTCTCCCGTGGTCGTGTCGACTCCGTTCCTGGTGTCGATGCGCCAGGAGTAGGTCGTATCGGCGGTCAGAGTGCCGGGATCGAACGTCCTCCCCGCCTGGTTTCCCTGCAACTGCAACTCACCGGCATTCGTGCCGAAGTACACGTCGTAGCTGGTGGTCCGGCCGCCGCTCTGCCAACTCAGCGTGGCATCCCGTCCCACCTCTCGCGCGTTGTGCTCCGGTCGGGGATTGGTCGCCTTCGCGGGCGGTACGCGCCTCCCCGCCGTCGTGAAGGACCACACCGGCCCGCGGGTGATCCCTCCGGCGCCGCGGGCATCGACCCGCCAGTAGTACCGGGTACCGGGCGCCAGATTCCCGGGGTCGAACGTCGACTCCGGCGCCGCCCCCTGGTAATCGACGGCGCTCAGTTCCCGCTCCGTGCCGACGTAGACGTCGAAGCTCGTCGTCCGCTCTCCCCGCGTCCAACTCAGCGCCGTGTCCCGCGCCACCTCGGTCGCAGCGTCTCCCGGACGAGGACCCGTTGCCGCCGCCGGACGGCTGTCCGTGGGCGAAGCGACTACGTCGTAGGTGATGTATGCTTCCCGGATCAACGACTCGCTGGCCGCGTAAGCGATCCATCCGTATCCGTCGATGCCCCAGTCCTCACCCCAGGAGTTGATGAACCGGAACGCGACGCGCGTGTCGTCGTAGCCGACAATCATGAGCGCGTGGCGGCCCCGGATTTTGCCGGAGGCATCGTCGTAGATCGGGTTCGATTCACTCAGCGCATCGAAGTCGGGATACACCGGAACACCGATGACGGCCGGTCTGCCGGCAACGAGATGGCGCTTCAGTTCCTCCACGAAAGATGCATTGTTCGTTCCCCGGTATACCGCTCCCCAGGCGGCGATCCGGTAGTTCGCGGCTTCGGCTCTGGCCGCGGCGCCGGGCTTCGTTTTATGATCCAGCGGATTATAGGGCATCTGCTTCCATGACGAGACACCTTCCGCGATGAGCAGGTTGAAAGCATCCAGGAAGCGCGCTCCTCCACCAGGTAGCCGGATCTTGTTGTAGACGTAGGCGGGGCTCATGACTCGCGCCTGATCGGTCAACGACCAGCCGCGCTCCACTCGCTCGTGGTAGGTCTTGAGCGCGTAGGCCACAGCCCAGCCGACGCAACTGCCTTGGTTTCTCTGGTTCCCCGGAGGGGGCGTATCGTCGCTCAGGTCAACCGAGGGCGGCAGAGTAGCGACCGGATCGGCGCGCATGACGGCGGCGTTCCTGTACGCGTCGGAGTCCAGCCATTCCAGGCCCAGGCCCCGTTCTTCGGAGGACGGTACCGGGGTCGGTTCTTCGGAGGACGGTACCGGCTCCATTTGAGGCATGACTTCCTGGCAGCCGATGAGCCACAAAGTGAGTGCGGCGGCGAGTGGTATCGACAGTAACGTCTTGTATAGGTAGAGCATTTTATTCATATTTTTTTTGGACAGAAGGGTGACAGGCCGCCCTACACAAGCGTGAACGTCCCCCTTATCGTGGCGCATTCCTGGGTCTCAAGGAGAGTTATGGTTGTGGTCTCGTATGACACGCCGCTATTTTCACCCGTGAAGGTAAGCTGTATCTCGAATGTGTACCCCAAGCCGATTTGCCGTATGGTAACAGTGCCGGTACTCGATCCTGTCTTCTCGTAACTCCAACGAGCATTATTGATACCGCTTACCCAACGGTAGCCGTCGCTATCATCGAAATAGATCTCAGCAGGTAATAAGTTCCCAATCTGGTTACGTAATGCTGCCGGCAGATTGCTACAGCCGGATTTGACCGACGGGGTTCCACGTTCGATTCGCAGAGTGCGGTCAATCATGGTCTCAGGAGAAGGATGTGTCCCCTGGACCGATGGAGCGCCGGCGGTATCAGCGCATCCAGCGAGACCGAGAGCGAGCAGCAGCGCCGCTATCGCGCCACGTGTTACCGGGCGGCGCCGTGCCGTGTCGTCAGTCTTCATCGGCGGGCTCCAGTATCGTCCATCGTTTGTGCTCCTTTTCCGTTTCAGTGAAGGACGTTCCGATTCTCTGATTCCGTTCTCGATTCTCTGATTCTCTGTGCACTACATGGGTTCCGTTACAGGCGATAGACCACACCGAGCTCGGCATGGTGGAACAGTAGCAAGGGATTACCGAATGGTGCCATGATCCGGTAGCCAACCTGCAGGTCCAAGGCGCCGGATAGCGGGATGTTGACGCCGACACCCGCTTGGACTCCTAAGATAGTCCCTGTCGCACTTAAGAAAGAGCTGCTAGACAATATCACCAAGCCGAGGCCGCCGCCGACGTATGGAATGAACGTCGACCCGCTTGGAATATCGTACCAACCTGTCGCCATGATGCCGATCATCGAGCCGCGCGCAATCGACGTATACGAGCCTTGCACCGCGACCCGAACATCGCCGAATCGGTAGCCGACATCACCTCGACCGACGAAGCCGACTACTCCTGATGCGGCAAGACCGCCTCCTGCGGCAAGATATAACCCGGAACCGGAACTCGTTCCGTCATCGTGGCTCTCTGGGAACACCGTCACAGCAGATATCAGCAGGACGGCAATAGGGCCCATGTATCTGATGAGATGTGCGATGGATGGAAACCGCATTGAACAAACTCCTCTTGTCAGGTGGTGTTTCTCTGAACTGAAGCTGGAAAGAGGCGGCCGCCGAATTGCAGTCGAGTCAGCACTATACAGCCAGCAGCAAGCACCGCCGCCAACCTCATCGTGCTATTCATCGTGTGGGTATCTCCGTTCGTCGGTGTCCGCTCTCGGCAGGCCAAACTTGGTATCGTCGTCATGTGTTAGTTAGTACAGTGTCACCCGTTGTGTCCTTATCCGGCTTCCTCAATAGACCTTCTTCTCACGGAGTCCGTCGGCCTTCCTGTTCACCAGATCCATTTCTCTCGGATCAAGGTAACCATAGGTACGGTGTATCACTTCCTCGTACAGTTCCTCGAGTTTCTTTCCAAGCTGCGAGTAAACCGCGTTATCATTAGCGAGAATATCACTGAATGTAACGGACGTTCCAATAGTATTGGGAGTGACCTCGTACGAAGGTCCTCCATCGATATGGACCGTTATCGGTGTAACTTCAACACTTTTCGTCCACATCCTCTCGTTCGTCACGCTTTCTGAGACAACGATGTTTATTCTTCCTGCTACGGTGATTGATCCCGACGCCTTGTATGCGAGCTTTCCTCCAAACGGACCCCGCATAAGTAAACCTACATCTTGTTCCAATTTCATGTTTCCAATATCATAATCCAAGTTGACCTCTGCCGCAAGAATCAGATTACTTCCTTCTTTATCGGGAAACGTCATTTCGTCGAACGTACGGAACGGTCCCCTCCACGTATATCCGCGGGCTGTCAGTATCTCACCGAAGTCATTCGCCATACTGCTGGAAAATCGTTCGAACAGCGGTATGGGCTTCTCAATTCCAGAGCGAATTGAGAAGCTGCTCCCCACGACCGCGAATGTGACGCTGCGATCCTCGGAGATATCTTCCTGCTCCGGTGTATAATCAAAAACTGGATGTACACGTGGGGATTGTGACGTCGTGGCACACGAACCGATGAAGAAGGTCGCGACAAGCCCTATGCATACCCATACGATTCGGATAGTCGATGAGATGGCGTTTCTCATTACCTTAAGCTCCTGTTTGTCGAACGTGCGATTGGCGAGTCAGATATCGGCACGTGCCGCCAATCATCGGCACAGTGCAATCTCGAGAGTCTCGATGTGTGGCGTCATACCACCACCCGTTATTCCGTAGCGGTCCGTGACGTGTCGGTCGACGGGCACCGCCAAGGCCGAACGCTGGGCACGGCGGAACCGCTCTGGCCGGTTGTGCGACCGACCACCACGTCGCGGACGCGGACAACCCGCTATATCAGGAAACTGGGACCCAACCGCTCGCTGGTCCAGCGTCCGAATAGTGCTATCTAGCGGTAAGGCGGTAAGGCGGTAAGGCGGTAAGGCGGTAAGGCGGTAAGGCGGTAAGGCGGTAAGGCGGTAAGGCGGTAAGGCGGTAAGGCGGTAAGGCGGTAAGGCTACACCTATGCTGTTTGCCGTGTCAATAGCAGCATACCTCTGCGCCGTCACTGTTACTGGAATCCCTGCCGTTACCACAACGTTGCTCTGTGGAATGCGAAGGTGTCAATCACTTCGAGGGACGATTTCGTCAACTTCAGCGATTTTTCCGACAGGGTGGTAAACAGATGTTCCCTTCCTGTCATGTAAGCAAGCAACCGCTGCGGGAAGAAGGTAGCCAAACCTCTCGTCATCTCCGCCGTCTCTCCTGTCTGTACTTGTACAGGAAGCTTGTCCTGTGTGTCAATCAAGCGGGTTTCGTGTGCGCCGTGTGGGGCAGGGGGTCGCAGATCGACCGCGCCGCGGGCGGCCCCGGCGGTCACGCGGGACGCTCGTGCACGCGGGCGGCCAGCAGCAGGCGCGTCGGCGCGGTGCCGGATCCGCGTCACCCATCGGGTCAGCCGCCGACCGGCGCCTCAGAAACAGGAAGCGCGGCCGCCGTGTTTGACCGTGAAGGGGCGCGTGGGGTTGGTGAAGCTGGGCAACAGGGCACGCAAGGCATGGCTGGCGGTATCGCTCGGCGATTCGCTGTCGGCTGGAGCCGGTCGAGCAGGTGGCGCGGATGATCAAACGGCATCCAGACGGGATCGTGACGGCGGTGGCGGGTGACCAACACGCGGGCGGATCATCGGGCCCCCCGGCGCCGGCAAGAGCTATCGGGCGACCGCACTCGGCCTGGCGCTCATCGCTTGGTGCACCGCGCGACCATCTTCGAACTCAACGTCGACAGCTACCGGCGCCGCACCGCCATCGAGAACCAGCGCCAGCGCCGGTCGGCTGCGCAACCGGCCGCCAGTACCGAACCTGCCGCTGCCAAGCGACCCCCAGCGGCAGGTTCGGGACCTCAGTGTCTCGACACAGGTCTAACGCCTCCCGGGCACGATGTGCTGACCCGTTACGTAACGGTGAGCGACAGGCGATGCCGTTGTCGCTCGGTTCTCATCCTGATTGTCGCGCTACAGGAGGGAGCTTCAGACGCCGCCGCGCTTGCGGTACCAGAGCCAGCCGAGCAGCAGACAGACGGCCCCGGCGAGCGCCAAGCGGGCCGCGGTCTCCGGCGTAGCAGGGTAGTCTGCGAACAGCGCGCGGAGCATGCCGGTGAAGTCCAGGATCGGCAACGCGAGCGTGAACGACGCGGCGCTCAGCAGCAGCAGGCCGGCAGCCACCAGCACACCGTGCATGGGTCAGCAGCCGACGATCGCCTCGATCTCCACCCGGTAGCCGCCGGGCGGAGCGGCGTTGATGGTGCTGCGCGCCGGCCGCGGCTCCGGGAAGTACTCGACGTAGATCTCGTTCAGCCGCGCAAAGTTGTCCATGTCCTCCAGGAACACGGTGGTCTTGAGCACTTTGTCCATGCTGGAGCCGGCGGCCTCCACCTGCGTGCGCAGGTTGCGCAACACCTGATGGGTTTCCGCCTCGAACGAATCGCGCACGCCTTCCCCGGTGGCGGGGTCGAGCGCGACCTGTCCGGAGATGTAGGCCACGTCTCCGTAGCGGATGATGGGCGAGTAGGGACCGCCGGGCGGCGGTCCGTTCTGCGGGATGATCGCTTCACGGTTCATGCGTCCATCCTAAATCCCGCGGACCGGACCGCCAAGCGGTGCCGGCCGGCGCGCCGGCGGGGTAGGCTGGATGCATGGAAGCGCACGACGCGTACGCGATAGCGCCGGCTGCCGGGCCGGTGCGCGGCGCGGTGACGGTGCCGGGCTCGAAGAGCCTGACCAACCGCGCGCTGGTGGTGGCGGCGCTGGCGGCCGGCCGGTCAACGCTGCGCGGCGCGCTGTTCAGCGACGACACCGAAGCGTGCATGGACGGGCTCTCGCGGCTCGGCATCGACATCGAGCCCGACGCCGCGCACGCCCGCATCGCGGTCGCCGGCGGCGGCGGCCGCGTACCGGCAGCGGCGGCCGAGCTGGATGTGCGCAACGCAGGAACCGCCGCCCGCTTCCTGACCGCGGCGGCGGCGGCCGGACACGGCGTCTACCGCTTCGACGGCGCGCCGCGCATGCGGGAGCGGCCCATGGGCGACCTGCCGGCGGTGCTGGCCGCCGCCGGCGCGCGCTTTCGCTTCGCAGGCCGGCCCGGCCACCTGCCGTTCGAGCTGCATGCGGCGGGCCTGCCCGCCGGGCGCATCGAAATGAGCGCCGCGCACAGCAGCCAGCCGGTATCGGCGCTGCTGCTGTGCGCGCCGGCGGCCACCGGCGCCACCACGATCGTCGTGGACGGCCCGGTGCCGTCAGAGCCGTTCATCGACCTGTCCGTGCGGGTGATGCGCGACTTCGGCGTCGAAGTGGGCCGACCGCGGGCCGGCGTCTTCGAGATCGCCGCCGCTGCCGGCTATCGCGGCCGCACCTACGACGTCGAGCCGGATGCGACCAACGCCTCCTACTTCCTGGCGGCCGCCGCGCTGACCGGCGGCAGCGTGCGCGTGCGCGGGCTGGCGGCCGACTCGCCGCAGGGCGACGTCGCCTGCGCCGCGATCCTGCAGCGCATGGGCTGCACCGTGCGCGAGGACGCGGACGGCATCACCGTGACCGGCCCCGAGCGGCTGCGCGGGGTCGACCTGGATCTCAACGCGGTGTCCGACCTGACGCCGACGTTCGCGGCGATCGCGCCGTTCGCCGGCTCGCCGGTGACGATCCGCAACGTCGCGCACATCCGCCTGCAGGAGACGGACCGCATCGCGGCGCTGGCCGCCGAGCTGCGGCGGTTGGGCGCCACCGTGCAGGAGCGCGCGGACGGCCTGCGCATCGAGCCGTCGCCGCTCGCGCCGGCGCCGGTGCGCACCTACCAGGACCACCGCATGGCGATGGCGTTCGCGGTGACCGGCCTGCGCGTGCCGGGCCTCACCATCCTGGACCCCGGCTGCACGGCCAAGACCTTCCCCGACTTCTTCGACCGCTTCGCCGCCCTCACCGCCGGCTGAGGAGCGCGCGGCCCGGGGAGTCCGGGGGAAACACCAGGCGCACGCCGCAGTTGGCGGTCGAGCTGTCCGGCGTGTTGGCGGTGCGCGCGCCGACCCGGTAGCGGTTGCAGTACGAGTGGTGGCACAGGAACGAGCCGCCCTTCATCACTTTGCCGCGCCCGCGCGCCGGTCCGCGCGGGTCGACCCGGTCCGGGCCGTGGTCGGTGGAGAACCAGTCGGCGCACCACTCCCAGACGTTGCCGGCGGCGTTGTACAGGCCGAATCCGTTGGCCGGAAAGGCGTCGACCGGCGCCCGGCCGGCATAGCCGTCCTCGGCGGCGTCCCGATCGGGAAACGCGCCCTGCCAGACGTTGCAGCGGTGCTCGCCGCCCGGGGCCAGTTCGTCGCCCCACGAGTAGATCGCCTGTTCCAGCCCGCCGCGGGCGGCCATCTCCCATTCCGTCTCGGTGGGGAGCCGCCCGCCCTCGAACCGGGCGAGGGCGACCGCGTCGTTCCACGACACGTGGGCGACCGGCTCGTCCAGGCGGCCGGCCAACGTGGTGCCCGGCCCCTCCGGCTGCGCCCAGCAGGCGCCCGGCACGCCCCGCCACCAGGAGACGCCCGGCACCTCACGCACCTCGTAACCGGCGGCGACCGCCTCCGGGACGTGCGCGTGGAATACGAACGACCAGCCGAACAGCTCCGCCTCCGTGACGTAGCCGGTGGCGGCGACGAAGCGCGCGAAGCGGTAGCCGGTCACGCAGAAGGCGTCGCAGGCGAACGGGGAAACGGTTACCGCGCGCACCGGTCCCTCGCCGTCGGCGGGAAAGCCGTCGGGGTTGTCCGTCCCCATCAGAAAGGAACCGCCGGCGATCGGGACGCGCGCCGCCAGCGACTCGCAACGCTGCCGTTCGCGCTCGCCGGACCGCGCCAGCAGCCGGCGGGCAGCGTCCGTTCCGATCACCGCCCCCGGCGTGGGACCGGCGCGGGTACGCCGCGGCACCGGCGGGCGGACGGGCCGACCAAGCGCGCAGCAGCGGTCGACGGCCACGGCGTCCGGTCTCAGACAGCTCCGCCGTCAGGTCGGACCCAAGCCTCTCAGACGGCAGACGGCGTGGACCGGCGGAGCCACAGCCTCAGAAGCGGAAGCGCAGTCCTAGCTCGCCGGTGTGGCCGAGCGCCAGATCCAGCTTCTTCTTCTGCTTGCCCAACTCGGTTGCGAGCGTACCGGTCAGGCGGTAGCCCAGCGTAGCGGTCAGGCTGTCCGTGAGGGCGTACCCGACGCCGGCGGCGCCCTGGAACGCGATCGCCCAGCCCGACGGCGCGCCGGTCGGTTCGCCGCGCCTGATCGTGATCTGGGACATGCCGCCGCCCGCGCCGATGTAGGGGGTGAGCGGCGTGCCGGTGGCGACGTCGTAGTAGACGCTGGCGATCAGGTCGATCGACGTCGCGTTACGGTTGGTCCCGGTGCCCATGATGGCGGCCACGCGGTATCCCGCCGAAAGCTCCGGCCGGAACCCGAAGATGGCGTAGCCGACGCCGAGCCGGGCGCCCAGCAAGCCAAACTTAGTCTTTACCTCTTCCCCGTCTAGTTTGAATGTGGCGGGGAGCGCCACGCCGTAGTTGATGGTGACGTAGAACCCGTCGTCCCCCATCCCCATGTCCTGGGCGGATAGGGTGGCGAGAGGCGCCAGCAGGAGACCGGCGCAGAGCGCGTAACGTAGGCTGCGGTTGGTTTTCATGGTGCGAAAATGTCGGTGATTCCGCGGCGCGCGTCAAGTCAGCCGATCGGAGATCGGCGCCGGAGCCTCAGAGGCGGTAGCGGAGGCCCAGCTCGCCGCTATGGATCAGCGCCAGCGCCAGCGTCCTCTTCCCCTGGGTCGGCGCTTCGAACGTGCCGGTCAGGCGGTAGCCCAGGGTGACGCTTATCTTCTTCGTGACCGCGTAGCCGACGCCGGCGGCCCCCTGGAACGAGAACGCCCACGCCGAGTCATCGATTTCCTCGAACTGCGGCGCACCGTGGACATGCACCCTGAAGGTGACCAGCGACAAGCCGCCGCCGCCGCCGAGGTACGGCGTAAGCGCCATGCCGGTGTCGATGCCGTAGTAGATGCCGGCCGCCACGTCGAGGGAGCCGACGGAACCCTTCACGTCGGTCAGAGCGACCGCTCGGCCGCTGCCGACCTTGACCGTGGCTGACGCAACGGACGCGGTGTGGTAGGCGACGGAAAGCTCGGGACGGAACCCGAATATGGCGTAGCCAAGACCGAACCGCCCCCCCAGGAAGCCGACGTTGGACAACGTGTCGAGGGTGTAGGCGCGGTTCGGGCCGACGATGTCCCGGTCGGCCGGGAACGACACGCCATAACTGGCGGTGATGAAGAATCCGTCGTCCTTCGGCGCTCCGCTGCGCATCTCCTGGGCGGCCAGGGTGGCGAGCGGCGCCGCCAGGAGAGCGGCGCAGAACGCAAGACGCAGGCGATGAGGGTTGGCTACCATGGCTGCAGAGTGTACGCCATGCTCAGGGAGGGCGTAAAGGTGCGCGAGCGGCGGCGCGGCGGCGCTCGGCGGCCGAGGACGCCGGCCGGATGACCGCTCCGGTCGGCGCGATCCGCGACGCGCTCAGCTATCTGGCGCGCTTCCGCGGCCGCCTGTTCGTGATCAAGATCGACGACCGCGTCCTGGAATCGCCACTGGCGGCGGTGCTCGTGCACGACATTGTGCTGATGCAGCGCATGGGCATCCAGGCGGTCCTGGTCGCCGGCGCGCGGGCCGCGATCGACCGGGCGTTGCGGCGCGCGGCGCTGCCCTGCCGCTACCACCGCGGCCTGCGCGTCACCACCGAGCCGATGATGGAACACGTCATCCACGCGGTTTCGGCGCTGAGCACGCGGCTCATGTCGCTGTTCTCGGAGTGCGGCGGTCACGCCGCGGCCGGCAACTGGGTCCGCGCCCGCTCCCTGGGCGTGGTCGACGGCGTCGATTACGACCGGTCGGGCCGCGTCGAACGGGTCGACACGGCCCTGATCCGCGCGCTGATCGACCGCGAGGTGGTGCCGATCGTCACCACCATCGGCTGGAACTCGATCGGCACCGCCTACAATCTGGCCAGCGACGACCTTGCCGTCGCCGTCGCCGCCGGCATGCAGGCGGCCAAGCTGTTCGTGGCCGCCACGGCGCCCGGCATCCTGGCGCCCGACCGATCCGGCCGGCCGGCCGGCGCCCAACCGCTGCGCGCCTCCGGCGCCTACGCCACCATGACGGTCGACGAAGCGGCCGAGCTGGTCGCCGAGCGCGACTCCGGCCTCGACGCCGGCGCGCAGGTGATGCTCCGCTTGGCGATCGCCGCCTGCCGCGGCGGCGTGGAGCGCGTGCACGTGATCGACGGCGCGCGCGACGGCATGCTCCTGGAGGAGATCTTCTCCGTGGGCGGTTCCGGCACGATGGTGTACGCCAACCGCTTCGCGGACTTCGGCGCCGCCGCCCCGGAGGACGTGCCGGCCATCATGAGCCTGCTGCAACCGCTCGTCACCGGCGGCCTGCTGGTGCCGCGCTCGCCGGAGCTGATCGGCGCGGCGATCGACGACTGGGTCGTCTACCGCGTCGACGACACGATCCAGGGGTGCAGCGGGCTCGACGACCTGGGCGGCGGCGACACGGAGATCGTCGGCCTGGCGGTGAACCCGCCGCACCGCGCCGCCAACGTCGGCCGCCGCCTGGTGGAGCTGCTGCTGCGCCGCGCGAGCGACCGCGGCGCGCGCCGGGTGTTCGTGCTCACCACGCAGGCGATCGACTTCTTCCGGGAGCTCGGCTTCCGGGACGCCGACCTGGCCTCATTGCCGGCCGCCCGGCGCAGCCTCTATGATCGGCAGCGCGGCTCGCGCATTCTCATGATCGATCCGCGCCGGACGACCTGACTCGCTCACCCGGATGGAAGCGACGCGATGACCACACGCCCTCACCTCGGCTTCGCCGGCGCCGGCACCATGGCACTCGGGCTGGCGCGCGGCATCCGCGCCGCCGGCTTGGCCGGCGCGATCACCGCCCACGATCCGGTGCGCGCCCGTCTGGACCGATTTTGCGCGGAGGTCGACGCCGCGCCGGTCGCCGGCAACGGCGCGGTGGCCGCGAACGCGGACATCGTGTTCCTGGCGGTCAAGCCGCAGGACGTGGGGACGGTCGCCGCCGAGCTGGCCGCGGCCGGCGGAGGCCTGACCGGCACGCCGCTGACTGGCAAGCTGGTGGTGTCGATCGCCGCGGGCGTCACCTTGGCGCGCCTCTCCGGTTGGCTGCCCGGCGCGCGCCTGATCCGCGTGATGCCCAACCTGCCGTGCGTGATCGCCGAGATGGCGGCCGGCTTCGCCCGCGGTCCGTCCGCCACCGACCGGGATGCGCGCGTCGTCGGCGATCTGCTCGGCGCGCTGGGCGTTGCCTTGGAGGTGGACGAGGGACACCTGAACGCGGTCACCGCGCTGTCCGGATCGGGGCCGGCGTTCATGGCCGGCCTGCTGCAGGCGTTCATCGACGCCGGGGAGTCGTGCGGACTGCCCAGAGACGCGGCCCGCGCGCTGACGCTGCAGACCGCCAAGGGGACCGCCGCGCTGCTGCAGGAGCGCGGCTACGAAACCGCGGAGTTCATCGACCTGGTCAGCTCGCCGGGCGGCACGACCGTGGCCGGCCGCGCCGTGCTGGAGTCCTCCGACGTGCATGCCGTGATCGCCGGCACGATCGCCGCCGCCGCCAATCGCGGCCGCGAACTGGCAGGAGACTGACGATGACGACCATGAAGCAGGCGGCGCGCAGCGCCCGCCAAGCCGGCCGCCGGCTGCGCACCATGCCGGCAACGCTGCGCGACGCCGCGCTGCGCGCCGTCGCCCGCCGCATCGACGACAATCGGGCGGTGATTCAGGCTGCCAACGCCCGCGACCTGCAGCGCGCGCGCGACGATCGCATCCCGCAGCCGCTCATCCACCGGCTCCGCCTGTCCGACGCCAAGATGGAGGCGATCGACGCCAGCCTGCAGGAGGTGACTGCCGCGCCCGATCCGCTGCAGCGGGTTCAGGCGGCGCGGCAGCTCGATGCGGGTCTGACCCTGACGCGGGTGACCGTCCCGATCGGCGTGCTGGGGGTGATCTTCGAATCGCGGCCCGACGCGCTGGTGCAGATCGCTTCGCTCTGCATCAAGTCCGGCAACGCCGCCATCCTCAAGGGCGGCTCGGAAGCAGCCGAATCGAACCGGGCGCTGTTCGACTGCATCCAGGCGGCGTTGGTCGCCACCGATCCGCGCTTCACCGGCGCCCTGCACCTAGCGACCAGCCGCGATCAGATCGACGACCTGCTGCGCATGGACGATCTGGTCGACCTCATCATCCCGCGCGGCTCGCCCGAGCTGGTACGGAGCATCCAGGACCGCACGCGCATCGCGGTGCTGGGCCACGCCGACGGCATCTGCCACGTGTACGTCGATGCCGCCGCCGACCTGGAGCAGGCGGTGGCGATCGTCACCGACGCCAAGACCGAGTATCCGGCGGTCTGCAACGCGGTGGAGACGGTGCTGGTTCACGCCGCGGTCGCCGGCCGGCTGCTGCCGCGGCTGCGGGAGGCGCTGCCGCAGGTGGAGTTGCGCGGCGACGAGCGGGTGCGCGCGCTGATCGACGTGCCGGCCGCGGCGGCGGCCGACTGGGATACCGAGTACCTCGACCTGATCCTGGCGCTCAAGGTCGTCGACGACCTGCAGGAGGCGATCGCCTTCATCAACCGGCACGGCAGCGCCCACACCGACGCGATCGTGACCACCGACCGGCAGGCGGCCGACGCCTTCTTCGCGCAGGTCGACTCGGCCTCGGTGCTGCGCAACTGCTCGACCCGCTTCGCCGACGGCTATCGCTTCGGCCTGGGGGCCGAGGTCGGCATCTCCACTGCGCGCATCCACGCGCGCGGTCCAGTCGGCGTCGAAGGGCTTACCACTTACTCCTACCGCCTGCAGGGCGACGGCCACCTGGTCGCCGACTACACCGGCGGCGCGCGCCGCTTCCATCACCGCGATCTGCCGGCGCCGCCTGCGGCCGGCGGCGGCAAGGGCTGACCGGCATGCGCGTCCTCATCAAGATCGGCACCGGCGCGATCGGCGCCGGATCGCGGCTCGATCGGCGGTGGCTGCGCGACAAGGTGGGCGAGATCGCCGCGCTGCTGCGCCGCGGCGACGAGGTGCTGCTGGTCAGCTCCGGCGCGGTGGCAGCCGGCATGGAGGCGGTCGGCCTGGCCAAGCGTCCCGCCGAACCGCTGGAGCTGCAGATGCTGTCCGGCATCGGCCAGATCCCGCTGGCCGATTGCTACCGGGCGCTGTTTCGGGAGCACGGCGTACAGGCCGCGCAGGTGCTGCTGACGCACTACAACTTCGACACCCCGCGGGAAGAGCGCACGATCCTGCGCATCCTGGACGCGTACCTGTCGCGCGGCATCGTGCCGGTGATCAATGAGAACGATCTGGTGAACAAGGAAGAGCTCGACTCGCGGGGCCGCTTCACCGACAACGACATTCTGGCGGCGCTGGTCGCCATCGGCGCCAAGCCCGATCTGGCGGTGATCCTGACCAACGTCGACGGCCTGCACGCCGGCGGCGAGCACGGGCCCCTGATCCCGCTGGTCGAGCGGGTCGACGACGGCGTCCGCGCGCACGCCTCGCGAGAGGCGAGCCCGCTGGGGCTGGGCGGCATGCTGTCCAAGGTCGACGCCGCCCGCATGATGACCGAGCACGGGATCGACGTGATCGTCGGCAACGGCAACGCGGCGCTCGAACCGCTCATCGAAGGCTCGGCCCCGCGCACCCTGTTTCGAGCCGAACGCCGCACCGCCGCTCGCTTACCGTCGGCCGCGCCGGCCGGCGCCTGAGCGCTTGCCGCGGTGCGCGCCCGATACCTGATCGAAGCGTTCGCGCTGGCGGCCGTTGCCTTCGCGGTCGACCTGACGGACCGCGGCGATCCCGGTCTGCTCGACGCCGCCGTCAATCCCTATCTGCTCGCGGCCCTGGCGATCGCCGCCTGGCGCGGATGGCTGCCCGGCTACGCGGCGCTGGCCGCCGGGGCCGCGCTGGCCTACGCGGGGCTGGCGATCGTCCCGGCCGCACCGGCCGCGTCCGACCCGCTTGCGCATCCCCGCCTGCCGGCGCTCGCGGTGACCGCGGCGATGGGGGTACTGGTATTCGGCCTGATCCACTTCGCCTGGCACCGGTGGGTGCGGCGCCTGCAGCGAGAGGCGGCCGAGCTCGGCCGCGAACGCGAGGTGGCGGAACGCCAGCGCACCGGGCTGCTGGCCGCGGCGAGCGAGCTGGAACGACAGGTGAGCGGCCAGCGCGATTCGCTGGCCTACCTGCACTCCAGGTGGCGCGAGCTGTCGTCGGCGAACGTGGCCGAGACGCTGCGCGTGGTGCTCGACACGGTGTCGGAGCTGACCGGCGCCGAGCGCTGCTCGCTCTGGCAGTTCGATGCCGGAGCTGGCGATCTGGTGGTGCGGGCGACGGCCGGCTGGAACGCCGATGAGCCGGCCGAGCGCCGCCTGCCGGTCAACGGCAGCATCGAGGGATGGGCGTTGCGCAACGATCGGCTCTTCTCCGCCAAGCACCTGACGCGCTACGACACGCTGCGCCGCGCCGACCGCGGCGCGGTCGTCTATGCGGCGCCGCTGCGCGCAGGCGCGCGCGCGTGGGGGGTGATCGACGTCGAGCGCCTGCCGTTCGAGCGGTTCAACGCCCACACCGAGCATCTGCTCCTGCTGGCGGCGGCGGTCGCGGCGGCGCCGCTGGAGCAGGCGATCGCGTACGAGTCGGACCTCGAGCCGGCCGATCTGTCCGCGTACACCGGCTACCCGCTGTTCGCGCACCTCGACCGCGTGCTGCGGGCGGAGGTGGCCGCGCGCGCGGCCGGCGGCGGCACCCTGAGCGTGATCCTGATCCAGATCGTCAACTATCACCGGCTGGTGAGCGACGCCGGCGCGGAGCACGGCGACCGGGTGATCGAAGCGGTGTTCCGTGCGGCCAGGGAGATCGCCGCCGGGGCGGCGCGCTGCTTCCACTACAAGCACGACGGGCAGTTGGCGGTGGTCTGTCCCGGTCTCGACTTCGACGGCGCGACGCTGCTGGCGCTCGACCTGCTGAGCCGGGCCGCCGAGCCTTCCCCGCCGGACGGCGCCGGCAGAGCGCTGCCCGAGTTGGCCGTGGGCTACTCGTCGCTCGCGCGCGGGGTCGACGACGCGGACGCACTGCTGCGCATGGCGGAGAACCTGCTGGCGATGCAGCACCGGGAACGTTCGGCCGGCAACGTTGCCCGAACCAGGGCTGCCGGCAGCGGGGTTGCCGGATGACGGTGCGCCCGGCGCCCGGGGTGTCGCGGATCGGGCTGCGCACCGCCGACGGCTGCTTCTACCCGCTGGTGCCGGAGACCTTCCGCGGCGTCCGGCAGGTCGTGCTCACCACCGCCGGCGCGGCGCAGCGCGCCGCCGACGTCGAGCTGTTCCTGGAGGAGCCGGGCGGCGGCGAGCGCTACCATCATCTGGGCACGGTGCGTATGGATGCGGCGCCGGACGGCGCCGGACGGCCCGACCTGGTGCTGCGCGTCAGCCTGGACGCCGGCGGCGTGCTGCACGCGGCCGTGACCGGGCCGGTCGGGCAGGGCGAGCTGCGGGTAGCGCTGCAGCGCTTCACGTCCGGCGAGACGGCGCTGCGCACCGCCCCCGAGCTGGCCGGCGTGCGGGAGACGATCGCCGCCGGCCTGTTGGACGGCGAGCCGCCGGCCGCGCCCGCGGCAGCCACGTGGCGCGACGCGGGGGGGCGCGTGGACGCCGGCGGCGGGACGCCGGTCGAGCCGTTCGTGTACCGCTGCACGTCGGCGCTGCCGGTCAACGCGACTCCGTACGACCGGGAGCGCGTCCGCTGGCTGGCGGAGCGCCCCGACCTGAGCGGGGAGGAAGTCGATCTGCTCCGCTCGGTCTACCGCCGGCTGGCGCAGGACCGCGACCCGGCGCGCGCCGGGGAGGCGCACGCCGCGCTGCGCGCCCTGGACGAGCGCCCGCACGAGCGGGACGCGGTCGGCCCCGGCGCGCCCAGCCCCGATCCAGGGGGCACGGATGCGGGCGACCCGGTCGCCGGCGGCGCCACCGCCGCCGGGGAGGCGCAGGCGGCATTCGAACGCCGCGAGTACGGCGAGGCGCTGCGCCTGCTGCACGCCGCCCGCGCGGCCGGCGCCGGCCGCGCGATTCCGGCGGACATCGCCGACTACTGGCTGGACGCCCGCTCGCCCTGACGGCGGTCAGCGGCCGGCCGCGCCCGCCGCCTCGATCGACAGGCGGTGGACCAGCGCTCCGGGAAACTGGGCGGAGACCGCCAGCGCCGCCCGTTCGTCGACGGTCAGAATCACGATCTGCCAGCCGGTGCGTTCCTGGAAGCGGGCGACCAGCCGCAGGGCGCGACGCATGCGCGTGGTGTCGATCGCTCGAAACGGCTCGTCCATGATCAGGAGCGCCGGTCCGCGCTGCGTCCGCTCGGCCATGGCCAGGCGAGCGGCCAGGGCGTAGGTGTCGCGCGTGCCGTGCGAAAGCCGGTCGGCCGGCCGCGCGACGCCGTAGGCATCGACCACCAGCGGCTGCTCCTCCAGCGCCTGCAGGTTCACCGACGACGACAGACCCGGCTCGGCGGTCAGGGACGGATGGGCGGTTCCGGCCGCGTAGACCCCTCCCGGCCCGGCGGCGCTCCCGGAGAGCGCCGTGTAAGCGGCGCCGATGACGGCGGACAGCTCGTCGAGCGCGGCGGTCGTTTCGCCGGCGATGCGGGCGAACAGCGAGGCGGCGACGCCGGCCGCGCGCCGGTCGAGCTCCAGCGCGGCGATGCGGCGCTCGGCAGCGGCGACGTGCGTGTCGAGGTCCGCCATCTCAGCCGCGCCGGCGCCGAGGGCGGCCGCCTGCTCCCGGTCGCGGGTTATCCGCTCGTCGAGTCGCTCCAGACGCTCGTGCAGCTCGGCGGCGCGGCTGTGCAGCCGAGCTTCGTCAGCGGCCGGGTCCGCATCGGCCGCCGGCCCGGCCGGCTCGCGCGCCGCCGGTGCGTCCGGCAGGTCTTTCAGCCGGCCGCGCAGCGCCTCGCGAAGGGCGTCCAGGTCGCGCAGCCCACGCTCGCGGGCCGCCGCGACGAGCTCCTCCTCCGCGTCGCGCCGCCGCTCCGCCTCGACACGGACGCCGCCGAGCCGCAGCAGCAACTGCTCCCTGGATTCCGCCCCGTGCCGTTCCAGGAAGCCGCGCAGCTCGCGCTCCGCCTGCTCATGCCGTTCGCGGCACGAGCGCAGCAGCTCGGCGGCGCGGTCGATCTCCGCCTGCGCCGCCGCGAACCCGGCGCTGCGCTGGCGAATCAGGACGGCGGCCGACAGCGTCGCGCCCCCGGCGGCCACGCCGGCCGCCGCCGCGGCCAGCACCGGCACGTCCGCGACCATCAGCAGCGCGGCCAGGACGCCTCCGGCGAACAGGCCCAGAGCGACTCCCGCGGCGGAAACGGCCGGCCGGCCGGCCTCCGGGAGCGCCGCGCCGGCCGGCGAGCCGCCGTCCGGGGCGCGTAGCCGGGCGCGCTTCTGCTCCAACTCATCGCGCGCGCGGGCGACCTCCTGGGCTGCCGCATCGGCGGCATCGGCAAGCTCCTGCAGCCGGGCGGCCGCCGCCGCCGACGCGGCCGACGCGGCGGGTATCCGATCGAGCTCCTCGAAGCGCTGCAGCAGCCGCTCCGCCTCGCGCCGTTCGGCCTGCTGCAGGCGGCGGCGCGCCAGCCGCTGCCGTTCCTGCAGGGCGCCGGTCACGGCCTGCAGGTCGGCGGCCAGCCGGCCGCGCTCGGCGCGCAGTCCGGCGACGGCCGACTCGGCGGCGCGGGACGCGGCGGCGCGCTGCCGCAGGTCGTCGCGCCGCTCTTCGAACCGGCTCCGTTCTTCCTGCAGGCGCCGCAGCTCGCGGTTGTGACGGCTGCCGCCGTCGGTGCTCGCGCGGCGCGCCAGCGCTTCGTGCAGCCGCTTCGGGTCGAGCCCGGCCGTGAACAGCTCCGCCTTCAGCGCCTCCACCCAACTTGCGCCGGGCTTGACGTCGATCGTCAGGTCGCCGGAGCGGATCGCGTACAGGTCGTAGAACGCGTCTTCCGGGATCGACATTGGCTCGCCGTCGAACTCGGCCGTCACCAGCCGCTCGGTTCCGTAGCGGAGCCCCAGGCGCTTGCCGGCGGTCCGGTTGGACCGGGGCTTGCAGAGCGCATCGCACAGCGCGTCGACGATCGTGGTCTTGCCGCTCTCGTTCGGCCCCACGAACAGCGTCACGGCGCCGAACCGCAGTTCGCGGTCCACGAACGCACCGAACCGTTCGAGTCGCAGGCAGGTGATCATCGGCCGGCCGCCAACTCCTGCTTGATCGCCAGCAGGCCGAGCTGCCGCGCGCGCAGCCATGCCGGCCGCTCGGCGGGGTCCTGCGGCTCGCTCGCTGCCCACAGCTCCAGAAAGCGGGCGGCCAGCGGTTGCGAAGCGATGCCCGGCATCGCTTCGCAATCGGCCGCGTCGATCTCGAACCGGCGCACCGCGCCGGCGTATCGCCCGCGCAGATCGGCCAACGCGGCCGGCAGGTCGTTCTGATCCTCCACGACGCCGGTCGCGCGCAGCACGACCCAGTCGTTCCGGTGCCAGCGTTCCGGGCGCAGCGGCGCCAGATCGACGGCGCCGGACGGATCGACCGGCGCCTCGCAATCCCGGTACCGGCCGGCCGCCGGCAGGGTCACGAACTCACCGGTGACCCCGGCGGCGCTTGCCGTGAGGCGCCACACGCCGCGCTCCCCCGCCTCGCCGCGGCGGCACACGCGCGCCGACCCCGGGTAGCTGAGCGTCACGCCGTCCTCGACCGCCCGGCGGCGGCCGTGCAGGTGGCCGAGCGCCGCGTAATCGGCCTGCAGGTCCCGGAACAGACCCGCCGCAAGCAGCCCGGCCGGCGCCTCCTCTCCGTCTTCGCCGGCCGGCCCCGTGTACGCCATGCCGGGCACGATGCCGTGCGCCAGGACGATGCGGACCGGCGCACCCTTGGGCGGAACGCCCCAATCGCGGTAGCCGTCGTAGCTCGGCTGGTGGGGAATCGCCACCACCTCGACCGCTTCCTGCTCGGCCGCTTCGTGCTCGGCCCCTCCTTCGTCTGCCGCCGCCGCCAACCGCACCAGCGAGAACGGCCGGCCGTCGAGCAGCGTCACCGGCCCCAGGTCGAGCGCGCGAAGCCGCCGCGACCCCTGCCGCAGCTCGTCGTGGTTCCCCGGCAGGAACAGCACGCGGCACCGTTCGGCCAGACGCTCGACGCGGGCGCCGAACGGCGCGCGCAGCGCCTCGGCGGCGTCGAAGCTGTCGAAGACGTCGCCGGCCAGCAGCAGCGCGGACGCCTGCGCGCCGGCGCAGAGTTCGGCCAGCTCGTCGAGCACCTCCAGGCAGTAGTCGGAGTCGGCCTCCGACAGGTGCAGGTCGGAGGCGTGAATGAGGGTCATGGGACGCCCCCTGCCGGACTCACCCGGCCGACCCAGTCGTGCAACTCGTCGCGGACCGCCCGCGCGCCGCCGGCGGCGTGGCGCGCCTGCCAGCAGCCGCCGCCGTCGAGCAGCGCTACGTCGGCCTGCCACCCGGCGCCGGCCGGCCGCGCGTAGGCGCCGAGCGACGCGCGGCATCCACCCCCAGCCGCCTGCAGCAGCGCTCGCTCCAGGTCGACGGCGACGGCGGTGTCGGCGTCGTCGATGGCCGCCAGCGCCTCCAGGAGTTGCGGATCGTCGTCGCGCGCCTGCACGGCGATCGCCGCCTGACCGGGCGCCGGCAGCCAGCCGGGCGGATCGAGCGGCACGCTGCGCAACTGCGCCAGCAGCGGGCCGACCGCGGCGCCCAGCCGTTCGATGCCGGCCTGCGCCAGCACGATCGCGTCGACGCGGCCCTGCAGACAGCGCTCGATGCGCGCCGGCACGTTGCCCCGGATCGGCACCGCCCGCGCCTGCGGCGCGCGCACGGACAGCAGCGCGGCGCGGCGCGGCGAGCCGGTGCCGACGCGGGCGCCGGCCGGCAGCCCCAGCGGCGCGCCGGCGGCCGCGCCACGCCGCAGCAGCAGATCGCCCACCGGCCCGCGTGGCAGACGGGCGGCCACCCGCAGCCCCGCCACCGGCGCTACCGGCAGGTCCTTGAGCGCGTGCACCGCCAGATCGATGTCGCCCGCCAGCAGGCGGCGTTCGATGGCGCCGGTGAAGGCGCGCGCCCCGGCCATGGCTTCCAGCGGCCGCCGGTCGGCGTCGGCCCCTACGGCGATCGGCACGACGGTCACGGGCCGCGGCAGACGGGCGGCGACCATCTCCGCCTGCGCGCGCGCCAGCGCGCTGCGCCGCGTCCCCAGGCGGAGCGGGCGCCCGTCACGCGCGCGCACGGCGCTCATGGTCGAAGGACTCGGCATGCGCGTCACCGTCGTCGACCTCCGGTTCCGCGCCGGCCGGCAGGCCCAGCACGCGGCGGTAGAGCTCTTCGAAGCGGGGGATGATCCGCTCGGGGGGGAACCGGCGGGCCACGCGCTCGGCGCCGGCGCGGCCCAACCGACCCGCCAGCGGCCGGTCGCGCAACACCGCCGCCGCCTGCCGGGCCATCCCCTCCACATCTCCCGGAGGAAACAGATACCCCGAGACGCCGTGTTGCACCACCTCCGGCAGGCCGCCCACGCGGCTGGCGATCACCGGTATGCCTGCGGCCAGCGCCTCCAGGGCGACCAATCCGAACGACTCGTTCCGGCTGGGCAGCAGCAGCAGGTCGGCGCCGCGCAGGTACGGCGCTACGTCGTCGACGACGCCGATCAGGCGAACGCGGTCGAGCACGCCGAGCTCGCGGGCCAGATCGATCGCCTGGCTCAGGTCCGGGCCGTCGCCGACCAGCACCAGCCGCGCCGGCAGCTCGGCCGCCACCCGCGCGAATACGCGCACCACGTCGGTCACGCGCTTGACGGGCCGGTAGTTGGAGATGTGCACGATCACCGGCAGCCGCTTCCCGGCCGTGGCGTCCGGCCGGCCGCCGGCTGGCCAGACGGCCGGGCGGGCGTCGCGGTAGTGGGCGGGATCGACGAAGTTGGGGATCACCTCGATCGGCCGCGTGGTACCGAACACGCGGTCGGTCTCCGCGCGCAGCGCGTACGAGACGGCGGTCACCGCGTCGGAGCGCTCGATACAGAAGGCGGTCACCGGCCGGAAGCTGTCGTTGCTGCCGACCAGCGTGATGTCGGTGCCGTGCAGGGTGGTCACCACCTTGAGGTCGAGGTCGGGCGCGATCTGCCGGGCCAGGATCGCCGCGGCCGCGAACGGGATCGCGTAATGGACGTGCAGCACCCGCAGGCGGTGCGACCGCGCCACCTCCGCCAGCTTGGAGGCGAGCGCGAGCGTGTACGGGAACTGCTTGAGCAGCGGGTACTCCTCGATCGCCACCTCGTGGAAGCAGACGCGCGGCGGCAGCTCGTTCAAGCGCAGCGGCGCCGAATAGCTCACGAACGCGACCGAATGGCCGCGCTCCGCCAGCCGCAGACCGAGCTCGGTGGCGACCACGCCGCTGCCGCCATGGGTCGGGTAGCAGGAGATCCCTATCCTCACGGCGCGCTCACAGCGGGCAGCTCATGGTCCATCCGGTGCGGCCGGCAGGGTCACCACTTCGTGAGTAAACGGGCCGGCCGGCTCGTCGATCAAGCACGCGTCGAGGAATGCCGCGCCGAATCGGGCAAGGAAGTGGGGCACGGGAAAGACCCGCTCCTGCGGCCGGCCGCGCGGGCGGATCTGGTTGAGCAGCCGGTGCAGCGCGGCGCGCGAATAACCGCGGCGCGCCAGTACGGCGCGGCCGGTGCGCGACCGCAGGCGGGCCAGGCCAAGCAGGGCGTGGTCGCGGGAGCGTTGCCAGGTGCGCGCCAGCCCCGGATCGACGCCGCCGACGCGGCCGGCGAGCGGCTCGAACGCCGCGCGGATGCCCGCCGCGGCCCGCTCGAACTCGGCCGCTTCGCCGGCGCCGAGCAGCCGGGCAGTCGCCGCGCCGGGATGCGCTTCGCCGGCCAGCGCCTCCCGCACGGCGACCGCGTAGCGGTCGAGCGCCTCCGCCTCGCCGACGGTCAGGAAGGTGAGGCTGCGCCGCGGCAGCACGGCCGGCTGCGCCACCCCGAACAGGGCGTAGAGCGGCTTCAGCATGGCGTGGTAGGCGAGCTCGCCGACGCCGACGACGTGCGCAAGATTGGGCAGCAGCGCGTCGGCGAAGATCGGGCGCAGCGCCGCGTCGGTCGACAGGGCGGCCGGATCGACGCCGCCGCGGCGCAACTCGGCGGCAGCGTCGGCGACGCGCACGCGCGCGCCGTCCGCTTCGATGCGGAACGGGACGCCGGCGGCGGCCGGGTCGAGCGGCGCCCGGTAGCCGGCGGCGGCCAGCTCGCCGGCTACCGCGGCCAGCGCCCCGGCGACCGCGGGGCGCTGTTCGAGCGCGCGCTCGAATAGCGCCCCGCACGCCGGCCGCAGGAGCGCCGGCTCGACGATCACCAGACCGGCGCCGGCGAACAGCCGCATCCAGCTCCGCGCCACCCAGCCGGTATAGCTCTGCGCTCCGTCCGGCGCGTACGGAGCGCGCGCGCGGCGCCGGTCGCCGGCCGGGAGCAGGTCGCCGAAGTAGCGGGCGACGCTGCCGGTCACCTGCGCGTCGAGCGGCAGCCGGCGCAGCTCGCGCCCGCCGGCGGCGCGAAAGGAGACGCGGCCGATCTCGCCGTCCAGCTTGGTGCCGAAGGTGTGGTTGGCCTCGCCGATATCGTGGTCTTCGGACGCGAGCCAGAACACCGGCACGCACGGCCGGCCGGTGCGCTCGGCCGCCCGGCGCGCCAGCCGCACCGCGGTGGCGATCTTGTAGGCGGTGTAGACCGGGCCGCCGAGCAGCCCGGCCTGCTGGCCGGTGACGACGCAGGACGCCCGGCCGGCGGCCAGCGCCTCGGCGTTGGCGGTCGACCGGTCGTCTCCGTCGCACCGGCGCTGGTGAGCGGCAAGCGCCTGCGCCACCGGGGCGGGCAGAGGGGAA
This sequence comes from uncultured Spirochaetia bacterium, assembly GCA_958296075.1. Lineage (GTDB taxonomy): Bacteria > Spirochaetota > Spirochaetia > SZUA-6 > Bin103 > CATQHW01. Next base: position 554,069 of record CATQHW010000003.1, on the reverse strand, counting down.
GGGCCGGACCGCGACCGGGCGGCGTGCTGCAGCGCCGCGGCCGGCTCCCCCGGCGGGACCGTGAAGAACCGCGCGGCGGCCGGCGAGCCGGCCGCCAAGTCGCGCAGCAGGGCATGGCCCGGGTGGAGCAGCGAGAGCGGCACCGTGTCGATACGGGCGCCGGTGGCCGGCATCGGCGTCAGCGTTCCGGCTTGCGCGCCACCAGGATCAGCCGGTCGGAGACGTCCGGGCGGAACGGGTTGAGCGCGTAGTCGCCGTAGCACCGCTCGACGGGCAGGCCGGCGTCCTGCAGGTAGCCGCGCAGGGTGCCGGCGCTCAGGGCGCGCACGCGCTCCTGGAAGCGCGGGCGCGGATGGCCGGCCGGCCGCCGGGGGTCGTCGACCTCGATCGTCTTGACGATCGTGCGATCGGCCAGCTCGCGGGTGATGTCGAAGGCGATGCCGCCGCGCTCGGTTCGCTCGCGCGGCACCAGCTCGGCGACGGTCCGCGCGGCGTTGAGGAAGTCGATCACCAGCTCGCCGCCGGGCCGCAGGGCGCGCCGGATGCCGGCCAGCACGCGCCGTTCGTCGTCTTCGGCGCCGAAGTAGCCGAAGCTGGTGAACAGGTTGAGTGCGGCGTCGAAACGCTCCCGCCACTCGATCGCCCGCATGTCCAGGACCTGGAAGCGCAGGTTGGGGCGCGCGCGCCGCCGCGCGGCGGCGATGCTGGGCGCCGACAGGTCGATTCCCAGCACGTCGTAACCCAGGTCGGCCAGCACCACCGCGTGCCGGCCGGTGCCGCACGCCACGTCCAGCGCTGCGGCCGGCGGCTGCGCCCGCAGGGTGCGCGCCAGACGGCGGATGAAGGCGTCCGCCTCGGCCTGATCGCGGTCGCCATAGAGGATCCCGTAGTACGGAGAGTCGAACCAGACGCGGTACCAGGGCGGAGTTTCGCCCACGGCCGCGCAGCCTAAGCCGTCAGCCGGCAACCCTGCAACCGCGCCGTCACGCTCGGTCGGTCGCGCCTCGGCTTCCGCCATGCCGGCCAGCACGCGCGCCGCCGTGGCGTCGCTCATGCGCACCTTCGCCGGCGTTCGGTAGTCCCAACCGGTACCGGCGCAAGCGGCGCAGAACCGGCGCGGGGACGGCTCATATCTGGGGTCGTGCGGCTCAGGGTCGGCGTAGCCACAGCCGGCGCACGCGGCGCAGGGGCGCTTGCGCTTGCTCATGCGTTCGTCTCCGGCCGGCCGGCCGTGCGGCCGTCCGCTTCGTCAGCGTCGCGTAAGCGGCCTCGATCTCGGCGGCGCTCCTGGCGTTTCGTCCACGTCGATCGCGGTCACCGGCCGGCCGGATGCCACGCTCAGCGCCGCCGCCATCCAGCGCGCGACCTCGACGTTCTCAGCGGACAGGTCAAGGCGACGCGCGGCCGCGCCGGCGGCCTCGGTCTCGGCGGCGGTCATGGCCTCCGCCTCTCCGCCATGCGTCAGCGCGTGCGCCTCCGCCACCACGAAGCGGCGCAGGGCGTTCAAGCGTCGCCGGCGTGCTTGGCGGTCGCGTGCAGGGTCGATCCGTCGCCGGTCGCGGACAGCCGCCAGTAGCTCTTCTTCACATTGAGACTCCTACCGCCGCCGCTACCACGAACACGACAAAGGCAACCCCAAACATGATACCGATCTGAGTCCAGAACGATCCCATGTTCCCACGGAACACCCAGGGCAATCGACTGAACAGCAGCAGCATTACTTGGTGAGGAGCGAGTAGAGGAAGTCCTCATTCCACGCCGCGAGGTGGCGACTGGATCGCATGCTGTGCCTGCCCTTGCCGCGCCGCAGCAGATTGCTGGCCATATGCTTGATGGTGGCGAAGTTCGCCGGAGCGTGCTGGGTTCGTATGCGGCACTCGTCGTCCCGAAATACCATGTCCATCACCCAGTGCAGCCCATTCTCAACCCCCCAGTGGCTCCGCACTGCCGTGCCGATCTGTTCCGCGTCGCCCGGCAACGAACTCAGATAGTACCGCGTCTCCTGTTCGACCTTGCCCTCGACCAGCAACTCACGCCGGCTCTCCACCTTCGCGATGCTGCGCAGCCCCGGCCAAGCGTGGCTGTCCTGCAGCCACCCGATCTGCTCGGTCGCTACCACACGCCGCGTCTCCAAGCGCCCGTGGTCTTTCTGGCGGGTGCGATGCTCGCTGACCTCGTGCCCGGCAAAGCCGTCCTGCTGTTCGTCGAACAGCAGCGCCACCTCTTCGTGCAGGGTCCCCTGATTTCCTTTCAGCCCCAACACATAATCCGCTTCCTGGGCAACGATCTGGGCGGCGATGGCACGCTGCGTGCCCAGCGCATCGAGGGTCAGCACCGCACCCCGGAGCTCCAGCAACTCCAGCAGCTTCGGGATCGCGGTGATCTCGTTGGACTTCCGGTCCACCTTGCGTTGCCCCAACACCAGCCGTTGGCGTGCACTCCACGCCGAGATCATATGGATCGGCCCCTGCCCGGCGGCGCGGTCGAACGAACGGCGCATGGTTTTGCCGTCTACCGCCACTACCCCGCGCACCGCGGTCGTGAACCGCTCCACCCAGCCGATGAAACAGCTCTGGAACTGCTTGGCGTCCAGCTTGGCGAACACGATCCCCAGTTGGTCATGCGACGGGACCCCGTGTTTGAACGGCAAGAAGCGGCGCAGGAATGCCAGCCGCTGCCGGCCGTAGAGGGCGACATCCACCCAGCAATCGGCGCCACTGAGCACCGCGCACAGACACAGCAGCAAGATCTCCTCCAACGGATAGAGCACCTTGGCCTGTTGGCGCGGGTCGTCCAGGTCGGCGAAGCTGTCCAAGAACTCGATGGTGTGCTCGGAATCTGCGGATTGAACTGCGCTCATCTGCTTGTCCCTCCCAGAGCCATGCTATTGCTCTATAAGAGAATACCAATCAGACCACGCTTGTCATCCCCCAAAAATTCAGTCGATTGCCCTGACGGAACACCCCCTTGGCGATCATGTCCTCGATACGCTTCCGATCCCGCATCGAAGCTTCCATTTCTGGACTCACTTTCCACGGTTCCACGGTAATCCCCTGGTCTGTCTCATCAGTGCCGAGCGACCATCCCCGGCAGACACCGACCAACGCCGGTGTTTCGACTACTCGACCTCCACACGATGCCGTCATGGCGTCACCTCCGCCGACGGCGGCGTAGCGGCCTTCCAGCACGTATCCGGCGTCTGGCACCGGCGGTCGCGCGCAGGTTGTCCAGGGCGCGGCGCAGGTCTTCGATCGTCGGCGCGGTCACGATTCCGCCGCCGATATCCGGCCGCGTGTCCGGCGCTTCCGCCGCCGGTCCGCCATTCTGGGAAGCTCGGCGGCCAAACACTGCCTTACCACGTCCGCGACGGACGTGTTGTCCGCGTCCGCGTCCGCGTCCGCCTCTACGCGTCTTCGGCGGCGCCTTCGCGGCCTCCGCCTCGGCGCGCATTTCGTCGATCACCCGGCCGTAGTCTTCCGCCGTGAAGCGGTCGTCGTCGTCCATCCCGGTATACATGCCGCGCATCCGTGCCATGATCCAGGCCTTCACCTCCGGCCGGTCGCCGGCGACCTCCGCGACCTTCCGCCGCACGTTGCCGGCAGCTACCGCCAGCATCGCCGTCATGCCGGCCTCCGCCGAGGGACGGTCCGGTTCATTCCCGGGGAAGTCGGTGGCGATCATGCCCAGCGATGCCGCGAGTTGACCGGCGTCGATCTCGTCGCGAAACCGCTTTAGACGCAGCGCATTTCGCATCTCGATTTCATGCAGGCGGTTTACTACCACCGCGTGACCCTGACGGGTGACGACATCACTCAGGTCTTCACGTGCGTAGAGTTTCACGATCACGCCGGCGTCGTAGTAGAGACTCACCGTTCTCCGCGACCCTCCGCAATGAGCTGCGCTGCAGGCGAGCCGCTGATGGGAATCGGGTAGACCGCCTGCAGACGCTTCTCTGCGTCACTCCAGTCGCACGCCTGCGAGGTAGGCGGGAGCGGCACGATGCGGGCGACGGGCCGGCCATGGCGAACCACCTCAATCTCCTCGCCTGCTTCGACGTCGGCAAGCACGGCGGCGAGGTGATGCTGGACGTGGCGTACGCTGAGCGACCTTGTGTTAGACAACGTGCCTGACACGGTAGAGGCTCGGGTCTGAGCGTGTCAATCGCGCGGGGGCGTCAACGGCGCGTCGTCCGGAGTGCCGGCGGGATGGACAGCGCTACGGAGCTGCTGCCAAACTCGCTCAAACGTCGTACGAGAAGATAGCCGTGTCAGCCGCGTCGGTTCAGCATCCGCCGATCCCGTACGGACGCGCCAATTTTCGCAGCATTCGGCTCGACGGCTGCCTGTACGTCGACAAGACGCGCTTCATCCGCGACCTGGAGCGGGAGCGCTTCGTGTTCTTCATCCGGCCGCGGCGGTTCGGCAAGACGCTGTGGCTGACGATGCTGAACGCCTACTATGACCGCGCTCCGCCGGCAGTATCCCACGGTCCGGTTCACCGGCCTGTCGCTGGTGTTCCGGGGCGCCGAGTTGGTTCAGTCCGACGCCGTCCCGACGCCCTGAGCGCGACGAGCTCCTGAGCGCGACGAAACTGTGGTGGGCCTAGGCCGCGCTCTCCTTGAACTCGCCGGCCATCGACTCCACGGTCGCCTTGGCGTCGCCGAAGATCATGTACGAGTTGTCCTTGAAGAACAGCGGGTTGTCGATGCCGGCGAACCCGGAGGCCATCGACCGCTTGAGGACGAAACAGGTGCGCGCCGAGTCGGCGTTGATGATCGGCATCCCGTAGATCGGGCTGCCCTCGTCCTCCCGCGCGGCCGGATTGACCACGTCGTTGGCGCCGATCACGATCGCCACGTCGACGGTCTCCATCGTCGGGTTGACGTCATCCATCTCCGCGAGCTGCTCGTACGGCACGTTCGCCTCCGCCAGCAGCACGTTCATGTGGCCCGGCATGCGGCCGGCCACCGGGTGGATCGCGTACTTCACCTCGGCTCCGTTGTGCTCCAGCAGGTCGCCCAGCTCGCGGACCGCATGCTGCGCCTGCGCCACCGCCATGCCGTAGCCGGGGATGACGATCACCGAGCGGGCCGCCTCCAGGATGTAGTAGGCGTCCTCGGTGCTCATCGACTTCGCCTCGCCCTGAATGCCCTTGCCGCCCGCGGTCGTGCCGCCGCCGGCGCCGAAGCCCGAGAACAGCACGTTGGTGAGCGACCGGTTCATCGCCTTGCACATGATCGACGTCAGGACGATGCCGCTGGCGCCCACCAGCGCGCCGGTGATTATCAGCAGGTTGTTGGAGATCACGAAGCCGGCGGCGCACGCGGCCAGGCCGGAGTAGCTGTTCAGGAGCGAGATCACTACCGGCATGTCGGCGCCGCCGATGGCTATGACGGCCATGATGCCGAGCACGAAGGCGAGCCCGGTCACCGCGACCGCGATCCAGTACTGGTCGGGCGCGACGGTGAACCAGACGCCGCCGGCCACGATGGCCAGTAGCACCAGCGCGTTGACCACCTGCTGCAGCGGGAACAGCACCGGCCGCGAGGTGACCACCTCGGACAGCTTGCCCCAGGCGATGATGCTGCCGGTGAAGGTGACGCCGCCGATCAGGATCGCCAGATAGATGGTGGCGGCGCTGAACCCGCCGCCCAGCGCCTGCGTGAACTGGGCCGGATCGACCGCCTGCGTCTGAAAGCCGACGCCGAACCGGTCGGCGGCCGCCTGAAAGGTGCCCCAGCCGACCAGCAGGCTGGCCAGACCGCCGAAGCCGTTGAACAGCGCTACCATCTCCGGCATGGCGGTCATCTTCACCAGCCGGGAGGCGGCGACGCCGATGCCGGCGCCGATCACGGCCGCCAGCACCACCCACTCGACCCGGATGCTGTCGATGATGCTCAGCACGGTGGCCATGACGGCGATGAGCATCCCCAGCGAGGAGAGGCCGTTGCCGCGCCGGGCGGTGGTCGCCCTGCCCAGCATCTTCAGTCCGAACACGAACATGATCGCCGATACGATGTAGGCGACCACGATGAGGTAGATCACGACGACGCTCCCCCGCCCTTGCCGGTCTCCTTGGCCTTGAACATCTCCAGCATGCGGTCGGTGACCAGATAGCCGCCGACCACGTTGATGGTGGCGAATCCCACCGCCGCCGCGGCGAAGATCGTCACCAACGTGCCGGAGCCGCCCTGCCCCGCCACCGTCAGGGCGCCGACGATCGAGATGCCGGAGATCGCGTTGGAGCCCGACATCAGCGGCGTGTGGAGTTGCGACGGCACCTTGGTGATGAGCTCCAACCCAAGGAACATCGCAAGCACGAAGATGAAGAACAGAAACTGAAATAGTTGTGCGGCTTCCATGACCTTCCGTTTGTCTTCGGACGCCGGGCGTCCGCTTCCAGGATGCGGTTCGGCGTTATCCCGAGGTGATCTTGCGGACCATCTCGTTGACCATCTGCCCGTCGTGGGTGACCAAGCTGCCGGCGATGATCTCGTCTTCGCGATCGAGCTTCACGCCCTTGCTCTCGTCGTCCCAGAACTCGTCGACGTAGTTGTACAGGTTGTTGGCGTACATGGCGCTGGCGGACACGGCGTAGCGGCCGGGGATGTTGCGCAGGCCGACGATGCGGACGCCGTCGACCTGAATCTCCTTGCCGGCGACCGACCCTTCGACGTTGCCGCCCGACTCCACCGCGTAGTCGACGATGATCGAGCCGGCCTTCATGCGCCCCACGACGTCGGCGCTGAGCACCACCGGCGCCTTGCGCCCGAACAGTTGCGCGGTGGTGATGACGATGTCGGCGTTGGCGCAGGTGTCCGCCATCAGCTCGCGCTGCTTGCCGAGCTGCTCCGGGGTCAGCTCCTGGGCGTAGCCCTGGTCGGTCTGCCCGGTCGCTCCCAGGTCGACCTTGATGAACCTGGCGCCGAGCGACTTGACCTGCTCCTCCACCACCGGACGGGTGTCGAACGCCTCCACGCGTGCGCCGAGGCGCTTGGCGGTGGCGATCGCCTGCAGGCCGGCTACCCCCGCGCCGATGATGAACGCGCGCGCCGGCTGCAGCGTGCCGGACGGCGTCATCATCATCGGCATGACGGCGCCCAGCCGTTCGGCGGCCAGCACCACCATGGCGTAACCGGCGATGTTGTGCTGGGAGCTGAGGGCGTCGAGCTTCTGGGCGCGGGTTGAGCGCGGGACCAGCTCCACGCTGATCGCGCTCACGCCCCGCCGGGCCAGCGCGTCGATCAGCTTCGGCTCATTGAACGGGTCCAGGAAGCTGATGTGGATCGCCCCGTTCTTCATGCGGGGCACCTCGTCGTCCGGCGGGCGCCGGACGCGCAGGACGATGTCGGCGTTGGCCAGCTCCTGCTTGCGGTTGGCGACGACCTCCGCCCCCGCTTCGCGGTACTGGTCGTCGGCGAAGTGACAACCGGCGCCGGCGCCGGATTCGACGGCTACGACGGCCCCATCCTTGCGTCGATAGCGCTGCACCGCGTCGGGGGTGACGGCGGTGCGCGGCTCGCCGGGTTCGGTCTCTTTGGGAACGAAGATGCGCATCGCCCCTCATATGTGGGACGATCGGTGCGGAAGTCAACCGCGGCCGGATCGAGCCGCCGCTCGGCCCGCCCCGGACGGAGTCCGCGGGCGACGGTCCGGTCAGAGTGCGAAGGCCGCAGTCGCCGCCTCGGCCACGTCGCTGCCGATCGCCAAGGCGGCGGTGGCGGCGGGCGAGGGCGCGTTGAGCACGTGCACGGACCGCTCGCCGCGGACGATGAGGAAGTCGTCGACCATGGCGCCGTCGGGCGCGAGCGCCAGGGCGCGCACGCCCGCCCGCGAGGGCCGCACCTCCGCGTCGGTCAGCGACGGAACCAGCCGCCGCACGGCGGCGATGAAGCGCCGGCGCGAGAGCGCCCGCGCGTACTCGCGGATGCCGTAGCGGGCATGGCGGAGCAGTAGCCGCCAGGTGCCGCGGTAGCTGAGCGCTTCGAGAGCATCCCGCCCGTCGACGTCGGCCTTGCCGTATCCTTCGCGCTTCAGCGCGAACACGGCGTTCGGCCCGCACTCCACTTGGCCGGCCGTACGCCGCGTCAGGTGAACCCCCAGGAAGGGCATCGACGGGTCGGGGACCGGATAGATCAGACCGCGCACCTTGTGCCGGGCGGCGGGCGCCAGCTCAAAGAAATCGCCGCGGAAGGCGACGATGCGGGCAGGTGAGGTGAGTCCGTCGAGCCGCGCGATCCGGTCCGAGTACAGGCCCCCGCAGTTGATCAGATGGCGGCTGGCGCGGCGCCCGGCGCGCGTGGCGATCTCGACGCCGTCCGCGCTGCGGCGGATGCCGGTCGCCTCCGCCAGCGTGGTGACCGCGGCGCCTGCGGCCAGCAGCAGATCGCGCAGCTTGGCCGCCACCGCGGCGAAGTCGATGATGCCGGCGTACGGCACCCAGACGGCGCCCAGGCCGCCGGCGTGCGGCTCGATCTCCCGCAGTGCGGCGCGGTCGACGACCTCGACCCGGTCGAGCCCGTTGCGCCGGCCGTTCGCGCACAGCGCCGGCAGGCGTTCCAGCTCCCGCCGGCCGACCGCCACCACCACCTTGCCGCAGGTCTCGTGCGGAATGCCGTGCTCGCGGGCGAACGCCACCATCTGCGCTCGCCCCTGCACGCACGTCCGCGCCCGCGCAGAGCCGGGGCGGTAGTAGAGACCCGAATGCAGCACTCCGGAGTTGCGTCCGGTCTGGTGCAGGCCGACCTGCCGCTCCTTTTCCAGCACCAGCACGGCCAGCGAAGGATGGCGCTGCAGCAGCCGGTACGCGGAGGCCAGACCGACGATGCCGGCCCCGATGACCGTGACGTCGTACCGGCGCACTCCTCACCTTAACACGGCCTGCGGCGCGACGACCAACGGACCTCTGATACGAAGTCCACCGGCGGCCGCGGCGCCGAGCTTCTTTCCGACGCCTGATAGAGATAATCGGCGCCTCATCGGCCGAGTAGCCGATCCATTGACTCCCCCATAGCCTGCTCTCAAGCTATGCCCGCCGTGGGTAAACGGAAGCTCCCCGTCGGCATCCAGACCTTCCGTCGCATCCGCGAGGAAGGCTTCTACTACGTCGACAAGACCGGCTACGCCCGCCGGCTCGTGGACGACGCCGGCACCCACTACTTCCTGTCCCGCCCGCGCCGCTTCGGCAAGAGCATGTTCGTGGACATGCTCAAGGAGCTGTTCGAAGGAAGCGAGGAGCTGTTCCGCGGGCTGGCCGTCCACGACGGTTGGGACTGGTCCAGGCGCCACCCGGTCGTACGGCTGAGCTTCGGCAGCGGCAACTTCAAGAGGCCGGGCGAACTGCCTTCACGCATGACGGAGCAGATGGCGGACATCGAACGCGAGTCCGGTGCGCCGGCTTCTCAGGACGCGACGGCGCCCGGGCGATTCGCGCGCCTGCTGGCCGCGTTGCACCGGCAGGCAGGGGAGCGCGTGGCGGTGGAGGACGCCTCCGGCCGCGGCCGGCTCGACCTGGCGATCTTTCTGGCCGGCAACGCCTACCTGATCGAGGTCAAGGTAACGGAGCGCTCGGAACCGGGCGCGCTGGCGCAGCTCAGGGAGCGGCGCTACGCCGACAAGCACCGTGCGCCGGGACGCGCCGTCCACCTGATCGGCGTGGAGGTCAGCGCCGAGTCCCGCGGCATCACGGCGTTCGAGACGGAACCCGCCTGAGGCCGGCGGCCGCCTTGACGGTTGCGGTCCGCTTCCGGTCTGCTTGCCGGTCATGAAGCTCCGCAGGACGCGGGCCGGCACCGTGGTGGAACGGGACGGGGAGCGGCGGCTGCTCGCCGATCACGACTGGGACGAGCTGTTCCGCCAGGACGACGTGGCGGCGTATCTGGAACGGCGTCTCGCGGGGGCGGAAGCCGCGCCCCAAGGGGCCGCCGGGGCGCCGCTCGCGCCGGTGGTCGGCCAGGAGATCTGGGCCGCCGGCGTCACCTACTACCGCAGCCGCGACGCGCGCATGGCCGAATCGGAGCAGGCGGGCGGCGGCAGCTTCTACGACCGCGTCTACACCGCCGAGCGGCCGGAACTGTTCCATAAGGGCAGCGCGCGCACCACCGTCGCCCCCGGCGGCACCGTGCGCATCCGCGCGGACTCCGCCTGGAACGTGCCGGAGCCGGAGCTCACCCTGGCGATCGACCGCCGCGGGCGCATCTTCGGTTACACGATCGGCAACGACATGAGCTCCCGCGACATCGAAGGCGAAAATCCGCTCTATCTGCCGCAGGCCAAGATCTACGACGGGAGCTGCGCGCTCGGCCCGGCGATCCTGATCCGCGACACCGCCCCCGATCCATCGACCCGCATCGACCTGGAGATCGTGCGCGGCGGCGCGGCCGCCTTCCGCGGCGCCACCACGCTGGCGGAGCTGAAGCGCACGCCGCAGGAGCTGGCCGCGTTCCTGTACCGGCACAACACCTTCCCGGCCGGCTGCCTCCTTATGACCGGCACCGGCATCGTGCCGCCGGACGGCTTCACCTTGCAGGCCGGCGACCGCGTGGCGATCACGATCGAATCGATCGGCACCCTCACCAACCCGGTAGGCGCCTTCGACACGGCCGGGGCCGCCGGCTCCTGACGGTGGCCGACGTCCCCGCCGCAGGCGCAGGCGCCGCCGCCGACCTGGACGCCGTGCTCGGCTTCGAGGCGCCGCCGCTGCCGGCCACCGCCGGCCACGGCGCGCCCGGCGCCATCCCGCTCACCGAGCGCATGCTGCGCGAGGAGCCGAGCGGCAACCTGTTCGCCCTGACCCAGAACGTGGGCATGGGCTGGCAGCCGGCCCGCTCGGACGGCCCTGCCTACCTGCTGCTGTCGACGCACGGCGGCCTGCGCGCCGAGGACGGATCGCCGGTCGCGCTGGGCTACCACACCGGTCACTGGGAGGTGCACCTGCTGGTGCGCGCCGCCGCCGAGGCGCTGGCGGCCGGCGGCTGCGTCCCGTTCGCCGCGCACGTCACCGACCCGTGCGACGGGCGCTCGCAGGGGACGCCGGGGATGATGGACAGCCTGCCGTACCGCAACGACGCCGCGATCGTGATGCGCCGGCTGGCGCGTTCGCTGCCGACCCGGCAGGGGGTGATCGGCGTCGCCTCCTGCGACAAGGGGTTGCCGGCGATGCTGCTGGCGCTGGCCGGGGAGCGGGCGCTGCCGGGGGTGGTGATCCCCGGCGGGGTGACCCTGCCGGCGCGCGGCGCCGAGGACCTGGGCACCGTGCAGACGATCGGCGCCCGCTTCGCGCACGGCCTGATCACGCTGGACGAGGCGGCCGCAGCCGGCTGCAAGGCGTGCGGATCGGCCGGCGGCGGGTGCCAGTTCCTGGGCACGGCGGCGACCGCGCAGGTGGTCGCCGAGGCTCTGGGGCTGGCGTTGCCGCACACCGCGCTCGCTCCGTCGGGACAGCCGATCTGGCTCGACATGGGCCGCCGCGCGGCGGCGGCGGCGGTCGCCCAGCGCGCGAACGGCCGGTCGATGGCGGACATCCTGGACCGGCGCGCGGTCGACAACGCGATGGTCGCGCACGCGGCGTTCGGGGGCTCCACCAACCTGCTGCTGCACGTTCCCGCGATCGCCCACGCGGCCGGCCTGCCGGTCCCCACGGTGGAGGACTGGAGCCGGGTCAACCGCTCCACCCCGCGGCTGGTCGACGCGCTGCCCAACGGCCCCGCCAACCATCCGACCGTGCGGGTCTTCGTGGCCGGCGGCGTGCCGGAGGTGATGCTGCACCTGCGCCGCGCCGGCCTGATCGATCCGGCCGCGCTGACCGCGGCCGGGCTGACCTGGGGCGAGGCGCTCGACCGCTGGCAGGATTCGCCGCGGCGGCACGATCTGCGCCGCCACTGCCGGCAGGCGGACGGCGTCGATCCTGACGCGGTGATCATGGACCCGGACACCGCCCGGCGCCGCGGGCTGACCAGCACCGTGGTCTTTCCGACCGGTTCGCTGGCGCCGGACGGCTCGGTCATCAAGGCGACGGCGATCGATTCCGGCGTGGTCGGCGCGGACGGAGTCTACCGCCACCGCGGGCCGGTGCGCCTGTTCGGGAGCGAGGCCGCCGCGGTCGCCGCCATCAAGGGCGAGGGCGAGCATCCGGTCCGCGCCGGCGACGTGGTGGTGGTGGCCGGGATCGGGCCGGCCGGCACCGGCATGGAGGAGATCTATCAGGTCACCTCCGCGTTGAAGTTCATCCCCTGGGGCAAGCGGGTGGCGGTGCTGACCGACGGCCGCTTCTCCGGCGTCTCCACCGGGGCATGCGTGGGCCACGTCGGGCCGGAGGCGCTGGCGGGCGGGCCGATCGGCCGCCTCCGCGACGGCGACACGGTGGAGATCGTGGTCGACCGCCGGGAGCTGACCGGTTCGGTGGAGCTGGTCGCCACCGGGGCGGACGGCGAGCTGACCCGGAGCCGGGCCGAGGCGGTGCTGGCCGCGCGCCCGACCGCCCCCTGCATCGCGCCGCGCGCCGACCTGCCCGACGACACCCGGCTCTGGGCGGCGCTGCAGGCGGCCAGCGGCGGCGCCTGGGCCGGCTGCGTCTACGACCCGGACGCGATCATCGCCGCTCTCCGCGCCGGCGCCGGGGAGCTGCCCTCCTGTGCCGCAGGCGTCACCGCGAGCGTCTCGGCCGGCACCAGCTCCTCGGCATAGCTGAAGATCGCCGGCGTGCCGCCGGTATGCACGAACACGACCGTCTCATCGGCGCCGACTCCGCCGTCCTCGATACGGTCGATCAGGCCGGCCAGGGCCACGCCGGTGTAGTTGGGATCGACCATGAGCGCGTCGGCGCGCGCCGCCAGCCGCACCGCCTGCAGGACCGCCGGCGCCGGCCCGCCGGGACCGGCGTAGCGGTCGACGACGTCGAAGTCCGCAGGCGCATAGGTGCGCGGCAGGTCGAGCCGCCGCCGCACCGTGCCGGCATGGCGGAAGACGTAGTCGGTCAGCGGCGGCGCCGAGGCTACGCGGACGCCGGTGAAACGCCAGTCCAGGCCGAGGTTGAGCGACGCCAGCGCCAGACCGCACAGGCTGCGGCCGGCGACCCCCGCCACCCGCACCGGACCGACTACCCCGGCGGCGCGGAGCTGATCGGCCAACTCCAGGCCGGCGCCGGCGAAGCCGATCATGCCGGCCAGCTTGGGAAACGACTCGTCGTTCATCACGTACGGAACGGCGCCGGCGCGCCGCAGCCGCTCGGCCACGCGGCGCGCCAGCTCCAGGTCCCGCCGCGACTCCTCGTCGTTCAGCAGGTGGACGGCCGCTCCCAGCAGGTGATCGACCAGGCAGTTGCCCTGCACCGGCCTGCCGGCCGCGTGCCGCAGAAAGACGTGGTAGCGAAAGCCGGCGCGCACACAGGCGGCGGCCGCCAGCCGGGCGTTGTTGGAGTGGTACCCCATCACGTTGATCACGGTGTCGGCGCCGGCGCGCCGCACCTCCGCCATGAGCAGCTCCACGTGGCGCACCTTGTTGCCGCCGAACGCCAAGCCGGACAGGTCTTCGCGCTTGACCAGCACCGCGCGGCCCAGCTCCCGGCTCAGGCCCGGCGCCGGCTGCAGCGGCGTGGGGTAGACGCCGAGCGGCAGCCGCGGGAAGCGGTCCAGGCGCGCGCGCAACGCACCGGGAGTAATGATCACCGGGGTCATGGCGTCCGCCGATGATAGAACGGGTCAGCGGGAATCGTCCCGCGGCGCGGCGCCGCCCCGCCGCGGCATGAGCAGCAGCGCCAGCAGCTTCAGCGCGACGCCGGCGGCGATCAGCAGGTGGATCGGCCGCGGATCGATCGTGTCGGCCTGGACGTCGAGTCCGAACACGGCGCGCAGGAGCGCGGCGGTGAGCAGCGGCGTGAACGCGCTCGCCACGCCGCGGCTGAAGAAGATCAGCGTGAAGTCGCCAGTCTGATCTCCCGCCGTCCCCCAGCGCATCATGAGCGTCTGCTCCGCCGGGCTCATGACGCCGCGCGCCGCCTCCTGCAGGATCAGGGCGACCGCTACCGGCACCGCCGCCCCCGGCGACGCGCCGATCAGCAGCAGCGGCGTCAGCGACATGACCACGGCCGACACCTGGAACAGCGGCAGCGGCTCATGGCGCTTCTGCAGCCAGCGGTTGGCGAACGCCGACAGGCCCTTGGCGCCTTTGGATGCCGCCACCAGCGCGTTGATCAGAAAGAACGACAGCCCCAGGTACTTGAGGTAGAGGATGTCCAGGAACGAGCCGGCCAGCCCGTCGGCGAACGCCTGCGCGGTCTGGAACAGGTACATCCGCCGGAACGGACCGAACCGCAGCGACCGCGCCACCTGGCCGCGCACCGACTGCCGCGCCGGCTGCCGGGCGGACGGGTCATGGGCGGCCGACAGCAGCCACAGCGCGATCGTCCCGAACGCCAGCCCGGCGCCGAACGCCAGCGCGAATCCCGCCGTTCCGGGCAGCGCGTCGACCACCGCGCCGGCCAGCGGCGGAGCGACCACCGCGCCGATCATCGCGATCGACAGCCGCGTGCTCAGGAACCGGCCGTGATCGGCGGCCGGGACGGCGCTGGCGATCCACGCCCGGCTCAACGGCGCGTACAGCGCGGCGGCGAAGCGGGCGACGCCCGCCAGCGCCAGCAGCCACCAGACCGCGTCCGGCGGGCGCACGAACAGCAGCGCCAGGATGCCGGCGCGGCTGCACAGGCGGATCGCGTACACGGCCATCATCACGACGCGCCGCGAGCCGCGCGCCGCCCGCACCAGCCACGGGGCGGCCAGGACCGCCGTGAACCCGAACCCCCCGATCGAGCCGAGCAGGCCGATCTGCAGCGTCGTGGCGCCCAACCACAACGCCAGGCCGGTGAACACGACGCCCTCGGTCGCGTAGCTGAACAGGTTCTGAAACAGGAACTCCAGCGTCAACGCGCGCGCGGTGCGGCGCTGCCGGCGGCGGTCGTCGCGGCCGGCGCTCAACGCCCTTCCCCATCGGCCGGCTCAACCGGCATGATCCAGGCATGACGCATCCCGACAGCATAGCCGCCGCTGACGGCCCGCTCGCCTACCTGAACGGGGAGTTCGTTCCGGCCGGCGAGTGCAAGCTGCCGGTCTACGACCTGGGCATCACCATCGGCGCGGCGGTCACCGACTTCCTGCGCACCTTCGGCGGCGAGCCGTACCGGCTGGCCGATCACGTACAGCGCCTGTACCGCTCGTGCCGGTACGCGCACATCGATCCGCCGATCGACGCGGAAGAGTCGATGGCGGTCACGCGGCGGCTCATCGAGCACAACCGCGCGGCCGCCGGCGGCGCGGAGCTGGGGCTGATCTACTACGTCACCGCCGGACAGCACCCGGTGTACGCCGGTGCGGCCGGGCTGAAGGGACCGCCGCGCGCCACCTACGTGCAGCACACCTTTCCGATGCCGTTCCACCTCTGGAAGCCGCTATTCACCGGCGGCGCGCACTGCGTGACGCCGTCGAACCGCCACTGGCCGCCGGAGTGTCTGTCGTCGAAGATCAAGAACCGCAACCGGCTGCACATGTGGATCGGCGACTACCAGGCCCACCAGATCGACCCGGACGCGATCGCGGTCTATCTCGACATCCACGGCAACATCACCGAGACCGGCGGCTCCAACTTCGTCATCTACCGCGACGGCCAAGTGGTGTCTCCCCGCCGGCGCAACGTGCTGTGGGGGATCAGCCTGACGGTGCTCACCGAGCTGCTGTCCGACCTGGGCATCGGCTTCGTGGAGGACGACCTGCAGACCTACGACGCGGTCAACGCGGAGGAGGCGTGGCTGCCCACGACGCCCTATTGTCTGGCTCCGGTGGTCCGCTTCAACGGCGTCCCGATCGGCAGCGGCGCGCCGGGGCCGGTGTGGCGGCGCGTGCTCGACCGCTGGAGCGAGGTGGCCGGCGCCGACATCTACGGCGAAATCGCCGGAAGCTCAGAGTAGGCGGAGCCGGAGGCTCGCCCGATTCAGCCGCCGCGCCGCGCCGGCTCCAGCGGCTCGGCCTTGATGCCGGCGACGCCCGGGATGATGCGCAGCGGTGCCGCCCAGCGCACGGCGTTGACCAGCACCCGTACGATCTCCGGCTGGTAGTAGATCGGGTAGGTCTCGTGTCCCGGCTGGAAGTAGAAGACCTTGCCATTGCCGCGGCGGTAGGTGACGCCCGAGCGGAACACCTCGCCCCCCTCGAACCAGGAAACGAAGATCAATTCGTCCGGCGCGGGGATGTCGAAGCGTTCGCCGTACAGCTCCTCGCGCTCGATCTCGAAGTAGTCGCCGATCCCCTGCGTGATCGGGTGGTTGGGCTCGACGTTCCAGACGCGCTCGCGCTCGCCGATGTCGCGGTGGCGCAGGCTGCAGCGCGTGCCGAGCACCCGCTTCATGATCTTGGAGACGTGCGAGGAGTGGAGCAGGATCAGTCCCATGCCGTCGTTGGCACGGAGTTGCACGCGGTCTACGGTCGCCTCATCGACCTGGGCATGCCCCTTGTGCCCCCACCAGATCAACACCTCGGTGGCGTCGAGCCGTTCCTGCGACAGCCCCTGATCGCGCTGGTCCAGGCTGGCGGTGGTCACCGCCAAGTCGGACTCGCGCCGCAGCCCCTGGGCGATCGCCTCGTGTATCCCGTGCGGATAGACCGCGGCGACCTCGGGATCTTCCCGTTCCTGGATGAACTCGCACCACCGTCACGTCGATCATGCCGCCACCTTATGCCGTCGCCGACCGGCCGTCGAGATCGCCGGTCGGCGAGACGCCCGGCCCCGGCCCCGGCGACCGTCACCGCTTCGCTCTGCACGAGCTCCCAGCCGCAGAACACCAGCGCCAGCCCCGTGAACTCGCGCATCGTGTCGAGCGCGGCTTCGGGTCCTAGCCCTTGGCCAGCTCCAGCTCGGTGTGAAACACGAAATAGCTTGACGTGCTCAGATAGGCGGCCAGAAAGCCTGCACCACCTTCTCGCCCTGCAGGTAGTCGCGCACGCTGGTCTGCTCGGCCATGGCCGTCGCAATATCTGGGCGCTGGCGTACGGCATCGTCGGCTCCTATCTGCTGCGCGACCAGTTCAGAAACCTGGACGGCTGGAGCGACGCCGTCTACTTCGCGCTCGTAACCTACAGCGAGAACCTCCGGTGAAACGCCAGCAGCACGGCGATCGACAACAATTCCGCGACCGGCAGGACGACGCCTTCGCCCTGGAACGCTCGATGCAGACTTACCGCCGCCTGCGCCGCCGACAGGGCCACGGCGGCGACCCATGCGATCCGCCGGCGCTCCATCAGACCCTTGGCCAGCAGGATCAGGAAAACGCCGAAGACGATCCGGACGAGGCCCGACACCTCGTCGCCGCTGTCGTTCTCCATCGGCAGGTAAGCCGGCACGACGAGCCGCGCGACCCCCAGGGTCACCTGCACGGCCCCGCTGAGTCCGGTGAGCAGCGCGATCCAGGTCGACGCGCGCGGCCACTGGCGCCGGTGTCTCACGCTACCTGCACCTCCGCCACCTCTGCGCTATGGACCAGTTCCCAGCCGCAGAACACCAGCGCCAGCCCCTTGAACTCCGCCTCCGGGTAGCGGCGCGCCAGCCGGCCGTCCCCCAGATACCCGCGCACCTGCGCCGCCGCCTCGGCGGCCGTTGTCGCTACCTGCTCCTCCGCCGCGCCGCGCGACAGGTACTTCAACTCGATCACGTAGCCGTAGCGCATGCCCGGATAGCGCGCCGGGCGCGGCTCCAGCACCAGGTCGGCGTAGCCCTTGGCCAGCTCCATCTCAGTGTGGAACACGAAATAGCTCGACGTGCTCAGGTAGGCGGCCAGAAAGCCCTGCACCACCTTCTCGCCCTGCAGGTAGTCGCGCACGCTGGTCTGCTCCGCCACCGCCGCGCTCAGCCGCTCGAACGCCGGCCGCCAGTCGCCCGCCAGCGCCATCCGCCGCGTCAGCCGGTCGAACTCCACCAAGTCCAGCGAAAACACCCCCACGTCGTCATAGGCGTCGCGCAGGTAGCCGTACATCAGCCGCCGCACCGTCTGGTTGGGAATGCCGAGCCGCGGCGTCCCGGCGGTCACGCCGCGAATGCTCAACAGGCCGAAGTAGTGCAGCAGCGACAGGAAGTTCTCCCGTTCGGCGAGCCGCGCCAGCGGAAAGCTGTCCACGATCTCGCTGTCGGCCCACCCCTCGGCGATCACGTCGCGCAGCAGGTCGAAATTGCCGTTCAACCGCTGCCCGACCGTCAGCAGGTGGCGCAGCTTGCCGTAGTCGATGCGCACGTTGGCGTCGATCAGGTTGTCGGGTCCCGGCTCGTTGGGCAGCGAGTGCTTCAGGTAATAGAGCACCAAGTCGGTGTTATAGACGACGTTGTCGGCGGCCGTGGCGAACCGGTAGCCGTCGTACCACTCGCGCATCGTGTCGAGCGCGGCTTCCGGGTCCTGGTCGAACACGCCCAGGTCCCGGTAGGTCTCCAGCATGTCCCGCACCTCGTGCTCGGTGAAGCCGAGCATCTCGTTGAACGCGGGGCGCAGGCTCAGGTTGGCGCCGATGTTGAAGCCGCTGGTGACGTCGTCCATGGTGATCGGCGAGACGCCGGTCACGAACAGCCGCTCGATGCTGCCGTTCTCGGTGCCGGCCTTGAGCGTGGCGAAGAAGTTGCGGTAGAAGCCGCCGCCGTGGGTAAACGAGTGATAGGCGTCAGTGCCCTGATGCGCGAGGATCGTGTTGGCGAAGTTGTCGTACTCGTCGATCAGGACGTAGAGCGGGATCTGCGCGAGCTGGGAGTGCCGGAACAGCGCGTTGAGCTTGTCGTTGATGGTCGCCTGCGAGCAGATTCGGTGGACCACCCGTTCCGGGAACAGCTCCGGGCAGGCTTCCAGCGTGTAGATGAGCTGGATGTGGCAGTAGTTCTCGAAGTTCCGCTCCAGCGTCTCCAGGGCGTCGTTGAAGGCCGAGAAGTTGAACCGCAGCACCACGTAGCGGCTGCGGTTGGGGGTGGGTGCGCGCCCGATGTCGGTGCCGGCGAACACCGCCTCGAAGTCGCCGGCCTCGGTGCGCGCGTAGTAACTCTCCAGCAGCGACAGCCAGCAGGTCTTGCCGAAGCGCCGCGGGCGGATGAAGAACACGAACCGCTCCTGTTCCAACGCGTGCAGGAAGCGCGTCTTGTCCACGTACAGGCAGCCTTCCCGGCGGATGCCCTTGAAGTAGGCAAGGCCGTACGGGATCGCCGGAAACGGCGGGAGAGCGCGGAGCGGCGGCGATTCAGGCGCCAGCATACCGGCATTCTACCCGGTGTGAGGTCGGTTCCGGCTGCCGGCGCGCCGGGAGTTCCAACCGGCGATGAAGCGCCGCGCGCCGTATTACCGGAGCGCGTCGAGCACCGCTCGATGAAGGACGCCGTTGCTGGCCACGAAGGTGCCGCGGTGCACCGATGCGGCGCCGTCGGCGTTGGACCAGCGGCCGCCCGCGGCGGCGACGATGGCCGCCGCCGCGGCGCAGTCCCACGGGGCGTCGAGCAGGTTGACGCAGAAGTCGATGCGGCCGGTCGCCAGGCAGACGTACGAATAGGCGTCCATGAACCCGTAGCTGTAGCCGGTGCGGCGCAGCAGCGCGAACAGCCGCGCGCCGAGCGGCTCGTCGAATCGCTGCACGAAGCCCAGGCCGCTGCCCATGGCGTCGGCCAACGCAGCGGTCGCCGACACACGGGCCGGCTCGCCGTTGCAGTAGGCGCCGCCGCCGCGCGCCGCCCAGCACGTCAGGTCCATGGCCGGCAGGTGGATCACGCCGAGCGCCGGGCCGGCCGCGTCCTCCAGCGCGATCAGCACCGCGTGCGTGACGATCCCCCTGATGTAGGGCCGGGTACCGTCCAGCGGGTCGACGATCCAGGTGCGCCCGCTGCTCCCGGCGGCCGGCCCCGACTCCTCGCCCAGGAAGCCGTCGGCCGGGAACGCGCCGAGCAGCTCGCCGCGGATGAGCGCCTCGCACCGGCGGTCGACCTCGGTCACCGGCGACGCGTCCGCCTTGAACGAGACCTCGCCGGCGCCGCGCCGCGAGAGATGGATGGCGCCAGCGGCGCGGGCGGCCCGCTTGGCGACCTCCAACTCGGCGTCGAACGGCACCGTCACCCCCGCCCGCCGGTCAGCCGTCGATCGACGGGATCGGCACCTGGGGGTCGACGTCCGCGCCGTAGTCGACGTCCGGCATCCCGAAGCCGAACAGCCGCAGGAACTCGCGCCGGTAGCCGTCGACGTCGAGGACCTGCCGGTACCCCTGCTCGGTGACCCGCTCCCAGCGCTCGCGTACCGCCGCCTGCGCCGCCTCCGCCATCTCGTGGTCGTCCAGCCGGATGCGGCCGGCCCCGTCGACCGGAACGCCGCCGGCGACGTACAGGCGCTCCCGGAACAGGCGGTCGATCTGCTCGATGCACCCCTCGTCCGCGCCGCGCTCGCGCAGCAGCGGCGACAGCATGGCCAGATAGACCGCCACCGTCGGGATCGCGGCGCTGGCCTGCGTCACCAGCGCGCGGTTGACCGACAGCAGCGCCCGGCCGCCGCACCGGGCGCGCAGCCACCGGTCGAGCGCGCCGGCGGTCCGCTGCAGGTCCTCCTTGGCCTTGCCGATCGTGCCGTCGCGGTAGATCGGCCACGTGTGCTCGGGGCCCAGGTAGGTGTAGGCGACGGTGCGGCAGCCGCCGGCGAGCGCGCCGGCGCCGTCCAGGGCCTCCATCCAGCGCCGCCAGTCGTCGCCGCCCATCACCGCCACGGTCTGCTCGACCTCCCGGCCGGTGGCCGGCTCGATGGCGGCGTCGGCCAGGGCGCCGGTGCGGGCGTCGATCGTCTTGCCCGTGAACGGAGCGCCGATCGGCTTGATGATCGAATTGAAGGTCTCGCCGCTCTCCGGATGGACGCGGCGCGGCGCGGCGAGGCTGTAGACGACCAGATCGACCGACCCGTCCAGATGCTCGGCGATCAGGCCGGCCACGCGCTCTTTGGCCTGGTCGGCGAAGGCGTCGCCGTTGTAGCTCCACGCGCCCAGTCCGGCGTCCGCCGCCGCCCGCTCGAACGCCGCGCTGTTGTACCAGCCGGCGGAGGCGGTCCGCTTGGCCGAGCCGGGCCGCTCGAAGAAGACGCCGGCCGTCTTCGCGCCGCACCCGAACGCGGCGACGATGCGCGAAGCGAGCCCGTAGCCGGTCGACGCGCCGACGACCAGTACCGAGCGCGGGCCGTCGATGCGGCCGCGCGCGCGGACGTGGGCGATCTGCTCGCCGACGTTCGCGGCGCAGCCGTCGGGGTGCGCGGTCATGCAGATGAAGCCGCGCACGCGCGGTTCGATGATCATGGGTCGGTACCGTCCGGTCTGCGACCGCCGGTGTCAAACGAACCGTCGCGCACCGCGCGGCGCAGCAGCGCTGCGGCGCTCGGCAGCGAACGCACGGCGTACCGGGCGGCCAGGATCAGCCGCTGATCGGCGGTCAGGTCGCCGCCCGCGCCGGGCGCCTCAGCGCGCGAGCGGCGCGCGTGCTGCAGCACCAGCGCCACGGCGACGCTGACGTTGAAGCTGCGCGTGAAGCCGGCCATCGGGATCGAGAACCAGCCGTCGGCGGCGGCCGCCGTCGCGTCCGTGACGCCGGCGTGTTCGTTGCCGAATACCACCGCGGCCGGCGGGGTGAAGTCGACCTGCTCGATCGCCCGCCCGCCGCCGGCACGGGTCACCAGCACGCGGTAGCCCGCACCGCGCAGGCGGTCGACCCACGGCTCGCCGGGGTCCCACCACGCCACCTCCAGCCACCGCTGCGCCCCCTGGGTGACCCGGTTGGGCGGGCGCGGCGTCCCCGGCTCAGCGGTCCCCGCCCTGATCACGTGCACGGCCGGGAAGCCGACCGCCTCGCAGGTGCGCAGCACGGCCGCGACGTTGCCGTCGTCGTGGACCTGCTCCAGGACCGTGGCGACCGCAAAGCTGCGCCGGGCGGCCACCTCGCGGATGCGCTGCCGCCGCGCCGGCGTCAGGTGCGCTGCCAGCAGCGACCAGACCGCCGCCGCCGGCAGCGCTATGCCGTCCACCTCGACGGTGGCAGAATAGGGAAATGGGTGCGAGCGCATGCGCGGTGCCGGCCGCCGGCAGGGTACGCGCGCGGCGCGCCTGCGTCACCGCGCTGCTGCTGGCCGCCGCCGCGCCGGCGAGCGCGGACGCCCTCTGGGAGCGGGCGGTCGCCCTGGTCACGGCCGGCGAGCACCTGGTTCCCCGCACCCGGGTGACGCGCACGCAGGAACGGTCGGCGGACGGCACGCTCCGCTCGAGCCGCGAGACCGAGGTGCGCGCACGGGTCGCCGGCGGCGAGCTGACCTACGAACTGGTGCGCACCGTGCAGGACGGGCAGGAAGTGCGGCTGGATGCCGACGGCGCGACCGGCGCCAGCGCCGCGCGGTTTTCCGATGCGTTCCAGGCCGATCTGACGGCCGCGGCCGGCGCCGAGCGCGACGGCGCCCGGCGCACGATCCGCGGGCAGCCGGCGGTCGGCTACCGCATCGAACAGCCGGAAGAGCAGTACACGATCCGCGGCCGCGCGTGGGTCTCGGAGCAGGGCGTGCCGCTGGAGATCGAGTACACGGTCGACCCGCTGCCGCCGATGGTGCGCGCCATGGCCCTTCGCGCGGCCTACGAGCTGCGGGACGGGCGCGTCCTGGTCAGCGAGGTCACCGTCCAGGTCGACGTCAGCGTCTTCATCTTCTACCGCGGCCTGTACACGATCACGGTCATGCTGGACGACTACTTCGATCCGCGCGCTGGCGTTCCACCGCCCGCGCGTTGAAGCGCCGGCGCCGGCGGCGCCGTTAACTCCTGCGGAGTGGAAACGGCAGCGGCCGGCGCGGCGCACGACTACGATGACCCGGTAGAGGCGGAGGCGCACGCCACCTTCGGCGCGCCCTATCTCTACCCGGCGCAGCGGCTGGTGGTCGACAACATCCTGGACGGCCGCAGCCAGATCGTGCTGATGCCGACCGGGAGCGGCAAGTCGCTCTGCTTTCAGCTTCCCGCGCGCCTGCTGGCGGGTCCGACGATGGTGATCGTGCCGCTGCTGTCGCTGCTCCAGGACCAGCTCCGGCGGCTGCGGGAGGGGCCGCTGCGGGTCGCCGCGCTCACCGGCGCGCAGGAACAGCCGGAGCGCAGACGCATCCTGCACGGGCTGGCGGAACGGGAAATCGACCTGTTGTTCACCACGCCCGAGGCGCTCGTCGGCCGCTTCGGGGAGGCGCTGCCCAGCCTGAGCGTCTCCCACTGCGTGATCGACGAAGCGCACTGCATCTCGGAGTGGGGCGACCGGTTCCGGCCCGCCTACGTCGAGATGGGCCCGGTGATCCGGGCGGCCGGCATCCCGGTGGTGAGCGCCTTCACCGCCACCGCCAGCGGCGACATCGTCCGGCGCATCCGGGAGGTGATCTACGCCGATGCGCCGGTGTCGGTGGTGGCGGTCGATCCCGACCGGACCAACCTGCGCTACACGGTCCGCGAGGTGCTCTCCAAGCGGCGCGCGCTGGTCGAGTGCGCGGAGCGGATGGCCCGCCCGCTGATCGCCTTCGCCTCCAGCCGCGGCGGCACCGAGCACTACGCCCGCCACCTGCAGGCGGCCGGCATCGTCTCGTCCCGCTTCTATCACGCCGGCCTGGACGCCGACGAGCGGCGGGCGATCGAACGCTGGTTCTTCGAGTCGGCCGACGGGGTGCTGGTCGCCACCTCCGCCTACGGGATGGGTGTCGACAAGGGCGACATCCGCACCGCCGTGCACCTCGACCCGCCGCCGTCGATGGAGGCGTACCTGCAGGAGGCAGGCCGCGCCGGGCGCGACGGCCGGCCGGCCGAGGCGCTGCTGCTGCACGCCGGTGGGGCGGAGCGGCGGCGGCTGGAGCCGATGGCGCCGGTAGACCGGCGGCGCTACGCCGCCATGCTCGGCTATGCCGATTCCCGCCGCTGCCGGCGCGAGCAGCTCCTGGCGCCCTTCACGGATGGCGAGGTGGCGTGCAGCGGCTGCGACGTCTGCGACCGGGAGGTCGCGGAGCCGCCGCCGGAGGCGGCCGGGATCGCCGGCCTGGTGCGCTGGCACCGCGGGCGCTTCGGCCTGCGCGAGACCGCGCTGCTGTTGGGCGGTCGGCCCACCTATGACGCGGCCGCCCTCGGGCTGCGGCGTACGCGGGGGTTCGGCTACCTCCGCGACTGGCGCGAGGCGGAGATCGACGAGGCGCTGGCGGCGCTGCTGGCCGCAGGGACGATCGAGCGCCGGCGGCGCGGCTTCGTGCCGGCGCGCCTGTGCGCGCCGCGCAGCCGCCCCGCGATGCGGTTCCCATGGACCTCCGCCGGCTCGTAGCGGGCCGGGCCGGGTGCCGCCGGCCCGCGCCATTTCCGAAACGGACCGGCTTCGATATGGTGGTGGATAGTCCTGGGACAGGAGACTTGGGAAATGTTGTCTGCGAGCAAGCAAGCCTTGAAATCTTCATCGACGTTTGTCGTGGTCGTGCTCGCGGCAGCGCTGGTCGTCACCTCATCCATCCTCGTCCACGTGCTGTTCGCCAGCAACGTCAACGAGCTGACGATCGAGTTGCTCGCCGCGATAATCGCGGTCGTTCTGGTGGTGGCGTCGGTTGGCGTGACCATCCACTTTCAGGTTCGCTCCGAAACCGAACGGGAGTACCGGGTCGAACTGTTTCGGCAGAAGCTCAAGCTGTACGAGGATACCCTGGCGTGCATCGCCAAGTCCGACGACGACGGCGTGATCGCGGACCACGAAATCGAAGATATGCGCAACTACGCGCGGATGACCGCTCTCGTAGCCGGTCGCGACCTGATGGAATCGCTGGCCAACTTCATAACGTCCGTGGAGAGCCGCCGAACATTGGCCAACGAAGATCACGCCGGCTCATTTCGGTCGGTCGTGAACGCGATGCGCAAAGACCTGGGAGTAGTGGAAGGAGACGTCCGGCAATTCGTCAAGATGCTCATGAAGGAATGAGCCGCTCGATGACGAGTGCCGGCTCGGGCTGGCGCGGCTCCACGGATCGGGACACCGCGCCTTCGACGCCGAAGGCGGCGGGCCGCCCGCTTCCCATGCAGGCGCAGATCGGTGTAGACGTGGGGATTCGCGATGTCGCCCTCCTCTTCCGCACCGGTACACATCCGCGCCAGCGGCCTCACCAAGCGCTTTCGGGTCGCCGAGCGCAGGCCGGGCATGGCCGGCGCGCTCGCCGGCGTAGTGCGCCGCCGCCATCGCCTGGTCACGGCCGTCGACGACGTCTCCTTCACGGTCCGGCACGGCGAGCTGGTCGGCTACATCGGCCCCAACGGCGCCGGCAAGAGCACGACCGTCAAGCTGCTGTCGGGCATCCTGGTGCCCGACGCCGGCACCTGCGTGATCGACGGCATGACGCCGTGGACCGACCGGCGGCGGTACGTCGCCTCCATCGGCGCGGTGTTCGGGCAGCGCACGCAACTGCTGTGGGACCTGCCGGTGACGGAGTCGTTCGATCTGCTGCGCGACATCTACCGGGTGCCGCCGGACCGCTACGCGCAGACGCGGCCGGAAATGGTCGAATTGCTGAGTCTGCAGGCGCTGCTCGACACGCCGGCGCGGCAGCTCAGCCTGGGTCAGCGCATGCGCTGCGACCTGGCGGCCGCGCTGCTGCACGGACCGCGCCTGTTGTTCCTGGACGAGCCGACGATCGGCCTGGACGCCGTGGCCAAGCTCGCCGTACGCGACTTCATCGGCCGGCTGCGCGAGCGCGGCGTGACCGTGATCCTCACCACCCATGACATGGACGACATAGAGACGCTCTGCGACCGGGTGATCGTCATCAGCGCCGGCCGCATCGTCCTGGACGGTTCGGTCGCCGAACTGCGCGCCGCGGCGGCCGGCGAGCGCTACCTGTCGGTCGACCTGGAGCACGGCGCCGGCGAGCTGCGCGTCCCCGATGCCGAGGTGGTCGAACGACGCGGGCACCGCCTGCGCCTGCGGTTCGATCCCCGCAGCGTGCCGGCCGCGGCGCTGATCCGCCACGTCACCGACCACTGCGCGGTGCGCGATCTGTTCGTGGAAGCTCCACCGATCGAGCGGATCATCGCCGAGCTGTACCGCCGCCACGGCTGATCGATGGCCGCCGTCCTGCCGCTGCGCGGCTATGCCGCGCTGGCCGGCGCCCGCCTGCGCGCCATGCTGCAGTACCGTGCAGCGGCGCTCGCCGCCCTGACCACGCAGATCTTCTGGGGGCTGCTGCGGCTGATGATCCTGGACGGGTTCTACCGCGGCGCGCCGCAGGCGAGCGACTTCGGCACCGAGCACCTGGCCTCCTACGTCTGGCTGGGGCAGGCGCTGTTCGCGCTCTTTCCGCACGCCGTCGATCCGGTGGTCGCCGAACGGGTGCGCAGCGGTGCGGTCGCCCACGATCTGCTGCGGCCGCTCGACCTGTACGCCCACTGGGCGGCCGGCGTCGCCGGCTGGCGGGTCGGCATGACGGCGCTGCGCGTCGTACCGATGGTCCTGATCGCGGCCGTGGCGCTGCCGCTGCTCGGCGTGCGGGAGTGGAGCCTGGCCCCGCCGGCCGGCGCCGCCGCGGCGTTCGGCTTCGCCGCCGGCATCACGCTGGGGCTGCTGATCGGCACGGCGTTCACCGTGGTGGGGCAGGGGTTGTTGCTGCGCACCGTCAGCGCCGCCGGCTGGAATACGCTGATGCCGGCGGTGGCGTGGTTCTGCTCCGGGTTGCTGGTGCCGCTCCCCTACCTGCCGGACCGGGTGCAGGCGGTGCTGGCGCTGCTGCCGTTCGCGGGACTGATGGACACGCCGTTCCGCATCTATACCGGCCACCTGGCCGGCGCCGCCGCGGCGCAGGCGCTGCTGGTGCAGGCGGCGTGGGCCGTGGCGCTGGTGGTGATCGGCCGCCGGCTGGTGGCGGCCGGCGTCCGGCGGGTGGTGATCCAGGGTGGCTAGGCGATGGCGAGCGGCGAGCGTGGACATCGGCGTGCGATCGGCGCGGGGCGGTCCGGGGGCGCTGCGCATGTTCGGCCGCTACGCGGCGGCCAACCTGCGCGCGCACCTGCAGTACCGCTCATCGTTCCTGCTGGAGGCGCTCGGCCAGTTCCTGAACGCGGTCGTGGAGTTCCTGGCGATCTGGGCCCTGTTCGGGCGGTTCGGCAGCATCCGCGGCTGGGCGCTGCCGGAGGTGGCGCTGTTCTACGGCGTGGTGCACGTGGTGTTCGCGGTGGCCGATACGGTGGCGCGCGGCTTCGACCGGTTCAGCGTCCACGTCCGCGACGGCGCCTTCGATCGCGTGCTGCTCCGCCCGCGCTCGTCGTTGCTGCAGGTGCTCGGCCTGGAGTTCGCCCCGAAGCGGATCGGCCGGCTGCTGCAGGGCGCGGCGGTCCTGATCTGGGCGCTGAGCCGGCTGCCGGACGGTCCGACCGCCGGCGACGCCGCCCTGCTCCTGTGGTCGGCGTCCGGCGCGTTCGCGGCCTTCTTCTCGCTGTTCCTGCTGGCGGCCGCCCTCACCTTCTGGAGCACCGAGACGCTGGAGATCATCAACATCGTCTCCCACGGCGGGGTGGAGGCGACGCAGTACCCGATCGCCGTGTTCGGCCGCGCGCTCCGCTACCTGTTCCTGTTCGTCGTGCCGATCGGCACCGTGACCTACTTTCCGGTGGTGGCCGTCCTGGGACGCTCCGACCCGCTGCAGGCGCCGCCGGCCGCCGCCTGGCTCGCGCCGTGCGCGGGGTTCGCGTTCCTGGCCCTGGCCGCCGGCCTGTGGCGGCTCGGCGTGCGCCGCTATACCTCCACCGGCTCGTAGCCGCGCGCACAGCGCGCTGCGATGGCCTGCGAACGGCGCGCTCGGAAATTTGACCGGCCGCCGCCGCGGCGGTAGACTTTGCTTCCGGGTCCGGTTTCGGGCCCTCCCCCTCGCCTGCATGCAAGAACGCTTGTTGGAGACGTACCGGAGCAAGCGCCGCGAGGCCGAGGCCGGCGGCGGCGCCAAGCGCATCGAGTCGCAGCACGCCAAGGGCAAGCTGACGGCGCGCGAGCGGATCGCCGCGCTGGTCGACCCGGATTCCTTCATCGAGCAGCAGCCGTTCATGATGGGGCGGTCGAGCGACTTCGGCATGGACCGGCGGCGCGTGCCCGGCGACGGCGTGGTGACCGGTAGCGCCAAGATCGACGGCCGGCAGGTGTTCGTGGCCGCCCAGGACTTCACCGTGGTCGGCGGCACGCTGGGAGAGATGCACGCGGAGCGGATCGCGGCCGCGCAACGGCTGGCCCTCGATTCCGGCGTGCCGTTCATCCAGATCAACGACTCCGGCGGCGCCCGTATCCAGGAAGGGGTCCTGTCCCTGGACGGCTACGCCAAGATCTTCCGCGCCAACACCCTGTCCTCCGGCGTGGTCCCGCAGTTCTCGGTGATCCTGGGGCCGTGCGCCGGCGGCGCGGTCTACTCGCCGGCGATCACGGACTTCATCTTCATGGTCGACACCATCAGCAACATGTACATCACCGGCCCGGAGGTGATCCGCGCGGTGACCGGCGAGGAGATCTCGCACGGCGACCTGGGCGGCGCCGCTCCGCATTCGGCCACCAGCGGCGTCGCGCACTTCCGTTTCGCCGACGAGCCGCAGTGCCTGGCCGGGCTGCGGCGCCTGCTCGGCTACCTGCCGCTCAACAACCAGGAATCTCCGCCGCTGCTGCCGGTCACCGACCCGATCGACCGCGCCACGGGCGGCATCGGCGATCTGATCCCCGACGACGCGCGCCGCCCCTTCGACGTGCGCGCCATGATCGCCGAAGCGGTCGATCGCGGCTCGTTCATCGAGGTGCAGCCGGAGTTCGCCCAGAACGTGGTGGTCGGCTTCGCCAAGCTGGCCGGCCGCACCATCGGCCTGTTCGCCAACCAGCCGAGCGTTTACGCCGCATCCCTGGACATCGACTCCTCGGACAAGGCGGCCCGCTTCCTGCGTTTCTGCGACGCGTTCAACGTGCCGATCGTGTCGCTGGTCGACGTCCCCGGCTTCCTGCCGGGCGTCACGCAGGAGCACGGCGGCATCATCCGCCACGGCGCCAAGATCCTGTACGCGATCGCCGAGGCGACCGTGCCCAAGGTGGCGCTGATCGTGCGCAAGGCTTACGGCGGCGCCTTCATCGCCATGGCGTCCAAGTCGCTCGGCTACGATCGCGTGCTGGCGTTTCCCAGCGCGGAGATCGCCGTCCTGGGCGCCGAAGGGGCGGCCAACATCATCTTCCGCCGCGACATCGCGGCCGCCGACGACCCGGCGGCCAAGCGTCGGGAAAAGGTGGAAGAGTTCCGCGAGACCGTGATGAATCCGTTCATCGCCGCCGGCCACGGCTTCATCGACGATGTCATCGAGCCGGCCGCCACGCGGATCGAGCTGGTGCGCTCCATCGAGATGCTGGCCCGCAAGCGTCAGGACCGGCCGGCGAAGAAGCACGGCAACATTCCCCTGTAGCGTCATGAATCCCCAGACGTCCTCCATCGTCCTGCTCGGCATGGGGGTCGTGTTCGTCTTTCTGGTGTTCCTGAGCGCGATGATGGTGGCGCTCACGGCGGTCGCCGGCCGGCGACCGGCGGCGCCGGTTGCGGAACCGGCCGGACCCGGCAGTCCCGGATGGATCGCCGCGGCCACCGCCGCCTTTCTGGCCGCCGAGCGGGACGCCGGCCGCCTGCCGAGCGCCGCCGCGTGGCGGCCGTACGACGCGGCGGACGCGGTGCGCTGGCGGCTGGGCGCCGCGCCGGCACACCGCCGCGGCGGCGCGCTCGAACGGCCGGCAACGCCATGAGCACGATCCGCTTCCGCTACGAGGGGAACCTCTACGAGGTCGACGTCGTCCGCGACGGGGACACCCTGGCGATCACCCACGAAGGGCGCACCTATCGCGTCGACCTGGAGCCGGCAGCGGCGCCCGCATCTCCGGCGGCGGCGTCCGCGCCGCCGGCGGCATCGCCCGGGCCGCCCGCACCCGCACCGGCGGCGGCGAGCGCTGCTCCCCCGCCCGCGTCAGCGGGACCGGGCGTGCTGCCGGCGCCGATGGCCGGTACCGTAACGGAGGTCAAGGTCACGGCCGGCGATCAGGTGAGCGCCGGCCAGCTCGTCGTCGTCATGGAAGCGATGAAGATGGATATCGACGTCACCGCCGCGGCCGCCGGCACTGTCGCCGAGGTGCACGTGAGTCCCGGCGACAACCGCGCGGCAGGCCAACCCCTGCTCACCATCCACTGAACGGCGCGGCTGACGATGGGGTTGTTCGAACAGTTCCTGCAAGCGACCGGCGTGCCCGAGCTGGCGCTGCCGCGCGTGGCCATGCTGGCGGTGGCCGGCGCGCTGCTCTACCTGGGCATCGTCCGTCAATACGAACCGCTGCTGCTGGTGCCGATCGGCTTCGGCGCGCTGCTGGTCAACCTGCCCGGCGTCGACTTGGCCGACCCCGGCGGCCTGCTGGAACGGATCTACGTGTTTGGCATCAAGTCGAGCGTCTTCCCGCCGTTGATCTTCCTGGGCATCGGCGCCATGACCGACTTCACGCCGCTGCTGGCGCGGCCGCAGACCTTCATCCTGGGAGCGGCGGCCCAGTTCGGGATATTCGCCACGCTGTTGGGCGCCCGCGAGTTGGGATTCACGTTGCCGGAAGCCGCATCGATCGCGATCATCGGCGGCGCCGACGGTCCCACCGCGATCTACCTGACCGGCAAGCTGGCCGACCATTTGCTGGGACCGATCGCCGTGGCCGCCTACTCCTACATGGCGCTGGTGCCGATCATCCAGCCGCCGATCATCCGGCTGTTGACTACCCGGCGCGAGCGCCGGGTCCGCATGGCCGACCTGCGGCCGGTCTCCACCCCGGTGAAGATCCTGTTCCCGATCCTCACGACGGTGACCTCGGCGCTGGTAGTGCCGGCCGCCGCGCCGTTGATCGGCATGCTGATGCTGGGCAACCTCCTGAGGGAGGCGAGCGCGCTCTCCACCAAGCTGGAACGCCTCTCGCAATCCGCGCAGAACGAGATGATCAATATCGTCACGATCCTCCTTGGCCTGTCGGTCGGATCGCGCATGAGCGCCGCCGCGTTCCTCAATGCCCAGACGCTGCAGATCATCGCCCTGGGCCTGATCGCCTTCGCCATCGGCACCGCCTCCGGCGTGCTGATGGGCAAGCTGATGTGCGCGCTCACCGGCCGGCGCGTGAACCCGATGGTCGGCGCTGCCGGCGTATCCGCGGTGCCGATGGCGGCCCGCGTGGTGCAGAAGGTAGGACAGGACGAGGACCCCGGCAACTTCCTGCTGATGAACGCCATGGGGCCGAACGTGGCGGGCGTGATCGGCTCGGCGGTCGCCGCCGGCGTGCT
Organism: uncultured Spirochaetia bacterium; assembly: GCA_958296075.1. Classification (GTDB taxonomy): domain Bacteria; phylum Spirochaetota; class Spirochaetia; order SZUA-6; family Bin103; genus CATQHW01. The sequence continues at coordinate 522,701 of CATQHW010000003.1, read as the reverse complement.
GATCGCGATGTTCGGATGAGCCGGCTGATCGAGCTGCTCGACCGGGTCCGCGAGCACTCGCCGCGGCCGGCCGGCTTCGCCGCCGGCAGCAGGGACTGCGACGAGTTCGCGCTGATCGCGCAGGCCGCCCCGCAGGCGCTGGCCGACGATCCGGAGTTGGCGCACGTCGACGCGGACGCATTTCTGCTGCGTCCGGGCGGCGTCGATCATCCCGCCGTGACCGCCGCCGCCAAAGCGCTGGGCGACCGCATCTGGGGCGTACGCCTGCCGATGTTCACCCTGGAGCCGACCAAGGCCCTGGTCGAGATCGGCTGCGACTACGTGATGTTCGACGCCGCCGGCACGGACGCGGCGCTGCTGACCTTGTCCGACCTGGGCATCGTCGTCTCCGTCCACCATCGAGCCGACGAGGGGATGGTCCGCGCACTCGGCGAACTGGCGATCAACGGCCTGCTGTTCCGGCCGGCGATCCGCGAAACACCGCTGTCGTTCCACACGCTGGCGAACATCCAGCGCGTCTGCGGCGTCGTCGACCGGCCGCTGCTGTTGGAGACGCCGGAGGGCGTGTGCGGCACCGATCTGGAGGTGCTGCGCAGCGTGGAGACCACCGGCCTGATCGTCGACGTGCCGCCGGCCGGCCGGCCGGCGGCGGTGCGGCGCTGCATGCGCGAGTTACCGCCGCGCTCCGAAAGCCGCATGATGCGGCGCGCCATGCCGTTCAGCATCGACGACCATGGACCGTAGCCCTGAGGTGACGGGCTCGACGGGATGGCGCGGCGCAGTCAGCGCCTGCGCGAGCGCAGGTCCCGTACCGTGCGGGCGATTCCTTCGGCAAGCGGCACCTCCGGCCGCCAGCCAAGCACGTCCGACGCCCGCGTGATGTCGAGCCAGCTCTCGCGGACGTCGCCGGGCCGCGCCGGCCCCGGGCGCGCCGCGAGGTCGGAGCCGTACGCCGCGCGTACCAGGTCGAACAGGTCGCCGGTGTGGACCGGGCTTCCTCCCGATATGTTGAGCGGCCCCTCGGCGCCGCTCTGCAGCGCCCGCAGATTGGCCCGCGCCACGTCTTCCACGTATACGTAATCGCGGGTCATCCCGGCCGGCTGATCGGGATAGGCAAAGATCGCCGGCCGCTCACCGCGCAGCAGCCGTTCGGCGAAGATCGCGATCACTCCGGCCTCGCCGTGCGGATCCTGACGCGGGCCGTATACGTTGCCGTAACGCAGCGCGACCGATCGCAACCCGTGCTCCCGCCGGTAGAACTCCAGGTAATGCTCGCCGGCCAGCTTGTGAATCCCGTACGGAGAGAGCGGCAGCGGCGGCGTGTCCTCTGTCGTCGGACGCCGGTCGGCTTCGCCATAGATGGCGCCACCGCTCGACGCGAAGACGAAGCGCCCGACGTCGTGCTCCACGCAGCCCTGCAGCGTACCAAGCAGGCCGAGAAGGTTGATGCGGGCGTCGAGCTGCGGATCGCGTACGGAGGCCGGGACGCTTACCTGCGCGGCGTGATGGCTGACCAGATACGGCTGTTCCTTGGCGAGGATCGCGGAAAATTCCGGGCCGCCGACGTCGGCGACGTAGAACCGGACGCCGCGCGGCACGTGATCGGCGCTTCCGCTCCGCAGATTGTCGACGACCGCCACGTCGTGGCCGGCGGCCAGGAACGCCTCCGCCACGTGCGAGCCGATGAAGCCCGCCCCGCCGGTAATCAGCGTCTTCATCGGCGCGGGAGTCCGGAGGTGAAGAAGAGGCGACCGCGGCGGCGAATCCGCGCCACGCCGCCATGGTACTCCGCCCGGTATCCGCGGTCAAGCAGGCCGTCGATCCGAGCCGCGCGTCCGGCCGGTTCCGTGCCTTGACCGTTCGGCGCGCCAACGGTACCATGCGACCCGATACGCGCGGCGGTGCCGCGACCCGATGCGTAAGGAGTGCCCGAGTGCGAGGAGGCGACCACGCCGCCCCCGCGCGCCCACCGGGCGGCGGCGCCTCCCGCGGAGAACCGCTGTCGATGGCGGTTCTCCGGGTGGTTCTGCCGTTCGTTCTGGCGTGCGGCTATCTTCTGGCCGGCAGGTGGCCGGCGTCATCCCAGGAGCATGTCGGTGATGACCGGCCGAACATCCTGGTCATCCTGGTGGACGACCTGGGATACCGCGACGTCGGCTTTCACGGCGCGGCGGAGATCGAGACCCCCCACATCGACCGGCTCGCGCGCGCAGGGGTCATATTCAGCAACGGTTACGTCGCGCACCCGATCTGCTCTCCGTCGCGCGCGGGTCTCATGACCGGCCGTTACCCGTCGCGGTTCGGCATGGAGATCAACCTGACCCACGCCCCGTTCGACGAACACCACGGGCTGCCGTTGGACGAACCGACCGTCGCCGGCTACCTCCGGGAGGCCGGCTACCGCACCGGCATGGTGGGGAAATGGCATCTCGGCGCGGCGCCGGCGTTCCACCCACTCAACCGCGGGTTCGAATACTTCTACGGCTTCACCGGCGGCGGTCACGACTACTTCCGCGTCGACGTCACCGAATCCCCGCTCGATGAATACCTGCTGCCGCTCAACGACGGCCGCGGCGCCTCCGGGTTCTCCGGCTACCTGACCGACGCCCTCACCGACCGGGCGATCGACTTCGTCGCCGCCGACCGGGAGGAACCGTTCTTTCTGTACCTCTCCTACAACGCGCCGCACGTCCCGCTGCAGGCGCCCGCCGAGACGGTGCGCAAGTATCGCCACGTCGATGACGAGAAGCGGCGCAGATACCTGGCGATGATCGACTCCCTCGATCACAACGTGGGCCGCATCGTGGCGGCGCTGCAGGCGGCCGGACGCTGGGAAAACACACTCACCTTCTTCCTGAGCGACAACGGCGGCGCGTCCGAGGCGGAAGCCGGCTGGGCGGACAACCGGCCGCTGCGGAACGGCAAGGGCAGCCTGTTCGAAGGCGGCATCCGCGTGCCCTTCGCCGCCTCATGGCCGGCCCGCTGGCCCCGCGAAACTACCTTCGAGCCGATGGTCATCAGCCTGGATATCGCCGCCACCGCGCTGGCTCTGGCCGGCGCCGCGGCAGCCGCCGACACGCCGCTCGACGGGGTGAATCTGGATCCCTTCATGCGCGGGGCAGCATCCGGCGTTCCGCACGAGGCGCTGTTCTGGGCGACCGACCGGATCAAGAACGCCGGCGTCGGGTACGCGGTGCGGACGGCCGACGCCAAACTGGTCAAGGACCGCCTCGCGGAGCGGCCTGCGCTGTTCGACCTGCGCGCCGACCCCGGAGAGACGCGCGACCGGCTGGCGGAGGATCCCGACACGGCGGCGCGCCTTGCCGCACTATGGAATGACTGGAACGCCTGGAACTCCACGGATTTCTTCTACTGGCCCGAGCTGTACGAACGCCACCGGCTCGAGATGCAGTGCCGAGTGGAAATCTACATGCGCAACGGCGGCGCGGGACAACCGCCGCTGCGGCTGACCGACTCGGAAGCCGGCGAGCTCCTGACGCCGACCCGCGCCGTATCGCCACCGGCGCCGCCGTCGGGTCTCACCGCCACCGCGGGAGACGGATCGATCACCTTCGCCTGGGACGATCCCCACGACACGAGCATCACTCGCTACGAGCTCCGGCTCATGAGCTCGCCGGAGTCCGACTGGAGCACGTGGTGGGGCATCGATATCTGCAGCTATGCCATGACCAGCCACACGCTGTCCGGCCTGATCAACGGCGTGGCGTACCAAGTACAGCTCCGCGTCCACAATCCCGCGGGAGTGAGCGAGCCGAGCCAGACGTCGGCGACGCCGCAAGCGCAGAGCGCGAGCGGCCCGGCGGCAGGTGACCCTCAGCAGGCGCCGGCCGACACCGCCCCGGCGGGTGCGCCGTGGATGCTCATGTGGATACTCATCGGCGCGTTGCTCGCATTGCTGGCGGCCGGCGCCGCGGCGACCCTGCGGCGCAACGCCGCCCGACGCCGGAGCGGCCGCTGACGAGCGGCGGCTCCCGCTCGCCCGAGGGGCCGGCCGGGTTCTTCGCGCGACTCGCGCGGGGCTGGACGCGCGACCGCCTGCTGCGGTCGTTCTTTACCCGCGCCAGCGGCAGCGCGGTAAGTCAGGCGCTGCTGGTGGCTGCGACCCCGGTCCTGACCCGGCTCTACGCGCCTGCCGACTTCGGCGTGCAGGGCGCGTACACCGCCTGCGCCGCGGTCCTCAGCGTGATCGCCTGCCTGGGCTACCAGCAAGCCATTCCCCTGCCCGACGATGACGGCGACGCGGCGCATCTGCTGCTGCTCTCCTGTTGCGCCGCGCTCGGCGTGTCCGCGGCCGCCGCGCTCGGCGTGGCGGTGTTCGCCGGACCGATCGCCGCGCTGCTCGAGGAGCCAGCCTTGACCGCGTACCTGTGGCTGCTGCCGCTCAGCGTGCTGGTCACGTCGGTCCTGCAGCTCGTCTACCAGGTCGCCGTCCGCCGCCGCGCGCTCGCCCGCCTGGCGCGCTTCGCGGTGATTCAGTCGGCGGCGGGCGCCGCAGTTCAGATCGGCTTTGGCCAGATCGGCGGCTCACCGCTCGGACCGCTTGGCCTCATCGGCGGCCGGCTGGCGGGCCAGATCACCGCCCTGGCGTCCATCCTCCGGTTGCCGGCCGATCTGGTCCGCGCTGCTCCGGGCGCCATCCGCCGGCGGGAGTTGATGAGTCTGGGGCGCCGCTACTGGCGGTTTCCCGCGTTCAGCGGGACGGCCGGCATCGTCACGAAGCTGACCGAGCACCTTCCTGCGGTGCTGTTCCTGACACTGTTCGGGGCCGCCGCCGCCGGCCTCTACGTGATGGCGCGCCGGATGTGTCTGGCGCCCATAGGGCTGATCGGGTATTCGGTCTCCGACGTCTTCGGATCGCAGGTACGGACCGCGCACCGCGACGGCGCCCTGGGCGCGCTGATCTACCGCGTGTACCGCCTCATGACGGCGGTCGCCGTTCCGCCGCTGGCGGTCGTCGCTGCCGCCGGGCCGGAGCTGTTCGGCGTCGTGCTGGGAGCGCAGTGGCGGGTCGCCGGGGAGTTCGCGCGCTTGATCACGCCCTTCGTGCTCCTGCAGGCGATCGCCGGTCCGCTGCACTACGGTTTCTCCGTGCTCAACAAACAGGCGCTGTTCGCATTCTATCAGGCCGCCGCGCTGGCAAGCCTGACCGTGGGGCTGCTGGCCGGGGCGATCCTGGGCGATCAACACGCCGCCGTGGCGGTGGCGTCGCTACTCGCCGCCTCCTGCTACTTCCTGCTGGTCTGGCACCTTTTCAGGATGGCGCGCCTCACGCTCCGGCACGCGCTGGCGCCGCTCGCGCAGCAGGCCCTGATCGGATCACTGCTGGCGCTCCCTGCGCTCGCGGCCGCGGCAGCGAGCGACCGGGCCGGCGTGACGCTGGCCGGCGCCGGCGTCACCCTGGTGCTTACCGCGCTCCGTTACGTGCAGATCTTTCGGGCGCGGCCGGAGGAGCCGACGCCCGCGCAGGACGGCTGAACGGCAGCCTGCCCGCCGCCGTCGACCTGCCAGGGCCAAGCGATGCAGGAGTCGATCCGGAACAGGGCGTAGTCGGCCCGGCCGGCCACCACCAGCGTGTGCACGGCGGCGGCGTTCGCCAAGGCGCCGGCCGCGGCGCGCAGCGTGGCGCCGGTGCGCGCGACGTCGTCGACCAGCAGCACGCGCCGGCCGGCCACGTCGAAGGCGGGCGGGATGACCAGCGGCTCCGCCCGCTCCGGCCGGTGCGCGTCGTCGCGAAAGCGGACCGCCATGACCCGCAGGTCGCACGACAGGCGCTGCGCGGCCAACGCGGCCGGAATCACGCCGCCGCGGCCGATGCCGACCACCAAGTCGACCGGCGGCAGCTCCAGCGCGGCCATCCGCCGGGTCAGCTCGGGAAAGCCGATCGCGGTAACGCCCTCGGTCACCGCTCCACCCGCACGCGCACGCGCCCGCCGGCGACCCGCGCGGGGTAGGAGCGCACGCGCGCGCCCGGGTCCTCGCCGGCGAACAGGGCGCGGCCGTCGCGCAGTCCGAACGACCAGCCGTGCCACGGGCACTGCACGGCGCGCAGGTCGGTCTGCACCCAGCGCGGGTCCTCCCACCGCAGCCGGCAGGCCGAGACGACCCGGCCGGCCGACAACGCCGCGCCCTGATGCGGGCAGGCGTCGCGCAGCGCGAATACCTGCTCGCCGTCCCGGATCAGGACCAGCCGCCGGCGCCCTACCCGGACCGCCACCGGCTCCCCCTGCGGGTAGCCGGTCACCGGGCCCAGGTCGTGCTCGCCCGGGTCGGCCGGCTCAGAACCCATAGGTCGCCTGCGCGTTGCCCGCCAGGATGCGGCGACGCAACGCCGCCGGCAGCGTCTGCGGCAGCGCCCGGTCGGGCGAATCGAAATCCCAGTGCGGGTAGTCGGTTGCGAACATGAGAAAGCCGTCGTCGCCGATCATGTCGAACAGCCAGAGCAGGTGCCGGGAATCCTCCGGCTCCTCCATCGGCTGGCTGGTGGCCCGGAAGTGGCGCCGGATGTAGCGGCTGGGCAGGTCGCGCAGCCACGGCACCTCGTCGCGCAGACCCCGGTAATTCTTGTCCAGCCGCCACATCAGCGGCGGCAGCCAGCCGAAGCCGCCTTCGATCAGGATCACGCGCGCGGCCGGTATCTCGTCGAACACCCCTTCGCAGACCAGGCTCAGCACCTGCGCCTCGAACGCCTGCGACATGCTGGTGTGGTCTTCGATGTAGAACGACGGCCAGCCGCACGCCGTGATCGGGTTGGCCGGCGAGCCGCCGAAGTGGAGTCCGACCGGCAGCCCGGCGGCGGCGGCGGCGCGGAAGATCGGCCGGAACTGCGGCCGGCCGTACGGAGCGCTGGAGCGGACCGGCAGCAGCACCTGCACGAACCGCTCGTCGCCGGCGAACTCCTCGATCACCGCCGGCGCGCCGTCCGGATCCTCCGGATTCACGCACAGCGCGCCGCGCCAGCGGTCGTCCGCGTCGAGCCAGCGGTCCTGCAGCCAGCGGTTCAGCGCCGGGGTCAGCTCCCGCGCCAAGTGGTGGTTCTTGATGCTGCCCAGGGCGTACAGGTTGTTGAGGATGGCGATGTCCACCGACCACTCGTCGAGAAGCTGTTCGGCCGCGAACGCCGGATCGCCGCCGGGACGCTTGCCGGACGGCGGCCAGGCGTCGCGGCGCGACGCCAGCTCGAACACCTTGGGGTAGACCGGAGGCGGCGGACCCTGATAGCCGGTCTGCTCGATCCAGCTCCGCCACCGCCGCGGCAGATAGGGGGTAATCTCGTGGATGCCGTTCACGTACGGATGCACGTCGCAGTCGATCAGGGTGAGCGCGCGCGGCGCGCCGGCCGGCGCGGAAGCGCCCCGGGCAAGCGGTTCTGCGGTCTGGGTAGCCATGCGTCCTTCCTAGTCGGCGCAGCGGTCGTGGCCGTCCTCGCGGTAGTGGCAGCCGATGCTGCGCGTGTTGTGGCAGGCAGCGTACACGACCAGCAAGGCGGTCTGCACCGCGTTGCGCAGGTTCAACAGCGGCTTGGAGACCGCGTAGCCGCGGTAGAAATCGTCCACCTGGGCGTGCAGCTCGCGCAGCATGTCCCGCGCGCGCTGCAGCCGCCGGCCGGTGCGGACCAGGCCGACGTAGTTCCACATGGTCGCCTTGATCAGGTTGAGGTCCTGCCGGATCAGGTCCTCGTCGGCCTGCACGCGGCGGCCCTCCCACGGCCGCACCTCCGGCGGCTCGAAACGGCTGCGGGCAAGTTCCTCAGCCGCCGCCGCCGCCGCTTCCCGCGCCATGGTCACGCACTCCAGCAAGGACGTGCTTGCCAGCCGGTTGGCGCCGTGGAAGCCGGTGCAGGCCGCCTCTCCCACCGCCGACAGATTGACGATGTTGGTGCGGCCGTACAGGTCGGTGTGCAGGCCACCGCAGGAGTAGTGGGCGGCCGGCACCACCGGGATCGGCTCGCGCGTGATGTCGAAACCGGCATCCAGGCAGTGCCGGTAGATGGTCGGGAAGCGCTCCGTCACGTATGCCGGATCAAGGCCGGAGAGATCGATGAACACGGAGGGCGCGCCGGTGCGGATCATCTCGAACGTGATCGATCGGGCGATCACGTCGCGCGGCGCCAGCGACCCGTCGGGATGGTGATCCTCCATGAAGCGCCGGCCGGCGGCGTCCACCAGATGGCCGCCCTCGCCGCGCACCGCCTCGCTGATCAGAAACGGCGCCGCGTCCTTCCTGACGAACACGGTCGGGTGGAACTGCACGTACTCCAGGTCGATCACCCGCGCGCCCACGCGGTACCCCATCGCCACCCCGTGGCCGTAGGCGCTCGGGAAATTGGTCGAGTAGAGGTAGATCTGGCCGAGGCCGCCGGTCGCCAGCACCGTCTTGGCGGCGACGATCGCGTACACCTCGCCGGAGGCGACGTCGAGCACGTAGGCGCCGAAACAGGTGAGCGGCTCGTACTTGTGCAGCGGGTCGGCCGAGCTGTGCGACAGCGTCAGGAGGTCGACGGCCACGGTGTGCGCGGCGAGGTGGATGCGCGGCGAGGCGGCGACCGCCCGGTGCAGGGCGGTCACGATAGCCTTGCCGGTCTGGTCCTTGGCGAACAGGATGCGCGCCGCCGAGTGAGCGGCCTCGCGCGTCATGCGCAGCTTGCCGCGGCGGTCGCGTTCGAACGGGACGTCGAGCTCTTTCACCAGCAGCTCGCGCACCGCCGCGCCGCCACGCTCGACGATGAAGTCGATCGCGCGCGGATTGGCGGCGCCGGCGCTGGCGGCCATGATGTCGTCGCGCAGCGACCGCGGGTCGACCGCCGGATCGACGATGCCGCCCTGAGCGCGCGCGCTGTTGCACTCGGCGGCGCTCGGCTCGCCCGTCAGCAGGATGCAGTCCAGACCGGCCTTGGCGCTCTGGTAGGCGTAGCCGGCGCCGGCCAGGCCGCACCCGATGACCAGGCAATCGGTGCGGACCGTACGCATCAGTCCGCTTCCAGCTCCAGGCTCAGGTCGACCCGCCGCACCGCGCCGGTCAGCGCGCTGGTCGAGATCACGTCGACCCCCGCTTCGGCGTAGGCGCGAGCGTTGTCGAGGCGGATCGACCCGGACGCCTCGGTGACGGCGCGGCCGGCGACCGCCTGCACGGCCGCGCGTACCTGCGCCGGCGGCATGTTGTCGAGCAGGATCACCTCCGCCCCGGCGTCCAACGCCTCGGCGAGCTGCTCCACCGTCTCCACCTCGACCTCGACGCGGGCCACGTGCGGCGCGCGCGCGCGCACCCGCCGCACGGCGGCCGCCACGCCGCCGGCCGCGGCGATGTGATTGTCCTTGATCAGGGCGCAGTCGGCGAGCGTGCTGCGGTGCGAGCGGCCGCCGCCGCAGCGTACGGCGTGCTTCTCCAACGCGCGCAGGCCGGGGGTGGTCTTGCGGGTGTCGCAGACGGCGGCGCCGGTGCCGGCGACCGCCGCGCAGAAGGCGGCGGTGACGGTGGCGACTCCCGACAGGTGCTGCAGGAAGTTGAGCGCCACCCGCTCGGCGGCCAGGATCGACCGGATGGTGCCCGCGACCAGCATGACCTGGCTCGGCGGCGTCACCAAGTCGCCTTCGGCGCCGCCGAGCTCGATGGCCAGATCGGGATCGACCGCCCAAAAGGCGTGCGCGGCTACCTGCGTGCCGCACAGGGTGAGCGGCTCCCGCGCCAGGATGCGCGCGCGGCCGCGCCGCGCCGCGCCGACGACCGCTTCGGTGGTCAGATCGCCGTACGCCAAGTCTTCCCGCAGCGCCGCGGCCACGGCCGCCTCGACGATGGGGCGGCTGAGCATGCCGGCGCTCAGGCGGCCAAGTCGAACATGCGGTCGATGCTCACCTTGGCGGCGCGGGCAACCTCGACATCGACTTCGATCACCTGGTCCGGCGCCGGATCGACCAGCACGTCGCGGATCTTGGCCAGGCTGTTGAGCTTCATGTACGGGCACAGACGGCAGGAGCCGATGAAGCGCTTGCCGGCGTTCTCCGCCTGCAGGCGGCTGACCAGCCCGCACTCGGTGAGCATCATGAAGTAGGGGGCGTCGGTGTCCCGCACATGATCCATCATGGCCTGCGTGCTGCCCACGAAGTCGCTGGCCGCGGTGACCTCCGGCGCGCATTCCGGATGGCTGACCACGTACAGACCGGGAAAGCGCGCCCGCTCTTCGGCGATCCCGGCGGCGGTGAACTGGTCGTGCACCAGGCAGGTGCCGGCGGAGCTGAATATCTGCTTGTCGCTGCCGCGCGCGCGCAGGTCGCGCTGCAGGTTGGCGGCCATGATGCGGTCGGGAACGAACAGGATGCGCCGCTCCGGCAGGCGCTCCAGTATCCTGAGGGCGTTGCCGGAGGTGACGCAGACGTCGCTTTCCGCCTTCACCTCGGCCGAGCTGTTGATGTAGCAGACGACCGCGGCGCCCGGGTGCTCGGCCTTGAGCGCCCGCAGCTCCGGGGCGGTGAGGGAGTCGGCCAGCGAGCAGCCGGAGGCGATGTCCGGCACCAGCACGGTCGCGCGCGGCTTGAGTATCTTGGCGGTCTCCGCCATGAAGACCACGCCGGCGAAGACGATCACCTCCGCGTCGCTGTTGCGCGCCTCCAGGGCCAGCGCGTAGGAGTCGCTCTTGAAGTCGGCGACCCCGTATACGATCTCCGCATCGACGTAGGAGTGCGCCAGCACGATCGCGTTGCGGCGCTCCTTGAGCCGGTTGATCTGCCACGTGAGCGGAGCGATCTCCCGGCAGTGCTCCAGGGTCCAGCGGGTCCCCGGCCGGCAGTCGACGTGCATCAGGGCGGTGAACAGCCGTTCGGCCTCCCGCTCCACCGCGGCGGCGGGCGCTTCGGCGGCGACCAGTGGACCGACGTCCATCGGACTAGACGTACTCATGAACCGAACCGGTGTCAACGGTTTTCGCCCGGCCGGCGGTCGGCCAGCGCCAGCATCTGTACCCGGTAGAGCTTCGCGTACACGCCGTCGCGGGCGAGCAGGCTGTCGTGGTCGCCCTCCTCGACCAGCGCCCCGTCGTGCAGGACCAGGATGCGATCGACCGACCGGATGGTCGACAGCCGGTGGGCGATCACGATCGCGGTGCGCCCGGCCAGCAGGGTGGCGGTGGCGTCCTCGATGAGGCGCTCCGACTCGGCGTCGATGCTGGAGGTCGCCTCGTCCATGATCACCACGTCGGGATCGCGCACGAACGCGCGCGCGAACGACAGGAGCTGCTTCTGCCCGGTCGACAGGGACTTGCCCTCCTCCAGCACCTCCTCGTCGTAGCCGCGCGGCAGCGACCGGATGAAGGCGTCCAGGTTGACCGCCCGCGCCGCCTCCACCACCTGGGCGCGGCCCACGGAGCGATCGTACAGGGCGATGTTGTCGTGGACCGTGCCGCTGAACAGGAACAGCGACTGCGGGATGGTGACGATCCGCCGGCGCAGATCGTCCGTCGCGATCAGGCGCACGTCGACGCCGTCGACTTCGACCACGCCGCCGCCGGCGTCGTACAGGCGGTTGAGCAGGTTGATCACCGTCGACTTGCCGGAGCCGGTGCCGCCGACCAGGGCGATGCGCTCGCCCGGCTGCACCCGGAACGACAGGTCGGTGACCACCGGAGTTCCCGGCGTATAGGCAAAGCTCACGCCGCGGAACGCCACGCCGGCGCCTTGTTCGCCGCGCGGCGGCAACGGCGCCGCCGGGCTGGGGACGGCGATCGATTCGTCGCGATCGAGCATGGCGAAGATGCGTTCGGACGCCGCCATCGCCGACTGGAAGCTGTTGAATTTCTCGGCGAGCTGACGCAACGGCATGAACAGCATGGTGATGTAGCCGGAAAAGGCGAACACGTCGCCGATCTGCAAGGAGACGCCGATGGTGAAGTGCGCGGCCAGCATCACCGTGAGCATGCCGACGTGGGTGACCACCTCGATGGTGGGGAAGTACCGTGAGAAGGCGCGGACGACGACCAGATAGGAACGCAGGTAGTCGCGGTTGTGCTCCTGGAAGTCGGCCAGACTGCGCGCCTGATAGTTCAGGACCGTGATCTCGCGGATGCCGGTGACCGTCTCCGACAGCGCCGTGTTGATCGCCGCGTTGGCGGCGCGCACGCCGCGGAAGCCATGGCGCAGGGCGTTCCGGAAGGCGACCGTGGCGACGGCGAACAGCGGCAGGGTGATGAAGGTGACGGCCGCCAGAGCGGGGTTGATCAGCACCATCGCGCCCAGGATGAACAGGACCTTCACCGAGTCGCCCAGTATGTTGACGATGCCGTCGGCGATGAACTGGCGGACCGCCTCTACGTCGTTGGTGACGTTGGTGAGGGTCGATCCCACCGGCGTGCGGTCGAAGTAGTCGTTGCCGAGCCGCAGCACCTTGCGCAGCAGGTCCAGGCGCAGGTCGAACAGCAGCCGCTGCCCGAGCATCTCGACGATCACCGTGAACCCCACCTGGGTGACGAACCGGCCCACCATGGCCGCCGCCAGCAGCAGCGCGGTGGTGCGCAGGCCGCGCAGGTCCCCGGAGGCGACGTCCCGGTCGATGCCGAGCTTGACCAGCGCCGGTACCAGTACCTGCAGCAGGTCGGTCGCCAGCATGGCCGCGAGCGATACGCCGACCAGCGCCTTGTGGCCCACCACGTAGGCGCCGAGCCGGCGGGTGAGGCGGAAGTCCAGTCCGCTCTCGCCGGTCCGCGTCCCCGCCCGCGGCGTGGGACCGGCGCTCACCGCAGGGCCTCCTCGAGCTGCTGCAGCTCCGCCAGCCGGGCGTAGCGGCCGCCCGCGCGCAGCAACTGCTGGTGCGAGCCGACCTCCGCCACCGTACCGCCGTCCATGACCGCTATGCGGTCGGCGAGCTGCAGCGCCGAGACCCGATGGGAGACGATCACGATCGTGCGCGACGCCTGCAGCGTGCGGAGACCGGTGAGGATCGTCGTCTCGGTATCGGAGTCGACCGACGACAGCGCGTCGTCCAGGATCAGCAGGTCGCTGTCGCGCACCAGCGCCCGCGCGATCGCCACCCGCTGGCGCTGGCCTCCGGACAGGGTGATGCCGCGCTCGCCGACCACCGTGTCGTAGCCGTCCGGGAACCGGGCGATGTCCTCGTCCACGGCCGCCAGGCGGGCCGCGTCGGCGATCCGCTCGCGGGATACCCCGCGCTCGTTGCCCATGGCGATATTCTCGGCCACGGTGGCCGAGAACAGGAACGGCTCCTGCGGGACGTAGGCGATGCGGCCTCGATAGGCGAACGGATCGATCGCCGCGGCGTCGACGCCATTGAAGGCGAGCACGCCGGCCGACGGCGCGGCGATGCCGGCCAGCAGCAACACCAGCGAGCTCTTGCCGCTGCCGACGCCGCCGGTGACGCCGAGCGTCCGGCCGGCCTCGATGGCCAGGTTCACGCCCGCCAGCGCGTCCCGGTCGGCGTTCGGGAAGCGGTACGACACGCCGCGCGCGGTCACGGCCAGCGGCCCGGCCGGCACCGGCAGCGGGTGAGGCGGGCGGGCGGCGGCCGGATGGTCCAGGATCGTGCGGATGCGCTCCATGGCGCTCACCCCCTGCTGGATGAGCGCGGTCACCCAGCCGAGCGACAGGACCGGGAAGGTCAGCACCGCCACGATCGTGGCGAACTGCAGCAGCTCGCCGATGGTGAGGGTGCCCTGGATCACCGCTCCGCCGCCCAGGAGGAGCAGCAGCAGCGTGGCCAGTCCGTACAGGAACTGCAGCAGCGGCCACAGCACGCCGCGCGTGCGCGCCAGTCCCACGTTGGCGGCGATGTAGCGCCGGTTGAGGTCGCGGAAGCGCTCGGTCTCCGAGGCGGCCAGCCCGTACAGCTTGACGGTGTTGATGCCGGTGACGATCTGCCACACGCGGTCGTTGATGGCGGCCACCAGCTCCTGCACGCGGCGAAAACGGGGCCGGAGCCGCGGCGTGACGACGGCGATCACGGCGACCAGCACGGCCATCAGAACGCCCAGGGCGCCGGCCATGGCCGCGTGCAGGCCGACCAGCACGGGGGCGAACAGCGCGAGCCGCGACAGCGCGTCCGGCACGTACATGATGCCGGGGCCGAGCAGCGTGCGCACGTCGTTCAGGTCGTTGGTACAGCGGGAGATGATGTCGCCGGTACGCCGCCGCTGATAGAAGTCGAAGTCGAGCGCCAGCAGCTTGCGGTACAGCAGATCGCGCAGCTCGTATTCGACGTCCCGCGAGACGCCGATGATGAGCCGGCGCATACCGAACATGCAGACCCCCATGGCGGCTGCGAAGGCCAGCGCGCGGGCGATCAGCCCCAGCACCACCGCGCGCTCGTTGGCGCCGGCGGCGATCTCGTCCAGGAGCTGCCGGAGCAGCTCCGAACCGCGCAGCAGGGCGTAGTTCTGACCGATCATGCAGGCGAAGCCGAGCAGGAGCCGGCCGGCGCGGCGCCGCAGCGCCGGAAGGAGGATCGAGAGGCTTTTGATGGGAGGTCCGAGCGGCGCCGATCTTAGAAGCTCGGCCGGCTCACCGGCAAGCGCATCGGCCGCGCCCTCGCCTGGCGGGCGACGGCGGGCCGTGGCCGCTCGATTGCTATACAGAGACTACCAACGTAGTTTACGGATATGAAACCGATACAGGTCATGTTTGATGAGGCGCTTCTGGCGCGGCTCGACGCGTCGGAGGAGGTCCGCCGGGAGGGGCGGTCGGCGGTTCTGCGGCGGGTGGCAGCGGAGTTTCTGCAACGCAAGCAGCAGCAGATGATCGCCGAGCAGTACCGCGAGGCGTATGCGGCCGCGCCGGACGGCGGCGAGGAACTGGCCGGCTGGAGTGAGGAAGGCTCGTGGCCGGGAAGCTGAATCGGGGCGAGATCTGGCAGTACACGTTCAAGGCGCCGGATAAACGGCGGCCGGTGGTGATCATCAGCAGGCAGGAGGTAATCCCGCTGTTGCGCACCGTGATGGTCGCGCCCATAACCTCGACCATCCACGGTTCCCCCGCCGAAGTGGAGGTCGGCATAGACGACGGGCTTAAGCGCGCCTCGGCTGCCAATCTCGATCACGTGCAGACCGTCGACAAGACACGGCTGAGCCGGTTCATCGGACGCGTCCCGGCGAGCAAGATGCTACGGATCTGTCTCGCCCTCGCTCGCGCCACCGGCTGCGACTGAAGCGGGCCGGACGCCGGGCGGGCGCGCCCGGGGGCTGGTCGCCCGTGGCGTGGTGTGGCCCAAGGAGGACGGCCGGCTATCGGTCCAGACGCTCGGACAGCAGCTCGTGAACGCGATCCTCCACCGATCCGGCGTAGCGCAGGTTGTAGACGTCGACTTCGGAGCGGACCTGCCCGGTGCGTTGAATGCGCCCCTTGCGTTGTTCGAGGCGGGACGGATTCCACGGCAGGTCGAGATTGATCAGCGACCCGAGGCGCTGCAGATTCAACCCTTCCGAGGCCGCTTCCGTACCGAGGAGCAGCCGGACTTCGCCGCGGCGCACGGCGTCCTTCAACGCGTCCCGCGGCGTGCGCTCGAACCGACCGCCGCGCATCACGCCGGACCGGTCCGCGCCGGCGTAGATGCCGATCGCCTCGTCCGGCAGCTCGCGCGTGAGCTGGTCGGCGAGCCACCACACCGAGTCGTATTCCTGAAGCCCCGATACGATAGGATAGCTGTCGAGGAGGCTCAGGGATGGACATCAAGCCGATCCGGTCGATGTACCCCTCCAACCTGTTCAGACCCGGCGACGGTGACCTCCCCCCGTACTTGGCGGGACGGAACCGGGAGTTGGAGGCCGTGGAGCCGATGGCGGCCGACCTCCGGGCGAAGCGTTCCCCAAGCGCGAACGTCATCCTGTACGGCCCGCGCGGCAACGGCAAGACCGTACTGCTGAAAGTCATCGGCGACCGCATGCAGCAGGCCGGCGCGGCCGTGGTGCAGGCGACCGCCAAGGGCGCGGCGGCGTCCAGGGAAGCGCTGGAGAAGGCGCTGGCCCCGTACGACGGCTGGCACGGCGCCGTACGCCGCCTGTCGGAGCAGTCCGGCGTCTCGCTCAGCCGCCTGTCTCTGTTCGGCGTCAAGCTCGACCTGGACCGGTCACCAGGGCCGTCCGTGGAGCAGATGCTGGCGACCCGCTGCGCCGCAGGACCGTTGGCCCTGCTGGTGGACGAGGCGCACGTGCTGGACCCGGAGATGGGAGGCGGGCTGCTGGACGCCTCCCAGAGCATTCGCGGGAAGGGCGCCCCCTTCCTGCTCGTGCTGGCCGGGACGCCGGGGATTCAACACGCGCTGCAAGCGATGGAGACCAGCCACTGGGAGCGATCCCGGCGTGTGCCGGTCGGGCGGCTTGATCCGGGCGAGGACCGGGCTGCGTTGATGAGGCCGCTCGGAGAGCTGGGCGTCGAGGCCGACGAAGACGCCTTGGTGAGGGTACTGGAGACGGCGGACCGGTATCCCTATTTTCTCCAGGAGGTGGGCCACGCCATCGTGATGGCGCTGAACCGGAACGGCGCGCGGCGCGTGGACGACGCGGTCGCCAAGCGGACCCTTGAGTCGTTCGGGCCGATCAAGAACGCCTTCTACGGCAGCCGCATCGACGAGTTGGACGATGCGGAGCTGCTTGAGTACGCCGCGGCGGCTGCCCGGGAGTTCGTTAACGCGAAGGATAAGAAGATGGAACGCCTCCAACTGGTGAATGCCCTGGCCGCCGCGCCGGACGGAAGCGGGGCGAAAGCCAGGGAGGCGCTCCGGGGGCTGGTCGCCCGCGGCGTCGTGTGGCCGAAGGACGGCGGCTACGAGCCCGGCATCCCGTCCCTGCTGGCGCATCTGGCCATGGTCGCCACCCCCGGCGGTCCCGCCCCGCCGGCGGAGTAGTTCACCGGCGCAGCGGACCCGGCGACGGGCCGGTTACCGGTCCTGCCATCCTCGGGACAAGGTTCGTCTTCTGGCGGCGGCGTCCAGTACGCGGGCGCAGGACTCCCAGTCGACGTGGCTGACTTCGCGGCGGTAGCGCCGGTCGAACGGGTGCTGCCGCGGCACGGCGTCGATGGTCTGCCTGGCCTGTTCGGCTTCCCCCAACGCAACCTGTACCCAGACGTCTTCGAGCGTGTCCGGCACTTGGCCGAACAGCCGGGAGATGGTCTCCAGACGCTCGGACAGCAGCTCGTGAACGCGATCCTCCACCGATCCGGCGTAGCGCAGGTTGTAGACGTCGACTTCGGAGCGGACCTGCCCGATGCGTTGAATGCGCCCCTTGCGTTGTTCGAGGCGGGACGGATTCCACGGCAGGTCGAGATTGATCAGCGACCCGAGGCGCTGCAGATTCAACCCCTCCGAGGCCGCTTCCGTACCGAGGAGCAGCCGGACTTCGCCGCGGCGCACGGCGTCCTTCAACGCGTCCCGCGGCGTGCGCTCGAACCGACCGCCGCGCATCACGCCGGACCGGTCCGCGCCGGCGTAGATGCCGATCGCCTCGTCCGGCAGCTCGCGCGTGAGCTGGTTGGCGAGCCACCACACCGAGTCGTAATACTGGCTGAAGACGATGCAGCCGTGGTCGAGCCAGCCTTCTGCGGTGAGCAGGCGCTTGACCGCGGCGAGCTTCGGATCGAGTTCGCGGTTCGCTTGCAGCGCCCGCGTGAGTTGCAGCAGTACGCCGCGTTCCGCGCCGGTCAGCGCGCGGAGCTGATCGTCTCCGTCCTCGTCATCCTCGTCGTCGTCGCGCGCCTGCCAGCCGGCGAGAATCCGCTCGACCGTGAGACGGCCCGCTTCGATCGTGCTGCCCATGCGGCGGAGCAGCATGGTGCGGAAGAAGCCGGCGTTGGCGCGCGCAGCGAGCATCCGGCAGAACTCCTCGGCGCGTTGGTAGGCGTCTTCGAGGAACGGCGGCAGCGCGATCGCGTCGGCCGGCGCGCCGCCATGCAGCCGCACGCGCACGGGCGTGAGATACGGCTCGCCGGTCTCCGGGTCGACCGTGGTTTCGAGATACTCGCGGGTGCGCCGGACGATGCGGCGAATGTAGGGGTTGTGGTGCTCCAGGAAACGCCCGAACCCGTCTTCGATACGCAGCCGATCCGACGGCCGTAATCGGTCCGCCGCGCTGCCCGGCGCGTAGGCGTGCTCGTCCGACAACGACAGCGACCGGCGCAGAATCTCGAAGTCGGCCCCTTCCGAGCGCGGCGGCAGCGGATTGCGCAACCAGTCCCACCGCTCGTGGAAGTCGGCCGGCGGCGGCGTCCGCTCCATGAGCAGGTCGAGCGACGCCTGCGGTTGCCGCCAGCGGCTGCCGGCCGACCCCAGCACCGCGTCCGAACCCTGCGCCAGCGCGTCGAGCAGGTCGAACGCCTCGATGGGATGAAGCTGCACCGGGGTGGCGGTAGCGAGCAGCAGGCTCTTCGTACGCGGCGAGATGCGCCGCAGGAACAGCAGCAGGTTGTTCGGCCGGCCGGGCCGACCCGCCTGGAAGCGCCGCCGCGCCCGGTGCGCTTCGTCCAGAATCACGCACTCGAAGCGCAGGTTCACCAGCCGCTCCACCGCCTCGGAACCGCGCGTGATCAAGCCCGTGGAGACGATGCCGACCCGGCGCGGGCAGCGCCGGATCGACTCGTCGCCGGCGCCGGGATGTTCGACGCCGCGCTCGTCCACCCATTGGCGGCCATCCCACAGCGCCGACGGCACGCCGAGCAGCGCGTCGAGTTCGTCCTGCCACTGCCGCAGCAACGGCTTCGGCGCGAGCACCAGCACCGGCCCGTCCCCCACCAGCGCCATGAGCTGCGCCGCCATCGCCAGTTGCACGGTCTTGCCCAGTCCGACCTGATCGGCCAGCACGAAGCGCGCGCCGTGCGGGCCGCGGTGCGCGTCGAAGGCGAGCTTCACGAAGTGCTTCTGGTGTTCCCAGAGCCCGACCTCCTGGCGGTAGACCGGCGCCTCGACCACGACCGAAGCGGGATCGGGCTGCTCCCGCCAGCGGCTCACCTCCCCCACCGATTCCCGGCGCGACAGCCGGTCCAGGTCCTGGATCACGAAGTCGGCAAGGCGCACCGCGCAGGGCGACGACCAGAGCGCGTCGAACTCCTCCTGGACCCACGCCACCGCTTCAGGCGAATCGTCCTCCCAGATCAGCTCGTAGTTGAGCCGGAACGCTGCCCCGGTTTCGTTCGCGCTGCCGAGGAACGAGGTGCGCCGCCCGTCCGCGAGCGTCACTACGCCGGCCTTGCCATGGATCAGGCCGAACGCCTCATCGGGCAGTACGCGAATCTCGACCGCGCCGGAGCGCAGCCACTCGTAGAGCCGCTCGAAGCGCGGCTTGGCCGCGTCGCCCAACAGCTCCGGGCGCGAATCGCACCACTCGCGGCGCATGGCCGCCTGCGCCGCCTTGGCGACCTCCACGTCCTCCCGCGCGAGCGCCGAGTTGCAGACCACGCGGACCGGCCCCCGCACGCTCTCCAGCGCCTCTCCGGCGACTTCCAGGATCGACGAGGAGAAATAGCCGGCGATGCGGTCGTAGCTGCGGGCGCCGGTGAGCCGGGCGTTCAGGAACCCGGCATCGAGCCGCTGGCGGCGGGACGAGTATCGATTCAGCACCGCGACGCGCCGGTCAGGAAGCCGCTGGAACCGTCAGGAACGCGTGGTGCAGGTCGATCGACGGTGCGGAAGACTGCGGCCGGGGATGGCGGCTGCTGCGCGCCCACGCTTCGGACAGCACCGTGCAGGAGGCCAGGCGCTCGGCGACGCGACCGCGATTCGACAGATACCGGTTGATCTGACACGTCACGGCGTCGACGCTGCCGGACAGCACGTACCCGGCCATGAACGCCACCCGGTGCCGGCCCGCGTACTTGGCGCTGGCGAAGCGATCGTCGATCCCGTCGACGACGTAGCGCCGGCACAGCGCTGCATCATTCCCCGCAACCCGCTTGCACTCGATTATCGCGTGGGGGTCATGGTCGTCGTAAGCTTCGCGAACCTCCTGGAAATGAATCGGAATATCGGTTCGTCCGTCCGGCTTCAAGGCTGCGCCGGAGCGAGACTCGGCGCCCGGGAGAATGGTCATCCTCTTGGCCCAACTACCGATCCGGTCTTGCAGCGCCCGTCGCATCCCCATTCGGAGGCACTCCGTGATCTCGACCTCACCGTCCCGCGCATCGACCATGGCCAGTTGCATCGCGTGACCCCAGCCGGTATTCAGAATCGACAGTATCGCGATACTACGCTCATGCCCGATGTCGACGAACCTTGGGCCAACATCCTCGGGCAGCGAACCAAAGTTCACGACGGGCTTGTGTACACGCTGGCGCTCACCACACCGTCGGCATCTTCCAGCGCGTGAACGCGCAACCAGTTGCGGCGCGCCGCCGGTTTGATGATCGAGACTTCGTCCTCCGCGTGGACGCGCAGGTCGCGGAGTCCAACCAGCTCCTTGGTGATCTGCACTCTGGTCCGCTCACCGATCCGGGCCAGTACCTCGCTCAGGTCCCCCGCCGGCGTAATGACCTTCACTGCTTTGGACGGACCAGGCCCCTCTTCCAGTATGAAGCGAATGACTCGAAGCGGTGCGTCAGACGGCAGCCGATAGATTTCGGCCCGCATGTGTCTGCGTTCGCCGGCGGACAACCAAACGTCCATCGTCCGGAGGAACGCGCGCGCATATGCCTGCAGGTCGGCCTCATCGGCGGGCTTGACCGCATTCCGCTTCCCCTCCAGCCATTGCCAGCGTGCCTGCGCCAATCCGTCCTGCACGACGATGCGATCCTCCTCGTCGAGCCCATACAGATCGAATACCGCGTCGTCGAGCGACCGCCAATCGTCGTCACCCGGAGCGCGATTATGGAACGTGCGCACAAGCCGTACGACGCGCATCCCGGCGTCGGCCCCCAAAGAATGACCGATCTCGGACGTTGGCAAGGCGCCGATGTCAGCCCGCTTGACCCGCCGCATCCATAAACCGAAGGCCGATCCGGTCATCAGGAAGTACCAAGTCGCGAGCGCGGACCCGAGGATTCCGGCCACGAGGTACGCCGCGTCAGGCCTGGAGCCGCAAAACGACACGCCGAAGTATGCATCGGTATAAACGGTATCCTGCTCCGCTACCGCAACGACGAGGCGAGGTATTTCCTTCAACATGAACTCGTTTACGAGAACGACAGGAGCACGATATGCCTTCCTGTGGCGTGGCCTCTGAGCGTGATCATGGTCGAAGATCGGCAGCTCTATCGGCAACGAGAAGTGACCGATCGCTTTCCGTTGGGCAAACGAAAATCCTTTCAGGAACCCGGCTTCGCGGCTGCGATCACCGAACGTCAATCCGGCTCTCAGCTCGGTATCGAGCGTTCCGAGTCGGTTTTCGAGAGTATCATGTTTATCCCACAGATCGTCGAGCAACAACAGATCCTGCCGGGTCCCGAGGAACGCCGCCTTGAACAATCCCGGGTTGCGCTTCCAACTGGCTATCGGGAGCGTCGTGACGTCGGATGGCGCGATTTCGATGGTATGGCTTCGCTCACCCGCCGGCGACCAGCGGGCCTGCACCAGCGTCATCCGGTCCGGTTTCTGGTCGTAATGACGCGACAGCAGGGCCATGGCCGGCATATCGGCTCTTGAAAACAACCACTTCGAGAGATCCGACAGGTTGACCAGCGTCACCGGGCCGAGGGACTCGACCAGGCTCTGCGCGGCCGCCAGACCGTTGGCGCTCCGACTGAAGAAGGGGGTGGCGCTCAGAATCATGCCGAATCTGGTCCGGTCGTGGGCGAACTCCATGGCGCGCCGCACGAAGTCCAGGCTCCGTCCGCGCGGCGACTGAGGCGTGCCCGCAGCGCGCAGGCGGCGGGCGCCGGTCCCCGCCCGTCCCTGGTAGCTCCACGGCGGATTGCCGACTATGAGGTCGAACTTCGCCGATCCCAGGTCGACGTGGAACGCATCGCCGGCCCGCAGCGTGCGGCCTACCAGTGGCTGGAATCTGACGTCGGCGGCGCGCGGGTCGGGATCGAGTTCCAGTGCCGCCAGATAGAGGCTGAACGCCGCGATACTCACCGCCTCCGGGCTGAGGTCCACGCCGTAGACCTGTTCATGCAGCGTCCGGCGGATCGCCGCCCGGGTCGGGACACCGCCGCCGGACTGCCGATAGACCAGCCGGCGCAGCGCCTCGACCAGGAAGACGCCGGAGCCGCAGGTCAGATCGAGGACCCGTTCGGCGCCGGTCAGGCGGTCGAACACCTCGTCCAGCACCAGCGAAACGGCGGTGAGCGGCGTGTAGTGGACGTCGGCCCGCCGCCCCGTGGCGCCGGTGGAGTGGACGAATTGTTCGTATATGGCGCTGATCAGCTCCACGGGGATGACGTCGAAGCGGTAGGGGAACAGGGAGCGTTGGCCGGTCACCGGATCGGTCGCCGTGAGGAAGTCGCGCACGCGGCCGCGATGCGCGGCGGAGGGAACCGGCGCCCCGCTCGGGAACATGTCGCCGTTGAAGATCTCGCGCAGCCAGTCGAACAACCGCGCGGTTGCGGAGCGATCCTGCAGCACGCTCGGCAACTCGCCGTGCCCGCAGATCCGCTCCAGGCGCTCCCGGTCCACGATCTGTCGATCGATCAGGTACTGCGTGAAGATCGAGCGGCCGATGAGCGCCTGCGCTGGCGCGGCAGCGAGCCCGGAATCCTCCAGGTCACTCTTGAGCGCGGCAAGATCGCGGAGCAACTGGCGGTCGACCGCCGACGCGCGGTCTACCCCCGGCCGTTGCCGCCAGAATTGGCCGGTCTCCATGGCCAGGCGTCCGGCCAACCGGTCGAGCCGCGCCAGCTCGTCGTCCACGAGGCGAAAGGTATCGAGGCGGTTCTGTGCGGCGTCTTCGGATCGCTGCGGCCGGCCGAAACCGTTGTAGAGGTCGATCCGGTGCGGCGACACCAGCCACAGCAGCGGGCAGAAGCCCTGGTTCCAGACCTCCTGCTGCCACTCCGCCACCGGCACGGCGTCCGGTTCGGCGACGAACTTGAAGTACACCTTGAGGTCGGCGCTGCCGTGCTGCGCCGTCGCTTCCGGGTTGCTCCGCCACCACGCATCGGGTGCGAACGAAGGGGGTCGAAGCAAGTCGCCGCCACCGGCGAGCCGGACACTGGCGGCCGCCGGCTCGGCGCCGGTCAGGTAGCCGGTCCGTTCCAGCGCCCGGCGCAGGGGCGCGGCGAGCTCAGACATGATCGTTTTCCACGGCGCCGGCCAGCAGGCGGGCGGCATCCGCATCCGCGCGCCAGTGATCGATGTCGAACGCCGCGAGGCAGCGCAGGATGGCGCTCAGGGCCTCGCGCTGGGGCCAGTAGTCGGTGACCTCCGTATGCAGCCACGTGAGGCTGTCGGTCACGTCGCCGGTTGCGGCGGCCTGCCAGACGGCGTAGAGGGCGTGCCGCAGCAGGCCGGCGCCGGCCAGGTCGGCGCGCTGCAGCTCGGAGGCGGTCTTGAGCCGGGTCCGGTTGGCCTTGCCGGTGTGCAGCAGGGAGCGGTAATCGGTCACGCCGAAGCCGCGGGCGAACTCCTGATAGACGCCGGCGCGGAAGTCGCCGTGCGATTCCACCTCCAGCCCCTTGAGGTAGAGCTTCTCTTCCGGCGCCAAGCCGCGCCACACGTGCGCCGGCAGGCCGATGGGAACCAGGAAGTTGCTGGCCGTGCGCACCGCGTCTTCGATGATCCTGGCGAGCGGGTTGGCCTCGCCGCGCCGGCGCTCGCGCGACAGCTCGTACGATACGTCCACGTCTTCGATCGCGCGGTAGTTGGTCAGCACGCGAAGCGCGGCGGCATAGGCGGCGAGCTGGTAGTCGGCATCGGAGAAGTTGGGCGCGTCGCGGTCATCCAGATCGTGCATCGAGGCGAGCTGCCGCTTGACTTCGGTTTCCACTTCGGGGACGACTTCGTCCAGGAAGGCGGTGTCGGCCGCCGTCTGCTTGCGCAGCACCATGAGCACGGTCCCCTGGACGTAGTTGCCTTCCTTCAGGGCGGATTCCGTCTCGGTGGCGATGGTCCACGCGGCGGTTACCCGCAAGCCGGCAGCCCAGAGAATGAGCGCAAGATCGGCCCAGACCGCTGGATCCTGATGCGTGAACATAACCACCTGCATCCCTTGTTGCGGCATGTGTTCCGAAAGGCTTCGGTAGCATTCGACCATGCTGCGGCGGAAGTCTGAATCAGCGCCCTGTACGGCCAGCGCCCGCTTGCTGTCGGCGTACCAATGAGGGAACAGGGTGGTGAGGAGCCGTCCATGCCATGCCAGAAACACTTCGGAGAGTTCGTGATAGTTGATGGCGTCTGCGTATGGTGGGTCCGTAACCCACAAGTCTGCGTTGAACTCCTGTTCGCGGGCGTCCGCGGCAACGATCGTCCCGCTCCGGACGATATTGCATGATGGAGCACGAACGAACCAAGCCTTACCGATCGTTGAAAATCCCTTGACGCCGAATGAATCGAGCGTGTTCAGCGCTTGGTTGTAGAAGGCCTGATTGACCAACTCCTTGCCGACTCCGCTGTCCCATCTCGACAGCTTGCTGTTCCAGTCGGCGCAGCGGGCGGCGCCGAGCAGCATGGCGACGCGCTCGTGCACCGTGGCGGCGGTGTCGATCTGCTTGAGGAGCAGGGCGTTAGTGAGCAACTGCCGCGGCGTGAACAGGTGGTGCCAGTGGGTCCACCCGCGCTCGCGAATCAGGCGGGTGGTCTCGCTTCCCGGCGCGATCGCCCGGCGCGGCAGGAACCCCCGGCGCTGCCACTCCGCGAAGCGCTCGCGCAGCAAGGCCAGCGCCCTGCCCTCCCGCTCCAGATCGTCGTCCCGTGCGTCGCGGTACAGCGCCGCCGGCACCGCTGCGGCCAGCGCGGCTACCATCGCCTCACGCCGCTTCCGCGCCGCTTCGAGGTCGCTGACGCGGCTCCGCAACGGTTCAAGACCGCGCGGACCCGAGTTCCGGCGGGCGTTCAGCAGATCGCGGCGGGCGGCGTCGAGCTCGGCATCCTCGGCCCGCCAGTCGCGCGCGCGCAAGCCGGCGAGCTCGCGCCGGCCGCGGGCATCGAGAAAGGCGCTCAACTCCCCGATCGCACGTTCGAGCGGCACCCACTCCGGAAGCGGCGCACCACATCCTTCGTGCTTCTGCTCGGCCCGCAACAGGTCATCCAGGCGCGGCAGCCGCCAGCGCACGCAGTAGAGGCGCTCCTGGAATACGTCGCCGGGCCGCGGCGTCAGGTCACCGCTTTCCCAGCGCCGCAGCCCGTAACCGCGACCGCCCTCGCCGCGCCGATCGCCGCGGATCGCCGCCATGGGGCTGGACGCCCCGCAGCCGGGATTGGGACAGACGAGCCGCGACTGCCGCGCGGTGCCGGCTCCGGCGGCGGCCATGGCGGCGGCGCTCACGCCGGAGCGAATGCGAATGCCGAATCGCCGCTGCGCCGGGAGCGGCGCCAGCTCGGCCACGGTGCGGGTCTTCTGCCCGATCACCCAGCTCGGCGCCAGGGGCACCATCCAGCCGCACTCCGGACACTTGGTCTCCGTGCAGTAGAGAAAGGCGTCGGCGTGCCAGCCGGCGTCATTGTGCTCGATGCGCCACTCGGTGATCTGCCGATCGACCGCGCGGTAAGCTCGTTCTTGAGCGGCGCGCACGGCCGCGGCCGTCTGCTCGCCGCCGCCGGCGATGTGGAGCGCGCCCCAGGTGAGCAGCGCCGCCACCGGGTTGAGGTCGGAGCCGTACGCGTCGCAGCCGATGCGGGCCGCCTCGAATGGCACGCTGCCACCACCGCAGAAAGCGTCGCCCACGCGGGGAACCTGGCCGAACCGCCGCCGCCCCAACTCGCGCACCAGATCGGGAAGGCTGGCCGCGGCGGTGCCGAGGTGGGCGTTGATCGCCTCCCACGCGGCCGGGGAAGGGCCGTCGGTCTGCTCGGGACGATCGCAGTACGCGAGCTTCTCGTCGTAGCTCAGCCGGTCGAATACCAGAAACTGCAATCGTTGCCGCTGCCCGGCGGTCGTGCCCTTCTTGAGCCGGAGCCGGGGACCCTCCCCAACGTCGAACCAGGCGCGGCGTTCATCGTCATCGAGCCGCCGGCACACCTCCGGCAACGGGATGTTCCGGCTCTTCCGCCGCCGCAGTCCTTCGGCGTCCATGGTGAGGAGCGCCAGAAAGACCTCCCGATCTCGCCGGGGATCGCCGGATGCCGGCAGCAGCAGGCCCAGAATCACCGCGCGCACCAGGATCAACGGCTTGCGGCCCCACCACTTGCCCAAGCCGGTCAGGGTCTGGCTGTAGTTGGCCTTGCGCTCCTTGTAGCTCTCCTTCGACAGCAGGGAGACCGGAAACTGGACCTCGATGAAGCTGGGCCACTCGGCGACGGGCGCCCGTTCGCCGAAGCGGAGCTCGCGTTGCGCGGCCGCCTGGCTCACCCCGGCGCTCACGGCGCCGCGGCGGTCGCCTTGCGACTGCCGCGGCCGTTGGCGCCGCCGTCGTGGTCGGCGACCAAGCGGAACAGCTCCGCCGGCCGCTCGCGGCTGTCGGTCACCGGGTTCTCGGTGAGGGCGTAGCGCACCGCCTTGCGCCAGCCCTTGTTGCGGCCGTGGAGGGCATGACCGGTCGCCGCGTTGGTCATCGTATACAGCCACCAGCGCTCTTCCGGCGCCAAGCCCAACCAGTTGCGGACGGCGGCTGGAATGCGGGCCGGGTCGGCGTCCTCCACCGCCCAGGCCAGCAGCGTCAACTCCTTGCCGAGCAGCCGCGCCACCGGATTGTCGCCCCGCTTCCAGCGGCCGGCCGGCAGGTCGTGTTTCTTCAGCCGGCGGTTGAACTCCACGCGCGCCGCGTCCGCAATCGCGTCCCACTTGATGCGCGCCAGGGCGACGCGGAGCTTGGCGTCCTGCAGGCCCACGCCGAGCGACGCCGGGACGGCACCGCCGCCGGCCGTGAAGCTCAGATGCTCGGCGATCAGCACCTCCTCGCGCCGCCGGCCCGGCACCGTCACGACGAAGTGGTGTTCCGATTCTTCGGGTTGGAAACCGAATCCCAGCGGCCGGTCGCGCGACGCTGCGCTCATGGCGTCACGTCGTCCCGTCGGTAGTGCGGCTTGGCGTCGGCGACGTAGTCCAGGAAGCGCTGGCCGGTCTCGAAGCGGAGGCGCTTGGCGTCGACCGCCACTTCACCGCCGGCGATCAGCGGCCGCAGCGCCTCGATGATCCGCTCCAGTTCGTCGCCGGCGAGCTCGATGTCGTCGGAGAGGCTCAGCTCGCTCCAGGTCTGCACGCCCCCGGTCTGGGCGCCGGCGGTCTGGATGGTGACGCGCAGCCCACCGGCGCGCGCCGCGTGTTTCTGCAGGCGGGCGATGAAGTCGTAGGTCGAACGGGTGGTAGTGCACTCGAGGCGGTCCGCCGGCGTCCACACGGCCGGGGCGGCCCGCTCGATCGGTCTGCTGACCGGCGTGTCCGCGATCTCACGCTGGTGCAGGTCGGAGACGATGCCGTTCTTCGCGGCGACGGCGAGCACCAGCCGACTGCCGCCGGGAACCGCGAACGGAGCATCGTAGGCGCCGCCGGCCAGCTTGGGATCAGAGCCGTCGGTGGTGTAGCGAATCGGCGCCGCCGGGGCGGCCCGAATCTCGACCATGTTCGCATTCCCGGCGTCGTACTGGCGGGATTTCAGCGTGATGCGGTTGGTCCATTCCACCGGCTCGCCGGTATCGTGCTGTCCGGTCGAGTCGACCGCCAGAAAGGAGACGCGGAGATCCGCCGTGGCAAAGTCCCGGTGCGGGTCGAGCTGGCGCGACGCCGGCGTGGCGGCGGCGCCGACTTCCGCGTACAGCGTGTCGCCGTGCACCGGGCGCAGGCGCAGCGTCGCCACGCCGGTGTCGTCGTCGCGGTCCAGTTCCTGGACGCGCACCGTGGTCGCCGGCTTGGGGAACGGGCCCTTGTTGACGTAGCTCCCCTCCTCGCGCCACAGGTCCTTGTGCAGGCAGTCCGCCTTCAGCCGGTCCAGGGCGTCGGGCCGGTGCCACTGCCACCCCGGCGCAGTGGCGGCGCGGCGCTTGATCTCCGTCCACGGCATCGACTGCTGCGTGAAGAGCCGGGCCTCCACCTTCCGGCGGAAAGTGTCGCCGGCGATGTCGGTGGTGTATTTCTGCTTGCCCTCCAGGGCTTGGCGCACCTGTTCCTCGCCGTTGTAGCGGTTGTCGCGGAACTCCATCGTGAAGTCGACCGTGGCCAGCCGGTCGCGCGTCGGGTAGTGCAGCGTGGTGAACGTCTCCCGGATGGCGCTGTGGAACCTCGTCAGGAACCGCGGCAGGAGCTGATCCCGCGCCTGCTGCATCTGCGTATCGCCGTCGGCCACGCCTTCCTCGTGCATCTCCTCGATGATCTGGTTAACGGCCTTGAGTTCACGCGCGCTTTCGAGCAGCGCGTCGAAGGCGCGCTGGCCGGTGAGGAAGCAGAGCCGGTTGCGGTAGGTGTGCTGGTCGTAGAGGGTACGCAGGTCGGGGTGCAGGCCCGCCGGATGCGATTCCGCCACGACCAGCGTAACGCGCTCGGCGCCGGCGTCGATCTCGTCGACGGCCGGCAGCGGCAGCAGCCGCTGATAGCAGGAACCGTCGTGCGGGCGAAATATCTCCGTGAGCCGTTCCTTGACCTCGCGGGTGGCCTGGTCGCGCAGGTAGGCGCCGGCGGTGGTGGTGACGCGGGCGATCAGGTTCTGGACGTTGCGCAGGTGCAGGCGGCCGTCGTTGGTGCCGTGCAGATACCAGGCGGCGGTGGCCAGGCGCGCGATCACCTCGTTCTTGATCCGCGACACGTCGCGTCCGGGCGCGCACAGGTAGGCGACGATCTCCGGGACGGCAAGGCCCTTGATGGCGTTCGGGACGTTGGCGAGCGAGGCGATCAGCAGCAGCCGCATCACGTCCTGGGCGTCCTCGCCGCCGCCCTGGCCGGCGTCCAACCGCTCCGCCACCGCGTTGCCGCCGGAGGCGAGGTCGTGGGCGATGGCGTTGCCGAGGGTGTTGTTGATCTGGTTGATCTCGGTGAGCGTCTCCTGGCTCCCCAGGTCGAGGTCATGGGCCGCGATCAGATAGGGGTCGCGGTCGCCCTCCCAGATGCGCGATACGACGATGCGCATCAGGCGGATCAGGCCGCGGGTCTGCTGGAACCCCTGATTTTCCCGGAAGCGGGCGTAGAGATCGCGAATCGCCGGATGGAACGGGTAGGACTCCTTGACGCTGGCGGCGAACTGCTCGGGCGATGCGTTGGTGACGTCCATCTGCTTCGCCTCGCGGACGGCCTTCCCGTAGGCGCGCGCCACGGCGGCGATGCCGGCGTCGTCCGGCAGGCGCTCGAACAGGCGGCGGCGCAGGATGTGATAGAACTCGTCCGTGTTCATCCGCACCGGCTCCAGGTTCATGGCGCTGCGCCCGGTCTCCGCCTCCAGGTCGTTGAGTGCGCTGACGATCTGGGCGCCGCCGCCGCCGTAGGTCGCCGTGAGGTCGGAGATCACCACGCAGACGTTGCGCAACTCGTCCCGGCCCACGGCCACCAGCAGGTTGGAGAGGGCGGTGGTCGTGACCACGGAGAGGTCGGAGTTGCCGATGCTCTTCGCCGCCGCGTTGACGAAGTAAGGCGGCAGCTCGTCGAGCATGATGACCAGCGGATCGCCCCGGAGCAGATTCACCCACGCGCTCTGTCCAGGCGCGGACAGGGGCGCGTAGTAGTCGCTGAACCGCTCCTTTCGGCCGAGCTGCTCGGCGATGGCGCCCCAGACGCCGAACGGCGCGTCGCTCTCGCGTCCCGAGAAGGCGACCACGCGCACCGGCCCGAGCCCGGCGTCCGGCGTGTAGAAGCCGCCCATGACCCGGGCGCGGTACTCGGGATGCCTGGCCAGCAGGCCGAGGGCGACCAGGTTGTGGGTCTTGCCGCCGCCCATCGCCTGGGTGAGCTTGAACACGCCCTAGGTGGAGTTCCCCTCCAGCCGGCGAAAGCTCTCGGTGAGCAGCGTGCGCATACCCTCGGTGACGTAGTTCTCCGCAAAGAACTCGCCCGCATCGACGCGCCCTTCGACCAGGTCCGTCAGATCGAGAACCGTATCGCGCCGGCTCGGATCGAAGGTGCCGGCCCGAGGAGTGCATGCTTCCTTGACCGTCTGCGGGCTCACCGCGCCCTGCTTACGCACTGCCACCATATTGGCCATTGTAACGCGCTCGGCGTCAAGCGAGCGACCGAATTTGGCCATTTTGGCCCTGAAGCTCGCCTTATGCGCTGGATATTGAACAAATCGTTGTGGATAAGTGACATACGTTCGCATTGGTCCCATAGACATACAGCGAGGTACTGGTCACCCGCAGATAGCCATACCGTTGATGTCGTGCACCGCCGCCACCACTAGCTCCTCGTCCATAAGTGATTATGAGCACTATGTTTACAATCAATTAGCACGGCCTGTTGCCAATCCGGTCCGCAAACATTACTATTTTCAAGGGAACGACGATGGGCCTCGCTCATAGCACGTCGGAGGGCATCGGCCGCCTGTTTCGACGTGTGGCGGTCCCGGGCCGCTTCGCCAAGAACCCGGACATCATCCGCTTCCCGACCGGTTAAGCTGATGCTGGTGTTCTACGACTGCAACAAGCACTGGCCGAAGGAATCGAGTCGCATCACCTCGCTGGAGAGCAACGACGGCGGGGCCCGCAGGAGTGCCGCTGGCCACGTTGCACGTCAGCCGGGTGTCGTTCCGCGTGTTGGTGCTGCGCGACGCCATCTGGTGCGACTTCCGGCGCCGCCCGGCGAGCAGCGCCAATTCCGGCTTCCACAAGCTCCACCGGCGGGTGGACCGGCGCATGCGGTGGACATGACCGAGTATCACACGCGCGTCCAGGCCGCGGAGGGCCGCCTCGTCGGGATATTGTCAAATGTTGTGGATGAGGTGAAGGCGAGCGCATCATCCTCATGCCCTGTCGTCATAATCTAAGCGGCTGCCTCCGTCAGCTCTCCGTCGACGAACTTCCTCCCCTCCATTACCAGCGGTATCAGTTTGAATCCCATCAGTCGGCGCCAGGTCTTCTCCGCCTCCAGCGCCAGCTTCCACACCATCGTCAGCGTCGCCGTGCGCGACCCGCAGCCCTTCGTGCGCTTGGTCCGTAACCGCACCGTAGCGTACGTCGACTCGATCGGGTTGCTGGTCCGCAGATGAATCCAGTGCTCCGCCGGAAACGCATAGAAGCTGAACAGCGACTCCTCATCCTGGCGCAAGCAGGCGACCGCCTTCGGGTACTTCACCTCCCACGCCGCGCACAACTGATCATAGGCGCTGGTGGCATGCGCCAGCGCCGGCGCCTGCCACATCTCACGCAGCATCGTCTTCGCTCGCCCCTGCACTGACTGCGGCATCTTGTCCAGCACGTTGCCGGCCTTGTGGAACCAGCAACTCTGTTCCTCGGTCTCCGGGTACACCTCCCGCAGCGCCGCCCAGAATCCCAGCGCGCCGTCGGCCGTCGCCAGCCGCGGCGCCTCCGTCAGCCCCCGCCGCCGCAGGTCCAACAGCAGCTCACGCCACGCCGCAGTGCTCTCCCGGTAGCCGTCGCTGACCGCCACCAGCTCCTTGTTGCCGTGCTCGTCAGCACCCATGAGCACCAGGATGCAACTGCGCTGCTCGTCCAGCCGTACGTTCACGTGCAGCCCGTCGGCCCACAGGTACACGTAGCGCTTGGCGCTCAGATCGCGCCGCGTCCACTCTTGATACTCCTGTTCCCAGAGCGCCTTCAGACGCACCACGCTGGTGGCGCTCAACCCCGCTGCTTGCTCTCCCAGGATCGCCTCCAGCGCCTTCGAGAAGTCCCCTGTCGACACTCCTTTCAGGTACCGCACCGGTATCAGGCGGTCCACACTCGGCGCCCGGCGCAGGTACCGCGGCAGGATCGCGCTGCTGAACCTCGGCTCCCCCTGGGCGGCGAGTTGGCGGTCATCGACGCGCGGCTGGCGGATCGGAATCGGACCGATCCCGGTGACCAACTCCCGTTCCGGCAGGTGGCCGTTGCGGACCACCATCCGGTGTCCGTGGTGATCGTGCTGGTCAGCGTGCTGTGCCAGGAATTCGGCTGCTTCGACTTCCATCGCCTGTGCCAGCATGTGCTGCGCGCCGCACCGTGCGATCTGTTCCAGAATCATGCCAGGACCTTGTGTTTCGGTAGTCCTGCCGGTATTGTTCTCCACGAGCGTACTCCTCCTGATTCGTGGTGAATCGTGCTTTTGGGAGGATGCGCTCTTTTCATCTCGTCCACAACTTCCGGTTATATCCCCCGCTCGTCTCGCGCGTCCTTTCCTCGTAGACGGTTACTACGCGCTATTTCCGCGGTGACAGCGCCTGCTACGAGAGCAATCTACTGGACTGGCTGAGTTCCCCGAGCGAGCATGAGGCGGCGGCGCATCGGCTTCGCCATCAGCGCCGTGATGAGCCGGCAGTTGGCCCAGGCGGTCAGCCGCTTCCCTGCTACCGTCGGTCCGTACGCTCGCGGGACCGCGTCCGGTGCGATGGTGATGCTTGTCCGGCAGAGGTGGTCTCGCATAATATTTCTTTGTATGCAAGCAGGTGCAAGATTCGCTGCGCGGCATGCGACCGTCCTGATCGGCGCTCGGATCAAGGCGCTGCGGGAAGAGCGCGGACTGTCGCAGGAACGCGTTGCTCGCTTGCTCGGCTTCCGGGATCGGCAGACCGTTTCGGCCATAGAGACCGGCGCGCGGAGAGTGACGGCGCCGGAACTGGTGCTCGCGGGCGAGGTGCTCGGCGCTCCCCTGGACTACTTCACCGATCCCTTTCTGCTGGCCGGCGACGGTCGTTTCTGCTGGCGGCATTCCGGCGTTGAGCCCGCACGGCTCGCAGCCTGTGAACGCGACGCGAGACGCTGGATCGCGGCGTTCAGGACTCTGGCGCCGGCGGTCGGACGCAGGGCGCCGCTCATGCGCCGGACGCTCGGGCTCGACCGGAAATCCAGGTTCGAGGACGCCATGCAGGCCGGCGAGCGGTTCGCGGCCGAACTCTCCCTTGGCGAGGTCCCGGCGATACGCTTGCGCGAAGCCATGGAGCGGGATCTCGGTGTCCTGGTCCTGATGGTGGATGCGCATCGCGGCATTTCGGGGGCGGCCTGCCGTCTTCCCGAACTGGACGCCGTCCTGATCGCTCGTGGCGAAACCGCCGGCCGCCGTCACTTCGATCTCGCCCACGAGCTGTTTCACGTCCTTACCTGGGATGCGATGCCGCCCGCGCACTACGAAGAGGCACGGGACACCGGTGGCGGCCGGGTCGAACGACTCGCCAACGTGTTCTCCTCGGCGGCGCTCATGCCGGCCGGCGCCCTGGTGCGGTTCGGCAGTTGGTCAAACCTCTCGGGAGCTGAACTGATCGGGAGGCTGAACAAGATAGCCGACGAATTGCGCGTGACCTCGTCGGCCCTGAAGTGGCGGTTGGTATCGCTCGGCGAGTTGACGGCGGCGACCGCACGATCGGTGCCCGATGAGGCGCTCCGCAACAACGGCCGCGCCGTTGCCGAGAATGCGCCCCCGCCGCTGTTCTCCAGGCCGTTCATGGAAGTGATGCGCCTGGCCATGGACGGCGGCCATGTCTCCGTTCGCCGTCTGGCCGGCCTGCTCGACGTCACCGTCGACGATCTGACGGGGTTGTTCAGTTCGCATGGCATCGAGCAACCGGTCGAGCTGTAGACGTCGTGGCGCGCCACCACGGCCCGGTACTGGTCGACAGCAATGTTCATTATCGAGCTGGACAGTACGCTTGCCAAACTGGTCCTTATCGAACGCTCGCCATGAAGTTCAGGACGGACTCCGTCTCGGTGGCGATTGGTCCATGCGGCCGAGGGCATGCGTGCGTGTGATAGACTGTTCGCGTGTCCCTACCCTCAACGGTGACCCGCGATTCGGAGCCCTTCCTCGCGCCGTTTCCGGTGATCCCCTATGGGCGCGGCAACTTCCGCAGCATCCGGCTCGACGGCTGCCTCTACGTGGACAAGACCCGCTTCATCCGCACGTTGGAGCAGGAGCGCTACGCCTTCTTCATCCGCCCGCGGCGGTTCGGCAAGACGCTGTGGCTGACCATGCTGAACGCCTACTACGACCGCGCCCAGAGCAAGGACTACGAGGCGGTCTTCGCCGGCACCGACATCGGCCGGCAGCCGACCGGCAACCGGAGCCGCTACGTGACGCTGTACTTCGACTTCTCGGCGTTCAAGCAGGCGCTGCCCACGTTGGAAGAACACTTCGAGGAGTACTGCACCCGCCATCTGCGGCACACGCTGCGCCGCAACCGCGACCTGTTCGACGAGGAGACGGCGCGCGTCATCCTCGGGCAACGGTCGATCAGCGGCCAGCTCGACGAACTGTTCCTGTACGTGCGCGATCGCGGCATTCCGCTCTACGTGCTGATCGACGAGTACGACAACTTCGCCAACACCATCCTGGCCGAGCAGGGCGCCGAGGCGTACCACTCGTTCACCCACGGCGGCGGCTTCTACCGCAACTTCTTCGCCATCCTCAAGGCCGGCACTGCCGAGACCGGCTGCATCGAGCGCCTGTTCGTCACCGGCGTCTCGCCGATCACCATGGACGACGTCACCAGCGGCTTCAACATCGGTGCCAACCTGAGCCTGCGCCCCGACTTCAACGAGATGCTCGGCTTCACCGAAGACGAGGTGCGGGACATGTTGGAGACCTACCGGAACCTCGGCGTGTTCGACCAGAACCCGGAAGCCGCACTCGACACGATGCGCGAATGGTACGACGGCTACCGCTTCGCCAAAGCCGCCGGCAACGTCGTCTATAACACCGACTTGGTGCTCTACTACCTGAAGCACTCGCTGCCCAACGAGCCGGGACCCGACAACCTGATCGACGCCAACGTGCGCATCGACTACGGCAAGCTGCGTCACCTGCTGACGGTCGGGCGCCAGTTGAACGGAAACTTCGATCTGCTGCGCGAGGTGATCGCCGAGGGGCGGGCCGACAGCGAGATCGTGGACAGCTTCCCGCTGGCGCGGCTGACGCGGCGCGAGAACTTCCTGTCGCTGCTGCACTACTTCGGCCTGCTGAGCATCCGCGGCGTGACCGCCGAGACGCCGCGGCTCGGCATCCCCAACCAGACGGTGCGGCGACTGATGTACGGCTACCTGCGCGACGCCTATGACGACGTGGGCGTGTTCTCGCTCGACTTGGTGGAGTTCGACCGGCTGACGCGGCGGATGGCGCTCGCGGGCGACTGGCGGCCGGCGCTCGAGCGGCTGAGCACGGCGATGGCGGAGCAGACCAGCGTGCGCGACTACCTGCAGGGCGAGAAGGTGGTGCAGGGCTTTCTGGCCGCCTACCTGAGTACCTCGAGCTATTTCGTGTTTCACACCGAGATGGAGCTGGCCAAGGGCTACGCCGACCTGGTGCTGGAGCCGCGCCCGGCGCGCTATCCGGGCATGCG
Organism: uncultured Spirochaetia bacterium; assembly: GCA_958296075.1. Taxonomy (GTDB): domain Bacteria; phylum Spirochaetota; class Spirochaetia; order SZUA-6; family Bin103; genus CATQHW01. The sequence continues at coordinate 487,275 of CATQHW010000003.1, read as the reverse complement.
CTACGGCTACGTGATCGAGTTGAAGTACTTGGCGCGCGGCGCGGCGGCAGCGCAGGTAGCGACCACAGCCGCCGCGGCGGCAGCGCAGGTGCGCGGGTATCTGGGGGACGGCCGGCTGGCGCGCCGCTACCCGGAGGCGCAGTTCAAGGGGCTGGCGCTGGTGTTCCGCGGCTGGGAACTGGTCCATAGCGCAGAGGTGGCGGCCGCGGGGTAGATCCGCATTTCTCAGGCCCCGCGGGAGCCGTGCGCGGTGCAGGCCGGCGCTTATGCGGGAGGCCGAGGAGCATGGCGCGTGTGATAGAATGCTCACGTGTCCGTATCCGCTCCGGCGCCCCGCGATCCCGCACCGTTCCCCGCCATCCCCTATGGGCGCGGCAACTTCCGCAGCATCCGGCTCGACGGCTGCCTCTACGTGGACAAGACCCGCTTCATCCGCACGTTGGAGCAGGAGCGCTACGCCTTCTTCATCCGCCCGCGGCGCTTCGGCAAGACGCTGTGGCTGACCATGCTGAACGCCTACTACGACCGCGCCCAGACCAAGGACTACGAGGCCGTCTTCGCCGGCACCGACATCGGCCGCCGGCCCACCGGCAACCAGAGCCGCTACGTGACGCTGTACTTCGACTTCTCGGCGTTCAAGCAGGCGCTGCCCACGTTGGAAGAACACTTCGAGGAGTACTGCACCCGCCACGTGGAAGACGCACTGTGGCGCAATCCCGATCTGTTCGACGAGAAGAGCGCGGAGCGCATCCTCGCTCCATCGTCGATCGACGGCCAGCTCGATGCGTTGTTCCTGTATGCGCGCGCCCGCGGCATCCCGCTCTACGTGCTGATCGACGAGTACGACAACTTCGCCAATACCATCCTGGCCGAGCAGGGCGCCGAGGCGTACCATTCGTTTACCCACGGCGGCGGCTTCTACCGCAACTTCTTCTCCACCCTCAAGGCCGGCACCGCCGAGACCGGCTGCATCGAGCGCCTGTTCGTCACCGGCGTCTCGCCGATCACCATGGACGACGTCACCAGCGGCTTCAACATCGGCGCCAACCTGAGCCTGCGCCCCAACTTCAACGAGATGCTCGGCTTCACCGAGCACGAAGTGCGGGACATGTTGGAGACCTACCGGAACCTCGGCGTGTTCGACCAGAACCCGGAAGCCGCGCTCGACACGATGCGCGAATGGTACGACGGCTACCGGTTCGCCAAGGCCGCCGATAACGTCGTCTATAACACCGACCTGGTGCTCTACTACCTGAAGCACTCGCTGCCCAACGAGCCGGGACCCGACAACCTGATCGACGACAACGTGCGCATCGACTACGGCAAGCTGCGCCACCTGCTGACGGTCGGGCGCCAGTTGAATGGCAACTTCGATCTGCTGCGCGACGTGATCGCCGAAGGGCGAGCCGACAGTGAGATCGCAACGAGCTTTCCGCTGGCGCGGCTCGCCGAACGGGAGAACTTCCTGTCGCTGCTGCACTACTTCGGCCTGCTGAGCATCCGCGGCGTGACCGCCGAGACGCCGCGGCTCGGCATTCCGAATCAGACGGTGCGGCGACTGATGTATGGCTACCTGCGCGACGCCTATGACGACGTCGGCGTGTTTTCGCTCGATCTGGTCGAGTTCGACCGGTTGACGCGGCGGATGGCGCTGGAGGGCGACTGGCGGCCGGCGCTCGAGCGGCTGAGCGCGGCCATGGCGGAGCAGACCGGCGTGCGCGACTACCTGCAGGGCGAGAAGGTAGTGCAGGGCTTTCTGGCCGCCTACCTGAGCACCTCGAGCTATTTCGTGTTCCACACCGAGCTGGAGCTGGCGAAGGGCTACGCCGACTTGGTGCTGGAGCCGCGCCCGGCGCGCAATCCCGGCAGGCGCTACGGCTACGTGATCGAGTTGAAATACCTGTCGCGCGGCGCGGCGGCGGCGCAGGTAGCGACAACGGCCGCCGCGGCGGCAGCGCAGGTGCGCCGCTATCTGGGGGACCGCCGGCTGGCGCGGCGGCACCCGGAGGCGCAGTTCAAGGGGTTGGCGCTGGTGTTCCGCGGCTGGGAACTGGTCCATAGCGCAGAGGTGGCCGGCAGCGACGACCGATAGGACGGACCGCCGGGGCGCTTGTCCGTCACGTCGACACCACCGGCACGGCTCTGCGCATCGGCGGAGCGTGACCGTAGGTGAGGGTACGCCAGAGCCACTCGGCGGGGCCGAAGCGATAGCGCCGAAGCCACCAGCCGCTGACCACCAGTTGCACGGCCAGGATGATGACCGCGATCAGCAGCGCCTGCGTCGGCGACACCCGTTGTGCCAAGCCGAGCCCGAAGCCGTGGAAGAGCACGGTCGTGATCGCCGACTGAAGCAGGTAGTTCGTAAGCGCCAGCCTGCCCAGCCAGGCCAACGGGCGCAGCCATCGGCGCCACGCGGGGCGCTGCCACAGCAGAGCGATGCCGGCGCAGTAGCCCATCGCCATGATCGGGCCCGCCGCCACCAAGTTGAACCAGAAGGCCATAAGCGCGCTCAGCACCGGCAGCCGGTTCATGCCCGCCAGTGCTATCAGCGCCAACGGCAGTCCGAGCCCCAGACCCCACGCACACAACCGGCGCACCGGCGCGCGGTGATCGGCGATGCGGCGGAGCAGACTGCGCCGGCCAGCCGCGAAGCCGGCCATGAACATCGCCAGCACCGTCGGAATCATGAACAGGACCCACGCGTTGCCAGCATACGACGCGATTCGGGCCGCCATTCCCTGCACGAACGACGAGCCGAGATAGGCAGCGGTGAGAGCCCGCTCCTCGCGGCGAAACTCATCCGCCCATTCGGCATCGGCCTGGGCCATCTCCTCCGCAGCGAACGTTCGCCCCAACTCAATCGACCCGAGCAGCAGCGCGGTGATCACGGCCGAAACCGCTACGATCCCGATCGCCCACCGGATCAGGATCTCGGGGCGGGCTCCCCGCATCGGCACGAGCAGCAGCCCGGTGACCGCGTAGAGCACCAGAATGTCCCCGTCGGACAACAACGCCGCATGCGCCGCCCCGAGCGCCCCCAGGAACAGCAGCCGCCGCACGAACAGCCGCGGGAACCGGGCGGTCCGACCCTGGCGCTCGGCGCGCAGGAGCTGCACGGCGAAGCCCCATCCGAACAGAAACGAGAAGAGCGTGAAGAACTTGGCCTGCGCGAACACCAGCACTCCGGCCGCGGCCAGGCGATCGAGCGCCGGACCCTCGTAGCCGAACGCGCCCATGCTTCCCGGCGCCTTGAAGTGCATTATGTTGACCAGCAGGATGCCGCATACCGCAAAGCCACGCAGGACGTCGGCGATTTCGATGCGCTCGGAGTCGGTCGACGGGCCGTGAAGGTTTCTGCCGGGGCTCACGTGTTCTCGTTCCGGCGGTAGTATACCGTCCGCGGCCCGCTTATGCGGGAGACCGAGGAGCATGGGCGCGTGTGATAGAATGCTCGCGTGTCCGTACCCGCAACGGTAACCCGCGATCCCGCACCGTTCCCCGCCATCCCCTATGGGCGCGGCAACTTCCGCAGCATCCGGCTCGACGGCTGCCTCTACGTGGACAAGACCCGCTTCATCCGCACGTTGGAGCAGGAGCGCTACGCCTTCTTCATCCGCCCGCGGCGGTTCGGCAAGACGCTGTGGCTGACCATGCTGAACGCCTACTACGACCGCGCCCAGACCAAGGACTACGAGGCCGTCTTCGCCGGCACCGACATCGGCCGCCGGCCCACCGGCAACCAGAGCCGCTACGTGACGCTGTACTTCGACTTCTCGGCGTTCAAGCAGGCGCTGCCCACGTTGGAAGAACACTTCGAGGAGTACTGCGCCAGCCACCTGCGGCACGCGCTGCGCCGCAACCGCGACCTGTTCGACGAGGAGACGGCGCGCGTCATCCTCGGCCGGCGGTCGATCAGCGGCCAGTTGGACGAGTTGTTCCAGTACGCGCGCGATCGCGGCATCCCGCTCTACGTGCTGATCGACGAGTACGACAACTTCGCCAATACCATCCTGGCCGAGCAGGGCGCCGAGGCGTACCATTCATTCACCCACGGCGGCGGCTTCTATCGCAACTTCTTCGCCATCCTCAAGGCCGGCACCGCCGAAACCGGCTGCATCGAGCGCCTGTTCGTCACCGGCGTCTCGCCGATTACCATGGACGACGTCACCAGCGGCTTCAACATCGGCGCCAACCTGAGCCTGCGTCCCGACTTCAACGAGATGCTCGGCTTCACCGAAGACGAGGTGCGGGACCTGTTGGAGACCTACCGGAACCTCGGCGTGTTCGACCAGAACCCGGATGCCGCGCTCGACACGATGCGCGAGTGGTACGACGGCTACCGCTTCGCCAAGGCCGCCGGCAACGTCGTCTATAACACCGACTTGGTGCTCTACTACCTGAAGCACTCGCTGCCTAACGAGCCGGGACCCGACAACCTGATCGACGCCAACGTGCGCATCGACTACGGCAAGCTGCGCCACCTGCTGACGGTCGGGCGCCAGATGAACGGGCGGCGGTTGAACGGCAACTTCGACCTGCTGCGCGACGTGATCGCCGAGGGACGGGCCGACAGTGAGATCGTGGACAGCTTTCCGCTGGCGCGGCTCGCCGAACGGGAGAACTTCCTGTCGCTGCTGCACTACTTCGGCCTGCTGAGCATCCGCGGCGTGACCGCCGAGACGCCGCGGCTCGGCATTCCGAATCAGACGGTGCGGCGACTGATGTACGGCTACCTGCGCGACGCCTATGACGACGTGGGCGTGTTCTCGCTCGATCTGGTCGAGTTCGACCGGCTGACGCGACGGATGGCGCTGGAGGGCGACTGGCGGCCGGCGCTCGAGCGGCTGAGCGCGGCCATGGCGGAGCAGACCGGCGTGCGCGACTACCTGCAGGGCGAGAAGGTAGTGCAGGGCTTTCTGGCCGCCTACCTGAGCACGTCGAGCTATTTCGTGTTCCACACCGAGCTGGAGCTGGCGAAGGGCTACGCCGACTTGGTGCTGGAACCGCGCCCGGCGCGCTATCCCGGCAGGCGCTACGGCTTCGTGATCGAGTTGAAGTACTTGGCGCGCGGCGCGGCGGCGGCGCAGGTAGCGACAACGGCCGCCGCGGCGGCAGCGCAGGTGCGCCGCTATCTGGGGGACGGCCGGCTGGCGCGGCGCTACCCGGAGGCGCAATTCAAGGGGCTGGCGCTGGTGTTCTGCGGCTGGGAACTGGTGCACTCCGCAGAAGTAGCGTCCGCCGGCGCGGGTCCGGTCCTGGCCAGATAGGAGGTGCAGGCAGCGTGAGACGCCGGCGCCGGTGGCCGCGCGCGTCGACCTGGATCGCGCTGCTCACCGGACTCAGCGGGGCCGCGCAGGTGACCTTGGGGGTCGCGCGGCTCGTCGTGCCGGTCGTGCCGGCTTACCTGCCGCTGGAGAACGACAGCGGCGACGAGGTGTCGGGCCTCGTCCGGATCGTCTTCGGCGTTTTCCTGATCTTGCTGGCCAAGGGTCTGATGGACCGACGACGCATTGCATGGGTCGCCGCCGTGGCCCTGTCGGCGGCGCAGGCGGCGGTAAGTCTGCATCAAGCGCTCCAGGGCGAAGGCGTCGTCCTGCTGGCCGGGGAATTGTTGTCGATCGCCGTGCTGCTGGTGTTTCACCGGAGGTTCTCGGTGCGCGCGGCAAGCCGCCTGAGCTACGGGCAGGTGGTCGCCGCCATCGCGGTGGCGCTGGCTCTGGTGTACGGCATCGTCGGCTCCTGGCTGCTGCGCGATCAGTTCAGAAACCTGGACGGCTGGAGCGACGCCGTCTACTTCGCGCTCGTAACCTACATTACCCTGGGCTACGATGACGTCGTCGCCGACACCGTGCCGGTCGGAAGCGACGCGCGGTGGTTCGTGGTCTCCATGTTCCTCATCGGCGTGACCTTGTTCATCACCGCGTTGTCGGTGACGCTGGGTCCGATCGTCGAAGGACGCGTGAAGGGGGTGATGAGCTTGGTGAAGCGGTTTCAACGTCTAAGCGGTCACGTGGTGCTGTGCGGTTACAGCGGCGTGGCGGCCAGCGTCATCGACGAGCTGCGCGACCGCGGAGTGATGTTCGTGATCGTCGAAGACGATGAGAAGGTCGCCCAGAGTCTGCGCGGCAAGGGCCATGACGTGCTGGAGAGCGACCCGACGCTGCGCGAAACGCTGCTGGAGGCCAACGCCGTCACCGCGCAGGCGGTCATCGCGGCCTGCGACGGCGACTCGACGAACACGCTGGTGGCGGTCAACGCCAAGGACCTGCGCGACGCCGAGCCGAACGCGCGGTTCGCGATCCTGGCCCGCATCGAAGATGAAGAGAACGTCGACAAGGTGCGGCGGCTGGGCGTCGATCAGGTGATCTCGCCCTCCACTCTCGGCGGGCGGCTGCTCGCCGAGCAGGCCGTGAAGCTGGGCGCGCGCGGTCAATCGCCGACTTCCAGCAGCACGGTAGACTCAGAAAACTGAAACGGGCACCGCCCGATTCGCGTGTCAAACACCTCACATATGCCCGCGGTTGCGGTCACATGCAAAACTGGATACCGTGGCCGCCATGGAACCTGAGATTCGACGTGCTCCGAGCTTTGCAGTAGCCCGGTGCCGAACTCCTGGGATAGCTCCGGACCGAAATCGGCTCCCATATGGACGCGCCAACATTCCCGGCCGGTCATTCCCGGCCTGACCCGCACGCCGCTGAGCCGGCCGCGGGACCGGCGCCGGCGCTCGGCGTCGACCTCGAAACCCTGGTGACCGAGGACGATGAGCCGGTGGACAACATGCCCTCCGAGAAGCAGCAGCGCCTGCTCACCGAGCCGTTGTACAGTTCATGGGCCGGTCCGGGCGCCGGGCGCTCGTTTCTGGCCGCTGCGAACGTGGGCGTGTTCCCCGAGCCGCGCAATCCGGCGATCATGCCGGACGTGTTCCTGAGCCTGGACGTGCAGGTTGCCGAGAACTGGTGGGACAAGGCGCACCGCTCCTACTTCGTGTGGGAGTTCGGCAAGGTGCCGGACTTGGTGGTGGAGATCGTGTCGAACCGGAAGGGCAGCGAGGTCGGGAGGAAGCGGCAGAGATACGCGCAGATGGGCGTCGCCCACTACGTGATCTACGATCCGCTGCATGAGGTGATGCGCGAAGACCTGCGCATCTACCGGTTGAGCGACGGGAGATACGAACGCCGGGGGCCGCCCCGGTTCCCCGAGCTGGGGTTGGGGATGATGCTGTGGGCTGGCGTGTTCGAGGGCGTCCGCAGCGCGTGGTTGCGCTGGACGGACGAGCACGGCGTGTTGATCCCGACCGGCAAGGAAGATGCCGAGCGGGAGCGCGGGAGCGCGGAGCAGGAACGCCGGCGGGCAGATCAGGAACGCCGGCGCGCGGACCAGGAGCGCGGGCGTGCGGATCAGGAGCGGCGCCGCGCCGAACGGCTGGCGGCGTTGCTGCGCCGGTCGGGCATCGACCCGGAACAGGAGTGAAGCGCGGCCGCCCGGCGCGCGCGGTGACGAAAGTGGTCGGCCCTCGAGAGGCCGACCACCCTTACGGAAATGCCGAACCGGGTCGACGACTGCCGGCTTACCCGTGTAGCAGCGCGGCTACACCGACACGGGCGGCGGATTCCCGGCGTCAGCTCAGCGCGGCGGAGACCACTTCGATCTCCGGGTCGATCTCGTCGCGCAGGATCCCCTGGATCGCGGTGAGCGTACCGGACTCCGAGGCGGGACAACTCCCGCATGCCCCCTGGTAGCTTACCACCACCCGCTTGTTCTCGTACGCCAGCACGTCCAGGTCGCCGCCGTCGCCTTGCAGGTAGGGGCGCACCGTTCGGTCGAGCACATCCTCGATCGCCCGGATGTCGTCGGGCAGGTCGTCGCGGCTCCGCTCCGGCTCATGCGGGATGAAGTCGGCGTCGTGGGACGGTATCTCCTGCGCGGCGATCTCCTTGATCCGGTCGGCGGCGGTCTGCCATTCGGTGGAATCGTCCTTGCTGACGGTGATGACGTTCTCGAACAGGTGGACCTGTCGCACGTAGGGGAGCTCGAACAACCGTTCCACCAGCGGCACGCCCTGCGCCTGCTCGGGCGCTTCGAAGGTGACCTTGCCGGCGCTCTTGACGTCCAGGTTGAGGATGAACTTCATCGCGTTCGGATTGGGTGTGAACTGTGTGAGGATCGCTACGGGCACGGCATTGCTCCTTCAGCTCTCCGTGGTGACCGCGCCGCCGCCGGACAGCGCGCTGCACAGCGCATGCCAGGACAGGATCGCGCACTTCACCCGCGCCGGGTACTCCCAGATGCCGGAAAAGACCTGCAGCTTGCCCAGCTCGACGTGCTGCGCGGGCTCGAGGCGGCCGCGCACCAGATCGTGAAACCGCCCGAACAGATCGTTCACCTCGGCCGCGCTCATGCCGGTGACCGTCTCCGTCATCAGCGATGCGGACGCCTTGGAGATGGCGCACCCCGCCCCATAGAAGCCGATGGCCGCCACGTTGCCGTCGCCGCCGATGCGCAGGTCGATCGTGTAGCGGTCGCCGCACAACGGGTTGTCGCCCTCGGCGCTGTGCGTCGCGCCGGCGACCGGCCCGTAATTGCGCGGACTGCGGTTGTGCTCAAGGATCACCTGCTGATACAGCTCAGCGCTGTCGCTCACGCGAATACCTCCATGCAGCGGTAGATCGCGCGCACGAGCGCGTCGATCTCCGCTTCCGTATTGTAGAACGCAAACGAGGCGCGCGCCGTCGCCGGCACGCCGAAGCGCCGCATCACCGGCTGCGCGCAGTGGTGGCCGGTGCGGAGGGCGATCCCCTCGCCGTCGGCGATGGTGCCGAGGTCGTGCGGATGGATGTCGCCGACCGTAAAGGAGAGCACCGGCGCCTTGTCCGGCGCGGCGCCGATGACGCGCGCTCCGTCAATCGCGCCGACCGCCTCGGTAGCGGCGCGCAGCAGGCGCCGCTCGCGCTCCTCGATCCAGACGAAGCCGAGCTCCCGCACGTAGTCGATCGCCGCCCCCAGACCGATGACGCCGGCGATGTTGGGCGTGCCGGCTTCCAGCCGGTTGGGCAGTTCGGCGTAGGTGCTCCCCTCGAACGCGACCGAGCGGATCATGTCGCCGCCGCCGGCCACCGGCGGCATGCCTTCCAGCACCTCGCGCCGCCCGTAGAGCACGCCCACGCCGGTCGGCCCGTACAGCTTGTGCCCGGAAAACGCCAGAAAGTCGCAGCCCAGCGCCTGCACGTCGAGCGGCGCGTGCGCGACCGCCTGCGCGGCGTCGACCAGCACCGCGGCGCCGCGCTCACGGGCGGCGGCCGCCAGGTCGGCCACCGGATTGATCGTGCCCAGGGCGTTGGAGGCGAGCGTGACGGCGAGCAGCCGCGTGCGCGGCGACAGCACCCGTTCCACCGCCGGCAGGTTCAGGGTGCCGTCGTCCAGGATCGGCAGCACGCGCAGCACGCAGCCGCGGCGCCGGCATGCCATCTGCCACGGCACGATGTTGGAGTGATGCTCCATCTCGGTCACGACGATCTCGTCGCCGGGGCCGAGATTGGCGTCGCCCCAGCTCTGCGCGACCAGGTTGATCGAGGCGGTCGTGCCCGACGTGAAGATGATCTCCGGCGTGTCGCGCGCTCCTATCAGATCGCGCACGCGTTCGCGCGTGGCCTCGTACCGGTCGGTGGCGCGCTGGCTCAGGTAGTGGACGCCGCGGTGGATGTTGGCCACCTCCGCCCGGTAGTGATCGGCGACCGCCTCGATCACCGGCCGGGGCTTGAGGGTGGTGGCTGCGTTGTCGAGATAGGCGAGCGGCCGACCGTGCACCAGCCGGCCCAGCATGGGGAAGTCGCCGCGCACGGCGGTCAGGTCGACCGGCGGACGATCGACCGCGGCGTGCGTCACGCGGCTTCCAGCGGCGCCAAGCCGCGGTCGACCTGCGCCTGCAGGTGCGCCCCGACCTCCGGGACGTCGATCCTGCGGCCCACTTCGTCCAGGAAGCCGCGCACCAGCATGGCGGTCGCCCGGCCGGGAGGAATGCCACGGCTCCGCAGGTAGTGGAGCTGCTCCGGGGCGAGCGGTCCCGACGTGGCGCCGTGCGTGCACCGCACCTGGTCGGCGCCGATGCGGAGCTGCGGCCGCGCGTCCGCGCGCGCCGCCGGGTCGAGCAGCAGGGTCTTGCTCAGTTGAAAGGCGTCGGTGCCCTGCGCGGTGCGGTCGACCTCGATCGTGCCCTGGAAGGCGGAGCGCGCGCCGTCGAGCAGCACGGCCTTGAAGAGCTGATCGCTCGCGCAGTCGGGCGCCCGGTGCTGCACGCAGGTGTGTATTGCGCCGTGGACGGCGCCGGACAGCACCGCGGCGCCGCCCAGACGGGCCCGCGCGCCGCCATCGAGCAGCGCGACCGTCACCTCGGTCCGATCGATCGCCATCCCGCCGCCGATCAGCACCAGGTCGAGCTCCGCGCCGGAGCCCACCGCGGCGCGCAGCGAGCCGAATCCGAACGCCTGCGGATCGTCGGCCGCCAGCCGGTAGTAGCGCAGCGCGGCGCCCGGAGCGATCACCAGATCGGCGGCCGGCACGTGCAGGGCTGAGCCGGCGCGATCCGCCGGTTCCCACCGCTCCACCACCGTGGCGCGCGCCCCGCGCGCCAGCTCCACGCGGACGGCGTCCGCGTACAGCGTCCCGCCATCGGCACGCGGGCGCCGGCGATGCACGATCTCGATGAAGCGCGACCGGCCGGCCGCCGCCGTCACGACCAAGCCGGGGCCGGCGAACGCCTGATTGATGGCGGTGAAGGCGTGCTGGGGGTAGTCGCCGACCGCGCTCCGCAGCGGCTGCGCCGCGGCCGCCAGCGGCCGCCAGCCGCCGGCGCCGCCGTCGTGCCCGTCGGCGGCCTGGAACCGTCCGCCAAGCACCGGCCGCACGTTGGTATAGGTCCATGCCTCGTCACGGGCCAGCGGCAGGCCGTGAGCGGCCAGGCGCTCGCGGCCCGCCGCGCGCAGCTCGCGCAACCAGGGCGGCCCGCCGTGCTCGGCGTCGAAGCGGCGGGCGCGCTCGACCATCTCCGCGGTCCAGGCGCGCGCCTGTTCGGCTACGGTCATGCCGTTCCCGCCTCCGCCGGCCCCGCCCCGGCCGGCCTGACCGGAGCGGTCAGCCAGTCATAGCCGCGCCGCTCCACCTCGAGCGCCAGCTCCGCGCCGCCCGAGCGGACGATGCAGCCGTCCGACAGGACGTGCACCCGATCGGGGGCGAGGTAGTCGAGCAGGCGCTGGTAGTGGGTGATCAGCACGATCGCGTTCTGCTCCGTGCGCAGCGTCCCGATGCTTTCGGCCACCGCGCGCAGCGAGTCGATATCGAGCCCGGAGTCGGTCTCATCCAGGATCGCCAGGCGAGGCGACAGCACCGCCATCTGCAGGATCTCGTTGCGCTTCTTCTCTCCCCCGGAAAAGTCGACGTTGAGATCGCGGTCGACGAAGCTCTCGTCGATGCCGACCGAGCGCGCCTTCTCACGCAGGAACCGGTCGAAGTCGTACGGGTCGAGCTCCGGCAGGCCGTTGTGGCGGCTGATCTCGTTGTACGCGGCGCGCAGGAAGACCGCGTTGGAGACGCCGGGAATCTCGATCGGGTACTGGAAGCTGATGAAGATCCCCTCGCGGGCGCGCGCGTCCGCATCCATCGACGACAGGTCGCGCGGGCGCAGGTTGATCTCGTACTCCAGGGTGCCGGCCGTGACCCGATAGTCGGGGTGGCCGCCGATCGCCCGCGCCAGCGTGCTCTTGCCGGAGCCGTTGGGCCCCATGATCGCGTGCACCTCGCCGGCGCCGATGTCGAGGTCCACGCCGCGCAGGATCGTGGTATCGCCGATGGAGACGGCCAGGCCGCGTACGGCAAGCATCAGCCGACGCTCCCTTCGAGCTTCATCTCCAACAGCTTGACCGCCTCTACCGAGAACTCCAGCGGCAGCTTGCGGAACACCTCCTTGCAGAAGCCGTTGATCAGCAGCGAAAGCGCGCCCTCGGTGTCGATGCCGCGGGTCGCCAGGTAGAAGAGCTGATCGGCGCCGATCTTGGAGGTGGACGCTTCGTGCTCGACCGTGGCGGTGGGGCTGCGCACCTCGATCGACGGGAAGGTGTTGGCCACGCACTGGTCGCCGACCAGCATCGAGTCGCACTGCGTGAAGTTGCGCGCCCCTTCGGCGCCGGGCTGGATGCGCACCTGGCCGCGGTAGCTGTTGACCGACCGGTCGGCGGAGATGCCCTTGGAGACGATGGTGCTGGTGGTACGCGGCCCGATGTGAATCATCTTGGTGCCGGTGTCCGCCTGCATCCGGTTGTTGGTGAGCGCGACCGAATAGAACTCGCCCACGGACTCGGCGCCGGAGAGGATCACGCTGGGGTACTTCCAGGTGATGGCGGCGCCGGCCTCCACCTGCGTCCACGACACCTTGGAACGCCGGCCCACGCAGCGGCCGCGCTTGGTGACGAAGTTGTAGATGCCGCCGCGCCCCTCCGCGTCGCCGGCGTACCAGTTCTGCACGGTCGAATAGTTCACGGTCGCCTCGTCGAGCGCGACGATCTCCACGACCGCGGCGTGGAGCTGGCTGCGGTCCCGCATCGGGGCGGTGCAGCCCTCGACGTAGTTCACCGAGCTGCCCTCCTCGGCGATGAGCAGGGTGCGCTCGAACTGCCCGGTCTCGGCGGCGTTGATGCGGAAGTAGGTGGACAGGTCGATCGGGCACTGCACGCCGCGCGGGATATAGCAGAACGATCCGTCGGTGAAGACGGCCGAGTTCAGCGCCGCGAAGTAGTTGTCCGCCGGCGGCACCACCGAGCCGAGGTAGCGTTCGACCAGCTCCGGGTACCGCTGCACCGCCTCTCCCATGGAGCAGAACACGATGCCCAGCTCCTCGAGCCGTTCCTGGTTGGTGGTGCCGACCGACACCGAATCGAACACGGCGTCGATCGCCACGCCCATCAGCCGCTTCTGCTCCAGCAGGGGAATGCCGAGCCGCTCGAAGGTGGCGATCACCTCAGGGTCGACGTCTTCCAGCGTGCGGGCGCCTTCACCCGCCTGCTTGGCGCCCACCTGCTTGGGGGCCGAGTAGTAGCGGATGTCCTGATAGTCGATCTCCGGGTAGTCGACGAAGCGCCACCACGGTTCCTCCATGGCCTGCCACCTCTTGAGGGCTTGCAGGCGGAAGTCGAGCATGAAGGCCGGCTCGTTCTTCTTTTCCGAAATCAGCCGCACCGTATCGGCCGACAGCCCCTTGGGGACCTCATCGGTCTCCACGTCGGTATGAAAGCCGGCGCGGTAGTCGGTGCTCTGTTGCCTGTGCGCTACGATTTCCATCAGGTCTCCTGAATCAGGAGGCTCATGGCCTCCTGGCTGCGGGTGAATCGCTCCCTGATCTCCCGCTCGTCGTCCTCTTCGCTGGCCAGCAAGTCGGCGACGGTCAGGTCGCGGTAGAGCCGCTCGACCCGCTTGGCCAGGTTGACCACCGCCGAGATGATCGTGCAGGAGCCGGTGAGCTGGCACTCGCAGCGGTCATCCATGCAGGTCGCGAACCGCATCGGCCCGACCAGCGCCTCGCTCAGGGCGTACAGCGAGAGCCGCTCCAGGTCGGCGCGCAGCCGATAGCCGCCCTGCGCGCCCTGTTCGGAGACCAGCACGCCGAGCTGCGCCAGCCGCTGCAACACCTTCGACAGCACGTCGAACGGCATCGGGTGGACCCGACACAGCTCGCGGGCGGTGACCAGCCGATCGGCGCCGCCGGTAGCGCCGACCATACGCATGTGCTGCAGGGCGAGCAGCGCGTACTCCAGCTTGCGATGAATCTTGAGCAAATCGGACCCCTTCAGTCTTATTTATCAAGCTACGGCCAAGCGGGGCCGCAGGTCAACCGCCGTACGCCGTCAATCGGTTCGAGCGCCAGTTGCGGCGTCGCGGCGCTCCCCATACCGTAGCGGCATGGCAACGACATGGAATCGGCTCCGGTTCACCGCCGCGGCGGCCGCGCTGTGCCTGGTCTTTCTTCCGTCGCCGGTAGCGGGCGATGCGAACGGTGCGCCGCGGGCGTGCGCGGACGGCGCGAGCGAGCTGCGGCTCGGCTTCTACGCCTTCTTCGCGCCGGTCAGCTACAGCGCGGATGAAGACCCGGAGTCCCCCGGCTTCGACACCCACCAGGGCTTCGAGGCCGATCTGGTGACCGCCCTCGAAGCGATGCGGAACACCGGGCTCTCCTTTGCCCGCAGCGGCATCGCGCCCTGGGACGACATCTGGCTCCGGCCGGACGGCCCGGAGTACGACGTCGTCAGCGGCGGCATCACCATCCTCGACTCGCGGACGCGCGACGCAGGCGGCGCGCAGGTCGTCGCCTTCTCGACCGGCTACATCGCCTTCCGCCAGAGCCTGCTGGTGCGCGCCGCCGACTCCGACCGCCTGGCCGATTACGACCGGCTGACCGACCGCGTCACCGTCGGCGTCCTGGCCAACACCACCGGTGAAGCGCGCCTGCTGGAGCTGACCGGATTGACCGGCGAGGACGGCGTGCTGGCGGCGGGGGTACGGGTCGAGACGCCCGCCGGCACGGTCGCCGCCGACGGCAGCGCCGAGTACTTCATCACCTCCGCCGGCGAGTCGCCGCTCCTTGCCAAGCGGCTCCGCCTGCACCCGCCGTCCGCCGGCGCACCGCAGATCGTCTATCTGGGCGACGACCTGGGTGAACGGGAACTGATCGTCGCGCTCCGCAACGGCCAGATCGACGCGATAGCGCGGGGAGAGATCGGCAACAGCGACGCCGCGCACGACTCCGGCGGTGACCTGGTGGTCACGGCGCTCGACGATCGGGTCGAGTGGGGAGGCATGGCGCTCCCGGCCGGCGACGCCGAGCTGATCGCCTGTCTCGACGAACGGATCGACTGGCTCACGGACGGGCGGAAGGTCGGCTACGCCCAATGGCGCGCCGATCCTGGCGTCTTCATGCGCCGCGCCGAGGCGTGGAACGCCCGCATCGGGTAGCCCCCGCCTCACCTGGCCGGCGGCAGCCCGTGCCGGGCAGCAGTCCATAGGAGCTGTCCGGCCGCCGCACAGGCGCTGCTGCCGGGAGCCCGCAAAAAAACGAGGCCGTCGCACGGGCGACGGCCTCGGATCGGTGGTCCGCAGCGGCGCCCGCGTGAGGCGCCGCGTGCGAATCGCGGTACGGCTCCGCTACATCCCCATCTTCATGGAGTCCCCCATCATGGAGTCCATCATCATGGGAGTGGCGGAGAAGTTGCCGAAGCTGGCCGCCGCCGAGGTGGTGCCGACGCCGATCATGTTGTGGCCGTCTTCCTCCAGCGACTGACCCAGGGTGAACGTCCACCACGTCACGTCGTCGAACGGGTCCTTGACCCACACGTTTCCATTGCTGGAATCGATGCGGATACGGACCGGCAGCGGAGTGCTCATCACCGTGTCGGCGGTGATGCCGGCGATGATCGACGCCGGGATTTCGAAGCTGTAGGTGATGCCGGCGTACTCGTGAAGCTCACCGGACTCGTTGTACACCTGCGCGTGCAACCCTGAACCGCCCAGGTTCGCCGGGTCCCATACCAGACCCAGCACGAAGCCGGGAACGATGGCGCCGAAGCCGATGGCGTTGTCCTCCAGGCCGCCGATGTAGGAGACGTCGAAGGAGTACTCCGCCTTGCCCTGGATGCCGGCCGGCACCATGGCGGCGGCCAACCATGCGGTGGCGTCGGTCTGCGCCAGCCGGTCGCCGACCTCCTGCCACGTGCCGCCGTCCGTGTAGACGTCGACGCCCATGTAGGAGACGTGCATGTCTTTCATCATGCCGCCTTCCATCTGCGCGAACGAGAGTGAAGCCACGAGCGCTCCGAGTATCAAGATCGTCACTACACGTTTCATGTTATCTCGCACCTCTTTGTTTGGGAGTTGAGCCGACCATACCCAATACCGGCAAGCCGGTGCAACTACCGGGCGCCGGTGATCTTGACGGCCGGCGCCGGGCGCACGACAGTCACGCTTCGTGGAGAGGCGGCTGGCGCGGATCGAAGCGGTGCTGTTCGACGCCCTGGCCTTCCTGGAGCCGGGCCCGCACCGGCCGGCGCTCACCTCCGAGCGCGAGGAGCAGATCGTGGCGCCGGCCCGCCGCCTGATGGAGCGGGGCGGCAAGCGCTGGCGCGCCCTGTTCATGCAACTCGCCTGCGAGATGCACGGCGGCGGCGACCGCGCGTTGCCGCTCACCCCGCTGGTGGAGCTCACGCACGCCGGCAGCCTGATCATCGACGACATCGAGGATGGAGCGCGCACGCGCCGCGGCGGTCCGGCCGCGCACGTCGAGTTCGGCGTGGACCTGGCCGTGAACGCCGGCAATCTGGCCTACTTCCTTCCCACGCGGATACTGGACCCGCCGCAGGGGGGCCTGACGACGCTCGATGCGGCCGAAGCGCTGCGCGTGTACCGCATGTACGCCGCCACCATGCGCAAGCTGCACTACGGACAGGGATTGGACATCCTCTGGCACCGGCCGGGCGCGGCCTCTCCGAGCGCGGCGGACTATCTGTCGATGTGCCGGCTGAAGTCGGGCAGCCTGGCCGGATTGGCGCTGGGGCTCGGAGCCGCTCTGGGCGGCGCCGGGGCGGCGGCCGTGACCACGGCGGTCACCATCGGCGAGCGGTTCGGCGCCTCCTTTCAGATCGTCGACGACGTCACCAACCTGGAGCTCGGCAACCCCGGCAAGGACCGCGGAGACGATCTGATCGAGGGCAAGAAGAGCCTGCCGGTCATCCTGCATCGGGAGCGCGGCGGCGCGGACGAGCTGTGGGAGGTGCTGGCCGGCATCCAGAACCGGCCGATCGACCGGGTGCAGCCGCAGATCGACCGGGCCATCGCCCTGCTGCAGGGCAGCGGCAGCCTGCGGGAAGCGCGCCGGCGCGCGACCGAGCTCTACCGGCAGACGCGGGCCGAGCTCGTCGCGCTCGCTCCCGGCGGCGAGCCGGCGCAACGGCTGCTGGAGACGGCCGACGCGCTCATCGGCGCCGGCCGGCCCTGATTCCGGTTTGCCTGATGCGGTTGATTGCCTGATGCGGTTTGACCGTGTTCGGCAGCCGGCGGTAGCTTGTCGGGGTGCGTGACCGCGGCCTGCTCAGCCGACCGTTCCCGTACCGGCAGTACAACGCGACCACGTGGCTGATCGGCATCACGGTCGCCGTCTATTTCCTGGTCCTGGCCCTGCCGGCGTATGTCGATGCGGCCGTCCTGCGACCGTCGGTGCTGGCGCGCGAAGGCGCCGTCTGGCAGCTCGTCACCTACCTGTTCCTGCACGGCGGCATGCTGCACCTGGTCTTCAACATGCTGATGCTGTTCCTGTTCGGATCGCCCGTGGAACGGGAGATCGGCAGCTCCGAGTTCCTGACCCTCTACTTGGCGTGCGGGGTGCTCGCCGGCCTGTTCAGCACCATCCTGGCGCTGCTGTCGGCCGCGCCGGTGGCGATCCTGGGTGCGTCGGGCGCCGTGTACGGCGTCATGCTGGCCTACGCGGTACTCAATCCGAACCAGATCGTCACCTTCTGGTTCATTCCCATGCGTTCGACGACCATGGTGCTCATCCTGGGCGCTCTGGCGCTGCTGTTCCAGGTGACCGGGCAGCGCACGCACGTCGCCCACCTGACCCATCTTGGCGGGCTGCTCGCCGGCTTCATCTACCTGCGCCTGCGGCTCGGCATCGACCCGCTCGGCGCATTCCGGCGCCGGTGATGGGCCGCAGGAGGGCCGCCGCGGCCCTGTCAGCCGCCGCCGTGCTGACCGCTGCCGCCCCCGCGCGCGCCGACGAGGCGGCCGCGCGCGAGCTGACCGTCGCCTACTACGGTGGGCTGTCGGTCGCCCTGGACCCACTGCACGCCTTTTCGGCTACCGAAGCGCAGCTCTTCACGGCGCTGTCGGAGGGTCTGGTCTCCTACCACCCGGCCAGCCTGGAGCCGGTACCCGGCGTGGCGCACACCTGGCACGTCTCCGACGACGGCCTTCGCTACCGGTTCCTCCTGCGCGACAACGCGCGCTTCTCCGACGGCACGCGCGTAGTGGCGGAGGACTTCCGGGCTTCGTGGCTGCGTATCATCGATCCCGGCGAACAGGCGGAATACTCGCTGCTGTTCGACGTGATTCGCGGCGTCGCCGACTACCGCGCCGGGATCATCGGCGACGCGGCGCAGGTCGGCATCCGCGCGATCTCGCCCGGCGAGTTGGAGGTGGTGTTGGAGCGGCCGGCCGAGCACTTCCTGAGCACGCTGGCGCACCACGCCTTCGCCCCGGTCTACCCCGTCTACCGCGCGCAGGTCGGGTGGGAGCGGCAGGCGCCGATCATCGGCAACGGCCCGTTCTGGCTGGCCGAGTGGCAGACCGGGGAGATGGTCTTCGAGCGCAATCCGCGCTACTGGGCGCGGTCGACGGTCGACCTGGACCGCGTCCGCATCCGCTTCTTCGACGACCCGCGCGCCATCGCCGCCGGCTTCATGGCCGGCGACGTTCACTGGGCCAAGTACGTCGAGGACAACGAACAGCTCGCCCCCTTCGTCGTCGCCAACCCGCTGTTCGGCACCACCTACTTCGTCTTCAAGGCGAGCGACCCGCCGTACGACGACGTGCGCGTGCGCCGGGCGCTGGCCCTGATGGTCCCCTGGGAGACGGTGCGCAGCCCGGAGCGGACGAGGTTCCCGACCAGCGTGCTGGTGCCGCGCATGGCGGACTACCCGGCGGTGGAAGGCATCACGGCCGAGGATCTGCGCGCCGCCGAGCGCCTGCTCGAACAGGCCGGCTTTGCCGGCGGAGCCGGCCTGCCGCCGATCGTCATCACGGTCGGGTCCGCGTCTGTGGTAGAGTTGGCCAAGCTCCTCGAGGACGCTTGGGAGACCGGTCTGGCCGTCGACGTCACCGTCGCGCACGTGCGGGACTACGACGACTACCTGGCGGAGATCAAGGCCGGCGCGTTCACCCTGACGATCAGCAGTTGGATCGGCGACTTCGCCGATCCGATCACCTTTCTGCAGATGTGGACCAGCGCGAGCAACCTCAACGACGCCGGATACGCCTCCCGCGACTACGACCGGACGATCGATCGGGCGCTGGGGGCGACGGGCCTGGACCGCCTGCGACTGCTCGCAGAGGCCGAGACGTTGCTGCTGCAGGACGCGGTCATACTGCCGGTGACCCACCTGACCACCTTTTCGCTCATCGACCTGCAACGGATCGCCGGCTGGACACCCAACCTGCTCGACATCCACCCCTTCCGCTATCTGGGCTTCCGGCGGGGAGACCTGCCGGCCGGGGTCGCCGCCGTGCCGGAGCCGGCGCCCGGCTGATCGCCCGCCCGCCGCGGCTGATCGCGCGTCGCGAAGCGCTGCAGCAGGTCGAGCAGACGCCGGCGCAGCAGGAAACCGACCGCGAACAGCACCACGGCGACGCCGAAGGCGATCCCCACCGCCGTCCACTGCCGCTCGGCCAGCGCTTCGCCGAGCACCACGCTCACCGCCACGCCCGGCAGGCGCCCGGCGGTGCTGGCCAGCAGGTAGACCCCCAGGCGGATCGGGCCGATACCGGCCACGTAGCACAGGACGTCCTTGGGAATGCCGGGGATAAGGTAGAGCAGGAACAGGGTCGCCACGCCGCGCGGCGATGCGATCAACTCCTCCACCTGCCGGCTGCGCGACTCCGACACGATCGCGTGCAGGAACGGCCGGCCCAGCGCGCGCGACAGCAGGAAGCCGATCGCAGAGCCGAGCGCGGCGCCGGCCAGCGTGAGGACGATGCCGAGCGGGATGCCGAACAGGTACCCCGCCGCCACCTGCGGCACCTCGCCCGGGATCACGAAGATCACCACCTGCAGCACCTGGATAGCCACGAACGCGGCGGGGGCGGCGACGCCGTAGCCGTCCACCCAGGCGCGCAGCGCCTCCTGGTCGCGCACCAAGCCCCATATCGGGCCCCAGTAGACAATGACGATCGCCGCCATCGCCGCGAACAGCGCCGGGTATCCGGCGATGCTGAGCGCCCGCATCAGCCGGCTGCCGGACCGTTCCGGGACGATCATGGGCCGGTCGGCTTTGACCCGGAGCGGGGTCTGTGCGATACTTCGTACATGAGGTCAGCCGCGTCTCCCAGTGAGGACGCGCCCCAGTCTACCGGGACAACGGAATCGACGCAGCCGGCCGCAGCCGCGCAACCGGAGGCAGCCGAACCGAAGCCGGCGGAACCACCGGCAGAGGGACACCGGCCAGCGGAACCCCAACGCGAGAAATCCCAAACCGGGAAACCCCAGCCCGCCAAGCGGAAATCCGGCGGAAGCCGCAGTGCGAAGCGCTCGACCGCCAAGGCCGGCGGCGCCGCGGCCGCGGCCGGTGCGACCGTCGACTCCGGGGACGCGCCGCCGCCGGGCGGCTCGGCCAACGGCGCGAACGGCACCGCCGGCGCCGCCCCGGCGGCCACCGCCAAAGCGGACAAGGCCGCCAAAGCGGACAAGGCGCCGGCGTCCACGACCGCTGCGGCTCGCGGGCCCCGGCGCAAGACGCGCTCCCGGACCCGGTACGCCGTCGGCCAGCAGATCGTCTACCCGCTGCAGGGCGTCGGCCGGGTCGAGCGGCTGGAGGAGCGGGAGTTCCGGAGCAAGCCGACCCTCTACTACGTCGTCTATCTGGAAGTCTCCGACATGACGATCATGATCCCCGTGGACAAGGCGGACGACCTGGGCGTCCGCGCCATCGTCAGCAAGCGCAAGGCGGAGCGCGCCCTGCGGCTGATCGCCGAGGACTTCGACCCGATCCCCACCGACTGGAAGATGCGTTACCAGATGAACCTCGACCTGCTGAAGCGGGGAGCGGTCAACGACATCGCCGCCGTCGTGCGATCGCTCTCGTACCGCAGCCGCATCAAGGAACTGCCAATCCTGGAGCGCAAGCTCTTCGACAACGCGTTGCGGCTGATGGTTGACGAGGTTTCGTACTCCCTGGGCAGGGACAAGGGCGACGTCGAGAAGCTGATCGAAGAGCGGCTGGCAAACGTCAAGCAGAAGGGCGACGAAGAGGTCAAGCCCAAGACCGCCTGATAGACCGGCCCGGGACGCGCGGGTCCGCTACGAGGAGCCCTCCAGCTCGGTGATGCGGTCGCGCAACCGCGCCGCTTCCTCATAGTTCTCTTCGCGGACGGCGGACGCCAGTTCCTGCTTGAGCTTTCCGACCAGGTCGCCTTCGCCGCCGCCCTCATCATCGTCGGCGTCCTCCCCGCCGTCCGCCGCCTCGCCGCCCTCCACGTTCGATACCGGGATGGCCGCCTGATCGACCACGTCCTCATCGATGAAGATCGGACACTTGGCGCGCAGCGCGATGGCGATGGCGTCCGACGTGCGCGAGTCGACCTCCACCTCCCGGCCGTCCTGCAGCAGCACCAGGCGCGAGAAGAAGGTGCCGTTGCCGCCGACGTTCTTGATCTCCGTGATCTCGACGCGCTCCACGGAGACCTGCAGCGCGGCCAGCGTCTGCAGGAACAGGTCGTGCGTCAGCGGCCGGCTCTGCCGTTCGCCGCGCAGGGCGATGTAGATCGACTGAGCGATGCAGCCGTCGACGTAGATCGGCACCGCCACGTTCGCTCCGGTCGGCCGGATCAGCACCGCCGGCCCCTCGGGCGCGCGGGCCATGGTCCAGACGTCAGCAGGGCGCAGCATGGCTTCAGGCCGACTTCTTCTCGTCGGCGACGAACTCCACTTCCGGGGTCTGGGACTTCTCTATGACGTCGCGGGTGACCACCACCCGCTTCAGCCCCTTCATCGACGGGATGTTGAACATGATATCGACCATGGCGGCTTCGATGATCGAGCGCAGGCCGCGGGCCCCGGTCTTGTGGTCCATCGCCTTCTCGGCGATGGCAACGATGGCGTCGTCCTCGAACGACAAGTCGACGTCGTCGACGCTCAACGACGCCTGATACTGCCTGATCACCGAGTTCTTCGGCTCGACGATGATGCGCTTGAGCGAGTCGACGGTCAGCTCCTCCAGCGCGACGATGATCGGCAGCCGCCCGATGAACTCCGGGATCATGCCGTAGCGGATCAGGTCGTCGGGCTGCAGGTGAGAGAACAGCGACAGCAGGTTGCGGGTGCGCCGGTTCTCCACCTCGGCGCCGAAACCGAGCGGGGACTGCATCACGCGCGCCTCTACCACGTGATCGAGGCCGATGAACGCGCCGCCGCAGATGAACAGAATGTTCGACGTGTCGATCTTGAGCATCTCCTGGTTGGGATGCTTGCGTCCGCCCTGCGGGGGCACCGACGCTACGGTCCCCTCGACGATCTTCAGCAACGTCTGCTGGACGCCCTCTCCCGACACGTCCCGCGTGATCGACACGTTCTCGCCCTTCTTGGCGATCTTGTCGATCTCGTCGATGTAGATGATGCCGCGCTCGGCGGCGGGGATGTTGTTGCCGGCGTTCTGGATCAGCCGCAGCAGGATGTTCTCGACGTCCTCGCCCACGTACCCGGCCTCGGTCAGCGTGGTGGCGTCGGCGATGGCGAACGGCACCTTCAACTTGCGGGCGAGCGTCCGCGCCAGATGGGTCTTGCCGGTGCCGGTGGGGCCGATCAGCAGCACGTTGGACTTCTCGATCTCCACGTCGCCGTCGCCGCGGTTGGGCATGGTGATCCGCTTGTAGTGGTTGTACACGGCGACCGCCAGCACCTTCTTGGTCTCATCCTGCCCGATCACGAACTGGTCGAGGTAGCGCTTGATCTCGCGCGGCTTGGGCACCTCCTCCCGGAACTCGGCGGAGAACACGTCCTCCTCGTCCAGGATCTTCTTGCAGACGACCACGCACTCGTCGCAGATGTACACGCCCGGCCCGGCGATCAGCCGGCGGGCGGTGTCCGCGGTCTTGCCGCAGAAGGAACAGAGCTTGTCGTCAGTCTTTGCGGTCTTGCCCATCAGCGCGCCTCGTGAGGACCTTGTCGATCAGGCCGTACTCTGCAGCCTCGTGCGACGACATATAGTAGTCCCGTTCCAGATCGTGGGCAACGACGCTCTCGTCCTTGCCGGTGCATTCCGCGAAGTAGCTGATGATGAGGCGCTTCAGGCGGACCAGCTCCCGCGCCTGAATGCCGATGTCGGCCGCCTGCCCGGAAACGCCGCCCCACGGCTGGTGGATCAGCAGCCGGGCGGACGGCAGAGCGGTCCGCTTGCCCTTGGTGCCGGCCGCCAGCAGCAGGGCGCCCATCGACGCCGCCTGACCCAGGCAGATCGTCTGCACGTCCGCGCTGATGTAGCGGAGCGTGTCGTAGATCGCCAGCCCGGCGGTCACCATTCCGCCGGGCGAGTTGATGTAGACGTGGATGTCCTTCTCCGGGTCCTGTGACTCCAGGAACAGGAGCTGCGCCACCACCAGGTCGGCGGTGATGTCGTATATCTCGCCGTCGATGAAGACGATGCGATCCTTGAGCAGCCGCGAGTAGATGTCGTAGGAGCGTTCGCCACGCCCGGTCTGTTCGATGACGATCGGCACGAGCGCGTTGAGCTGTTCGTTCATGCGGGTGGTTCGTCCATGGCAGGTTGATACGGCCCCGCAGGCTCCCGGCGGCGCCGCATCAAAGTTAGCCCTTTCCCGATACCAAGTCCATATAAGAGAGCTCGTCGCCGTCCCTGACCGCGGCCAGCCCGATCAGACGGTCGTAGAGCTTCTCGTTGCGGAGCTCGGCGCGCAGCGACGGCAGCATGTCGTTGCGCTCGTAGGCCTCCCGCACCT
This sequence comes from uncultured Spirochaetia bacterium, assembly GCA_958296075.1. Lineage (GTDB taxonomy): Bacteria > Spirochaetota > Spirochaetia > SZUA-6 > Bin103 > CATQHW01. The sequence goes on along the minus strand of CATQHW010000003.1, from coordinate 463,518 downwards.
GCTCGACCTCCATGGAGCGCGCGTACGCAACGCGCTCGAGCTCCCGATCGACCTCGTCGTCGCCGACTTCGATGCCTTCGGCGTCCGCCAGCCGGTCGGCGATCAACGTCAGGCGCGTGCGCCGCTCGGCGGCCGGGCGCCATTGCTCGATCAGCGTCGCGCGGTCGGCCCCGGACCGCTGCAGCTCGACGTCCACGCGGCGCTCGCTGCCGCCGTAGCGCGACACCATCGACTCCCACTGGGCCGCCAGGCCGGCGTCGACCAGCGATCGCGGCAGGGGGACCACCGAACCCTCCTCGATGGCGGTCATGATCGCGGAGATCAGCCGCTCGCGGACGATCCGGCCGCCGTTGCGGAGCAGGCGCTCGCGTATGTCCGCCTTCAGGTCTTCCAGGGTCTCGAAGCGATCGCTGACATCCTGCGCCAGCTCGTCGTCCAGGTCCGGCAACTGCTTCTCCCGCAGGCGGCGCACGCGGACGCGCAGGACCAGCGACCGGCCGGCCAGCGACGCTTCCTCGAAGTCGCCGGGGTAAGTCTTGGCGATGTCGCGCTCCTGGTCCACGCGCATGCCGATCAGATCGTCGTCGATGCGGTGCAGGTTGTAGCCGGTGCCGATCTCGAACACGAACCCGTCCCGCCGCGTCGAGGCGACCGGCCGGCCGCCGTCGACCTCGACGTAGTCGATCTCCACCACGTCGCCGGCTTCGACCACGTCGGACTGCTTCTCCACGACCACGGCGTTCTGCTCGCGGACCGTGTCGAGCTCGCGCGCCAAGTCGGCTTCGTCGACGCGAAAGCGGAGCCGCGTCACCGGCACCCCCCGGTGAACACCCAGACTCACCTCCGGCTTGGTGTCGTAGAACAGATCGAACCGGAACGGCGAGCCGAGCGCCAGCGGCTCTGCGGGCTCCGCGCGCGGGCGCGAAGAGCGGATCGGCGGATGTTCGGCCGTCTCCAGCGCCTGCTGGGCCGCTTCGCCGATGATCGTCTCGGTAGTCTCCGCCAGCATCGCGTCGCCCGCCTTGCGGATCAGGACGTCACGCGGCACCCGGCCCTTGCGAAAGCCCTTGATGCGGACGGTGCGGCAGTGCCGGGCGACGGTGGCGTCGTACGTGCGTTGCACCGCAGGCGCCGCGACCGTGACCGACAGCCGGACTTCGGCGTTCTCCTGAAGGTGCTCTTCCTGGTTCTCTATCACGCGTCAGTCCGGGTAGTGGGCCTGCGGCCGAGCGGGCGGCGGCTCAGCGCGCCGCCGCCGTCAGAGCGTAGCGGGAAACGGGATTTGAACCCGCGACTTCCACCTTGGCAAGGTGGAGCTCTACCTCTGAGCTATTCCCGCGTCGAACACGTGCGAGAGAAGGGACTCGAACCCTCATGCCTTGCGGCACCAGATCCTAAGTCTGGCGTGTCTGCCGGTTCCACCACTCTCGCGGGCATCTCCTCCGTATGCCTGTGCACAGTGTACCGCAAGCGGCGCCTCGCGTTCAAGGGCGGAGACGACGAATCGCCTGAGCCGTGAAGGACTCGAACCTTCGACCCGCAGATTAAGAGTCTGCTGCTCTGCCAACTGAGCTAACGGCCCGCTCCCACGCCCGGCAGGACTCGAACCTGCGACCTACGGATTCGAAGTCCGTCGCTCTATCCAACTGAGCTACGGGCGCAGCCGTGGAGCGTCGGGTGGGTGATGGGGCTTGAACCCACAACATCCAGATCCACAGTCTGGCGCTCTACCGATTGAACTACACCCACCGTCGGTCGTGGAAACGACAGTTTCACCGCTGCCCGCGCCGTTGTCAAGCCGGACCGCGCCCGGTGTAGAATCGCCGGCCATGGCAAAGAGCTTTACGTTGGCGATCTACCCCTGGGTATACAGCGCCAAGTTCGACGGGACGTGGCGCGAGGAGTTTGCCAAACAGCGGCATCTCAGCGCGGAGGCCGAGGCCGCGCTGCCGGACGAAGAGCGCGAACGGCTCTACCTGGAGCGCAACCGGTTCGAGCAGCTCCCCCTGATCAACTTCACGACCCAGTACGGGCTGGCCTGCTTCGAGGGCCTCAAGGCCTTCCCGCAGCCGGACGGCTCGCTGTCGCTGTTCCGCCCCTTCGACAACGGCCTGCGCATGGCGCGTTCGATGGAGGGGCTGATCATGCCGTCCTTTCCCGCCGACACCTTCGTCCGCGCCGTCCAGCAGGTCGTCGAGCGGAACCGGACGCTCGGCTTCACCCCCGCCTACGATCCGGCGTGGGAAGCGGCCGACTTCGTCACCGCCGACACGGTCTACATCCGGCCGTTCTCCTACGCCGAGTCGGGGATCGGCGTCGACCTGTCGGTCAGTCCGTGGGTCATCATCATCAACACCACGGTCGGATCGTACTTCAGCCCGGACGGCGACGCTTCGACCACCACCACGCGGCGCGTGCGCGCCACGCCGGGAGGCACCGGCTGGATCAAGTGCAGCGGCAACTACGTCATCAGCGCGCTGGCCAAGAAGGAGGCGGAGGCCGCCGGCTGCATGGAGGCGATCTTTCTCGATTCCGCCGAGCACCGGTACCTGGAGGAAGGCTCCTCCTGCAACCTGTTCGCGGTGCTGTCGGATGACACCCTGGTCACGCCCTCCCTGGGCGACACCATCCTGCCGGGCATCACGCGCCGGTCGGTGATGACCCTGGCCGAGGAACAAGGCATGACGGTCCAGGAGCGCCGCCTGCCGGTGGAGGAGGTGCTCGACGACGCGGTCGAGTTCTTCGGCACCGGCACCGCCGCCGGGGTGGCGCACTTCGGATCGCTCACGCACGAAGGGCGGACGGCGACGTTCGGGGACGGGAAGATCGGCCCGCGCGCGCTGCACTTCCTGCGGCAGCTCAAGGGCATCCAGTTCGGGCGCCTGCCGGACCGCCACGGCTGGATGGCGCCGGGTGGCGGCCTGACCGCAGGGCGCCGGTCTAGTCCAGGCGCAGCGAAACGGTAGCCATGCGGCCGGCCCGCATGCCGGTTTCCGCCTGCAGGGCGCGGTCGACCCGCCGGTGCTGGCCGCGTATCGCCTCCGCGCCGGCCTCGAACCAAGCGGGCGCCTGCTGCTCGGCCGGTAGCTTGCGGCGGATACGCGCCGGGGCCAGCGTTCCGAAGTAGTAGCCGAGCGTCCGTTCGCCGTTGTGCGCCAGGTAGGCCTGGAACTCGTTCCGCACCAGGTCCTCCCAGGCGGTGTCGTAGTCCAGGGCGGCCAGATAGGAGCGCCACGCATGGCGCGCCGGGTCGCCGATCTCCTGCCACAGGGCGGCGATCTCCGCGCGGTAGCCGGCGCGGACGAAGTAGACGCCGTGCGCGACCTCGTGCCGCAGGAGCAGTCCGCGCTGAGCCGGGGACGACTCCCGGCTGATCGACAGCACCGCGCCGCCCCGCTCGCCGGCATGCCAGCCGGCCGGGTCGCCCTGCCCGGCGGCGCGGATCACCCGCTCCGCCGCCAGGAAGTCGCGCAGCCACAGCTCCCGTTCATTGAGCGGTACGCCGGCCCGCCCGGCCGCCGTGAAGAACCGCGCCAGGTCGGCGGCGGCGTAGTCGTGGGCGTTGTAGCCGTAGCGGCCGTCGAGCTGCCGATCGCTCCACACCGTGCCCCGGAAGCCGGCTTTCTCCACGTAGTAGGCAAGACGGCGAAAAAGCTCCTCCTGGATCGCGTAGGTCGCGGTATCGAAGATCAGCACCTCAGGGAGGGCGTTCCAGCGGAACACCTCCCACGCCGCGCCGCGCCACGCGCTCTGCGGATAGGCCAGGATCGTGTCGAGATCGGCCGGCAGCGGCGCCGCGCCGGCGGCGGTCCGGCCGATCTGCAGAAAGCGGACCGCACCGCCGGCGTGGCTGAGCGCCTCCACCTCGACCGGCACGAATCCCAGCACCGCCTCGTGCAGGTGGACTGACCGTTCGCCGGCGGCCAGCGCCACCGCGACGGTCGCCCGCCGCTCAGCGGCAGGGGCGCCGTCCGACACCGACAGCAGCAACTCGCCGGCGCCGCCGGCGGCCGCCGGCGTGAAGGCCGACCGCACCATCAGCGCCCGGCCTGGTTGCGGAACGGCGTGCGTCGCCGGCAGGCGGACCGCCAGATCGATGATGCCGCCGGCGTCCGCCGTGGTGCCGCGCGCCAGGTGCGCGTCGACGCCGACGTGCAGCACGCCGTCGATCAGCGCTACGCCGGTGCGCGCCGGCGCGATGCCGGCCGCCGTCAGGTCGAGCGTGCCGGCCGGCTCGTCGGTCCACAGCCGAAATCCGCGCAGCGAACCGGCCGGCAGCGGGAGTTGGCGGTGGACCGGCACGTCCCCGCCGGTCGCGAGCCGGTAGCGGCCGATCTCACCGCCGTCGCCGGCCGTCACGCTCACGCTCGCCTCCGCCACGGTCGACCGGTACTGGAGGTAGAGCGCCTGACCGGAGCCGACCGTCACGGCGGAGCGCGGGTGCAGGATTCCGGTCGCCGCGATCCCCTCGGCCGGCGCGAGCCGCGCGTGGCGGCTGCCGTCGAAGGAACTGACGCGCAGCGCGCTCCGGCGACCGTCGGCGGCGGTGAAGCGGGCGTCGGTAGCGGCCGCGCAGCCGAGCGCCAGCAGCGCCGCGCAGAACGCCGCAGCGCCGGCGAGCGCCCGCTGACCGCCGGGCCGCGCCCCGCCGGTCAGCGGCACGCGGCGGCCCGGATGCCCATGGCGGGCAGGGCGATCCGTCGTGCCACGATCGGACGCAGCGCCCCGGCGACCCGTTCGGGCGCAAGCGCGTGGCCCTGTTCGGCGAGCGTAGTGCAGAACGCGGCGTGCGCGCGCCGCGCCCGGTAGTCGGGCTCCCGAACCGGATGCCGCAGGTAGCGGCCGAACAGGGCCAGGTCGCAGCAGACCAGCAGGCTCGACTGGTAGAAGAGCACGTTGCGGCGCCGGAACAGCGACGCGCCGAGCACCTTGCGGCCGCCGATCGCCAAATCGCAGATGCCCTGCGGGCGCACGCCGCTCACGCCGAGCCCGGCGAGCGCCTCCGCTACCCAGGCGTTGATCGCGCACAGGTGCTCGCGGTTGCGGTACGGGGAGTCGATCGCCGCCGCCAGCGCCAGGACGAGCTGTCCGGGAGCGAGCAGGACGGTGCCGCCGCCGCCGCGGCGCCGCAGCAACGGCACGCCGTCGGCGCGCGCGCTCTCGACGTACACGTCGGTCTGCGCCCGGCCGGCGGCACCGAACACGATCGCCGGCTCCGCCGGCTCGTAGATACGCCACGCGGGCCGGCCGGTGCGCTCCTGCCGGTCGAGCAGAGCGTCGTTGACGCCGGCCGACTCCGGGTCGGGCGCCCCGCGGTCATGCGCCAAAGCGGCGCCGTTTCCCCGCGTACCCGGTGGCGATCGGCAGCAGGGCGTTGGCGGGCACGACGCCCCAGGCGCCGGCCGCGCAGGCGCGTTCGCCGAACTCGCGCACGGCGTCGGGCCGGCCGGCGGCGGCGCGGATCAGGAACGGCACCGGATGCTCGGTGTGGGTGCGCGCCACCGCCGGGGTGGAGTGGTCGCCGGTGACGATCAGCACGTCCGGGGCGAGCGCCAGAATGGCCGGCAACGCGGCGTCGACCCGCTCGATCTCCGCGACCTTGGCGTCGAAGTCGCCGTCCTCGCCGGCCGAGTCGGTGTACTTGTGGTGCACGAAGAAGAATCGGTGCGCTCCCGGCCAGGCTCCGGCGAGCGCCGCCATCTGCTGGTCCAGGTCGCCGAGCCGGTCGATCACGTCCATGCCGGCCAGGCGGCTGACGCCCTTGTAGTCGGGATAGACCGCGATCGCCACGCCGCGCATGGCGAACCGCAGGTGCAGCGGCGGCAGCGCCGGGCGCACGGCGAAGCCGCGCAGCAGCAGGTCGTTGGCCGGCCGGCGGCCGGCCAGCCGCTCGCGCGCCTGCTTCAGGAAGTCCGCGATGATGCGAACGGTCGGCCCGGCGGCCGGCTCCAGCGCGCGTGGCGCGAGCGCCGGGGCGCCGGTACGCTGCGGGTCGGTGTCGGCGATCCGGTCGGACAGCCCCGGTCCGCGCAGCACCGCCACCGCCCGGTAGTCCTTCACCGGCCGCACGAACAGCTCGGCCCCGGCAAGCTCCAGGCCGTCGAGCAGCGCGCACAGCTCGGCGCAGACCTCGGTCGCGATCCGCCCGGCGCGCCGGTCGGTGATGCGCCCCGCCGCGTCGCTGGTGGCGAAGTTGAGCCGCGCGGCGACGTCGCCGTCCTGCAGCGGAAAGCCGATGCCCAGGGCAGCCACCACGCCGCGGCCTACCGGCACGTCGAGCGGGTCGTAGCCGAACAGCGCCAAGTGGCCCGGCGCCGAGCCGGGCGCCACGCCGTAGCCGACCGGCAGGTGCAGGCCGCATTCGCCGGCCGCCGCGGCGGCGTCCAGGTTGGGCGTGCGGGCGCTCTCCAGCTCGGTGCGGCCGCCGGGCTCACGCGGCAGCCCGCCGAGCCCGTCGAGCACCAGCAGCACGATGCGCCGGTCGTTTTCCTGTGCCAGCGCGTCCAGCCTGTCGTCCCGAATCTGCATAGCCGATTTCCCGTGCGTGCGGAGCGCCGTTGCGTCCAAGAGGACTCGAACCTCTGACCCGCAGCTTAGAAGGCTGCTGCTCTATCCTGCTGAGCTATGGACGCCGGCGTCCGTACGGAGTCTGTCGAATCGGCACGGTGAGCGGCAAGCCCATTCGGTTGTTGACGGCGCACCACGCCCTCCGTAGGCTGCGACCCTGCGCTGCCGGGCCGCCGACCCGCGGGATGTAGCCTAGCGGCCAAGGCGCCTGCTTTGGGAGCAGGAGATCGGAGGTTCGAGTCCTCTCATCCCGAACGGATGTACCGCTGATGAAGACACTCGCCGACACGATGACCGCGCTCGCCGATCGGGTGGCCGCCAACAACCGATGGCGCCAGCACGAATGCATCAATCTGATCCCGTCGGAGACCACGCCCAGCCTGCTGGTGAAGGCGTGCGAGGTGGCCGACGCCGCCGGGCGCTACGCCGAGCACCGCCGCCTGAAGGGGACGGAGGTCTACTTCTACCAGGGCACCGACTTCATCCAGGAGATCGAGGAGGAGGTGCACGCGCAGACGCAGCGCTTCTTCGGCTGCGACCGGGTGGAGGCGCGGCCGGTCAGCGGCCAGCTCGCCAACATCGTCGTCTTCGAAGCATTGCTGCGCATGAAGAACCGCGGCAACGACGGTCCCATGCGGCGGCTGTCGTCGGTGATCAACAACGGCCTGATCGAGGGCGGCCACCTGAGCGCCCAGTCGATGGGAGCGCTCTTCAACGCGGTCGACCGCGACGCCGCCGGCGCCGAGCGCGCCTACCCGATCCCGGTGCGGGCCGACAATCCGTATCTGGCCGACACGGAGGCGCTGCTGGCGCTGGTCGGCGAGCGGCGCCCGGACCTGATCGTGTTCGGCAAGAGCATGTTCCTGCACCCGGAGCCGGTTCGCGCGGTGGCCGACCTGACCGCCGGGTTGGACGAGCCGCCGCTGCTGATGTTCGACATGGCGCACGCGCTAGGCCTCTACGGCGCCTTCCAGGCGCCGCTCGCCGAGGGCGCGGCGGTCGTGACTGGCAGCACGCACAAGACCTTCTTCGGCCCGCAGCGCGGCGTGGTGCTCGGCTCCCCGGCGGCTCGCCCGCTGTGGCCGCACGTGCGGCACCGCGCCTGTCCCGGCACCACCAGCAACCATCACCTCGGTACGCTGATCGGCTTTCTGGCGGCGCTGTACGAGATGAACGCCTGCAAGGACGACTATCAGCGCGACGTGATCGGCAACGCGCGCGCGTTCGCGCAGGCGCTGGCCGCCGCCGGCATCGCCGTGGAAGGGGGCGAGTCGGAGGGCTACACCCACACCCATCAGGTGATCGTCCGGGTCGCGCCGGCGCTGGCGGGCGACCAGGCGGCGGAACGCCTGGAGCGCAACAACATCATCGCCAACTACCAGGCCCTGCCGGGCGACGCGAGCTTCGCGGTTTCCGGCGGCGTGCGCCTGGGCGTCCAGGAGATGACCCGGTACGGCATGCAGGCGGCCGACTTCGAGACCCTCGCCGAGTTGATCGCCCGCGTCGTGCTGCGCGATGAGAACGTGCGTGACGAGGTGGTCGCCCTGCGCGGCCGGTTCCGGGACATGCGCTACTGCCTGCCGGCCTACCAGGCGATCCCGCTGGCCATGCGCATGCTGGAGCCGATGTTTCCGGTCGCCGCCGACGCGGTCGGCTCGCTGTTCGGGGCGGCGTGATGGCGGGCGCGCCGACCCGCGCGGAGGCGTGGGAGCTGGTGCAGCGCTACATCGAGTCGCCGGCGCTGTGCAATCACTGCCAAGCCGTCGAGGCGGTGATGCGCGCCGGGGCGCAGGCGGCCGGCGAGGACCCGGACGCGTGGGGGGTGATCGGACTGGTGCACGACCTCGACTGGGAGCGGTTCCCGGAGGAGCACTGCCGCAAGACCGAGGCGATCCTGACCGAAGCGGGGTGGCCGGCCGACTACATTCGCGCGGTGCTGTCGCACGGCTGGCAGATCTGCACCGACGTGGAGCCGCGCAGCTTGCTGGAAAAGACCCTCTACGCGGTCGACGAGCTGGTCGGCTTCGTCACCGCCTGCGCGCTGGTGCGCCCGTCGAAGAGCGTGCGCGACCTGGAAGTCAAGTCGGTACGCAAGAAGTGGAAGCAGAAGGGATTCGCCGCCGGGGTCGACCGTGCGGTGATCGAGCGCGGCTGCGCCATGCTCGGCCGCGACCTCGACGACCTGATCGGCGACGTCATCGCCGGCATGCGGCCGGTCGCTGCGCAGATCAATCTGTAAAGCGACCATGGACAAGGTGGTCAAGACCGACGCCGAGTGGCGGAGCGAGCTGTCCGACCAGGAGTATCAGGTGACGCGCCGCAACGGGACCGAGCCGCCGTTCACCGGCCGCTACTGGCGCAGCAAGGAGCCGGGCACCTACCGCTGCCGCTGCTGCGGGCAGGCGCTGTTCGACTCCGGCGCCAAGTTCGACTCCGGCACCGGCTGGCCCAGTTTCACCGCTCCCCGCAATGACCGAGCCGTGCAGACGGAGGAGGACCGCTCGCTGTTCATGCGCCGCACCGCGGTGCTCTGCGCGCGCTGCGACGCCCATCTGGGCCACGTCTTCGACGACGGCCCGGCGCCGACCGGCAAGCGCTACTGCATCAACTCCGCGTCGCTGCGCCTCGACCCGGCAGCCACGACCCGGTAGCCACGTTCGCTCCGCCAACCCTTGGCCCCGGATCGTCCGGCGATCTTTCGTCGTCACACGGGTAGTAGACGGCGAGCCCGGTTGATCGCGGTCGCCGATTTCGGTATCTTCCGGCCCGCTCCAACGACCATGGATGATTCGCAGGATGCGCCCGTCGAGACCCTGGTCGATCGGATGCGTGACAAGCTGCTGAGCCTCAAGCGTGAGATCCTGCAGCACTTGGCCGAAGAGGACACGATGGCGCGCGGTGTCCTGGGCAACCTGGACCCCAAGGACATGGCCGACGTCGCCACCGAGGACATGGACCGCAAGACGCTGGAGACGCTCGGCGCCCAGGAGGTGCGGCGCCTCAACCTGATCCAGTCCGCGCTGGCGCGGATCGAGACCGGTCACTACGGCGCCTGCATGCGGTGCGGTTCCCGGCTCCCGGACGAACGGCTGGAGGCGCTGCCGTACGCGTTATTCTGCGTTCCGTGCCAGTCTGCGGAGGAACGCCGCAACCGCTGAGCGGCGGCTCAGGCCGGCCGCTTGTACGCGCAGGCCAGCCGCATGCCCGCGCCCACGCCGGCCAGCCGCACCGCGAACGTCGACCGATCCGCTCCGCGCGGCGCCGCCGCGTCGTCCAGGAGCAGCTCCGGATGGTAGGCGAACAGCACTCGCCCCTGGACCTGGTAGTCCAGGAAGTCGGTCGCGAACAGGATCCGCCCGCCCGCCGCCAGAGCGTTCACCATGCGGTCCAGGACATCGCCGCGCAGAAAGCGCCGGCGTCGATGGCGCGCCTTGGGCCACGGGTCCGGAAAATAGAGGTGGAACGCGTGGACGCTTCCCGGCGGCAGCCGTTCGATCACCTCCTCGGCGCGGCCGTTGATCACGAAGGCGTTGGGGAGCCCCCGGCGCTGCAGCTTCCGCTGCGCCTTCTCGCAGCGGCGCTGCTTGAGGTCGATGCCGACGCAGATGCTGTCCGGCCGGGCCGCCGCGTAGTCGGCAAGGAAGATGCCGTTGCCGCAGCCGATCTCGATCTCCAGGCGCGCACCGGCGGCGGCCGCCAGCGCCGCCTGCAGCACCGGCGCATGGTCGCCGTCCACCGGCGGTCAGGCCGGGGGCCGGCCGGTGAGCGCCGTCAGGGCTTCTTGCTGCGCGCGTAGTCGACGTTTACGCGCCGCCCGTTCAGGGTCTCGCCGCTGATCTTGTCGATCGCCGATTGGGCGATCTCCGACGGCACTTCGATGAAGGAGAAATTGTCGAGTATCTTGACCTCGCCGATGTGGTCGTGCGGCAGCTCCAGTTTGGCGACGAACAGGTCGGTCAACATCTGGCGCGAAACCCGCCGGCTGCGCCCCACGCTCACGAACAGGCGCGCCATCTCGCCGTCGGCCTCCGGCGCGTCCCCAGCGTCTCGCGCCTCAGCGTCTCGTGTCCCCTCATCCCGTGCCGGGGCCGCGGCGGCTGCGGGGGCGGACTCCGCCTCGGCGGCGCGGCCGGCACGCTCGGCGCCCGCGGATGGCCGCGGCGGCGTCCGATCGGCGGCAGCAGGGCGGTCGCGTCCGGCGGCCGTGCGCGGCACGCCGGCGCCGACCGCCTCCTGCAGCAGGTAGGCCGGCAGGTACTGGCGCACGCCCAGGGGCAGGGCGGTGCGTATCTGCCGGCGGATCACCTTGAGGCGCTCCAAATCGGCATCTTCGCGGATGTGACGCTCGAATTGGTCGAGCAGGTCCTTGAATCGAGAATCGACCGGATCGTCGCTTGCCAAGGGTGGATCTCCGGTAGCGTGATGGTGGCATCGGCACGGTGCACGGCGGGGGCGGTAGCGTACACGCCTCCGCAGCGTCCGGTGACCAGCCTGCTGGCACGGTAGGGATCGCTCTCCGGTTTGTCAAACTCCCGCACTGCCTGGACGGCGCGCGGGTCGCTCGCAGGTGAAAAGCCGTGCTCGCCGTCATCTTGCGCCGCATCGTGACGACATCTCGGCACGGCTCGCCGGCAAGGCCCGCCGGGTCAGTGGCTGAGGATCTGACTCAGGAACAGCTTGGTGCGGTCGGAGCGCGGGTTGTTGAAGAACTCGTCCGGGGTGTTCTGCTCGACGATCTGCCCTTCGTCCATGAGCATCACCCGGTCGGCGACCTGCGAGGCGAAGCCCATCTCGTGCGTGACGACCAGCATGGTCATGCCGGACTCCGCCACGTCGACCATCACGTCGAGCACCTCCTTGATCATCTCCGGATCGAGCGCCGAGGTCGGTTCGTCGAACAGCATGATCTTGGGCCGCATGCACAGCGAGCGGGCGATCGCCACGCGCTGCTGCTGCCCGCCGGAAAGCTGCCCCGGGTACTTGCGCGCCTGCTCCGGGATCTTCACCCGCTCCAGGAACTCCATCGCCTGCGCTTCGGCATCCTTGCGCGCCATCCTGCGCACCCAGATCGGCGCCAGCGCGCAGTTCTGCAGCACCGTCAGATGCGGGAAGAGGTTGAACTGCTGGAACACCATGCCGACCTCGCGGCGGATGGCGTCGATGTTCTTCAGATCGTGGGTCAACTCGGTGCCCTCCACGACGATCGAGCCGCTCTGGTGCTCTTCGAGCCGGTTGATGCACCGGATGAGGGTCGACTTGCCGGACCCCGACGGGCCGCAGATGACGATGCGCTCCTGCCGCGTCACGGTCAGGTCGATGTCGCGCAGTACGTGCAGCGTCCCGAACCACTTGTTGAGGCCGCTGATGCGGATGATCGGCTCGGCGGCGTCCTGATTGTCGGTACCGGCCATACTCGCTCCCTGTCGTCGGTCTCGGCGTCTATCGCCGGGTGGTGTCGAGGCGTTTTTCGAGGTTGATCGAGTAGCGCGACATCGAAAGGCAGATCACGAAGAAGAACAGCGCCGCGATCAGAAAGGTCTCATAGTCGACCTTGCCGATCCAGTCCGGATTGGTCTGCAGCAGCCGCGCGTGGCCCAGGATGTCGAACAGACCGATCGTGACTACCAGCGTCGTGTCCTTGAACAGGCCGATGAAGGTGTTGACGATCCCGGGGATCGCGATCTTGAGCGCCTGCGGCAGCACGATCAGGCGCATCATCTTCCAGTAGCTCAGGCCCACCGCCTGCGCCGCCTCGTACTGCCCGCCGGGAATCGCCTGCAGTCCGCCGCGGATCACCTCCGCCATGTACGCCGAGGAGAACGCGGTGATCATCACCATCACCCGCATCAACTGATCAAGCGACATGCCAGGCGGCAGGAACAGTTGCAGGATGATGATCGCCACGAACAGCAAGGTGATCAGCGGCACCCCGCGGATCACCTCGATGAACCCGACCGAGGCGATGCGGATCACCGGCAGCCGCGAACGACGGCCGAGCGCCAGCAGGATGCCGATCGGCAGCGACAGGGCGATGCCGGCCAGTCCCGCCACCAGGTTGAGCATGAAGCCGCCGAACCGGTCGGTCGGCACCGTCTCCAGGCCGAACCCGCCGACCAGCAGAACCGCAGCGATCACCGGGTACGCCAGCGAGTACCAGCGCCCGTAACGGGCGTAGGGCAGCCGGTCGAACAGCACGTAGGCGACCGCAGGGATCAGCAGGATCAGCGCCACGTTGACCCGCCAGTACGAATCGGCCGGGTAGAAGCCGTAGAGGAACTGATTGATGCGCTGGTCCAGCCATGCCCAGCAGGCGCCCGCCCCCGTGCACTCCTTGCCGGTGGCGCCGGTGAAGTCGGCGTCGAACAGCGCCCAGTTCAGCAGCGGCGGCACGACCCGCCACAGCAGCAGCAGCGCCGCCACCGTGAGGGCGGTGTTGAGCCAACTCGAAAACAGGTTGGCGCGCAGCCACCCCAGCGCCCCGATCGTCGTCACCGGCGCCGGACGCGCCGGCAGCATCTGCGCGCGGCTGCGATGGAACGCCTGGGCGTCCAGCGTCGGGCCGTCGGGTGTCCGGCCGGCCGCTGCCGGCTCGCTCATCGTTCCACCAGCGCGATGCGGCGGTTGTACCAGTTCATGAACAGCGAGGTGAGCAAGCTCAGACACAGGTAGGTGATCATGTAGATTGAGATCACCTCCAGCGCCTGGCCGCTCTGGTTCAGGATCGTGTTGCCCACCGAGACCAGGTCCTGGTAGCCGATCGCCACTGCCAGCGAGGAGTTCTTGGTCAGGTTCAGGTACTGGCTGGTCAGCGGCGGGATGATCGTGCGCAGCGCCTGCGGCAGCACGATCTGCCGCAGCGTCAGACCGGCCGGCAGGCCGAGCGCGCCGGCCGCCTCGGTCTGCCCCTTGCTGACCGACAGGATGCCGGCGCGCACGATCTCCGAGACAAAAGCGCCGGTATAGGTCGCCAGGGCGATCCACAGGGCGACCAGCTCCGGGGTGACGTTGAAGCCACCCCGCAGGTTGAACCGGCCCATCTCCGGCAGGTCCAGGCTGATCGGACGGCCGAGGATGAAGAACGCCGCCAGCGGCAGCCCGACGATCAGCCCCAGTCCGGTCCACCCGGCCGGGAACTTCTCGCCGGTCGCGTCCTGCCGCCCCTTCGCCCAGCGCACCAGGAACACGGCCGCCGCGACGCCGGCCGCCAACGCGACCAGGATGAAAACCGCCCCCTCGGCAAGCACCGGCGCCGGCAGCCGCACGCCGCGGTTGTTGAGGAAGGCGAAGTGGCCGATCGAGATCGTGTCGCGGACCCGCGGCAACGCCAGCATGATCACCCACCAGAAGATAATCTGCAACAGCAACGGGACGTTGCGCGTGAACTCGACGTAGATGGTCACGATCCGGCTGACCAGGAAGTTGCTCGACAGGCGCAGGACACCGGCCACGAAGCCGATGGCGGTGGCCGCGACGATGCCGAGCGACGCCACCAGCACCGTGTTCAGCCCGCCGACCAGGAACGCCCGCCCGTAGGTCGAAGTCGACCGGTAAGGTATCAGCCGCTGATTGATGTCGAACGCAGCGGTGTCGAACAGAAACCCGTAACCGGAAGCCAGCCCACGTTGCTGCAGGTTGGCGATCGTGTTCGACACGATGAAGGCGATCGCCAGCGCCGCCCCCAGCACCAGCAGGAGCTGCAGGGCGGCGCCGCGCGCAGGACCGCTCGTCAGCGGCCCTGCGCGGCCCGATCGCCTACCGGAACGGCGGCGCGTAGAGGATTCCTCCGTCCTTGTACAGCGCGTTCAGCCCGCGCTGCAGGCTGAGCGGTATCAGGTACCGGTCGAAGATCTCGGCGTAGTTGCCTTCCGCCTCGATCGCCCGCACCGCCCACTGCGCGTCCAGCCCCAGCATCTCGCCGTAGCTGCCCTCCGTGCCGAGCATCCGGTTGATCTCCGGATGGTCGGTGCCGGCAGCCATGTCCATCACGTTCGCCTGCGTCACCCCCAGTTCCTCGGCGATGATCAGCGCGTTGAGCACCCAACGGGCAATGTCCGCCCACTGGTCGTCGCCCTGCTGGACCAACGGCCCCAACGGCTCCTTGGATACGACCTCCGGATAGATCATGTGCGCGTCCGCATCGCCGAACGTCGACCGCGTCGCAGCGATCCCGGATGCGTCGGTCGTGTACACGTCGCAGCGCTCCTCCTCATAGGCGGCGCGCGCTTCGGCGTTGGTCTCGATCGGCACCGGCTCGTACTCCATGCCGTTGGTGCGGAAGAAGTCGGCCAGGTTCAACTCGGTGGTCGTGCCGGTCTGGATGCAGACCGAGGCGCCGTCGAGTTCGGTAGCGCTCATCACGCCGAGCGACCTGCGGCCCATGAAGCCCTGGCCGTCATAGTAGCTGACGCCGATGAAGGTGAAGCCCAGGTCGACATCGCGCGAGAAGGTCCACGTGGTGTTGCGGGAGAGCACGTCGACCTCACCGGACTGCAGTGCCGGGAAGCGGGTCTTGCCGGTCAGGTTGACGTAGGTGACCGCATCGGCGTCGCCGAGCACGGCGGCGGCCAGCGCCCGGCAGTAGGCGACGTCGAAGCCGGTCCAGTTGCCGTCGTCGTCGGTGTAGGCGAAGCCGGGCAGGCCGGTGTTGATACCGCACCTCAGTTCTCCGGCGGCCTGTACGGCGGCGAGGGTCTGCGCGTGCAGCGCTGCGGCCCCCACGACCGCCAGTGCGGCGGCCAGCCCGACCGCCTTCATGCGAATGTTCATTCTCATTTCCTCCTTAGTCTGTTTCGGTCCGATCAGCGCTCGCCGCCTACAGTAATTGATATATCTGTCATTGGCGAGCGCTCGGCCGGATCGTGTAGTTCCACGACGGTACCGGGCGCGGTTGCGGGCGTCAATGCACCTTGCCCCGAGAAAATGACTTATCCGGCATTTCCGTGGCCGAACCGCTCGCGCGCGTTCCGCGCAGGGCGGTCATCCTCGCCGGGGGGAGGCGGGAACGGCGGGTGGGATGGCCGCTTGACGACGCGCCCGGGCGGCTCCAATCGTTCGCCGCCGGCCGGTGTGGCAGGCGCCGGCTTCCAGCGGCTATGATCGCCGCCCGGGAGGAGCACATTGAAGGTCTATTACGACGCCGACATCGACCTTGGCCGAATACACGGCGCCAAGGTGGCGGTCATCGGCTACGGCAGCCAGGGGTTCGCGCACGCCAACAACCTCCGCGATTCGGGGGTGGAGGTCGCCGTGGGGCTACGGCCCGACAGCGCCAGCGTCGCCAAGGCCGAGGACGCGGGCATCCGCGTGCTGCCGACCGCGGCGGCGGCGGCGTGGGCCGACATGGTGATGATGCTGATCCCCGACCACCTGCAGGGCGAGGTCTACCGCGACGCGATCGCCCCCAACTTGGTCGCGGGCAAGACGCTGCTGTTCGCTCACGGCTTCAACATCCACTTCGGCCAGATCGAGCCCGACGCGGCGGTCGACGTGTCGATGGTCGCCCCCAAGGGCCCCGGCCACACCGTGCGCCGCCAATTCGAGCTGGGCTACGGGGTTCCCTGTCTGGTGGCGATTCACAACGACGCCACCGGCAACGCCAAGGAGAACGCGATCGCCTACGCGGGCGCGCTGGGCGGCGGCCGCGCCGGCGTGATCGAGACCAACTTCCGCGAGGAGACCGAGACCGACCTGTTCGGCGAACAGACGGTGCTCTGCGGCGGCGTGTCCCATCTGATGCGAGCGGGGTTCGAGACGCTGATCGAGGCCGGCTATGCGCCGGAGATGGCCTACTTCGAGTGCATTCACGAGTTGAAGCTGATCGTCGACCTGGTCTACGAGGGCGGCATCTCGCTGATGCGCTACTCGGTTTCCGACACCGCCGAGTACGGCGACTACCAGTCCGGGCCGCGCGTGATCTCCCCGGAGGTGAAGGCTGAGATGAAGCGCATCCTGGCCGACATTCAGGACGGCTCGTTCGCAAAGCGCTGGATGGAGAAGAACCGCTCCGGCCGCCGCGGCTTCCTGGCCGATCGCGCCGAGCACGCCGAGCACCAGCTCGAACGGGTCGGCAAGGAGCTGCGTTCGATGATGCCGTGGATCGAAAAGGATCGGCTGGTCGACAAGGGCAAGAACTGATCGGCGTCCACGCCGGAGACGGCTACTCCGCCGGAGACGCCTGCTCCGCTGTCCACGCATAGCGGCGGGGCACCCGCGCGGCGACGCGGGTGAGCACCTCGTAGGGGATCGTGTCCGACCATCCGGCCACCTCGCCGGCGGTCGGGCCGCCCGCGCCGAACAGCGTCACCCGATCGCCGGCGCGCAGCGCCGGCCGCGCGCCGGCGTCGACCATGCAGTGGTCCATGCAGACCCGACCGGCCAACCGGTAGCGCCGGCCGCCGATGCTCACCTCCGCCGTCGCGCCGCCGCGCCCGCCGGGCCACGGATACCCGTCGCCGTAGCCGGCGGCGATCGTGGCGATCACCGTGTCGCGCGCAGTCCGGTACTGCAGGCCGTAGGAGACGTGGTCGCCGGCGCGGACGCGGCGCAGGGCGGTTACGCGCGTGGTGAGCTCCATCGCCGGCTTGAGCCGTCCCCGCAGGGGCGCCGCGAACGACGGATCGTAGCCGTAGGCGGCAAGCCCCGCCCGCACCAGGTCGAGGTGCGACGCCGGCAGCGCAGCGATCGCCGCCGAGTTGGCGGCGTGCACGAGCAGTCGCTGCTGGCGCCCGCGCACGGCTTCGGCGGCCGCCAGCAGCGCGGCGAGCTGCCGCCGGGTCGGCTCCAGGTCTGGCGCGTCGGCGGCCGAGAAGTGGGTGCAGAGTCCCGCCAATCGCACGCCGTCGACCTCCGCGATCGCGCGCGCGACGGCGTCGGCGCCGGCCGGCCGGCAGCCGGAACGGTGCATGCCGGTGTCGAGTTCCAGATGGACCGCCAGCGGCGCGCCGCCGCGGTTGGCGCCGCCGATCGCCCGCGCGGTGGCAGCGTCCGCGCAGACCGCGGTGAGCCGCCAGCGGACCACGTCCGGCGCCTGCTCGGGCACCGTGGGGCCGAGCAGGAGCACCGGTCCGCGGATGTCCGCCTCGCGCAGTTCGCGCCCTTCGTCGGTCGAGCTGACCGCCAGCAGATCGGCGGCTCCGGCGGCGGCTCGCGCGGCGCAGACCGCGCCGTGGCCGTAGGCGCCCGCTTTCACCACGAAGCAGACGCGGGTTCCCGGCGGCAGGTGCGCACGGATCACCGCCAAGTTGTGCCGCAGGTAGTCGAGGCGTATGCGGGCGACGGCCGCCATGTCGTTTCGGGAGCCGCGCCGGTCTAGCGCAGCAGCGGCGGCAACTGCGCCAGGGACGTGACGATCAGGTCCGGCTGCAGGCGGCGGCAGCGCTCGTCGTCACCGCGCAGCCGCAGCGAGCGCGCATCCCCCGCGAACAGGGCGGTACGCCAGCCGCACGCCGCCGCCGCCCAGACGTCGTTGCGCATGTCGTTGCCCACGAACAGGCATTCCGAGCGGCCGACGCCGGCCGCCGCGAAGCGATCGGCCGCCGCCTCGAACAGCTCCGTGCCCGGCTTGGCGTGCCCGTGCCGGTAGGAGCAGACGCGGCGGTCACGGGGAATCAGCTCGTCGAACGGCGCTCCCATCAGCTCCCGCAGGATGAGCAGCGTGTAGAACTGCCCGTTGGAGACGATGCCGAGCGCCGCCCGGCCGTGCAGCGCCCGCAGCGTCTCCAGCGCGTGCGGCATCGGCCAGGTGGGATTGACCCGCAGCTCGAACTCCACCGCCAGCCGTTCGACCTACGCGGCGGTGGGCGCGGCGCCCGCGTCGCGCAGCACGGCGCGCCATGCGCCGCGGATGTCCGGGTCGGGGTAGCGGACGCCGGCCGACCGCCGCGCAGCCCGCCGCCGCGCGATCTCGGCGCCCAGGGCCGCCTGCAGCCGGCCGGACGCGGCGTCCGGGAGCGTGATGCCGGCGGCGGCGGCCGCCTGCCGGGCCAAGGCCGCGGTCCCGTTTCCGGGATCGGCGTAGCTGGTCCGCTCGCCAGCCGCGGAGATCAGGAGCGTCCCGTAGACGTCGAACGCCACCGCCCGCACCCCCGGCAGCGGGCGCAGGCGCGCCTCGACGCCGGCGGCGACCGGCCGCAGGGGTCTGGCGCGGGCGCGGATGACGCGGTGCAGAGGGTGCACGATTGATGCTATCACAGGGTATCAGCGTTCAAGGCGCCGGCACGCGGCCCGCTCCTTCCACGGTCCGGCTCCAAGCCGGGCTGATCGCCGCTCCCGGCGGGCGGTTCGTCGCCGATCTGTCGATCCGCGACGGCTGGATCGCGGCCGTCGGCTCGACCGGGACGGCGGCGGAGCGGATCATCGACGCCATGGGCCGCGTCGTGCTGCCGGGCTGGGTGTTGCCGCTGGTCCCGGCCGATACCGCGGCGACGCCTCCCCACGAACGGTGGGCCGCCGCCGGGGTCACGTGCGCCGGCTGGCCGGGCGCCGAGCCGCGCGAGCCGTGGGGAACCGACGTGGCGCCGATGGAGCTGATCGGCACGGTCGAACAGATCGCCCGCGCCCCGAGCACGATCCACGAGCGCGGCCGCGCGGCGTTCGTGCTGCCGGCAGGCCGCGGCGCCGCGCTGCTCGATGCCGCCGCGCAGATGCTCGCTCGCCTGCGCGCGACGCTCATCATCGCCGTGGACGGCGAGGAACGCGTAGCGGTGGCCGCCGCCGAACGCGCGGCGGCCTGCGGCGGTCGGGTCGCGGTCGGGCCGCTCCGCGAGCCGCCGTTTCTGCGCCGCGTCCGGAACGCCGGGGCGCTGGCCGCCACCGATCCGGCCTGGCTGATCGAAGACCCGTCCCTGTGGCGGGAGGCCGCGCGCGGCGCCGTGCGGCTGCTGATGAGCGCGTCGCGCCGGCCGCCGTCTCTCGATGCCCTGTACCGGTCGGGACCGGCGCGCGGACTGATCGGGCTGGAGGCGCTGGCGGCGCTGCTCGCCGCCACGCCGGCCGCGCTCCTGGGCTGCGCCGCCAAGGGTCTGCTGGCCCCCGGACGGGAAGCGGACCTCTGCCTGCTGGAGCCGTCCGGGGGCGATGCGGCCATGATCAAGACGCTACTGCGCGGCGCCGATGCCCGGCGCCCGCACGGCCGCGCGATCCGCTGCGAGCCGGCCGAGGGCCTCCCGGCCGGCTGACCGATCGGGTCAGGACTCTCCTTGGAGCCGGCGCTTCAACTCGCGGAGCTCCTGCTCGGTCTGCAGTTCCTTGAGCGCGTCGGCGGTCGGATCCGGCTCCCCGGAGATAGACCGCAGGTCGGCCAGGAGCAGTTCGGCGTCGATGCCGGAGAGCGCCGGCGCGGCCTGCAGCCGCTTCAGTTCCGCCTTCAGACGATCGATGACGACCGACAGCTCGAACTCCTCCGCGGTCAGCTTCTCGCAGACGGCGCGCGCCTCCTGCAGCCGCGCCTCCGCCCGTTGCGCCAGCTCGATATCGCCGGCCTGCCGGGCCAACACGGTCCGCTTCCGCCACAGAGCTTCCTGGTCGCGCGCGGATTGCAGTTGCCGCCGCAGCTCCTGCGCCGATTGCAGATAGCCGGCGACGACCTCCCGCGCCGCAGCCGGATCCAGGCCGTGCAGATCGCTATCCGTCGGATCGATGTCAGCCACTCTCCGCAGTCTACTACACGCCCGGTACCACGTGCCGGTTGCTGGCGCCGGCGCATCGCGGCACGGCTCGCGGCGGTTCGTTCCCCGGTCTGTGTCAGTTTGACTCGGCACGGGCTTCGATTACTCGCCGCGCGTCACAATGACCCTGCTCGAGACCGTCGCAGGAGTGGTAAAGCATGCCACGCGGGGAACGGCTAAAGATATAACCTGTGCATGAATAGATGATTATACCTTATCTACCGGATGCATCGAAAAGGTGGCACGGGTTCTGCTTTATGTATTGCAGATGAGGAATCACCTCACAGGAGGCACACCATGAGGACCTTGGTACCGTATCGACCCGGCCGCGCGAGCATCTTCGACGGTCTGGACCACATCTTCGACTCGTTCTTCGCCGAGCCGCCGGCCGCGCGCAACCGGGCACCGGCCGTCGACATCCGCGAGGAAGGCGACGGCTACCTGGTGCACGCCGATCTGCCCGGCGTGGCGGAGCAGGACCTGAAGGTCAGCATCGACGACAACGTGCTCACCATCTCCGCCAACGCAGACGGCCAGGGAGAGCGCACGTCGGAGGGCTACCTGGTCCGCGAGCGCCGGCAGACGTCCTTCACCCGCAGCTTCGTGCTGCCGGGAGACGCCGATCACGAGGGCGTGGGCGCCGAGTTCAAGGACGGCCTGCTCACCTTGCGCGTCCCCAAGAACCAGGCGAGCAAGGCGCGGCAGATCCCGATCAACGCCGGCTGACGCCCGCTTCCGGTAATCGACGGCCCCGCCGGCTCCGGCCGGCCGGGGCCGTCGCGCATTGCGCCGTGACGGAGCGGCAGGAGCTCCCCCCGCGGCTACCCCGTCAGGCGCCAGCGCTCCGTCGATCGGTGACGCCGCACTTGGCGGCGATCGATCCCGCGAGCCTCTTGAAGTCCTCGTAGCAGTCCTGCACGGCGTAGATGTGGCCGCCAAGGGCGCCATCCGCCGCCCTGAGATGGAACATCGGCTTGCGCGCCTCCTGAGCCATGGGCATCAGGCTGCGATAGTGCTTCAGCGTTGCCAGGCATTGGGGGTCGTCGTCGGTCGACGATGCGTTCGGCCCGATCCCATCGAGCGCTTGCTTGCGATATACGCCGGGAATGCGCCGGATCCACCTCTCATACGCCTGCACGGGCCGGCCGGCCCGGACGGCATGCTGCACCACGATATATCCGGCCGGCTTGATTTCGGCCGACGGCAGCGACAGGCCCGAGTCACCGGGCGCCCGGTCAAGTCGATCCCGCCAATCTCTACGCCAGTCGCGCAGGGTCGGACCGATGTTGCGGAGCCCCTGTAACGAGAACAGGTCCGGGGCAAGCGGAAAGACGACGAAGTCGGCGGCGATGATCGCCGCCCGGTTGATCGCTCCCAGATTGGGGCCGACGTCGATCAACACCACGTCCGCGTCCTGCACCTCGGCAGCCTTGAGAATCGTCCGGTGGAACGCCGACTCGGTACGAAAGGCCGCTTCGTCTCCTTCCAGACAGGCCGGCCACGCAACCGACAGCTTCGCCTCGAAACGGGACAACCCCAGGTCGCCGACGACCAAGCCGCAGGCCGGCGTGATTTCCTCGACGTGCGGTTCGTCGATGTCGCCCAGCCCCTTCAGTATCGGGGAGACCGATCCCAGAATCGTCTGCCGGTGGTCGCCGTCGGGCCACAGTTCTTCGAGCCGCTCCTCATCCAGGAACATGGCGCTCAGGTTCGCTTGCGGGTCCAGGTCCGCGGCCACCACCGATACGCCGAGGTCGGCGTACATCATGGCGAGGTGGTAGACCAGCGACGTCTTGCCGACTCCCCCCTTGTTGTTGAAGAACGCGATCGTCGTCACCGCCTGCTCCGAATGGTCACCAGCACGTCCGCCGGCTCAAACGTGAACTCCGCCGCCGGGTTGCCGTTGCGGCGTAAGGCTTCCTGCGCGCGGATCACGCCGCGTCCGAACGCATTGACGTACCCCAACGTCGCCATCGCCTCCGCGACTACCGGATTGCGGTAATCGGTCTTCGCCGGAAAATTTTCCGGTGATGCCAAGCCGTACAGTCCTCCCGGGCTCTGAATTTCGATACGATCATCGTACCAGTAGAAGCGCACGGGCGCGTTCGATTCGTACGAACGGTGCATGATCGCGTTGAGCAGCAACTCGCGGATCGCCACCGCCGGGTAGTCGACCTGAGTCCGCTCTCTCAATACCGACTCGGCGACCGGACGAGCTTGAGTCTGCAGTGAGATGAACGCCTGAACCTCGCGCAGCACCGAGAGCAGATCGCCGCTGAACCGCTTGTCGCTGAGCACTGCGTCCATCATCGTCGTTCCCTCCCAGCGCACGAACTGAATCCACGCGCCCGGAATCCACTGCAGGGGCTGTCGGGCGAACAGCAGGACGCCGGCGTGGGTTGGGCAGTCTGCCGCCAAGTCGTAGCAGCGAAGTGACGCCATCTGTTCCCTCACGTCGCGGTCGTTCTCCTCGATCACGTCACGGCTGACCGCGGCGGGAAGATAACCGACCAGAAACAGGTCCAGGACCAGATCGTCGATCGTGCCGCCGCGGCACGGACGAGCGTCGAAGGTCCTTGGCAGAGCAGTCCGCTTCTCGATCAGCAGCCGTTCGTCCTCCCGGTTGGCGCCGCGGCGGGACGGACCGACTCGAATCCAGACCCGCCCCTTGTAACGGACCGGTGGCAGGTCGGACGGCATGACCTCCACCACCGCAACGTCTCCCCCAGGCAATGTATATTTCTGCACGGTCATCGCCGGGTGTGGTTCCAGGTTGACGTTCGCGTGCAGGTTCGCGAGATTCCGCAATAGCGCATCGGTAACGGTCAGGCCGCTTACCTTGCCATTATCGTCCACTCCTACCAGGAGATAGCCGGGCTGCCGGTGGTTCGGAAGGTCGTTGGCGAAGGCGCAGATCGCCTCACCGAACTTGTCCGTATCTTTGGCGGCGACGGTCATCTCGACGCGGTCGGATTCGTGGTCCCGCCATCAGCGCGAGCAACTGTTCGGTGGTCAGCATCGCCGTATCCGATTATCGCGTGAAGCTGATCGGTCAACAACTCCGGCGACGGCCGCTCGACCGACGGCGCTCCGCGGCGTGGTCCGACCGCTCGAGCCGGACCGAAGGCCCACCGGCTCCGGCCGGCCCGGGCCTTCGCGTTGCATTGGGATCGGCGTCGACGGCATGCTTGTTGGCCTCATGCGCGAGGTGTCATTCATCGTGCACGTAGCCTATCACATGTCGCAAAAGTGTCAATACCATCAAAGGGTGTGTACAGGGCAATCGACTGAACAGCAGCAGCATTACTTGGTGAGGAGCGAGTAGAGGAAGTCCTCATTCCATGCCGCGAGGTGGCGACTGGATCGCATGCTGTGCCTGCCCTTGCCGCGCCGCAGCAGATTGCTGGCCATATGCTTGATGGTGGCGAAGTTGGCCGGAGCGTGCTGGGTTCGTATGCGGCATTCGTCGTCCCGAAATACCATGTCCATCACCCAGTGCAGCCCATTCTCAACCCCCCAGTGGCTCCGCACTGCCGTGCCGATCTGTTCCGCGTCGCCCGGCAACGAACTGAGATAGTACCGCGTCTCCTGTTCGACCTTGCCCTCGACCAGCAACTCACGCCGGCTCTCCACCTTCGCGATGCTGCGCAGCCCCGGCTAGGCGTGGCTGTCCTGTAGCCACCCGATCTGCTCGGTCGCTACCACACGCCGCGTCTCCAAGCGCCCGTGGTCTTTCTGGCGGGTGATGCTCGCTGACCTCGTGCCCGGCGAAGCCGTCCTGCTGTTCGTCGAACAGCAACACCACCTCTTCGTGCAGGGTCCCCTGATTTCCTTTCAGCCCCAACACATAATCCGCTTCCTGGGCAACGATCTGGGCGGCGATGGCACGCTGCGTGCCCAGCGCATCGAGGGTCACCACCGCACCCCGGAGCTCCAACAACTCCAGCAGCTTCGGGATCGCGGTGATCTCGTTGGACTTCCGGTCCACCTTACGTTGCCCCAACACCAGCCGTTGGCGTGCACTCCACGCCGAGATCATATGGATCGGCCCCTGCCCGGCGGCGCGGTCGAACGAACGGCGCATGGTCTTGCCGTCTACCGCCACCACCCCGCGCACCGCGGTCGTGAACCGCTCCACCCAGCCGATGAAACAGCTCTGGAACTGCTTGGCGTCCAGCTTGGCGAACACGATTCCCAGTTGGTCATGCGAGGGGACCCCGTGTTTGAACGGCAAGAAGCGGCGCAGGAATGCCAGCCGCTGCCGGCCATAGAGGGCGACATCCACCCAGCAATCGGCGCCACTGAGCACCGCGCACAGACACAGCAGCAAGATCTCCTCCAACGGATAGAGCACCTTGGCCTGTTGGCGCGGGTCGTCCAGGTCGGCGAAACTGTCCAAGAACTCGATGGTGTGCTCGGAATCTGCGGATTGAACTGCGCTCATCAGCTTGCCCCTCCCAGAGCCATGCTATTGCTCTATAAGAGAATACCAATCAGACCACGCTTGTCATCCCCCAAAAATTCAGTCGATTGCCCTGAGGGTGTGTAAACGAAAAAGGCGGCGCCCTGTAGAATGAGGTGGTCCTGGTTCGTTGGACTGCTCGAGGGGTAGTACAAGGTGTATTCGCATGGTTGTCTACCCTCCTGTTGCTCCAGATAGGGCGGCGGTAAAAGGGGGTGCGGGGAGGGGGTGTTTCCCTGTGGACATTGTGGATAACCCCGTCACCGTCACGCACCAGCTTGCCCTCTGACCGCGAACGCTGCGGTCGCAGCCACCCCAC
This sequence comes from uncultured Spirochaetia bacterium, assembly GCA_958296075.1. Classification (GTDB taxonomy): domain Bacteria; phylum Spirochaetota; class Spirochaetia; order SZUA-6; family Bin103; genus CATQHW01. The sequence goes on along the minus strand of CATQHW010000003.1, from coordinate 438,506 downwards.
TTCATCGAATCAGCACTCCCTCCTTACTCTGCTCTGGGTTCATCGCTACGCCGCCCCGCTCTCTGGGTGTCCGCTCGCCGCAGTAGGCCTCCGCCGGCGTGCAGCCAGCCAGCGCCGAGTGCGGTCGTTCGTCGTCGTAGAACTCGATCCAGTCGTCGATCACTCGCTGCGCGACGAAGCCGTCGGCCAGCTCGTGCAGGTACACCGCCTCGTACTTCAGCGAGCGCCACAGCCGCTCGATGAACACGTTGTCCATGCAGCGACCGCGACCGTCCATCGAGCACCGTATGCCGGCCGCTGCCAGCCGCCCGGTGAATGCCATGCTGGTGAACTGGCTGCCTTGATCGGTGTTGAAGATCGCCGGCGTGCCGGAGAGCGCCAACGCCTCGCGCAGTGCCTCCACGCAGAACTCGGTGTCCAACGTGTTGGACAGCCGCCACGCCAGCACCCGTCGGCTCGCCCAGTCCATGATCGCCACCAAGTACAGAAAGCCTTCCTGCACCGGGATGTAGGTGATGTCTGCACACCACACCTGATTCGGCCGCTCGATCGTCAGTCCGCTGAGCAGATACGGGTACACGCGGTGATCGGGGTGCGCGACGCTGGTGCGCGGCTTGCGGTAGATCGCCTCCAAGCCCAGCAAGCGCATCAGCCGGCGCACCCGGTGGCGGCCGACCGACACCCCTTCCCGTGCCAGATGGCGCGCCATCTGGCGGCTGCCGTAGAACGGATAGCGCAAGTACAGTTCGTCGATACGCCGCATCACTGCCAAGGTCTCGGCGCTCTGGCTAACCGGCGTGTAGTACAGCGCCGAACGACTCAGCCCGAGCAGCACGCACTGACGGCTCAAGCTCAAGCCTTCGTGGTCGCCGTCGATCATCATCCGTCGCTCCGCACGGCTCAGCGCGCGAGCCCGCGTGCTAAAAAATCGCGCTCCACGGTCAACTCGCCGATCTTGGCGTGCAGGTCATGGATGGTCGCTGCTTGATCGGCTGGCGCCGCCCGCGAACAGTTCCTGCATGCCGTCAACCGCCTGCCGCTTCCACCCGCTCACCTGGTTCGGATGCACCTGATGCTTGGCTGCGATCGCCTGGATCGTGCGGTCACCACGCAGCGCTTCCAGCGCCACCCGCGTTTTGAACTCCGCTGTGAATCGACGCCGTTTCGTCGCCATCTCGTTGGCCCTCCTCAAGGCCTGGAATACACCTTAACCTCCTGTCCAGTTTTCCAGGACCACCTCAGGCGCAAGGCGCTGGCCTGGAGCGGGCTGCGCGGCTGCTGGACGAAGACTGGGAGCGATTGGTGAGCTACTACCGCTACCCGCAGGAGCACTGGCGGCACCTGCGGACGACGAACGTGATCGAGTCGCCGTTCGCGGCGCTGCGGCTGCGCACGGATGCAGCGAAGCGCTTCAAGAAGGTCGCCAACGCGACTGCGGTGATCTGGAAGATGCTGCTGGTGGCAGAGACGAAGTTCCGGAAGCTGAATGCCCCGGAGCTACTTCAAGACGTGCAGGAGGGAGCCGAATACCGAGACGGAGTTCGCGTCGACGAGCATCAGGAGCGGGACGCTGCCTGACTCGTTTACACACCTATTGACACAACCTCTCATGCGCCCCATCATGAGCCTCACCGAAGGGCCGCAGATCGTGACCAGGCGGTGCGAATACCCGGGGATGACACGCCGAAGCACTGGCGTTGCTACCTCTGGCCGGCCGAGCCGAAGGACGGCGGCCGCGCACCGGCGCCACGTCGCAGCGCTTGCCGGCGCGCGGTGAGCCGGAACCGCAATGGAGCGACGGCACTACCATGGTCACCGCCAACGTCTTCGTGAACGCTTTCTCAAGAACGGCTTGGCGGGTTTCGCCGAGCATGAGGTCGTCGAGCTGCTCCTGACCCTGGCCATCCCCCGCGCGGACGTAAAGCAACCCGCCAAGGCGCTGCTCGCGCGCTTCGGCAACCTGCGCGGCGTGTTCGACGCGCCGCTGCCCGAATTACAGGCGGTAGCGGGTGTGGGTGAAGTCACCGCGACCGCCCTGCGGGTCATACGCGCAGCCGCCACGCTCTACCTGCAGCAGGCTTCCGAGGAAGCAGCGGAAGTGCTGAGCGACCCGCGCCGGCTGAGCGACTTCTGGCGCATGCGGATCGGCGCCCTCAAGCACGAAGTGTTCGCCGTGGCGTATCTGGATTCGGCGGGCCGACTGCTCCGCGACGGCGTCGAGACCCTGCAGGAGGGCACCATCGACCGCGCGGCGGTGTATCCCCGCCGGGTGGCGGAGGCCGCGCTGCGGCGCGAGGCGGCGGCCATCGTCCTGGCGCATAATCATCCGAACGGCCGGCTGCAGCCGAGCGAGCACGACAAGCTGATCACGCGCGCGATCGTGCTGGCCGCCGAGACCATCGGGCTGCGCGTCGTCGATCACCTGATCGTGTCGTCGCAGGACACCTTCAGCTTCCGGAAGGCGGAACTGTTGTGAGCCCGCGCCGGCAGTCACGAAGCGCCCGGGAGCAGCCGCGATGACGCCCGCTGATCTGGAGATCCTCATCCAGCAGGGTGAAGGCACGACGCTCGAATTCAAGGAAGCGCTGTCGTCGCGCCGGCAGAACGTCCCCGAGTACCCGATGAATGCGCTGCGCGAGGCGATCACCAACGCGGTCATGCATCGTGACTGGTTCTATGACGGCGCCAACGTATTCGTGGAGCTCTACGCCGACCGCATCGAGGTGAGCAGCCCCGGCGGCCTGCCCCGTGACCTGACCATCGCCGAGCTGGGGCGCCGGAGCGTGCGGCGCAACCCGCTCATCTCCGACCTGCTCCACCGCATCGAGTTCATCGAGAAGGCCGGTACCGGCATCCGGCGCATCCGGGAGGAGGCAAGGGCGCACCGCTGCCCGGAGCCGATATTCGAGACCAACGGCTTTGTGACCGTCACCTTCCGGCCCAACCCCGAGGTGCGGGCGGTGACCGGAGATGACCGGGCTACCGGGGAAGTCACCGGGGAAGTCAAACCAGTTGGCCGTCTGCTGCAGGTGATGGCCGGCGAGATGACCAGACAGCATCTCCAGGAGGCTCTCGGTCTGAAGCACGAGGACCACTTTCGCAACGCCTATCTGTTGCCCGCCTTGCGCGCCGGCTTGATAGAGATGACCATCCCCGATAAGCCGCGCAGTCGCAGCCAGCGCTACTGGCTGACGCCGGCCGGCAGCCGCTACCTGCTGAGACGAATGGAGGAGACGCCGTAGATGGCGAAGATCGACGTCACCCGGACCGAACTGGTCTGGCCAAGCAAGTACAATGAAGACGGGACGCTCCGGGAAGTGCCGCGCGTCAACCTGCCGTTCCAGGTGATCGAGACCGTCAACGAGAGCCGCGCTACCCGCGAAGCGCGAAAGACGGCGACCATGCCATTATTCGACGTGTACGAAGGTACCGAAGGCGATACCTTCGAAGAGGGCTGGAAGAACAAGCTCATCTGGGGCGACAACCTGTTGGTGATGGGCTCGCTCTTGGCGAAATTCGCCGGAAAGATAGATCTGATCTATATCGACCCACCGTTCGCGACGGGGCGGACTTCTCATTCGAAACTGAAATCGGCGAGTCCGGCATCACGCTGGAGAAAGATCAGACCATCATAGAAGAGCGCGCCTACCGAGATACCTGGGGATCCGGGACCGCATCTTATTTGTCGATGATGAGTAGTAGGCTTTCCTTGTTACGAGATCTTCTGAGTCCTACAGGTAGTGTTATCGTCCACTGCGACTTTCGTCTATCCCACCTGCTCGGCACACTTCTTGATGACTTGTTCGGTCTTGGAGACAGAGGGGCGAGCGCCGACGAACCTGGGTTTTCGCAACGAAATAGTGTGGCTATACGGTCTTGGTGGATCAAGTCCCAAGTGTTACCCGAAGAAACATGATTCTCTACTCTGGTACTCAAAATCCGATCAATGGCAGTTTGACGCCCCTATGGTGCCCGCTACGTCACAGCGCATGAAAGGACAATACAAGAAATGCCCGGATTACTGGAACGTCCCGAATATCAACAACATGGCTGAAGAGCGTACGGGATATCCAACTCAAAAGCCGGAAGAATTGCTGAACAGGATCATCGCTGCACATTCGTCTCGCGGGAACTTGGTCGCTGATTTCTTCTGCGGTTCGGGTACTGCCCTTGCCGTAGCGGAAAAATCAGGGCGTCGCTGGATAGGCTGCGATCTCGGCCGCTGGGGGATACACGTAACGCGCAAGCGGCTGCTTGGCATCGAGGATTGCAAGCCATTCGAGGTATTGAATCTCGGCAAGTATGAGCGGCAGTACTGGCAGGGCGCGACCTTCGGCGAGCGAGGCGCCCGGCTGCTCACCGAGTATCTGGCGTTCATCCTCAAGCTGTACGGCGCTCAGCCACTGCCTGGCATGACCCACCTGCACGGCAAGAAGAATCGGGCCATGGTCCACGTCGGTGCAGTGGACGCTCCGGTGACCATCGTCGAGATCGATCAGGCGGTGAACGAATGCCGGCTACTCAGGCAGAGCGAACTGCACGTACTGGGCTGGGAGTGGGAGATGGGGCTGGCCGGCCCCAACAACGACATGCGCAAGAGCGGGCCGATGCAGGAATCCGCCAAGGAGCGCGGCGTCAAGCTCATCCTGCTGCAGATACCGCGCGAAGTGATGGAGCCGCAGGTGAGCGACGAGAACGACGTGCGGTTCTTCGAGCTGGCATACCTGGAAGCGGAGATCGCGACGCCGAACAGGCTGACCGCGCAGGTGACGCTCAAGGACTTCGTCATTCCCAATGACGAACTGATCTCGGACGAGGTGCGCGACAAGATCCAGAAATGGTCTGACTACATCGACTACTGGGCGGTGGACTGGGACTTCCGCAACGACACCTTCATGCAGGGCTGGGTAGCCTACCGCACGCGCAAGGAGCGCACGCTCGCACTTACGTCCGACCTGCACACCTACGAGTCGCCGGGCACGTATCAGGTGCTAGTCAAGGTAATCGACGTCTTCGGCAACGACACGTCGCAATGCTTCAAGGTGACAACGCTATGAAGGAGGCTGCATCGAACTCCGGACGAGAGCGCATGGTTGGGCACATACCGCCGCTCGCTGAGCGAGTGAAGCGCGACAGGGTATCGTTCCTGTGAATCGGGAAATGTATAACAACGGCCTGACCGAAGGCGAACTCGCTACAGAGACGGACGATGCCTGAGTCGGTCATCTCGTACGACAGGGACCTGCCGCAGATCGCCGGGCGCCTGCCGTGGGAGGCGCCCGGCTCCTACTTGGTGAAGGACGATGACACGCGCACCGGTTGGCGCGAAGACTGTTCCGGGCGCCGCCCGAGCCGGTTGCTGCTGGTGCCGAAGATCCGCGACGCGGTGGACGCGTGGCGCGGGACGGGGTACGACGGCGCCTCCGAGGTGACCAAGCGGTTGTTCGCATACTGGTTCGAGGAGGATCACGAGGTTCCCGACTTCGACGCGCCGTTTCGTTACTACTTCTGTCAGCGAGAGGCGATCGAGACGCTGGCGTGGCTGGTGGAGATCGCCGGTCAGCGCGACACTCTCGACCTCATCCAGGCCCGCGGGACGCGGAACATCGAGTTTCAGACGGCGATGGACGGCAGGAGGCAGCTTTGCCGCTACGTCCCGGAGTTGGACAAGGACGGCGTGCAGGACCTGCCACCGGAGAATCTGCGCCGCTACGCCTTCAAGCTGGCGACCGGCGCCGGCAAAACCTGGGTGATGGCGATGGCGGTAGTGTGGTCGCGCTTCCACCGGCTGCGCGTGCCGGGCTCCGAACTTTCCACCAACTTCCTCATCGTCGCCCCCAACGTCATCGTCTATCAACGGCTCGAAAAGGACTTCGCCAATAACCGCATCTTCCGTCAGTTGCCGCTGATCCCGCCGGAGTGGAGAGGCAGCTTCGCGCAGAGGGTGATCCTGCGCGGCGAAGCGGCCGAACCTGCTCCGTCGGGGAACCTGTTTCTCACCAACATCCATCAACTCTACGAGTCGCGCGACCAGGAATGGACCCCCGCAAACGCCGTCGAGGCGCTGTTGGGAGAGAAACCCGCGCAGGACCTCGCCGCATCGGGGCACCGTTCCATGCTGGAACGGGTCAAGTCGCTCCCCGATCTCGTGGTGATGAACGACGAAGCGCACCACGTGCACGATCAGAACCTTGCCTGGAGCAAGTCACTGCTCGCCGTCCACGAAGCGCTGCCGCAGGGGATCGGCGCCTGGCTCGACTTCTCAGCCACGCCCAAGGACCAGAACGGCATGTACTTCCCGTGGACGGTGTGCGACTACCCGCTGGCGCAGGCGGTAGAGGACCGCATCGTCAAGGCGCCGATCATCGTGACCAACGAGGACGACGCCGGGCAGCCGGCCCAGGACCCCGACGGAGTGACGAAGGACAACGTCGCCGAGAAGTACGGCTACTGGCTGCAGGCCGCGGTACGAAGGTGGCAGGATCATCGCGCCGCCTACCGTAAGCTCGACGCCAAACCTGTACTCTTCATCATGGCGGAAAAGAACGTCTACGCCGACGCCCTGGGCGAGTATCTTTGTCAGACCGCCGAGTTCATGCGATCCGAGGTGCTCGTGATTCACACCGACACCACCGGCGAGGTAAGGAAGGGCGACCTGGACAAGGCGCGGCAGGCGGCGCGCGACATCGACGGCCGCGCAAGCAGGACCAAGGCGATCGTCAGCGTGATGATGCTGCGCGAAGGCTGGGACGTACGCAACGTGACGGTGGTGCTGGGACTGCGCCCGTTCACCGCCAAGGCGGAAATCCTCCCGGAGCAGGTGATCGGGCGCGGGCTGCGGCTGATGACACAGGTAAGCCCGGATCGCACGCAGACGCTGGAGGTGCTCGGCACCCGCAACCTGCTCAACGTGCTGCGTGAGCAACTGGAAGCCGAGGGAGTCGGCGCCACCAGTACGGCAACCGGCCCGCCGCCGCCGGTGACCATCGAACCGGTGCAGGAGCGGTTGGCGTACGACATCGCGATCCCCATCACCAAGCCAAGTCTGACGCACGACTCGCGCAAGCTGTCGGAGCTCGACGTGCAGTCGCTCGCAGCGATCTACGACTCGAACGAGCTGTCGGAGCCGGTGCGAATCAGGCTGAAGATGGACTTCGCTACTACGGAGACCGAGGTCCATCAGGAAGACTTGGCGCCGGAGCCACGTTCGGCGCGGGAGCTGTTGGCCGGCATCACGGGCGACGTAATCAAGCGAACCGGGCTGACCAACCGGTTCGCCGAACTGTACCCCATCGTTCGGCTGTACGTGGCGGTCCGGTGTTTCGGCCGGCCGACCGATTCTGAGGACGTCGAGATCCGCGCGCACCTGGCCCGGTTGGAGTTGCGGGACGGTATCGCCAAGTACCTGGCCGCCGCAATCGGAAAGCTCACCGTCGAACGCCGCTCGTTGGAGTTCGAAAGCGCCAACTTCCGGCTGTCGCACACCAAGCCGTTCAGTTGGCGCCGCAACCTGCCGCCGCTCGAAGCGGAGAAGACCGTGTTCAATTACGTGGCGACCTACAACCCGTTCGAGCGGAGCTTCGCCGAGTTCCTGGACCGCGCTGCCGACGTTCTGCGCTTCGCCGCGCTGGGTACCACCGACCAGGGCAACTCCGGCACCGCCTTCCGCGTCGACTACCTGAAGGCGAGCAGCGCCATCGGCTTCTACTACCCCGACTGGGTGGCCGTCCAACAGACCGAGAACGGCGAAGTGAACTGGATCATCGAAACCAAGGGCCGTGTTTGGGAAGGAACCGATCTGAAAGACGCTGCCATGGATGAGTGGTGCCGGCGCGTGCGGGACGCCGCCGGCATCGTCTGGCGCTACCTGCGCGTCAACCAGACCGAGTTCGCCACGCTTTCGCCCGACTCCCCCACCCTCAAGGCGCTGATCGCGCACATCCTCGACGACGCCCTGCCGCAGCCACCGCCTGATCGAGCGTAAGTCACAGGTCGGCCGTTGCTGCGGAGCCGCGCGAGCAGCACCGGCGTCAGGCGCCGTTCCACCATGAACCGACATTCTAGAAATCGACTTCTATTTGCAAGCCACGCGGGTTTCCTTGCTGAACTCCAAGTAGCATTCCTCCCGGCGGACCTCCCGAAAACGTCCGGATGCCGGTCGGTAATCTGCGTGCCGGCGTGGCCGCGCTTGGCGCGCCGCTCAGGGTCCGGCCGTCGGGGCGTCGAACACCGCTCCCACGTCGGCGGCGAAGCCGTCGAGCAGCAGTGACCTCGCCACGACGCCGCGCCCGTATTCGCCATGCTCGACGTAGGCGCCGTCCTGCAAGGTGAGTACGGTGATCGTCTCGTCACGCGGGTCGGCGATCCAGTATTCAGGAATGCCCGCCTCTGCGTAGTCGATCCGTTTCTCCACCAAGTCCCGGTCAGGATTGTCCGGGCTGATCACTTCGGCCACCAGGTCCGCGCCCAGCCAGTAGCGGTCCTGGTAGCGACGGTCGGCGCGATCGCGGAGCAGCAGCAGATCGGGCTCGCGAAACGTGCCCGCGCGGACGCGCATGCGCAGCGCGGCGACCATCACGATGCCGCCGCGTGGCTTGAGGTAGGCTCGGAACAGGTCATAGAGGAACAGGAGCACGGCCTGGTGGGTGGAGGTGGGCATCGGCAATTCCTCAATGCAGCCGTCCGTGATTTCGATGAGGCGGTTGCTTTGGTCGGTGAGCCACAGGTACGCGGCTTCGTTCCACGCGCCTTGCGGTGGCAGAACGTCGCGTAGCAGCGCGTTCAATGCCTGCTGAGAGGCCGGCGCCGCGGGAGCGGGGCGCGTGGTCGCATTGCCCGGTTCCATAGGGTCCGCCATGGGAGTATCAGTCAACGTACCTCCGACGAGAATAATCGTCATCGTCATGCCTCGTCGATCCTTGGGGTTCGTCAAGTCCCTGACCCTGCGCGACCCAATCTTCCGGAACCTCGGTCCCGGCCCCGGTTCCGTGACACTGTTGGGCCGATGAGACCGCCGGCATGCGCGTTCACGGCCGCCCTGCGACGCGGGCTGGCGGCCCTGCGCGTGGATGCCGACGCCGGGGCCCTGGCGGCATACGTGGCCGAGCTGGACCGCTGGAACCGGGTCTACCGGTTCGTCAAGGCGGACCGCGAGCGGCTGGTCACCCACCACGTCCTGGATGGGCTGACGGCGGTCCCGCTGGTGCGGCGGTTCGGTCCGGCGGTCGCCGACTTGGGCTCCGGCGCCGGCCTGCCGGCGATCCCGCTGGCGATCGCCCTGCCGCGGCTCTCCTTCACTCTGATCGAGCGCTCGGAAAAGCGCCGTGCGTTCCTGTCCGCGGCGGTGGCGCACCTGGGGCTGCGCAACGCGCGCGTGGCCGCGCGCGCCGCCGGCGAGCGGTTCGACCTGGTCACCGCGCGCGCCGTCGCCCCGCTGCCCGAGCTGGCCGCCGCCGTCGCCCGCGAGCGCCTGGCTCCGCGCCTGCTGGCCTACGCCGGCACGCGCGCGGCGATCGACGCGGCGCTGCGCGCGTTGCCGTATCCTGCGGCCGTGCAGCGCGTCCGGGTGCCGGGACTGGCCGCCGAGCGCCACTTGGTGACCGTCGATCTGCCGGACGGCGAGACCGGGCCGTGAGCATCGTCGAAGCGCTCGGACTGGGGTTGCTGCAGGGCGCGACCGAGTTCCTGCCGATCTCCAGTTCCGGCCATCTGGTCGTGGCGCGGGCGTGGCTGCGGATCGAGGAGCCACCGCTGCTGTTCGACGTGCTGCTGCACGTCTCCACGCTCGTGGTGATCTGCTACCGTTTCCGAACTCGCTTGGCCGCGCTGATCCGCGCCGGGGCGCTCCTGATCGCTGGACGCGCCGCAGCCGCCGACCGCGGCGACCTGCGGCTGCTGGCGGCGATAGTCGCCGCCTCCGCCGCGACTGCGGTCGTCGGCTTGGCAGTCAGCCGCTTCCTGCTCCCGCCGGCGCGCACGCTCACCGCCGTCTCCGCCGCCTTCATCGCCACCGCCGCCATTCTGCTTGCCACCCGCCTGCGGCCGAACGCCCCATCCGGCGATCGCCAGCCCGGCCTGTGGCTGGCGATCGCGGTCGGCATCGCGCAGGGGATCGCCGTGCTGCCGGGCATCTCGCGCGCCGGGGCTACCGTCGCGGTCTGCCTGTTCGGCGGGCTCGACCGCCGCAACGCCGGCGAGTTCGCCTTTCTGGTTTCGGTGCCCGCGGTGCTGGGGGCGCTGGCGCTGAGCCTGAACGACGCCGGCGGCCTGTTCCGCGAGACCGGCGCCGCGGCGCTCACCGCGGGATTCGCGGCGGCGCTGCTGATGGGAACGCTCTGCCTGAGCGCCCTGCTGGCGGTCCTGCGCCGCGACCGGCTGGCGTGGTTCGCGGCCTACCTTCTGCCGCTCGGCGCCGCCGGCCTGTTGCTGCGCTGGTAGCCGCCGAACGCTTCAGCCGCCGCCGCCGGCCTGCCGATAAGCAGTTTGAGGGAGGTGAGGGTGGCTACGCGCGATTCGACGCCTGAGCGCGTCAGCCTGATGGAGCGGATGCCGGAGTGGTCCAACTGGGCCCTGGCGCTCGCCGCCGCCGTGATCGCCAGCGTGTTGTGCCTGTCGACAGTGCTGGCAGCGTTCTCCGGCGAACAGCTCCGGCAGCAGCCGGGGGCCGTGCTGCTGCTCGCTCCCGGCGCCTTCCTGATCGGCAGCCTGAGCTGGGCGGCGATGCTGGTGCCGCTCTACCTGTACGCAGTCGCCTATGCGGTCGGGCGGCCGTCCCATCAGCGGATGCCGAGCCTGCACGTGGCGTTGCCGGTGGCCGTGCTCATCATCCCGATTGCGGCCTCTCTGTCCCACCTCCTGACCATGGCCGAGCCGCCGCCGTTTCCCGCCGCGCTCGTCGGCGCCATGGGGCGGCCCACCAGCGTGCTGCTGTTGTTCGTGCTGCTGCTGACGGCCGGCGCCGCGGTGGTGCTGCTGAGCGGCATCTCCCAGAAGCTGGGCATACCGGTGGCGCTTCTGGCGCCGCCGGAACCCGCCCGCGACACGCCCGCCGAGGAACCGCAGCCCGAACCGGAGCCGGCCGCCGAGCCGGTCGACCGATACGACGGGGCGAAGATCCTGCAGAGCCGGGAGCCGTTCATGGCGATCCTGGCCGCAGCGACCCCGGCCGCTACGAACCCGGCCGCGGCCCCGGAAGCCCCCGCAGAGCCGGCGGCGCATCCGGGGCCGTACGAGCCCGCAGGGCATCCCGAGCCCCCGGAGCCCCCCGCACCGCCCGACCCGGCGGTACGTCCGACTCCATCCCGCGCCGCCAGCCACAACCGCGCCGGCAACGGGACCGGCCGCAACGGGGCCGCGCACGGCCGGCCGGCGCCCACCGGCTACCACGTGCCGATCGACCGGCTGCTGGACGAGCACCACAACCGCCCCGACGCCGAACTGCAGGCCGAAGCGGAACAGCACGCCGGCGTGCTCACCGAGACGCTGCAGGAGTTCCGCATCAGCGCCAAGGTCACCGGCATCAGCCGCGGGCCGGCCATCACCATGTACGAGATCCTGCCCGCCCCGGGCGTGAAACTCTCCTCCATCGTCAACTTGGCGGATAACATCGCCCTGCAGCTCGCCGCCTCGCGCGTGCGCATCGTCGCGCCGATCCCCGGCAAGCACGCGGTCGGCATCGAGGTGCCCAACCGCACGCGCGCCATCGTCGGCTTTCGCACGCTGCTGGAGCACAAGAACTTCCGTTCCAAGTCCACCCGGCTTCCCATCGCTCTGGGGCAGGGTATCTCCGGCGAGTGCCAGATCGTCGACTTGGCGCAGACGCCGCACCTGCTGATCGCCGGCGCGACCGGATCGGGCAAGTCGGTCTGCGTCAACTCGATCATCTGCTCCCTGATCTGCGCGCGCACGCCGGAGCAGCTCCGGCTGCTGCTCATCGACCCCAAGATCGTCGAGCTCAAGTTCTACAACGACATCCCGCACCTGCTGACGCCGGTGATCACCGAATCGAAGCGCGCCTTCCAGGCGCTCCAGTACTGCCTGTTCGAGATGGAGCGGCGCTACTCCCTGCTCGACGAGGTGGGGGTGCGCGACATCGCCTCCTTCAACCGCAAGGCCGCGGAGAAGCTGCCCTACATCGTCATCATCATCGACGAGCTGGCCGACCTGATGGCGACCAGCGGCAAGGAGCTGGAAGCGACCCTGGCGCGGCTGGCGGCCATGGCGCGCGCGGTCGGCATGCACATCGTGCTGGCCACGCAGCGGCCGTCGATCGACGTCATCACCGGCCTGATCAAGGCCAATATCCCGTCGCGCATCGCCTTCATGGTCGCCGGCAAGTTCGACTCGCGCATCATCCTGGACGGCGTCGGCGCGGAGAAGCTGCTCGGCCGCGGGGACATGCTGTTCGCTTCCGCGTGGGACCCGGCGCCGATCCGCATCCAGGGGGCGTTCCTCTCCGACGAGGAGGTCGAGGCGGTCGCCGATCACGTCCGCACCCTGGGAGAGCCCGACTACGTCGATGAGGACGTGCTGTTCGAGGAGGAAGAGATGGATGGCGGCCCGACCGCCGAAGGCAGCGATGATCCGGTCATGGAGCAGGCGCTCGACATCGTGCTGGCGGCCGGCAAGGCGTCCGCCTCCTACCTGCAGCGCAAGCTCAAGATCGGCTACAACCGCGCCGCCCGGCTGGTCGAGGAGATGGAAGCGCGCGGCATCGTCGGCCCGGCGCAGGGCAGCAAGGCGCGCGAGGTCGTGCACGTTCCCAGCCGCCCGGATTGAGGCGAAGGGCTCCCCGCCGCCGCGCCGGTCAGCTCGATGACGAGGGGTCGGCCGGCACGAAGAAGGTCGCCTGCGCCTCGGCGATCGTCGTGCCGCCGGCGGCGAGCCGCGCCGCGGTGGTCACCACGCGCCGCCGCTCGGAGAGGATGCGCCCGGTCGCCTCTACGACCGTGCCGATCCGCACCGGCCGCCGGAAGCGGACGGAGATCTCGCCCGTAAAGCCGTTCAACCCCTTGCCGGCGCAGGCGTGCGCCATGGTCTCGTCGAGCACCATGGCCAACAGACCGCCATGCACCACGTCCTTCCAGCCGGTGAAGTGATCGGGGATGGCGAACGAGGTGGTGGCCTCGCCGGGTTGCGGGTAGCGAAAGCGGAGCTTGAGTCCCTGCGCGTTCGACTGCCCGCAACAGAAGCAGTGTGGATCGAGGGTGGGCCGGGCGGTGACGGATCGCATCGCGGGTAGCATACGCCGGCCGCATGACGGATACTCAGGCGGGCCGGCGGGCGCCGGCGAGGAGTCGGCACGACATGCGCGCAGCGATCGAGGTCCGCGACCTGAAATACTCCTACGGCGACGTTCAGGCGGTGCGCGGGATCAGCTTCGAAGTGGGCGCCGGCGAGGTACTCGGCTTCCTGGGACCCAACGGCGCCGGCAAGTCGACCACGATCAAGATCCTGATCGGCCGCATGCGCCCCCAGTCCGGCACCGCGCGCGTGCTCGGAACCGACGTGACCGCCGGCGATCCGGCGCTGCAGGCGCGCATCGGCGTCTGCTTCGAGGAAAAGAACCTCTACGAGTCGATGTCGGCCGAGGAGAACCTGCGCTTCTTCGCCAGCCTGTTCGGCATCAGGCGCCTCGACCCCGCCCCGCTGCTGGCGCGCGTGGGGCTGGCCGACCGCGCCCGCGACCGCGTCGGCAAGTACTCCAAGGGGATGCGCCAGCGGCTGATGATCGCCCGCGCGCTGGTCAACGCTCCCGACGTGCTGTTCCTGGACGAACCGACCGACGGCCTCGACCCGGTCTCCGCCGCCGCCATCCGCCGTCTGATCGAGGAGGAGTCGGCGCGCGGCGCGGCGGTCCTGCTGACCACGCACGACATGCACGAGGCCGACGAGCTGTCCGACCGCGTCGCGTTCATCAACGAGGGCACGCTGTACGCCGTCGACACGCCCGAATCGCTCAAGCTGCGCCACGGCACCCGGTCGGCGCGGGTGCAGGTACGCCGCGACGGTGAGTTGATCGAACGCCGCATAGACCTGGACGCCGATGGGGCGGACGAAGCGCTGCGCGCCGCGCTCAACGCGCCCGAGCTGGTCACCGTGCACACCGAAGAGGCATCGCTGGAGGCGATCTTCATCGAGATGACCGGCAGGCATCTCGCCGGATGACCCGCACCGTGTCCCGGCCGGCGATCGTCGGCGCGATCATCGCCAAGGACGTCCGCGAATACGTGCGCGACCGCCTGTGGCTGTTCCTGACCGCGCTCTCGCTGGCGTTTCTGATCGTGGTCTTCTGGCTGCTGCCGAATCGGGTGAACGAGTCGATCACGGTGGGCGTCAGCGGCATCGACCAGGCCGCCGTGCAGGCGGCCGGCGGCGCCGGCGGCGAGACGGCGCTCCAGGTGATCCCGTTCCCGGACGCCGGCAGCCTGCGGATGGTCGTGGCCGGCGAGCGCAGGGCGTGGCGCGACGAGTCCGGCTCGATCACCATCGCGCGGAGCGCGGACCAGCGGGCGCCGCGCGGCGCGGCGGCGGTGCGGGTGGCGATCGGCCTGACGTTTCCCGATCGATTCGTCGAAGCGCTGCACGCCGGCCGGCGGACGCCGGTGGAGGTCCTGGTGGACGCCGGCGTGCCGGAGGAGACGCGCGCGGCGATGTCCGCCCTGGTCCGCGAACTGGCGTACGCGGTCGCCGGAACGCCGCTGCCGGTGAGCATCTCGAACCCGCAGGAGCTCTACACGGTCGTCGGCGAAGACCGCGCCGGCTCCCAGGTGACCGCTCGGGAGCTGTTTCGGCCGATCGTCGTGGTCATGGTCCTGCTCATGGAGCTGTTCGGCATGTCGTCGCTGATCTCCCGCGAACTGCACGCCGGCACCGCCGCGGCGCTGCTGGTCACGCCGGCCACGGCCGGCGACCTGCTGGCCGCCAAGGGCCTCACCGGCATCGCGCTCGGGCTGGCGCAGGGCGTCGTGCTGATGGCCGCCATCGGGCTGTGGTCGACGGAGCCGCTGCTGCTGGCGGCGCTGATGATCGCCGGCGCGGCGCTCGTCTCCGGCGCAGCGATGATCGCCGGCTGCATCGGCCGGGACATGATGGCCAACCTGCTCGGCGGGGTGATGTTCATGGTGCCGATGATGATCCCGGCGATGGCGGCCCTGTTTCCGGGCAGCGCCTCGCCGTGGGTTCGCGCGCTGCCGACCTGGCCGCTGGTGCAGGCGCTGGTCGACGTGACCGCGCACGGAGCCCGCTGGGCCGACGCCGCCGGCCACCTGGGCCTGTCGCTCGCCTGGGCGGCCGCCTTCTTCACGGCCGGCTGGTTCGTCCTGAGGCGGCGGGTACTGGTCACGTGAATGCGGTCCGCCGCTTGGGCGGCAGGAGAGCGCTTCGATGAGCATGAACCGCGTGCTGCTGATCCTGGGAAAGGATCTGCGGCTGGGCCCCCGCTCGCCGATGGTCCTGTACGGGTTGCTCGTACCGTTCGTGTTGACCGCGCTGATCCAGGTGGTGTTCGGATCGCTGTTCGACCCGCAGCCGCGGCTGGGCGTCGTCGACCGGGGGGCCTCCGAGATCACCGCCGCGCTTGCCGGCACCGGCGGTATCGAACTCTCACGGCTCGATGACCAGGAGGAGCTCCGCAGCCGCCTCGCCTCCCACGACCTGGACGCGGGGCTGGTGCTGTCCGCGGACTTCGACGATCGCGTGCGGGCCGGCGCGCGGCCGCCGCTGGAGCTGTTCGTGGGCGGTCAGGCGCGCGCCGCCGACCGGATCATCCTGACCGTCACCACGCTGGACCTGATCCGCCGGGTGGAAGGATCGCAGCCGCCGGTGGACGTGATCATCACCGGCTTCGGCTCCACCGCGCTGCCCATCGCCGCGCGCCTCACTCCGCTGCTGGTGATGTACGCGCTGATGATCGTCGGCGTGTACCTGCCGGCGCTGAGCCTGGCCGAAGAGCAGGCGAAGGGAACGCTGCTGGCCCTGTCGGTGACCCCCGCCAGGCTGGGCGAGGTGGTGGCGGCAAAGGGGATCGCCGGCTTCGTCCTGGGCGCCGTCATGGCGCTGGTCACCCTGTGGCTCAACGGCGCGCGGCAGGTCGAGGCGTTGTCGTTGACGGTGGTACTGCTGCTTGCAGCGGCGCTGTGCGCCCAGATCGGGCTCATCTACGGCACGGTATCCAAGGACCCGACCGCCCTGTATGCCCTGATAAAGGGCACCGGCTTCCTGCTGATGGGACCGACCGTGTTCTACCTGTTTCCGAACTGGCCGCAGTGGATCCCGAAGCTCCTGCCGACCTACTGGATCATCAACCCGATCTTCGAGGTGACGCTGAACGGCGCCCGGCTGGGCGAGGTATGGGGCCAACTGGCCGCGGCCGCAGGCATCATCGCCGTGCTGTGGGTGCCGATCGCAGCGCTCACGCGGCGGCTCGGCACGCGGCTGGCGGCCGGCTGAGCCGGGGTCACGCGTCCGCCAGCAGCTCCACGGGCGTAGCGACGGACCGGCGGAAGGCTGGCTTCGACCGCCGAAACCGGCAGCGCGCCGACGCCATAACGCTCGACAAATCCATCCCATACGGTCTGGTATCTATCAGGAACGGCGCCGGACCCAATCGGTCGCCTCCTGCCAGTCCGCAAACGCGGGTTCGCTTGCTTCGAGAGCCGCTACGACCGCTGCCCACCATCATCGGCGCTCCGAACAGCCTCTTGAAGTGAACACCGTGAACGCCATGGGGCTTGCCGGCCGGACTCCGGGCGCGTAGAGTGGGGCCGTTCACGACGACCCATACCCGGAGGGATTCAGATGGCAAGCAATCGAGGTGTGGCCTACATCAAGCCCGGCGTGGTCGAGATACAGTCGATCGACTTCCCCGAGCTGACGCTTGGCGATCGCAAGTGCGACCACGGCGTCATCCTCAAGATCGTCTCGACCAACATCTGCGGCAGCGATCAGCACATGGTGCGCGGCCGCACGACCGCGCCCGAGGGGTTGATCCTGGGACACGAGATCACCGGTGAGGTGATCGAGGCCGGACGCGACGTGGAGTTCATCTCCGCCGGCGACATCGTCAGCGTCCCCTTCAACATCGCCTGCGGCCGCTGCCGCAACTGCAAGGAGACCAATACCGGCATCTGCCTGAACGTCAACCCCGCGCGACCCGGCGCCGCCTACGGCTACGTCGACATGGGCGGCTGGATCGGAGGCCAAGCCGAGTACGTGATGGTCCCGTACGCCGACTTCAACCTGCTGAAGCTGCCCGAGCGCGACGTGACGATGGCCAAGATCAAGGACCTGACGCTGCTGTCGGACATCTTCCCGACCGGCTTCCACGGCGCCTTCACGGCCGGCGTGGGACCGGGCTCGATCGCGTACGTAGCCGGCGCCGGCCCGGTCGGGCTGGCGTGCGCGCACTCCTGTCAACTGTTGGGCGCCGCCGTCGTCATCGTCGGCGACATGATCTCCGAACGGCTGGCGCAGGCGCGCAGCTTCGGCTGCCAGACCGTCGACCTGACTCAGGACGCAACCCTGGGCGAGCAGATCGCGGAGATCGTGGGCGAGCCGGAGGTCGACCAGGCGGTCGACTGCGTGGGCTTCGAAGCGCGCGGTCACGGCAAGGACGCCGCCGTGGAGCAGCCGGCGACGGTGCTCAACTCCGTCATGGAGGTCACCCGCGCCGGCGGCGGCATCGGCATTCCCGGCCTCTACGTTACCGGCGATCCGGGCGGCGTCGACGACAACGCCAAGATCGGCAACCTGGGGATCCGCATCGGCCTGGGCTGGGCCAAGTCCCATCACTTCACCACCGGCCAGTGCCCGGTGATGCGCTACCACCGCCAGCTCATGCAGGCGATCCTCTACGACAAGGTGCGCATCGCGGAGGCGGTCAACGCGCAGGTCATCTCCCTGGACGACGCCCCGCAGGGCTACCAGGACTTCGACAAGGGCGCGGCGACCAAGTTCGTGATCGACCCACACGGGATGATCGCCGCCTAAGCAGGGAGCTCCGTCGTTCGAGTGGATGGCTGCGGTCATCCCTCGGACGATGGCGGCACGGCTCGATGCCAGTGCGCCTTTGCATATTCCCGTCCCGCATGGAGCGGCAGTTCTCCAACGGTGCAAGTCATGAGAAGGCTCCGCTATCAATCGAATCGAGGAAGCTGGAAATCTCGAGGACGCGCCTTGCGTCGACCTCCTCGGCGTCGAAGAACTGTCTCGGAGACACATTTCCGAACATCGGGTTCGAAGCGTCCAGCCACCGTTCGAAGCGGTTTCCGGGCTCTTCCACGGCGAAATCATTCCGTAGTTCCGGGATCAGCGGATCAGGCGACCGAGCTTCCCGAAACCGGATTTCCAGACGGCGCCTAACCATATCGCGAACGACGCGAGGGTGGCTGAGCGCCCTGGACGTCGCGATAGCGTTGACGAATCGGTCGAGGAGAAACAGCGTGCCTGCGTCGCCGCTGCTCAGCATCTGTTTCGGCGTTTGACCGAAATCAGGCAGCTCGACGTCCAGCCAGGCTTCCATGGTCGTGTCGCGCGCCGGGAACCCCGGCGGCATAGGGTCATCGCACGGCCCTTCGACCTCCTCCAACAGACGTCTCACGCGACCGGCGATCTCCTCCGGAGTGGGACGATAGTGCTCCATCACTTCGGAGGCGTATCCCCGGAAGTCGAAACTTGCCTCTGCGGTTCGAAGAGGGCGCCAGCTTCGGGCAGCGCCCCGCCCACTCTTCCAGGTAGCGCAGCCCGGTCCAGCCGCTGACGCTGTTGTCGAGATTGAACAGGCTGCGGCTTGTCGAGTCAGTACTCATAGCCAAGTCGGTCACGCCGGTACGGTAACGTGCAGCAGGCGGCGCTCTCGGGACCGGATCGTCTCTGCAAACGCCTCACCGGCGGCGGGCAACTCCTGTGCGCGAAGCGAGAACGCCCGGTGGTAGAAGTTCCTCAAGATGAACTCGATGAATCGATGCGGCGTCACTGGCGCCGTGACCGGAATGCGGCAGTTTCGATATTGACCGAGCGTCAGGTGCGAGCGTGGGTGAGTTGTGGCCAGTTCGGCGTTTCCAGCCGCATCATAGTCGAAGCGCAGTGGAACCGGAACGACGTTGCGGGCGACCACATCGGCGTACATCTGATCGGTCAGGTAGATTTCGGGACTGTTCTGAAACTCCTCGAGGTGCGGCGCCGGAAAGAACGCGAGCCGGTGGCGGCTCACCTTCCGGTCGGCGAACAGGTACATCATCTGAATCAGCGCGCCATCGAGCATCTTGACGTTGTATGCGCGAGCTTCCGCCAGTAGCTCATAGATATCGCCATAGCTCCGATCTCTCAGTGCGATGGACACCTGCTTCGCGCCTTGAAAGGAGACTCGGAGGAGACCGCTCCCGACGTCTTCCAGATAGGCGTAGTGCTGAGCATCCGCCAGACCCCTCTCGACGAGGTAGCCGATCAGATCGTTGATCCGATTCCTGGTTCCGTTCGGCGTCGGCATCTCAACCGGTCTGCAACAGATGCTGTTTCAGCTTCTCGATCACGTCCTGGTCAAGATCGTCGACGTGAACCGCTCCGGATTCGAAGCGAGAAACCAGTTTCGACAACTCTCGTTCACTGATACGTACCCGGTTTCGCTCCTGATCAGACATGTCTCGATGGACGATTCGCAAACGCTCACGCTGCTCCTGAGTGGGATAGGTAAACTGCAACGCGAAATCGTGCGACTTCAGGTTCTCATACTCTTCGATCAATCCCCGCATGGGATCCCCAATCCCAAGTACGCGAATCCATGCCTTGCTCCTCGTCATGGCGGTGAACAACCGGTTCCTGATCTCTGCCAGACCGAATCGGGAATCGTAGCAGTCCTGAGCATTGATGATGTAGACCATCGCGGCCTCGTTGCCCTTGGCGCGGTGAATGCCGGTGAACGTTACCGAATCCAGGTCACCGCCGAAGATGTCGGCGTCAGTGTCGACGCCGGCAATATGGCATTGGATACCTGCGTCCAGCAGTCGCTTGCGTATTGGTCCCGCCTGCCTGCGCGTCGAAACGGGATCCGGGTTGATCACCATGATGTCATCACGCCGAAGTTCGTCGGACGACAGATTCATTTGGATCTGCTCCACCAGCCACTTGGCCTGCTCCTCGGCCCGGTCAAAGGAAACGAACCGGATCAGGTCGTCCGCGGGAGAGTGGTCTTCGAGGAACTTCGGGCTCGTATCGCTCGTCCTGGCAAGGGTAACCGTGGCTCCCGGCTGGAGTGCTCCGGCTTTGCATTGATAGCCGATTTCCTCCCACAGGCGAGGATGATCGAACATCTGCACCAGCCCGATGTCATCCTGGGCACGCGACTTCCGATAGATACCGAATCCAAGAGCATGGGCGGTAGCCAGCACCGGGCGTGAGTTGCGGTAGCATTTCTCCAGAACGATGTCATGACTCAAAGAACCGTGCGTATGGCCACCGAACGGGACACGCGGCGATTCCTCCGAATCTGCGCCGAAGATCTCCTCCGGCGCGGGCAAGGACATCCCGGTGAGGCTCTGCAACTCGTCGTACGCATAGATCAGTCGCTTCCGATCATCGAGCAAACGATAGCAGAGCTGCAGGAACGAGGGCGAAAAATCTTGCGCCTCATCCACCAGAATCACGTCATACGCCGGCTCTTCGTGGGTTGCCTGGCTCAGAGCATGCTGGCAGGATCGAGCGAACGCGGCGTTCATGCCGTATTTGCTTCGCGCGGTCTTGAAGTCCAGGTAATCGACGTCGTTGACACGGCAGAATTCGTAGTAGATTCCATCCCGGTCGGCCGCTCCCGGGGCACCCCATGCGTTGACGATGCGGAGTTGCTCCCAGTCCGGCTCTTCTCCCATCTGCCCCAGGCAGAATGTATTGATGAGGCGGTGGAAATGGCCCTTCAGGGAACGCGTATTGAAGGTTACCGCGATCCGCCAGTCGGGATGGTGCGCATGCAGATAGGCCGCCTTCAAGGCCAGCACGATGGTCTTTCCCGATCCCGCCAAGCCGCGAATGCGTTGCACGCCGTCCACCGTCTCGATGACGGCCTTGCTTTGCATGCTGTCGAGCGTAGCAATCTTGTCTTCCAGACACTTCAGCTTGGCGCCTCTGGAGTCCTCGCGGTCCACGGCGCGCCGTGTTCTGCTATGGCGAATGGTGGAGGTGTTCTCGATCACAGACAGAGCGGATCGATATAATGCATCCGTTGCCGCCGCCCAGGTCATGCCGCTCAGGTGCTCGATGAGCGTGTCTCGATTGGCAAGCGGATATTCGTCTATGGCCGATTCGGTAGCGTGAGTCGGGAGTGCCGGAGCGAACGAAACGGGGTTGATCGGGATGCGCAGATCTCTGCGCCGCACCAGCTCGGAGTGGGTCCGAAGCCTGGCGTCCAGTTTATTGGCTGCGTCGTCCTGACGCTGTCGATAGTTGCCGGGTTCATGTCCTTCGATGAGGTCGAAGACGACGACACCGATGTCTCGGGACACGAGAAGTGCGTCGATCAGGAATGGACCGCTGGCCGTCGCAATGATCGGATAGCCGATGAACAGTTCCCCGGAGAGACCAGTGTGCTGCGAAAGGCACTCCTCCAGCGCAGCGCGGGATACTTCCTTGAGGGTCGTACCCCGCACTATCTCGATAGCCACACCGCCGCCTCCCGCGCCGATGGTACCATACGCCAGCCGCTGACGCTGTTGTCGAGCTTGAACAGGCTGCGGCCGGCGTGGTCGGTATTCATCCCGCCTCAGTCGCGGAAGCGGGGCGAGGTGTCGGCCTGTTCGGTGAGCTCGCAGCGGTCCTGCGGGTGGTAGCCGATGGCGCGGCGCCCGTGATCCAGGTCGTACAGCGGCCATACCGCGTCAGAGACGCCGAAGACAACCTCGAACCCCACGCCGGGGTGGGTGAGCGCCGCCTCGAACACCCGCACGGCGTCGCCGTGACTCAGGTCGTGTGGGTGCCGGGTGTCCGCCTGCCTGGGGCGGAAACTGCCGATGCGGACGGCGACGAACTCGATGCCGAACTCGGCGTGGTAGCGGTAGCCGAGCTGCTCCCCGAACGCCTTGCTGACCGAGTAGTCGTCGAACGGCCGGGTCGGCAGGTCGACCGTGCGCGTCAGCCTGCGCGGATAGCGTTCCACCAAGCCGGCGCGGCTGGCGAACACGAAGCGCCGCACGTTCGCGCGCCGCGCCGCTTCCAGCGCGTTGCGGACGCCGACGATGTTGGCCGACAGGACGTCCTCCCAACGGTGCGCGCCGCCGACCACCGCGCCGAGATGGACGATGCCGTCCACCCCGGCCGCGGCGCCCGTCAGCTTCTCCAGGTCGCCCAGAGCGCCGGCCACCGCGTCGGCAAGGCCCGGCGTGGGCAACAGGTCGTAGCCGCGCAGCTCGTGCCGGCCGCGCAGCCCGGCGATCAGCACCTGCCCCAGGGCGCCGGCCGAACCGGTCATCAATACGTGCATCCGAAACCCTCACTTCGGGACCCCGGCCCGGTCCCGCAGGCGGGTCCAGAGCCCATCATAGAGCGCTCGGGTCTCCGGATCGCAAGCGGCGACGAAGGTGCCCGGCGGCGCATCCGCCGGCGGCGCGTACTCCGGTGAGGACTTCAACTCCTCATCGAGCAGCGCATCCGCGCCCTCGACGCCGGCGGCGGAGCGCACGTAGTCGCTCACCGCCGCGATGTTCTCCGGCTCCAGCAGGAAGTCCATGAACCGGATCGCGTTCGCGCGGTTGGGAGCGTCCTGCAGCAGGACCACGTTGTCCATCCACGTGACGAAGCCTTCGCGCGGATAGGCGTACTCGACGTTCGCGCCCGCCTCGCGCGCCTGGGCCGCTTCGCCGTTGTAGATCATGCTGGCGGCGACGGCGCCCGATTCCAGAGCGTCCTTGGCGGTTTCCGACCCGAACGATGCCCAGTGCTGCCGGGCGCCCTGCAGGAGCGCGTCGAGCGCCTGCAGGTGCTCGGGGTCGGTCGTGCACTGCGGAATTCCCAGATGCAGCGATGCCAGCAGCAGGACCTCGCGCCGATCTTCGAGCACGTTGATCCTGCCGCGCAGCGCCACGGGCGGGTCGAAGAGGATCGCGGTCGTATCGATGTCGCCGGCGTAGACGTCGCGGTTCACGGCGAAACTGGTGGTGCCCCACTGGTACGGGATCGAGTGCCGGCGGCCCGGGTCGTAGGACACATCCATCCATCGCGCCTCGATGTTGCCGGCGTTGGTCAGCTCGCCCGGTGAGATCTCGTCCAGCATCCCCTCGTCGGCCATGATCCGCACCATATATTCGCTGGGCACGGCCACGTCGTAGGAGCCGAGCCCACCCGCCTGCAGCGACGCCAGCATCTCCGCGTTGGACTCGTAGACGTCCATGCTCACCTCGATACCGGTCTCGGCGGAGAACCGATCCAGGAGTTGCTGCGGAATGTAATCGAACCAATGGTAGATCGAAAGCCGGCCGGCGGCCGGTCCACCGCCCTCCGCCGACAGAGAAGCGCAAGGCGCCAGCGCCAGCGCGACGACCGCGGCCGCGGCAGTGCGATTCACGGTTCCGTGACCAGCGTGTCGACGAACCGGTCGACCGTCAAGCGTTCGAGCGGCTCGCCGTCGTCGAACCACGCCGCGATCCGTTCGACCCGTTCGGCGTCGAACGCCGTCGCCAGATTCGCCCGCAGCTTGGCCCGCAGCCGCGGCAGCGCCTCCGTGCGCCGGCGCGGGTGGCCGATCGGATAGATCACCTCCACGCGGGCGGTGCTCGTGCCGTCGTTGAAATCGACCTGCACGGCGTTGGCGATCGAGCGTTCGCCCGGTTCCAGATACCCGGCGCTGTAGGCGGGTTCTTCGCGCACCCGCATCACCGCCCGCAGCCGGTCGATGCGCGGGTCGGCGGCGAACCGGTCGTCGTAGTGGTGGTCGGTCAGTTCCCCGGCCAGCAGCCCGACCGCGACGATGTATTGCAGGCAGTGGTCGCGGTCGGCCGGATTGGCCAGCGGGCCGGTCTTGTCGATGATCCGCACCGCCGCTTCCTGCGTGCGGATGTCGATTCGTTCGATCCGGTCCAGGCGGCCGCGCACCTGCGGGTGGAGGGCGATCGCCGCCTCGGCCGCGGTCTGCGCGTGGAACTCGGCGGGGAAGTCGACCTTGAACAACACGTGCTCGACGATGTGGCTGGCCAGCGGCCCACAGCGCAGGCGTCCGCCGCGCAACAGGACCGCGTCGAACCCCCAGCGCGGCGCCTCCACGGCGCGCGGGTAGCCCGGCTCGCCGCGCATGGTCAGGTAGGCGAGCTGCGCGCCGCGCGCGGCGGCATCGCCGGCCGCCCAGGACTTGCGCGACCCGGTGTTGGGCGCGTGCCGGTAGGTGCGCAACGGGCCGGCGTCGACCAGCGCCTGCGACGCCGCCGCCGCCGCCGCGCCGCGGTCGCCGCCGAGCAGAGCGGTGACGGTGCAGGCGGTGGCCAGCTTCACCAGCAGCACATGGTCGAATCCCACCCGATTGAAGCTGTTATCGATCGCCAGCACGCCCTGGATCTCGTAGGCGCGGATGATCAGCGACAGCAGCTCGCGCACCGTGACCGGACGCTGTCCGGTGCGACTCAGGTGGTCGGCGACCGCCAGCAGCGCGCCGATGTTGTCGGACGGGTGGCCCCACTCGGCCGCCAGCCACGTGTCGTTGTAGTCGAGCCAGCGGATCAGCGTCGAGATGTTGAACGCCGCCTGGATCGGGTCCAGGACCAGCGCAGTGCCCGGCACGCGGGCGCCGCCGGGCACCGCATCGCTCTGACTTGGCACGAACGGGCCGAGCAGGCGCGTGCACGCCGGGTGCCGCAACGCCAGCGCCGCGCAGCCCAGCGCATCCAGCAGGCAGAGCCGCGCGGCGTCATGGGCCGCCTGCGTGAATGGCGGCGGCTCGGCCGCGTACGAGGCCAGCCGCCCCAGGACCGCATCCGCGTTCATGCGCCGGCGTTGTACGGCGGATGCCCGCCTCCGTGCAAGCCGCTCGCCGACGGCACCGTCTCGGCGTATGCCACGTCAGCCGTGTCGAGACACCGGCCGCTCCTTTCGAAGAGCATCAACTGTTCCTGCGATCTCTGGGGCCTATAGCCCGGAGCCGCCGGAGCGTAGTTCGTCACCAGCGCTTCCAGCATCGGCTTCCGGTTCGTCTCACGAGCGCCGACGTGATAGAAGTGCTGGCGAGTGGAGATCGTAAACCGGCTCCAGAGCGTCTGCAGACAGTGGTTTTCCCGATGCTCATTGCTGTGCCACGTGGAAAGCATGAAGCGCGCTTCCGTACCGCTCAACTCGCCGTGCAGAGATCGCTCCGATCGCTCATCCCAACTATCGTAGTAGTCCACGTGGCGACCGACATACGGAGGATCGCAGTACACGAAATCACCTGCAGTCGCTTCCCGAAGCGTCGCCTGGTAGTCCTGACACACGAAACGCCAGTCGAACAATTCGATGGCCTCCCGGAAGCGGTCCACCTGGTTGACGATCTTCGTGACGTATGCCGGAGCGAACCGCTGTTTCTTGTGCCCAAACGGTACGTTGAACTTGCCGTATCTGTTGAATCGGATGAGTCCGTTGAAGCAGGAGCGGTTCAGAAAGAGGAAATCGAGCGGATCGCCGGTCGAGTTGAACCGATCGCGCACGCGATTGTAGTGATCCTGCCCGTGGCTTGCCAAGCGACCACCCTCCCACTCGAGGAATCTCCTGGTTTTCAGGCCATCAATCGTACCGTCCTCGATCGCTTGGTAGAACCTGATCAGGTGAGGATTGCTGTCAGCCAGCAGCGCTCGCTTAGGCGCGACGTTCAGCGCCACGACGGCGGAGCCGAGAAACGGCTCGATCCAGAGTCCGTCCGGATCGCGATCGATGCTGCTCAGAATCGCCGGCACCAGCTTGGTCTTTATGCCCTGACACTTGATCGGCGGAACTTGCACTCGCACGTCAACCCCTCCTGCGCCGTCGAGGTGCCTCCGGCCGATGGAATAGTCGCGGTCAAGACTTCCTCGGGGCATTGCGGTTAGTCTGTCTTTGGATTCCCGACCGTTCAGCCGCTTACAGCGCGGATTGGAGCGAACGCAAATGGCCGACGAAACGTCCAGGAAGTCGATGGAGATCGCAGAGACGGTCGCTGCCAAGCGGGCCGGCGCGAAGCCGGTGCTCCTTGCAGGCGGCAACCCTCAGATCGCGAAGGCCGACGGCGACGCCCCCGTGCAAGCCTACATCGCGGCTATGCCGGGCTGGAAACGCGGTATCGGGCGCCGTCTCGACGCGCTCATCGTGCGCTCCGTGCCTGACGTGCGCAAAGCCGTGAGGTGGAACTCGCCCTTCTATGGCGTGGAGGGGCAGGGCTGGTTCCTCAGCTACCACGTGTTCACCCGTTACGTCAAAGTGACGTTCTTCCAAGGCGTGTTGCTGCGGCCCGTTCCACCCGGCGCGGGCAAGGACAAGGACTCGCGCTGGATCGACATCCACGAGGATGATCTTGACGAGGCGCAGATGGTGGCGTGGGTCCGGCAAGCTGCCGCCGTGCCCGGTTGGGATGGGTTCCGGCCGCTCGCGGCCCGCGCACAGCGCTGACGCGGACGCACCCCGGAGCCCTGGGCCGGCGCGACGAAAGTATGGCACAATACGGGGCCATGCAGGCGACCGCCATGAGCTCCGGCCTGCAGGGTCCCTTCGAGCCCCTGCCGCGGCTGCTCTACCACGACGACTTCAACGACGGGATGAACGGCTGGGGCGCGCTGATCGGCAACTACGAGGACCGCATCGACGCCATGCTGCCGGAGTACATGGACATGCGGCCGCCGATGCTGAGCAACCTGACCATGTGGGACGCCGGCACCTCCGGCGGGATCGGCGGCTGCTACGCGCTCAAGCTGGCCACGCGCGCCAAGCCGGGAACCTTCTGCACGGCGATCAAGCGCTACACGTTCCGCACCTGGGGACCGCTGCGGGTGGAGGCGATCGTCACCTTCAAGCCGGAGGCGAGCGCGCTGGAGCTGGGCGAGACGGCGGTGCGCGCGTTCGGCGTCCTGCTCGACCTGCAGCACGCCGACGGGCAGGCGGCCGCGCCGCAGCGGGTGATGCCGCACCTCCGCTATCTCAACGCGTGGAACGGCCGGCGCGCGGAGCGCTGGCAGTACAAGAACCGGCGCGAGCCGCTGGTCGACATCGGCACGCGCGGCAAGACCTGGTCGCACTTCCACTTCAAGTCCAACAACTGGATCGACGTTCCGGGCGGCGGGCAGCGTCTCTGCTACAACGAGATCGCTACCAAACACAACTGGTATTACCTGCGGCTCGACTTCGACCTGGCGGCAATGCGCTTTCTGGGATTCCGTTGCAACGAGCGCGACCTGGACGTGACCGGCATCGAGCCGATGCGGCTGCCGGCCATGCCCAACCTGTGGTCGATGCTCAACGTCGCGTTCTTCGTGGAGAGCGACGCCGCTACCCGCGCGTTCCTCTACCTCGACCGCGTCGCGGTCTCCACGGCCGCGTGAGGGGAAGGCGATGAGACAGAGTCACACCGCGGCGATCGAGCTCGGTACCACCTGGGAGGGCGAGTTCGCGACCGAGCCGTTCGAAGCGGCATGGGCGCGCGAGGCGATCTTCTTCATCCGCCTGATCGACGGCGTAGCGCCCGCCGCCGCTATCGCGCGGGTACAGATCGCGCCGGACGGCATCCACTGGACCGACGAGGGGACGGATATCCCGCTGCCGACCGTCGCCGGACCGACCACCTTCGCGCGGCTCCGGCACTTCGGCGGCTGGCTGCGGCTGACCGGATCGTTGCCCGCGGGCTTTGCGCTGCCGGTCATCGTCCACTTGGCGCTCAAGGAGTAGATTTCGGCTACGGAGCCGCGGCGCAGAGGTCGTGACCGAAGCGATCGTCAACGCGGTCGCTCACCGTGACTACACGAGCAACGCCAGCGTACAAGTCATGCTCTTCTCCGATCGGCTGGAGGTCTGGAATCCGGGCGCGTTGCCGACTACCCGCGCAGCCGCCTGCAGAAGTACCGGCTGACGAAGCCGGGAAATGCAATCACTGCCCATACGGCAGGCGACCATCGCGATACGTCTGATTGAGCACAAAGCCGCGACCGCCGCGGCGCACGATATAGCCGTCTCGCTCCAGCTTGTTGAAGGTGTAGCGGACCTTCCGGTAGAACCGGTCGAATTCCTTGATGTCCTGAATTTCTCCGTGGTCTTCGTACCAGAGCGAGAACGCGGTCTTCTTTGCCGTCGCCGTCCCCGCTGATGAGAACCTGCCATAGCGCCACAGGATGTTCAGGCATCTCCTCGAATGAGGATCGACGGACCTCAGGTCGCCGAATATCCGCTCCAACTCGTCCCGATAGTCCGACTGCATCAGCACCTTATCGACGACGAATACCGGCCGCGTGGCGGTGCTGAGCGAGTGTCTGAAGATCAGCCCGACTTGCTCCAGCGCCAGAAGCTGTTCGAAGTGATTGTTGTCAGGCGTCAGCAGGATCGTGTACCGGTACCGTTCATCGGCCCATTGCGCCTTCATCAGGTACGCCAGCACCAGCTTCTGTTCGCCGCCGAGACCGCCCGCCATCTTGCCGGCGATATAGGCGTCGAACGAATCGAGCAGGGCATCGATTCGTGGTCCGAGCAGGGGGCCGGCGTTCAGAAAGAGGCGCACTTCTTCGCTGTAGAAGCGGTAGGTGGGAAGATCGATCCGGTTCTCCAGGCACAGATTCACCAGCGTAGCCATGCCGATGCCCTTGCCTTCCCATTTCCGATAGACTCGCAACACGTCCGCCAGCTTGGGGTTGCGCGCCTTGGCCTCCGGGATGATCCGGCGCAGCGGGATGGGATCGTCCGGGTGCTCGATGAGCAGGTGAGGGCGAAACGATCCCGGATTGCGGATGGAGACGTGCTGGCCGGGTTTGATCGAAATGATCGCTTGGCGGTCGATGGAATAATCGCGGTGGGCCAAGGCGTTGTTCACCGTTTCTCGCAAGACTTCCTCGGGGTATTGCGGTACGGCGGCTCCGCCGCCTTCGACGGAAATCCCGATCTGGATGTTCCGCAGAATGTAGGAGAGGCTGTTCTCCATCAGCGGCAGGATGTTGTCGATCAGGTCCTGTTTGTCCTGCGCCACCGCCACCTCCTGCGGCACCTCTACGTACCCGTGGACGTGGCAGCGGAAGCCGAGCCGGTCTCCGGGGTGCCGCCCGCACACCAGCATGCCGAGCGTCGTGACGACTCCATCCTGGATGAACTGCTTGCGCTCGAGAAAACCGCGTGCCGCTGCCAGGTCCGGCTTGATCGTTTCCACTTTCACCGGACGGTTGAGCTGCTGAATATAATCGTTCAGCGAATCGAGATCCATGTCATCGATCGCCGTGCCCGGCACCGGGCGCAGTTCGCGGACGTGCCACGACTCTTCGCGGTACTCCTCCTGACGTTCGATCTCCGCCTCCGTCAGCCGGTGATCCCCGGTCAGCAGCCGTTTCCACGACCCTCGGCGGTAGAAGACGTATTTCTGATCCGCGGGCAGCTCGTCCACGTATATGACCGCTACCCGGCCTCCCTGAAAGTCGCGAATCTGGGGCGGAGGAAAGGCTGCCCCGAGATCGAGTTTCGTTCCCTTGCGGTCCTCGAAGAGGCGCGGGAACTCCTTCAGCTTGTTCTCGGCCTCCTCCCGATAGCCGGTAAAGGCCCAGCGTCGTCGCGCTCCCCGACCTTCTTCCTTGAAGCCGAGCAGCAGGATCCCGCCGCGCGTATTGAGAAAGGCGTTTATCGACACGTGGCGTTCCCGCCAATCTCCGGTAGCCGCGGGAACCGGTTTGATCTCCAGCCCATCCGTCTCCAGGTTCTCGAAGCGGTCTTCCGCGATGAGAACCGCGAGTTTCGCGAGTACGTTGTCTACCAAGTCAGGCATACGGCGAACCGCTCGCTGGTCGATCGGGCGGTGGAGGTCTGACGCAAGGCGCGATGCACCCGCCGGTCGTCGCGCTACCGTTCGGCGAGCGATACGAACGGCCGGTCGCCGGGTCCCACGTACTCGGCGACGGGGCGGATGATCTTGTTGTCGGCGATCTGTTCGATGACGTGCGCGGCCCAGCCGGCCAGGCGGGCGATCACGAACACCGGGGTGAACAGCCGCTGCTCGATGCCGAGCTGGTGGAACACCACGGCGCTGTAGAAGTCGAGATTGGGGAACAGTCCCTTCTCGCG
Source organism: uncultured Spirochaetia bacterium (assembly GCA_958296075.1). Taxonomy (GTDB): domain Bacteria; phylum Spirochaetota; class Spirochaetia; order SZUA-6; family Bin103; genus CATQHW01. The sequence continues at coordinate 408,290 of CATQHW010000003.1, read as the reverse complement.
CCGCATCACCGCCTCTATGCGGCGCGCGATGGCGAGCAGATCACCGCCGCCGTGCTCGGCCACCAGCCGCTCCGCGCACGCTTCGATGATCGGCGAACGCGGGTCGCCGCCGCGGTAGACGCGATGGCCGAATCCCATGATCAGCCGCTTCTCTGCCAGCAGGCGCATGACGCCCGCCTCCGCCGCGTCCGGGTCGTCGAAGGAGCGGATCAGGTCGAGCGCCGCCTCGTTGGCGCCGCCGTGCAGCGGCCCGCGCAGCGTGCCGATGGCGGCGGTCACCGCGGAGTGGAAGTCGGTGAGGGTCGAGGCCGCCGTGCGGGCCGCAAAGGTGGAGGCGTTGAACTCGTGCTCGGCATACAGGGTCATGGCGACGTCGAGCGTGCGCTCCGCCGCCGGCGTCGCCGGCCCGGCGCCGAGCTGCGCCAGGGTGTGCGCGGCGTGTGAGCCCGCTTCGTCGCCGGCGTCAGCGCGCCGCCAGCAGCCGATCACGGCCGGGAGCTGCGCCAGCAGCGTATCGGCGGCGTCCACCAGGGCGGCCGGCTCCTCGACCGGGGCGACCGCTCCCAACGCCGAGCAGCCGGTGCGCAGCACGTCCATCGGATGGGCGTGGTCGGGCAGCCGCTGCACGATGTCGCGCACCGCCTCCGGCAACGCCCGGCACGCGCGCAGCCGGCCGCGGTACGCGGCGAACTCGGCCGCGGCCGGCAGCCCGCCGTGGATCAGCAGGTAGGCGACCTCCTCGAAGCAGGCGCCGGACGCCAACTCCTTGATCGCGTAGCCGCGATAGCGCAAGCCGCGGCCGGCCTTGCCGACGGTGGCGATCGCCGAGCGGCCGGCGATCACCCCACTCAGCCCGGCGCCCGCCTCAGCCACGGTCGCCGCTCCGCGCCAGGATCGCGTCCGCGCGTTCCTCGTAACGTTCGTAGTCCAGCGTCTCGTACAGTTCGGCACGCGTCTGCATCTGTGTGATCACCTCCCTCTGGGTACCGTCGCGACGAATCGAATGAAAGACGCCGGCGGCCGCCTTGGCCATGGCGCGAAACCCGGACAGCGGGTAGAGCGCCAGCGCCACGCCGGCCGCCCCGAGCTGCTCCCGGCTCCACAGCGGCGTCTGTCCGAACTCGGTGACGTTGGCCAGCACCGGCACCCGCGCCGCTTCCGCCACCCGACCAAACTGCTCCAGCGCCGTGGCGCCCTCGAAGAAGATCATATCCGCTCCGGCATCGACGTAGCGCCCGCAGCGCTCCAGCGCCGGCTCGATCCCTTCGACGGCCAGCGCGTCCGTGCGCGCCATCACGGCGAAGCGATCGTCCGGCCGGCCGTCGACCGCGGCGGCGATCCGCTCCCGCATCAGGTCGGCCGGCACCAGCCGCTTGCCGGCGCGGTGGCCGCACCGCTTGACCGGCACCTGATCTTCCAGGTGCATGGCGGCGGCGCCGGCGCGGGCCAGCTCGCGGGCGGTACGGCCGATCGCCAGGGCCTCTCCCCAGCCGGTGTCGGCGTCGACCAGCAACGGCAGCGGCACGGCTCCGGCGATCCGCCGGGTGTCCTCCAGCACGTCGCCCAAGCCCGTCATGGCCAGATCGGGCAGCGCGAAACCGGCATTGGCCACGCCTGCGCCGGACAGGTAGATCGCCCGGAACCCCGACGCCTGCGCCTGAACGGCGGCGTACGCGTTGATCACGCCCACCACCTGCAGAGGCCGTTCGGCGCTCAGGGCCGCGTGCAGATCACCGGTCATCACGCTCTCAGGTTGCTGATCCACGGGTCGATAATCAAGTGATGCGCGCCGTTTTTCCGGTGCTGTTCGCGCTGGCCGCCACCGGCGTCGCCGCTCAACAGGCGCTGCCGGCGACCGCGCCCGCGGCGGTTCGGCCCGACGCGCAGGCGGCAGCGCTGCCGGTCACCACCGGCCCTGCCTCCTCGCACGGCTGGGCCTCCTGGTACGGTTGGCAGTTCCACGGTCGGTCCACCGCCAGCGGAGAGACCTACGACATGAACGGCTTCACCGCCGCGCACCGCACCCTGCCGTTCGGGACCCTGGTGCGGGTCTCCCTGATCGACGGCAGCGCCAGCGTCGACGTCCGCATCAACGACCGCGGCCCGTTCGTGGAGGACCGCATCATCGACCTGTCGCTCGGCGCCGCCCGCCAACTGGGGATATTGCGCACCGGCGTCGCCGAGGTGCGCCTGCAGGTGGCGGGCCGGCCGCAGCCGCGGCGCTACGTACTGCAGATCGGCTCCTTCGGCGTCTCCGACAACGCCCGGAACCTGCTCCGCAGGCTGCAGGCGCAGAACCTCCCCGCCGCCCTGGAGACGGCTGGGGCGTTCACCCGGGTCGTCACCGAACCGGCCACAGAGGCCGAGCTGCCGGCGATCGAGGAGCGGTTGCGCGCGTTCGGGATCGGCGCCTGGGTACGCAGGGCGTGCTCGGAGCCGCAGGGCGATGGCGTGGCGCCGGGGCGCACGCCGTGCCCGGGCGGTGTATGATGTAGACTCGGTATCACGTTCACGCCGCCGCGCATACGCCCCAGTAGCTCAGGTGGATAGAGCAACGGTTTCCTAAACCGTGGGTCGGACGTTCGAGTCGTCTCTGGGGCAGGAGCAGTCTCCGGGGGAGGAGGGTCGTGCGGATCGCCCTGGCTCAGATCAACTCGACCATCGGCGACTTCGCCGGCAACGTCGATCGGATCGTGACCGCCGCCCAGGCGGCCCGGGCGCGCGGCGCCGAACTGGTCGTGTGCCCGGAGCTGTCGGTCTGCGGCTACCCGCCGATGGACCTGCTCGACCACCGCTCCTTCGTGAACGCCAACCGGCAGGCGCTGAACCGCCTGCGGCAGCGCCTGCCGTCCGGGCTGGGCGTGGTGGTCGGCCACGTCGCGACGAACCCGACCGGCGCCGGCAAGGCGCTGCGCAACGCCGCCTCGCTGCTGGCCGATGGCGCCGTGGTCGGCTCGCAGGCCAAGAGCCTGCTGCCCACCTACGACGTGTTCGACGAGGCGCGCTACTTCGAGCCGGCCGCCGTTTGCCGGCCGGTGCCGTTCGCGGGCGAGCGGATCGGGCTGACGATCTGCGAGGACATCTGGTGGGAGTCGGCTCCTGACCCGTCCGGCGCCTACGCACGAGATCCGGTGGCCGAGCAGACCCGCGCCGGCGCGACCATGATGCTGGCGCCCTCCGCATCGCCCTACCACCTCGGCAAGCCGGCGATCCGCAGCGCGCTGCTCGCGCGGGTCGCCGCCACCAGCGGCTGTCCGGTGCTGTACGCCAACGCGGTCGGCGGCAACGACGGGCTCATCTTCGACGGGCAATCCCTGGCGTGCGCGGCCAGCGGCCGGCTGATCCACCGGTCGCCCGGATTCCGCGAAGACGTGGCCGTGGTCGATACCGACTCGACCGCGTGCGCGGCGCCCGCCGGCGACGACTATCGGGAGGTCGAAGCCGCCATCGGCATCGGCCTGCGCGACTATCTGGCCAAGACCGGCCACGACCGCGTCTGCCTGGCGGTCTCCGGCGGCATCGACTCCGCGGTGGTGGCCGCGGTTGCCGCCCGGCGCCTGGGTCCCGAGCGGGTTACCGCGTTCGCGCTGCCGTCCCGGTACTCGTCCGCCGGCAGCCGCCGCGACGCGGCCGCGCTGGCGCGCGCGCTGGGGATCGACTTCCACGTGCTGCCGATCGAGCCGGCGTTCGCGGCGTTCCTGCGGACGTTGGCGCCGGTGTTCGCCGCCCGCCCGCCGGACACCGCGGAGGAGAATCTGCAGGCGCGCATCCGCGGCACCCTGGTGATGGCGTTCGCCAACAAGACCGGCGCGCTCGCCCTGGCGACCGGCAACAAGAGCGAGTTGGCCACCGGCTACGCCACCCTGTACGGCGACATGGCCGGGGCGCTGGCGCCGATCGGCGACCTGTGGAAGACGCAGGTGTATGCGCTGGCGCGCCGCATCAACGAGGACGGGCCGATCATCCCGGACGCCACGCTGGACAAGCCGCCGTCGGCGGAGCTGCGCCCGGGACAGCTCGACAGCGACTCGCTGCCGCCGTACGAGGTGCTGGACGCCATCCTGCAGCGCTACGTCGAGCGGAGCGAAGGGGCCGAACAGATCGTGGCCGCCGGCTTCGAGCCACGGCTCGTCGGGCGCGTCCTGCAGATGGTGGGCCGGGCCGAGCACAAGCGGCGGCAGGCGGCCACGGTGATCAAGTTGTCACCGCGGGCGTTCGGTCCGGGCCGCCGCTTCCCGATCGCCCGCTCCGAGTCCGTCTGACGCGCCGCCGCGCCGGCGCTATGACGAGGCCAGCGTCTCCAGGTCGAGCTCGCAGGCGGCGCACGGCACCTGAATCGTCCACGCCTCCAGCGCTTCCGGGTGCAGTTCGCCGATGCGGCCGGCCGGCGTTTCGCGGGAGCCGACCAGCACCTCGGCGGCGCGGCCGGGCGCGAACCGCGGATCGGCGCAGGCGCGCAGCCGGTACGGAATGCGCAGGTAGTAGAGCAGCCCGGCCAGATGCTCGTTGACGTCGTTGAAGCCGGCGGCTCCGCCGGCGTAGAGGAACCCCAGATGGGTGCGCGTCACCGTGCCGGAGTCGTCGCCGGCGTCGCGGCGGGCGGTCTTGCCCACCTCGAACAGGCGGTGTGGATAGACCGCGTGCGCGCTGGCCTCCTCGCACCGCAGCAGGCTCGGCAGGGTGGAGGCGCGTACCACCGCGTAGTTCGCCGAGATCGGGTTGGCGATGCGCAACACCTGCCCGTCCAGCTCCGCATCGCCAGCCAACCGCATCCGCTCGACGTGATCCTGGTAGGAGCCGAGATAGCTCACCATCAGCTCCTCGTAGCCAAGCCCCACCATCAGCCCCCGCGCGCGCCGGCTGAACCGCTCGATGCCGGTGAGCCGGCCGGCCGTGAACTCCTCCGGCAGGGTCGGCCGGAACGAGTCGAGGCCGCGCCCGATCACCACCTCCTCGATCACGTCGACCGGGTGCAGGAAGTCGTTGCGGAACGGCGGCGGCCGCACGGTCAGGCGGTCCCCGTTCGCCTCCGCCTCGACGCCGGCCAGCCGCAGCGAGCGCAGCGCGTCGGCAGCCGCCACCGGTTCTCCGAGCAGCCGGCCCACGGAGGACAACTCGACGTGGACCGGCTCCTGGAACGCCAGCGGCGCGGTCACCTCCCGTCCGAACGGCGTGTCGAAGGGGTAGCGCGTCGTGACCGGACGGATGCGGAAGCCGGCGTCGGCCAGATCGCACGCGATGATCGAGGTCGCCAGCAGCAGGTGGCTCAGGTCGGTGCCGGTCACCTCCACGAACAGGTCGTCGTCTTCCGGCTTGACCGACCCCAGTCCGGCGCTGTTGATGACCGGCGGCATGCTGAGCGCGCGGCCGCCGGCGTCGACCAGGAACGGGTAGCGCCGGTGATGAGCGATGATCGGGCCGAACTCCATCCCCTTGGGATGGCGGGCCAGCACGTCGCGCAGGCTCATCTCCTCCGGCGGCCGGTCGTCGGCCGGCAGCGGCGCGAAGCGGGTCGCGTCCGGATCGGCGGCCAGGTAGCGGATCGGGTAGCGCATACGGCCGGCGCGGTACACACCCATGGCGATCGCGCGGCGCTTGCGGCCGTAGCTCCAGCAGAGCTTCTCCTGCGTCTGGATCAGATCGACCAGCAGCGCTTCGCCCACGGCGGGTCCGCTCGCCTGAAAGCCGACGATGTACGGCCGCACCGGCTCGATCTCCGCATCGACTTCGATGACGCGCCCTTCGGACGGCAGCGGCGCATCCGGCCGCGAGAAGCAATCGTAGGCGGGCGGCGGCGCGCCGAGCAGGGCGCGGAGCTGCCGCGCCAGCCCGGCCGTTGACCAGAGATCGGGCCGATTGGTGTCGTTGAGCTCGATACGCCGGACGCCGGCGTCGAGGTCCCGTTCGTCGAGCACCGCCTTGGCGCCCGACAGCAGCGGCGCCAGCTCGGCGTCATCGATCGGCCGGCCCAGGAACCGTTCCAGCAGGCGGTCGGCCACGTCGATCTTGGGCATGGCTACGCCGCCCCGCCGGCGGCCTCAGCACGCGTCCGCACGCGCTCGATGTCCTCCGCGAACAGCTCGCGGACGGTGTCGAGCCCCAGCGACAGCAGCGCCATGCGGTCGATGCCCAGACCCCACGCCAGCACCGGCACGTCCACGCCCATCGGCTCGGTCACCTCCGGGCGGAAGATGCCGGCGCCGCCGAGCTCGAACCAGCCGAGCTGCGGATGCTTGACCCACGCCTCCACGGACGGCTCGGTGAACGGGAAATAGCCCGGCTCGAACCGCACCTCGGTCGCCTTGGCCACCTCGCGGGCGAACAACTCCAACAGCCCCAGGAGGGTCCGCAGGTTGGCGCGCTCGCTGAGGACGATCCCTTCGGTCTGATAGAAGTCGGCCAGGTGCGTGGCGTCGACGTCGTCGTAGCGGAAGCAGCGCACCACCCCGAAGTACTTGCCCGGCACCTCGGCGCCGGCCAGCGCCTTGGCCGACAGCACCGTCCCCTGGCTGCGCAGGATCAACCGGCGCGTGAAGTCGCGGTCGAAGCGGTAGCCCCAGCCGCGGCTGCCGGTCTCCCCGCCATGCTCGTGGGCGGCGGCCACCGGGTCCAGGAACCGCCGGGGGATCGCGGCGGCGTGGGTCGGCTCCTCGACGTAGAACACGTCGTGAATGTCGCGCGCCGAGTGGGACTGCGGCATGAAGAGCGCGTCGCAGTTCCAGAAATCGGTCTCCACCAGCGGCCCGTCGAACTCCTGGAAGCCGAGCGAGACCAGCTTGTCCTTCAACTCGTCCAGAAACAGCGCGTACGCGTTGTAACGGCCGAACAGCACGCGGTTCGGCGGCGTCTCCACGTTGTAGGGGCGCAGCCCCCGCACCCGCCAAGCGCCGGAGGCGAGGAGCTGCGGCGTCAGCACGCCGATCGCTCCCTCCACCGACGACGGACCGGAGGCCAACGCCTCAGCCGCCTGCGCGCCCGGCTCGGTAAGGCGGTAGTAGACCGTCTCCCGATCGCTGGCGTGAAACGCCGCGCGCGCCCCGCGCCGGCGGCTGAGCGCCAGCAGCACCGCCCGGTCGCCGTCCGGAAGCGCCGACTCCCGCAACGGCCCGGCGACCGCCGCATCCAGCAGGCGCCGCGCGGTCGCCAGCGACGCGGGCGGGGCGCCGGCCGCCGCCGCGCGCTTGCGTTCGTCCATGCGCACCGCCTGCGCGCGCGCCAGGGCGCCGAACGCCGACCCGACCTCCCGTTGGTCGAGCCCGGTGCGCTCGGCCAAGTCCGGCAGGGAGAGCGGGCCGTCGCCTTCGAGCCGGGCGAAGATGCGCTCCTCCGGCAAGCCGTCCCGCTGATACGAACGGCCCAGCTCGGTCAGGTCGTGCTCCACGTCCCTGACTCGGCGGACCTCCGCCACCCAGCCCTTGCCGGTGAGCCACGACACGGCCTGATTGACCTGACCCAGCACCAGGCCGGCCCGCGCCGCCAGCGCGTCCGGTGTCGATTCGCCGCTCTGCCGCATCGCCCGCAGCGCGGCCGCCTCCAGCGGGTGCAGATCGGTCGGCGCCGGCATGGTGGGCAGGCTCCTCTCGTCCCGGCCGGCCGTCAGAGCGCCAGCTCGGATTCGAACTGATCGACGGCGTGACGCATGAAGGCGAGCTTCTTCTTCGCCATGTCCGCCGACACCTTGAAGCAGAACCGTTCCGAGTGCTCCAGCCGCTCCCGCAGGAACTCCAGGACCTCTTCCATGGTCTTCAGGTGGTGCCAGAAGAACGCCCCGATCGACAGCCGGGCGAACCCGACCGCGCCGATCGTGTCGAGCAGGTTGGCGTCGTAGAGCAACTTCGCTTCCAGCCCTTTCGCGGTGGAGCCGGGGGCGTGCTCGGCGATCGCGTCGCACACGGCGTTGACCTTGCTCACGTCGAAGCCAACCTCGCTCAGGAGCACCCGCGCCCGGTCGGTGGCGGCTCCGGCCCCGCGCGCCGGCGTCTCGATGTTGTGCAGGAAGCAGGCGGCGTGCAGGACGTCATCGTCGTAGTCCATGCCCTCGCCGATCTCCCGCGCAAGGTGATAGACGCGCGCGGAGTGCTCGAAGCCGGACGCCAGACGGCCGGCGGTCAGGTCCTTGACGTACTGCACCAGCAGTTTGCGCATACGGCAGTGTAGCAATACCGCCGCCGTCGTGGATAATGCCCGCTTCATGGTGATCGTTCTGAACGCCGGCGTCTCCGCGTCGCGTCAGGCGGCGATACGCCGCGAGATCAAGCAGCGGGGGTACACCGTGCGGCAGATCGAGGATGGCGAACGCACCGTCCTGGGCGCGATCGGACCGGCGGTGGCCGACCCGCGGCCGTTCGAGTCGATGGACGGCGTCGACCAGGTGCTGCGCATCTCCAAGCCGTTCAAACTGGCATCACGCGAGCTGCAACGCGCCGACACGGTGGTGTCGGTCGGCCCGATCCGCATCGGCGGGCAGCGCATCGCCGTGATCGCCGGTCCGTCGTCGGTGGAGAGCCGCGAACAGATCCTGGAGTGCGCGGCGCTGGTGGCCGAATCGGGGGGGGTGATGCTGCGCGGCGCGGCGTTCACGCCGTACGGCTCCCCCTACGCATTTCCGGGTCTCGGCATGGCAGGGCTGCGCCATCTGCGCGAAGCCGGCGACCGCCATGCGCTGCCGGTGGTTTCGGAGGCGGCGTCGCTCGACCATCTGGACGAGCTGGCGGAGCTGGTCGACGTGATCCAGATCGGCGCGCGCAACATGCAGAACTTCGACCTGCTGCGGCGGGTCGGCGGCATGGGCACGCCGGTGCTGCTCAAGCGCGGGGTCGGCGCCACCGTGCACGACCTGCTGATGTCGGCCGAATACCTGCTGGCGAACGGCAGCGACGCCGTGATCCTGTGCGAGCGCGGCATCCGCACCTTCGAGACCGGCACGCGCCACACCTTGGACCTGTCGGCGGTGCCGGCCGTGCAGGCGCTGTCGCACCTGCCGATCGTCGTCGACCCCAGCCAGGGCGCCGCCGACCGCGCTACCGTGCCGCCCATGGGGCTGGCGGCGCTGGCCGCCGGCGCGCAGGGGCTGATCGTCGAGGTCCATCCCGATCCGAAGCGCGCGCTGTCGGACGGGCCGCAGTCGCTGTACCCGTCGCAGTTCGAGAAGCTGATGCGCGACATCGACTCGCTTGCCGGCGTGTTGGGCATGGAGGTGGCGCGGCTGCCGCTGGGAGCCGCCAAGGCCGCGGCGCGGCGCCCAGCCGACGGCGGGACGGAGGTGCCCAAGGTCGCGTTCCAGGGGGAGATGGGCGCCAACAGCGAGATCGCCATCCGCCGCTTCCTGGAGCGCGCCGAGCCGGTGCCGTGCCGGGAGTTCCGGGACGTCTTCGAGGCGGTGCTGTCGGGCGCCAGCCGCTACGGCGCCCTGCCGGTGGAAAACTCGCTGACCGGCACCATCCATCAGAATTTCGAGTTGCTGCTGCAGTTTCCCGATCTGACGATCGTCGCCGAGCGCAACATCCGCATCGTGCACAACCTGATCGGCCGGCCCGGCGCGACCATCGACGACATCACCCGCGTCTATTCGCACCCGCAGGGGCTGGCGCAGTGCCGGCGCTTTCTGAGCGAGCATGCCGGCTGGCAGAAGGTCTCGTTCTACGACACCGCCGGCGCGGTCGCCCATCTGGCCCGCGAAGGGCGGAGGAGCGACGCCACCATCGCCAGCGAGGAGGCGGCGCGCACCTACGGGATGCGGGTGCTGCGGCAGGGGATCGAGGACAATCCACAGAACTACACGCGGTTCCTGCTGATCGCCGCCGACGACCACCCGCCGCTGGCGCCGGCCGACAAGGCGTCCCTGGTCTTCTCCACCACGGACCGTCCCGGCGCCCTCTCCGAGTGTCTGACCGTGTTCGCCGCCCACGACCTCAACATGACCAAGTTGGAGTCGCGGCCGATCCCCGGCCGCCCTTGGGAGTATCGCTTCTACGTCGACGTAGCGCTGGGACCCGACCTGCAGGCGCTCCACGACGCCGAAGCCGAGCTGCAGGAACTGACCGCCAGCTACCGCATCCTGGGCGTCTACAGCTCGTAGGCAGCCCGTGTCGTGACTGGAACCCTGCACCTGCCTGAGCGCCATGATCCCTCTGCTGCGACACTAGACCCACAGGCTGATCTTGATGTTCATTGCGCGACGGTAAACCGATGAAACGCACAAGAGCTCGTACGTCATGACCGAATGGGTGGTCCAGGCGCTGCTGACAGCGGATCGGATCATCGAAGAACGAAACGGAAAGTCGCTGATCGGAGTCTTCGAACCAATGCAACCTGTCTTCCTTTCCGAGTGTCGGGCTACCTCCCTGGTTCATCTACGCATCGATGTCGAATCTTTCGGAAGGTCAGCATCAATACGCGGTCAACATCGTCTCCGACGAATCGCACGCGGTGCTGTGCAGCTCGGCCGGCGAGTTGATAGTTCAGGACGAGACCGGCTCGGTGGAGTTGTTCATGCCTGTCTCGATAGTCTTTCCGGCACCGGGCAAATACACGGTGACTTTGCACCTGAACGGAACTGAGACGTTATCGAGAACCCTGAGAGTCAAGTCTATGACGGAATCGCAAGGAGAAGAGCGATGAGCAACTCGCACACGCTCATGCCGGATATGACAAGCGTATCGATGACCACCGGAGCGGATGAAAAGCCGATCGTCCGGCACAAAACGACAGAGTACAAGTTCTCGACAGAGTCCTGCAGGGCTGAGAACGATGTGCAGGAAGTCCCCGTAAACGATCTGATAGAGACGGCAAACAAGTACCGTACGCAGGGACCGAGCGCGTTCAAGACCCATGAGCAGCTGAAGCAGGAACTGTTCGGCGACTGAATGTATCAGGTCCTTTGGGACGTCAAAGCAGAGAATGACTTGGCATCCCTCTCGGAGAAGGATCGAAGAATAGTCGTAAGCAAGGTCGACTTGCTGGAGAGTGGATGCAAGGCCGCCGGGATCGATCAAGCTCACGAACGACGCTTACCGGCTCCGAGCAGGCCGGTGGCGCATCTTCTACACGCTCAGTGCAGTGAACCGCCACGTCGTGATCTTGCGCGTGATGAAGCGCGACGAGTCGACCTACCGACACGGCCCGGGCTACCTCGGCTGACCGTTCGCCGAGCCCGGCCGCCCGCCGAAGCGCCTACATTCGTTCCAGCGGGCGCATGCCGAGCACCAGCATGCCGTTGCGGAGTGTCTGTCGCGCGGCGTCGACCAGCAGCAGCCGGCCGTCGCGCAGCGGCGCGGGCGCGTCGAGCACCGGACAGGCGTGGTAGAACGCCGTGAAGGCGCGCGTCAGCCCATACAGGTAGTCGGCGACCACGTGCGGGCTGGCGTCCCGCACGGTGCGGGCGATCGCGTCCGGGAAGCCGGCGACCGCCTTGGCCAGCGCCAGCTCGGCGCCGTCGACCAGCAGGCCGAAGTCGGCGCCGTCCGGGAGCTCCTGCCCGTGGCGGCGCAGCAGCGCGCACATGCGGGCGTGGCCGTACATCAGGTACGGGCCGGTATCGCCCTCGAAGCCGAGCGCCTCCTCGAAGTCGAAGCGCACCATCTTCTCGTTGGCGACGCGCAGGATGCTGTAGCGGATCGCGCTGTGGGCGACCGCTTCGGCGCGCGCGCGGTCGAACGCCTCGCCCCGCTCGGTCAGCGCCCGGCCGGCCCGCCGCACGGCTTCCGCCATGAAGTCCTCCAGGAGCACCACGTTGCCGGACCGCGTCGACATGCTGGCGTCGTCCAGGCTGACCCAGGCGTAGTGCACGACCTCCGGGGCCGTGCCGCCCAGCAGGTCGATCGCGGCCGTGAGCTGCCGGTGGTGCAGGCGCTGGTCCTCACCCAACACGATCAGGTTGCGGTCGGCGCCGCTCTCCATCTTGTCCAGGGTGTAGGCGATGTCGCGCAGCGGGTACATGGATGTGCCGTCGGAGCGTTCGAGCACGACGACCGGATTGCGTGACGGCAGGTCGTAGCCGTCCAGGTTCAGGACGGAACGGCCGTCCTGGTCGGTCGACAGGCGACCGGTGGCTCGCAGGCGCTCGATCACCTGCCGGGTGCGGCCGCTCCACAGGTAGTGCGACTCCTTGTCGAAGCGGTCGTGGCGGATGTCGAGCGCCTCCAGGACCGCGCGCTGCCCGGCGACACAGACGTCGACGATGGCGTCGAAGCGGCGGCGGGCATCGCCATCGCCCCGTTCCAGGTCGCGCAGCAGCTCGAAGGTCTGCCGTTCCAGGTCGGGATCCCGCTCCAGACCGGCGTTGGCCTGCACGTAGAGATCGAGCACTTCAGCAAACGGCACCTGCCGGTCGCCGGCGGCGATCACCAGCAGCGCGATCTGCTTGCCGACGTCGTTGACGAAGTAGCGCACCTCCAGGTCGTAGCCCTCGAACCGCAGCAGCCGCGCCAGCACGTCGCCGATCAGCGCGTTGCGCGCCCGCCCCACGTGCGGCGACGCGTTGGGGTTGATCGAGGTGTGCTCCAGGAGCGCCGTGCGGCCGGCGCCGGTGCCGCCCGAGCCGTAGGCCGGGCCGGCCGCCCGCACGGCGCCGACCACCCCGGCGATCAGGTCGCCCGGATCGATGAAGAAGTTGAGGTACGCGCCGGCGGCGTTCACCCGCCGGAAGGCGGCCGGCAGCTCGACGGCCGCGGCCAGGTCGGCGGCGATCTGCGCCGGCGAGCGCCGCAGCGCTCTGGCCAGCGGGAAACAGGGCACCGACAGGTCGCCCAGAGACGGGTCGGGAGGCGTGGCGACGCCCAGGCCGCCGGTGTCTGCGCCGGGGTCCAGTGTCCTGAGCGCGGCGGATACGGCATCGAGCGCGATGCCGCGATAGTTCTGCATCGGCGCACGCTACGGGTCCCCGATCGATCCCGCAAGGACCCGCTTAGCCGGGCGGTGCCATAATCACGGCGTGAAGCTGCGGGAGCTGGTGGCCGTCGAGCGGGTGGTGTTCCTGCGCAGCCGCGACAAGCGCGAGGCGCTGGCCGAGCTGGTGCAGGCGGCGGCGCGCTCCGGCGGGCCGCTCGATGCAGAGGCGGTGATGGCCGGACTGTGGCAGCGGGAAGCTGCGCTCAGCTCGCGCATGTCGCACCGCATCGCGTTCCCGCACCTGCAGATACCCAGCTTCGGGCGGACCCTGGTGGTGATCGGCCGCTCCCGCGACGGCGTCGACTACGACCAGGGCGAAGACGGGCGCGTGGTGTTGATCTGCCTGATCCTGGGCGACTCGCTCGACCCGGACGGGCACGTGACGTTGCTCGCCGACATCGCCGCGACGCTGCGCGACAGCGATCTGGTCGGGCGGCTGCTGCAGGCCGACCGCCCGGAGGAGGTCTACCGGCTGCTGGCCGGGCCGGACCCGACGCCGAGCCGCGCCGGCGCCGACCGCATCTCCGCGCGCGTGCTGGTCCATGCGGGCGCGCTGGCTGCGGAGGTCGAGGCGAGCACGATCATCCTGCACGTGGACGAGGTGTCCCGCCCCATGGTTCGCGAATTCGGCGCTGCCGTCGGGTTCGGCGCCGAGCGGCGCGCGATCCTGGCCAGCTCCCGGCCGGCGTCGGAGGCATCGCTGCCGGCCGGATTCTCCGATCAGGTGATGATCCCGTTCTCGGTCCCGTCGCGGTCGACGCAGGTAGAGGTCGCCATCCTGCTGGCGCTGTCGCGCGGCGTGATCGACCACGCCGATCGTGTCGTCAGCGTCTTCGGACTGCCGGAGGCTGGGGTGCTCGACACCGTCGTGGTCTCCGACGTCGGCGTGGAGTTCGAGACCTTTGCGTCCGTGGGCCGGCAGCGGCTCGCCGAGATGGCGCAACGAGGGGTGCTGGAACGGGTGCTGCAGATCGGCCGGGAGCTCGCCACGCACGGACGGGAAGGCCGGCCGGTGGGGGCGCTGTTCGTGGTGGGCGACCACGAACGGGTGCTCGGCCATTCCAGCCAGCTCGTGATGAATCCGTTTCGAGGCTACCCGGGCGACGAACGCAACCTGCTCGACCCGGCGCTCGATGAGACGATCAAGGAGTACGCGCTGATGGACGGCGCGTTCGTGGTCCGCCGCGACGGCGTGGTCGAGTCGGCGGGCACCTTCCTGGGCGCCCCGGCATCACCCGCGCAGACGCCCGGCCTGGGCGCCCGGCACGCGGCGGCGGCGGCGATCACCGCGGCCACCGACGCCCTCGGCATCGCCATCTCCGAGTCCTCGGGCGAGACCCGCATCTTCAAGAGCGGTCAACTCGTCCTCACCATCGGCTGAGCGAGCCGTGAACGAGCCGGCACCCGAGTCGTAGCGCCGCGCGGTGGCGGCCGCCCCGGTAGGCGTCCGTTACGGGCGGGTGCGTTTGCGGTCGCGGGGAAAGAGGGACGCCTCCTTGACGTTTTCCAGACCCAGCACCTTTTGGGTGAGGCGCTCCAGACCGATTGCGAAGCCGCCGTGCGGGGGGCAGCCGTAGCGGAACACCTGCAGGTAGTCCGCCAGCGATTCGACCGACAGGCCGTTGGCCGTGATGCTTTCGGCCAGCGCGTCGTGCTGCTCGATGCGCCGCCCGCCGGTGGTGATCTCCACGCCCCGGAACAGCAGGTCGAACGACATCGTCTTGCCGTCCGGCGCCGGGTGCGTATAGAAGGGCCGCTTGCGCCGCGGATCGCCGTACACGAAGCACCCCTCGGTGCCGTGCTCGCTCGCCGCCCACGCGCACAGCTCGCGCTCCACCTCCGGCGAGACCTCGTAGACCCGCCGTCCCAACCGGTCGGAGGCGACCCCGAGCGCCTGATCGTGGTTCAGCCGCGGCAGCGCGTCCACCGCCTCCGCGTCCGGCACCGACGCGCCCCAGGCGGCAAGCTCGCGCCGGTTGCGCTCGGCGATCGCCGCGAAGATCGTCTTGAGGATGCGCTGCTCCAGGTCCATCAGGTCGTGCTCGCTGTCGATGAACGCGATCTCCACGTCGAGCGACACGTACTCGTTCAGGTGGCGCGGCGTGTCGTGCTTCTCCGCCCGATAGGCGTGGCCGACCTCGAACACCCGCTCCAGCCCGGCCGCCACCATCGCCTGCTTGTAGAGCTGCGGAGACTGAGCCAGGAACACGTCGCGGTCGAAGTAGCGCACCGCGAACAGGCCGGTGCCGCCCTCGGTGCCTGAGCCGATCAGCTTGGCGGTCTTGATCTCCGTGAACCCCTCGCCGCGCAGATGGCGGGCGAAGCTCTCCACGATCGTCGCCTGCACCTTGAAGACGTCGAGCAGCTTGGGGATGCGCAGCGCCAACATGCGGTGGTCGAGCTGCGCGTCCAGCGACAGGTTCTCCGGCCGGCCGTTGACCGCCAGCGGCAGGTCGGCCGCCGCCGACAGTACGCGGTGCTCCTGTACCTGCACCTCGAACCCGCCGGGCGCGCGCTCATTGGCCTCCGCCGTGCCGGTCGCGGTGATCACCGACTCCGAGGAGATATCCACCGAGCCGGGGAACACGAGCTGCGCTATGCCGCTCCGGTCGCGCAGCAGCACGAACGAAACGCGGCCGAGCGAGCGCACCCGGTGCACCCAGCCGGCTACCGTCACCTCGGCGCCGCGCGCGGCGCCGAGGTCGGCGACCAGCGTCCGGTTCCCCCATGAGCCGGCGTCCGCCATCACCGGCCTCCGGCCCGCGCCTGCAGAATGCGCCGGAGCGGTTCCGGGGCCGCACGGCCGCCGGTCCGCTTCATCACTTCGCCGATCAGAAAGCCGATCGGCCGGCCGTCGCCCTGCCGCAACTGCGCGGCAGCCTCCGGGAACGCCGCCATCGCCGCATCGACATAGGGGTCAAGCTCGGCCGCGTCGGCTATCAGGCGCAGCCCCTGCCGTTCGACCACCTCGGCCGGATCCAGGTCATCATTCACCACCGACTCCAGCACCCCCTTGGCGATCTTGCCGGAGATCGCGCCGGAATCGATCAGCTCCATCAGCTCGCTCAGGCGCTCGGCCGTCAGCGGCGACTCCGCGATCGTCATGCCGGCGCGGTTCAGCAGCCGGCGCACGTCGCCGGCGAGCCAGCGGGCCGCCTGCTGCGCGCCGGCGCCGGCGGCGACCGCCCGTTCGAACACGCCGGCGGTCGCCCGCTCGTCGCTCAGGAACTCGGCCTGCGCGCCGGTCAGCCCGTGCTGGCGCGCCAGCCGATCGCGCAGCGCCTGCGGCAGCTCCACCTGTCCCGCCTCGACCGACTGCAGAAACGCCGCGTCGGGCCGCAGCGGCGGCAGGTCAGGCTCCGGGAAGTAGCGGTAGTCGGAGTCCGACTCCTTCACCCGCATCGACTGCGTCACGTCGCGGTTCTCGTTCCAGTGGCGGGTTTCCACCTGCACGGTCCGGCCGGCCTGCAGCTCCCGCCGCTGCCGGTCCAACTCGAATTCGACGGCGCGACCCACGAACTTGAAGGAGTTGAGGTTCTTGATCTCCACCTTGTTGCCCAGGCCGGCGCCCGCGCGATTGACCGAGACGTTGGCGTCGCAGCGCAGCGAACCCTCCTCCATGTTGCCGTCGCACACGTCCAGGTGGCGGACGACGCGGCGAAAGTATTGCAGAAAGGCGATCGCCTCGTCCCCGCTGCGCAATTCCGGCGCGGTCACGATCTCCACCAACGGCGTGCCGGAGCGGTTGAAGTCGAGCAGGGAGACGTCACCGGCGTGGATCATCTTGCCGGCGTCCTCTTCGAGATGGACCTCGCGGATCGCCACCGGCCGGGGCGGCGACAGCGGCGCGGCCAGCGCGCCGCCGGCGCCGATCGGCGCGCCGTACTGTGATATCTGGTAGTTCTTGGGCAGATCGGGATAGAAGTAGTTCTTGCGCTCGAACACCGCTTCGGCGCTGAGCGTGCACCCCATCGCCTGCGCAACCACGTAGGCCATGCGCGCGGCCTCCCGGTTCAGGGCCGGCAGCACGCCCGGAAAGCCCAGGCAGATCGGACAGACGCGGGTGTTGGGATCGCCGCCGAACGCGACCGGGCAGCCGCAGAAGACCTTGGTGCGGGTGTCGAGCTGGATGTGTATCTCCAGCCCCACGAAGGTGTCGAATGCCTCGCGCGGCGCGGCGGCGGCGCTCATCGCCAATCCTCCGCGTACCCAGGCGGACGGGCCGGCGGATGTTCGGCCGCGTAGCGGGCGGCGACGTCCAGGATGAGCCGTTCCCCGAAGTTGGGTCCGATCAACTGCATGCCGATCGGCACGCGCGGCTGCGGGGTGGGGAAGCTCAGCGCGGGAGCGCCGGCCAGGTTGGCCACGGTCGTGTACCGATCGGCCACCTTCTGTTCGAACGGATCGAGGCGAGCGCTGCCGCGCGCGAACGGCGGCACCGGGTAGACCGGCATGAGCAGCAGGTCGACCCGATCGAACAGCGCGGCCAGCTCGTCGCGCAGCGCGGTGCGCACCCGTTGCGCGCGCAGGTAGTAGCGGTCGTGGAAACCGGAGCGCAGCACGTAGGTGCCGGCCAGCACGCGCAGCTTGACCTCCTCCCCGAATCCGGCGGAGCGGGAGGCGATGATCGCCTCGTCGGCCGACTCGGCAGCGGCGCGCACCCCGTAGCGGACGCCGTCGAAGCGGGCCAGGTTAGCGCTGGCCTCGGCGCAGGAGATCACGTAGTAGGCGGCCGCCGCATAGCGCAAGGTGGTGAGGTCCACGTCGACCATACGGTAGCCCAACCCGGCAAGCTGGCCGACCGCGGCGTCGAGCGCGGCCCGCACCTGCGGATCGCGCAGTTCCCGCCGGCACGCGCGCGGCACGCCGATCGTCTGCACCGCATCCCGGTCGGGCGAGCCCGCCACCGTCGACTGGTCGCGCTCGTCCAGCCCGGCGATCACCCCCAGCACCTGTCCGCACAGCTCCGGCGACTCGGCAATGATGCCGATCACCTCCAGCGACGAGGCGTAGGAGACCAGGCCGAACCGGCTCACCGCGCCGTAGGTCGGTTTGAGCCCGAACACGCCGCAGAACGACGCCGGCTGCCGGACCGACCCGCCGGTGTCCGATCCCAGGGCGAACGGCACGATGCCGGCCGCCACCGCGGCCGCCGAGCCGCCGCTCGACCCGCCGGGGACCAGCTCCAGGTCCCAGGGGTTTGCGCAGCCGCCGTGCACCGACGCCTGCGTGTCGGAGCCCATGCCGAACTCGTCGAGATTGGTCTTGCCGGCGACGATCGCGCCCGCGTCCTGCAGCCGGCGGACGCAGGTGGCGCTGAACGGGGCCACGTGAGCGCCGAGCAGCGCGGAGCCGCAGCTCAGGGGCTGGCCGGCGACCGCGATGTTGTCCTTGACCGCGCAGGGCACGCCCGCAAGCGGCCCCGCCGGCGCCACGTCCGCGCCGGCCACGCCGGCGCCGGCCGCGTCTGAGAACGACACCAAGGCGTTGATCCGCTCGTTCCAGGCGCGCGCGTAGGCGAGCCAGCGTCCCCGTAGTCCCTCATCCGCGAATACCGCGCGCCAGCGCGCCTCTCGATACATCCGCTCCCCGCTTCGGCCGCTACAGGACGTTGGGTACCACGATGAACCGCTCGTCGCGGTCCGGGGCTGCGCGCACCGGGTCATAGGAGGTCGGCAACGTCGAAACACGATCGTCGCGCAGTCGGGTTCCGGTCGACAGCGGGTGGGTCGTGGGCGGCAGTTGGTCCACGTCCGCCTCCGCCAGTAGCGCGAAGTAGTCGACGATACGCGACAACTCCGCCTCCAGCCGCGCGCGCTCATGCGCGCCGACGCGCAGCCTGGCCATGGCGGCGGTCGCATCCAGGGTACCGGGCTCTCTCTGACCCACCGCTCGAGTCAAGCACCATTCCTTGCCCCTGTCAATAGTTGCGCCGGCGCCCGGGGCCCGGCCGCGCTTTGACAGGGAAGCGGCGGCGCATGCTACCATGAGCCTCTCCGATTTCCCGGATTCCTCTTTGCAGACACCAGTTATTGCGGACGCACCAGGTACGGAACAGGCCCCGGCCGTAACCACGCGGGATCAGCTTCCGCGGCTCCTCTACGGCCATCAGGCACTGGTCGACCTGTTCGACGCCACCTGGGAACTGATGCCCGGCTACTGGCGCCGGGGCGAACCGGACAGCGGCTTCGGCCTGACGTTCTGCGATCCGGCGCAGGACCGCGTGAACCAGGTGGCCGCCTGCTGCTCGACCTTCTCGCTGGTCTACTCGAACCGGGAGTTCCCGGTGGAAGCGCAGCTCGACGCGTTCTACGCCAAGCAGCAGCCGTGCGGCGCGATCCACGGCGAGTACAGCCTGGTCGACGGCCGCCCGTTCCTGATCAAGGCAAACCCGCATGGCGTGCAGGCGCCGCTGTTCGCGTGGGCGGAGCACAACATCTACCACCGCCTCGGCTCCAAGCGGCGCCTGCGCGAGGTGCTGCCGATTCTGGAACGGTACTACCAGTGGATCCAGACGCACTTCCGGCGCGACAACGGCCTGCTCTCCGTCCCGCGCCAAGCGCTGGCCATGGGCAACAGCCCGCGCGATCGCGCCGCCTACCCGGTCGACTTCAACGCGCAGCAGGCGGCCAGCGCGGCGTTCATCTCCACGATCGCCGACGCGCTCAACGACAAGGAGGTCGCCTTCCGCTACAAGCGCGAATACTTCGCCCTGAAGACGCGCATGCAGTCGCTGATGTGGAACGAGGAGGACTCGATCTACTACGACCTGGACCGCTACGGGCATCAGCTCAAGGTCAAGACGATCGCGGCGTTCTGGACGCTGCTGGCCGAGATACCGAGCGAGGACAAGGCGCGCCGGCTGATCGGCCATCTGACCAACCCGGCGACCTTCGGCCGCAGCCACCCGTTCCCGAGCCTGTCCGCCGATGAACCGCTCTACGACCCGCGCGGCGGCGGCTATCGGGGGTCGGTGCTGCCGTTCGTCAACTACGCGATCATCAAGGGGCTGGAGCGCTACGGCAGGATCGACCTGGCGCGGGAGCTCGCGCTGCGCCACCTGTTCGCCATGCACGACGTGCTGGTCCCGGAGAAGGGCGTAGGCGACCTGTGGGACGCCTACGCGCCGGAGCACGAGGCGGCGGCCAAGTGGCACGGCAAGGGCGGCTTCCCGCGCAAGTCCTACCTGCCGTTCGTCGCCCTCTCCACGGTGGCGCTGGTGATCGAGAACGTGCTGGGGCTGTCGATCTCGCTACCGCGCAAGACGGTCGACTGGACGCTACCGGTCATGGAGAGCATGGGAATCGAGAACCTGACGCTGAGGCGCAACCTGGTCTCCATCCAGACCCACAACAGCGAGCGCGGCTGGGAGGTGCGGCTGGAGTCGGAGAAGCTCTACTACCTGGCGATCCACGCCCTGGGCCGCCGGCGCAAGACCCTGCCGATCCCCTCCGGCAAGTGCGCGATCCTGGTCGACAAGATATAGCGGGCGGCCGCCGTCAGGCAGTAGATTCACGGCTTGGCGCCGGAGATGCCGATTGCGAAGCGGCGGGGGCGCCATTCGGCGGGCGCCATGGGCCGGTCAGCGCGCCCTCGATGCGGGCGACCCGTTCGGAGAGCGCGTGAACGTCGCGTCGCACTTCCGCCAGTTCGGCCCGGATCAAGGCGGCGTCGGCCCCCATCTCGGTACGGACCGCGACGATGTCGGCGTGCAACTCGGTACGGACCGCCTCCAAGGCGGCTGCCAGGGCGTCGATGCGGGCGTCGATGCGGTCAATGCGACGGCCTTGCGCCAGCAGCAACGGCACCAGAACGGCCAGCAGCGCCGCTCCGACTCCGACGACGGCGATCGCTTCGCTGCTCATCCACGCTGAGGATAGCACGGGAGGCGCTGCCACTCGACGCCATCAACGCCGCCGGCGGCGAACGGGTCATGGAACGCCGGTAGCCACTCCGGGTCGAAACATCTGCGCCACCTCGATCAACTTCCTCCGGCGTCCCTCAGTCATCAAATGATCCCTCGCTTCACGGCGCTTCCGCGCGAATCCATCTGTTCAGCGTCGTGATCGTATGACTCCGCTATGCGGTCGAGAAGACTTGCGACGTAAGGGTAGTCGAAGCGAATCAGCTCCGCCAATCCGCGGTAGTTCGCGGCAAGGTCGCGTTCCT
The DNA here is from genome assembly GCA_958296075.1 of uncultured Spirochaetia bacterium. Taxonomy (GTDB): domain Bacteria; phylum Spirochaetota; class Spirochaetia; order SZUA-6; family Bin103; genus CATQHW01. Next base: position 387,233 of record CATQHW010000003.1, on the reverse strand, counting down.
GGTCGCCGCCTTCCTCCATGCCACGGCTATGAGCACCGCGCGAATTGAGGACGGCTACGTGGAAGCCGTCTCCGAGATGCTCGGAAGCGATCTCTTCCATGACTTCGCAGACCGGACGGCAGGGCCACCGGCCGTCATCGTCCGCTGGCGCGTGGGAGAGGAGCTGGCCAATGCGCTGATCGCCGATCTCGGCTCGGGCTCGTTCCGCGCACAGCCGACGAACTTCTTTGCACCAACGCCGTAGCGCCGCGATTTGAATCGTACCGTTGACGTCCGTACCTGGAATCCGTTTGATACGACTCAGTAGCCGGTAGGCGGCGGAAGCTGCACGTTCACGCTTGTTCCGATCTTCGATGTACCAACCAAGTGGATCCGTACCGTCGTCATCGCGCTTGAACTCAAGAGCGATCCCCTGCGCGAAGAATACCGGAGAGTCGGCGACGTTGCGCTCCAGATAGCGAATACCATGGCCGCTGTCATCAAGGTGTATGAGAAGATCGATGAACAGGAACTCCAGTTGCGCCATGTCGTCGGGAGTAACGCCGGTACGGCCATCGAGGACCTCCAATGCCTCAGAAACGTAATAGCGATCGATCGGGAAGCTGCCCGTGGTCTCCTGGTCGATTGTGCCAACGCCCATCAACAGATGTTTCAGACGTGATGTTTCGATCTCCTCGAGACTGCGCTGCACTGCATGGAACGCAGCGCGCGGGCGTCTTGCCGCCAACAGGCGATCGACGAGTTCGGCGCTCTCCCCTTCCGTCCAATTCCGCGGAGCCGGTTCGACCGTACTCCAGTACCTGCGGCGTATTTCGTCCGGCTGATCATCCAACAGCCGCCACGTGGAATCACCAAACGGCGCGCACCGGAACAGACGCACGACCTGATCGGTATCGACCTCCGCTACCGAGGCCGATTGTCGTCCTCATCTTCACTCAGGGTCTCCTCTACGGGCGTGTCGACCCTCGGATTCTCGAAGAGCCACGCGTGACGAACAAGGACGTCGCCTGGTTCAAGCCTGCGATACGCCTCACGCGCCCACTGGCGCGTCCTCGCCTTCAGACTACGCGACCGTCGGGAAAACGCAACATGACGAATCTGCTTGCGCAACGCTGCCCTGGCTTTGTCGTCGGTCGCATCCCGTGACCAGGCATCGACCAGATCACGTACTCGTGCACCGTCACGGTCGGAAATCCGGCGGAGCCTATCGAGCAGATCGCCAAGGTTCGTTGCGTCGTGGTCCGGCCGCCATACTGGGCGCCGTAATACTGGGCGACCGACCACACCGGGCAGTCATCGAATTGCAGCAGGCAGGCGATGGATTCCTCTACCTGTTCCCAGCCTCCGTCTGCGAGCGCCGTGAGGACTTCCCGGTCTCCGTTCGATTGCGCGTCCCACGCGCCGGCCAGAGTCAGCGGAATCAGGCGCCGCGCGTCGTAGCCCAGCAGCTCGAGCGCGGCGTCCGGTTTCGAGTCGACGGCATTGCGCGGGCGTATCACGATGCAGGGGAACCTGCGGTACAGGTCGGCGAACTCGCGCTCGACTTCCGCGTTGCCCGCGACGGGAATGAATGGCGACGACGACCGGGCCAGGGTTCTCAGAGTGTCAACCGAGTTGAATACTGCGGCCCGATCTGCTGCCTGGGACAGTTCCCGGTCGTGGCGGAACAGGCGGGCGAGAAACGCGATGGCTTCCTCCCGGGAATCCGCGGCCACGGCGAATGGACGGTCGTTCGGCTGCTCCAACCACTTCCGGAACGCGTCGGCGTGGAAAACGATGGACGGCTCGAATATCTTTGGGGTCATCGGCGGTTCACTGGCCGCGGCCCACTCCTCCTAGAATCGGTCTATCGTTACGAAGCCGTCCGTGGGAATGGCAAGTTGTTCGGCAAGCCATATCTGTGGTGCGATCGACGTCTCCAGCCACTCCCAGCCGGACCGGCCGGCCGGAATCCACGGCGTGGCCGCGTCTGCTTCGACCCAGCCGTCCCAACCGGGACGCTGCGAGTTGTCGTAGCCGGGAACGTCCACCCGTCGCAAGCCATCGCCGGTGGCGTGGATCAGCCGGCGCAGCAGAACGGGTAGGGTTTGGCGGGCCTCGATGGTGTCCGCCCAATTGGTGATCTGGCGGGCCCTTGATGGCAAGGAAGGGCGGTACCGGCAAGCGGCCTCAGACCGCCGTGCGTCCGTTCAGGGCGCGCGCCAGGGTAAGGCGGTCGGCGTACTCCAAGTCGCCGCCGACCGGCAGGCCCAGGGCGAGCTGCGTGACCGTCAGCTCGGCGCCCGGCCGGCACGCCGCCTGCAGGCGGTCGCGCAGAAACAACGCGGTGGTCTCCCCCTCGACCGTCGGGTTGGTGGCCAGTATCACCTCGCCCGCGCCGTGCTCGCGCACGCGGCGGATCAGGTCGTCGATGGTCAGGTCGGCCGGCCGCACGCCATCGACCGGCGAGATCGCCCCGCCCAGGACGTGGTAGAGGCCGCGGTACGATTGCGTCGACTCGATGGTGATGACGTCGCGCGACTCCTCGACCACGCAGATCGTGCCGGTGTCCCGCGTCGGGTCCGCGCAGTAGGCGCACAGCTCGCCCTCTGCGTAGACGCCGCAGCGGCTGCAGGGCCGCGTGTCGCGCTTGAGGGCGATCAGGTCGCGGGCCAGCGACTCGACGAACTCGTCTTTCGCTCCCAGCAGGAAGTAGACCAGCCTAGCGGCGCTCTTGCGCCCCAGTCCCGGCAGGCGCGCGAAGCCGTGCACCAGACGGTCGAGCGTCTGCATCGGCGCGGCTCTCAGACGCCCGGAAACCCCGGCGGCAGGTTGAGCCCGCCGCCGACCTGCTGCTTGAGTTCCTCCCGGACCTTGCGCAGCGCGTCGCCGACCGCCGACGCGATCAGGTCCTCCAGCACCGAACGCTCCTGCGGATCGATCACGACCGGGTCGAGCGTCACCTTTACCACCTCCAGGCTGCCGGTGACCTCCACCTGCACCATGTCGCCGCCGGCCGCGCCGGTCACCCGCACGTCCGCCAGCTTGTCCTGCATCTCCGCCATCTGCTTCTGCATGCGGGTGAGCATCTTCATGATATCCAATGGGTTGTTCGCCATGCTCGGTCAGCCTCCGCCCTGCACGATCTCGCCGCGAAAGACGCTTCGGATCGTCTCAGCGCCCGGCGCCGCGGCGGCCTCGCGGCCATCCTGGCCGCCGCCGTCGGATTCCAGTTGTACGTCGACCGCCCCCGGTCCGGCGAGCCCGAACGCCGCGGCGATCTCCGCGGTCTCCTGCCCGACCGCGCCCGCCGCGTATCGTTCCTGCCTGTGGAACGTCACGCGCAGCCCGTCTCCGCTCCGCTCGATCGACGCCGCCCGCTCCAGCGCGGAGGCGACCGGCGGCCGGCGCTGGCGCAGGACGGCGATCGCCTGCCGGGTCGGATCGCCCGCATCGCCCGCATCGACAGGCTCGCCCGCGCCGGCATCGTCATCGACGGCCGCCAGCGCTTCCCCGGCCGGCGCCGAGGCGGGCGAGCGGGGCGGGGCAGGGGCCGCCGGCGCGCCGGCGGCCGCGGCGGGAACGCCGACGGCGGCCTGCAGCTCGCGCAGGCGTTCGAGGACCTCGGCCGGCGTGATCAGGCGGTCGAGTTCGGCCAGTCGGCTGAGCGCCAGCTCCACCTCGCACCGCTCGTTCAGCGCGCCCTTGAGGTTGCGCTGGGCGGCCAGCAGCAGTTCGACCGCCTTTTCGGCCTGCTCGACGCTGAGCGCTTCCACGACCTCCCGGGGAAACGCCGCGGCCGGCGCCGACAGCCAAGCGTCGCGGTTCAGCCCGTGCCGGATGAACAGCACACTGCGGAAGTACTCGACCAGCTCGGCCAGGAAGTGGTCGACCGCCACCCCTCTGGACAGGGCCCGGTCGAAGGCGGTGAGCGTTGCCGGCACATCACGGCCGGCGACCGCCAGCGCAACGCCGTTCAGGTCGTCGAACCCCAGCAGGCCGATGCTGTCGCGCAGCCCTTCCAGGGTCACGCCGGCGGCGCCCGCGCCGCGGGCGCCGGCGATCACCTGATCCAGGATCATGAACGCGTCGCGCAGCGATCCCGCCGACTGGCGCGCGATCCAGTGCAGAGCGTCATCGTCGACCGACGCGCCCAGCTCGGCCGCCGCGTCGCGCAGGCAGGCGGCGATCCGGTCGTGGCCGATCAGGCTGAAGGCGAAGTGCTGGCAGCGCGAGCGCACCGTGGCGGGCACCTTGTGCGGCTCGGTGGTGGCGAACACGAAGGTGACGTACGGCGGCGGCTCCTCGATCGTCTTCAGCAGCGCGTTGAACGCCGATGTCGACAGCATGTGCACCTCGTCGATGATGTAGACCTTGGTGCGGGCGGAGCCGGGCGGGAAGACCACCTGATCGCGCAACTCGCGCACGTCGTCTACCCCAGTGTGGGAGGCGCCGTCGATCTCCACTACGTCGAGCGATTGCGCGCGCGCGATCTCCGCGCACGGCCCGCACGTCCCGCACGGCGAATCGGTCGGCCCGCGTTCGCAGTTCAGCGCCTTGGCCAGGATGCGCGCCGCCGACGTCTTGCCGACGCCGCGCGGGCCGGAGAACAGAAAGGTCTGCGCGACCTTGCCCGAGCGCAGCTCGCTCTGCAGCGTCTGCACCACGTACTCCTGGCCGACCAGCCCGGTGAATACCTGCGGCCGGCGGCGGGAGGCGGTCACTTCGTACGCCATTTCGGGACCAGTCTACATCGTCAGGGACGAAAAAAGGCCCCTCGGCGCGGCCAAGCGTGCTGCGGCTCCCAGGTCGTTCGCTTACCGCTGCTACCTTCCGGTCCTGACGGGGTTGGGCGGCGACCCGTAGCACAGTGCCCGGCCGGCGGACCCGAGGGGCCGGCTGTCGGAGAGAGTGGGATTCGAACCCACGGTGCCCCGGTAAGGGCACACACGCTTTCCAAGCGTGCACCTTCGGCCTCTCGGTCACCTCTCCCGGCCATCGGTCACGTACGGCCATGGCGGCGAACGCCTCCAGAGGCACGCCCGCCGTCCGAGCGGAGAGAGTGGGATTCGAACCCACGGAGCCACCGCAGCGGCTCAACGGATTTCGAGTCCGCCCGATTCAACCGCTCTCGCATCTCTCCGTCCGTGCCCAAGAGGACTCGAACCTCCGACCTCTAGATCCGCAATCTAGCGCTCTATCCAGCTGAGCTATGGGCACTCAGTCGTTCCGGAGAGGGTGGGATTCGAACCCACGGTACCCCAGGGGTACAACTCCTTAGCAGGGAGCCCGATTCGGCCGCTCTCGCACCTCTCCCGGCGGCTGCACGTCAGCCGCAGTGCGGAGAGGGTGGGATTCGAACCCACGGAGCCAACGAGGGCTCAACGGTTTTCAAGACCGTCTCCTTCGACCACTCGGACACCTCTCCGGTCCTCGGGAAACCGAAGACCGAATTATAGGGACACGGCGCCCTCCTGTCAAACGAACCGGCCGACCGGTGCTCCGCCGGCCGACGCCGTGTGTTATCATCGCCACCGTGGCAACCGTGGAGCGCAGCGGCGAGGACGCGAAACACAAGAAACGGCGGCCCGCCAAGAAAGCCGAAGGGAGGCTTGCCGGCGGCGTCGCCTGCACGTTCGCGTTCGGCGCGCTCTGGGTCGTCACGGGCGCTTGGTTCTGGCTCTTTCCGCTGGCGTTTCTGGGACTGGGGCCGATCATCGAAGGGGGACTCGCCCTCAAACGGATGCGCTCCGCGCGCGAGCTGCCCAACGCGCCGGACCCGGAGCACGCGGTACTGCGGATCGCCCGCGCGCAGCGCGGCAGGATCACCGCTTCCGTGGTCGCCGTCGAATCGTCGCTGTCGATCGCGGAGGCGGAGCGGGTACTCGACGGGATGGCGCGGACCGGACACGCCACGGTCGCGGTCACCGACGACGGCCGCGTGGAGTACGAGTTCCGTGAGTTCCTCCCGCCCCCCGCGCCGCCGCCGTAAGCTCCGAACGCGCCGCCGGAAGACCCCGGGCGGGTCCGGGCCGGGAACGTCCAAGTCCATGTTCGGTTTCGGTATACTTTTCTTTGGCAACACCTTAAGCTATGGGCGGCTACCGGCCGAAACAGAGACCAAACGGGCCCGTAGACCGCTGGGGGGAGGGGATCAGAACTCGTGGCGGATAACTATACCGCGCAGAACATCCAGGTGCTCGAAGGCATGGAGCACGTCCGCAAGCGGCCCGGCATGTACATCGGCACCACCGGCCCGGAGGGACTGCACCATCTTGTCTACGAGGTGGTGGACAACAGCGTCGATGAAGCGCTGATCGGCTTCTGCACGCAGGTCCAGGTCACCATCGAGACCGGCGAGGTGATCCGCGTGGCCGACGACGGCCGCGGCATTCCCACCGACGTCCATCCGACCGAAGGCGTCAGCGCCCTGGAGGTGGTGATGACGCGGCTCAACGCCGGCGGCAAGTTCGACAAGAAGAGCTACAAGGTCTCCAGCGGCCTGCATGGCGTGGGCGTCTCCATGGTCAACGCCCTGTCGCGTTGGTGCGAGGTCACGGTCCACCGTGACGGCGCGATCTTCCAGCAGCGCTACCGGCGGGGCGTTCCCGAAGCGCCGGTGCAGGAGGTCGGCGCCACCGATCGCCACGGCACCATCACCCGGTTCGAGCCGGACCCGGAGATGTTCGCCAAGATCGAGTTCAGCTTCGACATGCTGTCGTCGCGGCTGCGGGAGCTCGCCTTCCTCAACCGCGGCGTCAGCATCCAGCTCGTCGACACACGCGGGGAGGAACAACGGTCGAGCACCTTCAAGTTCGACGGCGGCGTGCGCTCGTTCGTGGAGTATCTTCACCAGAACAAGAAGACGATCCACGAGCCGGTGATCGCCGTCGGGGGCGAACGCGACGACGTCCTGATCGACATCGCGCTGGCCTGGAACGACGGCTACAACGAGCAGGTCTTCAGCTTCGCGAACAACGTCCATACGCGCGAAGGGGGGAGCCACCTGAGCGGCTTCCGCGGCGCGCTCACGCGCACCCTGAACGACGCCATGCGCCGCATGAAACTCGGCAAGAAGGACGACGAGGCGCTCACCGGCGAGGACGTACGGGAGGGGCTCACCGCGGTCATCTCGGTCAAGGTGCCGGAGCCGCAGTTCGAGGGGCAGACCAAGCAGAAGCTCGGCAACAGCGAGGTGCGCGGTCTGGTCGAGTCGTTCGTCAACGAAGAGCTGGCCCGCTTCCTGCAGGAGTGGCCTCCTGCCGCGCGCGCCATCCTGGAGAAGTGCATGCTGGCCGCCAAGGCGCGCAGCGCGGCGCGGCGGGCGCGCGAGATCACGCGCCGCAAGGGGCTGCTGGAGAGCACCGGTCTACCCGGCAAGCTTGCCGACTGCTCGGAGACCGATCCGGCCCGGTGCGAGCTCTACATCGTCGAGGGCGATTCGGCCGGCGGCAGCGCCAAGCAGGGGCGCGACCGGCAGTTCCAGGCGGTGCTGCCGCTCTGGGGGAAGATGCTCAACGTGGAGAAGGCGCGGCCCGAAAAGGTGCTGACCAACGAAAAGCTGCTGCCGATCATCACCAGCCTCGGCGTCGGCATGGGCACCGACCTCGAGATGTCGCGCCTGCGCTACCACAAGGTGATCCTGATGGCGGACGCCGACGTGGACGGGTCGCACATCCGCACGCTGCTGCTCACTTTCTTCTACCGGCACATGAAGCCGCTGATCGCCAACCGGCACGTCTACATCGCCATGCCACCACTCTACAAGATCGAGCACTCGGGCGGCGTCGACTACGCCCACGACGACGCGCAGCGCGACCGGCTCCTGGCGAACAACGGCGCCAAGTCGAACGTGCAGCGTTACAAGGGTTTGGGAGAAATGAACCCCGATCAGCTCTGGGAGACGACGATGAATCCGGCGACCCGCAGCATCATGCACGTCTCCCTGGACGACGACGTCGAGGCGGAGAGCGCCGTGACCACGCTCATGGGCGAGGCGGTCGAGCCGCGGCGGAAGTTCATCGAAGACTACGCGCTTTCGGTCGGCACGCTCGACGTCTGACGCGCAGATGCCCGCCCCGCCCGCCCGCACCGGCATTAGACCATCGATCGGGGAGGGTACATGGCCGAGGAGCAGATGGCCGAAGAGTTGAGCAGCCGCGTCATACCGCGGCAGGTCGAGGACGAGGTCCGCACGTCCTATCTGACCTACGCCATGTCGGTCATCGTCAGCCGCGCGCTGCCCGATGCCCGCGACGGCCTCAAGCCCGTGCACCGCCGCCTTCTGCACGCGATGAACGAGATGGGGCTGCGCTCCGACCGGCCCTACCGCAAGACCGCCCGCGTCGTCGGCGAGGTGCTGGGCAAGTTCCATCCGCACGGCGAGCAGGCGGTCTACGACGCCCTGGTCCGCATGGCACAGGACTTCTCGCTGCGCTACCCGGTGATCGACGGCCAGGGCAACTTCGGCTCCATCGACGGCGACCCGCCGGCCGCCCAGCGCTACACGGAGGCGCGGCTGACGCCGATCGCGCAGGAGGTGCTGGCCGACATCGACCGGGACACGGTCGATTTCCAGCCCAACTACGACGACCACCTCGAGGAGCCCACGGTCCTTCCCGGCGCCTTTCCGTTCCTGATGGCCAACGGCGCCAGCGGCATCGCCGTCGGCATGGCGACCAACATTCCGCCGCACAACCTGCGCGAGGTGGCGCTCGCGGTCGCCGGCTACATCGACAACCCCCGGATCACGATCGATGAGCTGATGCGCTTCATCACCGGACCGGACTTTCCCACCGGCGGCATCGTCTACGGCCGGGACGCCATCGCCGAGGCGTACCGGACGGGACGGGGGCGCATCCCGATCCGCAGCCGCTTGGTGTTCGAGACGCTGAAGTCCGGCCGCGAGGCGATCGTGGTCACGGAAATCCCGTATCAGGTGAACAAGGCGAACCTGGTCGTGCGGATCGCCGACCTGCACCGCAACCGCCGCATCGAAGGCATCGCCGACCTGCGCGACGAGTCGGACCGGCGCGGCATGCGCATCTTCATCGAGCTGAAGCGCAGCGCCAACCGCGACGTGGTGGTCAACCAGTTGTTCGCGCACACGCAGATGCAGGTCACGATGAGCGTCAACGCCCTGGCGCTGGTGAAGGGCCAGCCGCGCGTGCTCGACCTGAAGAAGCAGATCGAGCTGTACGTCGACCACCGCCGCGAGGTCGTGACCCGCCGCGCCCGCTTCGACCTGCGCAAGGCGGAAGAGCGCCTGCACATCCTGGAAGGCCTGAAGCTGGCGCTCGATCACATCGACGAGGTGATCGCGATCATCCGCGGCTCGCGCAGCACCACCGAGGCGCGCGAGCGGCTGCGAGACCGCTTCGAGCTGAGCCGGAAGCAGGCCGACGCGATCCTGGACATGCGCCTGCAGCGGCTGACCAGCCTGGAGGTGGAGAAGGTCGAAGCGGAGATCGCTCAGGTCCAGGGGCTGATCCGATCGCTCCGGGAGTTGCTCGCCGACCGGAGCAAGATACTGGCGGTGGTGAAGCGCGAGTTGGCCGACATCTCCCGCAAGTACGGCGACGATCGCCGGACGGAGGTCGTGGAGACGGCGATCGGCGACATCGATCTGGAAGACCTGATCCCCGAAGAGGACGTCGTGGTGCAGATCACCAATCGGGGCATCGTCAAGCGGCTGCCGGTGGCGGCGTTTCGGCGTCAATCGCGGGGCGGCAAGGGGAGTTCGATCGCGGTCGGCGGCAACGACTTCGTGCGCCACCTGTTCATCTCGTCCACGCACAACTACGTCCTGTTCGTGACCGACACCGGCAAGTCGTACTGGGTGAAGGTTCACGAGTTGCCTGACCGTACCCGTTCGGCGATCGGTCAGGACCTGCGCTCGCTGCTCGGCATGACCGAGGACGAACAGGTGACGGCCGTAGCCTCGCTGACCGAGTTCACCGCGGACACCTACCTGTTCATGGCGACCGCGCGCGGCGTCGTCAAGAAGGTGCGGTCGACCGACTTCACCCATGCCCGCACTCGCGGCATCGTCGCCATCAACCTCGACTCGGACGACCGGTTGGTGGCGGCGATGCTCACCGACGGCAGCCGCGACGTGGTGCTGGCGACCCGGTTGGGCTACGCGCTACGCTTCTCCGAGTACGCGACCCGGACGTTGGGGCGGGCCACCCGCGGCGTCGTCGGAATCCGGCTGCGGCCCAACGACTCGGTCGTCGGCGCCGTGGTGGTCGACCACCGCCGGCGCATGTTCGTCATCTCGCGCAACGGCTACGGGAAGCGGCTGGCGTTCAGCTCCATGGCCCCGCACGGGAGGGGGACCATGGGGCAGATCTGCTACAAGATCATCGAAAAGAGCGGGTGGGTGGCCGGCATCACCGCTACCTACGACGACGATGATGTCGTCTGCGTCACCGAGCAGGGGAAGGTGCTGAAGGCGACCTCCAACGGAGTCCCGATTCAGGGCCGGAGCAGCTCCGGCGTTCGCGTGGTCCGCATCGACTCGGAGGACCCGGTGGCCGGAATCGCGCGCGCAGCCCACGAGGACGATCCCGAAGGACCGGCCTTCTCGATCGGAGCGCCGGAAGACTGACCGTCGCGGGCGATGTTCCACGTGAAACATCGCCCGCGCCCCGTTGGGCTCCGTCAGGTCGTCAGGCGGAGACCCCGTGCTCGTTACGCTCGGATCAAGTCATGGAGACCGGAGATTATGGTGGTCCATGAGACCGGCCACCTGATCGACCTCGACGCGCTGCCAAGGAAATGGCATTTATCCACATTTCCACAGGAGCGCGAATCGGAAGGAGCTCCAGACCACCGGATAGGTAGGCCCTCCCAACCCCAGCGAGACGAGCGCATGGTGCTTGACGCTACCTGCGTTTGGAAGTGCGCCCGCGAAGGTGCGCACGGTTGACAGGCGCCGGGGACGGGGCACACTCAGGCAGGATGCGCTTCTTCAACACCGCAGGGCCGGTCATCGCGGAGGATCACTACCACATTCCACCGCTGGAGCGTCTGGACCGGGACGAACTGCTCATGCTGATCGACCGGAAGCGCTACTTCGTACTGCATGCCCCCCGGCAGACCGGCAAGACGTCGGCGCTGCTGGCTGTAGCGCGACAATCAGGATGAGAACCGAGCGACAATCAGGATGAGAAAAATCGGTGTCGCAACGGGCGGGACGATGACACAAGCCGGCGCTGAGCGCCATCACATTGTGTTGGATCCCATATTAAGTCGTTAGAAAGGCAGGGGATCTGTTCAGATTGATCCGCTGACGGATCGCCTGGGATGAGGGGCGAGTGCGGGCCAAGCTCGATGGCCGGCGGAGCCAGAGGCTGCGGACCACAGCTGCTGCGGAGTTCGGTGTGAGGTATTCTGGCCCGATCACCCCCGTAAGGAGAAAAAGGCCCGCGCGGGCCATCACCCGCCGGGCCGTGACCGGTGCAGCTTCGCTACCAAACGGGGCTCACCGGCGAGCAATACGTTAGCGCCGCAGCGTGGCGTGAGGCAAGGCTCGACCGGTGCCCCCATCATCACCAGCCCGGCGCCTGCTCGTTTGCCCGCCACGGCACCTACCAGCGCAAGACGCCAGCCGGCACGCTGATCGCGCGCTGGTACTGCGCGGAGAGCCACACCACCTTCAGCCTGCTGCCCGACTGTTTGGCGGCGCGGCTGCCCGGCACGCTGCAGGAGTTGGAAACGGTGGTGGTGCACGCCGAGCAGGCGTCGAGTCTGCTGCTGGCCGCCGAACAGGTGCGCCGCGACCGCATCGAACTGCCCGGCGCCGTGCGCTGGCTGCGCCGCCGCGTGCGCTTGGTGCAGCAGGTGCTGCGGCGGGTCATCGGCTTGCTGCCGCAGCACCTCGCCGGCTGCCGCCCCGAGTTGAGCGCCTGCCGCAAGCGACTGGGTAGCGACGCGGTGTTGGTGGTGCTGCGCGCGCTGGCCGACCCGTGGTTGGCGGTGCTGCCGGCGCCGCTCGGTTTCCGTCCCCACTGCCGCCGGGCTGGGCATCCCAATTCCGCACTCCAACAACACCAGGGGACTGCCGCCCGCGCGCCGCCGCCGTAGCTTGTGCCCATCACCGGGTCTCATGACCCGCACCCAGGAGACCGACCATGCACGCTGTCGATGAAGCACTACGCCGCGAGATAGCGCTGTTCCGCTACGGCTTGATCGCCGCCTTGGCCCACCTGCCGCCCGGCACCCCCGGGATCGGCGCACAGTTGCGCGCCAAGGCCGAGCAGCACTACACCATTCCGGGCACCCTGCGCACCCGCGTCGCCGCCGAGACCCTGCGCGACTGGCTGCACCACTATCGCGCCGGCGGCTGCGATGCGCTGTACCCCAAGCCGCGCGCCGATCGCGGCCAGCCACGGCGGCTGCCACCAGAGGCCGCCGAGTTGCTGCTGGCGATCAAGACCGAGCACCCGACCTGGTCGGTGCGGCAGGTCATCCAGCAGGCCAACAGCGGCGGCCAGCTCCCCGCCGGCGTGCGCTTGGCGCACTCCACCGTGCACCGACTGCTGCGCGCCGAGGGGCTGATGAGCAAGCCGGGCGCCGCCGCTGACGGCGCCGACCGCCGCCGGTTCAGCTTCCGCTGCGCTGGCCAGTTGTGGATGAGCGACGTCATGCACGGCCCGGCGGTCGCCGACGGGCGCCGGCGCCGCACCAGCTACCTCATCGCCTTCCTCGACGACGCCACCCGCCTGTGTCCCTTCGCCGCCTTCGCCCGCGCCGAGAACACCGGCGCCTTCCTGCCCGTGTTCAAGCAAGCGCTGGTCCGCCGCGGCCTGCCGCAACGGCTGTACGTCGACAACTGTTCGAGCTCAAGCGCCGCGTCATGAACGACCGCACCGTCAGCCTCCACGGCCGCGTCTACGAAGTCGATCCGCTGCTGGTCGGCCGCACCGTCACCTTGCGCTACGACCCCGACGCTCCGCCGGCACGACCACTGCAGGTCCTCCACGACGGCGCCGATGCCGGGCTGGCCACCCTCCTGGACGCCTACGCCAACGCCTCCGTCAAGCGCGCCCGACCCTCCCGCCAGCTCGAATCCGAGGCTCCCGCTCCCCAGCCGCCCCCCTCGCCGCTGGCACTGCGCCACCTCCACCGGCAGGAGTCCAACTGATGTATCTGCGCCACTTCGCCTTCACCCGCTTGCCCTTCGCGGCCACCCTCGAAGCCGACCACCTGTTCGCCTCCGCCGCGCGCCAGGAAGCCGAGGCGCGCCTGCGCCATCTGCTTGAACTGCGCGCCATCGGCCTGCTCACCGGCGAGGTCGGCTGCGGCAAGACCACGGTCTGCCGCGCCGTGACCGCCAACCTCCATCCCGGTCTCTACCGGGTGCTCTACGTCTCGCTGACCACCGGCAACGTCATGGACATGTACAAGTCGATCGCCTGGGAACTCGGCCTCCCCGCCGAACGCTCCCGCGCCGCCGCCTACCGCGCCATCCGCTCGGAGATCACCCGCCAAGTCCAGGAAGCCAGGCTGCTGCCGGTGCTCATCATCGACGAGGCGCAGTTCCTGCGCACCGACGTGCTCCACGATCTGCGTCTGCTGACCAACTACACCATGGACTCCGAACATCGCCTGTGCCTGCTGCTGGTCGGCCTCACCGAGTTGCGCCGCCGGCTCTCCATGGCGGTCCACGAATCGCTCAGCCAGCGCCTGGTCGTGCGCCACCATCTCGGCGGCCTGCTGCGCGCCGAACTCGACGCCTACCTCGCGCACCACCTGCAGCTGGCCGGCTGCGAGCTGCCGCTGTTCGAGCCGCCCGCCGCAGAGGCGTTGTTCCACGCCTCCCGCGGCCTGCCACGACAGATCAACCGCCGCATCGCCCATTACGCCCTCTCGGCGTGCGCCCTCGGCAACGCCCACAGCGTCACCGCCGAGCACCTGCAGACCGCCCTCGACGAACTGCGTCCCTGATCGCTGCGGGCAGCGACTGCCACCGTGACCACCCGCTCACGCTGGCCCGTGCCGCCTTACCCGCGCTGCCGGCTTGATCCTGGTCGCTCGCCAGCACGGCGGCGCCCGCAACACCGCCTCGGTGATGCCGTCGCCCTGCTGTCTGACGCTCACCTTCTCACGCTCATTCACCTGACGGGATTATCAGCGAAATCCCCAATCTCTCAGCGCGATTTATTCCGGGAATCCAGCGGCGAGATTATGTGAGATACAACAACATGCGCCTTGGAGAGCATCGGCACGGCGTTGAAGTCGAAGGAGTCCAGCGTCTTGCCGCCCGGCAGATGCGCCTCGCGCAGATGGCGCTGGAAGCGGCGGCGCGCGCGATCGGCGATTTCGTGCTCGGTGAGGGCGGCCAGCAGCCGCGCGGCCGGCCAGCCTTCGCGGTCGGCCTGGACGGTGAACTGCGGCCACAGCGACTTGATGGTTGGCAGGCGCAACTCGCTGAGCATGAGGTTGAGAGCGGCGTCGTCGATGGGATGGTTCATGCCGCACCTGCCTGACAGGCGCCGAGTTGGTCGGGATGATCGAGCAGTTGGTCGTAGTCGGCCAGCGACCCGGCGCGGATGCTGACCTGCGGCAGCGCCGCCGCCGCAGGCCTGAAGCGCTGCCGCAGTGCGGCCGGATCGGGCAGCCGGCCAGCGGCCAGCAGGTGTTCGAGGTGCTCGGCCAGGGCAGCCTCGCAGCCCTGATCGTGGGCCAGGGCCAGCAGCCCGACCATGCGCCGGCAGGCGTGGCGTTCGTCAAGCGCGTCGAGCAAGGCGTCGAAGGTGCGCCGGTAGGCGTGGCGGGGGAACAACTGATCGCGGTACACCAGATGGAGCAACGCCATCGGCTTGCGGCGCAGCGCGTGGATGAGGTGATGGTAGTTGACCACGTGCCCGCGGCGACCGTCGGCGTGCGGCTTGCCTCGCGGCAGGGTCATCAGTGCGGAAGCGCCGAGGAACAGTTGCAGCCGATCGGCGAACAGATGCACGCGCAGGCTGTGGCCGATCAGCCGCGACGGCAGCGAGTAGAACACCTTGCGCAGGGTGAACCCCCCGTGGGAGGTGACCCGCACGCGTTCGATCTCGAAGTCCTGGACGCGGTGTTCGGGCAGCGGCTGCAGCACGGCGCGTTCGGCGTCGATGCGCGCGCGGTGGCGGGCGTTGCGGCGGGCGACGAGTTCGGCGAGGAACCTGCGGTAGGCGTGCGGATCATCGAACTGGCGTGAGCCGCGCAGCAGCAGGGCCTGGTCGAGGGCGCGCTTGAGGTGGCCGTGGGCGCTCTCGACGCTGCCGTTCTCATGGGCAACGCCGGGGTTGTTGCGCGTCGGGCGCATCCGGTAGTGCTGGCACAGTTGCTGGTAGCGCTGGGTCAGGTCCTCCTGGGCGGCCTGATCGAGGTTGCGGAATGCCGCCGACAGGCTGTCGGTGCGGTGCTCTTCGGGGGCGCCGCCGAGCGTCCAGAGCGCCTGCTGCAGGCCACTGCTGAGGGCGCTGAAGGATTCGCCGCCGAGCACCACGTCGGCGTGCTCGAAGCCGGAGTAGGGCAGCCGGAAATGGTACAGCAGATGTGGCAGCGGCTCGCCGGCAACGATGATCCCCAGGTCGTTGGCGGCGGTGAAGTCCGACAGACCCATGCGGCCGGGCGGCTGGCGCTGGGCGAAGATGACTTCCTGTTCGGGGCCGTGCACGGCGCGCCAGCGGCGCACGCGGCGTTCCAGCGTGCGCCGCACGCTGGCGGTCAGTTCGGGGTGGCGGCGCAGGAGTTCCTCGAAGATGGTCACCGCGCGCAGTTGCGGCGCTTGCAGCAGCAGCGGGATGACCTCGTGCTCGAAGATGCCGGCCAGCGGGTCGGGCCGCCGGCGCGTGCGGACGGTCCGTTTCTGGGACGGCAGCCGCGGGTCGGACTCGATGCGGTAGGCGCTGGCGGTGCTGCTGGGTGCAGCGGTTCCAGTACCGGGAAGCCGGTCCCCAGTTGCTGCTGCAGGCGTTTCTGCAGCGCATCGTGAACAGCGGAGGCGATATCCATCGGGAGTACGGGCTGGGGCGGATGCGCACCGATCTGCTGATCGTGTGGCCGGCGGGGGCGGCGCCGGGGACGGCGCGCAAGACGGTGATCGAGTGCAAGGTGGTGCCTGCGAAGCAGGGGTTGGAGCAGACGGTCCGCGAGGGGTTGGCGCAGACGCGGGCCTACCTGGAGCGTTGCGCGGGCGTGGAAGGCCACTTGGTGATATTCGACCGGCGGCCCGAGCGCACCTGGGAGGAGAAGCTCTTTCGCCGTGACGTGAAGACCGGCAGCGCGCCGGTGACCGTGTGGGGGATGTAGGTGTTGAGGACCCCGTATTGATGGTCACGGCCGGTACTCTGCAAGAGCGGAGCGGCCGGTGACATCCGGTGCCGAAATGCTCCCTGATGTCGAATCAGTACTACGCTCCCAACGCTCCAAAGGGTTTGCAAAGGCTCAGGGATCTGACGAAAGAATAGCCTTCGACTCCTCCGGGCGCCCGTTGCGGCCGATCGACGAACCCAAGCCGAGCGGCCAGCATGAGAGGGATTCAGCCTGGAGGCTACCAAGGATGGCCGGTGGGCCATCGAAATCCACGGCCAGTACTACTTGGCCGATGACAACGACGAGCCGCTGATGGACTCGCCGATCGACCGCGACCAAGTGCTGTAGCGCTCTCTTGTGGCGAGCGCGTCGAAATGACGCGCCGTCTATCTCGTGGCGCGGCTGGTCGTTGTGGGGGCCGCTCGTCGGGATTCCGGCAGCCTAAGAAGCGGCCATTCGAGACCAACAGGCCCTCGCGGGATCGCATTATAGAGATGGCAAACGGACGAGTTACAGAGATTAGGTTCCCATGATCAGCTCGTTGCCAACGGCAAAGGCTACGCCGCTTTGTGGCGAACATAGTCGTCCATATGAATGGGACCCGAGTGTAGGAGGATTCCGATCGCCGTGTACAGGTTGCCGTCGCGGCGGTTGGCGCGGGCCGGCACGACGCCGATGCGCGCGCCCTTCGGCAAAGCCGGGAGACGACGGGGCTCACGCTTCGGCCGCCGCCAATTCGTCGTTCCACGCGCGGTAGCGGCCGTAGGCGTCCTCCAGCGTACCCTCGTACACGAACAGGATCCCCTGCCGTCGGAGTTGGCGCTGCGGCTCGAACGCCCCGAACTCGGAGTCGGAGTGGAGGCACCGGGCTCGCCCGGCGCCCAGAAAGAGCCGCCGCGCCTGCCGCCATGCATAGCCGAGCACGAAGCGCCCGTCGCGGGACACGGCAAACACGGGCGGCGCCGCCAGCCGTCGCTTGGCCCCGCTCCGCATCGGCAGCTCCTTGCCGACCCAGGCGTACAGCGAGTCGCGGCGCGGCGGAAAGGCGAGCTCGGACGCGGCCACGAACCCCTCGTCGCTGCAGAGCCAGGTCCGGGTGTCGTCCGCATCCAGGTAGTCGGGCGCCGCCGGACGCTGCAGGCAGATGCTGGTGACCACGCGCGCCCATCCCATCGTTCCGACGTTGGTGATCGTCAGGTCGAGATCGATGTCGGCTCCCCGCCAGCGCACGCTGCAGGCGATGAGCGCCAGTCCGTCGACGGTCTCGACGCTCCGCAGGGTCTTGCGGATCGCCCGCCCGCCCTTCATGTCGCCTATCGACTCGTTCACGTACCGCCAGCAGGCACTGCGGCATTCGAACGTATGCTCCCACAGCACGTTGCCGGCCGCGTCATACGCCATGATCGACTCTGGAAACCACAGGCGCAGGAGGTTGGCCGGCGCCGTGCGCTCGGCCGCGATCCGGGGCTCGTTCACCCAGATGTCGAGGCTGGTGGGCGCATAGACGTTGAGCTGCTGGCGACGGGGCTCCGCCGATCGCGCTCCGCTCTCCTCCTCCATGGCGCCGGTGCCTCGATCGTAACGGAAGACGGGCACCTCCGAAACTTGCCGCCGGCCGGCGCGTCGATGATCTGCTTGCGCAAGGGTCGGTCGCTGGTAGCCTCCAGGCTCCCTGCGCCTCACGCTCACTGCTCGGCCCGGTTCGCCGGTCGGCCGCAGACGGGTGTTTCACGTGAAACATGCACGGCCGGGCGGCGCACGTCGCCGCTGCGGCCGGTTGCCTGAGCCGCCACTCCGCGGTTATGCTTGCCACGCCGTATGGGCCGTCGTTTCGCCTTTGCCAACCAGAAGGGCGGGGTCGGTAAGACCACCACGGCGGTCAACCTGGGCGCCTACCTTGCGCTCGCCGGCCGCCGCGTGCTGATGGTCGACTTCGATCCGCAGGCAAACGCCACCAGCAGCGTGGGCTTGGCCGGCTCCCCGTCGATCTATCAGGCCGTGATCGGCGCCGCCGACATGTCGGACGTGATCGTGCCGACCTCCATCCCCGGACTGTCGATCGCCCCCGGCGGCATTGAACTGAGCGGCGCGTCGGTCGAGCTCGCCAACGTGCACGGCCGCGAGGCGTACCTGAAACGGGTGTTGAAAGGCGCCACCACACCGTTCGACGACGTTCTGATCGACTGCCCGCCGTCGCTGGGGCTGCTGACGATCAACGCCCTGGTAGCCGCCACCCACGTGGTCATCCCCTTGCAGTGCGAGTATCTCGCCTTGGAAGGGCTGACCATGCTGCTTCGCACGATCGAGAGCGTACAGCGCCGCCACAACCGCAAGCTGAGCGTCAGCGGCATCGTCTTCACCATGTATGACGGCCGCACCCGCTTGACCCATGAGGTAGTACGGGAAGTGACCGGCTACTTCCGGGACCGGGTGTTCCGCACCGTGATCCCGCGCAACGTCCGCTTGGCGGAGGCGCCGTCCCACGCGCTGCCGATCTGCGAGTACGATCCGTCGAGCATCGGCGCCCGGAGCTATCGACAGCTTGCCGAGGAGTTCGTCGCCCGTGTCTAAACGACCGCGCACGCAACGACCCGCCCTCGGCCGCCGCGTAGAGGACATGCTCGGCCGCGGCGTAGACGCGGTGCTCGGCGACAGCAGCGCGCCGGAGCAGCCGAGTGAACTGCCGATCGACGCGATCTCTCCCAACCCCGACCAACCGCGCCGCCGGTTCAACGACGAGCAGATCAAGGAGCTTGCCGATTCCATCGCCACGCACGGCGTGCTGCTGCCGGTGGTGGTGCAACCCGCCGGCGACGGCTACCGCATCATCGCCGGCGAGCGGCGCTTCCGCGCCGCCCGTCTCGCCGGCCTGTCGACCATCCCGGCCGTGATACGAACGACCACGGGAACCGAGCACCTGGAGTTGGCGCTCGTCGAGAACCTGCAGCGCTCCGATCTCAATCCGGTCGAGGAGGCTCGCGGCTACCGGCGGCTCATGGAGCTCGGCGGCCACACGCAGGATCAGGTCGCGCAGCGCGTCGGCAAGAGCCGCGTCGCCGTGACCAATGCCCTGCGCTTACTGAAACTGCCCGACGACATGCTGAACGCCGTCGAGCACGGCGAGATCACCGCCGGACACGCCCGGGCGCTGCTGGCCGTTCCTGGCGACTCGGCCCGCAGCGCGCTGTTCGACCGTATCGCGGCTGAAGGACTCTCCGTGCGCGCGACCGAGGCGGCGGCCCATCACCACGATTCCGCGCCCCCGGCCACCGGTGACCGCGACGCTCCCTCGGGCTCCCGGGTCGCGCCCCCCATCGACCCGGAGTTGGCCGCCCTACAGCAGCGCCTGATCGAAGCCCTGGGTACCAAGGTCGACGTCCGCGGCTCGGCGCGCCGCGGCCGGATCACGGTCAGCTACTACTCGACCGACGACCTGGAACGCATCCGCGAACGCATCACCGGCGTCCCGGCCGCCGACGCCGATCCGTTCGCGCCGATCTGACCGGTCACCGGCCATCCAGACCGCCGCTCCGGCGGCCGGCGGCCTCTGACGGGCTCTGACGCGCGCGGTTGCACCTCTCTCGACGGTCCGCTACACTGAACTCGGTCCTATCGTTGATAACTTGTCCATAACTCCTGAGTAGAAAGGGCAAGACGGAGGCTCTCAGCATGTATCGAAACCATCGTCCGAGCGGGATACTGAAACCGGATCGACCACAGCACACAGTTATCTTTAGGGTAATGAAATACAGAGGAACTTCCGTTCTGATGGCCGGTTTCTCCTCACCCTCCTGCCACGGCTTTCGCCAAAGCCGCTCGCCGGTTTGTTCGACGGTACTGTTGACTTTCTGTGGATAACATGAGCATGAACGCCCCTCCAAGAGACTACGAACCCTTCTGGACCGAAGCCGTAGCCCAGATTCGCTCGGAGATCACCGAGCAGGAGTACCACACTTGGTTCTCCAGCATGAGATACGCCGGGGCCGACAATTCGCAGGTTCGTCTGTACGTCCCGTCCTCCTTCTACCGCGACCAGATCGCCCATCGGTATCGTTCGAAGCTCGAGGAATCTCTGTCCGAGCTCTCCGGCCAGCCCCTGCGGCTCGCCTTCGAGATCAGGCGGACCAACGGCGCCGCGACCGTCCCCACCGCCCACACGAAGCACCTCCAGCCACCGCCGGCAGCGACATCGGTGACCCGCCCGGACCGCCCGCCGCACCCGCAGCTCAACATTGAGTACCGCTTCTCCCGATTCGTCGAAGGCGACAGCAACTCGTTCGCCGTCAACGCCGCCGCCGCCATCGCCAAGAACCCCGGCCGCACGTACAACCCGTGCCTGATCTATGGCGGCGTCGGATTGGGCAAGACCCACCTGCTGCAGGCCATCGGCAACAAGGTCTACCAGGAGTACCGGGACCTCCGGGTCGTCTACGTCACCGTCGAGTCCTTCACCAACGAGTTCATCCAGTCGATACGGGACAAGACCGGCCACCGCTTCAAGAAGCGTTACCGCCTGGCCGACGTGCTGCTGATCGACGACGTTCAGTACCTGCAGGGCAAGACCGAAACCCAACAGGAGTTGTTCCATACCTTCAACTCGCTCTATGACGCCGACAAGCAGATGGTCTTCTCCAGCGATCGCCCGGTAACGGAGCTGAAGAGCCTTCCCGACCGCCTCATCAACCGGTTCGAGCGCGGCCTCAACATCGATCTGCAGCCGCCCGACTACGAGACCCGTATCGCCATCCTGACCCAGAAGGTCGACGAGAACGGCGTCTCCGTACCGTCCGACGTGATCGAGATGATCTGCCGCAACATCGAGAGCAACGTCCGCGACCTGGAAAAGGCGCTCACCAAGCTGATCGCCTATTCGAATCTCGTCAACCGCACCATCACCCTCGACGTCGCCTCCCGAGAGCTCAGAGAGTTCTTCGCCACCCCGTTCAACATCGCCGTCGATACCATCCAGCGCGTCACCGCCGAGCACTACGGGCTCACCCTGAGCGACCTGAAAGGCAAGAAACGTACCAAGGCGATCGCATTCCCTAGGCAGCTCGCCATGTACATCACCCGCGACATCACCGAGCTTTCGACCACCGAAATAGGACAGGAGTTTGGCGGTCGAGACCACACTACCGTCATGCACGCCTGCCAGCGCGTCGCCGAGCGCAAACGCACCGACTCCTCGCTCGACCCGCTCATCGCGCATCTCATCCACGCGACCACGCAGCGATCCCGGTAAGCCCTTGGCAACATGTGGACATCTACCGCAGACGCTGTGGACGTAACCGGCACAACCGCGCGGCCGGCGCTCCACCCGGCGCAACGGGGATACCGGACGCCCGCTTATCCAATGACTAACTGAATACATGGTAATGTCTTACAGAGATATTCAGAGTATCAACGGCACCATTACTACCACCGCCTATTCCTTTATCTCCTGGTATTCGTGGAGCCGCCGGCCCGCTGCGCGGCCGGCAGCCGCGCAGCCAGTGAGGAGACCCCGGCCAAGGAGGCACCGACACCATGAAGTTCACCATCGACAAGGACGTGATCCTGAGGGAGACCGCGCACGCACTGGAGATCGTCTCCACCAAGAACGCCATCACGGTCCTGGCCAACGTGTTCCTGTCCGTCGATCAAGGCACGCTTACCCTGCGCGCATCCGACCTGAAGGTCCATTATCAGGCGCAGGTGCCGGTCGAGATGGAACGCGGCGGGATCACCACTGTCCCTTGCGACAAGCTCGCCGGCATCCTGCGGTCCTCGCCGGAGGGGGAGATCGAGTTCGATGTCGGGTCGGACGGTACACTGGCCGTGCGTCCGCGCGGGAAGCGGATCGACTTCACGCTGAAGACGCTGCCGCCGGATCGCTTTCCGAAGTTTCCTTCGACCAGTGACAGCGACTTCGTCGAGGTCCCGCAGACCGACTTCGTGGAGATGATCGCCCACACGATCTTCGCCGTTTCAGATGACGAGACCCGCTATTTCATGAACGGGACGTTTCTCGACCAGACCGACGGCGAGCTGATGATGGTCGCCACCGACTCGCATCGTCTGGCTTACTGCACCAAATCGCTGGCGCCGGCACTCGACGGCGCGGGCGTGATCGTGCCGCCGAAGATACTCACGCTGATCCGCAAGTTCTGTACGGGAGAGGGGTCGCTGCTGTTGGCGATCGCCGAGCGCAACCTGCGCGTGCAGGTCGAACACCGGCGGATCGAATCGGGATTGATCGACGCGCAGTTTCCGAACGTCAAGAGCGTCATTCCCGAGAGCCAGGAGCACCGGCTGTTGGTCGATCGCGTCGGGTTGACGGAAGCGCTCCGAAGGGTGTCGGTGCTGGTCGAACAGAAATCGCGGCGGGTGCGTCTGGAGATCGAATCCGGGCAGTTGACCGTGCACTGCACCGAGGGAGAGATCGGCACCGCCCGAGAGGAGCTTTCGTGCGAGTACGACGGTCCTGCCGTGTCGCTGGCGCTCAACTATCAGTATCTGCTCGATCCGCTGCGCGAGATAGAGAGCGATCAGGTGTCGATCGAGTTTACCGCCTCCAACAAGGCGATCACGCTGTCAGCCGAACCGAAGCGGCACTACTTCCACATCATCATGCCGATGCAGGTCGGTTAGCGCGCCTTGGGGCTTGCGTCCCTGCGACTCGATCGCTTCCGCAATCTGGAGGCGTTGCGGCTCGACTCGCTGGCCGAGCATGCGTGCGTGTTCCTCATCGGTGAGAACGGGCAGGGCAAGACCAACCTGCTGGAGGCAGTTTACCTGCTTTGCTTCGGTGGATCGTTCCGCACGCGTCAGGATGCCGACCTGATCCGCCGAGGAGCGGACGAGGCGATAGTCGGCGGCTCGTTCGCGCTCGACGGCGGCGCGGGGGGCCGGGCGTTGCACCGGGAGGTGACCCTGTGGCTGCGGGCTGACCGGACCCGGGAGATACGGGTCGACGGCGCGCGCGTGGCCGACCGCGGCGAGGTGGTCGGAGCCGTGCCGTGCGTGTTGTTCTCTCACGACGATCTGCGCGCGGTCGACGGCCCGCCGGCCGAGTTGCGCCGCTTCTTCGATCAGACGGCCGCGCTGACTGATCGGGCCGCCTTGCCGGCGCTGCGCCGGTACCGCCGGGTGCTCATGGAGCGCAACGCGCTGTTGCGCAGCGGCCCGTCGGACGACCTGCTCGACGTCTACGATCGGCAGTTGATCGATGCTGGTCTGTCGATCCGCAGGCAGCGCACGGAGATCGTCGCCGACTGCGCCGAGCGGTTCGCGGACATCTTTCATCGCGTGACCGAGTCGGGTACGGCGGTTTCGATCGGTTATCGTCCGTCATGGGCCGGCGGTGCGGCGGATGAGGTCGCCGTGGAGATGCGCTCCGCGCGGCCGCGCGATCACGCGTTCACGACCACGACGACCGGACCGCACCGCGACCGATTTCCGTTGCGGATCGACGGTCTGTCCTTTCGCCGGTACGCGTCGACCGGTCAGAAGCGGCTGGCGTCGCTGGCGCTGCGAGCCGCGCAGGCCGCGCGGGTGGCGGAGCGCTGCGGCCGGCAGCCGCTGCTGCTGCTCGACGACGTGCTGCTGGAGCTCGATGCCGGCAAACGGGAGCGGTTCCTGGCGGTGCTGCCGGCCGCCGAGCAGCGGTTCTTCACGTTCCTTCCCGACGAGCGCTTCGACCGTTACGACCTCGGTCCCACGCTGCGCTTCACCGTGAGCGGCGGGTCGTTGACGCCTTGGACCGGGCGGGAGGGCGAGAGTTAGACGCATGGATCGACTGGGAGACGTATTGCGGCGGTGGCTTGCCGAATTCGGCGACGCCGCCAGCTCCTCCGCCCTGTTCCAGGGATGGAGCGACGTGGTCGGTCCCGAGCTGGCCGCCCATACGCTTCCGGTGGAGGTCGAGCGCGGTCGGCTCATCGTCGCCGCCGACCATCCGGGGTGGGTGCAACTGTTGCGGACCCGCGAGCCGGCGATCCTCCGGCGGCTCGGCCGCTCGCACGGGGCGTTGGGAATCGCCCGTATCGTGACCGTGCTGCGCGATCCGATCGAATGACGGCTT
Organism: uncultured Spirochaetia bacterium; assembly: GCA_958296075.1. Lineage (GTDB taxonomy): Bacteria > Spirochaetota > Spirochaetia > SZUA-6 > Bin103 > CATQHW01. The sequence continues at coordinate 362,890 of CATQHW010000003.1, read as the reverse complement.
GTGGCTTGACCAGCTTGTTCCGAGCGGGTTGTATTCCGCTGGCATGAGACTGCCGCAGTACCTTCATACCGTCCGGCGATTGAGGGCGGTCCGCCGGGTCGTTCCAACGTTCCTGCTGGCGTGCGTGTTCGCGCTGCACGGGGCGGTGGCGCAAGCTCCGGCGCCCGGCGCGCCGAGCGGCCTTGCGGTGACCGCCGGCAATCGATCGATATCGTTGACGTGGGAGGATCCGGGCGACGATGGCATCACCGGCTACGAGTACCGGGTGTACGCCGACCGCGAGCAGGACTGGCGGGAGTGGAAGGCGATCGCCGGCGCCACGGACGCGACGACCGGCCACACGCTTCCCGGCCTCACCAACCGGGTGGTCTACCGGGTTCAGGTGCGTGCCCGCAATGCTACCGGAGCGGGCGAGCCGAGCGAGACGAGTGCCATGCCGCAAGCGCCGGCTGCCGAGGTTGCTGAGGGAGAGGAAACGGCGGCGGACGCGCCGGCCGCCGCCGCGCCGCCCAGCGCGCCGAACGGGCTTGCGGCGACCGCCGGCGACGGATCGATATCGTTGACGTGGGAGGATCCGGGCGACGCGAGCATCACCGGCTACGAATACCGGGTGTACGCCGACCGCGAGCAGGACTGGCGGGAGTGGAAGATGATCGGCGGCGCCACGGACGAGACGACCGGCCATACGCTGGACCTGACCAACGGAGTGCTCTATCGGGTGCAACTGCGCGCCCGCAACAGCGCCGGAGCGGGCGAGCCGAGCGAGACGAGTGCCATGCCGCAAGCGCCGGCTGCCGAGGCTGCTGAGGAAGAGGAAACGGCGGCGGACGCGCCGGCCGCCACCGCGCCGCCCAGCGCGCCGAACGGGCTTGCGGCGACCGCCGGCGACGGATCGATATCGTTGACGTGGGAGGATCCGGGCGACGCGAGCATCACCGGCTACGAATACCGGGTGTACGCCGACCGGGAGTGGGACTGGCGGGAGTGGAAGGCGATCGGCGACGTCACGGACGAGACGACCGGCCATACGCTGGACCTGACCAACGGAGTGCTCTATCGGGTGCAACTGCGCGCCCGCAACAGCGCCGGAGCGGGCGAGCCGAGCGAGACGAGTGCCATGCCGCAAGCGCCGGCTGCCGAGGCTGCTGAGGAAGAGGAAACGGCGGCGGACGCGCCGGCCGCCACCGCGCCGCCCAGCGCGCCGAACGGGCTTGCGGCGACCGCCGGCGACGGATCGATATCGTTGACGTGGGAGGATCCGGGCGACGCGAGCATCACCGGCTACGAATACCGGGTGTACGCCGACCGGGAGTGGGACTGGCGGGAGTGGAAGGCGATCGGCGACGTCACGGACGAGACGACCGGCCATACGCTGGACCTGACCAACGGAGTGCTCTATCGGGTGCAACTGCGCGCCCGCAACAGCGCCGGAGCGGGCGAGCCGAGCGAGACGAGTGCCATGCCGCAAGCGCCGGCTGCCGAGGCTGCTGAGGAAGAGGAAACGGCGGCGGACGCGCCGGCCGCCACCGCGCCGCCCAGCGCGCCGAACGGGCTTGCGGCGACCGCCGGCGACGGATCGATATCGTTGACGTGGGAGGATCCGGGCGACGCGAGCATCACCGGCTACGAATACCGGGTGTACGCCGACCGGGAGTGGGACTGGCGGGAGTGGAAGGCGATCGGCGACGTCACGGACGAGACGACCGGCCATACGCTGGACCTGACCAACGGAGTGCTCTATCGGGTGCAACTGCGCGCCCGCAACAGCGCCGGAGCGGGCGAGCCGAGCGAGACGAGTGCCATGCCGCAAGCGCCGGCTGTCGAGGCTGCTGAGGAAGAGGAAACGGCGGCGGGTACGCCGGCCGCCGGCGCGCCGAGCGAACGCGGCGCGGCGCCGCAAGCGGCGGACGGGAGCATGGCGGCCGGCGAGGGCCCTGTAATCGAAGAGTTACCGCGGTCCGGCGCGCCGTGGATTGTCATTGTCGTGCTGGCGGTGTGTCTGGCGATCGGAATCGTGATCGTGGCGATGCGGATGCGCGGCACGGCCGGCGGCCGCGCCGATTCCCAGGAAGCCGATTCCTGAGCAGACCGCCGGCACGGCACGGCACGCTCCCAAGGCGGCGTTCGCTCGTCTCGTGACAGCGGTTTGACAGCGGCGAGCGCTGAACCTACATTGGCGGTGCTCCTGGAAGCAGATACCGATGAAACGGACCTATCAGCCAAGCCGCGTTCGCCGACGCCGCACCTTCGGATTCCGCGCGCGCATGAAGACACGCGGGGGCCGCTCGGTGCTCAAACGACGGCGGCGCAAGGGTCGGCACCGGCTGACCGTTTCCGATGAACGCAAGCCCTATTAGGTGGCTGTCCGGCTGCAGACGACCTCCGGCAGGCGGACGGATGGGAAGAAGCGGTAGCTTCGAGCGGATCTCCCGCTCCGGCGACGTAGACCGGCTGTTCCGTACCGGACGCTTCATACGGACCAGGGGCCTCAAGCTGGGCTACCGCCCAAACGGACGGGAAGGTCACCGCGTGGCGTTCGCTCCCACGCGCAGCCTGCGGCGGGCGGTCGACCGCAATCGACAGAAGCGGATCAGCCGGGAAGCGTATCGCCGGCTCTACGCCCGCATCGTCGGGTCCTACGACTTGGTGTTCGTCATCTATGGCGATGCGACCGCCACGACCCGCGAACGGTGCGACGATATGGTGACGGTGCTTGGCGCGGCGCGGCTGCTCGAGCGCCGCACGCGGTAGACTCCTCCGTTGAACGGCAACGGGTCGCACACGGCCGATCATGCCGCCCCGGAGCGCACGACCGCCGCGCCCACGGCGCTGCGCTGCGCGGCGGCCGGCGCCGTGCGCGTCTACCAGCTACTGGTGTCGCCCTGGGTGCCGGCGTCGTGCCGCTTCACCCCGACCTGCTCGGAATACGCCCGGCAGTCGCTGCTCAAGCACGGCATCGCCGCCGGTATCCGGTTGGCGCTGCGGCGCCTCTCGCGCTGCCATCCCTTCGGCTCCGGAGGATACGACCCGGTCCCGTAGCAGGGCCTGACACCGACCATGGACGCTAAGACCATCATAGCCGTCGTCCTTTCGGTCGGCGTGATACTCGCCTACACGCTCCTTCTGGCGCCCGACCCGGTGCCGACGTTGGAGGATGACCGTCAGACTCAGGAACAGCCGCTGTCGCTGTTCGGCGGCCGCTCCGCGTCCGCCACTCAGCCGGTGGAGCTCACCTCCAGCCCGGTCGTCGCGGCCCCCTCCGAGATCGGGCCGCCCGCCGATGACCTGATCCGGCGCGAGACCGACGTCTTCGAGATCGCGTTCTCCCGCACCGGCGGCACGATCGCCTCGTTGCGGCTCAAGGAGCATCTCGACGTCGGAGGAGAGCCGGTCGAGCTGGTACATCGCGCCGAGGACGGAACGGAGTACCTTTCGATCGCGTTCGGCGGAGTGCACACGGCGCCGTCCGAAGATCCGTTCGCCTTCCGGCAGATCGATTCGCTCACCTGGGAGTTCAGCCGCGAATTCCTGGCCTCCGACGGCACCCCGTTCCGGTTGGTCAAGACCTATCGGTTCGACCTGGAGTACCTGTTCGAGCTGCGCGTCCGCATCGAGAACTCCGCGAACGCGGTGCCGGCCCTCGACTTCGGCGGCATCAGCTATACGCTCGGCATCGGACCGCAGCTCGGGCCGGACTACGAGCGGCTCGACCGGCGCAACGAATACCGGGAATACATGCGCTATTACCCGGAGGGCCGACGCAAGCGGCAGCGGCTGCGCAACGACCTCATCGTCGAAGATCGCCGCGTCCGCTGGACCGGCATCGTCGGCAAGTACTTCACGATGGTGGTGATCCCCGATGAAAGCGACTATCGGATCACCTACGACGGTCGCCCCGATCCCGACATCGACCGGCGCACCGCCCTGTATCTGGGCCGGCCGACGATCGCCAGCGCGGCAGAGACCGACGCGTTCCGTATCTACGCCGGCCCCAAGGACCGCAGCACGCTCACCCGCTACAACGATCCGTCGCTGCCATCCGCCGATCAGCTCCACCTGGAGGAGACCGTCAGCACGGCGGCGATCATCGGATGGTTGGCGAACATCGTGCGGTTCCTGCTCGACGCGTTCTATCGATTGATTCCCAACTACGGGGTGGCGATCATCCTGCTCACCTTCTTCATCAAGGTGGTGTTCTTCCCGCTGACTCGCAAGAGTTCGGAGTCGACCAGGAGGATGGCGCAGCTGCAACCGCAGATCGAAGCGCTGCGCAACAAGTTCAAGGGAAAGCCGGAGCGGCTGAATCAGGCGACCATGGAGCTGTACCGGCGTGAGAAGGTGAACCCGATCGGCGGCTGCCTGCCGATGTTGCTGCAGATGCCGATCTTCTTCGCGCTGTACACGGTGCTGATCGAGCACTTCGACCTGCGCGGCGCCGCCTTCATCGCGCCCTGGATCGCCGACCTGTCGGCGCCGGAGAGCTTCCTGCCGCTGGGCTTCCAACTGCCGCTGCTCGGCTGGGACGAGCTGCGGCTGCTGCCGTTCTTCATGCTCGGCTCCACCTTCCTGCAGACCAGGATCATGCCGACCGCGCAGACCGGCAACGCCAGCCAGATGAAGATGCTGCAGTATGCGATGCCGATCTTCTTCTTCTTCATCCTCTACGACATGCCGTCGGGATTGGTCCTGTACTGGACGGTGCAGAACATCCTGACGGTCGCGCAGCAGTTGTACATCAACAGCCGCGGCGACAACCGCGGCAAACCGCGCTCCGGCGGGGCGCCGGCCCCCAGGAAGCGACCCGCGTAACGTGCGCGACGACCCCACGCGGCGATGACCCAACGTGAGGGCGCCGAGCGTGCCGGCGCCTGAGGAGCAGACGATGGAGGTTCACGAGTTCGAAGGGCGAACGGAGAAGGAGGCGATCGCCAACGCGATCGAGGCGATGGGCCTGAACGAGGACGAGATCGACGTTGAGGTGATCAAGACGCGGTCTGGACTGTTCGGCGGCGGCAAGGTGACGATCCGCGTGCACGTCGGCGGCGATCAGCCCGACGACGAGTTGAAGCCCGACACGGAGCAGGAGTCCGAGGTGATCGGCTTCGTTTCCGAGCTGCTCGGCCGCATGGGGATCAAGGCGGAGCTGCGCATCGCCACCCGCGAGGACGACCGGGTCGTGGTGGAGATGGTCTCCGACGACGCCGGCATCCTCATCGGCCGGCACGGCGCCACGCTGGAAGCGCTGCAGCTCGTCACCAACATCGCTTGCGGCCGCCGCCATCAGAACGGAACGCGGGTGATCCTGGATACCGAGGACTACCGCTATCGGCGCGAACAGAGCCTGACGCGCATGGCGATGCGCGTGGCGCGTGACGTGCAGCGATCAGGGCGCTCGCAACTCCTGGAGCCGATGAATCCGTTCGAGCGGCGGCTGGTGCACACGACGATCAGCGACGTGGAAGACGTCACTACCGAAAGCGAAGGCGACGGACCGTACAAGCAGGTTCGCGTCACCTACACCGGGAGCGCGTATCAGCACCGCTGAGCGGTCGCCGGCGATGCCGGACGATCAGCGGACGGAGGCGGTCGCGGTCGGCGGCGCGGCGCCGCCGGTGGAGCGGCTGACGTGCGGCGGCCGGCCGGTCGTGATTCTGGGCACCGCCCACGTATCGCAACGCAGCGTCGAAGAGGTGCGCGCGGTCCTCGAACGGGAGGCGCCAAAGGTGGTCTGCGTGGAGTTGGACCGGGCGCGCTACCAGACGCTGACCAACCCGGATGCCTGGCGGGAGCTCGACATCCGTTCGGTGCTGCGCAGCCGGCGCGGGTTCCTGCTGCTGGCCAACTTGGTGTTGGCCGCGTTTCAGCGCCGCATGGGAATGGACGCACGGGTGTTGCCCGGTTCGGAGATGCTGGCGGCGATAGAGGTGGCGGAGGCGGCCGGGGCGCGTGTCGAGCTCTGCGATCGGGACGTGCAGACGACGCTGCGCCGCGCCTGGTCGCAGAGCGGGCTATGGGGTCGCTCGAAGCTGCTGTCGGCGCTGCTGGCAACCGCGTTCAGTTCAGAGAAGCTCGCGCCAGAGGAGATCGAGCGGTTGAAGACCGACACGGCGCTCACCGGCATGATCTCCGAGCTTGCCGATTACCTGCCGAAGGCCAAGGCGGTGCTGATCGACGAACGCGACCGCTACTTGGCCGCCCGCATCGCGCAGGCGGCGCGCGGCGCCGGGGCGGGGGAGGAGCCGGTCGTCGCCGTGCTCGGCGCCGGTCACAAGGCCGGCGTGGTACGAGCCCTTCAGGAGATCGAGGCCGGCGGCGAGCTACCCGATACCGATGAGCTCGGCGCCCCGCCGCCGCGGTCGACTGCCGGCCGCATCCTGCCGTGGTTGGTGCCGGGCATCGTCGCCGCGGTGATCGCCGTCGGCTTCGCGCGGTCCGGGATCGACTTGACGCTGGCGATGCTCGGCCGTTGGGTCCTGATCAACGGATCGCTGGCCGCCCTGGGGGCGCTGGTCGCCCTGGCGCATCCGGTGACCGTGATCGTCTCGTTCCTGGCGGCCCCGGTCACCTCCATGAACCCGACCATCGGCGTGGGGTTCGTCAGCGGCTTCGTGGAGGCGGCTCTGCGCAAGCCGCGGGTGAGCGACTTCGAGTCGATTCACGACGACCTGCTGAGCGTGCGCGGCTTCTTTCGAAACCGGATCAGCCACGCCCTGATCGTCTTCCTGGGCGCCAGCCTCGGCAGCATGGCCGGAACGTTCATCGGCCTGCCGCTGCTGGGGACGCTGCTGTTCCGCTGACGGCGCTGGCCGGGGCAAGGGCCGCCCGCACCGCCTGCCGCAGGTTCGCTACCGGCTGCCATCCGGTGCCCGGCTCGCTGGACACGGGGCCCGGCGCGAGCACGACGCGGATGCCGAGCCCGGCAGCCGCCCGCAGGCGCCGCTCGGCGCCCGCCGCGCACCGCACTTGGCCCGCTAGCGTGATCTCGCCGAAGGCCGCCACCGTGGCGGCCGGGGTCAGCTCGGTACGCGCGCCGTACAGCGCCAGGGCGATCGGCAGGTCGGCGGCTACGTCACGCAGGCGCATGCCGCCGGCGACGTTCATGTAGATGTCGCGGTCCAGGAACGGCACCTGCACCGATCGCTGCAGCACGGCGGCGATGCGCGCCACCCGGCCGGCGTCGATGCGGTCGGAGACGATGCGGGGGCTGGACCGTTGCGCCGGCACCACCAGCGCCTGCACCTCCACGCACAACACGCGCGAGCCTTCGTAGATCGTCGCGACCGTCACCCCGGGCGGCGGTCGGTTGCCGTCGGCGTGCTCGACGAACCGCGACGACGGGTCGCTGAGCTGCCGCAGGCCGCGGCCGGTCATCTCGAACAGCGCCACCTCCTCGACCGGTCCGAACCGGTTCTTGGCCGCGCGCAGAAAGCGCAGCTCGGCGGTTCCGGTCTCGAAGGAGAGGACCACGTCGACCATGTGCTCGATCGCCTTGGGGCCGGCGATGCCGCCCTCCTTGGTAACGTGCGCCACCAGCACGGTGATCGCGTTGCGCGCGTGCGTCCAACCGGTCAGGGCATCGCATATCTCCTTGAGATGGTTCACCGCGCCCGGCGGCGCGTTCGACCCGGCCGCGGTCAGCGCCTGCAGCGAGTCGACGATCACCGCCGCCGGGCGCGCGGTGTCGAGCAGCCGCAGCAAATCGCCCAGCTCGGCGCCCGCCCACACCTCCAGCCGCGGTGCGCGCAGCCGCAGGCGATCGGCGCGCAGCCGCAGGTGCTCGGCCGATTCCTCGGCGCTCACGTAGAGCACCCGGCCGGCGGTCTGCAGCTTGGCGCCGACCTGCAGGAGCAACGTCGACTTGCCGACTCCCGGCTCACCGCCGATCAGCGTGGTGGAGCCGCGCATGAAACCACCGCCGAGTACGCGGTCGAGCTCGCCGTTGCCGGAGGCGACCCGGAGGCCGGGATCCGCTTCGATAGCCGTAAGCGGCACTGCCAGCGGCGTCCGGGAAGACGCCGCGGCGGCGCCGTCGACTTCGCGAAAGCTGTTCCATTCGCCGCAGTTGGGGCAGCGTCCCAGCCACTTGGGCTCGCGCCGTTCGCACTGCGAGCAGACAAACAGGCGCTGTTCTCGTCCGGCCTGCTTGACGCCCGACCGTCGCTTGGCGCCCGACTCGCCGCTCATCGCTGAGCGGCGGCCGGCGCCTCCAGCAGGACCTGCCGGAGGCGCCGGAGGGCGCGGCCCCGGTGGGAGATCGCGTCCTTGGCCGAGCCGTCCATCTGGGCGAAGGTCGCACCAGCGCCATGCGGCTGAAAGATCGGGTCGTAGCCAAAGCCGCCGTCGCCGCGCGGAGCGCGTACCACGGTGCCGGCTACGGTCTCCTGTACGATCAGCAACCGCTGCTCGGCCAGCACCACCGCCACGCAGCACACGAACAGCGCCGATCGGTCGGCCGCTCCGGCCAGGGCGTCGAGCAGGAGGAGGTTGCGCCGCCGCTGGGTGATGTCGCCTCCGTAGCGTGCGGACCGTACGCCGGGCGCGCCGCCGAGCGCCGGCACCACCAGACCCGAATCATCGGCGGCCGTTGCCGTACCGGTCATGGCGAACAGATGGCGCGCCTTGCCGAGCGCATTGTCGGCGAAGGTGGCGCCGCGTTCGTCGTAGGAGTACGTCAGGCCGCGGTCGCGCGGCGTCAGAACCTGTACCTCCGGCAAGACGCGGCGAAACTCGCGGACCTTGCCGGCGTTGGTGCTGGCCAGTAGCAGCGTCAAGTGCCGAGCAGCCTATCGGGAGAGAAGCGGCGCTTCAACCAGAACAGCCCGGTATCGACGGTGCCCTTGGGAATACCGAGCAGCTGGGCGATCTGGCGGTTGCTCGGACCCAGGCGCACCACCCGCAACTCGGCTTGGGCGTTGGTCGCCGCCCCCCGCGCGCGCCGGAGCCGTCGCTCCAGGAGCAGCCGCCGCTCCGCGTCGGGGTTGGCGAGCAGTTGCCCCTCGATCATCCGCGCCCTTGCGAACGCGCGGTTGCTCCGTTCGCGCAGCCTGAGCCACCGGCGCTGCGAACCCGCGGTCGCCCGGCGCGCTCGCCCGATCAACGCCGGCAGGTCGGCGCGTTCGCACAGACCGGCCCACGCCGACACCTGCGTGTCCGGGAGCCGGTGGCAGTTCTTGAGGACCGCGAACAGCACCCGCCGACGGGTGACGCCGTTGTCGAGGCCGGCCGCAGCGCTCGGTGCGACCGGGGCGGCGGCCGGCGATTGCTGCTCCGGCGCATCCTGCTCCGGCGCCTCCGGCGTGCCGGTCGCCAGCGCCGCGGCCTCCGCATCCCACAACGCCGGCGTGCTGGCAAGCCGCCAAGCGGCCTCACGGCGGTCTTTGGAGCGGTAATAGCTACAGAGCTGCCACGCCAGCACCGATCTGAGGTATGCCTCGAACGGCCGCCCCTGGTCCTGAAACCGGTCGACCGCCTCCTGCAGCCGCGGCCGGCAGTAGAGATAGAACTCGCCGCAGTCGTCTTCGTCGCGCTGCCGTCCCTGCCACAACGGAAAGCGATATGCATACGCGCCGACCCGATCGAGCAGCTCGCGCTGACCCGCTCCGGTGCGCTGGTAGTGGACTACCGCCGCCGTCATCGATTCCTCGGATTCCCTGATCCCAGATTCCCTGATCGCTGTGTTTCTCATGCAGCGCAGAGAAACAGGAATCGTGCCAGGAACCGGGACTCAGGCAGGCGGTCGCATCGCCTTCTCGGCGGTAAGCTTTACCCATATTTACCAACACGGGTGAGGCGAGGCATCGTCGGGGGATCCGGGTGTGTGGCTACCGCCTGCGCCGGAGTCGTTCCATCTGCAGCGCCAGCGTCGCGAGCGCAGCGCGCCGGGCCTGCTCGACCGTACCGCGGAACACGCAACCGGCCGCCTGCGGATGGCCGCCGCCGCCCAGCGTCCGCGCGCACGAACCGACGTCGACGGCAGTGGTCGACCGCATGCTCACCGAACACTCGCCCGGCCGCTCCTCGCGCACCACCAGCAGCGCTTCGGTGCCGGCGACCGTCTGCAGCAGCGTATGGAGATCGTCATCGCCGCGGCCGGCGTCGCCGATCTCGGCGCGGTCGCTCATGTACTGCGCGGTGTACAGCAGCAGCCCGTCATACAGCCGCTCGGTGCGGGCAAGCATGCGGCCCAGCATCACCCGGCGCTCGAACGGGCGGGCCCCGAACATGCTGTGGTAGGCGGACTCGGTGCTGGCGCCGGCATCGACCAGGCGGGCGACCGCCCGAAACACGTAGCCGGTCCCCTTGCGCAGGTGCCGGAAGAAGCCGGTGTCGGTGCAGGTGCCGAATAGCAGCAGTTCCGCCTCTTCCTGCGTCGGCCGATCCCCGGACAACTCGATGAGCCCCTGCACGATCAGGGCGGTGGCGGGCACGGCCGGCGCGATCAGACGCACGTCCCCGAACGGCTTGCCGACCGCGTGGTGGTCGATCACCAGGGTCGGCAGCCCCTGGACGCCGGTCCCGGGTTCACCGGTGCGGTCGGCGGTGGAGCAGTCCAGGACGATGGCCGCTGCATCGCCGGCGCGGTCGTCCGGGGTGACGCGGGTCGCGAAGCGGGTCGCGAAGCCGGCGATCTCCGGCCGGGTGAACGGGCCCTGGCAGAAGGTGCGCGCCTGCTTGCCGCGGCGCCGCAGGAAACTGGCGAGCGCCAGGGGGGATGCCAGGCAGTCCGCGTCCGGCTCCCGGTGGCCGATCAGGAGGTATGAGTCGTGGTCGTCGATGAACCGCTCGACGGACTCGGGGATCTGGAACGGGTAGGGATGGGACACGCTTTACGGGGCCAGGACCGCGGCCGACTTTAGCAGCGCCGGTGAGCGGCCGGCAATTACGCCGTCCCCGCCGTATCGTTTCCGGAGGAGAGCCGCAGCAGCGCGTCCTGCGCCGGGCAGCCCGACGCCACCGGCCGGCCGCAGCGCATGGTCACGTCGATCTCGGTCCTCATGCCGAACTCCTCCGGGAAGTAGACGCCGGGTTCGACCGAGAAGCAGGAGCCTTCGGTGATCGGGCGTTCGTCCGGAAACTCGAACGAGTCGAGATTGACCCCCGATCCGTGCAGGTCGGTGTCGATGCTGTGGCCGGTTCGGTGCCGTACCGCAGAGAGCAGCCCGCGGTCGGCCAGCTCCTGACGGCAGGCCCGGTCGACGTCGCTGCCCGATACGGTGCGGTCGGCGGCCGCCGCGCCGGCAAGGAAGGTGACCGCCCGCTCGCGGGCGGCGCGCACCGCTTCGAAGACGTGCTGCTGCCGCGCGGTCGGACGGCGCGCGGCGACGCCGATCCAGGAGATGTCGGCGTAGACCGACCCCGCCGCCGGCTCCTTGCACCACAGGTCGAACTGCACCACCTGGCCGGCGGCCAGCGCCGCGCCGGCGTCGGCTGGGCTGTAGTGTGGATCGGCCGAATGGGCGCCGAAGGCGACGATCGGCGCGTGATCGGTGACCATTCCCCGTTCTGCGAACGCCGCCGTCATCCAGTCGCGCACCTCTCCCTCGCGTACCGGCCGGCCGGCGACGAACGCGGCGGCGAGCCGTTGCCAGGAATCGGCGACGATCCGGTGGAGCGCCTGCGCGGCGCGGTCGTGGCCGGCAAGCTGCGCGCCGCTCAGGCCGCCCAGCGTCCATTGCACCAGCTCTTCCGGCGGCCGCAGGGTGAATCCGGCCTGCTCCAGCAGGCGCGCGGTGCCGTGATCGAGCGTCGCCAGGCGCGGCACCGTCGGCGAGCACTGCGCCGCCAGGACGCTGCCGCGCTCCGCCAGCCGCGCAAGCTGTTCGACGAAGCGGGCGCGCGACGCGTACCGGTAGGTGGTCCCGTCGACATGGTCCAGGGCGCCGGCTTCGATGTCGTGGACGAGCTTCAGCACCTTGCCGTCGGCGCGGATCAGCGCCAGCCAGGGCCGGGTGTTGGTGGTCTCGGGGCCGATGCCGAACACCGCGTCGGCAATCTGATCCCGGTGATAGACGTTGTAGAACAGCCAGCCGGCGCAGCCGGATCGGCGCACCGCGGCGCGCGCCTGCTGGAGCCGCCCCGCGCCGGTCATGCCTCGCCGACCAGCGTGGCCAGCATCAGCGCCTTGGCGGTGTGCTTGCGGTTCTCGGCCTGTTCCCAGACCGCCGAGTAGGGCGCCTCGAAGACCGCGTCGGTCACCTCGTTTCCCTTCACCGCCGGCAGGTCGTGCATGAAGATCGCGGTGTCGGCCGCCCGCCGCATCAGCGCGTCGTTGACCTGATAGCCGGCCAGGAGCTGCAGGCGCTCCGCCTCGCGGTCCTCCTCGCCCATGGAGGCCCACACGTCGGTGTACACGACGTCGGCCCCGTCCACGGCGCCGACGTCGTCGCTCACCGTGAGCGGCGCTCCCGAGCCGTTGCGGCAGACGGCGACCAGTTTGGGGTCCGGTTGCAGATCCCGGGGCGCCACCAGCGTGCAGTCGACGCCGGTCATCGAGCAGCCCACCATGAGCGAGGTGGCGACGTTGTTCCGCGCGTCGCCCACGTAGGCGAGCGACACGCCGTCGAGCGAGCCGTAGTGCTCGCGGATCGTCAACAGATCGGCAAGCACCTGGGTCGGATGGCGGCTGTCGGTGAGGCCGTTGTAGACCGGGATGCCGGCATAGCGGGCCAAGGTCTCCACCGTCTCCTGCGCGTAGCCGCGGTACTGGATGGCGTCGTACATGCGGCCGAACACCCGCGCCGTGTCTTCGAGCGATTCCTTGGCGCCGAGCTGCAGCTCGTCCCGGTTCAACACCACCGGGCAGCCGCCCTCTTCCCCGAATGCGGTCGCGAAGGCGGAGCGGGTGCGGGTGGACGGTTTCTCGTACAGCATGGCCAGCGTGAGCCCGGTGAAGCGCTGATGCCGTTCCCCGGCGCGGCGTTGCCGCCTTACGAGGGCGGACAGGTCGAGAAGCTCGCCCAGCTCGCCGGGCGACAGGTCGTGCAACGTGAGCAGCGAGCGTCCGAGCAGGTTCATGTCTACCTCCAAGCACGGGAAGAACGAAGCGCGTAACCTACCGGCAGTCGCCGGTCCTCGGCAACCGGTCGGCGAACGAACGCGCGACGATTCATTTGACGGCCGGGAACCCGGTTCCCTATAGTGCCGGTTCACCCGATGCGGACGCTGCGGTGGTGGAATTGGTAGACACGCTAGCTTGAGGGGCTAGTGGGAGTTACATCCCGTGAAGGTTCAAGTCCTTTCCGCAGCAGTACATACGATCATCCGCGAGCGCTCGCGCACGATCGGTCCAGGGGTCAGGCGACGGAGCTTGCCACCGGCGTGCAACACCGGCATTGTTTGCATGGTGGGCGCGCTTGCTGACGCGGTGGCTGCCGAGCCGTCGATGCCATGGCCGGACGATCACCCGTACGGCGTCGATCAAGCACGCGCGAACCGTGCGCACTCCGGGAGCGGTAATCGGTGAACTGCTATCTCATCGTCTCTCAGATCACCCCGGACGAGATCAAGAGTGCGTTTTCCGAGCACATGCAAGTGATGCCGAACGTGTGGGTAGTGGCCGGGCGGCAGAGCACGTGCGCCGAAGTATGCGAAGTGCTGGGGATCGCTCCGCCATCTGACCACACACCTTCCGGCAATACGGGACTCGTTCTCGCGCTCGGCCAGTACTACGGGTATTTCGATCGGGCTCTGTGGGAAAAGGTAGAGGCATGGCAGAGGACCAATCCGTAGCGCCCGATAACATCAAACCGTTTACTACCCCGCCGCCCCGCACCTCATCAGGGGGCAACGGAGGAAACTACATCGACGTCGTTCAGCGCCTGACCGCTATCGAGACTCAGATGAAGTTCATGGCCAAGCGGGAAGACGTGAGCGAAATCAAGTCTCTGATCGAGCGCAAAGAGGCGACCTTGCTGAAGTGGATGATGAGCATCTTGGTCGCATCAGGGGTAGCCATCGTGGCAGCGGTGATCCGTTCGTTCCTCTGACAGCGTGCCTCCAGTTGCCAAGCGCGCAGCACCTGGAAGCTGAGGCGGCGGTCAGCTTTCGGTCGTGGGCGCTGCTGTTAGTTACCGCTCTGCCTTGCGGAGGGCCACGGTGGCCGGCAGACCGTTGACGTTGAGCGCCTGCGGCTCGGTGGGGCCGTCCGGCAGCGAACCGATGTGGAGTTGCAAGGCCAGGGTTTCGCCGCTCACGTAGTCGCGATGTACGGCGGCGGCGGCCTCTATCTCGGGGGCACCCTGCACGGCGAGCTCGATCCGGTCCGATACCTCCAGGCCGGCGGTCTTGCGCAGATTCTGGATGCGGTTGACCAGCTCGCGCGCGATCCCTTCGGCGGCAAGCTCGGCATCGAGCTGGGTATCCAGGCCGACGCCCAGGTTGTTCTCCACCGCCGCCACGATGCCCGGTTTCTCCGTGCGCTGTACGTCCAGGTCGTCGATGGTGATGCGGTCGCCGGCGACCGCGACGCTGCCGCCGCCCTTGAGATCGGCGATCTCGGCCGCGGTGAGGGCTCGCACGCGCGCGGCCACCTCCTTCATGTCGGTGCGGAAGCGCGGCCCCAGGCGGCGGAAGTCGGGTTTGTAGGACACCTCGCTCAGCTCGGTTTCGTCCTCCACCAGGACGACCTCTTTGACGTTGAGCTCCTCGCCGATCATATCCAGCATCGGCGCAAGCTCGTGCCGGCTCTCCTCGTCGGCCGGCAGCAGGTAGAGGCGCCGCAGCGGCTGCCGGACCTTCAGGTCGTGCTTGCTGCGCAGCGACCGGCCGAGCGCCACCGCTCGCGCCGCCAGCTCCATCTGCCGTTCCAGATCGCGGTCGCGCAACTCGTCGCGCGCCTGCGGCATGTCGCACAGGTGAATGCTCTCGGCAGCATCCCGGTCGGCCGCACGCACCAGGTTCTGGTAGATGCGCTCGGTCACGAACGGCAGGACCGGCGCCAGCGCCTTCACGAAGGTGGCCAGCACCTCGTAGAGCGTCGCGTAGGCGGCCGCCTTGTCGCCGTCGTCCTCCGATTTCCAGAACCGGCGGCGGCTGCGGCGGATGTACCAGTTGGTGAGCTGCTCCACGAACGCCACCATGGCCGGCACGGTTCGGTACAGCCGGTACGCCTCCATCTCGCGGTTCACGTCGTCCAGCAGGGTCTGCAGCGCGGAGATGATCCAGCGGTCCAGCCGGTTGGCGGACCGGGCGCCCGCCGCGCTCGCCTCGGCGCTCGGGGTCCAGCCGTCGATGCGGGCATAGGTCACGAAGAAGCTGTAGGCGTTCCAGAGCGGGATGATCACGTCGCGCAGACTGCGGCTCATGCCGGCCTCGCTCAGCCGCAGCTCCTCCGCCTTCATGGCCGGGGAGTTGAGCAGATACAGGCGCAGGGCGTCGGCGCCGTAGGTGGCCAGCATCTTGGCCGGATCGGGATAATTGCGGAGCCGCTTGCTGAGCTTGCGGCCGTCTTCGGCCAGCAGCATGCCGCCGACGATGCAGTTGTGGAACGCCGGCCCGTCGAACAGCGCCGCCGACAGCACCGTGAGCGTATAGAACCAGCCGCGCGTCTGGTCCAGGTTCTCGGCGATGAAGTCGGCGGGAAAGCTCGCCTCGAAGTCTTCAGCGCGCCCGAACGGGTAGTGGCTCTGCGCGTACGGCATCGACCCCGACTCGAACCAGCAGTCGAGCACCTCCGGGATGCGGCGCAGGGTACCGGCGCCGGACGGTGAGGGGATCTCCAGAGCGTCGATGCGGTGCTTGTGCAGGTCGTCGACCGGCCGGCCAGCCAGCTCCTGCAGTTCGCGGATGCTGCCCACGCAGACCGTCTCGCCGGTTTCCTCGTCGCGCCAGATCGGCAGCGGCGTGCCCCAGTACCGGTTGCGGCTGATCGCCCAGTCGCGCGCGCCTTCCAGCCACTTGCCGAAGCGGCCGTCGCGGATGTGGTCGGGGACCCAGCGGATGCGCCGGTTGGCGGCCAGCATCCGTTCCTTGAGCGCTCCTTCCACCCTGACGAACCAAGTGGAGACGGTGCGGTAGATCAGCGGCGCGTCGCACCGCCAGCAGAACGGGTAGTGGTGGACGATGGTGCCCTCGGAGAACAGCGCGCCGGCGGCGCGCAGGGCGCGGATCACCGGCGTGTCGGCGTCCTTCACGAACTGACCGGCGTACGCGGCCACCTCGCCGGTGAATCGGCAGTCGGCGTCGATCGGGCAGACCACGGGAATGCCGGCGCGCAGGCCGAGCAGATGGTCGTCCTCGCCGAAGCCCGGCGCGATGTGGACGATGCCGGTGCCGTCTTCGGTCGACGCGAAGTCGGCGGCCACGACGCGGAACGCCCCCTCGCCGCGCAGGTCCGCGAAGTCGTCGAAGAGCGGTTCGTAGGTCATGTCGAGGAGCTCGCCTACCGGCTGCTCCTCGACAGAGACGATCTCCGCCGTGCGCTTGCCGAATACGGCGTCCAGGCGGGCGCGGGCCAGGATCAGCGATTCGCCGGCGGTGGTGGCGACCCGCACGTAGTCGGTCTCCTCGCCGACGGCCAGCGCCATGTTCGACGGCAGCGTCCAGGGCGTGGTGGTCCACGCCAGGATCGAAAGATCGGGCGTGCCGCGCACCCGGAAGCGGACGGTGATCGACGGGTCCTGCGTGTCCTGGTATCCCTGGTTGACCTCGAAGTTGGACAGCGGCGTGGCGCAGCGCGGGCAATAGGCGAGCGACTTGTAGCCTTCGTAGATCAGGCCCTTATCCCAGAGCGACTTGAAGACCCACCAGACCGACTCCATGAAGTCGGTGTCCATGGTCCGGTACTGGTGGTCCCAGTCGACCCAGCGGCCCAGCCGCTGGATCAGCGCCTGCCACTCGGCGGTATAGCGCAGCACCACCTGCCGGCAGAACTCGTTGAACGGTCCGATGCCGTAGTCGATGATGTCGGCGCGCGTCTTGAGGCCGAGCTGGCTCTCCGCTTCGTTCTCCACCGGCAGGCCGTGGCAGTCCCAGCCCCAGCGACGCTCCACCCGGTAGCCGCGCATGGTCCAGTAGCGCGGCACCACGTCCTTGGAGATAGAGGCCAGCAGGTGCCCGTAGTGCGGCAGGCCGGTGGCGAACGGCGGCCCGTCGTAGAACCGGAACGGACGGTCGGCGGGCCGGCTGTCGACCGACTTGCGGTACAGGTCGCGCTCGTTCCAGAAGGCCAGGATATCCTCTTCCATCGCCGGGAAGTCGACTTGGCTGCTCACCGGTGCGAAGACGGACGGCGGGGCGGCTGCGGTGCTCATCAAGGTGCGGAGTCTGTCGAATGTGCCGCTGTTGCGGCAAGGCCGGCGAAGATCGGCGGCGGCGCCTGCAGTCGCCTGCCTCCCACGCGCTCCCGTCGCTCGGTGCCCTCGATAACTATGCGAGGCGTCCGGGTCACCCGCCGCCGGGCGTTCTCGCAGGTGGCCGAGATCGCGCGCTGTCGATTACCGTGACCGGGCGAGTGTAAGGCGATGGCGGTACGCGAGCGGTGGAACGGCACGAAGCCTCTCGGCCTGTCGACCGAGGAGCGGGTGCTCGAAAATGCTCGTGGAATCCGGCTCCGGTCTACAGACAGATTGAGCAACTCGCAGCGAGCCGGCGGCCCTTGATGGTAACTCGCCGGGACGGTTCGACCGCCAGCAGGTCAGCCGGCGGCGAAGCGGCCGGTGTTCGCTTCGTCGTGGTACTTGTTGATGTTCGGCACGTCGCTCATGCCGTGCCAGACGCCGCGGAACAGCGTGCGCCGCAGCGGCGGCATGGCGGCGATCACCTCCGGCGGCGGGCATCCCTTGCCCCACTTGGCGTTGACCGTGTTGTAGCAGGTGAACAGGCTCAGCCGGGCGCGCGTGGGGTTGGTCCAGCGGGTGCCGGTGTGGCAAAGCGCTTCGGTGAAGATGACGGCGGAGCCGGCCGGACAGGAGTAGGTCTCCCACAGCGGGCTGTCGCGGTCCGACAGCGACGCCGGGCGCGGAAAGGCGCTCTTGTGGCTGCCGGACAGGAACAGCGTCCCGCCCTCGCCCGCTTCAACCTCGTTCAACTCCCACACTACCCGCACCAGTCCGGCGTGGATGCGTCCCGGGTGCATCTGGTAGAGGTGGGAGTCACCGCTGAAGTTGAACAGCCCGCCGCCGCCATGCGGGTTGAAGTTGTCGTGTCCCGCCTGCCGGTGGCTGGTGTAGGTGTGATCGAACCGGAACCCGTAGCAATCCTCGGCCGCCAGCGGCTGGTGGGAGATGATTTCGTTAAGCACGCCGACCACCGCCGGCGCGTCCAGCAGCGCCTGCGACGGACCGCCGTGGTTGTCGAGCTCCTCCGGCGGCAGTTCCTCCGGGCGGTACAGGAACCGCATCTGGTGGACGCGGATACGATCGAGCTGCGCGGCGTCCAGCAGTCCCGGCAGGGCGATCCAGCCCTTGAGATCGAACCGGTACTTCTGCTCTTCACTCATCGGGACGACCGGCAGGCCGTCGCCGTTCACCGCCGGCAGCATGCCGGTGAGTATCAGCGGCGTTGGCAACGCGGGCAATAGAAGCTGGAACGGCCGCCCTGGCGGAGCGCCCGGATGGCCGCCCCGCAGCGCGGGCACGGCCGGCCGGCGCGGCCGTAGGCGGCAAGCTCGATCGAGAACAGCCCCGGATCGCCGCCCGGCGTGCGATAGTCGCGCAGCGTGGTGCCGCCGGTGTCGATCGCCCGCTGCAGGACGGCGCGCACGGCGGCCGCGACCCGCTCCAGGCGGACGCGGCCGAGGCGGCCGGCGGCCGTGCGCGGATGCACCCGCGCGCCGAACAGCGCCTCGCTCGCATAGATGTTGCCGATACCGGCGACGATGCGGCTGTTCAGCAGCAGGTCCTTGATCGAGACCGTGCGCCCGCGGCTTACCGAGAACAGGTAGCGCCCGTCGAACCGGTCGCCCAGCGGCTCCGGCCCCAGCTTGGCAAGCAGCGGGTGGTCGCCTGGAGCGGCGGCCACGTGCAGCGACCCGAACCGCCGCGGATCGCGCAACCGCACCGCCAGCCCCGAGCTCAGCACCACGTCCACGTGGTCGTGCCGCGCCGCCGGCGCATCCGCTTCCACCAGCAGGAGCCGCCCGGACATGCCCAGATGCGCGATCAGGCTCTCCGGCCCGGCATCGATCACCAAGTACTTGGCGCGGCGCCGCACGTCGCGCACCGTGCGTCCCGCCAGCCGCGGCGGCAGGTCGTCCGCCACCGGCCAGCGCAGCCGCGGTTCGCGGACCACGACGCGGGCGATCCGCCGGCCGCGCAGCGCCGGACGCACCCCGCGGGCGATCGTCTCCACCTCCGGCAGCTCCGGCACGCCGCAGACGCTACGCGCCCGGCTCCGGAGTGTACAGCGACCCCGGCCGCTAGCGCCTTTCTAACGGCTTTCTAACGTTCACTGACAGATCGCCAACGATCGCTAGCAGTTCGCCTGCGATCTTGCCCCCGGATTCAACATCGTCGAGGAGAGAACTATGCGATCCAACCGAATCATCGCGGGCACCGCGGCGGCGGCCCTGGCGCTCACGTCGATGACCGCTCTGGCTCAGGTGTCGGTCGACCCGTCGCTTTCCGCCTACCAGCAGGTGCAGGGCGTGTCGGGCAGTCTCAAGAGCGTCGGCTCGGATACCATGAACAACACCATGACGCTGTGGGCCGAAGGCTTTCTGGGCATGTACCCGAACGTCCGCATCGAGATCGAGGGCAAGGGCTCCAGCACCGCCCCGCCGGCGCTGATCGCCGGAACGTCTCAGTTCGGTCCGATGAGCCGGCAGATGAAGGCCGCCGAGGTCGACGGGTTCGAGAGCCGGTACGGCTATCCGCCGACCGCTCTGCCGGCCGCCATCGACATGCTTGCGGTCTACGCCAACAAGGACAACCCGATCTGCGAGATGGGGCTGACCCTGCAGCAGGTCGACGCGATCTTCTCCACCAACCGCCGCGGCGGTTACGCCAGCGACATCCGCACCTGGGGAGAAGCCGGCGTGTCCGACGGCGCCTGGGCCGCCCAGCCGATCAGCCTGTACGGCCGTAACTCGGCGTCCGGCACGTACGGCTACTTCAAGAAGAATGTGCTGGGCGATGGCGATTACAAGCCGTCGGTGAAGGAACAGCCCGGCAGCTCCTCTGTCGTGCAGGGCGTCGCCAGCGACGCTCCCGGCATCGGTTACTCCGGCATCGGCTACCTCACCGCCGACGTGTGCGCGGTGCCGTTGGCGATCGACGCGCCCAGCGACCCGGTCCCGGCGACCGCCGAATACGCCTATACCGGCGAGTATCCGCTGTCGCGGTTCCTGTACGTGTACGTGAACCACCGGCCCGGCAGCGATCTCGACCCGCTGCGGCGCGAATTCGTCCGCTACCTGTACAGCTCGCAGGGGCAGCAGGACGTGATCAAGGACGGCTACTACCCGATCACCAATGAGATCGCCTCCGAGGCGATGGCAGCGTTTGGTCTCTGAGCCGGACCCGGCGGCGAGGGCGCATGAAGCAGGCGGCATTCACCGGCTACCGGCGGCCGCACAAGACGCGCGCCGGCGTTCGCATCGCGGAGATCGCCTCGAAATCGATCATCACCATCGGCGGCATCGGCGTGATCGCCGCGGTGTTCCTGGTGTTCGTGTTCCTGGCCTCCGTGGTGGTGCCGCTGGTGGGCCGCGCGCGGCTGGAGACTTCGGTTTCCCATCTCGGCCCCGCCGGCGCTGCGAACGCCGGCGCCGCGGTCGACCGGTTCGTGCTGGTCGACGAGTTCCGTGTCGCCGCCGCGGAGCTGATCGACGGCGGGCGTGCCCTGCGCCATTTCCGCATAGACGCGGGCGCGCCCGGCGGGATGGCGCTGGGCACGCTGCCGCTGTTCGACGAACCGCCGACCGCTTTGACCTACTCGGAAGAGAACGGACGGCTTGCGGCCGGGTTCGCCGACGGCACGATCCGGCTCGGCGAGGTGACGTTCGAAACGGAGTTCCTGGAAGACGACGGCGTGCCGGCCGCCCTGCGCAGCCTGGCGGAGGGCGAGGTGGGCGTGCTTGATGGCGCGTCGATCCAGCGCACGCCGATCGGCCAACTGCGCGTCCAGCGATTGACCGCCCGTATCGAAGACCCGGTGGCGAGCGGTTACGCCGGAGCGGTGCTGCTGATCGACCAGACGGTGCGCTCGGTGGGGCCGGTGGTCGCCGCGGTGACCGGCGACGGGGCGCTGCGGGTCAGCGCCGTGACGCGCCGGCGCAACATCCTCACCGGCCGCGTGACCGCGACGGTGCGGGGCGGGAGCATCCCGATTCCCGATTTCGACCGGGACGTCGAGCTCGCCCGGGTGCTGGTCAGCGGCAACGCCGACGCCGTCTACGTGCTGTGGCGGGACGGGGCATTCGTGCGCTTCGACATCCGCGACTTCGGCCGGCCGGCGGTCGCCGAGCGCGGCGATCTGGTCCGCGACGACGCGGCGCGGCTCACCGTGGCGCGCTTCCTGCTGGGCCGCGATACGCTGCTGGCCGGCGACAGCCGCGGGCGCGTCGGCACCTGGTTCCGCGTTCGCGACGAGAACGCCGCCACCGCCGACGGGTTGCTGTTGACCGGCGCCCATACCTTCGACGGCCCGGCGGCCGTCACCAGCATCGGCAGCTCGTCGCGCAAGCGCATGATCGTCGTCGGCTACCAGGACGGCAGCGTCCGCGGCTTCTACGTGACCAGCCAAGCGTTCCTGGCGGAGGCGCGGCCGTTCGCCGGCGCGCCGATCGCCGCGGTCGCTCTCAGCCCGCGCGACGACGCGATCGCCGCGGCGACCGACCGGGGATTCGCGCTGCTGTCGCTGGACAGCCCGCATCCGGAGGCGACCCTGGGATCGATCTTCGCCAGGGTCTGGTACGAGGGCAACGCCGCTCCCGCGCACGTCTGGCAGTCATCGAGCGCCACCGACGCCTTCGAGCCGAAGTACGGGCTGATCCCGCTGATATTCGGCACGGTCAAGGCGACCATCTATTCGATGCTGTTCGGCGTGCCGATCGCCATGCTGGCGGCCGTCTACACCAGCGAGTTTCTCCACAACAAGCTGCGCGCGCGCATCAAGCCGGTGATCGAGATGATGGCCAGCCTGCCGAGCGTGGTGCTCGGCTTCCTGGCCGGCCTGGTATTCGCGCCGATCGCCGAGCGGGCGGTGCCGATGATCCTGGCCGCCTTCCTGATCGTCCCGCTCTCCTGTCTGGCCGGCGGCTACCTGTTCCAGCTACTCCCCGACCGCACCGCGATCATCCTGTCGCGGTACCGGATGCTGTTCGTGCTCGGGGGAGCGCTGCCGGGGGGGCTGCTGTTGTCGCGGATCGCCGGGCCGGCGGTCGAGCGCGCGCTGTTCGCGGGCGATATCAAGCTCTGGCTGGACGGGCAGATCGGTTCCGGCGCCGGCGGCTGGGCGATGCTGCTGCTGCCGCTCACCGGATTGGCGACGGTATGGTTGCTGGCGCGCTGGCTGGCGCCCAGGCTGCGCCCGGTCTATCGCCGTCTGCCGGCCCGACCGGTGGCGCTGCTGGAGATCGTGAAGCTCGCCGCCGGGATGGCGGTCGCCGCCGGCGCCGCGCTCCTGGCCGGCCATCTGCTGCAGGCGCTGGGTCTGGACTCGCGCGGTTCATTCCCGGTCATCGGTCCGGTGCTCGGCACCTACGTGCAGCGCAACTCGCTGGTGGTGGGGTTCGTGATGGGCTTCGCGATCATCCCGATCATCTACACGATCGCCGACGACGCGCTGAAGAGCGTGCCGGAGCACCTGCGCTCGGCGTCGCTGGCCGCCGGGGCGACCCCGTGGCAGACCGCGGTCCGCGTCATCGTGCCGACCGCCATGAGCGGGCTCTTTTCCGCCGTCATGATCGGGCTGGGCCGCGCCGTGGGAGAGACGATGATCGTGCTGATGGCGGCGGGCAATACGCCGATCCTGGAGATGAACCTGTTCAACGGCTTCCGAACGCTGGCGGCGAACATCGCCGTCGAGCTACCGGAGGCGGTCGTCGACAGCACGCACTATCGCCTTCTGTTTCTGGCGGCGTTGACGCTGTTCATGATGACCTTCGTCGTCAACACGATCGCGGAATCGGTGCGGCAGCGATTCCGCCGCCGGGCGTTCGAGTTGTGAGCGCGCCGATCGCCACCCCCGCCGCCGGGCCGGCGCCGGCGCGGCCCGGCGCGGCGCGGCGGCCGCGCAGCGGCGCGTCGCTGGTCGCTCAGGGGCAGCCGATGATGTGGCTGACCGCCGGCACGCTGGTGATCGCACTGGTCATGACGCTCGGCCTGCTGGTGCTGATCCTGGCGCGCGGGCTCGGCACCTTCTGGCCTGCGCCACTGGCGCGGTTCGAGACGGTCGACGGATCGGTCCACCTGGGCGAAGTGACCCGGCGCGACCGATACCGGCCCGCGCAGAATGCGGTCGAATCCCTGCCAGCCACCGCGCAGGAATCGGCCCGGCGCCGGCTGGACCGGCAGCGCGGCTGGTCGACGCGGTGGCTGGTCAGGACCGGCAACTTCGACCTGACCGGCGTGCACTTCACGTGGGTGGAAGACTATGCGCTGGCCGAACGCACCGCCCCCGAATGGGCGGTGGTCTTCGAGCGGCTCACCTGGGGGCGGTTCTATGGGGAGCCGGCGGCGTTCCTGGTCGACGGCGTGGCGACCGCGACCGGACCGGCGGCCGCCTGGCGGGAGTTCGAACGGCATCTCTCGACCGTCGAAGGGTGGCGAAACGAGCGCCGGAAGCTGGAGCGACGCGACATCGGTGACGTGAACCATCGCCTGGAACGGGCGCGGCTCCGCGTGCGCGAAGCGGAGCTGCGGCTCGACGACGCACGGGCCGACGGATCGTCGGAGCGGATCGAGGCTGCCGCCGCGGCGCTCGCGTCGCAGCGGCAGCGGAGCGCTGCGGTGGAGGCCGAAGCCAACGCGGAGTATGCCGAGATACGCGCCCGGATCGAGGAGCTGCGCCGATCGAGCGACCGCTACCGGTTGTCGATGCGGCTCTCGGACGGCGCGGAGGTGCAGGTGCCGCTCGGTCAGATCGTGCGCGGCTATCCGGCCAACCGGCTCGGCCTCCTGCGCAAGGTGGACATCTATCTGTCCCGGTGGGCGGAGTTCCTGACCGCCGACCCGCGCGAGGCCAACAGCGAGGGCGGCGTCTTCCCGGCGATCTTCGGCACGGTGGTGATGACGCTGCTGATGTCGCTGGCGGTGGTGCCGTTCGGCGTGATCGCGGCGCTCTACCTGCGCGAATACGCCAAGGCCGGCCGCCTGGTCTCGACCGTCCGCATCGCGATCAACAACTTGGCCGGCGTGCCGAGCATCGTCTTCGGCGTGTTCGGGCTCGGCTTCTTCAGCTACCTGATCGGCGGCGGCATCGACGAGCTGTTCTTCCGGGCCAAGCTGCCCAGCCCCACCTTCGGAACGGGCGGCATCCTGTGGGCGTCCCTTACCCTGGCGCTGCTGACCTTGCCGGTGGTGATCGTGGCGACCGAGGAGGCGCTGGCCGCGGTGCCGGGATCGATGCGGGAAGGCTCCTACGCCTGCGGGGCGAGCAAGTGGCAGACGATCAAGCGGATCGTCATGCCGCGCGCCTTGCCGGGCATCATGACCGGCATGATCCTGGCGATGGCGCGCGGCGCCGGCGAAGTGGCGCCGCTGATGCTGGTCGGCGCGGTGAAGCTCGCGCCCGAGCTGCCGATCGACCGGTACTTCCCGTTCGTGCACCTGGAGCGCAGCTTCATGCACCTCGGATTCCACGTCTTCGACGTCGGCTTTCAGAGTCAGAACAGCGAAGCGGCCATCCCCATGGTGTTCACCGCGACGCTGCTGCTGATCGTGATCGTCGTGCTGCTCAACGTGACGGCGATCCGGCTGCGCAGCCGGCTGCACCGCCGCTTCGCGGAGAGCCAGTTCTAAGGAGGGCCTTCGGATGGATGCAACCCGGGAACGCAGCGACCACCCTCGCCTCGGCGCGGACGGCTACCATACGCCATCCGAGGTCGTTTCCCCGATCGATGGGCGCCTGCGATCCGGCGCGCAGGCGTCCGCGCGTGAGAATCTGCTGGAGCGCATAGCCGCCGGCGGTCTGGTCAAGACGGCCGTACACCCGCGTACCCGCGAGTTGGAGTGCGTGCTGGAGGTGGACGGCTTCAACCTGTGGTACGGGGACGCGCAGGCGCTGTTCGACGTGTCGATGAACGTCCCGTTCGGGAAGGTGACGGCGCTCATCGGCCCGTCCGGCTGCGGCAAGTCGACGCTGCTGCGGTCGGTCAACCGGCTCAACGACCTGGTCGACACCGTGCGCATCGAAGGCGATATGCGCCTGTCGGGCGACTCGATCTACGCGCCGGGGACCGACGTGATCGAGCTGCGCAAGCGCATGGGCATGGTGGCGCAGAAGCCCAATCCGTTCCCGATGAGCGTCTACGAGAACGTCGTCTACCCGCTGCGGATCGACGGCGAGCGGGACAAGCAGGTGCTCGACTCGGTGTGCCATCGCGCCCTGCAGGGCGCGGCGCTCTGGGACGAGGTGAAGGACCGGCTGCACGAAAGCGCCTTGGGATTGTCGGGCGGCCAGCAGCAGCGGCTCTGCATCGCCCGCGCGGTGGCCGCCGAGCCGGAGGTGCTGTTGATGGACGAGCCGGCCAGCGCCCTGGATCCGATCGCCACCAGCAAGATCGAGGACCTGATCCACGAGCTGAAAGGGAGCTACACGATCCTGATCGTGACCCACAACATGCAGCAGGCGTCGCGGGTCAGCGACATCACCGCCTTCATGTACCTGGGCCGGCTCATCGAGTTCGCCCCGACGGAGGAAGTGTTCGTGAAACCGCAGTTGCAGGAGACGGAGGACTACATAAGCGGCCGGTTCGGATGAGCCGGCGCATGGAACGGAAAGCCCAACGCACCAGAGGAGGAGGAGAAATGGGACTTCGTAGAGCGTATGGCCGCGTGCCGGCGATGGCCGTGATCCTGGCGGCAGCCGGAGTGTTGATCGGCGGGTGCGCGACCACAATGGCCGCTGAACCGTTGGCGCTCGACCGCTACGCCAAGCCGGGCTTCGTGGTCATGGAGGAGGATGGCCGGCTGTGGGTGTTCCGAGAAGGAACGGAAGACCTCGCGCAGTTTCGGGAAGCCGGCGAGCCGGCCAGGCAGGTGGTGCGGCCAAAGGCCGCGCCGGACGGCGTGACCATCAAGTCGACCGACAGCGCCACGATCGACGAGTACCTCACCACGTTGCCGGGCTTCTACACGCAGATGGAGGATGGCCGGCTGTGGGTGTTCCGCGCCGGCAGCGCGGAGCTGGAAGAGTTCCGGCAGACCGGCGAGCCGGCCAAGCAGGTGGTGCGGCCTCTGGCCGGCCCGTTCGGGCTGACGATCAAGGCAGTGGAAACGGCGGTGATCGACGAGTACCTGGCGGCCTGGGAGGCCGCGGCGAAGTAGCGACGGACGCCGGGCATCCGGTGTCCGATGATCGGGGCAGCCGCGGCCGGCGCTGCAGCCGGCCGGGCCGCCCGCCAGGGGGGAAGCCGTGAGTGAGCCACAACCGCTCCGTCACCAGTTCGAGCGTGAGATCGGGGAACTGGAGCAGCGCCTGCTGGGCCTGTCCCAGTCGGTCGAGTCGGCGCTGGCGCAGGCGGCCAAGGCGCTGCTGGTCCAGAACGAGGAGCTGGCCGAACACGTCATCGTGGGCGAGAATGCGGTCAACGCCGCCGCCTACGAGGTCGAGGATTACGTCAGCACGCTGGTGGCCCGCGAGCAACCGGTCGCCACCGACCTGCGCTTCATCATCGCCTCCCTGCACGTGGTGATCGCGCTGGAGCGGATCGGCGATCTGGCGGTGCACGTCGCCCGGGTGGCGCAGAAGCTCGCCTCGGAGACCTACATCAAGCCGCTGATCTCCATGAACCTGATGGCGGACCGCGCCGCGCAGATGGTGCGCGAGTCCGTGCACGCGTTCGCGAGCCGCGACGAGCAGGCCGCCCACGACGTCGCCGCCGGCGACGATCTGATCGACAACACCTATTCGCAGCTCTTCCGTGAGCTGCTCACCTACATGATGGAATCGCCGAAGACGATCGCGCAGGCGCAGACGCTGTTGTTCGTGGCCAAGCAGTTCGAGCGGGCGGGCGACCACGCCACCAACATCTGCGAGGCGGCCGTCTACGTGGCGACCGGACGGCGCGTCGAGTTGAACTGAAGGTGCGCCTTCAGCGCTCCGGGCGCGGCCGCCGGGCGATCAGCCTCCCGGCCGGCTCCCCCAGCTCGGTGCGGGCGCGCCGCTCGGCCGCCGCATACATCGCCTGCTGGCTGCGATGGAACGGATCGTCCGCCGACGAGCGCCGCACCCGCACGTACGTGCCGTCGCTGCGCAGGCGGTAGGCGTTGGTGTTGTCGGCGAACGCTGATTCCAGGATCTCCAGCGCGCGGCGCTTCAGGCGCGGGTCGTCGATCGGCACCATGAGTTCGACGCGGCGGCTGAGATTGCGCGGCATCCAGTCGGCGCTCGACAGGTAGCACTCGTCGGCGCCGCCGGCGCGCAGATAGAGGAGCCGCGCGTGCTCCAGGTAGCGATCGATGATCGACACGACCGTGATGTTGCGGCTCATGCCGCGCCGGTCCGGGATCAGCAGGCACTCGCCGCGGACGTTCAGCCGGATGGTGACGCCGGCCCGCGATGCTGCGTAGAGCGCGTCGATCACGTCGCGGTCGGTGAGCTGATTCAGCTTGGCCATGATCAGCGGCCGTTCGTTCGGCGGGCGGGCGGCCTCGCGCTCGATCATCGCCAGCAGACGCTGCTTGAGGGAGGTGGGCGCCATCGCCAGCCGGCGCAGGTTCGGCACCGTGGAGTAGCCGGTGATGGCGTTGAAGAACACGCCGGCCTCCATGGCCAGCTCGTCGTCGGCGGTCAGCAGACCGACGTCGGTGTACAGGCGCGCGGTGTCGTCGCGGTAGTTGCCGGTTCCCAGGTGGACGTAGCGCCGGATGCGGCCGGATTCGCGGCGGACGATGAGCAGCGCCTTGGCGTGCACCTTGTGCCAGGCGATGCCGTGCACCACGATCGCCCCCTGCCGCTCCAGCAGCGCGGCGCGCTCCAGGTTGCGCTCTTCGTCGAAGCGGGCCTTGACCTCCACCAGGACCGTCACCTGTTTGCCGGCCTCCGCCGCCCGTCCGAGCGCGGCGACGATCGGCGACTCCCGCGATACGCGGTACAGGGTCATCTTGATGGCCAGCACCGCCGGGTCGTCGGCGGCCTGATCGAGCAGATGGACGACCGTGTCGAATGTCTCGTAGGGGTGGTGCAGCAGGCGGTCCCGTGTCCGGATCACGCTCCAGATCGGCTCCGCGCCGTCCAGCCAAGTCGGACGGACCGGTTCCCACGGCTCGAACCGGAGCCGGTGGAGTCCCGGCATGTCGACCAGGCTCGACCAGCCGGCCAAATCCAATGAGCCGGCGCATTGGTAGATATCGACCGGCCCGACCGACAGCTCGGCGGCCAGCACCCGGCACAGCTCGCAGTCGGCGTCGCTGGTTTCCAGGCGGATCGCCACCCCCCCGCGTCGCGCCGAGATCACCTCCTCCATCGCCTCCACGAAGTCGTCATCGCGCAGCTCATCCACCTCGGCGTCGCCGGAGCGGGTGACGCGGAACAGGATGCTGTCCAGGATGGTGAAGCCGGGAAAGAGCAGGTCGGCGTTGGCGGCGATCAGGTCCTCCAACAGCGCGAAGGTGATGCCCGCGCCCTCCTGCGGTACCGGGACAAGCCGGTCGATGGCGCCCGGCAGCGGCACCACGGCGACGGTCGGACCGCCGCCGGCCGTCGCTGCCGCCGAAGCGGAGCGGGCCTGGTCGTCGGCCGGCTCCAGCAGGAAGCCGACGTGCAGCCGCAGACTCGGCAGCGGCACGCTCTCCTCGGTCGTGATCCGCACCGGCGTGAGGGCCGGATAGATCTGATTGGTGAAGTGGTCGCGGAGCTGCTCCAGGGTGCCGAGCGGATAGGCGTCCCGTTCGAGCAACCGCACTCCGGCTTCGGCCAGCAGCGGCAGCACGCGCGTGCGCAGACAGTCGGCCTGCGCGCGCACGATCTGCTCGACGCGCCGGCGCACCTCGGCAAGGCGGGCGCTCGCCGTTCCGGCCCGCCGCAGCGCAGGCACCCGCACCATGAAGAACTCGTCCAGGTTGGCGCTGACGATGCCCAGGAAGCGCAGGCGTTCCAGCAGCGGCACGGCGGTCGTCTCGGCCCGGTCCAGCACCCGGCGGTTGAACGCCAGCCAACTCAACGCGCCGTCGAGATACCGCGCCGGCGGCGGAGTGTTCGCCGGGCGCCGCGCGGCCGGCGCAGTCCCCCGATCGCCGCGTCCGGTGTCAGCCGTGGATCGAGGGCGCTCGGTCACGCCGCCATCATACCGGCCGCCCGCCGGAGAATCGCTAGCGGAGAGCTGCCGTCGTCGGCCCGACCGAGACGCGGCCGGCCGCTTGAAGCGGCGCCGCCAGGCCGGCGCTGATCCTGTATGATGCGCGGATCCGGATCGGCGAGCTGAGGAGGATTCGGTGGGCGAGCTTCGGGAGATGCCCCGAATACACGTGGAGCGCGACGAGCTCTTCGAGTGGGGCAGGGTCTGGCACGGTAGTGAGGGCAGCTCGCGCGGTGACGGACAAGCGCGTAACAAACGCCCGGACTCCTTCGACAAGCGGCAGGCAATGGAGTTCGGCCGCGTCTTCGACCTTGCGTTTGGTCGGGCATTGGCGGGGATGCTCAGCGTCGAGGTCGTGACGCCGTCTGCCAGTTCCTTGATCCCGGCCGAGTCGGACTGCGTAGAAGTCGGAACTACCAGAGTCATCGGCGGCATACGCCCGCAGAACTATGACGTAGCATACCGTCTGGACGGACCTCGTGTCGTGTTCGACAGCAAGACGCTGAATGATGAAAGCAGCATCAGGAAGAACTGGCAGAACATGATCAATGACTTGGCGTCCGAGGCAGCTACTGTCCATACGCGGTTTCCCTATTGCGTGGTAGCGTTCATCGCCGTGCTGCCAAAACCGGCTTTGCACGGCACACAGCGCCGCGCGATATCTGCGACGCTCGATCGTCTCGGGTCG
Source organism: uncultured Spirochaetia bacterium (assembly GCA_958296075.1). Classification (GTDB taxonomy): domain Bacteria; phylum Spirochaetota; class Spirochaetia; order SZUA-6; family Bin103; genus CATQHW01. The sequence continues at coordinate 332,804 of CATQHW010000003.1, read as the reverse complement.
AGGAAGGACGAGCTCGATCAACACCATCTCGCCGAATCCATAGCGCTCGTTATCTGGGATCCGACGACGGGCGAGATCGAACCGGTCCGCAGCGCTTGCCGGCCGTCGGACGCGGACGGCGAGGTCGGTCTGTCGAACATTCACCTGGATACGATGCATCGTCGTATCTATCGCCACTACGTCGACCGGTATCGACATCTGCCGCCACACACGGGGTGAAGATGGCGCAGCAGGTCGAGCAGCCGACGTTGGGATTTACGGCGTTCAGGTCCAACAAGACCGCTCCCACGGCCACCAAGGTAAGAGGCGGTTACTACACACCTGCGGCTCTTGCCGATTATCTATGCCGGTGGGCGATACGCAGCCGCTCGGACAGAGTGATCGAGCCGAGCTGCGGCGACGGCAGCTTCGTGTCTGCGGCCGCCCCCTTGCTCGGCGATGACGGCTCGATCACTGCCGTGGAAATCGTACCCGAGGAAATCCGCAAGGCGCAGGCCGCCGCCAACGGCACGACGGTGCCCATCGACTGGAAGTGCGCCGACTTTTTCGATGTCGCTCCCGGACTGATGCAAGGACCCGGCTACGACGCCGCCGTCGGCAATCCGCCGTTCATACGGTTCCAGTACTTCGACAAGCGTGCCCGCGAGCGGGCGTTCCGGCTGGTCAACACGGTCGGCTACCGTCCGAACGGACTTGCCAACGCGTGGGTCGCGTTCGTGCAACTGGCCGCGGAACTGGTGCGCGACGGCGGCCGGCTCGCGATGGTGGTTCCCGCGGAGCTGTTACAGGTGCAGTACGCCGCCGAGCTTCGTGACCGGCTGCCCATGCTCTTCGATGCCGTGTCGGTCATCGCTTTCGACCGGCTGGTGTTTCCGGATATTCAGCAGGAGGTGCTGTTGCTGCTCGGAGACGGTCGCAACCGGAACGCGCAGACGTGCGGCAGACTGTACACCCGTCAGGTTGCGGACGGTGAAGCGCTCTTGTCCATGGCGAGATCGGCCGACATTACTTCGCACGCGCCGGAGCGGCACACGCATGCCGACATGAAGTGGACCTCTCTGTTCCTCGAAGACGATGAGTTCCGCACGCTGAGGGCCGCGGTCCACAGCGGCTCTCTCGATCTCATGGGCGAGTTGGCGGACGTCGACGTTGGAATCGTTACGGGCCGCAACAGTTTCTTCGTCGTCACGGAAGGCACGGCGCGCCGGCTCGGGTTGGATGGTCATGCGGTCGACGTGATCGGCAGGACCGCTGCTCTAAAGTCGATTCGGTTTACCGAGGACGATCTGATGCGTTACGGCACCGCGAACCGATCGAAGCTGATCGATCTGAACGGCCAGCCGCGGTCATCGTTCTCGGCTGCTCTCGACCACTACATCCGCTCGGGCGAGGAGCAGGGAGTCGACCGCGGCTACAAATGCCGTATTCGCAAGCGATGGTTCGACGTACCGTCGGTGTACGTACCGGATGCGTTTCTGTTTCGCCAGATTCACCACGCGCCATTGCTCGCGGCAAATCGTGCTTGTGCGACGTCGACCGATACGATCCACCGTGTGCGTGTCGCCGCGGGGGTGGACGTCGACTCGCTCTGCGCGTCGATGGTTAATTCGCTGACTTTCGCCTGGGCCGAGGTGTGCGGGCGGAGCTATGGCGGGGGAGTTCTCGAACTGGAGCCGCGGGAAGCGGAGAGGCTGTTGGTGCCGTATCGGTTTTCGGAAGGTCTCGATCTCGAGTATATCGACCGGCGGTTACGGGCCGGCGACCTCGAAGGAGCGATGGATCACGGCGACCGCGTGCTCCTCAAGAGCGGGTGCGGTTTTGCGGACCGGGACGTGAGGAGTGCGCGCGCCGCATGGAACAGACTTCGGTCGAGGAGGCATCGGCGAAGGTAGATGGATGCGCTGGTGGTCGGTATCGATCTGGGCGGCTCGAAGATGCTCGCGACCGTGTATCGGGGCGGACAGAGGCTGGGATCGACCAAACGGTCGACCAGGCCCACGGCCGGAGCTGACGGCTTGGCGGCGGACCTGGTGGGTACCGTCGAAGCCGCTCTGGCTGCCGTCAAGGACGAGCGGCCGGCGCCGGCCGCGATCGGCGTCGGTGCGCCGGGGCCGATCGATGCGCGGAACGGCACGCTGGTGGGGCCGCCGAACCTGGGTGTGTCGGACTTCCCGATCCGCGATCGCCTTGAGGAAGCGTTCGGGGTCCCGGTCGTGGTCGAGAACGACGTCAACGCCGGCACCTACGGCGAGCACCGCTACGGCGCGGCGCGCGGCCGCCGGCACGTGATCGGCATATTTCCCGGCACCGGGATCGGCGGCGGGTTGGTGCTGGACGGCCGCCTGTACCGCGGCGCGCGGGGCAATGCGGGCGAGGTCGGGCACATGATCATGCAGCTCGGCGGGCCGATGTGCGGCTGCGGCCAGTACGGCTGTCTGGAGGCGGTGGCAAGTCGTAGCGCCATCGCCCGCGACCTGATTGCGCAGGCCGCGATCGGGCGCGTGCCGCCGGTGGCGGCCAAGGCCGGGACCGACGTGCGGGCCGTGCGCAGCAAGATGATCGCTCGCGTGCTGGCCGCCGGCGAGCGGCCCGGCATCGATCTGCTGGAGCGCGCGGCGGAGCGGCTGGGCATCGGCATCGCCAACTGCGTCAACCTGCTCAATCCGGAGATGGTAGTGCTGGGCGGCGGGTTGGTGGAGAAGCTCGGCGACTGGTTGATCGAGCGCGCCGCCGATTCGATGCGGCGTCACGCGCTGCCGGCGCTGGCCGAGGGCGTTGAGGTGGTCGCCGCGGCGCTCGGCGACGAAGCGGTCGTGCGCGGGGCCGCGGCGCTGGCGCAGGAATCGCTGGCGTGAGCGCCGGCGTTCCCTCGTCGGCCCGCGCATCCGCCGCGCCCGATGCGCGCAACGGGATGGCACGGGCGGTGATCGACATCGGTTCCAGCGCCATACGCATGGTGGTCGCGGAGGTCGCCGCCACCGGCTCCATTCGCATCCTGGACCGCGCCGATCGGCCGGTCCCGCTCGGTCACGACGTATTCAGCTCCGGCACGGCCAGCCGCACGACGATCGGCGCGTCGCTGGAGGCGCTGGCGTCCTTTCAGGAACTGCTGCGCGGCTGGGGGATCGGCTCGAAGGAGACCGCGGTGATCGCCACCAGCGCCCTGCGTGAGGCGAAAAACCGCGACACCTTCGTCGACCGGGTGGCGCTGCGCACCGGGCTGGACGTGCGCGTGATCGACGGCGTGGAGGAGAATCGGCTTACCTACCTGTCGGCCGTGCACGCGATCAAGGCGGCGATCCCGGGATTCGCCAGATCCAACTCCCTGATCATGCAGGTCGGCACCGGCAGCACCGAGTTCATGCTGCTGCGCCGCGGCAAGATGGCGTTCGTCCACTCCCTGAAGCTCGGCAGCGCCCGTATGGAAGGAATGCTGCGGCCGGTGCACAGCGATCCGGAGCGGCTGCGCCGCGTGCTGTCGGAGACCGTGGCCCCCACGCGGGAAGCGCTGAGCCACGAGCAACCGCTGAAGCACATCCGCCGATTCGTGGCGGCTGGCGGCGTGATCCGCTTGGCGGCCTCGCGCAGCGGGCGGCGGATCGCCGAGTACTGCTCGCTCATCGAACGCCCGGCGTTGCAGGCGTTGATCCGCCGCCTGCAGCCGCTGCGGGTCGAAGAGCTGGTGCACCGGCTCGAGATTCCCTATGAGGATGCCGAGGGCATCCTGCCCGATCTGATCGTCTACGATCTGTTTCTGCAATCGACGGCCGCCCAGCAGGTGATCGTCCCCGAGCTGAGCATCCGCGAGGGCGTGCTGCTGAGCACGGCGTTCGACGACGAGCGGTCGCGCCGCGAGTTCGAACTGCAGACGATCGCTTCGGCGTTGAGCGTGGCGCGCAAGTACCACGCCGAGGACCCGCACGTCCGCCACGTCACGAAGCTGGCGCTCCGCCTGTTCGATCTGTTGGCCGAGGATCACGGCCTCGGTCGCCGCGAGCGGCTGCTACTGCACGTGGCCGCGTTGCTGCATGAGGTCGGCAAGCTGATCAAGGCGTCGGGCCATCACCGCCACGGCGCCTACATCGTCGCCAACTCCGAGGTGTTCGGCATCGACGAGAGGGACACGGCGGTGGTCGCCAACGTCGTGCGCTACCACCGCAGAGCGCTGCCGCAGATGTCGCATCCCATGTACGCCGGCCTGTCGCGCCGGCAGCGGCTGGTGGTCAACAAGCTGGCGGCGATCCTGCGTGTCGCCGACGCGCTGGACGTGAGCCATCTGGGCCGGATCGACCGCTTCGACGCCGAGCGCAGCACCGACCTGCTGCGCCTGAAATGCGGCTATCACGGCGACTTGTCGTTGGAGCGCATGGCGCTGGCGCGCAAGTCCGACCTCATGGATCAGGTCTTCGGGCTGCGCGTCGAGCTCTCCTGACGGTGCCTCGGCGCACTACGAGATTTTTTCGCGCACGACGTTGACGATCCTCCCGTCATTCGGCGATGATGCATGCGGAGCGTGATCGGATCGCGCTTTGCGTGGGGTAGCTTCCGATGATCATCAGTTTCTCGGTCACGAACTGGATGTCCTTCCGGGATCGCGTCACCCTGTCGATGGTCGCGAGCCGCGAGCGCCAGCACGGCGAGCGGGTGGCCCGCCTTGGCCGGTACCAGATGAGGGTGCTGCCCATCATGGCGCTCTATGGCGGCAACGCGTCGGGCAAGACCAATCTCTTCAAGGCTCTCTCCTTCGCCAAGACCCAGATCATCGAGGGCTCCCAGCCGGGCGACCGCATCCCGGTAATCCCCTTTCGGCTCGACAGGGACTGTGCGGCGCAGCCATCGCGCTTCGAGTTCGAGCTCCTGATAGATGGGAGCGTCTACGCGCTCAGCTTCGCGGTGACCCGAGAGAAGGTGCTCGAGGAACGCTTGGTGAAAGTCGGCAGCACCAGCGAGCGGATACTCTACGACCGCCGGCATGGGGACATCGAATTCGATGGATCCCTGGTGAAGGAAGAGCAGTTTCTCAAGTTCACCTTTCGCGGTACCCGCGACAATCAGTTCTTTCTGACCAACTCCATATCGCAGAACGTATCGACCTTCAGGCCGATCTACGATTGGTTCAAAGACACCTTGCGGATGATTTCTCCCGACACACGGCTCGTGCATGGCGTGTCGTTCTATGAGAATAGAGACCTTGCCGTGAAGCTGAACGAGATGTTTACTGACCTCGATACCGGGATTTCCCGGATGGCCAGTAAGTCGGTGCCGTTTGAAAGCATCCCGATTCCTGAGCAGATGAAAAACCATATACGGGGGCAGCTCGACGAAGGGGAAGGCGCATATGTGGAAGGCCCAGTCGATACGTACTCGATAGATCGCAGGGACGGCGACCTGATAGCCAGGAAACGCATGACCGTGCACCGGATGACCGATGGCAGGGAAACCTACTTCGATATTTCTCAGGAGTCGGACGGTTCTCGGCGACTCATCGATCTCCTGCCGGCGTTTCTCGATCTTTCTTCCGGCGACTCAAAGCAGGTCTACGTCATCGACGAGGTGGACCGCAGCCTGCACACCTTGCTCACTCGACGGCTGCTCGAACACTATCTGGCGGCCTGTACCGCCGAAACCAGAACACAGCTTTTGCTCACGACCCATGACGTGCTGCTGATGGACCAACGATCGCTTCGCCGTGACGAAATGTGGGTAACGGAGCGGGACGCTTCCGGCGCTTCGAGCCTGCTTTCGTTCAGCGAATACCGCGATGTCCGCTACGACAAAGATATACGCAAGAGCTATCTGCAGGGCCGACTGGGCGGTATTCCTCGCATCACCCCAACGGAATCGGTGCGATTTGGCGCGGGATAGACGTCGTTCGAGAGAGCGACCGGCCGGCTCCGCTACCGCAAGGTATTCGTCATCGCCGCTGAGGGGATCAAGACCGAACCGAGTTACTTCGCCGTATTCAACGATCACTCGGTGATTCACGTGCGCTGCGTGAAAGGCGACCAGGGGAGTTCGCCCGCGCAGGTATTGCGGCGCATGGAGCAAGACCTGGAACGTAAAGAAATCGCGGAGACCGACGAGGCGTGGCTGGTGGTGGACAAGGACCAGTGGACCGACGAGCAGTTGGCCGAGCTTCACAAGTGGTCGCAGGGAATGAACAACCGCGGATTCGCCCTCAGCAATCCCAAGTTCGAATACTGGCTGCTGCTGCACTTCGAAGACGGCGCCGGCATCTCTTCATCACGGGAGTGTTCCCGCCGACTGCGATGCCATCTCCCAAACTATGACAAGGGCGTCGATCGCCGCAAATTCACCAGAGACAGGATCTTCAGTGCCGTCCGGCGAGCGGCGGCGAGAGATTCCCCACCATGTAGAGATTGGCCGCGGAATCCGTGGCGCACGACCGTCTACCGGCTGGTCGAGAACATCCTCAAGGCGCGAGCTGAATCGCAGCCAGGGTAGAGACGTACAGCAGCGCTTCTCACTCGGTCGGTCGGTTCTTCCGGGAGCGCTTGCGTGACAACGCCAAGCCGGCGACGATCAGGGCCAGGGCGGCCGGCGCGCTGGCATGGATGCGCTCGCCGAGCACCGCGGCGATCATGACGAGCGACAGGAACGGCGACAGGAAGATGAGCGTGCCGAGGCGGCCGGCCTGCGCGGTCAGGGCCAGCGCGCGCTGCCACAGCAGGAAGGCGACGCCCATCTCCACCAGTCCGACCCAGGCGGCGTAGCCCAGGGTTGCCGGCGTGATCGCCGGCAGGCCGGCCGTCGCCGCGCAGACGGCGCCGACCGCGGCCGTGGCCGCCGCGAACCCGTTCAACATGAGCGGCACCGCCGGCACTCCCAACCGCACGGTCATGAGCCAGTACGCCGCCCACAGGATGGTGCTGCCCAGGGCCAGCGCCACGCCGGCGGTGTCGAACCGGCCCAGTCCTGTGGAGCCGCCCCGCGTCAGCAGTACCGCGACCCCGGCGTAGCTGACCGCCACGCCGACCCAGCCGCGCGCCGACAGGCGCTGTCCCAGCACGGGAATGGCCAGCAGCGCCAGGGTCACCGCCCACAGGTAGTTGAGCGGCTGCGCGATCTGCGCCGGCAGACGGTCGTACGCCTCGAACAGCACCAGGTAATAGCCGAGCGGATTGAGCAGCCCCAGCGCCGCGGCGCTCAGATGCTGGCGCGGGGTCATCGGGGCGGTAACGAAGGGCCGCGCCGCGGCGAAGAACGCCAGCGCCACCGCGCAGCCGAGAAACAGGAGCTGCACCGGTTGCAGGGCGCGCAGACCCAGCTTGAAGCCGGTGGCGACCGTCGACCAGAGGGCGACGCTGAGCAGCGCGTAGAGCAGCGCGCGCCGCTCTCGCTCGGCCGTCGCTACCAGAGGTGCCGGATCGCCACCGAACCGCCGGCGAGCGGGGAGGTGACCTCGTCGTGTCCGGCGTCGAGTTCGGTCAGGCCCTCCGGCGAGCGGGCGTAGACCGTCATGCGCCGCTCCTCGGGATCGACGATCCAGTACTCGCCCACGCCGGCACGCCGGTACAGCTCCAGCTTGAGGACGGTGTCGTGCCGGCGGTTCGACGGCGAGACGATCTCGACCAGAAGGTCGGGAGCGCCGACGATGCGGCTTCGGGTCACGATCGACTCGTGCTCGGCGAACACCACGATCAGGTCCGGCTGCACCACTACGGTAACGGGTGCGGAGCCGGACTGGGCGCACCGGAGCCGCCGGCCAACGCGGCGCCGTCGCGCCGCAGCGATGCGCACGCGCTCCGCGCGGCGTCCAGATGATCGTTCCGCAGCAGCCGGAGCAGTTCCTGCCGGCGCTCGTGTAGCAGCCGCAGGATGCGCACCAGCCCCAGGCGTTCGTCGCGGCGCCGCGCGCGCGCCAGCTCCTCGTCCGTGCCGGCGACCGCCAGCCGCCGCAGCCGCGCGGTCTGCTCGGTGGAGACGCGCGCCAGCTCCCGGTCCACGGTGGCGGCCAGCATGCGGGCGTCGTTGAGCTCGCCGAGCAGGTCCTGCATCCCCTTCAGCGCCGTTGACACGGCGGCCCCGTCGGTGAGGCCGTCGACCGCAGGCTCCACCAGGTAGCGCAGCCGCTTCACGGCCAGTCGGGCGTCGTGGAGCTCTGCGCCGCTCGCCGGTTCGGATGCGGCTGTCAGGCGGGCGGAGACATCAGCGGTGTACTCCTGCAGCCGCTCGCCGAGCGCGCGGCCGAACGTCAGGTCGGCCGGCGCCGTCCGCTCCAGGCGTGCGCGCAGCGCCGCGTCCAGTCGCTCGAAGCGGTCGCGTACCGCCGCCGCGGCCGCGTGCCCGGCGAGCCGCCGCCGGTGCAGACGCGCCAGCAGGTAGTTGAGGCCGGCCCGTTCGCCGCGCCGCAGCGCCGGCCGCGCGCCTTCCAGCCAGAGGATATGCACCTCGGCGTCGCGGCTCCGGTTGGTCTGCCGCATCAGGCGGCGCAGCGACCGGCGGATCCGTTTGCCGGCCGCCTTGCCCAACCACGGCCGATAGGCGCGCAACACGCTGCGGCACCGGCGTAGCGCTACTCGAAAGTCGTGGAGCGCCTCCGGCCGAACAGCCCGATCGGCCTGCGACAGATAGCCGTGCACCAGCAGCGCCGCGGACTCCACCAGCGGACGTTCCAGAAGGCTCTCCGTCCGTGCCGCTTCCATGGGCTAAGCCGGCATGCTGCGCGGCCGCTCGATCCTCCGGTGGCCGATCCTGCCGTTCAGTCCCAGGTGAGGGAGCCGGCGGTCTGGTACTCGGTCACGCGGGTTTCGAAGAAGTTCTTCTCCTTGTTGAGATCGATGGTCTGCGCCATCCACGGGAACGGGTTGTCCCGCCCGTACTGCCGGGGCAGTCCGATGCGCTCCATCCGGCGGTCGGCGATGTACTCGACATAGGCCGCGAACTGATCGGCGTTGATCCCCAGCAGGCCGCGCGGGCAGGCGTCGCGCGCGTAGGCCGCCTCCATCTCCACGCCGCGCCGGATCAGGTCGATCAGCTCGTCCTGGAACGCCGGCGTCCAGGAGTGCGGGTGCTCAGCCTTGATCGCGTTGATCAGATCGGACCCGAACGCCAGATGGACGCTCTCGTCACGCATGATGAACTCGAACTGCTCGCCCACGCCTACCATCTTGTTCTGTCGCTTGAGGGCCAGCATCATCGCGAACCCAGCGTAGAAGAAGATACCCTCCATGATGACGTAGTAGCCGACCAGGTCGTGCAGCAGGTCGCGCACCCCCTGCGCGGTGGCGGTGGTGAAGCCGGGAGCGACGATCGAGCGCGTCATCTCGATGACCATGGCGTCCTTGCGCTCGATCGACGGGATGGTCCGGTACATCGTGTAGATCTCGTCGGGGTCCAATCCCAGGCTGTCGCAGCAGTAGATGAAGGTGTCGGTGTGGATCGCCTCCTCGAATGCCTGGCGCAGCAGATACTGGCGGCATTCTGGATTGGTCACGTGCGCGTAGACGGCCAGGACGATGTTGTTGGCGGTCAGCGACTCGGCGGTCGAGAAGAAGCCCAGGTTCCAGAGGATCAGGCGCCGCTCGTCAGCGGAGATCACGTCGGGCGCCTTCCACTGCTCGACGTCCTTCTGCATCGACACCTCTTCGGGGACCCAGTTGTTCGCCACCCCGGCCTTGTAGTAGCCGCGCGCCCAGGCGTAGCGCAACGGCAGGATCTTGTTAGGGTCCGTGGCGGTGTTGTCGATGATGCCCACTGCTGCTCCGAATGGCCCCGGCTACTGGCACGCTTCGCAGTCTTCGTCGAGGTCGCAGGCGTCGCTCCGGCCGGTCTGCGGATCGACCGGAGCCGGCGCTGCGGCCGGAGCGCCGTTGGCGCGTTTCTGCGTGAAGCCGTACCGGCTGCCGAGGGTCGACTTCTCCACCTGGCTGGCAGCCAGCGTGCGCAGGTAGTAGGTGGTCTTGAGGCCGAGCCTCCACGCGGTCCGGTAGATGTCGCTGAGCGCCTGCCCGGAGGTGCCGCGCATGAACACGTTGTGCGATTGGCTCTGGTCGATCCACTTGCCGCGCGCCGCGGTCATGCGCAGGCAGTGCAGGGGGTCGATCTCGAAGGCGGTCCGGTACTTGGCGCGCAGCCGCTCCGGGATCGCGTGAATCGCCTGCACGCTGCCGTCGTGAAACTTCAATTCCTCGAACAGGTGACGGTCCCACAGACCGGCCTGCTTCATGTCGCTCACCAAGTACGGGTTGGCGACGGTGAACTCGCCGGAGATGTTCGACTTGACGTAGACGTTCTGATAGATCGGCTCGATCGACGGGAAGCAGCCGGAGATGGTCGAGATGGTCGCCGTCGGGGCGATCGCCATGGTGTTGGAGTTGCGCATCCCGTGCTCGCGCACGTGGGCGCGGACCGGCTCCCAGTCGAGCTCGCCGCCGCACGGCACCTCGATCCGCTGGCCGCGCTCCTGCTCCAGGAGGTCGATGGTGTCCTGCGGCAGCAGGCCGCGGTCCCACTTCGAGCCGCGGTAGCTGGAGTAGGCGCTGCGTTCGGCGGCCAGCCGCGACGAGCCGAGGATGGCGCTGTAGGCGATCAGCTCCATGGAGCGGTCGGCGAAGGCGACCGCTTCCTGCGACGCGAACGGGATGTCGAGCTTGAACAGCGCATCGGCGAACCCCATCACGCCCAGACCGACCGGACGGTGGCGGAGGTTCGACGCGCGCGCCTCCCGGGTCGGGTAGAAGCAGACGTCGATCACGTTGTCGAGCATCCGCATCGCCGTCTCCACAGTGGCGGCCAGCGATTGCGCCTGCAGCGCGCCGTCGACCACGTGCGTCTCCAGGTTCACCGAACCCAGGTTGCACACGGCGGTCTCCTCGCGGGAGGTGTTCAGCGTGATCTCCGTGCACAGGTTGGAGCTGTGCACCACGCCGGCGTGATCCTGCGGGGAACGGATGTTCGACGGGTCCTTGAACGTGATCCACGGGTGGCCGGTCTCGAACAGCATCGACAGCATCTTGCGCCAGAGCTTCAACGCGGAGACGGTGCGAGTAAGGGACAGCAGGCCGGCGCGCGCCTTCCGTTCGTACTCCAGATAGCGCTTCTCGAATGCCTGCCCGTACAGATGGTGCAGGTCGGGCGTCTCGTCCGGCGAGAACAGGGTCCACTCGCCGTCGTCGTCGACGCGCTTCATGAACAGGTCGGGGATCCAGTTGGCGGTGTTCATGTCGTGCGTCCGGCGGCGTTCGTCGCCGGTGTTGCGGCGCAGGTCCAGGAAGTCCTCGATGTCGAGGTGCCAAGTCTCCAGGTAGGCGCAGGTGGCGCCGCGCCGCTTGCCGGAGCGGTTGATCGCCAGGGTGACGTCGCTGGCGATCTTGAGGAAGGGGATGACGCCCTGACTCTCCACGTTGGTGCTCCGGATGTGGGCGCCGGTGCCGCGGATCGACGACCAGTCGTTGCCCAGGCCGCCCGACCACTTGGAGAGCTGCGCGTTGTCCGCCAGCGACTTGAAGATGTGCTCCAGGTCGTCCTCCACCGTAGTGAGGAAGCAGGAGGAGAGCTGCGGGTGCGTGGTGCCGGAATGGAACAGCGTGGGGGTCGACGGTACGAAGCGCAGGGTGGAGATCACCTGGTAGAATGACACGGCGCGCTCGTCGCGGTCATCCTCCAGCAGCGCCAGCCCCATCGCCACCCGCATCCAGAACGCCTGCGGCGTCTCCAGCAGCGCGTTGCCCGCGCGGGCGAAGTAGCGCTCGTGCAGGGTCTGCACCCCCATGAAGTTGAGCAGATCGTCGCGGGCCGTATCGAGCGCGTCCGCCAAGCGGCCAAGGTTGAACTCCAGCAGCCGCTCGTCGAACAGGCCCTGCCCGACGCCGCGGCGGATGCCGCGTACGAACGCCTGCCGGTAGCCGTCCTCGTGGCTGCGGGCGACGCCGATCACCTCCCGGTAGATGCGGCGCATGAACAGCCGCGCGGCCACCTTGGCGTAGGCCGGGTCGCGTTCGATGAACGACGAGGCGGCCATCAGCACCGCCCGGTCGATGTCGGCGGTGGAGATGCCGTCGAAGACGTTGCGGACCGTCTCGCGCGCGATCAGGTCGGGGTCGATCTCGCCATCGAAGCCGTGCGCGCACTCCTGGATCGCTTCCTGGATCTCCGAGATGTCGAACAGCACCGCGCGGCCGTCGCGCTTGACCACGGTGAGCTTGCCGAGCAGCGATCGCTCGGCCACCTGGTCCTTCCGCTCCTCGCGCGCCTTCTGATGCTCGGCGCGGTACAGGATGTAGCGCTTGGCCACCTCGTACAGCCCGTGCTTGGCCAGGTGCTTCTCGACGATGTCCTGGATGTTCTCTACGTTCGGATAGAGCTCGACGAACCGGTCGTCGATTTCCGTGATGACGCCGGTGAGCAGGTCGTGCAGCGTGCCGTTGCCGAGCACGGCGGTGGCGTGCGGCTCGCCGGTCGCGCGGACCGCCTTGGTGATGGCGGTGGCGATTCGTTCCCGATCGAAGCCGACGACCTCACCGGTGCGCTTGATGACCTTCAGTTCAGCCAAGGCCCCTCCCCTTCGGCCCGCCGTGGTACGGCGAGCCGGTTGAGGGTAAGCCGACGCCGGGCGCTCGCGCAATCCGCAGGCCGAACTACCCCTGCGCGCGGTCCTCTCGACCGGTCGCCAAGCGCACCCGGTCCGGGGCGGCGTCGAGCAGCCCTTCGGCGGCCATCGCCTGCAGGTTGCGGCGCGCCCGTTCCCGGCCGGCGCGGTCGGCGGCGCCGATCAGATCGCTCAGGTCGGCGAAGGTTAGCGGGCCGTGTTCGGCCAGCGCCTGGAGGATGCGGCCCCGTTGCTGGCGGTTGGAGCCGTCGAACCGGCTCTGCCGCGTGTAGTGGGCGCTCCGGCGGTTGGGGTTGGGGCCGCCGCGCGCCAGAGCGGCGCCGTAGTCCATCAGCGCCCAGTACCAGGTGCGCGGATCCGACCGGTCGAGCGCCCGTTCCAGCACCGGCAGCAGTTCGCGGTCGCTGACCGCCGTGCGTCCGGGAAACAGCTCGTGCAGCGCTGCGCGGCGGATGTTGGTCTCCACGAACACGGCCGGCAGGTCGAAGCCGAATGCCTGCACGGCCCCCGCGGTGGCCGGACCCACGCCGGGCAGCGCGCGCAGGTCCTGCGCGCCGCTCGGCACCGCGCCGCCGAAGCGGTCCGCGATCAGGCCGGCGGAGCGGTGCAGCGCCACGGCGCGCCGGTTGTAGCCAAGGCCGCTCCACAGCGCCAGCACGTCGCCGCGGTCGCCGGCCGCCAGCGCGCGCACGTGCGGAAAGCGCGTCACGAACGGGTCGAACCTGGTCAGCACGCGCGCCGTCTGCGTCTGCTGTAGCATGAACTCGGAGACCAGGATTCGATACGGATCGCGCGTCTGCCGCCAGGGAAACCGGCGGCCGTGGCGCCGGTAGTGGTCGAGTACGCGGCGGCGGAAGCGAGCGATGTCAGGCAGGCACGATCCCATCAGGCACGATCTCATCATCATCGGCGCCGGGCCGGCCGGTCTGGCCTGCGCGATCGAGGCCGAAGCGGCCGGCCTGGACTGCGTGGTGCTGGAGAAGGGCTGTCTGGTCAACTCGATCTTCCGCTTCCCGCGCAACATGGTGTTCTTCTCGTCTCCCGAGCGCCTGGAGCTGGCGCGGGTGCCGTTCACGACGATGGCGCGCAAGCCGTCGCGCGCCGAGACGGTCGAGTACTACCGCCGGGTTGCGGCGCGCTTCGCCGTGCGCGTGCGGCAGAACGAACGGGTGGTCGGGCTCAAGCGATCCGGCGCGGAGGGCGACGGCCGGTTCGTGGTCACCACCGTGCGCGGTTCGCAAACCGACCGGCTGGCCGCGCGCGCGGTGGTGGTCGCCACCGGGTTCTTCGACTGGCCGCGGCGCCTGCAGGTGCCGGGCGAGGAGCTGCCGAAGGTGGTGCATCGGTTCGATGAGGGTCACCCCTACTACGATCGCGACGCGGCCGTCATCGGCGGCCGCAGCGCGGCGGCGGAGACGGCATTGGAGCTGCAGCGCGCCGGCGCCCGCGTGACCCTGATCCACCGCGGCAAGCGGATGCAGACCAAGTACTGGGTGCAGCCGGAGCTGGAGAACCGCATCGAGCGCGGCGAGATCGCGTGGCTGCCGTCTGCGACCGTGCAGCGCATCGACGAAGCGTCGATCACCGTGCAGCGGGGGGAGCGGTCGCAGGTGGTCTGCAACGACGCGGTGATCGTTCAGATCGGCTATCGCCCTGACCTGAGCCTGTTGGAGGGCGTCGGGGTCACCTTGGACGGCGCCGACCGGACGCCGCGCTACGATGCGGACACCTTTCAGACCGATGTGCCCGGGGTGTTCGTCTGCGGCTCGGTGTGCGCCGGCGACCGGGCCGGCAGTATCTTCATCGAAACCGCGCGCTTTCACGGCGAGAAGATCGTGGCCGCCCTCACCGCCGGCGCCGCTACCGCCGGCTCGCCGCGCTGAGCCCGGCGACCTCGCGTGCACCGAGCTCCGGCCACGGCGTGAGAGCCTCGACCACCTGCTGCGGTCGGCGCGCGCCGAGGATGGCCGCGTGGACTCCCGGCTGCGCCAGCAACCACCCCAACGCCAGCCGCGCGAGCGGCCGGCCGCCGGCCGCCGAGCGCAGGCGCTCGATGACCTGCAGATGGGCGCCGAGCCGCGGGTCGCGGAAGTCGCGGTGCTCGCGTCGCCAGTCGTCGCCGGGCAGCCGCGCCGCCCGCGCGCGGTCGAAGCCGGTCGCCAGCATGCCGCTGTGCAGGGGGCTGGTGGCCAGCACGGCGATGCCGCGGCGGCGGCAGTAGGGCAGCAGCTCCGCTTCCGCCTCGCGCCGCAGCAGGCTGTACGGCACCTGCAGCGTCGCCACCGGAGCGATGACGCGCAGGCGGTCGATGTCGGCCGCGGTGGCGTTGCACAGGCCGCAGGCGCCGATCAGGCCGCGCTCCCGCAGACGGGCCAGCTCCCCCCAACCCTCGGCGAGCTGCTCCGGCGGCCGCGGATGGTGGATCTGATAGAGATCGATGCGTTCGGCCCGCAGGCGCCGCAGGCTGGCGTGCAGCTCGCCGCGGACGCTGGCCGCGGTGAGCCGCGCGAAGGGGCGGGCGCGCCGGCCGGCCCACGGCCAGCCGCACTTGGTGGCGACGCGCACGCCGCGGCCGGCGCCGGGCCGCTCTGCCAGCGCGCGGCCGATCAGCGTCTCGGCGTGGCCGCGGCCGTAGAGCGGGGCGGTGTCGATCCAATCGACGCCGCAGTCCAGGGCGGCGTGGATGGCGGCCAGGGAGTCGGCGTCCGCCTGCGCGCCCCAGCCGCCGCGCCAGCCGGGACCGCCGATCGCCCAGGTCCCCAGACCGATGCGGCTGCCGATCGGCAGGCTCATCGGGCCGCGCGCCGAGCGGCCGGAGACGGATCGGCATGGCTCGGGGCGCCCGCCAGCAGTTCCACCAGTCCGGTGTGGCGCTCGCGCGCCTGCGCGTTGGCGACCGCGATGCGCGCGGCCCTGCCGCTGCCCACCACCACGGCCAGGCGGCGCGCTCGCGTCAGCGCGGTATAGAGCAGGTTGCGCTGCAGCATCGGGTAGTGCTCGGTCGCGATCGAGATCACGGCCGCGGGGAACTCGCTCCCCTGCGACTTGTGAATGGTGATCGCGTAGGCCAGCGCCAGCGAGTCGAGCTCGGCCGCCTCGTACCAGACCGGACCGGCGGAGAAGTCGACCAGCGCGCGCTGGTCCTCTGCGTCCAGATCGCGCACCAAGCCGATGTCGCCGTTGAATACCTCCAACTGGTAATCGTTGCGGGTCTGCATGACGCGGTCGCCGACGCGGATGTCGGCGGCGCCTTCGATGGCGGCGCCGGCCGGGTTGAGCGCTTCCTGGAGGCGGCGGTTGAGGGCGGCGGTGCCCAGGTCGCCGCGGTTCATGGGGGTGAGCACCTGGATGTCGGTACGCGGGTCGAGCCCGAAGCGGGCCGGCATGCGTTCGGTGACCAGATGCACGATCGTGTTGCACGCCGCGACGCGATCGTCCCGGTTGACGAAGAAGTAGTCGCCGGCCTCGCCGTCGCTGCGCCGCGGCACCCGGCCATGGTTGACGGCGTGCGCGGCCATGACGATGGCGCTGCGGTCTCCCTGACGGAACACGGTGGTGAGGCGGGCGACCGGACAGGCTCCGGAAGCGATCAGGTCGGCCAGCACGTCGCCCGGTCCCACCGATGGGAGCTGGTCGCTGTCGCCGACCAGCAGCAGCCGGCAGTCGTGCGGCGCCGCCGCCAGGACGGCGTCGAGCAGCGAGATGTCTACCATCGACAGCTCGTCGAGGATCAGCCCGTCGCAGTCGAGCGGATTCTCCGCATCGCGCAGAAAGCGGCCTTCGCGCGGGCTGTACTCCAGCAACCGGTGGATGGTCGACGCCGGCTGGCCGGCCTGCTCCTCGATCCGCTTGGCGGCGCGCCCGGTCGGCGCCGCGAGCTGCACGCGCAGGTCGGCCGCGTCGTAGAGGCTGAGCACGGCGCGGATCAGCGTGGTCTTGCCGGTGCCGGGGCCGCCGGTCACCACCAGCACCGCCGCCTGCGCCGCCGCCGAGGCGGCGCGGCGCTGCTCCGGCGACAACGCCACGCCGCTCGATCGCTCGAAGGCGGCGAGCAGCCGCGGCACGCCGGTGCTCAGCGCGGGCGCTGGCTGGCCGGCCAGCGCCCGCAGCCGCGCCGCGGCGCGCTGCTCGGCGCGCCGCAGGTCGGGAAGGGCGATCGACCGGCCGCCGGCGCCGCAGGTCAGGACCGCCCCGCGGCGGCACAGCGACCGGATGGCGTCGTCGATCGCCGGGGCGCCGGCCGACAGCAGCTCGGCGCTTGCCTCCACGACCGCGTCCACCGGCATCTGCGTGTGGCCGCGTCCCGCGCCGGCGCCGAGCACGTGCAGCACCCCGGCGGCGGCCCGTTCCGGCGAGTCCGGATCGACGCCGAGCGAGGCGGCGATCCGGTCGGCGATTAGAAAGCCGATGCCGGCTACCTCCTCGGCCAGGCGGTACGGGTTCTCGGTGACCGCGCGGCGCGCCGCCGACCCGTAACGCCGGTGGATGCGGAGCGCGTACGCAGGGGAGATGCCGTGGCCCTGCAGGAAGATCATCGTGTCGCGTAGCCGGCGGTGGTCCGCCCACGAGGCCAGGATGCGGTCGCGGCGGTCGGGGCCGATGCCGGCCACCTCGGTCAGCCGCTCGCCGTGGCGGTCGAGCACCTCCAGCGCGCCGGCGCCGAAGCGCGCCACGATCCGCTTGGCCAGCTCGGGGCCGACCCCCTTGACCAGCCGCGAGGCCAGGAAGCGCTCGATGCCGGCTGCCGTGCTGGGAGCGACCGAATGGAACGAGGCGACCTTGAACTGCGATCCGTGCCGGCGATGATGGGTCCACGCGCCCTGCAGGTGGAGCAGCTCGCCCGGGCGGACGCCGGCCAGCGGGCCGACCGCGACCGGCCGGGAATCGGGATCGGTCTCCGACTGGAGGCGCACGACCGCGAACGATCCGTCCTCAGTGACGTAGACGATCGAGTGGACCGTGCCGCGCAGTGAGCCTTCATCGCCGCCGGACGCGGCTGCCCCGTCCCCGGCGGGTGCGGCGGACTCGCTGCCGGTCAAGCGCGGGAGTCGACGCGGCGGCTCAGGCGGTCTGGTCGCGCAACTCGGCGAAGAAGCGCGCGTCGGACTCATTGCCGGCGCGCGCGTGAGCCGCCGCCAAGTTCGCCGCCACGCGCACCATGATCGTGGCGGCCGACGCGCCGCGGCGGATGCGGGCGAGCTGCGCGCCGGCGTCGTATCCCTTGGGGATGAGCTGCGCCACGTCGAGGGTCGCTCCGCCGTTGAAGCAATCGACCAGGATGAGACGGTCGCCGGAGACCGCCCGCGCCAGGAAGTGGTTGGGCACGTTGCAGCCCTCGATGTCGAGGCCGAGCCGGGCGCCGACCAGCAGGTAGACGCACGCCAGACTGATCGGCAAGCCGCGGCCGCGGTCGATCACCGACACCAGGTTGCTCGCCGCCGGCGTGTAGTAGTCGTTCTTGCCGCAGCCGGACAGCCCTCTGGTGCGGAACAGGTAGTGGGCCAGGGTGAACACGTCGGCGCCGCCGTGCGCGCTGCGGTAGTCTTGGGCCAGCCCGTCCAGGAGGCGGGTCAGCTTGGCGCTGGCGCCGGCGCCCGACTCATATTCGGCGACCAGACCGAGTGCGGTCTCCAGCTTGACCTTTTCGTGCGGGACGGCCAGGCACTCCTGCCAGCGCTCCCGCAGGCGTGCGCGCCGCTGCACGGCGTACACCTCCTGCAGCAGATCGCGGCGCTCGTCATCCAACTCGATCGCCTGCCGTTCGATCTCCGCGTCCAGCTCGTCGCCGAAGGCAGCGAGCCCTTCCATGACCCGCTGCCGGACCGCCGGCGTATCGTCGTCCAGAAGCGCGATCATGAAGCGGAGTTGCGCGCGGTCCACCCGGCGATGGTAAAGCGCCGCCGCCGCGCAAGCAACGGCGCGCCGGCCGCCGCCGGGTTCGTTCGGCCGCCGCGATGTGCTATCACCCCTGACGACATGGGTATCTACGAAGAACTGGGCGTGCGCACGCTCATCAACGCCGCCGGCACCGTCACCAACTACGGCGGATCGGTGATGGCACCGGAGGTGTTCGAGGTGATGAAGGAGGCCAACCGCCGGTTCTGCCGGCTGGAGGAACTGCAGCGGAAGGTCGGCGAACGCATCGCCGGCATGCTGGAGGTGGAGGCGGCGTACGTCACCTCCAGCGCCGCCGCCGGGCTGCTGGTGACGGCGGCGGCCTGCATGGCCGGCACCGATCCGCAGCGGATCGCGCAGCTCCCCGACGCCACCGGCATGAAGTCGCAGGTCGTCGTCCAGCGGTTGCACCGTCTGGCCTACGATCAGGCGATGCGACTGGCCGGCACCACCTTCGTGGAGATCGAAGATCGGGGCGTACCACCCGCGCAGGCGCTGCGCGAGGCGGTCGGCGTCGACACGGCGGCGATCCTGTGCATGGCGCACCGACTCGGCGATCCGGCTTCGGTCTCGCTCGAAGACTTGGTGAGCATCGCCCGAGCGGCCGGCGTGCCGCTGATCGTGGACGCCGCTTCGGAGTCTCCGCCGCCGTCGACGCTGACGCGCTTCTGGAAGGCCGGCGCGGACCTGACCATTTTCAGCGGCGGCAAGAGCATCATGGGACCTCAGTCGACGGGACTGGTGGTCGGCCGCAAGGACCTGATCGAGGCGTGCGCGGCCAACGGCAATCCGTTCGCCACGGTGGGCCGGCCGGCCAAGGTGAGCCGCGAAGAGATCGTCGGCTTCCTGAAGGCGCTGGAGCTCTACCTCGCCCGCGACCACGACGCCGACCGCGCCCGCTGGGAAGCGCAGGTCGACCACGTCGAGCGCGCGTTGGCGAGCGCGCGCCCGCCGATAACGCTGGAGCGGATGGTGAAGGGAGACACCTATACCGTGCCGATGCTCGCGCTGCGGACGCTGCCGGACGCCGGGTTCACGACCGGGCAGCTCTTCGACGAGCTGCTGGCGGGAGAACCGCGGATCGTGCTGGCCCAGCACTTCATCGGCGAGGGCGTCGTCATCAATCCGCACATGCTCGAGCCCGGCCAGGAACGCGTCGTCGCCGAGCGCTGCCGGCAGGTGCTGGAACGGCTCGCAAACCAGGGCGCCGGCGTCGCCGGTCCATGACGGAGCCTGGGTCGTGGCGAGGTATGCGCACGTCCGCGCTTTTTCTGGCCGCCGCATCTTCAAGTCCGTCTGGATAGAGGCACTCGAAGAAGCGGTCGATGCAGCCGTCCTCTCTCGTGCCCGCGAACGAACGGGCCAGCACTGTCTCCAGCATGCCGGGCCCGTCATCAGGCAACACCAGCACGCTTACCGCCGGACATCCAGATGCGACGGTCCCTACCGTATCCGGGATCACAAGTTTGGCTTTGCCGAGCGACGAACAAACGCTATGGAACGCCGACCGAGCGCATCTTCTCAGTATCGCGCGCGATCCGGATGCGGCGGACTCTGGCGAAACCCTGCGACTTCACGAACGTCGAGAGAAATCGCTCAATTGGCTCACATTACCATAGTTTACGATCTGCACCTGAGAAATCCCGAGATGTTTGAGGAACGCTTCGAAGAAGTTGCATTGGGGACAAAGCTTTCGGTCTTGATCGCCTGATCGGCCACGTCGCGTACGTCGGCGTGTAGTTCACGTGATACCGCAGCCGCTTCGCCAGCCACCCCATCACCCGCGCATGCTTGTGCGTGGCGTAGTTGTCGACGATCAGGTGCACCTCGAGGCCGCAGGCACGTTCGCGTCGATCTTGCGCAGGAACGACAGGTACTCCTGATGACGATGGCGATGCTTGCAATCGGTGAGCACCGTGCCGTTGCTCACCTCCAGAGCAGCAAACAACGTCGTGGTGCCGTGCCGCACGTAGTCGTGGGTGACCCCTTCGATATACCCGAGCCCCATCGGCAGTACTGGCTGCGAGCGCTCAAGCGCCTGCACTTGGCTCTTCTCGTCAACGCACAGCACCACCGCGTGCTCCGGCGGGTTGAGGACAGCCCGACGATATCGCGTACCTTCTCGATGAAGAACGGGTCGTTGGACAGCTTGCAGTACCGCTGCCGGTGCGGCTGCACGCCGAACATCGTGAACCACCGCTGTACGGTGCTCTTGGAGACGCCGGAGTGCTCGGCCATGGAGCGCACGCTCCACTGCGTGCGCTCAGCGGGCTTGGTCTGCAGGGCGGCGTTGATGACTTCGGCCACCCGCTCATCGTCATAGGCCCGTGGCCGCCCAGGCCGTAGCTCATCGTGCAGACCCGTCAAGCCTCGCTCGCGGTAGCGTGTGCGCCATTTGCCGACGGTGGCGGTGCTCAGGCGCATGCGTGCGGCGACCGCGCAGTTGGAGATGCCCTCGGCACAGGCGAGGATGATCTTGGCACGCTGGACCACGCTGCTGGGCAGCGAGCGGGAACCGCTGATGCTGGTAAGCTCGGCCTGCTGCTCGTCGGTGAGTTCGAGTGGCGCGATCGGACGACCTCGTGGCATGGGTAACATTCCTGGGAAGATGTCACTGCCATTATGCCTCGAATCTCCCTATCGACCGATTGACGATCCGGCAGAGCGGGCCTACCATCGGCCGGTCGTGAGCAGCGCGGCCCCACCGAACCAGCGCCGCGAGCTCAGCCCGGTCCAACGGACCGCCGCGCAGCGCACCTTCCACCTCTTCAATCTGTTCAACGTCTGCTCGTTCCAGTGTCTGTCCGGCAACGTGATCACCCTCTACGGACTCCGCGTGGGGCTGGGCAGCGCGATGATCGGCGTGCTGCTCGCCTGCATCCCGCTGGCTCAGTTCATGCCGATCATCGGCCGGGCGTTCGTGAACCGCATGGGCAACGTGCGGTCGATGGGGCTGTTCTGGATCGTCCGCTACGTCCTGGCGGCGCCACTGCTGGCGGTGTCACTGTTCGCCGGCACCGGCCATACCGGCGTGGCGGTGTCGCTGTTGTTCGTCGGCGTGCTGGGCTTCAACCTGGCGCGCGGGATCGGCATGACCGGCATGCAGCCGGTCATCGGCCACCTGACCACGCCGCAGGATCGCGGCCTGTTCATGTCGCGGATGCAGCTCGTCATCCACGGCGTGATCGTGATGACCGGCCTGCTGATGGGGTTCATCCTGGACCGGGAATCGCCGCTGGTGGTGTTCACCATCATCGTGGCCGTGGGCATGGTCGCCGGCGGCATGTCCACGGTCTACGTGTTCCGTCTGCCGGAGCCGCCGCGCGAGCCGCGCGCCGCCCCGCTCCTGCCGGCCATCGCGGCGGCGCTGCGGGACGCCACCATGCGCCGCTTCCTGATCCTCATCCTGGCGGTGTTCGCCGGCTCGTTCATGGTCACGCCGTTCTTCATCGTGTTCCTGCGGCAGGTCTACGGCATGGGAGACGACGCGATCATGCTGATGACGGTGGTCGGCTCCGCCGGCGCCATCGTCATGGCCCTGCTCAGCGGTCTGATGACCGACCGGATCGGCGCGCAGCCGCTGCTGGTCCTGTCGGCCGGCGTCATGGGGGCGGTGATGCTGCCGCTGGTGGTGGCGCCGCCCCTGCCCGGCGCGGCGGCATGGGCGTACGGCGCGGCGGTGTTCTTTCTGTTCATGATGGGAGCGAGCGGGCTGCAGAGCGCCTCCACCGTCTATTTCCTATCGATCTGCAAGGTGGAAGAGCGGCTCAACCTGGGCGCCCTGTACCTCATGGCCACCGGACTGGGCGGCGTGCTGGGTTCGCTGGCCGGCGGCGCGCTGCTCGACCTGCTGGGACGCGCGCTGGGCGAGACCGGCTCGTTCCGCGCCTTCTTCGCGGTGCTGACGGTGCTGTTCGCGGTCATCGCCCTCGGCATGGGCGGGCTGGAACGGCTGGGCGCCTACCGGGCGCGCGACCTGCTGTCGATGCTGTTCTCCATCCGCGAACTGCGCGCGCTCGGTCTGCTCAATCGGCTGCAGCGGGTGCGCAGTCCGTTCGAGGAGCAGCAGCTCATCCAGGAACTCGGAGCTTCGCGCTCTCGCGTCACCGCCCGCGATCTGATGCGCAAGCTCTCCTCACCCCGGTTCGCCGTACGCGCCGAAGCGCTGAGCGCGCTCAGCACGGTGGAGACCCGCGCGGATCTGGCCCCGGCGCTGATCACCGAGCTGCGCGACCATCACTTCACCACCGCCTATCTGGCCGCGGAGCTGGCGGGCCAGAAGGGCGTTACGGAGGCGATTCCCGTCCTGCGGGAGAGCCTCGGCTCCGCCGACTTCTTCCTTGCTGGCAAGGCGATGGTTGCCCTGGCGCGGCTCGGTGACCGATCGAGTCTGGCGCGCATCGAGCGGCTGTTGGCCGACACCGAAAACCCGCGCCTGATCATCCACGCGGTCACCGCCCTGGAGCTGTTCGGCAGCGCCACGTCGATCCCGGTGCTGGTCGCCAAGCTCGACCGCAGGTTCTCGCCCTACGTGCGCGACGAGCTGATCCTGGCGATAGGGGCGATCCTGGGCGCCGGCAGCTTCCTGTATCCCCATTACCGCCACTTCATGGAGTCCGCCGCGGCCGGGGTGGACAGCCTGCGCGACATGTTGGCGATGCACCGGCGCGGGCAACCGCTGCGCGGACGGGTGGAGAAGATGCTGGACTCGATGGAGAACCGACCGCGTTTCGCGCGGGCCGCCCGCGCGCTGCTGCCGGAAGCGGCGCTCGACGCGCAGGCGGCCGAGCAGCTCGCGGCCGGCTTGGCCGACCGCGAGATCGTGGCTCTGGACCGCTTTCGCTTCCTGGTGGCGGCGCTCATCACCTGGGCGGCGATCGGCCGGCCGGCCGGCAAGCCGGCGTCAGAATGACCGCGCTCCCGCTGCGGACAGCATTCCTGCTGCGGACAGCGCTGCTGGCCGCGGCGGCGGTCGCGCTGGCGGCGTGCGCGACCGGCCAGACCTTGGCCGGCCTGGCCGGCGACCTGGGCGACGTCGCGGCGCATCCGTTCGCTACCGAGGAGGACCCGGAACTCGCCGCCGGCGCGCTGCCGGCGTTGATCAAGCTGTCCGAAGCGCGGGTCCGGCAGATCCCGTCGGACCCGCAGGCGCGCCTGGCCGCCGGCCGGCTGCTGATCGCCTATGCCGGCTCGTTCGTCCAGGGTCCCGCCGAGCTGCTCCCCGGCGGTGAGTACGAACAGTGGGCGGCCGTCATGCAGCGCGCCAAGCGGCTCCATCTGCGCGGCCTGGACTACGTGCTGTCCGGGTTGGAGATGCGCCGCCTTGGGGCACTGGCGTCGGTGGCGTCGGGCCGTCCGGCGTCCGTGCTGAGCGTTCTGCACGAAGCGGACATCGACTTCGCGTTCTGGGTCGCGGCCGGTTGGCTGGGCGCCCTGGCCGCCGACCATGAGGACCTCGACCTGATGGTCCGCGCGCCGATCGCCGGAGCGTTGCTCGGGCAGGTGCTGGAGTGGGACGACGCGTACGGCGGCGGCCGCGCGCATGAGGCGATGATCCTCTTTCTGGGCGGGCTGCCGGAGGCGGTCGGCGGGAATCCGGTCGGCGCGCGGCAACACTTCCTGCGCGCCCTGGAGGTGAGCGGCGGCACCTCGGCCGCCGCCTACGTCAACCTGGCCGCCACGGTCGCCGTAGCCGAACAGGACGTCGACCAGTTCCGCCGCCTGCTGGCCCGGGCGCTGGAGATCGACGTGAACGCGGCTCCGGAGCGACGGCTGCAGAACATCCTGGCGCAGCGGCGCGCCCGCCATCTCCTCGATCGCACCGACGATCTCTTCCTGAACCCGAGCTCGATATGATCCGCCGTCCCGCCGGCGAAGGCGCGCCGGACTCAGGCGCGCCGGCGAAGTCCCTCATCGCGCGCGTCGAAGACGGCGTGGTGATCGCCGCGCTCCTGCTGATGGCCCTGATCCCCACCGTGCAGGTGATCGTCCGGCTGCTGTTCGACGCTTCCCTGACGGCGATCAACGACTACATCCGGCATCTGGCGCTCTGGGTCGCCTGCCTGAGCGGCATCGTCGCCACGCGTGAGCGGCACCATCTGTCCCTGAGCGCCGGCCTGCCCAAGCTGCCCGCCCCATACGACCGCTGGGCGACGATCGGCGCCACCACGATCACGGTGGCGGTCACCACAGCCGTGGCCGTCAGCGCCGCTTCGCTGACGCTGATCGGCTTCGATCCGTACGCGCGGGTCGGGGTGCTGCCCAGGCGGGCGGTGCTGGCGATCATGCCGCTCGGCTTCGGGCTCATGGCGCTGCGCGCGGTCATCGCCGCCGGGCGGCCGGATGGGGACGGCCGTTCGGGACGGGCCGGCACCGCGGCGGGCGTGCTCGGCGCCGCCCTGGGCGTGGTCCTGGCGTTGTCGCCGCTGGTCGAACTGATCATCGCCGTCTCCTGGGAGGTCGGGTCGGGGCTGCCGGCGTTGGAGATACCGCTGCGGGATGCCGCCGACGCCGTGACCGGTGTGGTGCGGTCGCTGCGGCTGCCGCTGCTGATCGTGATGATCGTCTCGGCGGTGGCCGGCGTGCCGATCTTCGCCGTACTCGGCGGCATCGCCCTGGTGATGTTCGCCACCAACGGCGTGCTGGAGACGGTCCCTGACGAAGCGTACGCGATGCTCATCAGCGTGCACGTGCCGGCGCTGCCGCTGTTCGCCGTGACCGGGTTCCTGCTGTCGGAGAGCGGCGCCGGGCAGCGCCTGATCGATCTCTGCACCGCACTGTTCTCCCGCTTCCGCGGTGGACTGATCATCGCTGCGACGCTGATCTGCGCCTATTTCACCACCTTCACGGGAGCATCGGGCGTGACCATCCTGGCGGTCGGCGGGCTGCTGGCGGCGCTCCTGATGCAGAGCGGGTTTCGCAAGGAGCTGGCCATCGGGCTGTTGACCGCCTCCGGCAGCATCGGCCTGCTGTTCCCTCCCAGCCTGCCGATCATCATGTACGGCATGGTCACCCAGACCGATATCCGGGCGCTGTTCGCCGGCGGTATCGGACCCGGCGTCCTCATGGTGGCGGCCCTGATCGTCTTCACGCTGGTGCGGGCCCGCCGCACGGCGCGCCGATCCTCCGCCCCGCACCGGACGGTGGCGGCTGGAGAAGCGCCCGCCGCCGCTCCGAGCGCCCCCGTCGGGCTGCGGGAGATCGGCGGGGCGCTGCGGCGCGCCGGTTGGGAAGCGGCGCTGCCGGTGATCATCCTGGCGCTGCTGTTCGGCGGCATCACCAACCTGGTGGAGACGGCCGCGGTCGCCGCGGTCTATCTGCTGGTGGTGCAGATATTCATCCACCGCGACCTGCGCCCCCGAGACCTGCCGCGCCTGTTCGCCAAGGCAGCGCCGATCATCGGCGGCATCCTGGTCATCCTGGGTCTTGCCAAGGCGCTGTCGTTCGCGATCGTCGACGCGCAGGTGCCGCAGGCGCTGGTGCAGTGGTTTACCGACCGCGTGCGCTCCCCCTACGCGTTCCTGATCCTGCTCAACCTGGCACTGCTCATCGCCGGCTGCCTGATGGACATCTTCTCGGCCACCGTCGTGCTGGCGCCGCTGCTGATCCCGATCGGCGAGTCCTACGGGCTCGATCCCGTTCACCTGGGGATCATCTTCCTGGCCAACCTGGAGCTCGGCTACCTGACCCCGCCGGTCGGACTCAATCTGTTTCTGGCCTCCTACCGGTTCGAAACGCCGCTCTCGGGCCTGTACCGTTCTACTCTGCCGTTCCTGGCGATCCTGCTGGCGTCGGTACTGGTGATCACCTACGTGCCTCCCCTGACTACCACGCTGGTCCGACTGCTGGGCCTGTGACCGGTGGCCTGTCAGGTGAGTTGACGCGACCGCGCCCCGCGTTGACGCGGCCGGCCGCGCGCGCGACCATGCCGGCGGACATGGACTGGACAGAGCATCCAGGATCGAGCGTCAACCGCCGGCATGACGGCGGCCCGCCGCGGCGGCCGTTCGTGCGCCGTTCGTGCGCGGCCCTGGTGCTGCTGGCGCTGGCGGTCGCCGGCGCCGGGGCGCAGAACCTGAAGTTCGGCTCCTTGGCGCCGCAGGATACGTTGTGGGATACGGCGATGCGGCGCATTGGCGCCGAATGGAACCGCATCTCCGACGGCGCCATCGACATGACCGTCTTCCCCGGCGGCGTGGCGGGAGACGAGGTCGACATGGTGCGCAAGATGCGCACTGGCCAGTTGGACGGCGCCGCCGTGTCCGCGGTGGGGCTGTCCACCGTCTATCCGGGGGTGTTGGCGCTCGGCATGCCGTTCATGTTCGAGAACCAGGAAGAGTTGACCTATGCGACCGAGCGGTTGCAGCCGGTGATCGAGGAGGAGTTCGAGCGCCGCGGCTTCAAGGTGCTGATCTGGACCGCGGCCGGCTGGGTCCACTTCTTCTCACGGGAGCCCAACCTGACCCCCGCCGATCTCCAGCGGCAGAAGCTGAACGTTCCGGAAGCCAGCCCGCCGATCATCGATGCGTGGAAGGAAGCCGGTTTCCGCATCGCCGAGCACCAAGTCACGGAACTGATGCTCGGCCTGCAGACCGGGGCGGTCGACGCCGTGCTCAACAGCCCGTTGATCGTCGCCCCGTTTCAGTGGTTCGGCGTCGCCAAGCACATGAACGCGCTGAAGATCGCGCCGTTCTACGGCGCGATGGTGATCTCCGTCCGCTCGTGGCGGCGGCTGCCCCGCGATATCCAGTCCGAGCTGCTGGCGGTCGCCCAGGAGATCGGCCGGGAGACGGCGGCGGAAGTGTCGGCCGCCGAGCGGGCGGCCGTCGAGATCATGCGCCGGTTCGGCCTGACCATCCATGAACCGACGCCCGACCAGGCGGCCGCGTGGCGGGTGCTGCAGCACGTCTTCGAGTCGTTGGTCGGGCCGGTCGTGGAAGAGCGCGTCTTCCGCATGGTCACCGACGCCCTGACCGAGTACCGGGCCGGACGCGCCGCCGCCTCACCGTAACGCCGGCCGCGACCGGCGGTAGGCGCGTACCGTGCGTTCGATGCCTGCGCGGTAGCCGGTCGCCGGCGCGAAGCCGAGCACCGCCCGCGCGCGGGCGATGGAGAAATGGTAGTCGTGCGCGGTCTGCGCGACCCGGTAGACGGTCAGCGGCGGCTCGCCGGCGGCCGGCACGGCGCGCCAGGCGCGCTCGACCACGCGGGCGGCCGGCAGCGCCAGCCACGCCGGTACCGGCCAGCGCGGCGGCGCGCGGCCCAGGAACGCGGCAGCGTGCTGCAGGAGCTGCCGCCAGCGCACCCGCTCGCCCCCGGTCACCAGCAGCACCTCGCCGGCAGCCGCCTCGGCCTCCAGCGCCAGCTCGAAGGCCCGCGCCACGTCATCGACGTAGACCGGGCAGGTCAGATGGCGGCCGGCATCGATGAAGGCGGGCAGCCCGCGCTCGATCGCCTGCAAGATGCGATAGAAGCTGGTGGTGTCATCGGGGCCGTAGACGTTGCCCAGGCGCAGCACCACAGCGTCGGCCCTGAGCGCGCGCACGCTCCGTTCGGCGGCCAGCTTGCTTTCCTGATAGGGGTTGACCGGCGGGTAGAACGGACCCTCTTCCGTGGTGCCGCGATGCGGGCCGAAACCGTGTACGGCCGCGGAGCCCGCGTGCACGAAGCGGCGGCAGCGGGCGGCCGCGGCCGCGCGGCACAGCCGCGCCGACAGCTCCGCGTTGTGCCGGTGGAAGTAAGCGCGCGCTCCCCAGTCGCTGACCGCGCCCGCGCAGTGCACGACCGTCGCGGCGCCCGCCAGCGCGGCGCGCGCGCCGTGATCGCGGCTCAGGTCGTGGCGCCGCATGCGCACCCCGGCGCCGGCCAGCCGCCGCATCCGTTCCTCCGGGCCGCCGCGCAGGTAGATGCCGCGCACCCGGCGTCCGGTGGCCGCCAAGTGGACCGCCAGCGCGGAGCCGATGAACCCCGACGCACCGGTCACGACCGTGTCGACGGCAGGCTCGGAACGGACAGGATCGGAATGGCCGATGCACGCAGCGTGACCCGGCGCCATGCGCCGCGGCAAGCGGGCCGGCGGATCCTCAGCGCGTGATCATGAGGGTCACGTCCAGGGCAATGCCGGCGGCGGCGTGGATGAGGAGGCCCGGCAGCAGCGAGCCGGTACGCACGGCGAGCATCCCCAGCGCCAGGCCGAAGGGAAAGGCGACCGCCAGCTCGACCGCCGGATGGCCGACGTGCATCAGCGTCGAAGCGAGCGCCTGCGGGGTGGCGGCCAGCAGCACGCCGCCGGCGCCGGCGCCGCGGCGCGGCACCAGCGGGAACAGCAGCGCGCCGCGAAACGTCAGCTCCCACGGCAGGTAGTAGAAGCACAGGTACGCCAGCGCGTGCGCGGCCACGCCCGCCGGCGACCGGGCCAGCTCCAGCGTGTAGCGCCGCGCATACGGGTAGAAGGCGGCGAGCTCCGGGTCCTGGAGGGAGACGACGCCGACGAACGCCGCGACCGCGCATGCCAACAGCACTGCGACGGGGTGGATACGCTTCGCCCTGCGGGCGCCGATCTCGCGCAAGCGGCCGCCGGCGGCGCGCACGGCGACGGCCGGCGCCACGCCCAGCAGCACGGCGGCGGCACCGAAGCGCACGGCATAGTCCAGGAACGGCGTCGGTTCGGCGCCCGCCAGCAGGCGAGCCAACGGCGCCGAGCCAGGCGGCGTCACCGCGAGCGCGAACAGGGTCAACCCGGTGGCAGCGGTGACGACCACGGCCGCCAGATCGGACCGCCTCGACCAGCCGGTCACCGGTTCCCGGCGATCGCCGCGATCACCGCTCCGGCGACCTGGCCGGCGCCGGTCGGCTGCGGCGCGCGGGCCAGCGCCCGCCGGGCGGCCTCCAGCTCGCCGCCGACCAGCGCGCGCCGCAGCGCCGCCGCGAAGGCACGGGGCGACGGAGCGTACCAGCCGTACCCGTTGCGGACGATAAAGCTGCGGCTGTGCCGCTCATTGGGGGCGCCGACCTGGGTGATCAGGAACGGCAGCCGCGCCGCCGTCACCTCCAGCGTGAACAGGGTGCCGCACTTTCCGGCGGCCAGATCGGCAGCGGCCAGCAGTACCTCCATGTCATCGCGAAAGGGTAGCGGTATGACCCGGCAGCCGGCGAACCGCGACGCCAGACGGCGCCGCAGCGCGGCGTTGCGGCCGGTCGACACCAGCGTCACCGCGTCCGGCGCCGCGCGCGTGCACGCGCGCACGAATCCCTCGGCGTCGCCGATGCCGGCGCCGCCCAGGCCGTAGAAGACGACCGGCCGGCGCCGGTCCAGACGCAGGCGGCGCCGCGCCTCGCTGCGGTCCGGCGCCGACAGGAACCGCCGGTGCGTGATCGGCGCGACCTGCTCGATGCGCGCGGGCGCCACCCCCGAGGCGCGCACCGCAGCGGCGGCGGCGGCGCCCATGGCGAAGTAGCGGTCGGCGCCGCACGCCAGCAGGTTATGGGCGCCGCCCAGCTCGGTGAAGACGTAGAACAGCGGCGGCCGGTGCCGGGCGTGCCGCCGAGCGCGGGCGAAGATGTGGGCGGTGCCCCAGTGGGTGGCCAGCACCGCCGCCGGCCGCCGGGTATCGAGCAGCTCGCGGGCGCGCGGGACCGCCGCCGACGCCGCGCCGCGGTTGACCAGCCGGCTCAGCGCCGGCAGCGCCAAGTCGCCGGCGAAGGCGAGCTGTCCCGCACGGCGATGGCGCAGTATCCAGCCCCACGAGGAGACGTAGAAGCGTTCGGTGCGCGGCCCGCCAAGCGTCGCCGCGTCGACCAGCGCCGCCGCGCAGCCGCGCTCGCCGAGAGCCGCCGCGACCGCGCTCGCGGCCGACAGGTGGCCGGCCCCGGCCGCGAAGTACGGAACGATGACCGGTCCACGCGCGCCGCTTCCCGCTGCACCGGCCGGGCTGGCCGCCTCATCGTCCATCGGTCGCGCCGCGGTAGAGGGCGGCGGTCCGGTCGCCGACCTCGTTCCAGTCGAATCGCCGGGCCCGTGCCCGGGCGGCGCTGCCGGCCGCCTCCAGGTCGATCTCTCGCACGCGCCGCATGGCGGCCGGCAGCGCACCGGGCGCGTCCGGGTCGTAGAGCACGCCCATGGTCTCGTCGATCAGCTCCGCCAGGCAGCCGCGGCGCGGCAGCACCACCGGCAGGCCGAAGCCGAGCGCCTGGATCGCGGTGCCGGAGGTCATCACCTCCCGGAACGGCAGGACCGCCGCGTCCGCGGCGTTGAGATAGAACTGGAACTCCTCCTCCGCAAAGAAGTCGGACGTGTAGATGCGGATCGACGACCGATCGCGGGCGCCGGCGGTCAGCCGCTCCATCAGCCCCGGCGCCCGCGCGTTGGTCTTCATCATGAGGACCAGCAGATCGTGCGGGCGCGCGATCTGCCGGAATGCGGCGATCAGTTCCTCCACTCCCTTGTACTCCCGCAGATTGCCGAAATACAGGTAGGCGAACCGGTCGCCGTCGATGCCCAGCCGGGCGCGCGCCTCGGGTCGCGCGACCCGGTCGGGAAAGACGTCCATGAAGTGGCCGTGCGGGATCACGTGCACGGGGTCGGCCCCGTAGCGCCGGGTGATCTGCTCGGCGCCGTAGCGGCAGTGGGCGATAACCGCGTCCGCCTCCCGCGCCACCAGCAGGTTGACCAGCCGGTCGAGCTCCGGGTGCGCCCGTTCGTGCGGGAAGAGGTTGTGCACGGTCCAGACGATGCGGTAGCCGATCCGCTTGGCATGGATCAGCGTCTCCGCGAAGCGGGCGAACTCGCCGAGCGCCTCACCCGGCTGCCCCTGGATGTAGAAGCGATCGAGCCAGTTCAGGTGCAGCACCGAGTAGTCGGGGCGCGAGCGCTCCAGCCAGTCGGCGCCGAACGCGTAGTCGCCGGGCTCCAGGTCGATGCCGTGGCGGCGCAGCGACCGCGCCAGCAGCGCGCCGTACTGGTTGGAGCGCCCGCCCAGCCGCAAGTCGCCGCCGCTCTCCCAAAAGAAGAACCCGCGCATGCCGGCGGCAGTCTGTCGGATCGGCCGCGCGATCGGCAAGTCCGCTACCGGACTCGCCATGCGGCTCCGTCCGCGTCCGGCTGCCAGCGGCGCGCGGCTCCGGCGCGGCGGATGACCAGCGTGGCCGCGTGCGGCTCCCACTCGACCCGGCTGGGCTCCTCGCCGGTCCGGCCGATCTCGATCACGGCGATCAAGTCGACGGTCCGCGCCCACCGCGTGCGCACCAGCAGGTCGGTGCGCTTGGAGGCCGGGTTGAACGGAGCGTCGCCGACCGCCACCGAGCCGCCCGCCTCGTGCGGAAAGTGCAGAGCCACCCAGCCGGCCGCCGTGCGCCAGAGCGCCGCCGCCGCGCCGGCGGCGGCCCCGCTCTCCCGCACCCGCACGTGCGGAAAGATCGACGGCGGCCCCGCCGGCGGCGGTCCCGCGCAGCCAGGCGAGCGCGCCGCGCACCCGGAACAGCCACTGCACGGTATGCTCGGCCGGCGACCGGACCGTGAACCGGTCCAGGAAGTAGCGGCCGGCCGAGGCGACCGCGCGGCGCATCTCGGTGCCGGATGGCCGTGGCCTCCGCCGATCGGACCGTGCTTGAGCAACGCCGCCGACGGCCCGGCGGAGCTCTCCCGCAGCACCGTAAGGCCGATGTTTCGGCAGGCTGACGCCCAGCCGCCACGCCAGCGCGGCCTGCAGCGACCCGTGCGCCAGGAGGTTGCCGGCACCGAAGCGCCACGCCTCATCGAACGGCGATCCGCTCCACACCCGCCCGTCGACCGGACAGACGTGGGCGTGCGGCGCGCGCGGGTCGAAGCGCAGCTCGACCGCGTGATCGGGACAGAAGTAGTCGTGATAGAGCCCGGCCGGCTCGTCGGGCGGTTCCAGATCGACCGCCACGAGCTCGGCGGCGCGCCGGCGCAACGCGTCGCGCGCGGCGGCGAACGCGGGGTCACGCCACCGCGCCGTCGCCCGCTCCAGCACCGCCTCCGGGATCAGCCGCACCGCGCCCTTCCCCTGAGAACGGACGCCAACGGTGGCGGTCACGTGCCCCATCACGCCGAGCGCACGCGGCGGTACCAGGCGGCGCAGGCGCGCAGATGGCCGTCGACGTCGCGGTCCGGGCGGTATCCCAGGACGCTTCGCGCCCGGTCGCACCGGTAATGAAAGTCCTTGGACGCGCGGATGACGCGGTAGCGCGTGATCGCCGGCGGACGGCGCAGCCGCGCCATCCGGCCGAACAGCTCGGCCGCCTCCGCCGCCGGCCGCGCCAGCGCGTACGGGACGCTGCGCGCCGGCGCGCGTACTCCGAGAGCGCGCGCGCAACGGGCGGCGAACTGCCTCCAGCTCATGGTGACGTCGTCGGTCAGTATGAAGGTTCCCGGCGTGCGGCGGTCGATCGCCAGCACGATCGCCTGCGCCAGGTTGACGACGTACAGCGGCGTCAGCCGCGCCCGGCCGCCGGCGACGAGCGGCCAGGCGCCGGCGACGATGCGCTCCAGCATCGGCAGGGTCCAGCGGCGGTCGCCGGGCCCGTACACGGCGCTGGGGCGCAGGATCGTCAGCCGCACGCCGTGGCCGGCGGCGCGCACGCGCGCGGCGTGCTCGGCGGCGAGCTTCGAGCGCGAGTACGGCGACGGCGATCGCTTGCCGCGGCTCGTCTCATCCATGTCCCTTCGGCCGTAGCCGCCGGCGTTTGCGGTCGACAGATGCACCACGTGATCGACGCCGGCCCGAGCCGCCGCTTCGATGACGTTGACCGCGCCCGCGACGTTGTCGCGCTCGAAGTCGGGCCGGCGGCCCCAGTCGTCTGCGCGCGCCGCGCAGTTGACCACGCACCGGCAGCCTGCGAACGCGGCGGCCAGCGCGCGCCGGTCATGCAGCGCCCCCGGCGCGAGCGTCACCGTCGTACCCAACGCCCGCAGGGCGCGAGTGTCGCTCCGCGCTCGCACGGTGCAGGTCACCGCCTCCCCGGTGGCGACCAGGGCGGCGGCGCAGGCGGCGCCCACGAAGCCGGTCGCTCCCGTGACCGCGGTCACGACGCCTGCTGGCGAGCCTCGCTCCGGCGTGCGGCCAGCGGCTTCAGGGTCAGTCCCTGCACGGCGATCGAGAAGACCACCACGACGTAGGTCATGGTCAACACCACCGCGCGTTCGGGACCGGACGGCAGCGACAGGGCGAGCGCCACCGAGATGCCGCCGCGCAACCCCGCCCAGGTGGCGACCAGCGGCCCTGGGCGCCGCAGCAGCCGCATCGTCCCGCCGACCGCCAGCAGGCGGGAACCGAGCACCGCGGCGATCGCTGCGGCGCCGGCCGCGAGCGCCGCGGGGTTGAGGTCGATCACCAGCAACTCCAGGCCGATCAACACGAACAGCACGGCGTTGAGCACCTCATCCAGCAGCTCCCAGAACGAATCGAGGTGCTCGCGGGTCTTCTCCGACATCCCCAGACGGCGACCCCGGTTGCCGATGAAGAGGCCGGTCACCACCACCGCCAGCGGGCCGGCGACGTGCAGCGCCGACGACAGCGCGTAGCCGCCGGCCACCAGCGCCAGGGTGACCAGCACCTCGATCTGGTAGCTGTCGATGCTGCGCAGCGCCAGGTAGCCGATCCAGCCCAGCGCCAGCCCGAGCGCGGCGCCGCCCAGCGCTTCCCGGACCAGGAAGAGCGCCAGCTCGCTCGCGTCGAGTTGCACCGTGCCCGCCGCCAACCCGGCGACCGTCGCGAAGACCACCACGGCGAAGCCGTCGTTGAACAGCGACTCCCCGGCGATCAGGGCGCGCAGGCCGGCGCCGACCCCGCTCTGCCGCAGGATGCCGAGCACCGCCACCGGGTCGGTGGGCGCCACGACCGCGCCGAACACCAGACAGTACGCGAAGCCGAGCGGCAGGCCCAGGAGCCGCGCGCCCGCGTACGCAGCCAGCGCCACCAGTGCGGTGGAGACCACCACGCCCAGGGTGGCGAACAGTCCCACCTCCAGCCAGCGGTCGAGCAGATCGCCCAGGTCGACGTGCAGGGCGCCGGCGAACAGCAGGAAGCTGAGCATGCCGCCAAGCAGCGTCTCCTCCAGGGCGGCCGCCGCCACCAGCTCGCGGGCGCGATCGGCGATCGACAGCACGCCCAGCGATCCCAGCGCCAGCGCCGCCACGGAGATCGCCAGCGCGATCAGCATCACGCCGATCGTGGTCGGCAGGCCGATCACTCGTTCGTTGAGCCAGGCGAGCGCGGCGGCGACCGCCAGCAGGACCGCGACGGTGGAGAACAGCTCCATGGGCTGCGGCGATTATGCAGGCTGGAGAGCTTCGCGACAGCCGGTCCGCGATTTCCGGTCCCCGGTCGTCGTCGTATGATCCGCCGCATCCATGGCCCGCTACCGGACCGCGATCATCGCCTGCGGAATGATCGCTCGCGTGCATGCCCGCGGCTGGCTCGGCGTTCCCGGCCGGCCGACCGGCATTGCGGCGATCGCCGACACCGACGCCGGCGCTCTGCGGGAGTTCGGGGAGTTCTTCGCCGTCTCCGGCGACCATCGCTACGCCGACTACCGCGAGATGCTCGACCGCGAACGCCCCGACTTCGTCGACGTCTGCTCGTGGCACGCGCTGCACGCGGAGATGGTGATCGCCGCCGCGGCGCGGCGGCCCAAGGCGATCGTCTGCCAGAAGCCGATGGCGGTCGATCTTGGC
The DNA here is from genome assembly GCA_958296075.1 of uncultured Spirochaetia bacterium. Taxonomy (GTDB): domain Bacteria; phylum Spirochaetota; class Spirochaetia; order SZUA-6; family Bin103; genus CATQHW01. The sequence continues at coordinate 297,645 of CATQHW010000003.1, read as the reverse complement.
GAGGCGGATCGCATGCTCACCGCCTGCGAGCGGAACGGCGTCAAGCTGTTGATCGCCTACCAGCGCCCGCACCACGCCGCGTGGCTGCGCGCGCGGGAGCTGATCCGCGCCGGCGCGATCGGCCGGGTGGCGCAGGTGGCGGTGGAGCAGGGCGGCAATCTGCTCAACGTCAACTCACACAACATCCGCCTGGCGCTGTTTCTCATGGACGAGCCGGCGGTCGAGTGGGTGCTCGGCGCGGTCGAGCGGACCACCGACCACGTGGAGCGCGGCCTGCCGGCGGAGGACGCCTGCCTGGGGATCGCCGGCTGCGACAACGGGGCGACCATCCTGATCCACGGCAGCCCGTCGGCGGCGCAGACGCTGCGCGTGATGGGAACCGACGGCATCCTGGAGCTGGGCACCGAGACTCCCCCGGAGGCCGAGCTCCCGTCCGACGCGCCGATGTACATGCCGGAAGGTCCGTCGGCCCGCTACAACCGCGAGATCGGCACGGCGCGCTACCTCGGCGCCGCGACCGCCGGTTGGCAGACGGTGGAGGCGTCCTGGCACGACCCGTGGGTCCACCAGTACCAGGAGGCGATCGCGTGGGTGGAGGGCCGCATCAAGCGGCCGATCAGTGGCGCTGGCCGCGGGCGGGCCGTGCAGGAAGTGATGATGGCGCTGTTCGAGTCGGCGCGGAAGCGGCGCCGCATCGATCTGCCGCTGAAGACGCTCGTCAACCCGCTCCGACTGATGGTCGAACGCGGCGACCTGCCGGTCGAGTGGCCCGGCCGCTACGAACGCCGCTCCCGCATCGTCCGCGGCGAGGCGATGGCGTGGCCCGATCCGTGACCCGGCGCACCCATCATGAACGTGCCGGACGGCGAGTTCGGTTCCACCCGCAAGACGATTGAAGCGTGGCGGCGCCGGCGATCGCTAGACCGGCATGGGACAGTTTCTTTCGGTTCGCAACGTCGTTGCCGCACTGGCAACGAGTCTGGCCGCCGCATCCCTGAGCGGATGCATGGACTTTCCGGGGACGACATCGCCGCAGGGATCGACCGGCTCCGGGCGGGGCGATCCGCAATCGGACGCGCCACGCCAGCCGGCGGCGAAGCTGACGATCAACGAGTTCGACTACGATCAGGCCGGCGCCGATACCGCCGAGTTCGTGGAGATCGTGAATCCGAACGACTCCGCCGTCGACTTGGCCGACTACCGTATCGAGATGGTCAACGGCTCCAATGGACGCCGGTACGGCACCTACGCGCCTACCGGCAGCCTGACGGCCGGCGGGTACTTCGTGATCGCCGACCCGGCGGTCATCGACGCGCTGCCGGCCGGAACGGCGGCGATGCCGCTCAAGAGCGGCGGCCTGCAGAACGGGCCCGACGGCATCCGCATCGTCGAGGCCGCGACCGGGCGCGCGCTGGACGGCGTCCATTACCAGGGCTCGGTCCCCGGAGCCGGGGAAGGCGGGCCGGCGCCGAAGGACACCACCGCCGCGCCGACGTCGATCGGGCGGTGTCCCGGCGGCTTCGACAGCGACGATAACGGCGCGGACTTCGCGACGATGACGCCGACACCGGGAGCGGCCAACGCCTGCGCCGACCCGGTTTCCGACTGAAGCGCTACGGACGCCGGACGCGCCGGCGGGGCAGAATGACGGGGCCATGCGTATCTACGTCAGCCGCCAGTTGCAGAACCCGGAATTCGCCGGCGACGCCCGCCGGTCAGGGTTGGAGGCCCTGACGCGGCTCGCCCAGGTGGAGGAGCTCCCCGCCGACCTCACCCCTGCGGACGCGGCGGACGTGGTCGCCGTCATAGCCGACAGCACCCCGTTCCCCGACGACTTCTACGCCGCCGGCGGCGATCTGCGGGTCGTGGCGCGGTGGGGGGTGGGGTTCGATCAGGTCAACGTCGCCGGCGCCACGCGCTACGGGGTGCTGATCACGGTCACCCCCGTGCATATGGACACAGTGGCCGAGTACACCGTCGCGCAGTGGCTGGCCACCATGAAGCGCACCTACACCTTCAACCGGATGGCTCACCTCGGCGACTCGCGGGTCATCCGCTGCTTCGACGCGCAGGGCTCCTGCCTCGGGCTCTACGGGTTCGGGCGCATCGGCCAGGAGGTCGCCAAGCGCGCCATCCCACTGCTCGGCGACCGCGGCCGGCTGCTGGTGTACGACATCCGCGAGGACATCGGCCGGCTCGCCACCCGCTTCGGGGCCGAGGCGGTAGCCGAACCGGAAGAATTGTTCAGACGCTGCGACACGGTCTGCCTGCACGTCTCCGGGGCCGACCCCATCGTCGGCTACGAGCAGCTCTCCCTCATGCAGCCGCACGCATCGCTGATCAACCCGTCGCGCGGCGCCCTGGTCGACGACGCGGCGGCCCACCGCGCCGTCGAAGAGGGCAAGCTGTTCTATTACGTCGTGGACGATCCGGTGGACGGACCACGCGCCATCCATCGCGATCATCCGCGCATCATCGCCACCAACCATTCGGGGGGCATCACCGTGGAGTCCTCGGCGCGTCTGGACGCCAAGACCTTCGAACAGGTGACCGACGCCGTGCGCGGACGCGAGCCCGAGCATGTGCTCAACCCGGACGCGCTCGGCCACCCGCGCGTGCGCGCGTGGCTCCGGGAGCGGCGCTGAGCCGTATGGCGAGCTGCCGGGGCGACCTGCGCGCGCGGGCGCGCGGCATCCGGGACGCCATTCCCGCAGCCGAGCGCGCGCGGCTCAGCGCGCAGGCGTGCGCCCGCACCCGGCGCCTGTTGGCGGCGGCCGGGGCGGACACGGTCATGGTCTACGTGAGCTTTCGCAGCGAAGTGCGGACCGCCGAGCTGATCGGCGTATTGCGCCGCTCACACCGTCTGGCCGCGCCGCGCATCGCGGCAGCCGGCGCCATGGACGCGCGGCTTCTGACCGGCCGGGCGCTGGTACGCAGCCGCCTGGGGGTCATGGAGCCGCCGCCGGACGCCGCGGCGGTGGCGCCGGAATCGATCGACGCGGTGCTGGTGCCGGGGTTGGCGTTCGACGCGGACGGCTTCCGGCTCGGCTACGGCGGCGGCTACTACGACCGGTTCCTGGTCCGCTGCGTACGGGCGCTCCGCATCGGCCTGGCGTTCGAGGCGCAGTTGGTCGACTCGGTGCGGCCGCGCGCGTGGGATCTGCCGGTGCACCACGTCGTCACCGAGCGGCGGGTAATCGACGCAGGCCGCGACACGCGGGCCGCGACACACGGGCCGCTACGCCCGCAACAGACGAACGATCTCGCCGAAGGTCCCTTTCTTCCCGGTGAGCAGGATGCCGAGCCGGAACACCTTCGCGGCGGCCCACACCGCGCCCAGCGTCACCAGGGCCGTGCCGGCCACCGCCACCGCCACCTGCAGCGCTCCAGGCTCGCCGACGAGCACGCGCATGAACATCACCACCGGCGCGGTCGCCGGGATCAGCGACAGCGTGACCGACAGCGGCCCGTCGGGACTGAGCAGCACTGCCGACATCACTACCATCGGCACCACCAGGACCACGATCACGGGCCACAGAAGCTGTGAGAAGTTCTGCTCGTCGGCAGCCACCGCGCCGGCGATCGCGAACGCGCTCGAGCACGTCTGCCGGAAACAGCACGTAGCCGTCCAGGTCCCCGGAGCGGACACGGTCGGCGAGCGCCGCCTCGTCGGCTGCCTCCTGAACCTGGATTCCCACGGGCGTCAACTCGGCACGGACCGCCGGCAGCAGCGGTCCCGCCCCTACGAACGCCAGCCTTCGACCCGCCAGGGAGGCGCTGTCGAGCGCGCTTCGCTGCACGATCGACGGCAAGGCGATCATCGCGATGATGATGAAGGGTCCGAGCACGGTGCTGATGACGTAGGCCTTGGTCACCGCCGTCATGCGCAGCTCCTTGCGCGCGACCAGCCACAGCTTGCTCACCGTACCGACTCCGATGGGAGCAAACGCCGCGCCACTACCGGCGCCGGCCTACCGGCCCTGCGGCGCCAACTCGCCGATCGAAGCCTCCAGCCGCAACCGGTCGTCCGCCGGGAGCCTTACCTGGCCGGCGTTTGCCACCGCCGGACGCGCGGTGGGCGGCAGCGGCGTATCGAACTGGTAGTCGGGGTCCGCCTTGCACCGTTTCTCGATGGCCAACATCTCGCGCCATGCGCCCAACAACGTGCGCGGCGCCGGCATGTCGCCGGCGATCACGGCCGCCAGCTTCTTCAGGTTGTAGCAGGGGACGCCGGCGAACATGTGGTGCTCGGTATGCCAGTTCATCCGCCAGTACAGAAACGAGACGAACGGATGGAGCGTGTTGGAGCGCACGCAGAGGCGGAAGTCGGGGACGTTGTCGCGCAACCCGGCATGCATCGGCTTGCCGCACAGGTAGGCGAGCCAGTTGCCGACGAAGAGGTAGCCGGTGAGCACGATGGCCAGCCACCACGCGCCGAACACCGCCGAAACGGCGACGACCGCGGCGTGGAACAGGATGGTCAGCCGCGCCCAGCGCACCGCCTTGCGCTCCACCTCCGGCGCGACGGCGAACAGCGCGCGGGTCCACTCGCTGGTGCGGATGCCGGTCACCTGCAGGTCGTAGCGCGGCAACGCCATGCGCACCGCCGCTCCTACCACCCGGATCAACCCGTCGACGTTGACGGTCAGCATCTGCGCCACCGAGCGCACCGACAGGGCAAGATCGACGGGCAGCAGCACCTCCCGGTCGCCGTCGGGATGCAGCGTGTAGCGATGGTGGTAGGTATGGCTCATCGCGTACTCGTGATGGTTCCACCACGACAACAGGCTGAAGCAGCGCAGAAAGAAGCGGTTCAGCCAGCGGGTCCTGAACACCGTGCCGTGGCCGAGCTCGTGCACGGCCAGGCCGCGGAAGAACGTTCCCACGGTGCCGTGGCACCACAGCGCGACCGCGAACGGCAGCCACAGCCCGCGGATGAAGCACCAGGCGGTGAGCGTGCCGGTCACCGCGAACAGCCCCAGGTGGCCGAGCGTCTGCAACGAGCCCTGCAGGTCGCTGCGCTGCATGAGCCGGCGCAGCGTGGCCGGGTCGATCGGGCAGCGGTACCACTTGACGCGGACGTTCTTCCGAACCTCGCTCAGCGGAGGGAAATCGAAGCGCGCAGCCACGGTGCTCATGGGCTTCGATTATAGGCTCTCGCGCCGGTTCACCGCTGCACGCGCTCCACGAAGATGCGGTGCAGCGACGGGGCGACCACCTCGAAGCGGCGCACGCGGACCCGGTCGACCAGCAGCTTGAGGATGCGTTCGGGGGCGACCCCGCCGGCCGGCTCGATCTCGACGTAGTTCGGGTAGCCGGTCAGGCCGGCCACCAGCGGATCGCCGCGCAGGAAGCCGGCGTCGCCGTCGATCTCCACCTGAATGGTGCCGGCGCCGAAGCGGTCCTTCACCTCCGCCAGCCGGCCGTCGATCACCGTCCGGCCGCGGTCGATGATGTGCACGCGCTCGCAGATGCGCTCGGCGTGCTCCATCAGGTGGGTGGAGAAGAGTACGGTCTTGCCGGCGCGGGCCAAGTCCTCCAGGGCGGCGCGCAGCACGTCGGCGGAGACCGGATCAATGCCCGCAAACGGCTCGTCGAAGAAGACGATCTCCGGATCGTGGACCACCGCGGCGATGAACTGCACCTTCTGCGCCATCCCCTTGGAGAGTTGCTCGACCCGGCGGTCGCGCCAGTCGGCCAGTTCGAACCGCCCCAGCCATGCGTCGATGGCCGCCGCGGACCGGGCCGGGGGCATGCCCTTGAGCGCCGCCAGGTAGGCCAGCACCTCCCGTACCGTCTGGCGCTGATACAGGCCGCGCTCCTCCGGCAGGTAGCCGATGCGCTCCTTGTCCGCCTCGCCGAGCGGCCGGCCGTCGAACAGCACCTCGCCCGCGTCGGCGGCCAGGATGTTCATGATCATACGGATGATCGTGCTCTTGCCGGCGCCGTTCGGGCCGAGCAGCCCGAAGATCTCGCCGGCGTGGGCGCGGAACGACACCCGGTCGACGGCCAAGTGGCCACCGTAGCGCTTCACGACCTCGCGGACTTCGATCATGACCGAGCGCTCGTCAACTCCCGTGCATCGACCGATCGCGGAACGCCGCGGCCCGACCATTCGCCCGGATCGCGTCGGCAATCGGCCCCAGCCGCGACGGCCCCGAGAACAGCCGGTCGTCCACTATTCGTCGGATCTCATCGCGGTCCATCGTCGCCATGAACTTGAAGACTCTCGGAATCGAGCCGGCACGAGAATGCGACGCAGGCTCATCGATTCCGTAAGCCTCACAGAAATTCCTGATATCACCAAAGGTCGGCAAGAACGTCTTCTCCTGAAAACGCTTCGCCAACTCGGACATCGCCGGCCATATCTCCGCGTCGCAGTCCATCTTGGCGACGTATTCCGGCGCCGACCTGGCCTTTGCGCGCTGCCTTATGCGCGTGTCCATACCGGTAAAGGTACCAGCCCCCGCGCTCGATCGGCAATGCGCGGCGGGATGCGGAGACGACGGGATCGGGACTCGTTTAGTATGGGGGCCAGAAGAAATGGACCCGACGAACGATGGACGAACGCCGCCCGCCGGCGAGCCGCTGCCGACCCGCTACGACCACGCGACGGCCGAGCGGGAAGCGACCGAGCGCTGGATTGCCGCGCGCGCGTTCAGCGCGGCCCCCGACGATCGCGAGCGGCGCTACGTGGTGATGATGCCGCTGCCCAACGTCACCGGCGCCCTGCACATGGGGCACGCCATGGACAACGTCATGCAGGACCTGCTGATCCGCTGGCACCGGATGCTGGGCGACAACACGCTGTGGATGGCCGGCACCGATCACGCCGGCATCGCCACCCAGGCGGTGATCGAGCGCCGCCTGCTGGAGTTGGAGGGCAAGACCCGGCACGACATCGGACGCGACGCCCTGGTGCAGCGTATCTGGGAGTGGAAGGACCGGTACCAGCAGCGGATCGTCGAGCAGCAGCGGGCGATGGGCTGCTCGTGCGACTGGGATCGGCAGCGGTTCACGATGGACGCGGTCTGCTCGCGCGCCGTGCGCCACACGTTCCTGTCGCTGTTCCGCGACGGGCTGGTGTTCCGCGGCACGCGGCTGGTCAACTGGGACTGCGCGCTGCGTACCGCGGTCTCCGACGACGAGATCGGCTACCGCACGGTGGACGGCGCCTACTGGCACCTGCGGTACCCGGTGATCGATCCGGCGCCGGGGGAACCAGCGCACGTGGTGGTCGCCACCACCCGCCCGGAGACGATGCTGGGCGACACCGCGGTCGCCTGCCATCCGCACCCGCAGGCGGCTCTGGACCGCGCCATCGAGCGTCTTGCGGCGCGCGCCGCACGCGCTCCGCAACGGGAGCGGCCGGCCCTTGAGGAGCAGCTCGCCGGGCTTCGCCGGCGGCGTGAAACCGATCTGGACGGCCTGATCCGCCTGGCGGAGATGGCGTCGGCCGGCCGCCTGATCCGGTTGCCGCTGCTCGACCGGCCGGTACCGCTGATCGCCGACGAGTGGGCGAAGCCGGAGGTCGGCTCCGGCTGCGTGAAGATCACGCCCGGCCACGACCCCAACGACTTCGCGGTGTGGCAGCGCCACCGCGACCGGATCGGCCTGATCAACATCCTGGGCCCGGACGGCTCCCTGAACGACGCCGCCGGACCGTACGCCGGCCTCGACCGCGCCTCGGCGCGCACCCGCGTGGTCGCCGATCTGGAGAGCGCCGGGCTGCTGGAACGGATCGAGCCGCACCGGATCGAGATCGGCCACTCGGACCGCTCCGGCACGGCGATCGAGCCGTACCTGTCACGGCAATGGTTCTTGCGCATGGGCGACGTGCCCGGCGGCGTCACCGCCGGCCGCGGCACGGCCAACGAAACGACCATCCCCGGTCTGGCGCAAGCGGCGATCGACGCCGTGGCCGGCGACTGGCGGTCGCCGACCGGGCGCAAGCTCGCCTTCTTTCCGGACGACCGCTACGCGCGCACCTACCTCGACTGGCTGGCGGAGAAACGCGACTGGAACATCAGCCGGCAGCTCTGGTGGGGCCACCAGATCCCGATCTGGACCGCGCGTTGCGCGGGCGGCCGCCTGCAGCAGGCGCTCGATCTGGCCGAGCGCCTGCAAGGCCGCCACGACGCGGCGGTGCAGCTCCGGGAGACAGCTACGGCGGTCGGCGAGGAAGGCCGCGCCCTCACGATCGAGGCGGCGCGCCGCGCCGGCGAGGTGGAGATCGACGTCTGCCTCCGTGACGCCGAGGCGGAGACCGCCCTGGGAGACGACCTGACGGCGCTCGGCTTCGAGCAGGACCCGGACGTGCTGGACACCTGGTTCTCCAGCGCGCTGTGGCCGCACAGCACGCTGGGCTGGCCCGATCCGGAAAGCGCCCCGGTCGACCCCGGCCAGACGCCGCCCGGCGCCGCCTGCGGCGCCACCGACTGCCTGAGCTACTACTACCCCGGCTCCTGCCTGGTGACCGGCCGCGACATCATCACCCTGTGGGTGGCGCGCATGGTCATCGCCGGCATGTACAACCTGGGCGATCTGCCGTTCGAGCACTGCTTCATCCACGCCAACATCCTGGACGGCAAGGGCGAGATGATGCGGAAGTCGGCGGGCAACGGCATCGATCCGGTCGACATCATCGAGCGCTACGGAGGCGACGCGCTGCGCTACGTGATGTGCGAGATGCAGACCGGCAGTCAGGACATCCGTCTGCCGGTGCAGGCGGTCTCGCCGTTCACCGGCAAGACGATCGATCTGGCCGCAGCCGAGCACGGGCGCACCATCTTCACCTATCTCTGTCCCGACACCGGCAAGGAGTTCGACGTGCTGGGCACCATCCCCGACCTGCCGGGAGCGACCCTGAGCAGCGATCGGTTCGAGGTCGGCCGCGCGTTCTGCACCAAGCTGTGGAACGCGGCGCGCTTCGCCTTCATCAACCTGCGCGGCTACCGGTACCGGGAACGGACGCTCGACGAGCTGCCGGCCGAGGACCGCTGGATCCTGTCACGCCTGTCGCGCACCTGCGCGGCGGTGCAGGAGCAGCTTGCCGGCTACCGGCCCTCGGCGGCGCTCGCCGCCGTGCGCGAGTTCTTCTGGGGCGACCTGTGCGACTGGTACCTGGAGCTGATCAAGCCGCGCCTTGCCTCCGCAGCGGGAGCCGCGCCGGAACCGGCGTCGGCCGGGAACGCGGACGCCGGCGCGGCGCGGCAGACCGTGGCGACCGCGCTCGACGGCGTCCTGCGGCTGCTGCACCCGTTCGTGCCGTTCATCACCGAAACCCTGTGGGCGCGGCTGCGCGAGCTGGCGCCGCGCCGCGGCATCGCCGGCTGGCAGCCGGCCGACGCCGAGCTGCTGGCCGTGGCCGCTTGGCCGGCGGCCGACCCGGGCGTGGAGGACGCAGCGCTGGAAGCCGGATTCGACCGGCTGCGCGACGTCGCGCGCGCCGTCCGCGACCTGCGCGCCCGGCACGGCGTGGAAGCCCGCAAGCCGCTCGACGCGGTGATCCGTTCGAGCGGCGACGGCGGCGGCGCGTCGTCGCTCGACGCCTACGGGGACCTGATCCGGCGCGCGGCCGGCTTGGCGTCGCTGCGCTTCGCGGCCGGCGGCGATCCGCCGGCCGGCGCGGCATCGGCGGTCGCCGGCGACCATGAGGTGCACCTGCTCGACGTGGTCGACGCCGGCGTCGAGCGGCGGCGCCTTGCCAAGCACGGCGACCGCCTGCAGCGGCAGATCGACGCCTCGCAGAAGAAGCTGGCCAACGCCGGCTTCCTGGCCAACGCCGCCGCCGACGTGGTGGCGCGGGAGCGGCAGCGTCTGGCCGACGCGCGCGCGGAGCTGCAGGCGGTGCGGCAGAACCTGAGCCAACTCACCTGAGCGATCGCGGACCGGCGCCGCCGGTATCGGGTTGGCAGCTCCTGGCAGCCAAGCCCCGCTTCCGGCGGCTGGTGGCCTCATCGGGGCTGTGGTACGCCACCCGCGCCTACGAGCTGGTGGTGCTGTCGTGGCTGGTGCTGGAGCTCACCGATTCGGTGGCCGCGGTCGCTGCCCTGGGCGCCGCCCGCGGCCTGCCGATGCTCCTGCTGGCGTACGTGGGCGGCACGCTGGCCGACCGCGTCGTACGCCTGCGCCTGCTGCGGATCACCCAGAGTATCTGTCTGACCGTGGTCGCCGCCTACGCGCTCTACTTGGCGCTCGGCGCGCCGGCTGCCTGGAGCGCCCATCTGGTGATCGGGCTGATCGGCACGGTCTGGAGCTTCGACTTCGCGAACCGCCGGTCGCTGTACACCGAGCTGTTCGACGCCGGCGAGCTGGCGACCGCGGTCCCGGTCGACACGACCACCTTCACCATCGGCCTGATCGTGGGGCCGCTGATCGCCGGGGTACTGACGCGCACGGGAGGGTTCGCGATCGCCTACGCGGGGCTCGCCGCCATCCACGCGGCTTCGCTCGCGCTGCTCCCCTCCGACCAGCGCCGGACGCCGCCGCCGATGCCGAACGCGGAGCGGCTGACGATCGCCGCGCGCGCGCGCGCCGCGCTGGTCACGTTGCGCGGCCGGCGGGCGCTGCAGGCGACCGTCGCGGTCACCCTGGTCGCCAACTTCTTCGCGTTCCCGTTCCATCAGATGGTGCCGGTGATCGGCCGCGACGTGCTGTCCGCCGACGCGCTGCGCTTCGGCATCCTGGTCGCCGCATGGGGCGTCGGCGCGCTGGCCGGCTCCTTCGCGCTGGCCGCGCGCGCCGCCCGGCGGCCCGGATGGGTGTTCGCCGCCGGCATGTCGACGCTGTTCGTCTGCATCGGCGGGTTCGCGCTCTCCCGCGCCTACCTGCTTTCGGTAGGGTTGCTGCTGGCCGGCGGCGTTGGCTTCTCCGGCTTCGCGGCCATGCAGATACTGATCACGCTGCGGGCCGCGCCCCCGGCGCTGCGCGGGCGCTCGCTGGGGGTCGTCGGTCTGGCGATCGGCATGCAGCCGTTGGGCGCCGTCATCCTGGGGCTGGCGGCCGAGCGCGTCGGGCCGCAGGCGGCGCTCGCCGGCTTCGCGCTGCTGGGACTCTGCGGTCTGGCGCTGGTGCGGTGGCGCTACCCCGAGCTGGGCCGACGCGCGGTCCTCAGCGAGCCGGCGGAGGAGCCTGCCCGCGGGTCGAGCTGAAGCGCTCCACAAACGCGGCGCGCACCGGGGGCGGCACGTACTTGGCGAGCACCGTCTCCCAGCCCGCGAGCCCGATCAGCCCCTTGACCGCGCTGGAGCTCACCTCGGCGATCTCGCGAGGAGGCATCAGGAACACGGTGACCACGCCCGCGTCCAGGTCGCTGTTGATGTACTTCATCGAGCGTTCGTACTGATAGTCGAGCTCCGTGCGGATGCCGCGCAGCACGAACTCCGCGCCCCGCGACCGCGCGTACTCGACCAGGAAGCGGTTCTCGTAGGTCTCCACCGTGGCCTTGGCGTAGTCGGCCAGCGACGCCCGCACCAGGTTGACGCGCTCCTCGATGGAGAACGCGTACTGCTTGTCCGGGTTGGTGCCGATGGCCACGATCAGTTCGTCGAACAGCCGCTCGCCCTGCTCGACCACCCACAGGTGGCCGTTGGTGATCGGGTCGAAACTGGCCGCATAGACGCATCGCCTGGGCATGCGCGCATCGAACCCGACCCGACCACGCCGGTCAAGGCGTCCGCCAGACCCCGGACCGCCAGACCCGGCGCCGTTGCCGCCGGGCCGCCGCGACGCTATCATCCGGCGCTGTCGTGGGAAGGTGCTTCGCGTGCGGCACGGCGTTCGACGCGGACCTGGAGATATTCCGCGCGACCACGTGCCCGAGCTGCGGCAAGGACGCGCACGTCTGCCTGAACTGCCGCTTCTACGACCGGTCCGCCCACCAGGAGTGCCGGGAACCGATCGCCGAGCCGGTGTCCCTGAAGGACCGCTCCAACTTCTGCGAATACTTCAAGGTGCGGGAGGGGGCCGGCCCCGGTCCGCATGCAGGCGACCGTGCCTCAGGCGACCATGCCTCTGGCGACCGTGCCCGCGAGGCGGCCGAGCGGCTGTTCGGCGGCCTGTAGCTCACCGGGCCTCGGCGACTCCCGACCCCGGCGACGCCGCGCGACCGTTACAGGTCCATCGCCACCTCGGCGCGCTTGCCGGCGCGCTTCAACTTCGGCGAGCGTTGGATCATGGAGCGCACCATCCGATTGATCGGACGCAGCCAGCGCGGCAGGTCGGCCTCGCGCAGGATGCTCAGGAACAGCACCACGCGCGCGCGCGCGCTCCTGTTCCACACCTCGTGCCGGTAGGTGTCGTCGAACAACACGCCCTCGCCTTCCCGCCAGTGATACTCCCGGCCGCCGCAGACGATGTAGACCGGCGCGTCGTCCGGGACGATCAGCCCCAGGTGGTAGCGGTAGACCCCCCGGTAGAAACCGCGATGCGGCGGTATGTGCTTGCCGCCGCCCAGGATCGACAGCATCGCCGTATCGACCTCCGGGATCTGCCGCAGCACCTCGACCGTCTTCGGCGTCAGGTTGACGTTGGTCTCGTGCCAGATGCCGTGGCCCTTGAGGAAGAAGGTGCGCCACGGGATGCCGTCGTTGCCGGAAATCGGGGTCTGCAGCCGGTCGACCTCGTGGAACTGCGGTATCCGCTCCGGTTGGCGCAACAACGCCTCCGCCTCGGCGCGGATAACCGGGTAGGCCGCTTCGATCAGCCGGTGCTTGGGAAACGCACGGTCCATGTCCACGAACGGCGGATTGCGTACGAACAGCGGCGTCACCAAGCTGTAGGCCAACGCGAAGACGCCGGGTTCGATGAGGAACACCGCGAGCCCCACCACCATGACGGCGCCGATGACGATCAGGAGTACCACCGCCTCCCTATAGTAAACCGAAGCGGTCGCCACGCAAGCGGCTTCGGTGCCGCTGCGGTAGACTCGCGGCCATGTTGACGATAGAAGGCTGCTCCGGGCGCCTCGACCGGGTGCGCTCCATTCTGGAGGACCGCGAGCTCGACCTGCTGCTGCTGACCGACCCGTGCCACGTCTACTACGTCAGCGGCTGCCTGGCGCCGTGGTTCGCGCTGGGCGCCGTGGCGATCGGCGCCGGCGGCTCCGCGCTCGTCACCAGCGAGCCGCGCGAGGACGGCGCCGCCGTGGACGACGTGCGCGTCGCCGAAGCGCAGTCCAACGCGACGATCCGCCTTGACCAGGCGGACGGCATCGCCGCGCGGCTGGCGCCCGAGCTGGCCGGAGCGCGCCGCGTGGGCCTGGATCAGGGGGTGCTGGGGGCCGCCGTGTTACAGCGGCTCGACGCCGCGTTCACCGACGTGACGCCCGATCTGCTCCGCCTGCGCCGCCGCAAGGACCCGGATGAGGTCGAGCTGATCCAGGCAGCCGCGCGGTGCGTGGACGCCGCCTACGCCCGCGCCGCCCAGGTGATCGAACCGGGCCTGGACGAGCTTGCGCTGTACAACGCGCTGTCCGCGGCGGTGGTGGAAGAGGCGGGCGAGCTGCCGCTGCGATTCGGGCAGGACTTCCAGTGCGGGACGCCCGGCGGCCCGCCGCGGCGCCGTCCGGCGCGCGCCGGCGAGCTGTGGATACTCGATCTGGGCGTCAATTACCGCGGCTACTACGCGGACGCCTCGCGCGTGTTCGCGGTGACCGAGCCGACCGACGAGCAGGTGCGGGCGCATCGGCAGGCGGTCGACACGCTCGCCGAGGTGAAGCGTCTGGCGCGGCCCGGCGCGGCCTGCATCGATCTCTACGACTTGGCGCGCGAGCGCATGGACCGGATCGTGCCCGGCGGCATGTTCCATCACCTGGGCCACGGCATCGGCTTGAGCCCGCACGAACCGCCCTACCTCAACCCGGCGTGGCCGGACGGCGTGCTCGAAGAGGGCAACACCATCACCGTCGAGCCCGGCGTCTACGGCGACGATCTGCGCGGTGGCGTGCGGGTCGAAGACGACCTGCTGGTGACCGCCGGCGGCGTGCGCACGCTGATCCACGCGCCGTACGACCTGCGCCCTCAGGAGCGCACCGGCTGACGTTCTCCTGGCCGCTGCTGATCGACTTCGGCCTGATCGGCGCGGCGCTGGTGGCGGCGACGGCCGCCCGCGCCCGCATCCGGCTCTTGCAGCGCTTCCTGATCCCCAACGCGCTGACCGCCGGCGCGCTGCTGTTCCCGCTCTACAACTGGGTGGTGCCGCTGGTCGGACACGGCGCCGGCGGCGTCGAGCAGCTCACCTATCACCTGTTCAACTTGGCGATCATCGCGCTCGGGCTTCGCTCCACCGCGCGGCGGCGAGCCAACGCGATCACCGGATCGGCGGTGACGATCCTGTCGCAGATGGTCCTGCAGGGTCTGGCCGGCCTGCTGCTCACGTTCGCGGTAATGCGGACGCTGCTGCCGGAGCTCTTTCCGAGCTTCGGCATACTGGCGGCTCTCGGCCTCTCTCTGGGGCCGGGCCAGGCGTTCGCGATCGGCAGCGGATGGGAGGCGCTCGGCTTCGACGGCGCTGGCAGCATCGGCCTCACGTTCGGGGCGCTCGGCTTTCTGCTGGCCTGCACCGGCGGCGTGGCGCTCATCAACGCCGGCATCAGGCGAGGGTGGATCGAGCGGCCGGCCGACCGGAGCGGGCGCACCGGCGTGCTCGACGCGCGGCAGCCGGGGCCGGAGGCCGCCCGGCAGCGGACCGAGCCGGACGCGATCGACTCGCTGTCGCTCTGGCTGGCGGTCGTGTTCGGCGTCTACCTGGCAAGCTACGTCCTGCTGACCGGCGTCACCGAACTGCTATCCCTACTCGGACCGCGCGGGACCGAGCTGGCCGCCAACCTGTGGGGCATCGCCTTCATCTTCGGACTGCTGACCGCGTTGGCGGTGCGCGCGCTGGCCGAGCGGTGCGGCGCCGCGCACCTGCTCGACGGCGGCGGGCTGACCCGCATCGCCGGCGGCGCGGTCGACTTCATGATCGCCGCCGGGCTGGCGTCGATCGGCATCGGCGTCATCACGCGCTATTGGCCGCTGCTGGTGGTATTCGCGCTTCTGATCGGCGCGCTGACGCTGGTCTCGCTGATCTGGATCACCCCGCGGCTGTTCGCCGACCATTCGTTCGAGCGACTGCTGATGTTCTACGGCAGCCTGACCGGCACCATCACCACCGGCATCGCCCTGGTGCGGATCGTCGACCCGGAGCTGCGCACGCCGGCGGCCGCCGACTACTGTTACGCCTCCGGGCTCACCTTCTTCCTGGCGATCCCGCTGCTGCTGATCCTGAACCTGCCGGTCGCCACCGCCGGCTACGGGGTGGCGGCCGCCGTGCTCGCCGCCTACGCGCTGGCGCTGGCCGCCGCCTTCCGCATGCTGGCCGGCAGCGGCTGGAAGCGGCCCGGATCGGCCTGGAACGGGACTTCGGCGGACCGGCGGACCGAATGTGTAACCCGCGACTGATCCGGCTGTTTAGTTTGTATACCTATCACGAAGGACATCTCGCCTTCGGGGCCCCTGGGGTTTCACCTCCTTTACCCAGGGGCCTTTTTTTGTGCCCCCGCCGTTCCCGGGCGCGTGCGGGCCGCCGGCGTCAGCGGCTCACCAGGTCGGGAATCTCTTCCGGATGGGCGGCGATGCTGGCGCCGGCCGATCGCAACGTTTCGATCTTGTCGCCGGCCGCCCCTTCGGCGCCCTCGACCAGCGCGCCGGCGTGGCCCATGGTCTTGCCGGCGGGCGCCGTCCGCCCGGCGATGAAGGCGACCACCGGCTTGGTCATCTCGCGCCGGATGTAGTCGGCGGCGCGCTGCTCGTCGGCGCCGCCGATCTCGCCGATCAGCACCACCCGATCGGTCTGCTCGTCGCGCTCGAACAGCTCCAGCACGTCGATGAAGCCGGTGCCGTTCACCGGGTCGCCGCCGATGCCGATGCAAGTCGACTGGCCGATGCCGCGTTCGGTCAACGCGTACACCGCCTCATAGGTGAGCGTGCCGCTGCGCGACACCACGCCCACGCTGCCCGGCGCGGCGATCGTCCCCGGCATGATGCCGACCTTGCTCCGCCCCGGCGTGAGCAGCCCCGGGCAGTTCGGGCCGAGCAGGCGGCTGCCGCTGCGGTCGATCCGCGCGCGCACGAGCTGCATGTCCCGGACCGGGATCCCCTCGGTGATGCAGACCACCAACCCGATGCCGGCGTCGACCGCCTCCAGGATGGCGTCGGCGGCCAGCGGCGCCGGCACGAAGATGACGCTGCAGTCGGCGCCGGTCCGGTCGCGCGCCTCTGCCGCGGTATCGAAGATCGGCCGCCCCAGGATCGACTCGCCGCCCTTGCCGGGCCGCGTGCCGCCCGCCACGTCGGTGCCGTACTCGATCATCTGACCGGCGTGAAAGCGCCCGTGGTTGCCGGTGATCCCCTGCACGATCACCGTGGTGTTCCGGTCGATCAGGACCGCCATCAGCGGCTCCGCGCCGCTTCGACGGCGGCCTGCGCCGCCGCCTGCAGAGACTGCGCCACCGTGACGTTGGCAAGGCCGGCCTCCGCCAGCAGGCGCATACCCTCTTCATGGTTGGTGCCGGCCAGGCGGATCGTCATCGGCAGGGTCGTCGGCACCTCCGCCAGGGCCGCCATGATGCCGCGCGCCACCTCGTCGCCGCGGGTGATGCCGCCGAAGATATTGATCAGCACGGCGCGCACGCCGGCGTCGGACAGGATGATGCGCAGGCCGGCGGCGACCTGCTGCGCAGAGGCGCCGCCCGACACGTCCAGAAAATTGGCGGGGCCGATGCCGTACGCGGCGCCGAAGTGGCCGACCAGGTCCATGGTCGCCATCGCCAGTCCGGCGCCGTTGACCATGCAGCCGATCTGACCGTCCAGCTTCACGTAGTTGATGCCGGCCGCGCGCGCGTCGGTCTCGCCACTCGGCTCGGCGGACACGTCGCGCAGCCGTTCCAGCTCGGCCTGCCGGAACAGCGCGTTGTCGTCGACGCTCATCTTGCCGTCGAGCGCGCGCAGGGCGTGACCGTCCCGTTCCCGCACGATCGCCAGGGGGTTGATCTCGCACAGGGTGGCGTCGGATGCGCGGAAGCAGTCGTACAGCGCCCGCGCCAGCGTCGCGAACGGCTGCCGGAGATCCGCCGGCAGCGCCGGCCCCTGCCCGCCGGCGAACGCCTGCCCGCGCGCCAGCCCCGAGGCGAGGCCGGCGATCTGGTAGTCGCGCAACCCGATCTGCGGATCGACGTGGACGCGCAGGATCGACTCCGGCGTTTCTCGGTTGACCGTCTCGATGTCGATGCCACCGGCCGCGCTGGCCATGATCAGCGGGAGGCGCGCGGCGCGGTCATTGGTCACCGCCAAGTACAGCTCCCCCTGCACCGCGGCGGCCGGATCGACCAGCACCATGCGGACCGCGTGGCCGCCGATGCGCATTCCCAGGATGCGCTGCGCGGCCGCGCGCGCCTCCGCCGCCGACCGGCACAGCTTCACGCCGCCGGCCTTGCCGCGCCCGCCGGACAGCACCTGCGCCTTCACCACCACCGGTCCTTCGAGTCGCCCGGCGGCGGACTCCGCTTCGGCCGCGGTGGCGGCCACCTGCCCCTGCGCGACCGGTATCCCGTACCGCGCGAAGCGCTCCTTCGCCTGATATTCGTACAGATCCATGGAAGTCGATCGCCCGCAGGCAAACGCTGCCGGCGCCATCTAGTATATTGCGGTTTCACCGACCGTGATAGCCACCCGACCCTCCGCGCGTTCCCTGCATGCCGCCTCCGCCATACTCCGGCACTCCCGAACGATCGTCGTCGTCTGGGTGGTGCTTACGGCCGCGCTCGGCCTGGCCGCCACGGGCGTGCGCATCGACCCGGAAGTGGTCAGGCTGCTGCCGCGCGACGACGCGGCGCAGCGCCTGCTCGACACCTACGGCGCGGCCGACAAGGACCTCAACTACCTGATCGTGGTGCTGCGCGCGGCCGATCCGTTCGCGGTGAGCGGTCTGCAGGCGCTGGAGGAGGCGGACCGCGCCATCTCCGCCGATCCGCTGGTCGTCTCCGCAGTGACACCGCTCAACCTGCCGGCCTTCCGGCTCGACGGAGAGCGGCTGCAGCTCGGGCCGGCGCTCGCGGACGGCCGCGCGCCAGCCTCCGCGGCGGAGGCGGAGCGGGTGCGGGCGGCGCTCCGCGACGCACCGGAGGCTCGCAATCTGGTGCTGGCCGCCGACGGCACCGCCCTGGCGCTGCTGTACGCGGTCGCGGTAATCCCCGACTACCAGCGGTTCCTGGCGTCGATCGAGCCGGCGCTCGACCGGTTGCGCGAGCATTACCGGGTGACCCTGGCCGGGTGGATCCCGCTACATCAGGCCACGCTGGCCGCGCTGCATCGCGATCCGCCCATCCTGGGACTGCTCGCCGTGGGCGTGCTCGTTCTGACGCTGCTGGTGGCGCTGGGACGCCTGCCGGTCACCATGGCGGTGGTGGCGGTGGCGGCCAGCGCAGCCGTCTGGTCGACCGGGTTGATGAGGCTGACCGGCGTACCGATCGGCATCATCACGCTGGTGGTGCCGATCCTGGTGATTGCCCTGACCAGCTCCTACGGCGTGCATCTGGCGTTTCGCTCCGGCCGCGGATCGCACGACGTGCAGGCCGCCGCGGCGGCGGTGATCCGGCCGGTGACGCTGGCGGCGGCAACCACGATCGCCGGGTTCCTCACCCTGGTGCTGTCGAGCGTGCCGCGGCTGCGCGAGTTCGGGTTGATCTCGGCTGCCGGCGTCGCCATCGGCGCTTCGCTGTGCCTGACCGTGCTGCCGGCGGCGCTCCGTCAAATCCACGTCCGGCCGAACCCGGGCCGGTCGGGAGGCGTGCTCGCCTTCCTCCAGCGCGTGGCCGTGAACCTGACCGCGCGCCCTCAGGCGGCTCTGATCGGCGCCGCGCTGGTGCTGGTCCTGTTCGCGGCGGCGGTGCCGGCGATCCGCTACGAGACCGATTTTGCCGGACACGTGCGCGGCGAGAGCGACGCGGTGGCCGCCAACGCCTCGTTCATGCGCGATTTCGGCGGCTTCATCGATCTCAACCTCACGCTGCAGGCGCCGGACGACACGACGCGCTACTTCACGCATCCGCACGTGCTGGCCGCCGTGGAGGCGCTGGAAGCGCGGCTGGACTCCCATGCCGACGTCAGCCACCTCTCGTCGTTCACGACTAGCGTGGCGGCGCTGCGGCGCGCGGCCGGTGCGTCTCCCGATCCCCTGACGGCGGCGGACCGGCCGTTCATCGAGCTGGCGGCGCGCCTGAGCGCACTGGCCGCCGAGGCCCGCTCCGGTCCCGGACTGGGCGATGACGGGCAGACCCTGACCAGCCGCCTCTGGGTGCTGGACGGCTCGACCGGCGGCTATCTGTACGAACGCGGCATGTCCGAACTGGCCGCCTTCGTCCGCCAAGCCGTGGACGAAACGCTGCCGGAGGTGCAGGCGGAGATGTGGGGCTGGAGCATGTTCACGCTGCGCCTCTCCGAGCTGCTGCGGCGCGACCAGATCGTCACCACCATCTCCAGCATGGTGCTGGTAGTGCTGCTGACTGCGGTCGCGCTGCGCTCCTTCCTGCTCGGTCTGGCGGCGCTGGCGCCGCTGGCGATCGGCATCATGGCGACCGCGGCGCTGATGGCCGCCACCGGGCTGCCGTTCGACGCGCTGTCGGTGATGGTCGCCAGCTTGGCGATCGGTATCGGCATCGACGACGCGCTCCACCTGCTGGTCTGGTACCAGCGCGAACGCGCCGGCGGCGCCGGCCCGCAGCAGGCCGTGCGCGCCGCGGTGGCGCACGCCGGCTGCCCGATCCTGGTCACCTCGGCGGCGATCTGCTTCGGGCTGCTGGCCCTGGTGGGATCGACCTTCGTTCCGGTCGCACGCTTCGGGCTGCTGTTGAGCGTCGCCATCGTCGCGACCACGGCCGGCGCCCTCACCGTCCTGCCGGCCCTCCTCACTCGCTTCGCGCGCGCGCCGCTCGCCGGGTCAGCGGCGGCCCAGCCATCCGTAGT
This sequence comes from uncultured Spirochaetia bacterium, assembly GCA_958296075.1. Lineage (GTDB taxonomy): Bacteria > Spirochaetota > Spirochaetia > SZUA-6 > Bin103 > CATQHW01. Next base: position 277,642 of record CATQHW010000003.1, on the reverse strand, counting down.
ACATCCGCAGCAGCCGCTGCAGCCACGGCGAATGCCACGACGCGTCCATCAGGTGATCCATAAACGCGTCGGCCGGAGCGGGAACGTACGGTTGATACCCCAGCCGGCGTTCGAACATGCGGGCCGGCATGATCGCCAGCTGCTCGCGGCGCCCGGCGAACGCGCGGTCGACCGCGCCGGAGAGGAACATCGGTCCGGTGCCGAAAGCTATCGAGAGCTCCTTGTGGAATCGAAGGAACGCCGGTCGCCGCGGTAGCCGTCGCAGCACCTGCTGCCACTCGTCCAATTCCGGCTCCATGCCCACGATCGCGTTGCTGATCAGCCGGCGCGTGCCGCACGCCATGCCGATCAGGACGCGGTCCAGCCCGGCGAACGGCAACGCCGAGGCGATCACCCGCGCATCCGGCACCAGCGCGGTCAGCTCGTCGAGCGGGCGGAGCGCCCGCGCGTCGATGTCGGCATAGAAGCCGCCCCGGTCATACAGCACGAACAGCCGGCCGGCATCGGCGCGCTGGTGCAGGTGCCGGTAGCGGTCGTAGGTGGGCAGGAACCACGCGTGGCGCGCGGCGATCAGCTCGCGCAGCGCCGCCCCGTCCCACAGGCGGTACTCGTAGTCCGGATTGAGCCGCTGCCAAGTGCGCTGCAGCTCGACGAGCCGCGGCGGCAGGCGGTCCTGGCCCTGCATCCAGATCTGGTGGAGCCGGCGGGGAACGCCGGACCGCTCACCCACGCGCCGTCGCCCGGCCGCCCGCACCCCGGCGAGCTCCCAGATAACGGTCGATCAGCCGCACCGCCGCCGCCACGCCGTCCTCGGCGCGCAGCCGCGAGCCCAGATCGGCCGCCCGCTCCCGCATCGACGGCGATGCTAGCACGGCCCGCAGCCGGGCGGCCAACCGGGCGGCGCTGAGCTCGGCCATCGGCAGAGGGGCCGGCCCGACCCCCAGCGCCGCCACCCGCCGCCCCCAGAAGAACTGGTCGGCGAAGAACGGGACGACCACCGCCGGCACGCCGGCCGTGAGGCCGGCGGCCACCGTGCCGGCGCCGCCGTGATGCACGGCGGCGGCTACCCCCGGCAGGGCGCGCGCATGGGAAAAGCCTTCCGCGACCAGCACGTCCGCCGCCTGCAGGCGCGGCGGGAGCGCGCCGGCGGCGGTCGCCAGCAGCCCGCGGCGACCGGTGCGGCGCAGCGCCCCGACGACCTGCGCCAGCGCGTGCGCCGGGTCGCGGGCGGTCATGCTGCCGAAGCCCACGAACACCGGCGGCGGCCCGGCGCGCAGGAATGCGGCCACCTGGGCGTCGGCGCGGCTCCAGGAGTCACGCGGCGGCGCCGTCCAGTAGCCGGCGGCGTGGTGCCAGGCCGGCCAGTCGGCCGGCGGCGGCACCACCAGGCCGCTGAAGCCGTACAGCACCGGCACGCGGCCGGTATACAGACGGCCGGCCGGCCCGAACGGGCCGGCGCCGGGCAGGCCGACGCTGCGGCGCCACCGCTGGTACCGCGACCGGTACGGCAGCCACAGCGCCTGCTCCATCAGCCGGTACGACAGCCGGTTGCCGCGGCTGCCGAGCCACGCGCCCTGCGGGACCAGGAACGCCGGCCATTCGCCGGTCCTGGTCACCGGCTGCTGGCCGACGACGATGCTCGGCAGCTCCAGACGTTCGGCGACGTGAGCGGCGAACGACGCGAACGGCGTGTGCAGGACCGCTGCGCAGGAGCTGCAGGCGGCATGCGTCTCCTGCAGCACCGCGCGCAACAGCGGGCGGGCGATGCGGATCAGATGCGCGGCGAACCGCAGCCCGTTGCCGCCCGACTCCAGCCATTGCCGGCCGTCCTCGTCCTCCGGAATCGCCACCGGATCGCCGCTCAGCGGCGCGAAGTCGAGGCCGGCGCGGCCGGCGTCTGGCGCATAGGCGGCGTGCGTGACCAGCACCACCCGGTAGCCGGCGCCGGCCAGTCCGGCGCCGAGCGCGATGAGCGGGCCCACGTCGCCCCAGGAACCGATGGCGACGATGGCGATACGCATCAGGTTCCTGCCGCCGGCGGCCGCTCAGCCCCGCGACCCCTTCCCGGCGGGCGGGCAGCTCCTGGCGGGCGGGGCGTCCAGGCCCGAACGCAGTTCCCCGTGGCGCAGATCGGCCGCCGCCAGCGAGCAGGCGCGGGCGGTCAGCGCCATGATCGTCAGCGTCGGGCTCTGCCAGCCGGAGGTGGGCCAGCACGCGCCGTCGGTGACCAGCACGTTGGGCATCCCCCAGCAGCGATTGCGCGCGTCGACCACCGAAGCGCCCGGATCGCTGCCCATGCGGGCGCCGCCGACCTCGTGCACGAACGCTCCGGGCGGCGGCGCCCGCCAGAACCGTTCCAGTCGTGCCGGCAGCCCGAGGAGCCCCGGCAGGCGAGCGAGCGCCCCGAACCTCCTGACCGTGCGCCCGCCGCCGGCATGCACCATCTCCTCGACCGCCGTGTCCATGGCGTCGCGCATCGTCCGATCGTTGTCGCCCCATGCGCAACTGATGCGCACGCCGGGCAGGCCGTCGCCGCCGCGGTCCCCGTCGAGTTCCACCCGGTTGTCGTGCCTCGGCAGCATCTCCCCCTGCGCGATCAACAGACCGAGCGCCGGCCGGCCGTGGCGGCCGGCGAAGCCGCGGCGCTGGATCACGCCCCACAAGCCGAAGCCGCGCAGATACGGTTCGGTGCCGGCGATGTTCTGAAACCGCGGCACCAGAAACGAATCGGCGGCCGTGAACGCCGCCGGCGGATCGTATGGGACGTCGTCTACCTCCACCGCCGTCCCCAGGATCACGTGGTCCATCAGGTAGCGGCCCAGGCAGTCCGACTCGCTCACCGGCAGCTCGGGATGCTCCATCCGGGTGGCGAGCAGAATGCGAGTCGTCTCGATCGTGGAGGCGCACAGGACGATCAGACGAGCCCGCGCCGCGTGCGCCGAGCCGGTGACGGCATCCACGAACAGCACCCCGCCGGCGCGCCCTGCGCGGCCGCCGGGGATCAGGTGGCTGACCGCCGCGCCGGTGCGGACGTGCAGGCGGCCGGTCGCCCGCGCCGCGTCGATGCTGGTGGCGACGCTGCTCAAACGCGGCTCGCGGCCGTGACGCTCCAGGGCCAACCCGCGCGACGGGATCAGACGCCGGTCCGGCCAGACCGCCGCCACCCCGTCGCCCAGCCGGCGCTCCGCCCGCGTCAGCGGCCGCGCTCCCACGAACCGGCCGTCCGGAAGCTGCGGCAAGCGCTCCCGCGTGCCGTGGATGCGCAAGAAGCGCTCGATCCGGTCGTAATGGGGAGCCAGATCGCGGTAGCGGATCGGCCACGACGGCCCGTAGCCGTCGCGCTCGGAAGCCGCCAGCTCATAGTCGGACAGACGCAGCGTCACCCCACCCCAGAGCAGCGTGCGCCCGCCGAGTTGCCGGCCGCGTATCCAGACGAACGGCCGATCCGGCGGCGTGGAGTATCCCTGCTCCACGTCCTTCACGAAGAGGTTGGGATCCTTGATCCAGTAACCCGGCTGCAACTCCTGCACCGGCTGGGCGCCGCGGGCGTGACGCCACAGCCGCGTCGCCCACGCCCGGCCGGCTCCGGCCGGCTTCCGCTCCGGCCCCGCTTCCAGGAGCAGCACGCGTAGCCCCGCCTCGGTCAGCTCCTTGGCCGCCCAACCGCCGGCCGCACCGGAGCCGACCACGATCGCGTCGGCGTCGTTCACGACGCGGTTCTCGAACCGGCCGCCGGGGCGCTCCGGCCGCGGCCGTCCGCCAGCCACGCGAGCTGCTCCGGGCCGAGCGCCAGCTCCACGGCCCCCTGCAGCTCGGCCAGCCGTTCCGGCCTGCGCGTGCCCACGATCGCGTGCAGGTTGCTCCCGTGCGCGAGCACGTAGGCGACCGCCGCCTGCGCCGGCATGCAGCCGATCCGTTCCGCCAGCGCCGTGAGCCGGCGATGGCGCGCGTCGTTGTCGCCGCCCCGGTACGCACGGCTGCGCGCGCGGCCGCCGGGCGCGCGCAGCCAGCCGCTGCCGAGCGGCGACCACGCCAGGACCGCGGCGCCGGCCGTCCGGTACGCGCGCAGGGCGCCGGCGCCGGCCGACCCGCCGATCGACACGCAGCCCGGGTAGGGCATCGCCACCCACTGCGGCAGGCTGAACTGCGGGCTGCTGGCGATCGGATGCGACATTCCCCGGCTCACCGCCAGCGCATGCAGCGCCGCGAACCGCTCATGGGTCCAGTTGGACACGCCGTAGGCGCGAATGCGGCCGCCGGCCACGAACGCCCGGAGGGTCTCCGCGATCGGTGCGAGCGGCGTGCCGGGCGCGTCCCGATGCAGCAGGTAGAGGTCCAGGTAATCGGTGCGCAGCCGCCGCAGCGACGCCTGCAGGTCGCGCTCCAGATCCCGCCGCCCCAGCCGAGCGCGACCGAGGAGCGACGGGTGGCCGCCCTTGCTGATCAGGTATATCCGGTCCCGGACTCCGGTGCGCCGCAGCCACTCGCCGATCAACCGCTCGCTGCCGCCGAGCTGATAGATCGCCGCGGTATCGAACGCGCGGATGCCCAGATCGAACGCGCGGTCGAGGAGCGCGAACGCCTGCGGACCGCGCACCGAGCCCGGCAGCGCCGCGGCGCCCAGGGCGATCCGGGCGGTGCCCAGGACCAGCCGCGACGGGAGCGCCGGCGGCGGTTCGACCGGCGCCGGCCGGTCAGGCAGGAGCGGCCGCCTCCACGGGCTCGACGGCGAGCACGCGGCCGGGGGTGAGCGGCGCGGAGGTGACCCGCCGGCCGCTGCCGTGGCGCACCGCGTTGGCGATCGCCGCGGCGGTGGCGATGATCGGCGGTTCGCCGACCCCGCGCACGCCGTGCGGGGCGTAGTCCGCCGGCCGCTCCACCAGCAGCGTCTCGATCGGGGGTATGTCCTTGGCGGACGGGACCGCGTAATCCATGAGCGTGCCGGTGAGGAGCTGGCCGTCCTCGTCGTAGACCAGGCGCTCGCAGAGCGCCCATCCGGCTCCCTGGGCGGCGCCGCCCATCATCTGCCCGGCGACCGTCAGCGGGTTGATCGCGCGGCCCACGTCCTGCGCCATCACGATGCGGTGCACCGTGATGCGGCCGGTCTCCCGGTCCACGCTCACCTCCGCCATCTGGCCGCAGAAGGCCGGCGCCCGCCCGCCGGGGGCGCTGCGTCCGTGGCCGGCGATGGGGCCGTGCAGGGCGCGCATGGCGGCCAACTCGCCGATCGGCACGGCGGACTCCGGCACTCCCTTGACGCGCACCGATCCGCCGGCGATCTCCAGGTCGGCCGCGTCCGCCTCCAGGTGCGTGGCGGCCACGCGGAAGAGCTGCTCCCTGGCGTCGCGGGCCGCTGCCATGACCGCGGGTCCCACGGATCTGAGCGTCTTGCTGCCGCCGGCGTTGGAAAGGTGGTAGGGGCCGTCCACCTGCCCCTGCCACCGCACGCGCACGGCATCCGGACTGACGCCGATCTCCTCGGCCGCCAGCAGCACCACGCTGGTACTGACGCCGGTCAGGTCGACGGCGTTCACGTGCACGGTGACGCCGCCGTCTTCCTCGACGGTGCAGCCGGCGTTGCTGGCGTCGACGCCGCCGAACCAGGCGCCGAGCGCCACGCCGACGCCCCGGCCCTCGGCGGCCAGCCGGTCGCGCCGCTGCCAGAGCGGATGCGCGCGCAGCCGCTCCAGCACCTCCTGCATGCCGATGTCCGGCCACGCGCCGCCGTCGGCCAGCGGGTCGCCGGCGCGGGAGACGTTGCGCAGGCGCAGCTCCAGCGGATCGATTTCGAGGGCAATCGCCAGCTCGTCCATGGCGCTCTCCATCGCGAACGCCTGTTGCGTCATGCCGGGCGCGCGGTACGCGCCGATCGACGGCTTGTGCGTCATCACCGTGCGGCCGCGTACGTCGATGTTGGGCGCCCGATAGATGCTGCCGCACATCTGCACGCCGATGCCGGTCGGCGTGTTCGGGAAGCAGCCGCCGTCGTAGGTCAGGTCCGCCTTGATGGCCGTCAGCGCGCCGCCGGCGCCGGCGCCGAGCCGGATGCGGATGCGGCCGCCAGCCGCCGGCTGCGCGGCGAGCAGTTCTTCGCGCCGGGTCAGCACGAGCTGCACCGGAGCGTCGACCGCGCGCGCGGCGGCGGCCACCAGCGGCTCGTAGAGGATGAACTTGCCGCCGAAGCCGCCGCCGACGTGCATCACCTTGGCGTCGACCTCGGCCGCCGGAACGCCCAGCAGGGCCGCGGACTCTTTCTGGACGTAGGTCGGCGCCTGCGAGGCGCTCCGGACGGTGGCGCCGCGCGCGCCGTCGGGCGCGGCGATGGTGGCGTGCGGCTCCAGATAGCTCTGGTGGACCCGGTCGATCTCGACCGTGAGATCGACGGTACGATAGGCGGAGCGCAGGGCGGCGTCCGCATCGCCGCGCTGGAAGCCGACCGGGTTGGCGACGTTGGAAGGGGCCACCGGGCCGGCGGCGGCGCCCCCGACGTCGGCGCCGTGGTCGGCCGCCTCCAGGTCATCGCCCGGCACGCCCTCCGGCCATACCAGCGGGGCGCCGGGCCGGGCGGCCGCGTCGATCGTGGTGACCGCCGGCAGCGGTTCGTAGTCGACCATGACCGCATCGACGCCGTCTTCGGCCGCCGCCTCGGAGACGGCGATCACCAGCGCGACCGGATGGCCTACGAACAGCACGCGCTCCCGCGCCAGCAGCAGCCGCACGCGGTTGGTGGGCGTCACCTCCGGCAGATCCGCGGCGGTCAGCACGCGCACCACGCCGGGCGCCGCGCAGGCGGCGCCGGTATCGATCGACCGCACGCGCGCATGCGCGTAAGGGCTCACCACCAGGCGCATGGCCAGCGTGCGCGGCTCGATGTAGTCCGCCGTGAAGCGCAGGCGCCCGCGCACCCGCGCCTCCCCGTCGATGAGCGGCGTCGACGCGCCGACGCCTGCCCCCGCGCTCCGCTCGGCCGATTGCGTCTTCACGACGCCGATTCTACCATGCCGCCGCGCACCGGAGGTATCGGATGAGCACCACCATCGTCGGTACTTGCCAGCCCGTGGGGCCGTAGCGTATAGTCGCTGACATCCCCTCCTTACTACTCCGCCGCATCCTGGTCGGCGTCTCCCTGATCGCGGTCGGTAGTGCCACGGCAGAGTCGCAACAGCGACGAGAGCCGTCTCCCCAGCAGGCCATGTGCGACGCCGACGGGTACTGTGGGCTGTTCAAGCTGGAAACCGGCATCACCGCCGCGGCATGGCTCGATGATGCACGCATGTATCTGGCCGACTTCGGCGGCTCCATACACCTTCTGAACGTCGAATCGGGCGAGATCAAGACCTTGCTGCTCAATGACTTGCGCATCCCTCAGGGGCTGACCGTGCTCGGCGGCCGTCTGTACGCCACCGACATGGGCAACGTCTGTGACGTACTCCCGAAAGCTGGCGAACTGCTGGAGTCTTGCAAGCGAGACGTCACTGGCCGCGAGTTCGAGTTCCATCGCGTGGCCGGCGCGCGCATCTTCTCGTATCGCATCGACCCGGACGGCGGCCTCAGCGACCGGCGCGTGATTGAAGACCGGATTCTGAGCCGTCATCGCGACTATGGGCCGCACGGACTCGCCACCGATGGAGAATACGTGTACGTCAGTATCGGTCATCCGCAGGATCCGGTAGACCCTGAAGGATTCTACGTCACGAATGTCGAGCAGCTCCGAGCGCAGGGAGGCAGGACCGACCTCATGGGAACGATCGCCCGCTTTCGGCCGACGGATGGAGCAGTGGAGATCGAAGCCTGGGCCACCGGGTTCCGCAATGTGTACGGGATATCGATAGCCGCTGATGGGACGATCTATGGAGCGGACAATGGCGAACAGAATTGGCGGCATCGGGAAGAGCTGAACGCCATCGTACAGGACGGGTTCTACGGGTTCCCGCACTGGGGAACCAACGAAGCGCCGTCGGATGCGGGAGTCATCGAACCGGTGGCAGTGCTGAGCGGCGTCGGGTCGACCATGGCCTACGCGACGAAAAGGGGCGTCTACGTGGCGCATCGAGACGATCTCTATGGATACGTGATCGACCGGTTCGATTACGAGACCCGTACTCTGACGCGCTTCTTCACGGGAGCTCCGAGCTATATAACGGGTATCCTGGAGCGGCGCGGTCTGCTGTATCTGATCGACCTCGCCGGCAACGTGCACGTCGTAGAGCAACGTAGTGACCCGATTTGGTCAAGATGGTAAAGAGAAGAAGTAAGGCGTTCACCTTCGCTGTTTTCGCGCTGATCGCCTATGTGCAGGGTCACGCGGACACTGCTTGCGACGACGCTGGCTATTGTGGTCAGCTCAATCCGGGCGGCCTGCCAACTGCAGCTACCTGGCTCGATGATGAACGTATGTACTTGGCCGATTATGCCGGCTTCATACGGCTGCTTAATGTCGAATCCGGAGAGACGATAACGGTGCTCGAAGGCTTGAGCATTCCGCAAGGATTGACGGTGCTGGACGGACGCCTCTACGTGACCGACATGGGCAACGTCTGTCACCTAATCGGCGACGATCCGTGGCGCTGCTCTGGCGAAGGCTTTGGGGCCTTGACAGATAAGCAGAAAGTGGAGTTCTTCCAGACCGCCGGCGCCAGAATCCTTTCGTTCAGGATAGATCGACAGGGAAGCCTCAGTGATCAACGGGTGCTCGAAGACAGAATATTGAGCCACAGCCGCGACCACAGCGCGAACGGGCTCACGAACGACGGGGAATATGTATACGTGAGTATTGGACATACCGAGTATGGCGTAGGGTCGGAATCCTATTTCGTGAAGAATGCCTATAAATTCCGGGGCAGGGACGATTTGATGGGGACGATCGCCCGTTTTCGGCCTGCGGACGAAGAGCTCCGCATCGAAGTCTATGCCAGAGGATTTCGCAACGTATATGGAATATCGATTGCGCCGGACGGGACGATCTATGGAGCGGACAACGATGATGGAAGCGGGCGTCAGAAGGAAGAGCTGAACGCGATCGTGAAGGACAGACACTTCGGGTTTCCGACGTTCGGGACGAACGAGGCGGGGCCGGAGCACGGCGTAACCGAACCTGTGGCGATACTGGCAGGTGCCGGATCGACCGTGGCGTATGCGACGGAGTACGGCGTCTACGTGGCATATATCTATCATACCGGACAAATAGTGGTCGACCGGTTCGACTACGATACGTTTACTTCAAAACGGTTCTTCCAGAGCCCAGATTCGGGTTTCATAACGGCGATTCTCGAACGTGACGATCTCCTGTATCTGGTCGATCTCAGGGGCGGAACGATACATATCGTCGAACAACGCGACGGCGTCATAACACCATCTTCTGAACGTAAACCTTCTGTGTCAGAGTGACTCAGGTGACGTGTCTTGTCAAAGCTTGGCGTTCTATCCATCACCTCATCCGCCACGATGGTGGCCAAGCCGTTCGTGCGGATGTTTGATGAGGCAATGCGGCTGGTTGACAGCGCCGGAGCCGGCTCCTATGGTCTGGACCGATGGGCAAGTTGCGGGTCGGGTTCAACGGCATGGGGCGCATCGGCAAGAACGTGATGCGCGTGATCCTGGGGCGGTTGCCGGAGCGGTTCGAGATCGTCGCCGGCAACGATCTGGTGGCGGTCGACGACATCGCCGCCAGCCTGCCGCGCGACTCGGTGTATGGCCGCTTCCCGGCGCCGGTCGAGCGCGAGTCCGGGAACGCCATCCGCATCGGCGATCACCGCGTGGCGATCTACGGCGAAAAGGACGCCGCGGCGGTCCCGTGGGGCGATCACGGCGTCGACGTGGTGTTCGAGTGCACGGGGTTCTATCTCAGCCGGGAGCGGAGCGCCGCCCACCTGCGCGCCGGCGCGCGGCGGGTCGTGGTCTCGGCGCCGTGCGATGACGACACGCCGACCGTGGTCGTCGGGGTCAACCACGAATCGCTCACCGGCGCGGAGACGATCGTCTCCAACGCGAGCTGCACCACCAACTGCCTGGCGCCGCTCGCCGCGGTGATCGACCGCTCCTTCCCGATCGCCGCCGGCCTGATGAGCACCACGCACGCGGCGACGGCGACCCAGAAGGTGGTCGACGCGTTCGGCGGCAGCAAGAACCGGGCAACGCTCAACAACATCATCCCCGCTTCCACGGGCGCGGCCAAGGCGGTCGGCAAGGTGCTGCCGCACCTGAACGGCAAGCTGAACGGCACCGCGCTGCGCGTGCCCACCGACACCGGCAGCGTGGTGGAGGCGGTGTTCCTGATCGAGGGGCGGCACGATGCCGGCGAGGTGATGGAGGCGATGCAGGCCAACATCGCAACGATGAACGCCTCCACCATCCTGGGTCAGATCGCTTGCCTGGGCGACTACTACGAGTGCTCGCGCGACTGCGTGGGCGAGCCGTATTCGTCGATGATACGCGACGACCTGCTGGCCGTCCCGGCCGGCGACGGCACTCTGATAAAGGCGACCAGCTTCTACGACAACGAGGTCGGCTTCTCCCACCGGATGGCCGAACTGGCGCTGTCGCTGGCCGGACCAGCCGCGTAATCATCACCGCACGGCGCTCCTGTCGTACACGCCGCGTCATACATGGAGCAGCCAGCCAGTCGGGAGACGACGCCGTGTCATCGGAACCGGCTGCAGGTACAACGCTACCGCGCCAGTGCGCGAATCTGCTCCCGGAAGTACTGGAAACTCGGCGACGCGTTATGGTCCACGTCCATGTGCGGGGCGATCCGCTGAGCCCATTTACTCTTCTCTTTCCCTACTGCCTGCCATCCCGACTGCCGCAGAGCTTCAGCGCCACCGCGGCACACGGCATTCGCCAGCAGCTCCCAGGTTCCACAGATGAAGTCGTTGCAGTAGCTTTGCAGTAAGCTCCGGTTGACGGTGGGATAGGCGGCTGCGACCGCTCGATAATCGCCAAGCAACCAGGCTTCACCCTCCTCGACAGCAATGCAGAAGCGCGTCTCCGGCCGCGGATTGCACGCAGACAGAACGTGGTCCAACTCCCGGCGAAACACCTTCAGGCATCGATCATCCAGGTCACATACCACGATGACCGCTGAACCATTGTGTTGGAATGCCTTACCATAACCGCGCAGCAAGCATGGGAGCTGGTTGAGCAACAGCCGCATGCGGGGATCCGATCCGCTTCTGAGATTCCCCGGCAGGTGGCCGATGCCGCGAAAGGCTATCACCCGGAACGTGTGGGGCTCGCTGACGATCTTCGGCATGAGGATTTCGAGCGCCCGCTTACCGGACTGATCTTCCACCAATATCTCGAAGTGCACCGGTTACCGGGCGTCCAGATAGTCGCTATACCAGAGCCCCCCCAGCGGCAAGCCTTCCGCCACTAGGCCGGCAACGACCGGATCGTCGCTGGCGCGGTGCACGATCGACCTTCCGTCGGTGCCCTTCTCCAGGATCCAGACTTCGTTCGGCTCCAACGAATTGACGAAATACGGCTGGTGCGTGGTAATGAACACCTGCACCCCGCGCCGCTGCGCCGCGTGTTCGCGGAACTCGGTCGCCAGGGTCTCCAGCAATTTGTGGTACAGGCCGTTCTCGGGCTCCTCGATGCACAGGAACGGCGGCGGCGCCGGATCTTCGAGCAGCAGCAGATAGCCGAAGACCTTGAGCGTGCCGTCGGACATCTGTTGGGCGTAGAACGGATCAGTGAACCCCCGGTCGTTGAACCTGAGCAACAACCGGCCGTCGCTGGTCTTCTCCGTATCGATCTTGTCTACCCCTGGAATCCTTGCCGCTATGCGCGCAAGCACCTTCCTGAAGCGCTCCGGGTGAGCGCGTTCCATGAACTGCACGACGTTGCCAAGATTGTCGCCGCGTACGTTGAGGTGCTTCTGCGGGCCGGCCAGCGGCAGGCTGCGCGCTGCGTGCGGGGTGAAGTAACTCAGGTGCCAACCCTCAACGAAGCGGCGAAATGCGGCGATGCGCGGATGCTGCTTCAAGGCGCCGAGCGTGGCGATGCCCGGCTGGCTTGGGGTTGCCAGCTCTACCCACTCGCGCTCCTCGGACTCCTCCTGCAGGTCGAGGTAGGCATCGAATTCTTCCGGCTCCTCGGCGATGACGTCGTCCTGCTCTCCCTTCCACGCTATGCCTTTGCCGTTCTCCAACCAGAGGAATGAGAACGGCCGGCCGCGGTTCTGGCCGCTGCGCCGTTGCCGGAGCCGTTCGTGACTCACGTACGGCTGGCCATGCCTGTCCTGGTCGATGTCGATCTCGTAGGTAATCGGACGATCTCTCTGGCGTTCCCGATAGTACAGCTCGAATTCGATCGGCCCGGATGCTCCCTGCGTGCGCAGCCGCGTGAAGCCGCCACGGCCGCGCGCGTCACATGCGTCCTCGACGCCCATCCTGAGGGCATCGGCCAGAAACCCGAAGGCATCGACCAGGGCGCTCTTCCCCACCCCGTTCTTGCCGATCACCGCCGCCATGGGAGTGATCGGCGCGCGGTTCCGTTGATTCCACAGCCGGCCCAGCGTGACGTCGCCGAGTACTTTGAAGTTCCTCACCCGGAATCCCTCGATCCTCGCCATCACCAAGCCCTCATTGCACTCATCGAACGCGTGCGATCATAACCGCGGGGTGGCGTCAGGTTGCGGCTGCCGGCGGATCAGTGGTGGAAGAGGCGCACGCCGGTCTTGACCATGGCGATGCCGTGTTCGCGGCATGCCTCTTCCACTGCGGCGTCGAAGGATGAGCCGCCGGGCTGGGCGATGTAGCGTACGCCGAACTCGCCGGCCGCGTCGACATTGTCCCGGTGCGGGAAGAAGCCGTCCGAGCAGAGGCCGAGCGCCGGAAAGCCGGCGATCCAGCGCCGCTCCTCATCCGCCGAGATCGGCTCCGGCCGCTCCTGCAGATGGGCTGCCAGCGCCCGGCCGCCGGGACCGCTCAGACCCCGCTCGACGTAGCCGGCGATCGCGGTATCCCGATCCGCGCGCCGCACGCCGCGCCGGAAGCGCAGCTCGCGCGCCTGCGGGTGCTGGCGCAGCAGCCAGGTGCGCGCCTTGGCGATGGCGAGCCGCGTGCAGTGGATGCGCGACTGCTGCCCGGCGGCAACGCCGATCGTCTGTCCCCGCGCGCACAGGCAGACCGCGTTGGACTGCGTGTACTTGAGCGCGACCAGCCCGACCGTAAGATCGCGCGCCGCCTCCGCCGGCAGGCCGGCCGCCGCCAGATCCTCCGCGTCGAACGCGCGTTCGTTGCGCGCCTGCTCCAGGGTCACGCCGAACACCGTGCGGCGCTCCACCGGCGGCGGCCGATAGGCAGGGTCGATCTCCAGCACGTGATAGCCGCCGCCCTTCTTGGCCGCCAGCAGCTCCAGCGCAGCCGGCGCGTAGCCGGGGGCGATGATGCCGTCGGAGACCTCCGGCCGGATCAGGCGCGCCGCCGACTCGTCGACCGGATCGCTGAGCGCGATCCAGTCCCCGTAGGAGCCGACGCGGTCGGCACCGCGGGCGCGCGCGTAGGCGGTCGCCGGCGGGCTCAGCTCGCGCGGCGCGAAGCAGGCGGCGCGCTCGGCATCCGACAGCGGCACCGCGACCGCGGCGCCGGCCGGGCTGACGTGCTTGAAGGAGGAGGCGGCGGCCAGGCCGGTGGCGGCGCGCAGCTCACGCACGAGCTGCCAGGCGTTCAGCGCATCGAGCAGGTTGACGTAGCCGGGCGCCCCGTTGCGCACCACGAACGGGAGCGAGCCGCCCTCGCGGTAGACACGCGCGTGCTTCTGATGCGGATTGGAGCCGTAGCGGAGCGTCAGACCGTCAGCCACGCAGCCCCCGCGCCGGCCGGCCGACCCGCGGCGCCGTTGGATAACCTTAAGACCCTCAATCTTTTTTCATCCCGTGCCGGCCGGCCGCAGATCGACCCGCGGCGCCGCCTGCCGCGGCAGCAACAGGCCGAGCACCGCCGCGGCCAGCGGCAACAGCGCCATGATCCGCATCACCGCCGTGACCCCGGCCGCGTCGGCGATCAGTCCGAACAGCGGCATGGTGAGCCCGGCCACGCCCCAACTGAAGCCGCCCGGCAGGCTGGAGACGAAGCCGGCGTTGGCCGGCGCGTGCTGCTGCGCCATCGCCACCAGGATCGAGTTGGTGGCGAAGACCATGGCGCCGCCGCCGGCCAGCAGCGCCAGCGCGGCCAATCCGTCGGTCTGCAGCGCCAGCAGCATGAACGGCGCCGACAGCGCCAGCGACCCCAGCACCAGCGGCTTGGGATCCCGCCGGTCGGCCAGATAGCCCAGGATCAGGCTCCCGACCACTCCGGACAGGTTGTAGACGCTGAGCGCCAGCCCCCAGGCGATCGGCGACAAGCCCCGTTCCTGGCCGAGCAGCGGCAGAAAGAACGCAAACCCGAACCCCCCGATCGAGCGCACGATCACCACGGCCACGATCGCACCGACCGGCGCGATCACGCGGCGGAACTCGGCCACCCGCTCCGGCAGCGCGGAGCGGGGCGCCGTGCGCGCGGGCACGACGGCGATCACGAACGGCAGTATCAGCAGGCCCGGAATCGTCGCCAGCGGCAGCCAACCCATCCCGAACGTGGTCACCAGAGCCGGCACCCACAGCGGCGTGAACCCCAGCGCCAGCGTGCCGCCGAAGATGAACAGGGCCAACCCGAACGCGCGGCGCTCGCCGCCGAGGTCGCCGGCCAGCGCGAAGCCGCTGGGATGGAAGGCGGCGACGCCCAGTCCGCCCAGCATCACGCCCGGCACCAGCCAGCCGAAGCTGGGGGCCACGCCGACCAGCGGCGCGAACACCGCGGCCAGGGCGATGCCGACGAAGATCAGCCAGCGGCCGCGCAGGTAGTCGCCCAGGATGCCCAGCAGCGGCTGCCCCAGGTTGCTGAGCTGCACGAACGAGCCGAGCAGCCCGATCTGCGCAAAGGTAAGGCCCAGTCGCTCGCGCACGAACGGCAGTGCCGGCGTGAGCATGGCCGCGTACGAATCGACGCAGAAGTGGCCCAGGGTGAACACGAACAGGCGCAGGCGCTGCATCGGCACCGGCGAGCCGCCGGCTACGGCGTGGGGGCGTCGGGGTCGATCAACTCGCGCTGGCCGATCTCCCGCCAGAAGGCGTCCGGTATCTGCGCGGCGGCATGGCCGAGATCGGCAGCCACTTCGCCCGCGTCGAGCGCGCCGACCGCCGCGGCCGCCGCGGCCGGATGGGCCAGCGGGAACTGCAGCGCGGCGGCCGGCAGCGCCACCTCGTGGCGGGCGCAGACCGCCTCCAGCCCGCGCGCCCGCTCCTTGATCTCTGCGGACGCCGCCGAGTAGTTGAACGTCGCGTCACCGCTCGGACCGGCGGCCAGGATGCCGGAGTTGAACACGGAGGCCAGGATCACCGCGATACCGCGCTCCACGCAGGCGGGCATCAACTGCGGGAGCGCCGTCTGATCGAGCAGCGTGTAACGGCCGGCCAGCATGAAGCAGTCGAATTGCGCCTCGCGCGCGAAGGCCAGCAGCATCTGCCACTGGTTCATGCCCAAGCCGATCGCGCGCACCACGCCCTGCTCGCGCAGCTCGTGCAGCGCCGGATAGGCGCCCTCCATCACCTCGCGGAAGTGGTTGCCGGTGGCGGCGTCGGGATCGCCTTCGGGGTCGCCCGGCGCGTAGTCGGGGTCATGGATGAGGGCGATGTCGATGCGGTCGGTACGGAGCCGGGCGCAGCTCTCCTCCAGCGAGCGCAGCACGGCGTCACGGGAGAAGTCGCAGGCGACCTGCGCGCGGCCGCGTCCCGAGCGCGACGGCTGCGCCGGGTCGAGCAGGAAGCCGACCTTGGTGGAGATGGTCAACTCTTCGCGCGGCAGGCCTTGCAGCGCCTCGCCCAGCCGCTGCTCCGACAGCCCCGTCCCGTAACGGGGGGCGGTGTCGAAGTAGCGCACGCCGGCGTCGTACGCGGCGGCGATCGCCTCCTGCGCGGCCTTGTCGCCGGTCTTGGTGCGCAAGCGGCCAAGCGGAGCGCCGCCCAGACCTATCCTGGTGACGGTGACGCCGGTCTTGCCGATACCGATCGGCTCGGTCGCAAGCACGGTATCAGGATACCACAGCGCCCGGCGCCGTGCGCGGCGAGCCGGCCCGCGCGGCGCTGGCGATCGACCGCCGTTCCGGGCTACCGTCCGCCCGCGAGGTGCATCGATGTTTCAACTGATCAAGACCCTCGGCGCCGGGAACCTGCTGGCGCGGCAGCTCCCGGTCGCGGGGATCGCCTTTCTGACCGCCGAAATGTTCTACAAGTTCGGCAGCTTCGCGCTGGAATGCGTCGCGTTCCTGGCCACCTGGTTCGTGCTGGACGCGATCGTGCAGGGCGCGATGCGGCTGTTCGCGCCGGCTGCAGCGCAGAGTTCCGACTGACCCCCGTTCACTCCAGCCCGCAGGCGGTCCGCAGGAACCCCGGCAGCGCCTCCAGCGCCTCCGGCGGTATCGTGTGGCCGCCCATGAACGGACGGAAGTCGACCGCCATGCCGGCGGCCGCCAACGTGTCGCGCACCGCCTCCGCGCCTTCGAACGGCAGGACCGGATCCATGCGCCCGTGGGTCTGCAGCACCGGCCGGCCAGCCAGCGATTCGGCTTGGCGCCGCCATCTCGCCAAGTGCAGCGGCGCGCCCGACAGCAGGCAAAGCCCAGCCCAGGCCAGCCCCGAGCGGAACGCGCAGTCGGCGGCCACCATCGCCCCTTGCGAGAATCCGCCCAGGACCACGCGGCGCGCCGGCAGGCGGAGCCGTTCGGCGCAGTCGGCGGCCGCCTCGCCCAGCGCGGCGGCCGCCTCGCCCGAACCCGCCGGCTCCCGGCGCGCCAGTTCACCCGCATCGAGCGGCGCGCCGGTCTGCAGCCGCGACAGGTCGAGCGGCCACCACGCGCGGCCGGCAGGCAGGCCTTCGGCGGCCAGCGACAAAGGCGCCTCGGGAAAGAGCAGCGCCAGCGCCCCGGTCCGTCCGGCGCCGAGGATATCCGCGCCCAGGGGCACCAGATCGTCGCCGGGAGCGCCGAAGCCGTGGCAGAAGACGGCCAGGCCGGCGGCGCGGCCTGCCGGCGGCGCGAGCAGCAGGCAGTTCAGGCCGCCCAG
The DNA here is from genome assembly GCA_958296075.1 of uncultured Spirochaetia bacterium. GTDB lineage: Bacteria > Spirochaetota > Spirochaetia > SZUA-6 > Bin103 > CATQHW01. Next base: position 260,541 of record CATQHW010000003.1, on the reverse strand, counting down.
CGCCAAGCGACGCGGGATAAGGGGCATCGGCCGATGGTAGCGCGAACGCTGGACGAGATGCGCGCGTGCGGGATGGACGTGCTGGTCGGGACCTCCCCGGCCTCGGTGGCCGACTTGGCCGACTACCGCAACTGGCTGGACCCGCTGTTCCGGGAGCACATGATGCGGCCGGGCGGATCGCCGGCGCTGCAACAGGCGCTGGTGCTCCTCACCGCCGGCGGGGAGGTGACCCTGCTGGTATCCGCCGAGATGGCGGCTAACGCCGCCGGCGCGGGCGCCGGCCGGATCGTCGTGTGGGGAACGGACGAGGAGGCGCCGCGCGACCTGCCGGCCGGTTTCCGGGCGGTGGAGGAAGCCTTCGCCCGCAGCCCCCGGCATGCGACGCGGGCCGGTGCGCTCGCGGCCCTGCTCGACGACGCCGGCGCCGCCGCGCGCATCGGCGTGGAGCGCGAGGCGCTGGCGGCCGACGCCTGGGAGCGGATCGCCGCCGGCGGGCGCCGGCTCGGCGACTGCACCAACCTGCTCCGTCTGGCCCGCATGACGAAGTCGGCGCCGCAGATCGCCCAGCTCGAGCGCGCCGCCTGCGCGGCCGAGTACGCCGCCGCGGAGACCATGGCGGTGGCATGCGTGGGGTCGAGCTGGCGGGAGCTCGCCGACCTGTACCGCCTGAGGCTGGCCGAGCACGGCGCCGACCTCGACCACTTCTCCGGCAGCCCGACCGGCTACGGCCTGGCCACCGACGCCGACTACCGCCTGCCGGAACGCGGCTCGATGGCCTTCGACCACGGCTGCCGGCTGCGATCCTGGTTCTCCGACACCGGCCACACCATCGCCTTCGGTCCGCCCGACCGGGCGTGCCGAAGGCGGCAGGCGGCGGCGCGGGACGCGCTGCTGGCCGGCGTGGAGCACTTGGCGCCGGGCCGGCCGGCGTCCGCGGCGGCGGAGGCGATGCGGGCGGCGCTGGCGGCGGCCGGACTGACCGGCTTCCCGCACGGCCACGGCATCGGCCTGGAGGTGCGCGACTACCCGATCCTGGTCCCCGACACCGGGCTGCGCATCGAAGACGACTTCGTCCGCCGGCCGGCCGACCTGCCGCTGGAGGCGGGCATGGTGGTCAACCTGGAGGCGCCGCTCTGGGCGGCAGGCGTGGCCTCCGTACACGTCGAACGCTCCTTCGTGATCGAGTCCGGCGGCTGCCGGCCGCTGGTCGACCAGCCGCGCGACGAGCCGCTGTCGATCTCCTCCGGGGCCTGACGCCGGTGCAGGCGCCCGCGGCGGCGGAGACGCTCTGGTCGATCGTCCTGGCCGGCGGCCGGGGCACGCGCCTTGCCGAGGCGCGCAAACGGCTCGACCGCGGCACGCACCCCCACCTGCCGGCCGGCGCGTGGGGCGCCGCCGGCCCCAAGGCGCTGGCGCCGATGCGCGCCGGAGACGACGGACCGGTGAAGCCGATGATCGAATGGCACCTCGACATCCACGCGGCATGCGGCCGCGTGGAGCGGATCGTGCTGGCCGCCGGGGCGGGCGGCCAACTGCTGCGCCACCACGTTCGCGCCGCCCACGGCGGCCGCTACCGCGGCGTGCCGGTGGAGGTCCTGATCGAGGCGCGCCCGGCCGGCACCATCGCCCCGATCGTGAAGCTGCGCGCCGCCGGCCGGCTGCCGGCGCGTCCGGTCGTCTACGCCAACGGCGACAACCTGCTCGACGCCGACCTGTACGACTGCTACCGGCAGGGCCTGGAGCGCGCGGCCGCCTGCGGCATCGACGCGCAGGAGTGCGTGATCGACCTCACCGCGCTGGTGCCCTGGGAGGAGTCGAGCGACTACGGCGCCCTGGATCTGGACGAAGCGGGCGCCCTGGTGCGCGGGTTCCGGGAGAAGGCGTCGAAGGAGCGCAATCCGTTCGTGCAGCGGGCCGGCCGGCGGTGGACGCCGATCAACTCCGGGTTCTCCATCGTCCCCAACCCGCGCCGACTGTTCGCCCGCTACCTGAGCGACGCGACGGTGCACACCTCGCAGGCGCTGGAGCGCGGCGAGCTCAACTACGCAGCGCACGAAGGCGCGGTGAAGTACGAGTCACTGTACGAGCGGGTCGCCGCCGACGGCCGCATGGTCGCCGTGCCGGCCGGCGGCTACTGGACCGACCTGGGGACCGAGGAGAAGATCCGCGCCGCCGAAGCGCGGCTTCCAGGGCTCGGTTTCACGTAGCCGGTCATCCGAAGAATCGGGAGAGAGCGCTCGGCCGGCCCCGGCGGCCGCATCAAGTCGCGCGCCCAACATCCCGACTCTATAAGGGGTACCGATGAGCGAGCCGCAGGAGCCTCCGTCCGCCGAGCCGCGCGCGGAGGCGGTCCAGGAAGACGCCTTCACGATCCTGGACCTGATCCTGGTCCTGGTCCGCCGCCGGCGGGTCATCGCGCTCACCACCGGCGCCGCCGCGGCGGTCTTGCTGGCCTACAACCTCGCCGCCATGGCGATACCCCCGGAGTCCCCGCTGAACTGGCTGCCCAACCGGTATACCGCCAGCGTTACCGTGGCGATCGCCGACGACGCTACGGACTACGGCTCGGCCGCTTCCATCCTGCTCAACCAGCTTCCGGCGAGCGACGGCCTGCCCGACATCGCGGGTCTGCTGGCCCAGGGGAGCACGGACGCCAACCGAGCCCAGGAGCTGCTGTTCGGCCGGTCGATCCTCGACGCGCTCGCCCGGCAGCAGAAGTTCGTCACCGACACGTCCGACGGCGACGACATCCTTGCCGCACGGCGACGGCTGCGGAACAACCTGTCGACCGATTACCACGTCGACTCCGACCTGCTGGTGATCTCCTACGATCACTTCGTTCCCGAACAGGCGGCCGCCGGCCTGAATTTCGCCGTGGAGCAGCTCCGCGGCAAGGTGCACGATCTGACGATCGAGCGCGTGCGCCTGCGCAAGGCGTTCCTGGAGAAGCGGATGGCGGCCGTCGAACGGGACCGCACCGCGGCGCAGGAGGCACTGATCGACTTCCAGACCGAGTCCGGGGTGGTCAACCTCGCCGCCCAATCGGAGTCCATGATCCAGCGACTCACTGATCTCAAGACCGACCTGTACCGCAAGGAAGTGGAGCTTCAATCGCAGATCGATCTGCTGGGAGCCAACAACGCCGGCGTGCGGCGGCTGCGGAGCGAGGTCGACACGCTCGGCACGCTCATCCAGGAGATCGAGCGCGGCCCGTTCGTGGCGTTCCAGACGACGGACACGCCGCTGAGAGATCTGCCGGAGTTGAGCGTACGCTACCTCGACTTGGCGACGGAGCTGAGCGTGCACGACACCATCCACTCCTTCCTCCGCTCGCAATACGAAAGCGCGCGCATCGACGAGAGCGCCCAGGGCGCCTCCTTCCAGACCGTCGAGCCGGTGGAGGTGCCGCGCCGCAAGAGCCGGCCGCGCCGTTCCCTGATCTGCATCATGGGCACGCTGGCCGCCTTCATGGCGTCGGTGCTGGCCGCGTTCACCCTGGAGTACTTCAAGCGCGCCGCCGCCAACCCGGCCCAGCGGCGCCAACTCGACGCCATCCGCGACGAGATCGGACTGGGAAGATGATCGCACCACGGGCTCCCTCCTTCTCCTTCCTGCTGGTCCTGTGCGTGGTCCTGGGCGTGGCGCCGCACGCGGCCGCGCAGGACGCCGCCGGCGGCGGAGCGGCCGTCGCGTTCGGCCAGCGCATCCCGGAGCCGGCGGCGCTCTCGGAGGCGGAGATGCTGGCCACGCTGCTCAGCTCCCAGCGCTACCTGGTCACGCCTGGCGACCGTTACCGGCTGACGATCGCGCTCGACCAGACCGCGCAGTTCGTCCTGACCGTCCAGGACGACGGCGACCTGCAGGTCCCGTACCTGGGCACGGTGGAGACGGCTGGACAGGAGTATTCGCGCCTGCGCAGCTCCATCCTCGACTCCCTGAGCGCCATCCCCGCCGACTACGTGGAGTTCGAGCTGATCTCCCCGGCGCGGTTCGAGGTGTTCGTGGGCGGGGCGGTCCGCTCCCCCGGCACCATGATCGCGCACGCCATCAACCGCGTGCACGACGCCATCCGGCTGGCCGGCGGGTTCGACGACCACGGCAGCCGCCGGCGGATCGAGATGGTGCGCGCCGGCGACTCGCCGCACCGCATCGATCTGGCCCGATTCTTCGAGGTCGGAGGGGACGACTTCAACCCGCTGCTACGGCCGGGCGACCGCGTGTTCGTGCCGGTCGCGGAGACCACGGTCACCATTGCCGGCAGCGTCCGCTACCCGGGGTCGTACGAACTGCTGCCGGCCGAGGGGCTGGCCGAGCTGATCGCCTGGGCGGGCGGGTTCCTGCCGGACGCCGACCCGGACCATATCGAGATCAGCGGCTACCCGGAGCCCGGCTCGTTCGGTCGCGCGACGGTCGCGTTCGAGGACGCCGACCGCATCCCGCTGCGCCACCACGACGCGATCGTGGTCGGCTCCACGAACCGGCACATCGACCCGGTGATTCTGTCGGGAGCGTTCTACGGCGCTCCGCACAGCGGCCCGCCGGACGGCGCCGCGACGATCACGATCCCCAAGGAGCCGGTCGAAGCGACGATTCCCTACTCGACGGGGTTGTCCCTGCGGCAGGCGATGGCGGCGCTCGGCGGCCCCACGCCGTACGCGGTGGCGGACGCCGGCTTCATCATCCGCGCCGACGCGGAGCGGGTGCCGTTCGACGCGGCCGCCGTCTGGGACGGCTCCCGGCCCGACGTCCCGCTGCGCGCCGACGACCGGGTGGTAGTGCCGATCGCCCGCGTCACCGTCTCCATCGCCGGGGCGGTCGAGCTGCCGGGCGAGTACGAGTTGCTGCGCGGCGCGACGGTGGCGGACTTGGTGAACCAGGCCGGCGGGCCGACGCCATACGCCAACCGCCGCCGCGTCATGGTGCGCCAACCCGACCTGAACGGGGACTACGCGTCGATGGCGGTGACGCTCGAGGAAGCGGCGCTGGTGACGCTCGACGACACGGCGGCGGTGCGCGTGCTGTCGAGCTACGGGTCGGGCTTGGCGATCGTGGTGGAAGGCGCCGTGTACGGGAGGCCGATCGACGGCGAGGGTCCGATCACGCTGCCGACCGCTCTGCCGTCCGGCGCCTCGCAGGAGCCGAACACCGGCCTGCCCGCGCCGGCGCCGGTACGGACGGTCCTGCCGTTCTTCGCCGGCATGACCGCCTACGACGCGCTCTACGCCGTCGGCGGCCCCACCCCGTTCGCGCGCGCGGAAGCGGGCTACGTGGTGCGGGCCGGCGAACGGATCGCGCTCGACGCCGCGGCGCTCTGGAGCGGGGACGGGCTGCACGACGACCTGCCGCTGGAACCGCGCGACCAGTTGGTGATCCCGGCTACCGAGGTGTTCGTGACCGTGTTGGGCGAGGTGAACCGCCCCGGCGTGATCCCGTTCCAGTTCGGTCTGACGGTGAGCGACTACCTGCTGCGGGCCGGCGGCGCCACGCAGGAAGCCGACCTGGGGCTGATCCACTTCGTCGACAAGACCGGCCGCAGCCTGGGCGCCGCCACACTCGACGCGCCGGTGAGCAGCGGCGACATCCTGATCGTCGAACGGCAGGTACTGCTGCGCCTGCTCGAAGGCCTGCAGCGCATCAGCCCCGTGATCAGCCTGTTCAACAGCACCGCCACCGCCGTCAACACCGTGAGCGGCTGGATCAATCCGTAAACCCGACCGCGATTCGCGATCATCTTTCTTCGATTCCTACGACACGGCCATCGATCTGTCGGACCGGCTCTCGGAATCGCTTCGCGAGAGGCTATCGTGAACGCCAGTCCGGGCGCCGGATAACTGTCCATCCGCCCGTCAGACTCGCACTGCGCACTACGGGCGACTTGACCAACGCGACCAGCCTTGGCTTAGCGGAAGCGGGCTACGCAGCCCCTTCCCGCGGCGTTTCGGGCGGCTGGTTGCGGGCGCCCCAGAACATTCCTTCGATGACGCCCTCGACCTTCGACAGCCGGTCCCCAACGTTGACCAGCCGCTCGTTGATTTCCCTGATTCCGTCTTCGAGCCGGCGGTCACCCGCCTTCATCTCGTCACGGAGCCCGACGATCGCCTTCTCGAGCCGGCCGTCGCCCGCCTTCACCTCGTCACGGAGCCGACCTTCGGTCGCCTTCATCTCGTCACGGAGCCGGCCGTCGCCTGCCTTCATCTCGTCGCGGAGCACCGCCATGTCCTTGCGGTTCCTGCCATCGACCCAGCGTATCAACACGAACATGACCGCGCCGAGAGGGATCGTCCCCCCGACGATCGCCCCGATGAGCGCCATCAAATCCTGGTTCAACTCAATCTCCCCGAGCGCCATCCGTTCCCCTGAGCCGATCCTAAACGATCAACGGGCTGGGGTGTCACCGTGAGCCGGCAGCCGGCACAGCCGGTCGCGAGTCCGCCCCGGGACCGCACCGAGGATGGCACGCCCTTCGACACAACCGATTCACTACGCCCGGCCGGTGGCTACGCCACCCCTTCCCGCGGCGTTTCGGGCGGCTGGTTGCGGGCGCCCCAGAACATTCCCTCGATGACGCCTTCGACCTTCGACAGCCGGTCCCCAACGTTGACCAGCCGCTCGTTGATTTCCCTGATTCCGTCTTCGAGCCGGCGGTCGCCCGCCTTCATCTCGTCACCGAGCCCGACGATCGCCTTCTCGAGCCGGCGGTCGCCCGCCTTCATCTCATCGCGGAGCCGGTCTTCGGTCGCCTTCAGATCGGCCCTCAGCCGGCCTTCGGTCGCCTTCATCTCGTCACCGAGCCGACCTTCGGTCGCCTTCATCTCGTCACGGAGCCGGCCGTCGCCTGCCTTCATCTCGTCGCGGAGCACCGCCATGTCCTTGCGGTTCCTGCCATCGACCCAGCGTATCAACGCGAACATGACCGCGCCGAGGGGGATCGTCCCCCCGACGATCGCCCCGATGAGCGCCATCAAATCCTGGTTCAACTCAATCTCCCCGAGCGCCATTCCGTTCCTTGTCCCGATCCTACCGGATCAATGGGCAAGGCGTCACCGTGAGCCGCCACAGCCCGTCGCGAGTCCGCCCCGGCCCGTATCGAGGATGGCACGCCCTTCGACACAACCGATTCGCTTCGCCCGGCCGATCGGCTACGCCGCCCCTTCCCTCGGCGTTTCGGGCGGCTGGTTGCGGGCGCTCCAAAACATTCCCTCAATGACGCCTTCGACCTTCGACAGCCGGTCCCCAACGTTGACCAGCCGCTCGTTGATTTCCCTGATTCCGTCTTCGAGCCGGCGGTCGGTCGCCTTCATCTCGTCACCGAGCCCGCTGATCGCGTCTTCGAACCGACCTTCGAGCCGGCGGTCGCCCGCCTTCATCTCGTCCCGGAGACCGCTGATCGCGCCTTCGAGCCGGTCTTCGCCCGCCTTCATCTCGTCATGGAGCCCGCTGATCGCGCCTTCGAGCCGACCTTCGGTCGCCTTCATCTCGTCCCGGAGCCGGCTGTCGCCCGCCTTCATTTCGTCGCGGAGCACCGCCATGTCCTTGCGGTTCCTGCCATCGACCCAGCGTATCAACGCGAACATGACGGCGCCGAGGGGGATCGTCCCCCCGACGATCGCCCCGATGAGCGCCATCAAATCCTGGTTCAACTCAATCTCCCCGAGCGCCATTCCGTTCCTTGTCCCGATCCTACCGATCGGCAGGCGGGGTGTCACCGTGAGCCGGCACAGCCTGTCGCGTAAGACCGCCCCGGCCCGTACCGAGGATGGTACGCCCTTCGATACCATTGACGCGGCGCTTTGCGCTGCCGCTTCAATGCCGGCGCGGTGAATCGCATCAGTCGCGCGCGTGGCGGCAGGCTCCTAGGCGAGGAGCCGATCAGGGGCTCTGAGAAACGCGCGGCCGACGAGGAGTTGCTTGGAACTGACGGCGACCTGAGAGACCCTGCTCTCCGCTTCCCGTGCCGCAGCGGTCTGACGTTACCTGACATTCCGATCCGATAGCGCGCCTGCTGGCTCGCTTGGTGGTTGACGCGCCGCCCCCGCTCCTGTAACCTCATGACTCGAATCCTTTGATAGAACCTCAATCGGCTGCGAGCAGGTGAGCGGACGAACATCGGGAACGTTCGAGGAGGTGCGAGCAGAAAATGAAGTCACGCTTTGGATTCGGGAGAAACTGGAAGAAGTATTTGTCCACCTTGTCCGATGCGGACATCGAGATGGCCAGGCAATCATTGCTGGCCATGATCTCGACGCCGGACGGCACCACCGCCGCCGAAGCCATCAAGGGAAAGCGCTTTCTTGACGTCGGCTGCGGTAGTGGACTCTTTTCGTTGTGCGCGCGCCAAGCTGGTTGCATAGTGGTCTCATTCGACTACGACCCGGACTCCGTTTCGTGCGCCGCGGAACTCCGGGATCGGTTTTTCCCTGGCGATCCAGACTGGACCGTACTACGAGGCTCCGTGCTGGACAAGGAGTTCTTGAACTCGTTGAACACTCACGACATTGTATACGCATGGGGCGTTCTTCATCATACCGGCGACATGTGGAACGCAATGGACAACGTGGCGGGGCTAACCAGGAACGGAGGCGCCTTGTGCGTTGCCATCTACAACGATTGCGGATTGCGGTCGCAAATATGGCGTGTGATAAAGAGGTTCTACAACCTCAATCTTGCCACAAAGATTACCACTTCCATGGTCTTCGTGCCCTATTCAATGGGAAGAAGGGCGATTTCTTCCATTCGGCGAGGCTCCAACTTGTTTGCTACATACCATCGCCAACGGGGAATGCATGTATTGACCGATATCCTGGACTGGATCGGGGGCTATCCATATGAGTACGCAAAGTGCGAAGAAGTCGTCCAGTTCTATTGCGACAAAGGATTCGTCGTATCGACAGTGATACCCACCGAAGGTACCGGGAATCATCAATTTGTTTTCGTGCGCCACGCCATTGGTACCTGAACCAACGAAACTCGTCGCGACCGCCCACGCCTTCGTAATTGCCGGTTTCAGAATCACCGGCGCGCGAACCGCATCAGCTCTGCCGAGAGCTCATCGTACCACTTCTCGCTCCGAAAGAACTCTCCGCGCCACCGCGCTCCCGCACACAGTGCGCGATACAACTCCGGATCGCCAATCACGCGCTCTATCGCCTCCCGAACCGCGGCCGTCGATCGCGGCTCTACCAGCAAGCCGCTCTTGCCGTCCTCCACGACCTCCGGGACGCTTCCCCACGATGTCGATATGACCGGACGCCCGCACTGCAGCGCCTCCAGCGCGATGCCGGGATATCCTTCCACGTCCCAGTACGTCGGCAACACCAACACATCATGCCGCTCCAGGGCATCCGGAACATCTCCCTGCGCCAGCACTCCTCGATACACCGACCTTTCCTGCCCGTCGAATACGCCGAGATCGGTATTCGGCATAATCGGTCCGTACACGTTCAGACAGCAATCACTCGGCAGCTCCCGGCAGGCGTCCACCGCCTCACGCAGTCCCTTTTCCATCCGCAACTGCGATACAAAGACAAGACGTCGAGCAGCCTTTCGCGGCGCCGCTCCCGACCCTCGAGTGTCTCGCGTATTCGGAAACCATCGGATGTTATCTCGGTCGGCAAATCGTCTCTTGATAGCCTCCGTTTGGACCAGAATCAATGCGCAGCGCATGTACGTTACGTTCGCCCACCGTCGTTTTGCCGTGGAATACCCGTCATATACCTTCGCGAAGTCACCTCCGATGAACTTCAGTACGACCGGCCGTCGAAACGCTGTGCAAATGCCCCACAGTCCCGATCCGAGCCACCATACACTCTTTGCCGATATATGCATGACCACGACTTCGTTGAAAAATATGCGGCCCGCAATCCGCCATATCAAACTGGCGACAGTTGCGAAATTGTGCCAAATCTGTCGCACGCCGAGATTCACGCGGGGACGCGAAATGTCCACAACGGTCACATCGATTGCACGCAGCTTAAACTGCGTCATCATATCCTCGAAATTCACTGCCGCACCGCCTACGGGATTGGCCGAGCTCGGCGCCTGCGGCGGCAAAGCGCCGATGAGCAGGACACGGAGCGGCTTCGCTTTCCCAGCGCTCATCGTGTGTCATACGTCGGCGAACCGACGCGGCTCTTTCCGGCGGCGCCGGCACGCTCCTGACTGGCGACCGCCATCAAGAGCAGCAGGAACACCCCGCGGCCGTCGAAGAGATCTCCGGAAATGCTGCTCGAAACCGCAAGTAATCCCAGTCCGGCTACCGTCAGCGAATCGCCGTGTCCCATCCCTCGCCGCCAACGACCGACATATCTCAAGAACGGCAAGCAGAGGAGCGCCAATCCGGGGAGTCCACCCTCCGCGAACGCCTCGATAAATATGTTGTGTGGATAATCCCCACGGGACATTAGATCCGCGAAGCCGGCAAGTCCAAGGCCTCCGAACGGGTTCTGCAGGCCGGCCCGAATTCCCGCCAACGCCAGAACATCTCGGTGGGTGAAGTACTGCTCGACGAGAAGCCCGACAAGAAACCGATCTCTGAACACCGCTACCGCGAGTTCGCCGAATCGCGTGGCCACGGCGACCGCGCCAAGTATGGCGACGGCCAGAAGCGATAGAAGGACTCGTCGATCTACGCGGTGTACGAGCAGGTAGACGATCACTCCGAAGAACAGGGCCAGCATCGCCCCGCGCGAACCAGACAACAGAACGAGCAGCGCGGCCACCGGCGCCGCCGCCATACCGATAATCCTCCACACGCGCCGGGCATCGAATACCAAGCGAAGCGACGCCAACACCAGCAAGCCCATGTTCCGGCCGAATACATTGGGGCCTCCCGATAACACCGAAAGCCGCCCTCCGGCTAAGGTGCCAACGACAGACGCCGCCACCCCTATCGCGGCGATCGCCAGCGCGCCGGCGAACAGCCCGCCCCAAAATCCGTCGATCGTCGCTCGCACTCCGCCAATCCTCAGCGCTACGACCATCAGAACGCACGACCAGACGACGAACAGCAGATCATACGCCTTGGTGGCCGCCCGTATCGGATCGGGCGCCCAGAGGCTTGTTACGATCATGTACCCCACGAAGAGCGCGAACATGACACCGAAGGTTCCAACGCCCCGCGCATCGAACCGTCTCGTGCCCGCCATCGCCGTGGCTCCGATCAACCAGATGGACAAAGCCGCCAACACCCACAACCTGAGTTCCAGGTACCACTCCGTTCCGCCGACACCGATGAAGCGCTCCGCCTGCGAGCGCCCGATGAGTTGAAAGACCGCGATCAGTACGCCACCGACTACATGAACCCCCATCAGCGTGAAATACGTCTGGCGAACTCGATCACACAGCGAACCGGAGATCGCCTTTGAAAAGCCCGACTCCGCTCATGAGCCACGTCCTTGCGGGTTCACCTCTGCGATCAGCTTGGCATATCGATCTGCGAACACCTCGACGGACAGCAACTCTTCGGCCATCCTTCGTCCCTCTCGACCTAGCCTCGTCCGCTCAGAAACCGACAGCTCCGCAAAGCCGACAATGGCCCTCGCCATATCGTCGACCGACATCGGATCGAAAAGCAACCCGTTGCGCCGTTCCTGGACAAGCCTCACGTTGTCGCCCACGCGGCTCGCCAATACTGGAATCCCGCATGCCATCGCCTCCGCGATCACGTTGGAACAGCCCTCGTACAGCGACGGCATGCACGCCACGTCCGATTGCTGGTACAGCGCCCGGACATCCTTCCTGGGAGCGTTTACCCGAAAGCGTTCCTGAAGCCCATGCCGCGCTATATTATCCACCACACTTTGGTAATATGCAGCTAACTTGCCCCGATGAGCCATCGCCCACGCCGCGTCGTCGTCCGGACCATCCGCCGATGCCTTTCCATACCAATCTACCTCCAATCCGATCTGCGGATGGCGCGCGCATACCACGCTCACCGCCTCGATGAACCGAATCACGTTTTTCTGCGGTGCGAATCGCGCCACCACCAACAAGCGCAGCTTGTCGCATCCGCCGCCCCGTTCGTCGTCTGCCGGCCTGAAGTATCGAATATCAACCCCATTTACGATCACTTGGGCCTGCACCTTCCAACGCCTTAGGACCCGTGCTACGATCTCTCCCTGAGCATGTGAATTGCTTACCACGACGTCCGCCAATCTGTGACAATGATAGGCGACACGCCGTTTGATACCGATCGTGACATCCAAATTTCTTTCCGACACTATCAGCGCAAAGGTGCGCGTCGGAAGCCCAGCGAGTTCTACCATCAGGTTGGGCCACGGAAGAAAACTTATCACGACCTCCGCGCCCCCGCGCTGGATCTCCTGTCGGAGGAGAACCCAAAGATGGAACCGATTGCGTGATTGCAGGTATACTACCGGAATACCGACGTCCTGCAGCACATCTCCAAAAAAGAAGTCCGGACGGAATACCACGACCTTCACCTCATAACCGATACGATGCAACGAGGTTGCCAAAAGGACGAACTGCCGCTGAGCGCCTCCAGGCTCCAGATGGTCGATCACCATTACTATCCCCGGGTTATGGTCCTCCGCTGCCTGCCTGTCTCTCATGCCTTTCGACGTCCGCGTCGTTCGCACATCTTGACGAGAAGCCACCCGTAAGCCGTCAGCTCCCTCGATTTTCATCCAGCCACGCCTGAAACATCAATATGTCCCAAATGCACGCGTCCCATCGCCGGCTCCCATCGAGGTGCTCCCTCCATCGTTTTCTGATCGGAGCCGGCCGAAAGTACCCTTCATCGCGCAATCTGCCTTCGTCCAAAAGTGATTCCGCCCAGTCCTTGAGCGGCCCTCGCAACCACGCCCGCAGGGGAACCCCGAACCCCATCTTGGGCCGCTCGACGAGATTCCTGGGTACATGCCGGTAGAGTACTTGCCGCAATATCCACTTACTCTCGTCCTTTCTGATCTTTACCGAAAGCGGCAACCGCCATGCGAACTCCACTACTCGATGATCGAGAAACGGTGCGCGCGTCTCCAGGCTCACCCCCATCGCCGCCCGATCCACCTTGACCAGAATGTCATCCGGCAGGTACGTCAAAGCGTCAATCGCCATCATCCGACTCGCCAGTTCCGGAGCGTCCGGCCACGCCCGATGGTCCGACAGGCAGGTTTGCGGCTCAGAGGTCTGCCGTACAATAGCCGCCGGCTCCTTCCAGTGCGATACCCGATGAAGGTAGAACTGCTCCGGCATCTGAAAATCCAGAATATCGGATACCTTGCACGCACGGTCATAGATCCGGCTCTTTCCCCAACGCGGAGGAACGGCAGCGACGGCCCCCTGGTATATCCGCCTCATCCAGTTCGGGACCGGACCCAAGATCCTCCAGAGAGTACGAGTTCTAAAGTACCGGGGGTAGCCGCCGAACAGCTCGTCTCCGCCGTCTCCCGACAGAGCCACCTTCACGTGCTCGCGTGTCATCGCGGCAACCATTGAAGTAGGAATCTGGGAAGCGTCGGAAAACGGCTCGTCATACAACACGGGCAGCTTCGGAATGACATCCAACGCATCCTGCGGAGAGACGTACATCTCGGTATGATCGGCGCCGAGGTGATCCGCCACTTCCTTGGCATGCTTCGCTTCGTTGTACGCCGGCTCCTCGAATCCGATCGTGAACGTCCGTACCGCCCGCGGCGAGCACGCCTGCATCAGCGCGACGATCGTTGACGAATCGATACCCCCCGACAGAAATGCTCCCAACGGGACATCCGCGGCGCTCTGAGACACCACCGCCTGCAGCAACACGTCGTGCAGCGCCTCAACAGCCTCGTCGGCGTCGCCTTCGAACGGTCGGACCCGGCCTGCTTCGATCACCTCCCGCAACGACCAGTAAGGTTCCGGCTCCGGCTCCGTGTCTACCTGCGAAGACTCTTTCCCGAACACGATCCTGACGAACGCACCGGGTGCCAGTTTTCGAATGCCCTGATAGATCGACCAGGGACCCGGGATGTAGTTATGCCGCACGTACAACGCCAGCGCCTGTCTATCGATCATCCGCGCAAATGCAGGATGACATGCGAGCGATTTGAGCTCGGAGGCGAACATGAACACGCCGTTCTGCCAGCCGAAGTAGAGCGGCTTCTCGCCGAGCCGATCCCGCGCCAGGTAAAGCGCCCGTTCCTGCCGGTCCCACAATGCAAACGCGAACATTCCTACCGCATAGCGGAGCGCCGTCGCCAATCCGAAATGCTCGATCGCCGCCAAGAGCGACTCCGTATCGGACGTACCCGTCCACCGGACCACGGGACCGGACCCGCCATCCAACCGGCGTCTCAGCTCCTGGTGATTATATATCTCCCCGTTGAACGATATGACGTAGCGCCCCGAATGCGAACACATCGGCTGGTGGCCGGCCGGGGATAGATCGATCACCGCAAGACGCCGATTCGCCAGCGCGACGCCGGCGCTTCCGTCAATCCATACGTCCGCATCGTCCGGTCCGCGATGCGCTATCACATCCGCCATCTTCGACGCGATCAGTTTTCCCTGCGCTGATGAAAAGCCCCCGCGCCGAACAAAGCCCGCCACTCCACACATATCTTCGACCCCCTCCGGCCGCGCCTACAAATCGTTCCGCGTGATCTTCGAAGCCCCGCACTGCCTCTGATACAGTGTTCGGTACGTCATGGTCATGACGAACGCGCAACTGAACAGATACACGCAAGCCGTAGAAAGCGCTATTCCCGCTACGCCCCACTGTCGCATGAATACGTAGTTCAAGACGACATTGAGCACAAGATTCAGAAAGCTTCCAATGGCAAGCACATGGCCTGCGGTCAACGATGCGATCGCGCGCACGAACATCATTCCACAAGCGTAAAACGGTATCTGCACGGCATACACCGCCTGGATTCTAGCGACCAACTCGGTGTCTCCGTGAGTAAACGCTCCTCGTTGCAAGCCCACCCCGATTAACGTCTCCGACAACACGACGAGCAGTACGGTAACAACAGTCGTCACCGCAAGTATCCACGCACCGAATACTCTCAGGAGCGACCGCAGTTCCTTCCAATTGCGTTCATCCACAAGCCGCGAGAAATACGGCAACACCGCCGTCCCGATCGCACCCGAAACAACCCCCAAAATTACGATCACAAGTCGTCCGCCATAATCGAGCGACGCCAAGCTGCCCGACGAAAGCGATGCCGCCATAGTGCGATCGACGAGATCCGTTGCGCTCATCATCAACGCGCCAGCGACCATCGGCAAATACTGCGCGGCGATTCGGCGAATTCCGGGGCCGCGGTTCCGCCACCGAGGAAATAACGCGATCCCTCGAGATTTCAGCGCCCAGCCCAGAGCCACAAGTTCCGCGAACATACCAACGACCGTGCCGACCGCCATTGCATATACGCGTGTCGAAGGTGCGGACCATAAGAGCAGTATCGCCACCATCGATAGCGGCACCATCACCGGCGCAGCGGCCACCAAAGCGAAGCGCTCGTGGGCATTGAGCACGGCGCCATATATGGTGCCGATGCCCTTGATCACTACGGCCGGCAAGAGTAGGTACGCCAGCGTTGTCGCCAACATCTGTTTACTCTGATCGAAACCCGACGCAAGCATCGGTAGTATGAACGGAAGCAGAATCGCCAAACACACAGCGACGAATACCAGCAGCCCGATAGCAAGAAACATCACTCGCGAAAATAAGGCCTGGGCGTCGACGCTGCCGTACTGCCGCTGTATTCGAATGTACGTTGGTATCATAGCGGAATTGAACGCCCCGCAGATCACGGTGATGCTCATCGACGGAAGCAGAAACGCTATGAGAAACGCTTCACGATCGTCGCCGGTGCCAAAAAACGACGCGACGACGATCGTCGAACACAGCGACACTAACTTGACGCCAATCGTCAACACGCCAATTGAACGCGCTGCTTGCAGTATCTTGATACCAACGGACCGTCCGGGTGATGGACGACCGTATCGTCGTATGGCAAACAAAATACGGCGCATCCTTTGAACGCCGCTCTCTGCTATGTTCGCCAATATACGAACCTTGAATTCCGGCACGCCAGTCAGCTCGACGCTGGGGCCGCAGCATAGTATTCGCAATACCACGCTACGAATCGTCGCACGCCCTGCCGGATGTCGACGCTCGGTTCGAACCCCGCTTCCTGGCGCAAGGCGGTACAATCCGCCCACGTACTCGGCACGTCGCCGGGCTGCATCGGCATCGGTCTGACGCGGGCCGTGGCTCCCAGTTCTTCTTCTACGGCCGCCACAAGTTCTCCGACGGATGCCGGCGAACCGTTGCCGAGATTATACACGCGTGCGGGCGCGGGAGAGATCGAAGACTCATGTCCATCCCATGCGGCGTCTCCTCGTGGCGGTCGGTCCACGACACGCAGAATGCCATCCACGATGTCGTCGATGTAGGTGAAGTCCCGTTGTATCTTTCCGTAGTTGTACAAGTCGATCGTGTCGCCGTTCAGTATCGCCTTTGTAAACCGAAACAACGCCATGTCTGGACGCCCCCACGGGCCGTACACCGTAAAGAACCGCAAGCCGGTCGTCGGGAACCCGAAGAGATGAGAATAGCTATGCGCCATCAGTTCGTTCGATCGCTTCGTGGCCGCGTACAGGCTGATAGGATGGTCCGCGGCGCCAGTCTCACCGAAGGGAACATGCCGGTCCAGCCCGTACACCGAGCTGGACGACGCGTAGACCAAATGTCGAACCGGATGCTTTCTAGCCGCCTCCAGCACACTCAGAAAGCCGTGGATGTTGTTGGCCGTGTAGGCGAAGGGATCGGTGAGCGAATACGTCACTCCGGCTTGAGCGGCCAAGTGGCACACCACGTCAAACTCCTCACTGAAGAACAGCGCCAGAACTCCATCCTGGTCCGTGACGTCGAGCCGCACGAATTGCAGACGGCCGTCTTTCGCGTCAGCCAAGCGTCCTTCGTTCCCCTTCGCTTCGGTAACGGCCACGCCGAGTTGTCGCAGACGGTCGATCTTCAACTGCACGTCGTAATAGGAGTTGAGGTTGTCGATCCCGACCACCTCGTGACGCTGTTCCACCAGCCGGCGCGCCAAGTGAAAGCCAATGAAACCAGCCACGCCGGTAACAAGAAACTTCATGGACGGCGATTATGGCTTGGCCGCACATCGGAGCGCAAGGCGGTCCACACTGAGCCGCGACCGCACAGGCCGGCCTACGCTTGGCGAGATTGGCGCTCCGGACTCCGTCTTCGGCTGGACCGTCGCTGTCGTCATCGATCCGACGTGCAGGACGCTATCAGATTCTCCCACATGTCCATCACCTTGTCCTTCCGGAAGCGCTCGGTCACCTGGATGCCATTAGCGGCAAGGCGCTTTCGCTCCGCATCGTCGGCCATCAACCTATCCATGGCCGCGGCCAACTTCTCCACATCGTCCGGCGGTACCAGAATACCATCGATACCATCGCGTATAATGTTACGCGGACCCGGGCAATCGAAGCTGACCACCGGCACTCCGCACGCCATCGCCTCGCTCAGCGCATTCGGAAACCCCTCATACCGCGACGACATGACGAATAGTCCAGCCGTCCGCAATTCCGCGAACGGTTCCGGCGTCCATCCAGGAAGCGCAACTCGCCCGTGCAGGTCCAGCCGATCGCGCAGCATCTCAAGCGCCTGCCGGTCGTCCCCTTCTCCCCAGATCGTCAGAGACCACCCCGGATGGTTGGGCGCAACCATCGAGAACGCCGCGATCAACCGGTCGAAACCCTTCTGATGAGCCAGCCGGCCCATCCCCATCACGATCTTGCGCCTGCCACCAGCTCGCGCAAGACCAGCGTCTGACCGCAGCGCCACCGGATTCGGAATCACCGTTCCGCGTCGTCGGATCGCGTCCGGGAAATAGCGGAGCGCATCCGGGGTAAGCGTCACCACACTCGTCGCGTAACGATAGCTCCATCTTCGCAGTGCGCGCCATACCGCTCCGATCCGATGGCGTGAAGGATCGATGCGCTCCGATACCACCACCGGTATACCAAGCCCGAAAGTCGCCAATATCGTTCTTACGTTCACCACGTCCAGGAACGATATGACCGCATCAGGAGCACTTTCCCTGATCGCACGTCGTAGGACCAACAGGCGCTTCAAATTGTTTCTGACGGCTTCGATTGCGCCGCTTGACAGACTTTCGATGCCCAAATGGCGATGATCTACCGCCGCGCTGAGACCGTAAGCCGGAACCTCATCGCCGCCGTCGTAGGTCAGCAACGTAATTTTCCGTCCTCGCTCTGCCCAATGGTTCGCCATGATCGACATCACGCGCTCCGCCCCTCCTCCGCGGAGCGAAAAGATGATTAACGTGATGCGCATATTATAGCATCCTGTTGTCCACACACGACGGCGTCCACTGTATCGCTACCGCGCACCGCTTTCTTTAGTGCCTACCACGAATACGCCGCTTGTCATCAAGTCACTGTCGCGCATTCCATCAAACCGCCTTGAAAGGTCGCTCCGTTGAATCGCCGACACAGTCGACTTCGCAATCTTGGCGGCGACGGTAAAGCCAGTTTCGATCAACAGATCAATGTGTGTCGAACACGGTTCTCGGTTGATCAAGTACGGTCTTCGACCACGGATCAATGTCCACAATAAGTCGCTACATGCCCAGTGACCATTCCAAGCATAGCTCATCCCGTGAGATCTGAAATCAATCGCGTGTGAAGTGTAACCGCCAGGTCTCAGCCAAACGTGCATGCATCTATACACCCCCGGCAAGTCGTCTACATGCTCCAACACCGCTTGCGAGTAAATCAAGTCGACCGATCCTTCTGGTAGCGAGGCTGGGTCAGACCAGGGCGCCCGATAGGTAATCATCTCGCCGGCAAAAATCGAGTCCCTGATTTGTTGAATCCGTCGCCTGTCCAAGGCCTTGCCGAGAAGCTCTTCACCGAGCACTGTCGAGGGAAACTCATTAGTTTCGAGCGATGGATGGATCTCAGGAAACTCATGGTCGTCGGGAATGCTCGATCGTCTTAGAAACAACTCTACCAATTCGTCAAATACTCGTAGATTCTCGTCGATGCTGACCTTATTGACCGCATCAAGGGCGTAATATCTGGAGCACCCCGAAAGCAGCGCCGCCAAGCCGCAGCCGATCGAACCGCCGGGTCCTAACTCTGCGACAGTCTCCGGATTGCCGCTCAATCCGCAATTCCTCGCATGAATCAGGTGCCGCAACCATACCGCGTAACAATATCTCGCCGATGCCGTTGAACCGACACTACGCTTTCTGCGTGTCTCTCGAGGTCCGAGCAGATACGGTCCGACAATCGGCGCTAACGTACCTAGTCCGTAGGCTACCGCCCTCAGATTCGTTTTCATTGTTACGATACTTACCTCTTCCTGCGATCCTGATTTTCTTTCTAGCGGCGGCGCACTTCACTAACCACCCGCGTGTGCAGCGACGGCCGTAAACGGCTGACGATATCCAACGCGGAAGCCGGTCTATCTGGCCCGCATCACGTCGCGAGCGTATACGCCGCAGCCAAGCGGGAACGTCGCCAGACACAGCAGCCTCGCCCGGCGATTCTTCAGGAGAGTCACAATTTCGATCGGGTTCCTGCGCACGTGCAGCGAAAAGCGAACATAATTGGCGGCCGACTTCAAAAACCCAATCGGAGAGCATCGAAGATAATCGATGTTCTCGTTCAACTTCATTAGATTTCCCAGCATGTACGAGTACGCTCTCCGTCTCACGTCAGCCGTGGCCGTTATGCTGTCGGACTCGGTGTGATAGATGCGCAAAGGATCGTTTACGAAACGGGTTTTGTACTTGCGCGCTATGCGATTCCAAACAATCGCTTCGGGAACATGGGACAGCTTCCGATCAGGGACCGGAAACGGAAAGTCACGCATGACATTTGTACGTTGGAATCCCCACTTCTCCCCTCTGACTTTCAATCGGTACTGTATATCGAGCGAGTCGGAATCGGTAATGCGATTGGGGAAGTGGTCGCCGACGATGCGACCATCTTCATCCATGCACAATACGGTAACGGCGGAAAATCCTGGCCTCTCGCTATCCGGTATCGTGTCCCAATAGTGATTGAGCCTCTCCAGGGCATGCGGCACGCAGGCGTCGTCTGAATCGAGTGTCAAGAAAAATCTTCCTCTGGCGCTCGGCACGGCGCGATTGTATGCGACGTGCTTGCCGCGGTTTTCCTGGTACCGATAGCGTATCGGAAAACTGGACGATTCACGCCATGCCTCCATCAGATCTCTGGTCCCATCGGTAGAACCATCGTCGACCACCAACCACTCGAAGTCGCTAAACGTCTGTGCCGTCAAACTGTCGTAAACGCGGTGCAAAAGGTGAGCGCGATTGTGAGTAGCAGTGAAAACCGTAAATACATGGGTAAACCGATCTTCGTCATCCGATGCCTGTGTGTGAGTCTTCATTGGACGAAACACCGCGGTGGGAAATGGTAGCGCGTGGAGTCGGTTGGCGCAAGTCCTGGTGCCGCAGCAGTCAGCGCAGGCTGCTGCGGTGGGCGTTCATACTGTGCTGTACCTGTGGTACCCCTCCTACGGCAGCCAGTAGATGGCGCGCCGTCTGGCGCGAGGCAGTGACGGTTGGCCGCCGCCGGTGTTAGGAGACGGAGAGCGGGACCGGCTCGTCGAGTGCATCGACACCGCGTGGGATCTCCTCCGAGGGACCGTACGTCCGCGAGTTCGAGGAGCGGTGCGCCGCGCTGGTCGGGCGCAGCCACGGCGTCGCGGTGTCGAGCGGCACGGCGGCGCTGGACGTGGCCGTGGCCGCCCTCGGCCTGGGCGAGGGTGATGAGGTGATCATGCCAACCTTCACCATCGTCTCCTGCATCCAGCAGATCGTCCGTTCCGGCGCCGCGCCGGTGCTGGTCGACTCCGACCCGCTCACCTGGAACATGGACGTATCCCAGGCGCTCGAACGGTTGTCGCCCCGCACCAGGGCGATCCTGGTCGTGCATACGTACGGCCTTCCGGTCGACGTAGCGCCGATCCTCGACGCGGCGAAAGAGCGGGGCATCGCGGTGATCGAGGACGCCGCCGAGATGATCGGGCAGACCTGCCGCGGCAACCCCTGCGGGAGCTTCGGGGACGTGAGCGCATTCAGCTTCTACCCGAACAAGCACGTCACCACCGGCGAGGGCGGCATGGTGCTCACCGACGACGCACGGATCGCGCAGGAGGCGTCGGAGCTCCGCAATCTGTGCTTTCAACGAGGCCGGCGGTTCGTGCACGAGCGTCTGGGATGGAACTACCGGATGACCAACCTGCAGGCGGCCGTCGGCGTCGCCCAGCTCGAACGCTTGCAGGAGAACGTCGAGCGCAAGCGATACATCGGGCGCCGCTACGACGAGTTGCTCGCGGATGTGCCGGGCGTGCAGCTTCCGTTGTCGAGCACCGGGTATGCCGAGAACATCTACTGGGTATACGGACTCGTGCTGAACGACGAGGTTCCGTTCGATGCCGAACAGGCGATCGCACGGCTGGCCGAGAGCGGCGTAGGATGCCGGCCGTTCTTCTGGCCGATGCACGAACAGCCGGTGTTCCGGCGCGCCGGCATGTTCGCGGGAGAACGCTATCCGGTCGCCGAGCGCATGGCGCGCCGCGGCTTCTACGTACCGAGCGGTCTGGGCCTGACCGACGACGATGCGGAGCGCGTGGCCGCCGCGCTCGCCGCGCTCCTGCGGTAGCGCGGGAGGCGTCCCTCACCGGCTCCTCAGAACCGATGCGCAGGAAGATCGGCATCGTCATACCGCCGGCCAGTGCGGGCGGAGTCCATCAGTACGCGCTGAGCATCGCCCAGAGTCTGATCACGCACGGCCGCGACCGGGACTACGCGGTCATCCACGATACCGGCGAGCGACCGGAGCTGTTCGGGATACCGGACGGGAACACGGTGCGGTTCATCGCCCGGGACAATCTTTATCTCGGCCCCCGCATCCACTGGCTACGGAAGGCGCTGCACTTCCTCGGCGCGGCGGCCGACTGCGCTCCCCTCCTGATCCGCCACCTGCCGGACGTCGTTGCCCGAGCCGGCATCGACTTGCTGATCTTTCCGACCCCGTTGACGTACGACCTGCCGATCGGCATTCCCTACGTGACCACGATTCCGGACATGCAGCACCACCACACGCCGGATGATCCGGACTATGGACGCGCCGTGGTGATGAAGCGGGACATCATCTACGGGTACTTCGCCCGCCATTCCCTGATCACGACTACCGATTCCGATCAAACTCGCAGCGATATCGAACGCTACCTCAAGGTCGGCCCCGACAAGCTCCGCGTCCTGCCGTACATCGCCCCCAACTACATCTATGAATTTCGAGACATGCCGCGCGACCAGGCGCGCGCGCTGCTCGCGCACTACGATCTGCCCGAACGGTTCGTGTTCTATCCCGCGCAGTTCTGGCATCTGAAGAATCACGATCGGCTGATCCGCGCCCTGCGCACGATCCGCGAGAAGCGCCGTGTGGACGTCCCGCTGGTGACCTGCGGCAACGCGGGCGGACGCTACGCCGCCGTCTTCGACGCCGTGAACGCGACCGTGCGCTCGTTGGGTATGGAGGATCTGTTCCGCCACTTGGGCTACGTCAGCAATCGGGAGATGGTGGCGCTGTATCGATCGACCGTCGCGCTGGTAGCGCCGGCGATCGAAGGTCCGACGAACCTGCCGCCCATCGAGGCGCTCGTCCTCGGCGCACCGATCGTCACCGTCCGGCTCTTCGACATACCGAAGCAGGTCGGCAAGGCGGCGCTGCTGTTCGACCCCTACGACGTGGAAGAAATGGCCGATCGGATTCACCGGGTGTGGACCGATGCCGACCTCCGCTCCACCCTGCTCGCGCACGGCGAAGAACGAGCCCGCGCTTATCTCCCGGAGCGTTTTGCCGCGCTCTGGACGGCCGTCATTGCGGACGCCTTCGCTCTGACCGCGTAGCTGCCGGGCACTCCGTCCACGCGCGCGCCGCTTCAGCTTGACCGCCGGCGCATCCCCAGATTACGATCGCCGCTGGCGTTCATGGCAACGATACCGACTCACCCGAGGCCGGTTCTATGAACCTGTTCGGCTTCGATCACTCGACCGAGCTGCTCGCCGCGGCGAGGTCCCGCAAACATCGACAACGCGGTTTTCGATTACGTCGATCTCAACGAACCACCGCGCGCCCGCGAGCGTCTGTTCGACGTCGTCACCTGCTTCGAGACCTTGGAGCATGTAGGCGACGTCCATAATGCGATCGAAACGTTGCTCGCCTCGTGCAAAGCCGGCGGCGCCTTGCTCATCTCGGTGCCGAACGAGCTCGGCCTGCCGGGATTGCTCAAGTACGCTGCGAGAAAGGTCTTCCGAAGACGGCCCTACGAGAGCTTCTTCCGCGGACAGAGCGAAGCCGGGTACGTGTGGCGCCTTCTCACCGGGCAATCGGTCTCGGCGTTTCGCGACCCGGCCGCAGACGGCTGGGGGCCGCACCTGGGCTTCGATTGGCGGGTGGTGCTCGACCATCTGAAACGAATCGATTCGTGCCGAGTCCTGCGCGTCGACAGTCTGATCTTCGGCTATATCCTCGTAGCCCGCAGGACATGACGCCCCGCCGGCGGCGTCTGCTTGGGCCGCCGAAGCCGACATCCGGCCTTCGCAGCGGCTCAAGTGGACCCATGCCGTTCGATGCTCAAGCCGCAGCGATCCGAGGCGCTGGATGGTCTTCCTGGCGGCCGGCTATCTGGTGGACCAGGGAACGAGTAGTGGTCTCACGATGTTCTGAGAGTGTGTTGATCGCAGTCGAGTAGCAGCGAGCCTACGGACGGCCCAGGGATATTGTCAAGTCTTGTTGTGGATGGCGTTGGCGATGCGCTGCCGTGGTCGACGACGTTTTCGGTGACGATCCCACGGCGTCGGCTTGACGCCCGCGCATCCCGGCACTACCGTAACCGCCGCCTCTCATGGCCGACGATCAGGCGCCGGACCGGCCGAATGCCCGCAACTCGGACCACGACGCCAGCCAGCCGCACGACAAGTACTTCTACAGCGTGTTCGCCGATGAGAAGAACGCCGCCGGCTTGTTGCGCGCCCATCTCCCCGCCGATGTCGCCAGCACCCTGAACTGGTCCTCCCTCACCCACCTTCCCGGCCGCTTCGTCAGCGACGACTGGCGCGGCCGCGAGGCCGACCTGCTGTTCTCGGTCGAGCGGCAGGCTTCCGGCGCTCCGGTGCTCGTGTACGTGCTCCTGGAACATCAGTCCACGCCCGACCGCTGGATGCGGCTGCGGTTGCTGAACTACTGCACGTTGGTGTGGATGAAATGGCAGCGGGCGCATGAGCGCGAGCGGCGGTTGCCGTTGATCGTTCCGTTGGTATTCTATCAGGGAGTCGAGCCGTGGCGGTTCGATCGCGAGTTTGCCGATCTGGTGACCGGCGCCGCGCCGCAGCGGCGCTGGGTGCCGCGGTTCGAGCACCTGATGATCGACCAGACGCGGCAGAGCGCGGACTCGGTGACGGGGGCGGTGGCAGCGCGGCTGGCGCAGGTCGCGATGATGGCGACCTTTCGGGAGGCGCGCCAGGAGTTGATCGAGCAGGCGACGCGGTTGATAAGGGAGTTGGACCGCGTTGCGGGGTTCGATGAGGTGGCCAGGCACGTGGAGTACCTGCTGGCCACGCACTCGACAGAATGGCGGACGGCGTTCGCGGCGGCGCTGCGCCGCAACGTGCCGGGCCGCGGAGGGGAGTTGATGAACTACGTGCAGCAGATGGTCGAACGAGGCCGCCGGGCAGGCCGCCAGGAAGGCCGCCAGGAAGGCCGCCAGGAAGGCCGCCAAGTAGGCCGCCAGGAAGGCCGCCAGGAAGGCGAACTGATGGGGCAGTTGCAGACCATTCAGGCATTCCTGAAACGCGATGTCCCCTGGGCCACCATCGAGGCGGCCACCGGAATCGACGAGGCGACCTTCCGGCGCCTCAAGCACCAACTCGACCTCAACGGCCACGTTTGACGCGACCGCCCGCGGCGGACACGCTGCCCGCGCGACATGCTGATCCGCAGGACCGCCTACGCCCGCTCGGGGCTGGTCGGCAACCCCTCCGACATCTTCGGCGGCAAGGTGATCTCGCTCCTGTTCGACGCCTTCCGCGCGCACGCGACCGTCTACGAGTCGCCGCGCCTCATCGTCGTGCCCAGCGCCCGCGACCGCACCACCTTCGATGACGCCGAGTCGCTCATCCGCTACCGCCGCCGGTTCGGCTACTACGGCGGCATCCGCCTGATCGAGGCGCTGATCGTTCGCCTCCACCACTACTGCCGGACGCGCGGCATCGACCTTCCGCAGCGCAATTTCACCGTCGAGTACCGCTCCGACATCCCGTTCGGCGTCGGCCTCGGCGGCTCGTCGGCCATCATTACCGCCGTGTTTCTGGCGCTCATGGACTTCTACGAGCTGACCGACGCCGACATTCCCAAGCCGGAGCAGCCCGCCATCGTCCTTGAGACCGAGACCGAGGAACTGGGCATCACCGCCGGGCCGCAGGACCGCGTGATCGCCGTCTACGGCGGCGTGGTCGCCATGGACTTCTCCGGGGCCGCCCGCAACGGCGGCCGGCACGGCGATTACCGGCCGCTGCCGCCGGAGCTGCTCCCGCCGCTGTTCGTCGCCTACGACGAACGCCTGTCCAAGTCCTCCGGCGCCGTACACAACGCGATGCGCTACCGGGCGGCGATCGAGCATGACCCGGCCGTGCTCGACGCCATGGCCGGCAAGGCGGCGCTGGTCGAGGAGGCCGTCGCCGCGCTGCTCGCCGGCCGCCGCGACCAGCTCGGCCCCATCATGGACCGCGACTTCGATCTGCGCCGCTCCGTCTACGACCTTCCCGCCGACCAGGTGCGCATGATCGATATCGCCCGCCGCCACGGATCGCACGCCAAGTTCGCCGGCTCCGGCGGCGCCGCCATCGGCACCTGCGAAGACGACGCCCACCTGGACCGCATCACCCGCGCCTACGCAGAGGCCGGCATCTCCGTCGTCCCCGTGCGCGTCGCACGCCACCCGCCGGGCGCCGGGCCTTGAACGCGGTCCTGCTCGCCGCCGGCTATGGGACACGCATCCGCTCGCTGTTTCCGGACACGCCGAAGGCCCTGATCGAGGTCGGCGGACGCGCGCTGATCGACCACCTGATCGCCAACATGGCCCGCTCCGGCGCCATCGACTCGGTGCTGGTCGTGACCAATGAGCGCTATCGCGACGCGCTGCGGCGCCACCTCTCGGCCGGCTCGCCGCCGCTGCCGGCGCGGGTGATCGGCGACGGCACCGCGAGCGAGGCCGAACGCCTCGGCGCACTGGGCGACCTGCAGCTCGCCCTGCGCCGGCTCGAAGGCGGCGCCGACGTGCTGGTGGCGGCCACCGACAAGCTGCTGGCCTTCGAGTTGGCCGAGCCGTTGCGCTTCGCGCAGGAGCGCGCGGCCGCCGTCAATCTGTGCGTGCGGCTGCCGGACCGGCGGCGCTTGGCCGGCCGGCACGGCTGCGTGCTCCTCGACGCCGCCGGCCGCATCGTCGACTTCGAGGAAAAGCCCGCGCGCCCCAAGTCGAACGTCGCCAGCCTGGCCGTCTACGTGCTGCCCCCCGCGGCGCAGGAGTTCCTCGACGGCTACCTGCGCGACGGCGGCAATCGGGACGCGCCCGGCCATTTCCTGAGCCACCTGACCCGCGCCATGACCGTGTACGGCTACGTCGCCGGCGGCGCCTGCTACGATGTCGGCACGCCCGAATCCTACGCCGAAGCGCAACGATCCATGCTGTCGTCGCCGCGTCATGAAATCATTGGCAGGGTTTGATTTCGACCTCGCGCGCCGCCGGGGCCGATCACGAATCTCTGCCGCGGTCGCCCTGACCGTGGCGGCCCTCGTACTGAGCGGCTGCGCCGCTGCGCCAGGGACCGGCACCGGCACGAACGGCGCCACCGGCGCGGCCCCCTCCCCCACCGGCGCGGCCCCTCGCTCGCTCGCTTGGCGCGGAAGCGGGGATCAGGTCTTCTTCCTCAATCCGGACGGGGAGGCTCTCGACAAGGCGCTCTACACGGTGCGCCTGGGCAACGACTCCGCGGAGGTGTACGCGATCGCCACCGCCGGCGATGACAAAGCGAACCCGCAGGTCGAGATCGTGGACATCGCCAGTGCCGCGGCCCGCCGGTTGCGGACATCCGCGCTCCCGCCGTCCGCGCTCCCGCGACAGCCCAGACCGCCGAGCGCGCCGGCGCCGGAACTGGCGTGGGTCACGTATCTCGACAACCACCCGCCGCCGTTGTTGCGCGGGTCGGTTTCGCGATTGCGGAACGCGCCGTCCCGGCCGCAACGAGCGGTCGTACGCGGCAGCCATGAAACGTTCAGGGAGTTGGGTGGCGCCGGCAATCTCAACCCCATCCCGGCCACCGCCCGCGCGGTGGTCACCGACAGAGCGATGACCGTGGCGGTGTGGGTAGCCGACCGGGAATGGGCGTGCGCGGCCCGGCAGTGCCTGACCCAGCCGATAGTGGACGCGGTCGCGACCCGGTTTCTCCGCCCCGGTCCCGCCAACGACATCTACGACTGGATCACGGCCATCTTCGGGGCCCCATGGGGTCCGCACCAGTACTCGAACCTCATTCCTCCGAGAGCCGCCAACGAGATTCATATCCTGCTGTACGACATCAATGGTGACGGCATCCCGCGGGTGGGGGAGCCTCGCGTCGTGGGTTACTACAGTATCGCGCACAATTACCTCCGAAATGACGACCTTCCTGCGCTCCAAAGCTCGAATGAACGGCTGATGTTCTTCGTGGATTCGCCGTTTCTCTCGCTGAATCAGCGTGAAACCATCAGCACGCTGGCGCACGAGTTCCAGCACATGATCCACTTTTATCAGAAAGCGGTTGTACGGGACGCCGATAGAGAAACGTGGCTCAACGAGATGGCCTCCGAGGTGGCGGAGGACCTGATCGCCGACAAGCTCGGAGGCGACGGACCGCGCGCGGTCGCCTACGACGACGCCACGGCGGGCGATCCGGGAAACATATCTGGCCGCCTCCCGGAGTACAACCTCTTCAACTACATCCAGGTGACCGCGTGGCAGGGTACTCTGGCCAATTATTCGATCAATTATGCGCTAGGCGCCTACCTGGCGCGCAATTACGGCGGCGCCGAGCTGTTCGGCCGCATCGTGCGGAGCAAGCTCGCAGGGGTCGAAGCGGTCGAGGGGGCGCTGCGCGACATGGGTCATCAGGTCTCGTTCCCGCAGATGCTGGCCAACTGGGCGGCGGCCAACCTGCTGTCGGACAATACCGAGGTCCCCGTCCCGTACCGCTACAACTCCGGGACGTGGAGCACCTCACGCGCCGCCGACGGCACGACGTTCCGGTTGGGGTCGATCAACCTGTACCACTACGTCCACCGAGGCTATCCGGACCGGCCGGGGCCGTACCTGCGCGACCTGATCGCGTTCAACGCGCGCACGCAGCCGCCACACTCCAACATGTACACCACGCTGGGACGCATCACCGGCTCCCTCCGCCTGCGCGTCAGCGCACCCGCCGGCAGCCGCGTCACGGTGGTGGTCAAGGAGTAATGGGCGCCGGAGCGCGCGCCGGAGCGGCGGTGGCGCTGGCCGCCGGGATGCTCCTGGCATGCGCCTCCGCAGACCACCCTGGCGCGCCGGACACGCCGGAAGCGGGCAGCCCCATCGTCGTCACCGGACGGGTGACGGTGACCGGATCGGAGCCCGACGTCCGGCTCGTCATCGTCACCGGCGAGGAGACCTACGAACTGGTCGGCGATCCGGCCGAAGAGCTGTGGCGCCGGCAGCAGCGGCGCGTGACGGTTCGCGGCCGGGTGGTGCGGGAGGCGTACGGACCCGGCTTCCCGGCGCAGATACAGGTCGACTCCTACGCCCTCGAGCGCGGCGCGGACCGGTGACTCAACGCGCTGCGGCCAGATCGATACGTAGCGACACGCTGACCAGATGGGAGAATCGAAGATCGACCTCACTCTCTTCTCCGAAGGCGAACCGCGCCGTGCCGCGGTAGCGGGTGCTCACGCGCACGGCGTCGCGCGTGTAGGTGACGCCGACCGACGCGGTGTATAGCTGCCGGTTGCGCTCCGGTTGGTCCGTGTAGAGGTCGAACAGCGGCTTCAGCCACCCGTCGAGGGACAGGTCGCCCACCCGCAGGCGCGACTGCAGCCGGCCGCCGGCAGTGACGAATCTCGGAGCTTCGCTGTGGCGCAGGATCAGCTCCGTGCCCAGGTCGAGCCGGTCGGTCAGATCAATGTCGAGCCGCGGCTGAAAGCTCACCGACCGGACGTCGGCTTCCGCCGGCTTGCGCGGGTCGGAGCGGATGGTCAGCCGTACCGGAAGCGTGGCGCGGGCGCCGTCGCCGAGCGGCTGGCGCACGCTCGCCACGACCGTGCGGCGCAGGTACGTGGGCTCGAGCTCCTCTTCGTCGTCCTCCTCGATCCCCTGCGCCGACTCGTAGGTAACGGTTATGGCCGGCGGGTCGAGGGCCGCCACGGAGGCGATCGGCCCGAAGATCAGCATTGCCAGCGCCGGCACGCACGCGCGCAACCGCATCATGCCTCTCCGTTGTCGGCGGCGGACGCGCCGGCCGACAAGTCATCGGCCAAACCGACCCGGCGCGGCGCCAGCGCCCACGGCGCGCCGGTTCCCGTGTAGCCGGTCGCCGCGGCGTGGGCGGCCCGCACGATCCGCTCGATCCCGCGAATCGCGGTGACCGGGCCGGCAGCGTCCGCCGCCGGAGTCGCGGCGACGACCGCGCCCGCCGGCACCTCGGCGGGCGCGGCGGCGGCGAAGCCGGCCTCGATCACCAGTTCCAGCCGGCCCGCCCGGTCGGCCAGCAGCTCCGGCACGGTCGGGTAGCCGCGCGCGCCCAGCTCCCGCAGCAGCCGTTCGGACTCCGGGTAGCGGCCCGGCGTGCGCACCACGGCGGCGGCCAGCGTACACCGCCGCTCGGCCTGCGCCGCCGCCAGCACCTCCAGCAGCGCCCGGCCGTACCCGCCGATGCCGACCAGGGCGGCGCGCGGCGCCATCCGTCAGACCGCTCCCGGCGGCCGGCCGCCTGACGGCGGGTGCGCCGAGCGGGTACCATGGGCGCGCAGCCGGGCCGCGGGCGCAGCCGTCCCCGCCGTACCCACGGCCGCCACGCCGCCGATGTCCTTTCGTGTCAGCACCACCAACCTCACCATCGCCGTCACGCTCGGCGCCGGGGTGACCGCGGCGCAGGCGATCAGCGCCGCGGTGGGCTGGCAGGCGATGGCGTCCACCTTCGAGCGGGCCGCCAGCGCCGCCGCCGCACCGCTGGCCGGCGCCGCGGCCGCCGGCCTGTGGCTGCTGATCGCGCGCGCCCCGCACGCGCTGCGCCGGCTGTTCATGCCGTCGCCGGGGCGGATCGAGCGGACGATCGCCACCGCGCGCGCCTCCGGCCTGCTGCCCCATGGATATGAGGGCAATCCGCAGCGCGACCTGCTGGTCGCCCGCACGATCGCCTTCGACCGCAAGGCCGGCCTGACCGATGAGGAGATTGGCAGGGACCTGGCCGACCTGCTGTCCGGCGAGCGGCCGCCGCGCCTCATGCGGTCAGCCCGGCCAGAAACCGCCTCGCCGCCTCCGCCACGGTGACCTCCCGCGCCAGTATCCGGTCCTGGAAGTCGCGGGTCCACGCCGCCAGCCGGCCGCGCGCGGTGCGGAACTCGTTGAGGATGATCCGGCCGATCGGTCCGCTGCCGTCCAGAAAGCCGCTCAGCGCGAAGTCCCGCTCGGCGGCGGCGCGGTCGTAGGGCAGCCGGACGATGCGCACGCGCGCGCCGGCGCCGGTCGCCTCCAGGCGCGCGTAGGCGGCGCGCCGATCGCCGTCGAACGGCAGCCCGATCGAGCCGGCGTTGATCACCAGGCAGCCCCGGCAGGTGCGGGTCAGCGGCCGGTGGGTGTGGCCCACCGCGAACACCGCGCTGCGCAGGCGCACCTTGGCGCGCAACTCCTCCTCCGTGGTGTGCGGGTAGATGCCGTCGCGGGAGCCGAGCAGCGTGCCGTGGGTCATGAACACCTCGCCGGCCGGCGTCTCCAGCCGTGCCTGCGCCGGCAGCTCCCGGAGCTCCGCCACGCGCGCGCCGAGCGATCGCCGGCACCAGTCGACCGCCGCGAACACGTCGTACGGCGCCGGCGGGCGCGGCGCGCCGGCGGCGGCGCGCTCCATGACGTACTCTTCGTGATTGCCGCGTATGACGATCCAACCGTCGCACGCGCGGCGCGCGAGGATCAGGTCGTGGCACTCCGGAGAGCGCGGGCCGCGATTGACCAGGTCGCCGGCCACCAGCACCGCATCCGGACGCCACCGGTCCACGTGGTCGCACACCGCCTGCAGCGCCTGCAGGTTGCCGTGCACGTCAGCCAGGATCGCGACCTTCATGGGAGGCGCGTCACGGAGACGGCCGCGTCACGGGACGGTCGATTCGCCAGCGGTGCGGTTTGACAGTACGTCAAGTCTCTCAATACCTTAGCGTAGCCTCCGGCAGGCGTGCGCGGCCCGCAGCCGTCGCGCGATCGAATACGCCTACCTGCAAAGCGCACGACAATCAACACAGCATGGCACTGATAACTGATCTGGCATGGCGGATCGGCGGACCGCAGGGAAGCGGAGTCGACACGGCCGCGAGATTCTTCGCCCGCTCCTGCGCGGCGGCGGGCCTGCACGTGTTCGGCCATCGCGAATACTACTCCAACATCATGGGCCGGCACTCGTACTACGACGTGCGGGTCGCCGACCACCCGCTCACCTGTCACCGCAGCCAAGTCGACTTCATGGCGTCCTTCGACGCGGAGACGCTGGCCCGGCACGTGATGACCGTGACCGACGGCGGCTGGCTGCTCCACTCCGAGCGCGACGCCGACGTCCCGTTGCGCCGGTTGAGCATGCTCGACGAACGCGCAGCGGGCGACCTGGTCGCCCTGCTCGACGAACGCGGCCTTTCGCACAGCACCGCCGGCCTGCTGGAGTTGGCCGCCGAGCGCGGCGTGCACGCGCTGCCGGTCGACTTCGGCTCGGTCACCGGCGCGCTGGCCCAGGAACTCGGCATCACCCAGGCGCGCGCCGACCGCACCCTCAACACCGTGTCGGTGGCGGTCTGCTGCGCCGCGCTCGGCCTGGACCGCTCGTACCTGGTGCGCGCGCTCGACCGGGTCTTTCGCGGACGCAAGCCGATCGTGGAGCTCAACACCCACGCCATCGACTTGGCCTACCGCTACGCGGTCGACCGATTCGCCGACCGGACGTTCCACCTGCGGCTGCAGCCTCGCAGCCCCGACCATTCCCGCATCTACGTGAACGGCAGCGAAGTCGTAGCCATGGGCAAGATGGCCGCCGGCCTCGCCTTTCAGACCTACTACCCGATCAGCCCCGCGACCGCCGAGAACACCTTCCTGGAGCGGCACCCGCGGATCGCAAGCCGCTCAGGCGGCGACCAGGCAGTAGTCGTCGTCCAGACCGAGGATGAGATCGCCGCCATCACCATGGCGGCCGGCGCGGCGCTCACCGGCGCGCGCGCTTCCACCGCGACCTCCGGCCCCGGCTTCTCGTTGATGACCGAGGGGCTCGGCTGGGCCGGCATCAACGAGGTGCCGCTGGTGGTGACGCTCTGGCAACGCGGCGGCCCGTCGACCGGCTTGCCGACGCGCACCGAGCAGGGCGACCTGTTGAGCGCCCTGTACGCCGGCCACGGCGAGTTTCCGCGCATCGTGATCGCTTCCTCCGACTTGGCGGCGGCGTTCACCGACGGCGCGCAGGCGTTCAACTACGCCGAGCGCTACCAGCTTCCGGTCATCCACCTGCTGGACAAGGCGCTGTCGAGCACCACGCAGACCCTGCCCCGCTTCGACCCCGGCGCGCTGTCGATCGACCGCGGCCGGCTCTACCGGCCCGGCGGCCGCGCGCCGGAGCAGGGATCGTTCCCCCGCTTCGCGGTCACCGACGACGGTATCTCGCCGCGTCCCGTGCTCGGCCAGCCCGGCGGCATGCATTGGGTGACCGGCGGCGAGCATACCGAGGACGGCCGCGTCACCGAGGACCCGGTGGTGCGCGAGCAGCAGATGGAGAAGCGCGACCGCAAGCTGGAGTTGGCAGCGGCCGAGATCGGGTTCCCGGAGAAGGTCGCGGTGTACGGGGCGGACGACGCGGCGCTCACCGTAGTAAGCTGGGGCTCCACCAAGGGCGCCGTGCTGGAGGCGATCGACGCGCTCGCCGGCCGGGGACTCGCCGTGCGGCTGGTGCAGGTGCGGCTGCTGTGGCCGTTCCCCGGCCCGGAGTTGCAACATCTGCTCTCCGGAGCGGGCGCGCGCGGACCGATGGTCACCGTGGAGCTCAACCGCTCCGGACAGTTCGCCCGCCTGCTCGGCCAGCAGACCGGCTTGCGGCCCGCCCACCAGATCGTCAAGTACAACGGCCGGCCGCTCACCGCCGCCGAGCTGCAGGGACCGTTGCGACGCATCGCCGCCGGCGGTGCGGAACCCAAGACCGTCATCCGCAACCCCTGGGAGTAGCGACCACATGGCAACGGCAACCCTCGACCGAAGACAGGCGCTCAAGCAGTTCCGTGTCGATTACGCCAACGACTGGTGCGCGGGATGCGGGGACTTCGGCATCCTGGGCGCCCTGCAGCAGGCGCTGGCCGGCATGGGGCTCATGCCGCACCAGGTGGTGCTGGTCGGCGGCATCGGCTGCTCGGGCAAGACGCAGTACTACGTGAACTGCTACGGCGTGCACACGCTGCACGGCCGGCCGCTGCCGTTCGCGACCGGCATCAAGCTGGCCAACCCGGAGCTGACCGTGATCATCGTCGCCGGCGATGGCGACGGGCTCGGCATCGGCGCCGGCCACTTCGTCAACGCCGGCCGGCGCAACGTCGATCTGGCCTATCTGCTGTTCAACAACGAGGTATACGGCCTCACGCAGGGGCAGGGCGCGCCCACCCTGCAGCTGGGCCTGCAGACCAGGAGCTTGGTGGAGCCGAACATCCAGGAGAGCGTCAACGGGCCGTCGCTGGCCTATGCGAGCGGCTTTACCTGGATCGGCCGCGGCTACTCCTACGACGTGCGCCACTTGGTGAGCATGATCACCCGCGCGGTGCGGCACCCGGGCCTGTCGTTCCTGGACATCGTCCAGCCGTGTCCCACCTACAACGACCTGCACGACAAGGCGTGGTTCGGCGGCGCCGGCACCGACAGCGGCGACCCGCGCATCTACGACGTCGAGGCGACCGATTACGACGGCCGCATCCCCGCCGGCGCGGACGCCGGCGACTACCGCGCCAAGGTGGCGGCCTTCTCGCAGAAGGCGCTGGAATGGGGCGACCGCATCCCGGTCGGGCTGCTCCTGGAGCGGCAGGGGGTGACCTCCTTCGGCGACCGGGTCGGCGGCCGGCTGCAGCCGTACCGCACGCAGCCGCCGGCGGCTCGCGTCATCGCCGACGAATCGGGCCGGCCGACCGCCGACCTGTCGGCCGCTTTCGACGAGTCCGGAGTCGATTAGGTCGGACAGGGAGGCTGACCGGGTACTCCACGTCCGCGAACCCGGAGAACCGTTCCGCGCCCGCGGCGGCCAAGTAGCGCCGCTGCACCGCGGGCGCCGACTGATCCGCGACGGTGTAGAGGCCGTCGCGGCGGCGTGACCACTCGATGAGCAGCCGGGACTTGCCTACGCGAGGCGCCCCCATATGGCCGCGAACGCTCCCGACGACCGAACCGTATGGTCGAGCCGCCGCAACTCGTCGTGACGATCGAGAAACTCCATGAACGTATTATACGTTTCAGCATTATGATGATTTGCATAATGATCGGCACGCGCCTGCTCACGATCCGTCGGGAGCGAGTCCCAGCGACCGCAGTGCTTGCCGCCTGCCCTCCGCGCGCGCTACCGGAGCGCCGAGCATCGACGCTTTGCTATGATCGGCAGCAGCTTACAACCCCGGTCGGAATGCCGGCGAGCCGCGGTCTGCGGCAATGGAGGATAGCTCGACGATGAAACTCGGAATGTTCATGATGCCCCTGCATCCGCCGGAGCGCGACCGCACCGACTGCTTCGAAGAGGACCTGGACTTGGTGGTCCGCTGCGACCGGCTCGGCTACGAGGAGGCGTGGATCGGCCAGCACCACACGCTGGACTGGGAGCCGATCCCCTCGAATGACGTGTTCATCGCCAACGCGCTGCCGCGCACCACGACGATCAAGCTCGGCACCGGCGTGTCGATCATGCCGCTGCACCATCCGGCCAACGTCGCCACCCGGCTGGCGTACCTGGATCACTTGGCGCGCGGCCGGTTCCTGGTCGGCTTCGGCCAGGGCGGCGTGCCGTGCGACTACGAGCTGTTCGATCTCGACCCGGCCAAGGTCGGCCTGATGACGGCGCGCGGCATGGACATGGTCCTGAGGCTGTGGGAATCGACGGCGCCGTTCGACATCGAGGACGAGTTCTGGCGCGTCAAGGTGCAGAACCCTCGACCCGACTTGAGCATGGGCGACATCCTCAAGCCGTATCAGAAGCCGCACCCGCCGATCGCCATGAGCATCATCAAGGCGGAGTCGCGCGGCGCGCTGACCGCCGGCGAGCGCGGTTACATCCCGATCAGCGCCAACTTGGTGACGCCGGCCGTGCTCAAGCGCCAGTGGGAGGTCTATTGCGAGGGGGCGGCCGGAACCGGCCGGCCGGAGCCCGACCGCGGCGAGTGGCGGGTGTGCCGCAGCGTCATGGTCGCCGATACCGACGCCGACGCGTGGGAGTTCGCCCGCGGCGTGTACAGCCGGTCGTACGAGTACATGATCAAGATCCTCAAGGCCGGCATGGTGCAGGAGGCGATGAAGCTCGACCCCCGGATGACCGACGACGACATCGACGTGGAGTACGTGCTGAACAACCTGTGCATCGTCGGCAGCGTCGACACCGTCGTGCACCGGCTGCGCGATGTGATCGACGTCACCGGCGGTTTTGGCCAGCTGCTGATGATCGCGCAGGACTCCGACAACGACGAGCGCTGGTGGCGCTGCGTGGAACTGCTCGCCACCGAGGTGGTACCGGCGCTCTCGGCCGGGTAGCGGGCCGGCGGCAAGCCATGCTTGAACGACTGCGGATCCGAAAGCGCTGCGGGTGCTGCCAAAGCGGTTCGCGAAATACGGTCTTACCGTACATGAGGAGAAGACCCGGATGCTTCGGTTCCAACCACCGGAGGAGGAAGGAGCGGAAGTCGCAGACTTCGCTGTGTAGATGGAATGGACGACGCGGGCTGTCGGCAAGGGGTAGCGTCTCCGTAGGCGGGCGAAGCAGGCCCAGTTGAGCCGACCGCCGCCGCGGCGGTTCAGCCACTTCAACCAGAGGCGCTTCACCACTTGGTAGAAGTGCCCAGCGATCGAACCGTGTGCGTCAATCGCGCTCGCACGGGTCTGTGGAGGCCTGGGGCGGGTAACCGCCCTGGGCTACCCGGACGCTACATCCTCGCCAAGGTCCTTGCGGATGCGGCCCTGAGACTGCGCCACGTGGCGCAGGAACCGCTCCTCCAGGAGCTGGAACAGGTGCTCCTTCTGCACCTCTCGTCGCTCTTCCTGATCCCTCGACCTGCCGCAGCATGTCTACCAGAGACGCCGTCGCCGGCTCTCCCAGCACCTCCTGCAGCGGTGGGGCACGGTCAACACAGCCATGGAACCGATCCTGTGCCAAGCGCCATGCGAGTGTCCACCCGGCGTGCCGTCCGCGAGGTCGAGGACGGCGGTCAGTAGGAGTAGGTGTGGACCACCGTCCCGCCGCGATCGCGCAGCTCGGCGGCGTCGCCGCTGTTGCTCCAGATGTTCTTCGGGGAGACGTGCAGGCAGGGGTGCGGGGTGTCGACGCAGCCGGCGCCGCTGCCGACCGCCAACGTGCTCCCCGGCGCCAGCACCGTGTCCTTGGGAACAGCCAGCGCATCGCCGTCGTCGTCCGCGATCCGCCACCCGGAGATGTCGGCCGGGGAGGAGCCGTCGTTGCGGAGTTCCACGTGCTCGTCCCGGCCGGCGTTGCGGATGATCACGACGACCACGCCGGCGGTGTTCCGGCCTTCCCACAGACCGATCCCTTCCTGCCGGGCTTCGCGTTCCAGGTCCTCGAACTGAGCGAAGAAGTACATCAGATCATCGGCGCGATACACGACGGCCAGCCCGCTGCGGAGCAGCTCGGCGTTGAGCAGCGTGCCGTCGCGCAGGTAGACGAAGGCGAGCAGGCGGTCGAAGCGGTCGCGCCGCTTGAAGTCGAGCGCCAGGTACACGGGTCCGGCGGCAAGGCGCGCCGTGAGGTCCTGCGCCTCGGCGGCCAGCGGCTCGCCCAGTTCGGGCGTGTCGATGCCGAGTAGACGGATCTTCTCGGTGGCGCGCATCCCGTGCGGCGGGTCGGCGATCGCGACCTCGAAGGTATCCCCGTCCACGTGGCGGGTCACGGTCGCCGGCGTCATCTGCCGGACGTCCGCGTCCTGGTAGCGCGGTAGGCCGGCGGCCGTGACGTCGTAGACTGCCGGGCGGCGCCCCTCGGCCCCGGCGCCGGCGGCCACCAGGGCCAGCAGCGCCGCCGCCGGCAGCCCGGCGGAGCGAAACATGGCGATCAGCGGGCGCACGGTCATGACGCCCGGAGTATAGCGGTTATACGGGTGTATCGATCGCCGCTCTGCCGATACCATTCGGCCCCATGGCGGAGAACGCATGACGGCGAACGGCTTTCGGCTCGATGGCCGGCTGGCGCTGGTTACTGGTTCGACTTCCGGGATCGGCGTCGCGTTGGCGCGCGGCCTGGGCGAGGCGGGCGCCCGCGTGTTGATCAACGGCCGCCGCCTCGACCGGGTCGAGCGGACGATCGAACGGTTGCGCGCCGCCGGCATCGAGGCCGGCGCGTGCCCGTTCGACACCCGCGACGCGCAGGCGGCGGACCGGGCGATCGGCGCCGTGGAGCGGACGGTGGGGCCGATCGAAATCCTGGTCAACAACGCCGGCATGGCGCGCCGGGCGCCGATGATCGATCTGGACCCGGCCGACTGGCAGGAGGTGATCGACACCGACCTCACCGCGCCGTTCCTGGTCGCCCGCCGCGTGGCGCGCGGCATGGTCGAACGCGGCCGCGGCAAGATCATCAACACCTGCTCGCTGATGAGCGAGCGGGCGCGGCACGGCACCGCCGCCTACGCGGCGGCCAAGGGCGG
This sequence comes from uncultured Spirochaetia bacterium, assembly GCA_958296075.1. Classification (GTDB taxonomy): domain Bacteria; phylum Spirochaetota; class Spirochaetia; order SZUA-6; family Bin103; genus CATQHW01. The sequence goes on along the minus strand of CATQHW010000003.1, from coordinate 222,309 downwards.
GCTGCAGTTGCTGACGCGGGCGATGGCGGTCGAGTGGGGGCCGCACGGCGTGCAGGCCAACGGCATCGGCCCGGGCTACTTCGTCACGGAGATGACGCAGCCACTCAAGGACGATCCGGCGTTCGACGCCTGGGTGCGCGAGCGCACGCCGGCCGGCCGCTGGGGCGACACCGCCGAGCTGGTCGGCCCGGCCGTGTTCCTGGCCTCCGACGCTTCCGGCTTCGTCAACGGCCACGTGCTCTACGTGGACGGCGGCTTCCTGGCTCTGCTGTGATGGACCGGCGATTGACCCCTATGACGTCATAGGGTATAGAGCGAGTGGCGCTGAGGAAGCTGATCCAGTTGAATCAGGCTGGGTGCCTGGAAGATCTGAGGGTACCTCCCGGCAATCGCCTCGAGACTCTCGGCGGTCGGCGGTTGGGTTTGCACGCGATTCGCATCAACGACCAATGGCGAATCGTGTTCGAGTGGACCGAATTCGGTCCCGATCGAGTGGAAATAATCGACTATCATTGACGACCTGCCCTGGAACTATGGGGGCATCTTTAACTGTCACGTAAGATGGAATTATCAAGATGAACGGTCCTGTTACACCTGGTGAGATTCTCCTTGAGGAGTATCTCAAGCCAATGGGGATTTCGCAGAACGCCATGAGCCGATCGATAGGTGTTGCCGCTCGCGCGATCAATGAGATCATACATGGCCGGCGGTCGATTACGCCGGCCATGTCCATTCGCTTTGGCGCGTTCTTCGGTCAGTCGGAACAATTTTGGCACGGCCTGCAGGTGGAGTGCGACTTTCGCAAGCTCGCGGGAGATCGGCATCGGCTCATCGCCGGAATCCAACCGGCGTCGACCCTGTGTCAGGTACCCTGACCTTCCGGCTGGCAGGCTGAGCGCTGGCGGAGATTCGCAGATGCGGTGCGGCGGGAGGTGCCTGGAGGTGGAGAATTGATGAACAAGACCGAGCAGATGCTGGAAGTCTTCGGCCAGATGAGCCGGCAGGAAGGCCGGCAGGAGGGCCGGCAGGAAGGAGAGTTGCGAGGGAAGGTGCAAACCATCGAAGGGTTCCTGGGACGATATGTGCCGTGGTCCCTCATAGAAGCGGCCACCGGAATCGACGAAGCCACGTTCCGCCGGCTCAAGCACCAACTCGAGGCCACTGGCGACAGCATCACCCATCCCCACTGAAGCCTCGCCGGGTGGAGCGTGCCGGTGCAGTACGCCGGCATCGTCGCCGCGCGGCGGCCGCTTCTGGTCTGGCCGGAGTGACGGCGGCCGCCTGCGGTTGATGCGGCGCCGGGGGCCGGGGAATACTCACGTGACGCATCTACGGAGGAACAAGATGGCTTTCACCCTGCAGATCGGCGACCGGGCGCCCGACTTCTCGCTTCCCGCCACCGACGGCAAGACCTGCGCCCTGGCCGATTTCGCCGGCAGCGCGGCGCTGGTCGTCGTCTTTTCGTGCAACCACTGCCCGTACGTGATCGGCAGCGAGGATCGCATGAACGCGTTCGCCGCCGACTACGCGCCGCGCGGCGTGGCCATGATCGCGATCAACTCGAACGAGACGGAGAATCACCCCGACGACTCGTTCGAGCACATGGTCACCCGTGCCGCGCAGAGGAAATTCCGGTTCGTGTACGCCCGCGACGGGGATCAGAGTGTCGCCCTGGCCTACGGCGCGCTGCGCACCCCACACTACTTTCTGTTCGACGCGGACCGGAGGCTGCGCTATACCGGCCGCATGGACGACGATCCGCGCACCGCCGCCAACGCGCGCACGCGTGAACTGCGCGACGCTGCCGACGCGGTGCTCGCCGGCAGCGCCGTTCCGGTCGAGCTGACCAACCCGATCGGCTGCAACGTCAAGTGGGCGGGTCGGGACGCCCACTGGATGCCGCCGGAAGCGTGCGATCTGGTGGGGGTGTCGGGTTGATCCGGCGCCGGAGGCCGCTTCGGAGGTGAGCGGCGCCTATCTCGATCCGGCGGGTGCGCCGCGAGAGCGGCCGCGGCTGGCTTCGATGGATGCCGCCACCCGCGGCCTGCACGAGGGCATAGACGCCGCGATCCGGCGCGCCGGCGTTCCGTATCTGCATCCCGACGGAGAGACGATCCAGCTCGACCTGCTCGGCAGCGGACCCATGGTCCGATGGCAGGAGCGCAAGCAGGAGCTGATGTTCCTGGGCTCCGCGTGCTGGTCGGACCTGCCGCAGATATACGGCCGGTACGGCACCACGCCTTCGCGGCGGCTGCTGGCGTGGGTCCGGGACCTGGAGCGGGCGCAGGCGGCGGTGCTCACCGACACCGGCATGCAGGCGTGCGCCCTGCTGTTCGACGCGGTGCTGGAGCCGGGCGACCACGTGGCGTGCGCGCGCGGCGTCTACAACAAGAGCAAGGCGTACCTGAGCCGGCTCACCACGCTGCTCGGCGGCGAACTCACGCTGGTGGACGATCTGAGCCACGTGGGGCTGGCGGCCGCGCTGCGACCGGACACGCGGCTGCTGTTCCTGGAGACCTATACCAACCCGCTGATGCGGGCGGTCGACCCGCAGGCGCTGGCGCGCGCCGCCGGATCGGTGCGCGCGGCCGGCGGCGCGCGGCTGGTGGTGGCGCTCGACAGCACGATCGCCACGCCCTGGGGATTGGCGGAGCCGGCGCTGCGTTGGGAGGGCGTCGACGTGGTGGTGGTGTCCGGCACCAAGGCGCTGGCCGGACAGGATCGCGACATGTGGGGCTACCTGGCATCCGACGACGTCCGGCTGCTCAACGGCGTGATGGATCTGCAGGCGATGCGTGGCGGCATCGCCGACTGGCGCCGCGCCACGGCGATCCTGGCCGGACTGGACCGGGCCGAATCGCGCTTCCGCCGGCGCTGCGCCACCGCGCGGGCGGTGACCGCGTTCCTGGCCTCCCATCCCCTGGTGGAGGCGGTGTTTCACCCCGCGGCGCCCGGCCATCCGGACGCCGCGGTGATCGAGCGGCACTACACGGCGCCGGGCTCGCTCGTGAGCTTCCGGCTGCGAGGCGCCGGCGAAGCGCAGACGCGCCACTTCTGCGACGTGCTGGCCACGTGCGGGGTGCTGCGCTACGCGCTGAGCTTCGACGGCTTGGCCACCAAGCTGAACCACCATCGCTCGGTGTCCGAGTACTTCACCGCCGAGGAGGAGATCCGCCGCATCGGCGTCGACCGGCTGGTCCGGCTGGGGATCGGGGTCGAGCATCCCGACGATCTGATCGCCTGCCTCAACTGGGCGCTCTGGCACCGGCAGGCCGTCGGCGCGGCGGAGGTAGAGGCATGGCAGGCGGAGCGCGCCGGCGCGCTGGGGATCGGCGGCTCGTGAGCCGGCCCGCGAAGCTCGTTTGACACGCCGCGCCGCGGCGCGCATCGTTTTCGGCAATGCCGGGCGCGACAGTGGTGGAGGGGCCGCAATCGCCGGCCGTTCGTTTCAGCCTCCGCCCGCGGGTAGCGGCGAGCATCTGCTTCATTCTGGCTTCCGCCGTTTCGCTGACGGGGTTGCTGAACCACTACGAATATCGCAAGTACCTGGGCGACGTGCTGCGCGATCGGCACGCGCTGGTGCTGCAGGACATCGGTCACAACATAGAGGCGTCGCTGTCGATCGGCTTGGCCCTCGGCGAGCTGCCCGGCGTCGAAGCCGACATGCAGGACAGCATCGCGCAGGACCCGCAGGTCCTGTCGATCGAGATGTTCGATGAGGACGGCAAGGTCCTCTACAGCACCGACGAGAGCCTGCGCGACGACTTGGTGTCGGAGGATTGGACCACCGAGTGGAATGCCGGTCCGCGGGTCTGGTCGCGGCTGGAGCCGGACGCTCACGTGGTCGGCCTGCGCGTGGAGAACAGCCTTGGACACCCGGTGGGATCGCTGGCGTTGCGGTTTTCGCGCGCCGAGTTCGACGACAACGTGCGCGACATGGCGCTGCGCATCGCGTTGCTGTGCGCGGCGATCGTGGTCGGGTTCGTGCTGTTGGGCGCCGGCCTGTCGGTTTTCGTGACCCGGCCGCTGCGGCAGCGCCTGCAGGCGCTGCAGGCGCCGATCGATCCGGACGTGAAGACCGACGCGGCGACGGAGCCCGATCCCTTCGCGGTGCGGTTCGCGGAGACGACGGCGGCGGCGCAGCGAGCGGTCGCGGACGGCGCCCGGGAGATTCGACGGATCGAACGGGAGGCCGGCCAGCAGATCGTGGCCGGCGGCGGGAGATGAGCACGCCGGCCATCGCGGCGCGCCGGGCGGCGCCGGACTCGTCGCAGAACCGGTACGAACGGAGCGTCTACCGGAACGTGGCCTTGCGGCTTGCCGCTCTGACGGCACTGCTGCTGATCCTGTCGCAGGGGGTCCTGTCGTTCCTGCTGGCCAGGACGTTCGAGGACAACCTGCTTCCCGAGGTGCGCCGCAGGGCGGAAGCGGCGGGCGAGCTGGTCGCCGAGCAGATCGGCTACGGCCTGTCCCTGGGAATCCCGCTCCGCTCGATGGTGGAAATGGACGCGTTCCTGGATGGCGCGCTGCAGGACAACCCGGACTTCCGGCACGTGGCGGTCGTGGATCCTGCGGGCGTCGCGATCTATGCGCGGGGCGCCCTGGCGCCGTCGGGCCGCGACTCAGCCGACCTGGAGTTGGAGGTGCCGATTCTGGACGGCCGGCAGGCGTCGCTGCTCGTGCAGGTGCAGGGCGGGGCGGTGCGCTCCGAGTTGGCGGCGTTGCGCCTCGACATCGGCACCGTGCTGCTGGTCACCCTGCTCATCGGCATCGAGCTGCTGCTGGCCCTGGTGGTGGTGCGGGTCTCGGGGCCGATCGGGATGGCTGACCGCCTGCTGGCGCTCAGCGCCAAGGGCGACTTCGGCAGCCGCTTCGGCGTGCGCTACCGGGACGAGGTGGGCCGCTTCGGCCAGCTCCTCAACGGTGCGCTGCAGCGCATCAACGCGGCGTTCGCGGAGCTGGTGGAGGAAGCCGAGGACGCGCATGAAGTGCAGCTCGACCGCGGCGTGCAGAAGCGCATCAGGGACGTGCTGGCGGAGATACGGACGCGCTTCCACTTCGTGGCCCCCGGCTCGGAGACCACGCTGGTCTCCCGATCGCCGATGGACGTGCGGATTCCGCTGTTCCTGTTCATGTTGGCGCAGGAGATCTCGCGGCCGTTCCTCCCGCTGTTCTTCGACGGCATCTACACGCCGATCGCCGGCTTGAGCCGCGAGCTGGCGATCGGGCTGCCGATCACGGCGTTCATGACCATGGTGCTCATCTCGATCCCGATCGCCGGAGCGCTTACCGATCGCGTCGCGCCGCGCGGCATGTTCGTCGCCGGCATTATCCCGTCGGTCGCTGGACACGTGGGCACCGCCTTTGCCGACACGATCGGCGAAGGGCTGATGTGGTGGACGCTTTCCGGCGCCGGCTACGGCATCATCTTCATCTCCGCGCAGGCGTACGTCGCGCAGCACACCGATCGGTCGACGCGGGCGGTCGGCATGTCGGGGTTCCTGGGGGCGGTGTTCGCGGCCTTCGTGTGCGGTCCGGCGATCGGCGGGATGCTCGCCGACCGCCTGGGTTACCAGCAGACCCTGCTGGTGGCGGGCGCGCTCGCCGCGGTCTCTGCGGCGGCGGCGCTCGTCACGATCGATCCGGGCGGGATCGACAGCGTGCGCTCGGCCAGGGTCGGCCTGCGCGGCTGGCTCCGGCTGCTCGCGGACCGCGAGTTGCTGCTGGTGACGGCGTTCTCCGCGTTGCCGAGCAAGCTGGTGCTGGGCGGCCTGTTCTTCTATCTGGTGCCGCTCTACTTGGCCGACCTGGGCAACATCCAGTCGAACATCGGCCGGGTGATGATGGTGTACGGCGTCGCCTGCGTGGTGGTCACGCCGCTGGTCGCCCGGAGCGCGGACCGCGGCCGGCGGCCGCGGTGGCTGATGGTCGCCGGCGGTTTCGTGATCGCCGTCGGGTGCGCGCTGCCGGCGCTGGCGAACACGACCGGCGTGGTGCTGGCGGCACTGGCGGTGATGGGCGCCGGTCACGCGATGGTGACCGTGACGCAGCTCGCCGTGGTTCAGGAGATCGCGCAGGACGCCAGCCAGCGTCTGGGACTCGGCCCGGGCGCGATCGTCGGCATGTACCGCACCCTGGAGCGGGTCGGCACCGCGGCGGGAGCGATGCTGGTAGCGGCGGTGGCGGCCGCCGTCTCCTACGGGCGGGCCATGCTCGCGGTCGGCGGACTGGTGCTGGTCTGCACCCTGCTCTATATCGTGATCGGTCGGGCGTCGCGCGGCGCGGGCAGGGTGTCTACGTGAGAGCGCTCGCCGCGGCGCTGCTGCTCGGATTGGCCGGCGTGGCGGCTGCCCAGACGCCGGCCGTCCGCACGCCGGCCGAGCCGTTCCACGTATTCCTGGTGGTGTGGCGCGGCGAGACCGACGTCGAGCACGGCTTCCGCGCGCACCTGCAGGAGCAGGGCATACCGGTGCGCTACACGCTGCGCAACCTCGCTCAGGATCGGAGCCGCATCCCCGAGGTCGTCGCCGAGATAAAGTCCGTAAAGCCCGATTTGGTGCACACCTTCGGCACCTCGACGACGGCCGGCATCTTTGGACGCTACGGCGAATCGGACCCGGCCGCGCACGTGCAGGGGATACCCGGCGTGTTCTCGATCGTTGCCTATCCGATCGAGGCGCGGATCGTCGAGAGCTTCGAGTCGACCGGCCGCCCGATCACCGGCACGGCGTTCCTGCCACCGGTGGAACGGCAGCTCGACGCCCTCCTGGCGTACCGTTCCGTCGAGCGCCTGGGCGTGGTCTACAACTCCCTGGAGCAGAACTCGGTGATCAACGTCGAGCAGCTCCGCTCGGCGGCGGCGGAGCGCGGCATCGAGCTGCTGGAGGCGCCGGTACCGCTCGACGACGATGGCCGGGCCGATCCCAACCGGCTGAGTGAAGCTGTCGACCGACTGGCGGGCGGCGGCGTAGAGTTCCTCTACATCGGCCCCGATTCCTTCTTGACCCGAAATCGGGCGCAGGTCACCGGTTTGGCGGCCGAGCGCGGCATACCGACGGTCGCCGGCACCGAGGCGACCTTCGAGGGCTCCCAGGCCGTGCTCGGCTTCGTGAGCCGCTACTACCTGGTCGGCAAGCTCGCCGGAGCCCAGGCGGAACGCATCCTGGTCGGCGGCGAGCTTGCGGAAGACCTCCCGGTCGCCTCACTGGCCCGGTTCGCGCTGCTCATCCGCATGCCGGTAGCCCTGGAGCTGGAAGTCTATCCCCCGCTCAGCCTGTTGCGCATCGCGCAGGTGGTGGAGGAGTAGGGCCGATGGGCCTCAAGGCGCGCATCGGCATCATCGTCATCGGCTTCATGGCGGTGATGGTGGCTGGCTTGGTGCTCGCCGGGAATCTGCGGGAACAGGCGCTGCGCGATCAGCTCGACCGGACGACCCGGACCGGTAGCCGCGCGCTGTGGAGCAAGATCGTGGAGACCGGGGTGCAGCGCATGCGCGAGCACACGCCGGTCGTCACCGCGAACCCGGCGCTGCGGGCGGCCCTGGAGAGCGGTGACCGCGGCGAGATCCTCGCGGCGGCACAGGCGGCGCTCGCCGAGCTGCGCGCCGGCGGAGACGTGACCCGGCTCGACCTGGTCTCGCCCACGACGGAGGTGCTGTACTCCTCTGTTCCGGCCTTCGAGCTGGTCGCGGCGGCGAGCGACGACGCGCTGGCGCGCATGATCGAGCAGGGATGGAGCGGCGGCGGGGTCGCCATCGACTCCGAGCGCAACGTCACCCTGTCGGTCGGCGTTCCGGTGTACGGTGGCGACGGCGCCCTGCTCGCGGTAGCGATCTACGCGATCGACATTCTGGATGCGCTCACCGAGTTGAAGGCCGACACCGGCGCGGAAGCGCTGATCGTCAACCGGCGCGGCCGTCTGCTGGCGGGAACCGATCCGCAGGTCTGGGACCAGGTGGGCGGGGCGGCATGGCTCGCCCGGCGTACCACGGAGCCGCAGCGCAGCGGCGACCGGGCGTTCGCGGGCGCGTCGTTCCTGCTCGAAGCGGATCTCGGCAACCTGGTCGCGACCGTGGTCACGGTGCAGGACGTGAGCGCCGCCGAGGCCGAACGGCGGCGCGTCAGTCTGATCACCCTCCTTGCCGGCGCGGGTTTCGTGCTGTTGTCGCTCCTCGGCCTGTCGCTCTATCTGCGGCGCGCGCTGTCGCGTCTGACCGACGGCGTGGTGGTGCTCGACGCGCTGTCGCGGGGCGACACGCAGGCGACCGTGGCGGTGAGCGAGCAGGAAAGCGACGACGAGGTGGCGCGGATCGCCCGCGCGGTGAACACCTTCCGCACGCAGACGCTGGCCTTGCGCCGGCACCGCCGCCGCGCGCTGCTCCGCCGGCGCCAGCAGGAACGCTTCATCCACAGCGAGATGACCCGTCTGGCCGACACCTTGAACGAGGAGGAACGGCGCGACATCCTCAAGGACCTCGCCGAGGTGGAGTCGCCGGGCGGCGCCGCGGCCGCCGACCCGAACGGAGATCAGGAAAGCGGCAACGACCTGCAGATGATCGGACTCGCCTTCCAGAAGATGACCGGTCGGGTCGGCCGCCAGCAGCAGCGGCTGACGGCGCTGGTGGCCGAGCTGCAGGAGGCGCTGCGTACCAGAACCGCGTATCTGTCCTTGCAGCGCGACCTGCAGATCGCCACCCGCGTGCAGCACTCGTTCCTCCCCGGCGTGCGCTTCACGTCGCAGGAAATCGATATCCGCGCCGCCATGCATCCCGCCAAGGAAGTCGGCGGCGATTTCTACGACTTCTTCCCGCTGGACGACTACCGCATCGCCGTCGTCATCGGCGACGTCGCCGGCAAGGGCGTGCCGGCGGCGATGTTCATGGCCGTGACCCGCACCGTGATTCGCGCTACCGCGCGACAGGCGGAGCGCACCCCCGGTCAGTGCCTGGAGATGGTGAACGACACCCTGATCGATGCCTCCGGCGGGGACTTGTTCGTGACTCTCTTCTACGGCGTGTACGACCTGCGCGATGCCAGCTTCGTGTACGCCAACGGCGGCCACAACCCGCCGCTGCTGCTGGCGGGCGATCGGCTCGAACGGCTTCCGCTGACCGGAGGCGTCGCCGTGGCGATGTTCGACGGGCTCACCTATGGGGAACAACGAGTGACCGTGCCATCCGGCGGCAAGCTGTTTCTCTATACCGACGGAGTCACCGAGTCGGCCAACGTGGCCGAGGCGGAGTACGGCTACGAGCGCATGGAAGAGGTCCTCCGGCAGAACGCCGAACGCAGCACCGGCGACACGCTGGAGATGATGCTCCGATCGATCGAGGAGTTCGCCGGCGAAGCGGCGCAGTTCGACGACATCACGATGCTGGCTCTCGGCCGCGGCACGGCCGAGGACACGATCGTCGTGCGCCGGTTCTCGCTGCGCAACGATCGCGCCGACCTTCCCCGCATCGCCGACGAGATCGGGGCGTTCGCGGAGAGCGGAGGCATCGGCCCCGACGGCGCGGAGCATCTTCGAAAGGCGCTGGAGGCGACCGTGGTCAACGCGATCGATGACCGGCTGTCGGTAAACGAATACGAGATCGCCGTCCGCGCTACGCTCGACAGGGGCGTGGCAGAGGTTACGGTGGAAGACGACGGTGGAGACTATGATCCGATGGACGAAACGGCGGACGGCGTGGAGCCGGGCAGCGGGTGTCTGGGAGCGGGCCTGCGCGCTCTGGTGGACGAGGTGTCCTACCTGCGCGTCGGCGAGCGCAACCGCCTCATCCTGCGAAAGCGGATCGACCGATGAGCGGAGCCGGTGGCGGTCGCGTCCGGTCGACCTGCCGGGTATCATCGACCATCATCGGGGCCGCGGCGCAGCGTCGCCCCGGCGTCATGGCGGCGCTGCCGAACGGCGGCGCAAGTCATAACTCATGACAGGGAGAAGGATAAGTGGAAGTAAACAGTGAGCGTGACGGCAGTGCGCTGGTCGTGGCTGTCGACGGTCGTATCGATGGCAGCAATTCCCAGGAGTTCCAGGACCAGTTCGAAGAGGCGATCGACGACGATGATCGCGCGGTGGTCCTGGACATGGGCAAGCTGACCTACATCAGCAGTTCCGGGCTTCGGGCGACGTTGCTTCTGGCGCGGCGGCTGCAGCGGCAGCAGGCCAAGTTCGCCATCTGCTCGCTGTCGCCGTCGATCCAGGAAGTCTTCGAGATCAGCGGTTTCGACCGCATCATCCAGGTCCACGCTTCCCGGGAAGAGGCGACCCAGGCGGTGAGCGCCTGACCGCTTTGATGTTCCGTGGGGCCAACGATCGGCCGCAGGGTGCGCAGCCCCGGCGGTAAGGAGTGGCGCATGAGCGAAGCGGGCGCCGACCTGCATCTGCGGCTGGAGCCGCACCCCGAACGGCTGGCCGACGTGACCGGCGCCATCGAGGAGCTGGGGGAGCGCGAGCAGTGGTCCCCGGAGTTCCTGTTCCGCATGAACCTGGTGCTGGAGGAGATGACCCTCAACGTCATGACCCACGGCCGATCGGCCGGCGCGAGCGAGCTGGAAGTGATCGTAGTCTGCGAGGCGGACACCGTCAGCATCGAGATCGTAGACGACGGGCCGCGCTTCGACCCGCTGTCCGAAGCTCCGCAACCGGATACCGATGCGCCGCTCGACGAGCGCCCGGTGGGCGGCCTGGGCATCCATCTGGTGCGGGAGATGATGGACGACATCGACTACCGCTATGAGGATGGCCGCAACCGTCTCTTCATGAAAACCAGCAAGACGGCCAAGACGGCCTAGCGGTGTCCACGGCTTCCACCCTGACCAAGCCGACGCCGCGGGCGGCGTTGTGGAGGCGTATCAAGCTCGAAACCGCGCAGTTTCGGATGTCCAACGGCGCCGTGTGCCGCATCTGCGAGTTCCGGCAGGTCGGCCACCACGAGACCGAGACCTTTCGGATCTTCGGCACCCGCGCGAGCTACAAGGACATGACCTGGGTCGACCTGGAAGGGGCCGCCTCCGTGACGGTGGACGAGATGCGCGACCCGCTCCCGGACGAAGTGGTGCAGGCGTACCGGGACGGCACTGGCTCGGACGCCTACGGCGGCCACGGCGGGTCGCATGCGTACCTGGTGCACGAGTTTGTCGACGCGGTGGCAGCCGACCGCATCCCGGCGATCAACGTCTGGGAGGCGGTGCGCTACATGGCGCCCGGCGTGATGGCCCACAAGTCGGCGTTGCGCGACGGCGAGCTGTTGGACGTCCCGGACTGGGGCGATGCCCCGCCGAGCCGGAGAGGGTTCCGTGCGCGACGGTGAGATACGGGTCGGCGTGGTCGGCGTGCGCCGCGGCGAAAGCTTCATCAAGGGCGCCACCGAGGCGGTGGGGATGAAGCTGGTCGCCATCTGCGACGTGTGGGAGGAGCGCCTGCGGGCGGCCGGCCGCACCTACGGGGTCGCCACCTTCACCGAGTACGACGCCTTTCTGGAGTACGACCTGGATGCGGTGATCCTGGCCAACTACTTCCACGAGCACGCGCCGTTCGCGGTCAAGGCGCTCGACGCCGGCAAGCACGTGCTGAGCGAGACGTCGGCGAATGGCACGATCGCCCAGGGCGTGGCGCTCTGCCGGGCGGCGGAGCGCTCCGGCTGCATCTACATGCTCGCCGAGAACTACTGCTATACGGTCTTCAGCCAGGAGATGCGCCGGCTGTACCGAACCGGCGAGATCGGCCGGGTCACCTATGCGGAGGGCGAGTACAACCACCCCATGGAGCCGGACGCGCGCCTGCGCCTGGCTCCCGGCGAGCATCACTGGCGCAACTGGCTGCCGTCGACCTACTACTGCACCCATGCGCTGGCGCCGCTGGTGTACGTCACCGGATCGATGCCGCGGACCGTCAACGCGCTTTCCATCGCCGCGCCGGAGGTCGACGAGCTCTCCATGCGCCGCGGCGATCCCGGCTCGGTGATCCTGTGCCGCATGGACGACGGCTCGGTGTTCCGCATCTTCGGTCTGGTGCTGCCGGGGCACAGCAACTGGTACCGCGTGCACGGCACGCGCGGGGCGATGGAGATCGCCCGCGGGCCGGGCTACTTCGGTCCCGGCCACGTGCGCGTGTGGCACGAGCCATGGAACCGGTGGCCCAATCAGCCGCTGGAGCGTTCGTACCTCCCCGAGTGGCCGGAGCACGCCGAGCTGGCCGAGCGGGCCGGCCACGGCGGCGGGGACTTCTGGACCAACCACCACTTCGCGCGGGCGATCAGGTCGGGCGAGCGGCCGTTCCTGGACGTATATCGGGCGGTGGGGATGAGTTCGGTCGGCATCTTGGCGTGGAAGAGCGCTCTCCGGCACGGTCAACCGGTCGAGGTCCCCGACTTCGCCGACGAGGCGCAGAGGGCGAAAATACAGCATGACACCTGGTCGCCGTGGCCGGGAGGCGTCGAGCCTCCGGATGCGCCGCCCAGCATTACGGCGGCACGGGAGCCCACGCCCCAGGCGAAGGCCCGGGCCGGGGAGGTCTGGGACGAAATGGGATACGGGAAGAACTGATGGCGATCGTCGCCGATACGGACACGGGACACACGTCGAAGGAGGGCGTCATGGTCACGGAAGCGCACAAGGGGCAACTCGATCGCGACGGCTACTGCGTCGTCCGCGGATTGCTCAACGAAACGGAAACCAAGCCGGTGCGGACGCGGATCGAGGAGCTCTGGAACGGCTATCACGACTACGGCTGGCCGCACCGGCACCTGCAGAGCTGGGATCCCGAGGACCGGGACACGCCCGGCGGCAACTACCGATCCGGCTCGCTGCAACTGCCGTCGATGATCGAATCGGTCTTCGACGACTTCACCGGCAATCCCAAGCTGGTCGGCGCCATGGAGGCGTTGCTCGGGGGACCGGTCAAGCGCTATACCGACCAGACGATCTTCAAGCCGGCGGTGTACCGGGCCGGGCGCAGCTTCTACCACCAGGACTGCTTCTACTGGAAGCTGCGCCCGAAGGTGTGCCTCAACTGCTGGATCGCGCTCGATCAGGTGGAGCGCGGCGCCATCGCGCTCGGCTTCCAGCCGGGCACGCACGCGATCTGGCGTATCCAGTACCACGAGTTGTATTGGGACCAGGTCCCCCAGCACGGCCGCGACGGCGCGAAGTACCAGCGCAAGCGGATAGCCCTGGATGCCGTGGACGACTCGCGCGAAGACCTGATCCCCGGCGGACCGGGCGACGCGTACTTCTTCACGAACTACACGTGGCACCGCGGCGAACCCAACCTGAGCGGCGTGAACCGCGGCGCCTACGCGATCGCCTACCAGCTCGACCGGGACGACAACCTGTTATCGGACGACGAGTTCGACGCCCTGATGGACGGCGCCCCGCAGTGACGTAGACCCCCGCCCGAGCGGCCGCCGCGAAGGCCCGCGTTGCGGTGCGCCCCGCGATACGCCCCGCGTCCGGCTCTTTGTCGAGCCGGTCTCCTTGCCCTTCACGACTGGCCGATGCGCGGTGTGATCAGGCTGCCTCGACCAGATGGCAGGCGGTCCAGTGGTTGGGACCGGTTGGCTTCAGCTCGGGCACCCGGCTCTTGCATATCTCCTCTGCGTGCGGGCAGCGGGTGTGAAACGGGCAGCCGCTCGGCGGATTCATCGGGCTCGGCACGTCCCCCTTCAGGATGATCCGCTCCCGGGTGCGGTCGACCACCGGATCGGGAATCGGCACCGCGGACAGCAGCGAGATGGTGTAGGGATGCCGCGGTTCGTCGTACAGTCGGTCGCTGGTGGTAATCTCCATGATCTTGCCGAGATACATCACCGCCACCCGGTCGCTGATGTTGCGCACCACCGCCAAGTCGTGCGCGATGAACAGGTAGGTGAGGTGGAACTCGTCGCGCAGCCGCATCAGCAGCGTGATGATCTGCGCCTGAATGGAGACGTCGAGGGCCGACACCGGTTCGTCGCAGACGATGAACGCCGGCCGCACCGCCAGCGCGCGCGCGATGCCGAGGCGCTGGCGCTGGCCGCCGCTGAATTCGTGCGGATAGCGGCCGGCGACGGTGGGCGACAGCTCCACCATGCTCAGCAGTTCCAAGACCTGCTGCCGATACCGCTTCCCCTGGGCGATGTCGTGCACGCGCAGCGGCTCGCCGACGATGTCGCCGGCGGTCATGCGCGGGTCGAGAGAGGCAAAGGGATCCTGGAAGATGAGCTGCATGTGGCGCCGCATGCAGCGCAGCGCCTCGCCTTTCATCTTCGTCAGGTCCTGGCCCTGGAACATTACCTCGCCGGAGGTGATCTCCTGCAGTTGCAGGATGCAGCGTCCGGTGGTGGTCTTGCCGCAGCCGCTTTCGCCCACCAGTCCCAGGGTTTCGCCCGGCTCGATGGAAAAGCTGACCCCGTCCACCGCCTTGACGTCGCCCACCTTGCGGCGCAGCACGCCGGCGGTAACGGGGTAGTACTTGATCAGATTCCTTACCTCCAGAAGGTGTTCGGCGCCGTTGCTGCCGTCACTCATACCATCACCTTCTCCAGCTTGCTCGCATCGTAGAAGCAGCTCCGATAGTGGCCGTCGCTGACCGGCTCCAGTTGTGGCTGCTCCTCGCGGCACCGGTCCATCGCGAACGAGCAGCGCGGCGCAAACGGGCAGCCGTCAGGCAGGTGCGCCAAGTTGGGCGGCGACCCTTCGATGGCGCGCGGCGCCACTTTGCGCGGGCTGTCGAGGCGCGGCACCGACGCCATCAGGCCGATGGTATAGGGATGCTTGGGTTCGGCGAATATGACGTCGGTGGCGCCCGACTCCACCAGCTTGCCGGCGTACATCACGTTGACGCGGTCGACGTAGCGCGCCACCAGCCCCAGGTTGTGGGTGATGATGATACCGGCCATGTCGAGCTGCTCCCGCAGGTCGGCGACGACCTCCAGAAGTTGCGCCTGCACGGTCACGTCCAGGGAGGTGGTGGGTTCGTCGGCGATCAGCAGCTCGGGGCTGCAACTCAACGCCATGGCGATCATCACCCGCTGCTGCATGCCGCCCGAGAACTGGAAGGGATAGTCCTTGATGCGCCGCTCCGGGTCGGGAATGCCGACCAACTCCAGCAGGCGGACGCTTTCGGCCATTGCCGTGGCCTTGTCGGCGTTGCGGTGCCGCTCGATCGACTCGGAGATCTGCCGCCCCACGGTCAGCACCGGGTTGAGGGAGGTGGTAGGCTCCTGAAACACCATGGCGATGCGGTTGCCACGGATGTCGCGCATCCGCGACTCGTCCACCTTCAGCAGGTCCTCGCCCCCGAACAGGATCTCGCCGCCCACGATCAGGCCGGGCGGATGCGGAATCAGGCGCAGCACCGACATTGCACTCACGCTCTTGCCGCAGCCGCTTTCGCCTACCAGACCGACGAATTCGCCCTTTCGCACCCGGTACGAAAGTCCATCGACCGCCTTGACGACGCCTTCGTCGGTGTAAAAGTACGTCTGCAGCCCGTTGACCTCGAGTACCGTCTTGCGCTCGGCGCGATCGTCTGTGGTTTCCGTTCCGCTCAAAACTGCACCTTCTCCGCTCTCCGCTACGTCTCGGATTGCAGACGACCGACAGGCTCGTCTCGAAGAAATTTGCGCGTTATTTGAGAGGAGCCGGTGCGGATACGGTGTTCATGCTGGTGAGAGCGCATCCTTGATGTTTCCGTATCCGTCCAGCGTCATTTCGGGGAGGAGGGATCGGTTCCCTCCTCCCTGGTCGGTCTTCGTGCTGCCGGCGGTTACTGCTTGAAGTAGAACTGCGCCGGGACTTCGTGGATGTGCTCGGCGATGATCGGATCCGGGACGTTGCCCAGCGCCGTGCTGGCGATGCCGTAGTAGTCCTGCGTGGGCGGCCGGACCGCGCCGATCATGTAGAGCTCGTCTTCCAGGATAGCGAATATCTCCATCGTCAGGGCGACCACCTCCGCCTCGTCCGACAGGCTGATCGCCTGCTCGCGCAGCTCGGCGATCCGCTTCAGCGCCTCGGGCGGCTCGTCGCCTTCGGCGCCGTCGCTGTTCAGCCACGCGGCCCACGGCGCGTTGGGCGAGAACCAAGTGCCGACCGGCACCACCTCGCCCCGTACCAGCGGATTCATGGGGCGGCCGGCCAAGCCGAACGGAAACATGATGAGGTCGAACTCACCGGAGTTGTACACCGCGCCGAACGCGTCCCAGGTTCCTGCCCGGTTGACGATCTCGATGCCGATCTCCTGCCAGTAGTCCTTGTACAGATCGGCGATCTCGTTGCTCTGGCCGAGCGGCATCACGTAGATCTGCATGCGCAGGCGCTCGCCGTCGGAGCGCAGGCGGTAGCCGTCGCCGTCGCGCCGGTCCAGTCCCATCTCGTCCAGAAGATCGTTGGCCTTCTGCGGGTCGTGCTCCAGGTAGACCTTGAACAGGTTCTCGCCGTGGAACGGCGGGCCTGCCTGCACGGTCGGCTGCGACGGCGCGCCCAGCCCCTTGTAGAAGGTCTGGTTGATCTCGTCACGGTCGATGGCGTGCGACAGCGCGACGCGGAACCGCTTGTCGTTCTGGATATCCTTCAGCACCGGATCCTGGTGCGAGAAGTTGAAGAGAATGAGGCCTTGCTCGCCGCCCGGCCACCAGTACTGGATGCGGCGATAGCCGGCGCTGTCGGCGTTCCCGTTCACCACCATCAGGTTGTCGATGCCGCCCCATTGGCCCGGCGCCTGCAGGTCGGACTCGCCGGCCAGTATCTTCAGCAGCTCGGCCTCGCCGGGCGGCACGCCGGTCGACTGGATCGAATCGATGTAGGGGAGCTGATTGCCCGCCGTATCGACCTTCCAGTAGTAGGGGTTGCGCGACAGGGTGATCACCTGATCGGTCGGCATGCCCTCGACCTTCCACGGCCCGATCACCGGCACGGTGGGGCTGTTCTGCGGGTTGTAGATCGTCGTGAACTGATCGATCCACGTCTCGAAGCCGCCCTCCTTCATCGACGCCTCGATCGACTCCATCGACGCATAGCCCGGATGGAACTGCTTCAGGTACTCCGAATGGGCGTAGTTGGCAGGGCGCCAGCGCGCCATGAACTCCACGAACAGCCCGGCCGGCACCTCCCAGGCGATCTGCACCGCGGTGTCGCTGATCTTCGCCATGACGCCGGCGGCGGCGCCGAACCGCATCTGCGACGGCGGCGACGGGTTCAACTCCTCGTTCATGCCGATGTCGTTCCAGTAGAACAGGAAGTCGTCGGCGACGAACGGCTTGCCGTCGCTCCACTTCATCCCTTCGCGCAGGTGCAGCGTGATGGTCGTTACGTCGTCGTTCCACTCCCAGCCGGCCAGCGCGTTCGGGAAGATCGAGCTCATGTCGGGCGAGTAGGCGGCCGAGTACTCCCAGACCCAGTGATTGGCGTTGACCGGCCCGTTCTCGGCCCGCAGCTCGCGCAGCATGCCGCCGTACCGGCCGATCTCGCCGACCGGCTCGACCACCAGCGGGTTGCTCGGCAGCCGCTCCGACAGCGGCGGCAGATCGCCGGCCGCCACCATGCTCGCCAGCATGGGCGCCTCCTTGAACGAGGCGATCGGCCCCGACATGCTCACCCACTCGTCGAGCTGGTAGACCTTGGCGTTGGTGTCGGCCATCACCGCCGCCGGCGCGATCAAGAGCGCCGCAACGGCTGCGGCCACTGCGGCGCGCCGCGTCACATCGATTCTTCTGGTTCGCATCGGGTACATCCCTCCTTATCTCCATTTGACGAAATCGGTTGGGTCGAACGGCCCTGAGTCTACGCCATCGGCGTCGAGCCGCCAACACGGCCGGACGCCGCCGGCATCCGTTCATGACCAGACGAACACCTCCGGATCGCCTTCCGAGTAGCCGATGAAGACCGCCAGCACGACGCGGGGCGCCGAGCCCTCCAGCGCCGGCACCTCGTGGACCAGACGGGTGTTGAAGAAATAGAGATCGCCGGGCTGCAGGTCGACCCGATAGCGCTCGATCGCGTTGGCCTCCGCGTAGGCCGCGAACCGGTCCTGCTGCAGGCACGGCTCCAGCCCCGGGGTCCACAGGCAGCGGTGCAGGATCGACTGCGCGATCCTGCCCTCGGATCGCCTGCCCCCGGACCGCCTAGCCCCGGACCGACTGTTCTGCATGCACAACACCCCGGCGAACTGATGGGCGAAGCGGCTCACCGCGTAGCTCAGCCGCCGCTCGTGCGCGCCGGCGTGGTCGACGTGCGGCGGGTAGCGGTGGCCGGCGTAGTGGATGCGGAAGATCGCCGGTCCGTAGGAACGCCCGTCCGGTTCGTGCGCGGTCGTGACCCGCTTGCCGGCGGCCAACTCGGCCAGCCGGTCGTAGACCAGTCGCACCGGGTCCGGGTAGCCGGCGAACAGCGCGGCGAACAGCGATCGGGTCGCCTGCGCATGGGCCAGAAACGCCTCCTTGTCGGCCGCGCGGTTGCTCAGGCTGGTGCCGATGTCGACCCGCCGCGGCTGCGCGCCGCCGGGATCGAGCAGACGGCTGTCCATGAGTCCGCGCTGCGCGAACCGGTCGATCAGCGCGGCGCAGTGCTCGGCCCGGTAGGCGCCGCGCAGCACGATGGCCGGGATGTCCGCCCGAGATAGTGAGGCGAGCGGGTCGGGATGGGCCTCCAGCACGGTTCGCACGTCCGGTTCCGCCGCCGCCCAGCTCATGCGTTCATGGTACCGCTCGGGCGGTTCGACGGCACGCGCCGCGATGGTAGATTGAGCGCCATGAGCGCACTTGATCCGTACCGCCAGCCATACGCCCGCTGCCGCGCCGGCGTCGCCCGGCGCGACGTGACGCCGCCGGTCGGCATCCAGAGCCGTTGCTTCGGCGCGGCCCTGCATGAGACCGCCGAGGGGGTGCACCGCCCCTTTACCGCCACCGCCCTGGCCTTGACCGATCTGCAGGACGGCGCCGCCCCTCTGGTCCTGCTCGCCGTCGACCTGGGCTGGTTGGAGCGGGACGAGATGGCCCGGCTCCTCGGCGGGGTGCGCGGCGCGCTCGGCCTGAGTGCGGATCGGCTGCTCATCGCCTTCTCGCACACGCACGCGGGCGCCAATCTCAGCGCGTCTCTCAAGGACCATCCGGGCGGGGACCTGATCGGTCCGTACTTCGCTCGGCTCATCGCCGACTGCGCGGAAGCCGCCGCCGAAGCGGCCGGACGGATGGTCCCGGCGTGGATCGGGTTCGGCGCCGGAACGTGCGATCTGGCGCAGAACCGGGACGCGTGGGACGAGCGCTCGCAGCAGTTCGTCACCGGGTTCAACCCGCACGGGCACGCGGACGACACCGTGCTGGCGGCCCGCGTCTGCGCCGGCGACGGCAGCGTGCTGGCCACGGTGGTCAACTACGGCTGCCATCCGACCACGCTGGGGCCGACCAACCGGTCGCTTTCGCCCGACTACGTCGGAGCGATGCGCGCGGTGATGGAGGACGCCTTCGGCGCGCCGTGCCTGTTCATGCTCGGCGCGTGCGGAGAGACCGGTCCCCGCGAAGGATTCACCGGCGACACCGCGGTGGCCGACGCCAACGGCCGCCGGCTCGGGTTCGCCGCCGCCGGCGCCGTCGAATCGCTGCTGCCGGCGGGGACGCAGCTCGAGTACGACGGTCCGATCATCTCCGGCGCGACGCTCGGAGCGTGGAAGCGCACCGGCGTCGAGCCGGCCGCCGGCGGCCGCGGCCAGGCGCTGCGCAGCCGCACCGTGCGCGTCGACCTGCCGATCAAGCCGCATGAGTCGACCGCCGAGTTGCAGGCGCGGCACGAGCAGGCCACCGCCGAGCTGCGCGCCGCTGAAGCCGCAGGCGACCCGATCGCGATCCGCGACGCGACCGCTCTGCGGGAGCGGGCCCGACGGCGACTGCTGCGCGGACCGACCCTGCCGGACGGCGGCGCCATCCCCTTCGATCTCTGCCTCTGGCAGATCGGCGACGCCTTCGTGCTCGGCGTGCCGGCCGAGCCGTACTCGGTCCTGCAGACCGAGCTGCGCTCCCGCTTCCCGAATCGCCCGATCCTGCTCTCCGCGGTCACCAACGGCACGCTCGCCTACCTGCTCCCCCGCGAGTTGTACGGCAGGAACCTCTATCAGGACTGGGTCTCGTTCCCCGGACCGGGCTGTCTGGAGCTGGTGCTGGAGACGGCCGCCGCCGCGATCGCCGAATGGGATGCGGAAGCGGGGACGACCGCGTAGGGGCTATGTGCCTGAGAGCCCCGCTCGCCGTCGATCATTGGGCAACGGAGCAGGCCATGCGGTCGGCCGCGGCGGCCAACTCGGGGAGATCGCGTTCCACGACGCTCCAAACCGCATCAAGGTCGATGTCCAGGGTATGCATGCACCACGACGTTGCGAAACCCGGCTATAGCGCGCCAGGGAATACTCACTTCGGTTTCTTTGATTGCAGCGCTGAGCCGCTGAGTCGACTCCGCCGCAGTACTCGATCACCCTGCGCGCCGGAGTTCATAATGGCTGCGCCTCTTTCAGCACGCGGTCGCGAAGGGCCGGATGAAGACTCTTCTCGGTCACGACTTCCACTCGTCGGTGAAGAAGATCCTGAAACATCCATCAGCAAGGCGCCGAGCGCGAGACCGGTTCTCTCCGGCGGCAGCGACACCAACAGATCGACGTCGCTGGCAGCGTCCGCGTCCCCCCTTGCCATGGACCCGAACACACGCACCTCCCGGATGCCGTGACGCTTGGCGATGGCGAGAATCCCGGCGCGGTGTCGTTCGATCACGGCGTGCATGAACGCACCGTCGGCTACGCCTACTCCGAGGATGTGCGCTACCGGGAGCGCTCGACCGGCTCCATGGACAGAGATTCTACAGCACTCCCGCCCCGCACCCTGCTTGGCGCCGACCGGGCAGCGGCCTCGCTCCCCTGACCGCGGACGGGGAACTCCGCTTTCCAGATTTGGTCTTTGCTGCGGGTGTACTGCCCGGTTCTGATGCTGGCAATGGGATAATCGGGCAGTCGATGCTCCGCTATGCACTTGCCCCCAGGAGCCGGCATCGAGCCGTGGTCGTAATAGTAGAAGTCCAGATTGTCGAAGCCGTACTGCCGGCGGTGGGCCGGCAGGTCTTCCACAGCCTCCGGGATGACATGCAGAAAGAACCGCTCCTGCATATCCGGCACGCCGCATGGCTCCTTGACGTAGGCCAACTCGTTCACGATGAGATAGACGTCAAAATTGGAGCGAACGACCGGCTCGCCGGCCGTGATTGACCGATATGCCTCCTCCATGATGGCAGCTTTGGCATGGGCGTTGAAATACGCAAACAACACCAACCCGATACTGCCTGCAATTACAGAGTAGGTCATCAGCCGGAATGGAATCCGGATACCCGGCAGTTTCAGGCCGGTGAACGGCGCTCGTAAGATAGCCGCTAACCGTCCCTGAGCCAGCACGATCTCCAAAGAATAGAAAAGGCAGCCGATACCGAACAGATACTCGCGCATCTCAAGCATTCTTCCCACAAGCATTCTTACCACAAGATAGTTATAGTTCACATATGAGAGGCCAAAAACGAGCGCCAAGGTTGCAGCGGGAGCAATGACCAATTTGACTTGCCCTGAAAGCAACGTGAAGATGAGAAAGAACAGCAGCAACACTTTCTCCTCAACCACAATAAACCCGAAGGATTTTCTGATGCCCACTATGAAGTCTCGGAAGTTCGTTCCTACGACGCTTTGGAGGTTCGCTCCTGACTCATAGGAAAGTATTAGCAGAAAGCCCAGCATCAGCAGGATTGACGGCAACGGAATCCCGAAAAGCCTGTCTTTTCCGGCAAAGAAAGCCGCGTTGGTTACGATACACAGGATCAGCGTGCCATTCAAGTAGATAACGTCAAACGCTCCATTGACGATATTGTGGACCGTGAGTTCTTTCTGTTGATTCAAGCGCATCAAGAAATCGGGCGTCGCAAACCCGAAGATGCGCTGCCCCCAACTGATTTCTTCGCCGGCGACAAACACCATCGCCATACCGCCGATAATATAGAAGCATTTTCGGAAGAAGATCCGCTCCACCAAGGCCGTGATGAACAGCAAGAGGCCCGCCAGGAGAAACCAGACTGCGGTGAGATTCTCCACCCAGTAGTCTTCCCTGCTCAGCGCACGGAATGCCAACGGGTCGGCAGCGAGGAGAAATTTAAAGAAAAGTACGTGCAGACACAGACAGAGGTAACCAAAGACACCAACAGTGCTGTCGAGACCCTTGTTGGGGGGGGGACTGTATGTCATTTGACAAAGTACTTCGAAAGCTGAGACAGACGGCGTCGTGGCGGCTCATCCAACGACTGGCGAGATGTCAGTGTTGCCGGGCTCCTTTGACGTGGTCGCCTCGGCCTGAAGCCGCCGCCGGTCGCCACCGCGACGCCGTGTTCCTGAAACAGTCTGACCACAACTGAGGTTGTGTCAATAGGTGTGTAAACGAGTCAGGCAGCTTGCGGTAGCCATGGTCGTTGCTGCCCCGGCGGTGGTAGCGAGCGCGGCCGAGAAACTCCGTCACTTCCTGCTCAAGCAAGTCCTGCAGCCACTGCTGGATGTGCTGCCGGGCCATCTCCTCCATCGTCTGCCAGCACACGGTTGACGGTGTGCTGTGCTGCGTGTCCAACTGTCCCACGGCGGTGTCCTCCTGATTGTGTTGTTGGGTCTTCCGGGTTTCGTGTGGATCTATTGACCAAGAGGGTCGCGGCGCTTGGCCGACACGGCTAAGCTGGCGCCATGAGGGACAGGGAACTGTATGCCAGGATTCTGGGCATCGAGGCACCGTGGCGAGTGGCGGACGTCGATCTGAGTCTTCAACGAGGTGAGGTGGTGGTGCACGTGGAGCACGCCGGCGGGCCGCTGCGTTGCCCGCAGTGCGGACACCACGCACGCCAATACGACACCCGGCAGCGCCGCTGGCGGCATCTGGACACCTGCCAGTACCGCACGTTTCTGGCCGCCAAGGTGCCACGGGTGCAGTGCCCGCAGCACCGGGTCGTGCAGCTTGCGGTGCCGTGGAGCGAAGGCCGCGCGCGGCTGACTGCGCTGTGTGAGGCGGTGGTAATCGACTGGCTGCGACATGCCACGATCACGGCAGTGGCGCAGCAGATGCGGCTGAGTTGGGACGAGGTCGACGGCGTGATGCAGCGCGCGGTGCAGCGCGGCTTACAGCGACGTGAGGTGCAGCTTCCGCACCGGATCGGTGTGGACGAGACCTCGTTCCAGAAGCGCCATGAATACGTGACGGTGATCAACGATCTGGACGGGCACGTCGTGCACGTGGCCGATGGACGCAGCAAGGAGGCCTTGGAGCAGTTCTACCAACGATTCGACCGGGAACAGTTAGCTGCTGTGGAGACGGTCGCCATGGACATGTGGGAGCCCTACATCCGCGTGACCAGCAAGTACGTGCCGGCGGCGCAGCACAAGATCGCGTTCGACAAGTTCCACGTCGCCAAGCATCTCGCAGACGCCGTTGACCAAGTGCGGCGCGCCGAGAGCCGCACGTTAGCCGGCACGGGTGATGAGCGGCTGAAGGGCAGCCGTTATGTGTGGCTGACCAATCCCAAGAACATGGATGCCGAGCGTTGGGAGCGATTCGCGGCGTTGCGCAACAGCGCGCTGCAGACCGCACGCGCCTGGGGTTACAAGGAACAGGCGATGACGCAGTGGGGGTATCAGACCCGCGAGTGGGCGCGCACGGGGTGGTTGGCGTGGTACCGGTCGGCGATTCGCTGTCGGCTGGAGCCGGTGAAGCGGGTAGCGCGGATGATCAAGGGCCATCTGGAAGGGATCGTGACGGCGGTGGTGCAGCGGGTGAGCAACGCGCGGGCGGAGTCGATCAACGCGGGGGTGCAGAAGCTGAAGTACGTCGCGCGCGGCTTCCGCAACCGCGAGCGGTTCCGCAACGCCATCTACTTTCACCTCGGCGGCCTTGACCTCTACCCCGCACGTGTTGCCCGTGACTACCTCCTCCACACGAATTCCTGAAGCCCCGTGTGTTGTTGTTGCTATCAGGATTCTACAGGGCGCCGCCTTTTTCGTTTACACACCCTTTGATGGTACCTCCAATGCTATACGCATATTGCGCAGTCACGGGGAGGCAGCCCTATGGACGTGACGCCCAGCTTGGCGGCGGCCGCCGTGCGTCTCGGAGGTGGCGCTGGCATCGGCATTGAGGTGCGTTCCGATGCCGACATGGCACGCGCGGTCGCCGCAGGGTTCACGGTGCAGGCGATCGACGCTCTCAGACAGAGCGGCGTCACCGACCGGGAGGTGGCCGCCCTCATCATCAAGCCGCGTACCCTGTCGCACCGGCGGGCGAACGGAGGCAGGCTGACCGTCGACGAGTCTGACCGCGCCGCTCGCGCGGCGCGGACCATGGCACTGGCCGAGCGTACGTTCGGCAACCGGGACAAGGCGGGTCGCTGGCTGCACCGGAACTTGGCCGCGCTCGGCGGCCGGGCGCCCATGGACCTGATCCGCACCGATGCGGGTGCCCGCGTCGTCGAGAATCTGCTGGCAGGAATCTCCTGGGGCGCTGCGGCTTGATGCGGCTCTGGCGGCTGTCGAGTTCCCAATACGCGGACCGCGGACGGGTCGGCGCGGCCAAGCCCACTGCGGAGCCGACGAAGGAATGAGGCCGGGGGACGTCCCAGCCGGAAGGCTGGTACTTCCCCCGGAAGGACTCCATGGTGGATCCGACTGCGCCTACGGCGTAGTCGCTTCAATGAGCTTCATGAAACCTCATGAGAGACGCCGCGCTCGTCGATTGACTCCGTGAGTGTGGCGGGTTAGAATATGCCGTAGGTAGATGACTTATGACAATACATGCCGAGATGATCGTCGAGAGAATGGAGGCTGGGCAACGTACCCTGCGGGTAGTGAGCGGCTTGCGAAGTGCAGTCTCAGTGGAGCAGTACGAGATCAGGCACGCGGTGCATGCGGCCGTGTACGCCGAATCGTCGCCTCGGGGTTGCAGTAGGGGCGCAGTCCGGCTTACGGCGTCATGACGTCAGACGCTCAGGGGGCACCGAAGCGGATGACCTACGCTGAATTCTTTGCCAGTGCGTTCGGCGGGAACGTCAAACCGTTCGCGTACCAGGAGGCGCTCGCCGAACGCGCTTGGCCGGATGCCCTCATCGCCCCCACCGGTCTGGGCAAGACCGCGGCCGTGGTTCTCGCCTGGGCATGGAAGCGCGCGACCGCGTCAGAAGGCACGCCGCGGCGCTTGGTGTACTGCCTGCCGATGCGGACGCTGGTCGATCAGACGGCGCGTAACGTCGCCGGCTGGCTGAAGAGGCTGTCCGCCTCCACGGCGTGGAAGGGGTGCCTGCCGGACGCCGAGACCGATGTCCACGTCCTCATGGGTGGGGCGGATGAAGCGCCGTGGTTCAAGCGCCCCGAGCGTCCGGCGATTCTCATCGGCACGCAGGACCTGCTGCTGAGCCGCGCGTTGATGCGGGGCTACGCCATGAGTCGGTTCCGCTGGCCGGTGGACTTCGCGTTGCTGCACAACGACGCACAGTGGGTGTTCGACGAGGTGCAACTCATGAACGCGGGGCTGGCCACGGCGGCGCAACTCGAGGGGTTCCGGTGCCGCTTCGGAACGGAGCTCCCCAGCGCGAGTCTCTGGCTCTCGGCAACGCTGCATCCGGAATGGCTCCGCACGGTGGATCATGCCTCCGCCTCTGTCGTGTGGCGCGTCCCTGGTGACTTTCCCGGCGATGCGGGTTCGCCCCGGGTGCATACGCTGATCGACGCGCCGAAGCCGATCGCACCGGCGGCGAGCCGCCCTGCGAGCGCGAAGAAAGGGGACCTGAGGTCCTATGCGACGGCCCTCGCCGCCGAGGTCCGCGCGGCGCACCAACCCGGCCGGCTGACACTGCTGATCGTCAATACCGTGGCCCGTGCGCAACAGGTGCACGACGCATTGACGAAGGCAGGAGTACCGGCCGACCGTCTCGCGCTCATCCATTCACGCTTTCGCCCGGACGATCGTGCGGTCCAGATGGCCAAGCTTCCGCGACCGGGTGAGGAGCGGGACCTGATCGCAGTCGCGACGCAGGCCGTGGAAGCGGGAGTCGACCTTTCGGCGGCCGTACTGATCACCGAGTTGGCGCCGGCTTCCGCTCTGGTCCAGCGGTTCGGCCGCGTCAATCGGTATGGCGAGTTGAACGAGACCGGCGGCGGAACGATCCGGTGGGTCGATCTCCCCGATGACGACGCCCTCGCAGCGCCTTATGAAGTGAGAGAACTCACTGCGGCGCGAGATCGACTCAGCGGCCTGCGGGACGCCCGGCCGTCCAATCTTGCGCCTCCCGGGCCGGACGACTGCTCCCATCGATGGGTCATCCGGTCCCGGGACCTGATGGATCTGTACGATACCGATCCTGATCTGACGGGGTTCGACGTAGATGTATCTCCCTACGTGCGCGACGCTGACGATACCGACGTTTACCTCTTCTGGCGCGACTTCGAAGTCTCCGACGGGCCGACCGGCGAGGCTCCGCCGGGACGTGACGAACTGTGCGCGGCGCCCATCGGGCGAGCGCGCGACTGGCTCAAGAAGTTGCACGACAAACGGCTGCGCGCATACCGGGCGGATCCTCGGGGGAAGATGCGGCAGCGCGATTCCCGGCCGCTCACCTGGACTCGGCTCGACGATCCGCCCTGGCCCGGCTTGGTCCTCATGCTCCACGCTGCGGCGGGCGGCTACCGGCCGGCGACCGGCTTCGATGCCGAGTCGCGGGCCGCTGTGGAGCCGGTCGCGGGACGGGAAGCCGAAGGCGTCGAGGCGGAACCGGAAGCTTCGCTCGATACCGATCCCGAAAGCCAGCAGGCGGCATTCATCCGCCTGTCCGACCATCTGGCGCACGTGACCGCTGAAGCGGAACTCCTGTGCCATGCTCTCGGCGTCGCCCGGGACGCCGGAGCTCATCAGCCGGCCCCCTACCGGTCTGACGAACACCCACCGGGCCGCTGCCGCGAGCCTTCACCGATGGCCGAACAGATCGTCGAGGCAGCCCGCTGGCACGATGTTGGCAAAGCTCACGCGATGTTCCAGGAACGCCTGACGGCGAACGAACCGATCGGTTCCCGCCCCGACGGACCGCTCGCCAAGGCTCCTCGCTACGACGTCAGCAAGGGGCGACGGTACTTTCGCCACGAGTTGGCGTCGGCGCTCGCCTATCTGGCGCACAACGTGTGGTCTCGCGAGGCGGACCTCGTGGCCTTCCTCATCGCCGCCCACCATGGCAAGGTGCGCATGAACCTCCGCGCGCTGCCGGACGAGTTTCCGGCAACGGGGGGGGACGGCCGGCGGTTCGCACGCGGCATCTGGGAAGGCGACGAACTGCCGGCGTTCGGTTCGGTGCCCGGGATCAGGTGGGCTGGCGGCCCGCTGACCCTGTCGGTGATGGAACTCGGCCAACATCCGCAATCGGGCGCAAGCTGGACCGAGCGCACGCGCGCTCTGCTGTCCCGATACGGTCCGTTTCGGCTCGCATGGATGGAGGCCCTGATACGCATTGCGGATTGGCGCGCCTCAGCGAAGGAGGAGCACGGCGCATATGACGACTGACCCGATGGTGCTGGAAGGATGTGCTCCGGCGCCGCTGGCGAGTTATCTGAAGGCTCTTGGCGTACTGCGACTGCTCGCCAGTCCGTCGAACCACGCGCGCGGCGCCGCTGCGGACCCCGACGCGCGCGGCTGGTGGGAGGGAGCGCGCTTCCTCATCGCCACGCGTCTGGAGCCGGATGGGTTGCTGCGGTTCTTCCTTGAAGAGTACGCCCCGAGCCCGATCATCGCTCCGTGGAACGGCGGCAGCGGATTCTACGCGAAGGATAACCGGGACGGATTTGATCCGCTCCGTGGTCCGGTTGCGCCGCGCTTCGCGTCCATCGCCGCGACGATTTCCCTTGCGGCCCGCGAGCTCGACCGCCGGAGCCTGACCAAGCGCCCGGAGGGCGTCGAGAAAGCGGCGCTCGTAGCTGCTCTCCGTCGTGGCCTGCCGGACTCGGCGCTCGACTGGCTGGATGCGACGGTAGTCCTGTCGGGCGACCGGCTCAATTTTCCGCAGCTCCTGGGAACCGGCGGCAACGACGGCAGGCTCGACTTCACCAACAACTTCATGCGCCGTCTCGTTGCTCCCCGCGATGGGTTGTTCAATGCTGCCACGGGGGCGCCGTCCACGGCTGCGGAACGACTGCTCAGAGCGTCACTCGACGCCCGCCCATCGCAGAACCTGCTGTCGTTCGGGGTTGGCCAGTTCGCTCCGGGGGCGGCAGGAGGCGCCAATGCAACCGTCGGGTACGAAGGGAGCCCGTATGTCAATCCGTGGGACTTCGTGCTCGCGCTCGAAGGCGCCGTCCTGTTTGCCGGCGCCGCCACCCGCCGCCATCAAGGCTCCACCGACGCGGGCGCGAGCTTTCCGTTTACGGTGCGAGCCACCGGCGCCGGCTGGGGCGGGATCGCGGACCACGACGCAGACAGCGCACGGGCGGAGTTCTGGGCGCCGCTGTGGCGCCGGCCGGCCAGCCGCGGCGAGCTGGCGGGCTTGCTCAGGGAAGGCCGCGCGATCCTCCACGGGCGAACGGCTCGCGACGGACTCGACTTCGCCCGTGCCGCCAGCAGCCTGGGCACCAGCCGCGGCGTGGACGCCTTTCAGCGCTACGGATTCGTCATGCGTCTGGGAAATATGCATCTGGCAGCGCCGCTAGGCAGCCACGCAGTCAGCTCACGGGTGACCGTCGAGGTGCGCCTGATCGATGATCTGGATTCCGGCGGCTGGTTGCGGCAGGTCCGTATGCTGGCCCGCGACAGGAACGCGCCGGCCCGCGCTCGGCAGCTCCTGAGGCAGCTTGAGGACGCGCTATTCGGGATGACCGAGGCGGGCGCCGGATGGCGCGCGGTCCAGCGCGCACTCAGCGTCCTCGGTGAGGTGGTCGCTTGGCTGTCACACAGCCCGGACGCTCGCAAAGTCGTCCAGCCGCCGCCCTGTCTACAGCGCGCATGGGCGGCCCGAGCGGATGATGGCAGTGCCGAGTTCCGGGTCGCCGCCGCGCTGGCCAGCATCGGCTGGCCAACCGATTCGGACGGCCGCGCGCGAGCGCCTTCGGTGCCGCCCGGGACGGCGACGGATGCGCCGCCCGCCATGGCGACGTACTTCGCCCCGGTCATTCCCGCCTCGGTGTTCGCGAGGTCTCGCCACTGGGACGGGCACGCGACAGGCGCGCACAACGTCCGCAGCGCCGGCGACTTGGTGACGAATCTGAACGCCGTCCTGGAACGCGGCGCAACGCACGCGTCGCCCGGCAAGCTGCCGACCGACGCCTGTGCTCCGGTGCGTCTCCGGGAGGTAGCCGCATTCCTTGCGCCCGGCTTCGACGACGTCCGCTGCGCCCGCTTGCTCGCCGGTCTGGTTTGGGTCCGCCCGACGCGCCTTGGACACCCCGTGCGGAACGAGGCACCTCTCCCCGTGCCGTTCGCGTACGCAGCGCTGAAGCCGATCTTCACGCCCGACGTGATCCTCGGCAAGCTGGCGCAGGAGGGTCTGGTTCCGCCGCTGAACGGCATTCCGCTGCCTCCCGGATTGCTGGGACGGTTGCGGAGCGGAGACGTGGACGAAGCCGTGCGTCTGGCGCTCGCCCGCGTCGGCGCTTCGGGGATCGGGTCTCCGTTCCGACACGGCGGCAGTTCCCGCGGAACGACCAGCTTCGGCGTGGGGCTGAGCGGGCGGCGGCTCGCCGCCGCGCTGCTGATTCCGCTGCATGAACATGGTTCGAGAGCGCTCCTTCAGCGAGCGTATCCCACGTTAGAGGAGAACGAAGATGTCGCTTGACCTTACTGATCTCACCGGAGAGCCGCGCCTGCTCCTGGAGGCGCGGCTGCGACCGTTGCAGGGATCGCGATTTCAGCCAACGGGCTTTCCCAACCTTGGCCCCGCGGTCTACGACGCCCCCGATGGCGGACGGACCGTGCTGGTCGAGAGCGCACAGAGCATGGCCAACCGTCTGGAGACGGTCTGCTGGGATGAGATCGCCGACGACTGGATGGCTCCGATCCGCGGTCTGCCGCTGGTCAAGGTCATGGACGAGGAGGGCGGTAAGGTCACCAACTCGGTGCTGGATGCGCACCGTCTGAACTCGCCCTACATCCTCGAAAGCAAGGACACCACGTTCTTCGACCTGCTCAAGGGGCGCCTTGCGGCGATGGAGACCGGCCGCGTGGACCTCCGCGAGCTGGCGCGCGTGCTGCTCCAGTTCGACGTCAACTCCCTGTTGCATGGCGTCTTCCTGGCCAAGCGCGACCTTGCAGGCGGGCGGCTGCGTTTGCCGCGGGCGCTGTCGGCGTTCATCGAAGCCACCGGCGTCAGCGTCGTAACCAGCGGCGGCGTCAAGAATGACAGCTATGATCCGAGCGGCGACACGGCCAAGGGATTCGGCAACGTTCCCTTCTCTCGCGATGAATACGCCGCAGACCGAATCACGGCGTATTTCAACCTCGACCTCCAGCAGATTCGCGGGTTCGGTCTAGGAGATCAGGCGGAGGCCCTGCTGATCGCCCTGGCGCTCTTCAAGATTCGGAAGTTCCTGGTTGAAGGGCTGCGTTTGCGTACCGCCTGTGATCTCGACCCGGTGGAGGTTTCCGTTACGCGGCCGGACGGGTTCGCGCTCCCGACCCTGACAGAGCTGGCCGGCGAGTTGCCTGGACTCGTTCAAGGAGTTGCCGACCAGGGTATGTTCAACACGCCGCGCGTGGCGACGGTCACCTATCGCCGCTGACGGAGCGGGATGATGCTGGCACTCTCGTTCCGGTTCCCGGGCGGGCGCTACCACGCAACCCCGTGGGGGCGCCACGTCAATGAGGCGGACGTGGCTTGGCCGCCGGAGCCGTGGCGCATTTTGCGCGCGCTGATCGCCAGCTACTGGCGCAAGGGCGCCGGTTCGCTCCGGTCGCTGGCGGATATGGCCGATCTGATCGATGCCCTCGCGGAAGCTGCGCCGGTCTACTACCTGCCGGAAGGCGCGGTCCATGCCCATACCCGCCACTACATGCCGTCGCCCGTCAAGAAGACGCTGGTGTTCGACGCGTTCGCGCACCTGCCGGCGGGCGAGGCGATCGTGGCTGCGTGGCCCGACCTCCTGTTGAGCGGCGCGCTGCTGGAGCTGACGGCTGAACTCGTTGCGGGGATCAGTTATCTCGGGCGTGCGGAGAGTTGGGTGGAATGCAGCGCATCTGCCGAGTGGGACGCCGAACGGGTGAATTGCGCACCCGCAGCGGAGAACGTCTGCGGCGTGTCGGGGGAGCCGGTGGCGGTGATCGCCCCGCGCAGCGCAGGATCATACCGTGCAGAGCGCGCTCGTCTGCTGGATGCGGCCGACGCCGATGAGCGCAGCCGCGCTGAAGTCGGCGGGAAGCGGCCGCCGACCCCGCGGGCACTGGAACGCGTCCGGGAAAAGCGATTTGGCGCCACGTTGCCGGAACGGCTGTTCGACGCTCTGGCCGTCGATACCGCCGACTATCAACGGTACCGGTGGAATCGACCGCCTGCGGCGCGTGAGGTCGTGTACCTGCGTGCCCCTCTTGCTCCCGTTGCCCGGCGGGTTGGCATGAGACGTCGTCCGGTGTCCGCTCCCCATCGGTACACGGTGGCGCGTTATCTGCTCGCAGGGCGTCCGCCGCCGCGCATCGAAGAGGCGGTCAGGATCGGCGAACTGCTGCGGCTCGCGGCGCTCGCGCGGTTCGGTTGGAAGGAGGAGCCGGGAAGCGGACGCAGGATCCCGCTGGCGCCGCCCGAAATCTCGGGCCGAGGCGCCGACGGGAAGCCGCTACGCGCCGCCGAGCACACGCACGCGTTCTGGCTGCCGGAAGACGCCGATGACGACGGCAGCATCGATCACGTCGCCGTGTACGTGGCGGCGGGCTTCGACCTGCGGATACGAACCGCGCTCGATCGGCTCACCCGCCTGTGGCTACCGGTCCGGGTCGGGGAGAGCGTGGGGACGGCGAGGAAGGCGGACGCCGTGAGTGGCGGTTGGCGTTGGAGGGCTTCGGCACTCCCGGCGAGTTCGCAGACGCATCCGCACTGTTCGGACCGGCGCACGCATGGATAAGTCTGACCCCGTTCCTGCCGACCGCCCATCTGAAGCGGTCGAGCGACGCCGGTGCCGTGCGCCGCCTGCTCGAACGGGGCGAGGCGGTCACCGGCGCCCGTGCGGAGGCAACCGGCTACCCGCGCGAGGTCCGGCGTCTCTTACGACGCCGCGGTATCCTCGACGAAGCGCTGATGGGGCACCTTCAGGTCGACATCCTGCCGGCGATAGCAGTCCACGGCGCTCCCCGCCGCCCGTTGCACTTCCATCGATTCCGGTCGCGCGGAGGCGAACGAACGACGGACGCCCACGGCGCGCTGTTGCGGCTCCGATTTCCCGAGGCCGTCGCCGGCCCGCTGGCCCTGGGCTACGGCTGCCACTTCGGTCTCGGATTGTTCGGCGTGGAGCTTCGGGGTGCCTGAGGTGACTTCGCCAATCTATCTGCCGGCGATCTATCGGGAATCCAGCGCTTCGTGCTGCGCGTAAAGACGGCTGTCGTCAGGCACGCTCCACCCCGAATGCCGCCAGGTTGCGGGCGTCCTTGCTGAACTCCACGCCGATCAGGTAGATCGGCTGCCCTGCGGCGCGGTACTTGTCGGCGTAGCGCCGTCCCTTCAACTGCGCCAGCGCCGCGCCGGTTGGCGCGAGCTCGACCACCTTGAACTCGAACAGGTAGACGCTGCCGCCAGACCGCACCGCCATGTCCAGCCGTCCGTGGTTGCTCGAGTCCTCCACCGTGATGTCGAGCCCCAACCCTGCAAAATAGGAGTAGAACACGCTGGCGTAGTAGCCCTCGTACTCGGCGATGTCGTTGTTGGTGTACCACTCGTACGGGATGCTGGCGAAGAACGCCTGGAACAGCGCCTCCAATCCGGCGAAGTCTTTGGCCTGCAGCAGCCGGTACAGGCGCGCGCTGTTCGCCATCTGCCGCGACGCGTCCTGCACCAGGTAGCGCAGCAAGCTGCGGTTCAAGCTCTGGCGCACCTCGCGATTGGGATAGCCCAATCGGTACAGGACCTCGCCGCCCAGGTCTTCCTCGTCCTGGATGGTGAGGTAGCCGGTCTGAAACAGCAGCGCCTCGGTGGCGATGGCGCCGACGTCGAAGGTGGACAGCAGTTCGTCGCTGGCGACCATGCCGTCCAAAGCCACGGAACTGACGCGGCGCCGGCACAGCGTCTCCACCAGGAAGGTGGGCGTGCCGGTCTCGAACCACCACGCGCCGAACCGGCGGCGGCGGAACAGCAGCAGGATGTCGAACGGATTGTAGACCTTCTCCTCGCCACGCCAGCCGTAGCCGTTGTACCAGTCGCGGATGCGTTCGCGGTCCAGGCCGGGCAGTTCTGGCGCGAACACTGTGTCCAGGTCGTGGTCGGTGTAGCCGCAGATCGCCGAGTACTCCGGCTCCAGGGTGATGTCGGTGAGGTTGTTGAGGCCGGAGAACAGGCTGACTTTGGAAAACTTGCTGACTCCGGTAATGAAAGTGAACCGGACGTGGGCGTCGCTGTCCTTGATCGTCGCGTACAGGCCGCGCAGAAAGTCCCGGTTGGCGCGGGCGATCGCGGGCGTCTCCAGCGCGTCCAGGATCGGCTTGTCGTACTCGTCGATCAGCACCGCGACGCGCCGCCCGGTCCGCTGATGCAGGGCCTTCATCAAGTTGCGGAAGCGGGCCGGCGCGGTGCCGCCGCGAGGGGCGATCCCGGCGTCGTCTTCCAGCGCCTCCAGGTGGGCCAACACTTCGTTGCGCAGGTCGTCCGGCGCCGTGAAGTTGCCGCTGCCGAAGCTCAAGCGCAGGACGGGCCGGCGCTGCGACCACTCCCAGCCTCCCGCATTGATGTCCAGCCCCTCGAACAGCGCTTCGTTGCCCTCGAACAGTTCCTTGCACGTGTCCAGGAACAGGCTCTTGCCGAAGCGCCTCGGGCGCGACAGAAAGTAGTGCTTGCCCGTGTCCAGCAGTCGGCGGATGTAGGCGGTCTTGTCCACGTAGTAGCAGTGCTCTTCGCGCACTTCGCGGAAGGTCTGCATACCGATGGGCAGTCTACGTTTCATCATTGCGGTGCCGGGTGACCGCGCAGTTCCGCCGGTAGGTCGATCGACAGGTGCAGGTAGCCGGCTTGACGCCGTTGCACTTCGGCAGCCAGTTGAATGGGGAGCGCCCCGATCACCACGTCCCCAGGCTCGACGGTCGCAACGTCGAGATGCGCTGTCCGGAAATCGACCGAGATTCCGTGCGACCGCGCCCACCTCCGCGTCCCCAGATGACGGATCACGAAGTGTGTAGCCATCTCAGAACAGCGCATCGAAGAGCGTCTTGACGTACTGGCAGGAGAACCGCCGCAGAAGTTCCACCTGCTCGGCTTCATCCCGACAATAGGGAATCAAGCGCAGCCTCACCTCACATTCCAGACGCGCTTCGAGCAGCTCCTCCATCCGTTCGAGATGTTCGCGGCAGACGCTCTTGCTCTCGGTCGCCTTGATCAGTTCGAGACGTTCCTCCTCAAGCTGGCTGCCGAGGTTCTGATCGACCTCGAACAGATGATCCCACATGCTGCCGGTGGTGCCGAATATGACCAAGCGGTCCGGACGGAGTCGCTGCGCAAGCGGCCAACCGAAGAAGGCGACCGGATCAGTCAGATCGCCGTCGCCGAAGTCATAGCGTGTGACCCGGTACCGTCCTTCCTTCTTGGGAACCCGGCCGAGGAAGGTAAAGAGGGTGGTTGTCACTTGTCAGATCGTCGCTTCCACTGCCGTGCCATCAGGATAGCTACCTCCCTGCTCGTCTCAGGCGCCGGCCCGACCTGTCGTCTTGTCGTGCTCGGCGACCTGAATCCGGCGTGCCGGTCTGGTCATGCCCGAAGGCCAGCGGAAGCCAATATCGGTCAGATTGCGAAGTGGCGCGATCTGACGACCTCGTGGCAGGGTAACACTTCTGGAAGGCGTCACTGACATTACCTCGAATCTCGGGGACGGGACACTATGGCTACGTGGAGGTGTACGGGTCGGCCGCGTCCCGCATGCCGTCGCCGACGAAGTTGAACGCCAGGACGGCGACCGCCACGAACGCGCCGGGGATCAGCAGCCACGGCGCGCCGGCCAGCACGTGGATGCGCTGCGACTCCTGCAGCAGCACCCCCCAGCTTATCGCCGGCGGCTGCAGCCCCAGGCCGATGAAGCTCAGGGCGGTCTCTCCCAGAATCATCCCCGGGATCGACAGGGTCAGCGAGGCGATCAGGTAGCTGCCGAACGACGGCAGCAGGTGCCGGAACAGGATGCGCTGCGTACCGGCGCCGCTCACCACCGCGGCGGTGATGAACTCCTCCTCGCGCACCGCCATGAACTTGCCGCGCACCACGCGGGCGATGTCGGTCCAGCCGACCAGCGACAGGATGACGACGATGCCGAAGTAGACCTGCTCGACCGTCCAGAACCGGGGCAAGGCGACGCTGAGCGCCATCCACAGCGGCAGGGTCGGGATCGAGCGCAGGAACTCCACGATCCGCTGGATGACCGTGTCCGCGGCGCCGCCGAGGTAGCCGGACAGCCCGCCCAGGACGATGCCGAGCAGGAAGCTGATGGCGATGCCGACCAAGCCGATCGACAGGGAGACGCGCCCGCCGTAGATCACCCGCGACAGCAGGTCGCGGCCGAGGTTGTCGGTGCCGAACAGATACGCGCGGCCGCCGCGGACGCCGAACAGATGCAGGTCGGACGGGAACAGGCCCCACAGCTCGTAGGGATCGCCGCGCACGAACAGGGCCAGGCGCTGCGGGGAGTCGCGGTCGATCTGGTAGGTGTAGCGGAAGGTCTCCAGGTCGAGCTCCGAGATCAGCGGGTACACGAATGGCGCGGCCGGCCGGCTGTCGTCGAACAGGCGGATGCGCTGCGGCGGGGCGTACTGCTGCTCCACACTGCGGTGCCGCGGGTCGTACGGCGCCACGAACTCCGCGAACGCCGCGCCGAAGTAGAAGACGGCCAGCAGGACCGACGCGGCGACCGCCATCCGGTGGCGGAAGAAGCGGATGCGGATCAGACGCCACTGCGACGAGACCTGCTCGCGCGCGGCGCGCGCGGCCCGCGCGCCGGCGGCGGCGCTGCCGACTCCCGCCATTCAGACCGCCTCGCGGATGCGCGGGTCGATGGCGATCAGCAGGATGTCGGAGATCAGGGTGCCGATTACGGTCAGGCTGCTCAGCACCATCACCACGCTGCCGGCCAGGAACATGTCCTGGGCCAGCAGGGCGCCCACGAACAGCGGCGCCACCGTCGGCAGGCCCATCACCAGCGACACCAGCAGCTCGCCCGACACCAGCGCGGGCAGGGTCCAGCCGATGGTGCTGATCACCGGGTTGAGCGCGATCCGCACCGGATACCGGTACAACAGCCGCCGCTCGGCCACGCCCTTGGCGCGGGCGACGGTGACGTACAGCTTGCGCAGCTCGTCCAGCAGACTGGCGCGCACCACCCGGATCAGGCCGGCCGTGCCGGCGGTCCCCACGATCAGGGCCGGCATCCACAGGTGCGCGAGCAGGTCGAGGAACTTGGCCACGCTCCACGGCGCGTTGGCGTACTCGGAGGAGAACAGCCCGATCGCCGCGGTGCCGGTGGCGCTGAACGTCAGCCACAGCAGGATCAGCGCGAACAGGAAGTTGGGGACCGCCAGCCCCAGGAAGCCGATGAAGGTGAACAGGTAGTCGCCGGCCGAGTACTGCCGTGTCGCGGAATAGATGCCGATCGGCAGCCCGAGCAGGTAGACCAGGATCAGCGAGACAGTGGAGATCGCCAGGCTGGCGGGCAGCCGTTGCGCCAGCAGCCGGTTGACCTCCATGTTGTGCGCCATCGAGCGTCCCAGGTCGCCTTGCAGGACGCCCCAGAGCCACTTGGCGTACTGGACGTGCAGCGGCCGGTCCAGACCGTAACGCGCCTCCAGCGCCTCGATCCGGGAGTCGTCCAGGGCGTCCCCCCGCTGCCGCAACTGCTCGACGTACATGTCGAGATAATCGCCCGGAGGCGCCTGGATGATCAGAAAGGAGAGGACGGAGATGCCGGCGAGGGTGATCGCCATCAGCCGCAGCCGGCGCAGGACGGCGCGGATCACCCCGTTCCGCCGCCGTCAGATCGAAGCCGATGTCTCACACGCAGCGGCCATCGTACCATCGTCCGGCGAAAACGCGGAGCCATGAGTCGGACCAACGTCGTCCTCCTGCACGCGCACAACAGCGGCCGCTTCGTGCAGCCGTACGGGTACGCGGTGCCGGCGCCGCACCTGCAGCGTCTGGCCGAGCAGGGGGTGCTGTTCCGCCGGGCGTTCGCCGCCGCGCCGACCTGTTCCCCGAGCCGGGCGAGCTTCCTCACCGGTATGTATCCCCACTCGTGCGGTCAGTTCGGCTTGGCGCACCGCGGGTTCGGCATGCCCGACTACTCGCGCCACGTCGTCCACCGGATGAAGCGGGCCGGC
Source organism: uncultured Spirochaetia bacterium (assembly GCA_958296075.1). Taxonomy (GTDB): domain Bacteria; phylum Spirochaetota; class Spirochaetia; order SZUA-6; family Bin103; genus CATQHW01. The sequence continues at coordinate 184,781 of CATQHW010000003.1, read as the reverse complement.
TACCACACCGTGCTGTCCGGCGTCGAGCACACCGCCCCCGACATCGCCGTGGTCGGCTACGACCAGGTCGTCTGCGATCACGACACCAACTACGCCGGTACCGGGACGGCCACTACCAGGATGGGCACTACCGGGATGGCCGGCGCCGCCGATGCGGCGGCCGCGTTCATCCGCCGCCGGCACGGCAAGCCGTTCCTCCTGTCGGTCGGACTGAACGAAACCCATCGGCCGTTTCCGCAGGCCGACCCGGCCGCTCATCCGGGCGAAGACCCGCGCTTCTGCCGGCCGCCGGCGCCGTTGCCGGACACGCCGCGCACGCGTCGCGACACGGCCGACTTCAAGGCGGCGGCGCGCGTGATGGACGATGCGTTCGGCCGCGTGCTGCGCGCCCTGGACGATGCCGGGCTGGCGGACGACACGCTGGTGCTCTGCTTCTCCGACCACGGACTGCAGTTCCCGCGCAACATGTGCAACCTCACCGACCAGGGCATCGGCGTCTTCCTGGTCGCCCGCGGCCCCGGCGGATTCACGGGAGGCAGGGTCATCGACGCGATGGTAAGCCTGATCGACGTGGCTCCGACGGCGTACGCCGCCGCCGGGATCGACGTCCCGGACTTCGTCGAAGGCACGCCGCTGCAACCGCTGGCGCGTGGCGAGGTCGACGCGTTGCACGAGGAGATCCACGCCGAGATCAACTACCACGCGGCGTACGAGCCGACCCGCTGCGTCCGCACCGGGCGCCACAAGTACATCCGCCGCTACGACGAGTATGAGCGGGTGGTGCTGAGCAACGCCGACGACAGCCCGAGCAAGGTGGAGTTGCTGGCCGGCGGATGGGAGCTCCTGCCGCGTGAGCGTGAGATGCTGCACGACCTCACGTTCGACCCCACCGAACAGAATAACCTCATCGCCCGTCGCGAAATGGCGCAGGTCGCCGCCGATCTGCGCGGCCGGCTCGATCGCTGGATGGCGGCCACCGGCGACCCGCTGCTCGCCGGCGGTCGGATCGACCCGCCGGCCGGCGCGCGCATCACCGGCGCCGCGGCCCGCTCGCCGGCCGACCGTTCCCGCACCCGGACGGTCCGATGACACCGGCGTGGCGATGCCGGCGGCGGCCCACTACAATGTTCGCCCATGGAAATCGGCACGCGCAAGCAACTGCTGGTCGACGACTACGTCGTCGAAGATACGTGGAACCTCAAGCGGGTCGTCACCCGGCCGGCCAAGCACCACGCCAACCCGGTGCTGGTCGCCGACCAGCCGTGGGAGCATGGCAACCAACCGGGGCAGCGCAACAAGGGCCTGCACGGCAACTCGGTGCTCTACGACCCTGACGAGGGACTGTTCAAGCTCTGGTACAACTCCTCCCACTTCGTCCACTGGAACAGCCCGGAGGACAACACCTACACCTACTGGATCGGCTACGCCACCTCACGCGACGGTCTGGCATGGGAGAAACCGAACGTCGGGCTGTTCGAGTTCGACGGATCGACGGCCAACAACGTCGTGCTGACCGGCGAGTGGTGGGCAACCTGCGGCACCGTGCTGAAGGAGGACCGCGAACCCGACCCGGCGCGGCGCTACAAGCTGCTGTATACCGACATCTTCGGGGTCGAGTCGCCGGAGAAGCTCGTGGCGCAGGCCAGGGCGCGTACCCTGCGCCCCGGCGTCTGCATCGCCTGGTCGCCGGACGGCGTCCGCTGGACTCCCTGCGAGGACAATCCGGTCATCGACGGCGAGTCCGACACCATGAACACCGTGTTCTGGGACGAACGGCTGCAGCGCTACGTCCTGTACCTTCGGCCGCCGGTGTACGCGGGCCGCTGGAAGCGGCGGGTCGCCCGCGCGGAGAGCCCCGACCTGCTCCGCTGGAGCTTCCCGGAGACCGTGGTCACCCCGGACGAGCTCGACCCGGTCGAAGTGTACGGCATGCCGGTCTTTCCGTACGAGGGGCTCTACTTCGGGCTGCTGCAGATGTACTACTCGGACACCACCATGACCATCGACGCGCAACTCGCCTTCAGCCGGGACGGGAAGCGATGGGATCGGCTGCCGGCGCGGCAGCCCTTCATGGAGCGCGGCATCGAGCACGGTCAGGCGCGGGAGTTCGACTGCGGCATGCTGTTCCCGCTGCCGCCGGTGAGCGTCGGCGACGAGCTGTGGTTCTACTACACCGGCCACAACGTCCTGCATAACGACCCCGGGGCGCAGGAAAGCGCCGTGGGCCTGGCTACGCTCAAGCGCGATCGGTTCATCGCGCGCGCACCGGTGCGGCCGACCGAGGGGGCGTTGGTGACCAGGGCGTTTCCGTGCGAGGGGGACGACCTGGAGATCAACGCAAGCGCCGCGAACGGCCGGCTGCAGGTCGAGGTGCTGGCCGAAAGCGGCGCGGTGATCGACGGATTCGGCCGGCGGGAATGCGCAGCGTTCGCCGGCGACGCGCTCGCGCATGCGGTGCGGTGGAACGGCGCCGGCCTGTCCCGTCTGCGCGGCCGCGCGATCCGCCTGAAGTTCTTCCTGAGCGAGGCCGACCTGTACGCCTTCCAGCTCACCGAGCGTTCGTAGCCGCGCCGCCGCCCGCCGGTCAGCCGTCCAGCGCTGCGGCCAGCAGCCGGCGGTTGTGGCGGACCACGTCCAGCAGGGTCGCGGTGCCGGCCGTGCCGGGGAAGTTCAGGAACGCCACGACCGGCGCCGGCGCGTGCATCTCCACCAGCGGCGCGGCGACCGCGTTGTGGTGGTTGTCGATGATCAGCGTCGCCGGCGGCTCGGCCAGGGAGGCGAGCGCGGCCGCCTGCGGCGGCAGCGGGCCGAAGACGGCGGCCACGTCGAAGCCGAGCTCGCGCGCCAGCGGCTCCTGGAAGCGGTGGACCAGCACCGGCGCGCCGGCCAGCCCGCGCGCTGCCAGCTCGGCGCGCCAGGCGGCGTACTCCTTGGCGATCGCCTGCAGGCTGCCGGCCGCGGCCGCCGGATCGCCGCCGGCCGCCTGCAGCGCCATCAGGGAGCGGCGGAGGGTCGCCAGCGAGTAGTCGGTGTCGATGCGCAGGACGGCGGCCCGGCGCGGGGCCAGCTCCTGCAAGCGGGCGGCCATCGCTTCGTAGCCGGCGAAGACCAGCGCGGACGCGCCGGCGACGGCGCGCAGGTCCGACGGCCGCAATTGATACTCGGCCGGATGGCGCGATGCCGCCGGCGCCAGCACCCTGATTTCCTCTATGCCGGCGGCGCGCGCGAACGCGGCCGTCCACTCCGTGGACGCCACCACCGCATCGCCGTCGGCACCGGCCGCGGCGGCGCAGCCGATCCACGCCATGACCAGCAGCAGGCGCCGCGCACGCCGCAGGACGGCGGTTACGGCCTGTCCGCTCACGCGTGGCTCCGCCGGCGGGCGGCGATCACCGCCGGCAGCAGCAGGGCCGCCGCCAGCGTCACCCCCGCGCTGGCCGGCAGGTCGATCAGCAGCGCGACCGCAAACCCTGCGGCGCCCACGGCCAAGCCGGCCGCGGCGGCCAGCAGGAACAGGCCGCGCACGCTGCGCGCCAGCGCCGCCGCCAGGATCGCCGGCAGCAGCAGGATGGCGTCCAGCAGCAGCGCGCCGATCAACTTCATCGCGAACGCCACCGCGCAGCCGACCGCCAGCAGCACCGCCGCCCGCAGACGCTGCACGGCGATGCCGCTGGAGGCCGCCACCTCCTGGTCGAACAGCAGGGCCGCGATGCGGCGATGGGCGGCCGCCACGAACGCCGCCAGCGCCGCCCCGAACCCCGCGACGGCGATCAGGTCCGTGCGGCCGAGCGCGAACAGGTCGCCCCACAGCACCGCGAACACCGCCGGCGCCGGCACCGAGGCGCGATAGATCACCGCCGCCGCGGCGCCGATGGTAATCACCATCAGGAACGCCGACACGTAGCCCAGCCGCAACCCCGTACGCCGGGCGATCGGCGCAAGCGTCATCACCAGCAACAGATCGACCGTCAAGCCCAGCAGCAGCGGATCGACCCCGGCGGCGAGCGCCACGGCCGCCCCCAGCAGCGCCCCGTGCATCAGGGTGAACCGCAGGGTCACCAGCTCCAGGCGCAGCACCAGCACGCCGGCCAGGGGCAGCGACGCTCCGGCGATCAACACCGCTGCCAGCCCGCGCGCGATCGGCGCTACGCTGAGGGCCTCGAAGAGGGGATTCAAGAGGGGCCAGGATCGGCCGAACGCGGCGCCGGCTGCGGGGCGCAGGCATGCAGTCTCCCGCAGCGCAGGTCGCGCACCGGCCACGGCACGCGCGCGCGCGCCTCCGCATCGTGGCTCACCATCAGGATCGCCAGTCCCAGCCGTTCGCGCAGCCGCTCCAGCAGCTCGATCACCCCGGTCCGGGCGGCGGCGTCCAGAGAGGCCGTCGGCTCGTCCAGGAGCAGCAGGCGCGCATCCTGCGCCAGGCAGCGGGCCAGCGACACGCGCTGCCGCTCGCCGCCGGACAACTCGCCGTACCGGCGCGAGCGCAGGTGCCCGCACTCCGTGTCGTCCATGGCGGCGGCCACGGCGCGGCGGCGCTCGGCGGCGGCCAGACGCCTCGCCGCCGTGCCGATCTCCACCACCTCGGCGGCGGCGATCGGCAGATCGCCGGCAGGCAAGCCCTGCGGCACGTAGCCGGCCGCCGCCGGGCGCGGCGGGCGCCCGGCGATGGTGACCGTGCCGCGCTGCGGCGCCAGAAATCCCAGGATCGCCCGCAGCAGCGTGGTCTTGCCGGCTCCATTCGCGCCGGTGATCAGCAGCCCGCTGCCGGCGGCCAGCTCCAGGCTGACCCCGCGCAGCACCGCGCCCCCGCCGCGGCGCACCCACAGACCGTCGACCCGCAACGCCTCCCCCGCCACCTCAGGCAGACTCGCGCCGCCGGCCCTCCATGAGCCGGGTGAGCGCCGCGGTCGCCGGTATGTGGGCCAGCACGATGCGCAGCGCCGCGGTCATCGGCACCGCCAGCAGCGCGCCGACCGGACCCCACAGCCACCCCCAAAAGAACAGGAAGGCGAACACGACCAGCAGCGACAGGTTCAGCGCGTCGCCGAGCAGCTTGGGCTCCAAAACGCTGCCGGTGACGACCTGCGCCGCCGCCACGCACACGACCACCGCGATCGGCGTCAGACCGCCGCCGAACTGCGCGAAGGAGAACAGCGATATGGCGGCGACGGCGGTGATCGAGCCGACGCTGGGGATGAAGTTGAGCAGGAAGGTGAGCAGCCCCCATACCACGGCGAAGCGGACCCCGAAAGCGAGCAGGAGCAGGGTGGTGGCGGTGCCGACCGCCAGGCTGATCAGGGTCTTGACGCCGATGAACCGGCGCAGCGAACGGTCGATATCGCGCAGGATGTCCGGCACCGAGCTGCGCGGATGCGGGAAGGCGTCGTTGACGCGCAGCGCCATGTGGTGCTTCCCGGACAGGAACAGGAGCGCGAAGAAGAAGACCAGCACGAAGGAGGTGACGCCGCGCAGCACCGACTGCGCCGCGGTCGCCAGCCGTTCCAGGGACGACAGCAGGAGGCGGCGCAACTCTTCCAGCGGGTCGAACGACAGCTCCACTCCCGTGACGCGCGAGACGAAGGCCATCGCGTCCTCCAGGGTCTGGGCGACGCGCGGCTGATACGATTCGAAGTCTCTGGTGAACTCGACCAGGCTGACGAAGATGATCAGGCCGATGCTGGAAAGCACGGCCAGCGACAGGATGCCGGTCAGGGGAACCGCCGCCCACAGCGGTAGCGAAAGGTGTTTGCGCATCACCACCAGGATAGGATCGATCAGATAGGCCAGCATCAGCGCCACCAGGAACAGCGTCAGCACCGGCTGGGTGAGCTTCAGCGTCACGCCGACGGCGATGATGGCGATGATCAGCAGCAGGACGTTGAGCGAGCGGATACGGTCCATGCGCCGCCCGGAGCGTAGCACGACCGCCGTGCGGGTTACACTGCCGGCGCCATGGCAAGCGTCTTCACCCGCATCATCGCCGGCGAGCTGCCGGCCCACTTCGTGTGGCAGGACGATCGCTGCGTCGCCTTCCTGTCGATCGAACCGCTGCGTCCCGGTCATACGCTGGTGGTGCCGCGGGTCGAGGTCGATCACTGGATCGACCTGGAAGACCGGACCCTGGCGGCGTTGATGGGCGTGGCGCGCACCATCGCTCGCGCCCAGCAGGCGGCGTACCGGCCGGCCCGGGTCGGGTTGCTGATCGCCGGGCTGGAGGTTCCGCACGTTCACGTCCACGTGAGCCCGATCGACGGGATGCGCGACCTCGACTTCGCCAACGCCGGCCCCAATCCGGGGGACGCGGCGCTGGCTGCCGAGGCTGCGCGCATCCGCGCGGCGCTTCGGTAGCGCGCCGGCAGCGATGGACGGCTTGGCGCGGCTGGCCGACGGCGGCTATCGCGGGCGCGGCTTGGCGCTGGGGCCGGCGCCCGGCGGCGGCGATGCGGCGATCGTCTACTGGATCACCGGCCGCAGCGAGCGCAGCCGCAACCGGCGGCTGGCGGCGTCCGGCGACGGCACGGTGCGGACCGAGTTCATCGACGCAGGCCGCGGCGACGACCCGGCGCTGGTGCTCTACCCGCCGCTCATGAGCCGCGGCGGGACGCACGTGGTGAGCAACGGCGAGCAGACCGGGCCGATCCTCGACGCCCTGCGCGCGGGGCAGCCGCTGGAGCGGGCGCTGCAGCCGTGGCGCGCGGAGCCGGACGAACTCGCCACGCCGCGCATCGCCGGCGCGGTCGACGACGGCGCGCCGGGCGCGTGCCGCCTGGGGGTGGTCCGCGCGCGTCGCGTGGGCGGGCGGGCGGTGACCGAGCGCCGCGTCTTCGCCTATGAGGGGCTGCCGCCGGGCAGCGGGCGGTGCGTGACCACCTATGCCGGCGGCCCGGGGGAGCCGGCGCCGTTTGCCGGCGATCCGCTGTGCGTGCGCTTCGAGGCCGACCCGGAGGCGACCTGCGCCCGCTTCCGGGAGGCGCTGGCCGGCCCGCTGCTGGTGAGCGTGATGGTCCGGTTCGCCGGCCCCGGCGGCTCGCGCACCGCCATCGCCAACCTGCAGGGCTGACGGTGCTGGCGATCGTCGTCGGCGACGACCCGGCCCGCTCCCTGCGCTGGCAGGAGGTGGCCGAGCCGGCGCCGCCGCCGGCCGATCACGTTCTGGTCGAGGTCGCCGCCACCGCGGTGAACCGCGCCGACCTGCTGCAGCGCGCCGGTCGCTATCCTCCTCCGCCTGGAGCGCCCGCCACCCTTGGCCTGGAGCTGGCCGGGCGGATCGCGCGGCTCGGCGCCGGCGCGGCGGGATGGTCGGCCGGCGACCGCGTCTGCGCGATCGTGGCCGGCGGCGGCTACGCGGAGCGCTGCCTGGTCCCGGCCGGCAGCCTGATGCGCGTGCCGGATCGGCTGTCCCTGACGGAGGCGGCGGCGGTGCCGGAGGCGTTTCTCACGGCGTTCGTGAACCTGTTCCAGGAAGCGGAACTGCGGGCCGGCGAATCGGTGCTGATCCATGGCGGCGCCAGCGGCGTCGGCACGGCGGCCATCCAGCTTGCGCGGTGCGCGGGCGCGCGGGTGGCGGTCACGGCGCGCGACGACCGCAAGCTGGCGGCGTGCCGGCGGCTGGGCGCCGAGCTCGCCATCGACCACACGCGGCAGGATTTCGCCGCGGCGATCGAGGCGGCGTGGGGCGGCGTGGACGTGGTCCTCGACTATCGTCGGAGCCGCCTACCTGGAGCGCAACCTGCGGGCGCTCGCCGCCCGCGGCCGGCTGGTCCTGCTCGCGACGCTGGGCGGCTCGGCCGGGACGGTCGATCTGGCCGCGCTGATGCGCAGGAGGCTGCGGCTGATCGGCTCGGTGCTGCGCAGCCGCTCCGGCGAAGAGAAGGCGGCGATCACCGCGGGATTCGCGCGGCGCTTCCTGCCGCTGTTCGCCGGCGGTCGGCTGCGGCCGGTCATCGACCGCACCATGCCGATCCGGCGGGCCGGCGACGCGCACGCGCTGGTCGAGCGCTTTCGGAACGTGGGCAAGGTCGTCCTGTCCGTGGAGTAGCACTCGGTGGGGTAGAATCGCCGTCGGCGATGGCTCAGGTGACCGCGAGCGGCGCAGCGCTCTTCCGGTGGATCGACGGCGCGTTGCACTTCCTGGCGGTGGAGTCACGGTTGCACCGGGGCTACTGGGGACTGGTCAAGGGCCGGCTCGAAGCGGGCGAGACCGTGCCGCAGGCCGCCCGGCGCGAGATAGCCGAGGAGGTTGGCCTGCGCGGCGTGAGTTTCCTCCCGGGCTTTCGCGAGGAGGTGCGCTACCGCCTGCCGTCCGGGGACGACAAGCTGGTGATCTACTTCCTGGCCGCCGCGGGCGCGGGCGAGGTCCGCCTGCAGGCCGAGGAGCTGGCCGACTACCGCTGGCTGCCGTTTCCGGAAGTGTGCGAGCTGTTCACCTTCCCGGAAGCCGGCCGAGTGGTCGAGCGCGCGGTCCGCTTCCTGGAAGCCGGCCGCGGCGGACCCCCCGCCGGCCGCGAGTCGATCGCCGGGCACGCGCTGCGGCGGCCGCACGCCGCCGCCCTGGACGAGATCCTGGGCCGCCGGCTGGACGTGCTGGACGACGGATTCGTGCGCGTCGTCGATTACCTGGGCAACGACGCCGCGATCGTGCAGGCGGCGCGCGTCTCCTACGGCGAGGGCACCCGCCGGGTGAGCGATGACCGCGGGCTGATCCGCTACCTGATGCGCCACCGCCACACCACGCCGTTCGAGATGTGCGAGCTGAAGCTGCACGTGCGGGCGCCGATGGACGCCTGGCGGCAGTGGATCCGCCATCGCACCGCGTCCGTCAACGAGGTCTCCACCCGCTACTCGATCGCCATCGACGCCGCGCAGGCCACGCCACCCGCCGAATGGCGCACGCAGGCGGCCGGCAACCGGCAGGGATCGGGCGGGCTGGTCGACCGCTCGGTCGGCGAGCGGCTGAGCGCGGCGGAGGCGGACCTGCAGCGGCAGGCGCGGCAGGTCTACCAGGAGCGGCTCGACGCCGGCGTCGCGCGCGAACAGGCGCGCAAGGACCTGCCGCTGTCGACCTACACGGAGGCGTACTGGAAGATCGACCTGCACAACCTGCTCCATTTCCTGGCGTTGCGCATGGACGATCACGCGCAGTTGGAGATCCGCCGCTATGCGCGGGTGATCGGCACGGAGGTGGTCGCCCGCTGGTGCCCGCTCGCCTGGGAAGCGTTCTGCGACTACCGGCTGCGCGCGACCAGCCTGAGCCGCATCGAGACCGAGCTGGTCGCCGCGCTGGCCGCCGGCGACGCGGAGGCGGGGATGTCGATCGCGCGCGCGGCCGGATGGTTGGCGCAGCGCACGGCGGAGCCCGGTCGCCTGGCCCGCAATCGCGAGCGCGCCGAAGCGGAGGCCCGGCTGCTGGCGCTCGGCCTGCCGGCGCCGTGGGGGGACGGCTCCGGCGGTAAGGGGCGGCCGGCTGCCGGCGTCGACTGAAGGAGGAAGCGATGGAGCGGTCACGACCGGGTACGCGCGTTCTGCTGGCCGCCGCGGCGGCGGGCCTGGCGCTGGCCGGCTGCGGCGGCCGGAGCGGGAGCGGAGACGGGGGAAGCCCGGTGCGGGAGGATCTGCCGGTGGCCGCCGACTTCGCGTTCGAGGCATATCAGGGCGAGAAGGAGCTCGGCGGCAGGGAGCTGCGCCTCAGCGATGTGGTCGCGCTCGGCAAGCCGATCATCCTCAACTTCTGGGCGGCGCAATGCCCGCCGTGCCAAGTCGAGATGCCGGAGTTCCAGGCGTACTACAGAAAGCATCGCCGGGAGGTGCTGATGCTGGGCGTCGACATCGGCGCGCTGACCAACCTCGGCCTGCCGGAGCACGCGCTGTCGGTGCTGCACACGCTGGAGATCACCTACCCGGCGGTGACCACCGCCGACGGGCACGTCCAGGAGGCATACGAGCTGCTGGGTCTTCCAGCCACCTACTTCATCAACTCCGCGGGGCGGATCGCGCATACCTGGACCGGCTTGCTGACGAAGGAAAAGCTGGAAGAGTTGGGCGGCGCCCTGATCGACGCCGAGCCGTAAGCGGGTGGCGGCCGCAGGGATCGCGGACCCGTCCCGCCCGGCGATCGGCGGTTGGCGGCGCCTGCTCTGGTATTACGCGGTGCCGGCCGCCGCGGTGGTCGCCGCGGTCTACCTCCTCACGCGCCTGCAGGCGAGCGCGGAGAACGCGGCCACCGATCTGGCCCGCTCGGTGCGGCTCGGCGCCGCGTTCGGAGCCGGCATGGTCGCCAGCGTCAACCCGTGCGGATTCATCATGCTGCCGACCTATCTGTCGTTGCAGCTCGGCACGCAGGAGTCCGGCTACCGGGCCGCGTCGCGGCTGCGGCGAGCGCTGGCGGCGGTCCGCATCGGCGCGGCGGTCACGGCGGGGTTCGTCGCGGTGGCGGCGCCGGTGGGCGCGGCGGTGGCGCTGGCCGGGCAGGCGCTGGGGCCGGTCCTGCCGTACGCGGCCACGGCGGTGGGGGCCGGCATGGCGGCGCTGGCCCTGTGGCTGCTGATCACCGGCCGCACGATCGGCATCGCCGCGGCCAGCCGCGTGCACGTCACGCCCCGGCGCAACACCGGAAACGCGCTGTTGTTCGGCATGAGCTACTCCATCGCGTCGTTGAGCTGCGCTCTGCCGATCTTCCTGCTGGTGGTATCGACGGCGCTGACCGCCGGCGGGCCGCTGATCATCCTGGCTCAGTTCGTCAGCTACGCGCTCGGTATGGGGGCGGTGATCACGGCGGTCACCCTGGGCGCTGCGCTGGTGCGAGACACGCTGGCGCAGAGGCTGCGGGCGCTGCTGCCGATCGCCAACCACGTCGGCGTGCTGTTCCTGCTCGGCGCCGGCGCCTATCTGGTCTACTACTGGGTTGCGGTGACTCCGGTCGCCTTCTGAGGCGGCCGGGCCGCCGCTCGCGCGGCGCCGGAGTAAGGTGCGCGGGCGATGCTGACGCTGTTCCTGCCCCTGGCCCAGGTCGACGCGTGGCTGCCGGGCGTGGTGCTGCTCGGCTTCGCGGTCGGCGTGCTGACCGGGCTGTTCGGGGTAGGCGGCGGGTTCCTGCTCACGCCGGCGCTCAAGGCGCTGTTCGGGGTCCCCTACCCGGTCGCGGTGGGGACCGATCTGGTGCAGATATTCCTGACCGGCGCGGTCTCCGCGTACCGGCACGGACGGGCCGGCAACGTGGAGTTGCGGCTGGGGCTGGTGCTCGGCGCAGGGGGGGTGGCGGGAGCCGAGCTGGGCGTGCGCGTCCAGAACGCGCTCGCCTCGATCGGCAAGGTGAGCGTGTCCGGCAGCGGCGTCACGCTGCTCGACCTGGTGCTCGGCGGCCTGTTCGCGACGTTGCTGGCGGCGGTCGCCGCGCTGATCTGGCGCGAGACCCGGTCCGGCGGCGGCGACGGCGACGGCGTAGACACGCGCGTGGGGCGGGCGCTGCGCGCCGTCCGGCTGCGGCCGGTCATCCCGCTGCCGCTTTCCGGCCGGGCCGGCGTCTCCGCATGGGTGCCGCTGGCCATGGGTTTGTGCGTCGGCGTGCTCACCGGCTTGATGGGCGTAGGCGGCGGGTTCATCAGCTTCCCGCTTCTGATCTACGTCCTGGGCGTGCCGACCCACGTCGCGATCGGCACCAGCGCCGTGCAGGTACTGCTCGCCTCCGGCTACGGGGCGCTCCGCCACGCCGGTCAGGGGCACGTGGAGCTGCTGCTGGTCCTGTTCCTCACCGCCGGCTCGGTGCTCGGCGTGCAGGTCGGCGTGCGAACGGCCAAGCGGTTCCGGGGGCCGCGCATCCGCCGCCTGTTCGCCGGCGTCACGCTCCTGGGCATCGCCGCGATCGTCTGGGACCTGGGCCGGCAACTGCTCGCCGGGTAGGTTATTCTGGACCGGACGACACGATGACGGGGGAGGTCACATGAGCACGCGGATCAGGGTGGGCGTCGTGGGCGCCGGCGCCAACACGCGCGAGATGCACATCCCGCGCCTGCAGGCGATCGACGGCGTGGAGGTGGTGAGCGTCTGCAACCGATCGCACGCCTCCGGCGCGCGCGTGGCGGCGGAGTTCGGCATCCCGGAGGTGCTGCCGACCTGGCGGGCGGTGGTCGAGTCGGACGTCGACGCCGTGGTGATCGGCACGTGGCCCTATCTGCATGAACCGGTGACGGTCGCTGCGCTGCAGGCCGGCAAGCACGTGCTGTGCGAGGCGCGCATGGCGCGCGACGCCGCCGAGGCGCGGCGGATGCTGGCGGCATCGCGCGCCCATCCGGAGCTGGTGGCGCAGATCGTCCCGTCGCCGATGACGCTGCGGGTCGACCGCACCATTCAGCGGCTCCTCGCGGAGGGCGTCGCGGGCGATCTCCTGGTGGTCGAGGCGCGCGTCTCCACCGGTTTCCTGGACCGCGACGCGCCCCTGCACTGGCGGCAGGACGCCGCGCTGTCCGGGCGCAACATCATGAGCATGGGCATCTGGTACGAGGCGATGATGCGCTGGGTGGGCACGGCGCGCCGCGTATCGGCGATGGGCAGGACGTTCGTGCCGCGCCGGCGCGACGCGTCCGGGGCGCTGCGCGACGCGCTGGTCCCGGAGCACGTCGACGTCACCGCCGAACTGCACTGCGGCGCGCAGCTCCACCTGCAGGTCTCGGCGGTAACGGGACTGTGCGGCGGTTCGGAGGTCTACCTGTGCGGCGCGGACGGGACGATCCGCTACGACGGCGGCGACGACACGGTATGGGCCGGGCGGCGCGGCGACGGCGCGCTGGCCGAGGTGGCGGTGCGCCCGGACGAGGCTCGGTCGTGGCGGGTGGAGGATGAGTTCGTCGGCGCCATTCGCGGCGAGGAGGAAATCGTGCTGACGCCGTTCACCGTCGGCCTGCAGTACATGGAGTTCACCGACGCGGTCGGCCGCAGCCTGGCCGCCGGCTGCGTGGTCCCCGTCGAGCCGGCCTAGGACCTCGGCCGGTCTCCGTCGGGTTCCGTGGAGCTTCCCGCCCTTGCGCTGGTGCTGGCCGTCGGTGTCGCCGGCGGCTTTCTCAACACGGTAGCCGGAGGCGGCAGCGCGCTCACCATGCCGGTGCTGATCTTTCTGGGCCTGCAGTCCAGCGTCGCCAACGGCACGGTGCGGGTGGCGATCATCCTGCAGAACATCACCGCCGTTGCCGGCTTCCGCGGCAAAGGCCACTTCGAGCCGGCGCTCGGCGCGCAGCTCGGCCTGCCGGCCCTGGCCGGCGCCTTGGTCGGCTCGCGCATCGCGGTGGACGTCCCGGACGCGGTGTTCAACGCGGTGCTGGCGGGCGTCATGGTGCTGGTGCTGGTGTCGATCTTCGTCAAGCCGAAGCCTGCCGGCGACCGGACCGCGCCGGCGCAGCCGCCGGCCGGTTCGCGCCGCATCCTGCTGATGGCGATCTTCTTCGCCATCGGCGTGTACGGCGGCTTCATCCAGGCGGGCGTCGGGTTCCTGATCATGAGCTCCCTGATCTTCCTGACCGGCTACGACCTGGTCCGCATCAACGCCGTCAAGGTGGCGGTGATCCTGGTCTACACGGTGGCGGCGGTGGCGGTGTTCCTGCTGAACGGCAAGGTGGAGTGGGGGCCGGGTCTGACCCTGGCGGCCGGCAACGCCGCCGGCGCCTGGCTGGGAGCGCGCTTCTCGGTGACCGGGGGTGAGAAATGGATACGGGTGTTCCTGATCGTCGCCGTGCTGGTGATGGCGGTGCGGGTCTCCGGGTTGCTGGAACTTACCGGCATCGTCTGACGGTGCCGGCCGGCGCGACGTGCGGTATGGTCTGTGCATGCCTGTGACCGAGAATGTCGTCGTGCGCAAGCTCCAGGAGGGCGAGGTGCCGATCGGGGCGCTCGCCACCGATACCGTCCATGAGTCCCACGTCGAGCTGCTGCAGCACGCCGGCTACGACTTCCTGATGCTCGACGCCGAGCACGGCGACTTTCCGCCGGATCGCATCGCGTCCATCTGCCGCGTGGGCCGCCTGGCGCGGTTTCCCGTGATCGTGCGCACCTTCTGCACCTACCGGCACGTGCGCCGCGCGCTCGACCTCGGCTCGCTCGGCGCCATCCTGCCCATGGTCGACACCGCCGAGCAGATCGACGCCGCGCGCCGCGCCGCCTTCCTGCCGCCGGCCGGCGAGCGCGGTCCCGGCGGCCCGGGCAACCGCCACGTGAGCGACGTTCGCCGGGAGACCTGGGCGGAAATGGAAGCGCAGTTCGCCATCATCCCCATGATCGAGACGCCGCGAGCGGTGGACGATCCGTCGGTGTTCGACCGGCCGTGGGTCACCGCCTGTCTGGTCGGGCCCTACGACCTGATGATGTCGCACGGCATCGACTTGGCCGACTTCTACCGGCCGGGGGGACCGCACGAGGCGGCGATCCGCCGGGCGATCGACGGCTGCGCGCGCATCGGCAAACCGTGCGGCACGGTGGTTCCCGATGGCGAATCCGCGGCGCGCTGGATCGAAATGGGCGCCAAGCTGATCGTCTGCGGCGAGCTCAACGCGATGCTCGCCGCCCAGGCGCAGCGCAACGTCGACGCCATCCGGGCCGCCGCCGCGGCGGCGCCGTGACCGGCCGCCGGCGCTACCCGACCGAGCTGATCGGCAGTTACGCCCTGCCGGGCTGGCTGATCGCGCTGGAGGAGCGCGCCGAGTCGGCCGGCGACCTGGGTGAGGCCGACATCGCCGAGGCGCCGGACTGCGGCTTCAATCACTGCCCCCGTCACGTCGCCCGCGCCAAGCTGCGGGCGTTGACCGCCGGGGCGCGACTGGCGCGGCAGCGCGGAGGAGGAGACACATGACACGCTACGCACGGATCGTCGGCCTGCGGGAAGAGCGGATCGACGAGTACAAGCGGTTGCACGAGGCGGTGTGGCCCGAGGTGTTGGACCGGGTGCGCCGCTGCAACATGCGCAACTACTCGATCTTCCTGCGCCGCATGCCGGACGGCAAGCACTACCTGTTCGCCTGCTTCGAGTACGTCGGCATTGACTTCGCCGCCGACATGGCGGCGATGGCTGCCGATCCCAAGACGCAGGAGTGGTGGAAGCTCACCGACCCCATGCAGGAGCCGCTGCCGGACCGTCCCGAAGGCGAGTGGTGGGCCCCCGCCGAAGAGGTCTTCCACGTCGACTGAGAGTCGCGGCCCGGTCAGTCGGTGGGCCGCAATCTCGGCATCATCAGGTAGCGGCCGAGCGCTGTTGGGGCGCACCACGGCAGGATGGGCTCTCTGCGGGTTGACACCCGGATGCCCCGGTGCCAATCTGCGTTATCCGGTCGAGGCTTCCGCCTTCCCCATCAGGGCAATCGACTGAATTTTTTGGGGGGATGACAAGCGTGGTCTGATTGGTATTCTCTTATAGAGCAATAGCATGGCTCTGGGAGGGGCAAGCAGATGAACGCAGTTCAATCCGCAGATTCCGCAGATTCCGAGCACACCATCGAGTTCTTGGACAGCTTCACCGACCTGGACGACCCGCGCCAACAGGCCAAGGTGCTCTATCCGTTGGAGGAGATCTTGCTGCTGTGTCTGTGCGCGGTGCTCAGCGGCGCCGATTGCTGGGTGGATGTCGCCCTCTACGGCCGGCAGCGGCTGGCATTCCTGCGCCGCTTCTTGCCGTTCAAACACGGGGTCCCTTCGCATGACCAACTGGGGATCGTGTTCGCCAAGCTGGACGCCAAGCAGTTCCAGAGTTGTTTCATCGGCTGGGTGGAACGGTTCACGACCGCGGTGCGCGGGGTGGTGGCGGTAGACGGCAAGACCATGCGCCGTTCGTTCGACCGCGCCGCCGGGCAGGGGCCGATCCATATGATCTCGGCGTGGAGTGCACGCCAGCGACTGGTGTTGGGGCAACGCAAGGTGGACCAGAAGTCCAACGAGATCACCGCGATCCCGAAGCTGCTGGAGTTGCTGGAGCTCCGCGGTGCGGTGCTGACCCTCGATGCGCTGGGCACGCAGCGTGCCATCGCCGCCCAGATCGTTGCCCAGGAAGCGGATTATGTGTTGGGGCTGAAAGGAAATCAGGGGACCCTGCACGAGGCGGTGGCGTTGCTGTTCGACGAACAGCAGGACGGCTTTGCCGGGCACGAGGTCAGCGAGCATCGCACCCGCCAGAAAGACCACGGGCGCTTGGAGACGCGGCGTGTGGTAGCGACCGAGCAGATCGGGTGGCTGCAGGACAGCCACGCTTGGCCGGGGCTGCGCAGCATCGCGAAGGTGGAGAGCCGGCGTGAGTTGCTGGTCGAGGGCAAGGTCGAACAGGAGACGCGGTACTATCTGAGTTCGTTGCCGGGCGACGCGGAACAGATCGGCACGGCAGTGCGGAGCCACTGGGGGGTTGAGAATGGGCTGCACTGGGTGATGGACATGGTATTTCGGGACGACGAGTGCCGCATACGAACCCAGCACGCTCCGGCGAACTTCGCCACCATCAAGCATATGGCCAGCAATCTGCTGCGGCGCGGCAAGGGCAGGCACAGCATGCGATCCAGTCGCCACCTCGCGGCATGGAATGAGGACTTCCTCTACTCGCTCCTCACCAAGTAATGCTGCTGCTGTTCAGTCGATTGCCCTGCCTTCCCCATGGGACGGAGTAGATGGCTGACGGTTCCACGGCTCCTGCCGGCGTAACCGCCGACACGCAGGTCGATTCCGCGCTCCGCCGACACGCAGGTCGATTCCGCGCTCCGCCGGCGCGCGGCCGAGCCGCGCACGCTGGGGTCACGCTTTGCCGACAATATCGACCTGATCCGCCGCTTTCCGGCGCGCCACGCCATGCTCGGCGCCGCGCTGCTGTGGCTGGCGATATTCCACTACATACCGATCTGGGGCATCTCGTTCGCCTTCCGGAGGTTCAGCCCGATCGACGGCTTCTTCGGCGGCGACTGGGTGGGACTCAAGTATTTCGAGCAGTTCGTCACCGACCCGAACACCCTGCGCCTGATCCGCAACACCGTGCTGCTCGGGTTCCAACAGCTCGTCTACGGGTTCCCGGCGCCGATCGTCTTCGCGATCCTGCTCAACGAGCTGGCGAACGCCAAGTTCAAGAGCTGGATGCAGTCGTTCACCTACCTGCCGCACTTCGTGTCGCAGGTGGTGATCGTCGGCCTGATGTTTCAACTCGTCAACTTCGAAGGTCTGCTCACGCGGGTCATCGCCGACGTGACCGGCGAAGCGCCGGTCATCCTGGCCGATCCGGAGGCGTTCCGGCCGCTGTACGTGATCTCCGGCATCTGGCAGAACCTGGGCTGGGGGTCGATCCTGTATCTGGCGGCGATAACCGGCATCAACCCGGAGCTGTACGAATCGGCCGACATCGACGGGGCCGGACGCTTCCAGAAGATCTGGCGCGTGACGCTGCCGGCGATTCTGCCGACCATCCTGGTGCTGCTGACTACGCGGCGCGCGCCGGGCCAACGCGCCGGCGGCGAGTCGAGCCCTACGGCGTGATCTACGGCAACCGCGCGTTCCTGGCCGGCAGGGTCGCACGGGAGGCTCAGATGCGGCTGTGGCGTCTGTCGCGCATGAGCGCGGCCGAGATCACCGGCGATCCGTTCAAGCGCGATCCGGCGTTCGATCTGGACCGCTTCGCCCGGCGCTCGTTCGGGACCTTTCAGGAAGAGCCGGTGGCGGTGGTGCTGCGCTTCGCTGCGCGCGTGGCCGAGGACGCGGCCGAGTTCGTGTTCCACGCCGACCAGACCATGGAACGCAACGACGACGACTCGATCACGGTCCGTTTTGCGGCCGGCGGGATCGAAGAGATGTGCCGGCACCTGGTGGCCTGGGGAACCGCCGTCACCATCGAACAGCCCGCCGGTCTGCGCCGGCGCCTGAGCGAGATGTGCGCGACCCTGGGCGCGCACCATGGAGCGGCATACGGTGAAGTGTGAGTCGCTGGATCGTAGTATATTCGTACTGGAGAAGGCGACCTTCTTGACACCTGGATTGGGCAAGTGACATGCCAAAGACGGTCCGCCCGGGCTCGCGGTATAAGTAACACCGAGCTACGGCCTCGGAGGAGCGCGACGCTCTGCGAGCTGAGGACTACGGCGGCGACGACGACATGAACCATCGCTAGAAGGACCGACACACAATCGACAGGAGGCAGTGCACAATGGGAATCCAAGACACCTTCTTGAAGGCGATCGATCGCCTCGGAGAAGTCTCTCAGGAAATCGAAGCGGATAAAGAGTTCATCGGGCGGGCGAAGGACTATCGGGCGAAGGTTGCCGATTTTCGAGTCCTGATTCCGCTCGTGGGATCCTTCAACGCCGGCAAGACGTCGCTGGTGAACGCTTGGCTCGGACGACCGGAAGGGGCGGGTCTGCCGACCGACATCGTGCCGCAGACCGCGTTGGCGACCGAAATTCACCTCACTGACTCCGCTGATGCGGAGGGCGTCGAGCTGTACGGCAAGGACGATCGCCGGCTGCGGCGAATCGATCTGGCAGAGTTCCAGCGGGTCGAGAAGCAGGCGCTGTCGACCGGGGAATCCGAGGCGGAGTACGCGAAGGCTACCGTACACGCTACCGGCGGGGTAGGGCACGGGAATCAAGACTGGAAAGTGCTGGTCGACATGCCGGGACTCGATTCCGGCCTGCGCACCCACAACGCGGCGATCCAGCGCTATCTGCCGTTGGGCAGCTACTTCATTCTGGTGGTGGACGTCGAGCACGGCGCCCTGCGCGCCACGGAGGTCGATCAACTGCGCGAGTTCTTCCAGCAGGAGGTAGATTTCGTCGTTCTGGTCAACAAGATCGACAAGAAGAAGGATGCGGTCTCCGATATCGTCGCGCACATCAAGCAGCAGGTGCGTCAGGGCCTGGGAAAGTACGTGGAGGTAAGCCCGGTGTCGGCTCGTGTCCCGGATATCGCGGCATTGCGGAAGGTCATCGACGATGTCGATTTCGACCGTCCTCTGCGCAACTTATGGCGTAAGCCGATCTTGGAGCTGTTCGACGATACGATCGGCAGTCTGCACACTCGTTACAGCGATCTGAACGTGTCCTCGGCGGAACGTGAACGGTTCGTTGCCAAGCGCGAGGAAGAGACGCAGGCGTTGGAGGCGAGATTACGCGATGATGAGAAAGAAGTGCGCAATCGCTATTCCGAGCAAGCGGTGGAACGCATCGTGCGCAGCGTGCGGGACGCCATTCGCGACCAAGCGGCATCGCTGGCGCAGACAAGCCAGAGCGGTGGCCAACAGGCGGTCGACCATGAGATCAACGAACTGGTGCGGCGGACTCTGAACCGGGTGACGGGCAAGGAGCTGCAGGCGACCCTCGAGCGGATCAACGATCGGTACAGCGCCGACTTGGCCGGCCTCGACGCCCACCACCAGCAGTTCCTGCGCGCGGGTGAGGATGCGGCCGTTGTCGAATTGTTGCCCGACCTCGCAGGCCGCGTGCGCGGCGCTGCAGAGGCGAGCGCGCGGGCCTTCGATCTGGGGAAACAGAAAGTCTCTGGTGCGACGACGGCCTATACCGCCGTCACCGGGACCCTGGCGGCCGCCACCAGCATCGTGGCGCCCTGGCTGGAAGTCGTTATCATCGCGTTGCCCGTGATATTCAACTGGTTGTCGCGCAAAGCCGAGGAGGGGGAGCGGCAGCAACGGATGCAAGAGCAGCGGGAGCAGATGCAGTCGCAGATTTCGAGTGTGGTCGCTCCCAGGATCGCGTCCGAGTTGCGCGAGCGCGTCGCCGGCGATTTCGAGTCTGCTACGAAGGACCTGATCGCCCGGCATCAAGAACAGGTGCAGGAACGGAATGAGCGGATAACGGCCGCCATCGACCAGAGTCGCGGCGAGATCGAGGAACAAAAGCGCGACAAGGAGCAGCGCAAGGAACAACTGCGCGCCGCCATCTCGCAATTGAGCGAGGCGCGAAAACCGGTGGAGGAGATTTGACCATGCGCGACGGGACGATCGACTATGAGGCGGAAGGCGACCGGCTGGTCGCGGATCTTTCTGCCGTGGTGCGTACGTGCGACGAGTACCGCGATATAATTAAGGACGCGGACTATCCCGCGGTAGTGTCGATTCGGAAGACCACGCAGGAGGTGGCTGGCGAGTTGCCGGCCATGCTGCAAGAAGACCGCCTGTTGCGGCTCGGCATCGTGGGACAGATCAAGGCGGGAAAGTCGAGCCTCCTCAACCTGTTGCTGTTCGACGGCCGGGAGGTGCTCCCGAAGGCCGCTACCCCGATGACGGCGTCCTTGACCCATATCGTCCACAGCGAAGATCTCGGTGCCGGTCAAGCAGAGATCGAAGTCGAGTATTACACCGCGGAAGAGTGGCGGGAAATAACGAAGCATGCCGCCGAGTACCAGCGACAGAAAGCGTCTGGACGAAATCTGGACGAGTTTCTCCGAGCCTCTCATGAGCTCAAGGAGATGGCCGACGAGCGTGGTGTCTCAATCACCGATCATACGGATCGCGACCTCCGATCCGCATCGGTGGACAATCTGAATCGGGAGCTTCATGACCTTGTCAGCGCTGAAGGCAGGCTGGCGCCGTTGGTCAAGAGTGTTACGATTCGATGTGGCGAGGGTATGCCCTACCTGGATATCGTCGACACTCCGGGGCTCAATGACCCTATTGCATCGCGCGTCTCCGCGACCCGCAAGCTGTTGGTGAAGTGCGACGCTGTCCTGTTGCTCAGTTATGCGGGACAGTTCATGGACAGCTCCGACGTCGAATTACTTCACCATACGTTGCCCAAAGAGGGAATCAGTCGATGCGTAGTGATCGGCAGCAAATTCGACAGCGCCCTGGTCGATGAAGCCCGGTCGTATCGCGACCTGAAAACGGCCGCCGATGACTTGGCGAAGAAGCTCAGAGAGCACGCAGCTACGAAGTTCCGAGCAGGCGGAGGCGACGAGGGTCCTCTTCTCAAAGACGAAAAGGACGTAATTTTCGTCTCGGCAATGTGCGCAGTGTTGGGCGTCAAGCGGGACGCCGGCCGATGGAGCACTGCGGAACGCGACGCGTTCGACATGCTGCGTCGTTCGTATCCTGACTGGTTGGATAGTCCGGAGAACCACCTGATAAATGAGGATACCGCGTATAATCTCTTAAAACAGGTAGGACGAAAAGAAGACGTCGACGATCGCATCCGCGATATCCAGAACAAAAAGGACGAAATAAAGCGGAACAAGGTGCGAAAGTACCTGGGAGCGAAACGAGCTGAGATCGGAGGCGGTATCTCCACCTTGATCGATGAACTGAAAAATTATCGGGACGAACTCAGAACTGGAGAGGTCGAACAACTGAAGATTCAGAGAACGGCCGCTTCAGCCGCGATAGAAGAGATAACGGATGCGATCATCGATACATGGTCGATGTTACTCAAGAGACAAACAGACGGGATAAGAGAAACTCGGAAAGAGTTCCTGAAGGAAATGAAAGAACAGCGGAGCGAGTTAGACGGCGCAGTTAGTACGAAGACCGAGTACCGACGTGGCGAGAAGAAGAGCGCAGGATTTCTAGGGCTTGGCGCGTTCTTTCGGTTTCTTTCTAGGGAAGATCAATATGAATCAGTGTCTTACGAAAGAAAGGTTATCGATGAGACTTCGTTGCATTCTACTTTCGATCAGGCTCACGACGGGATAGATATGACCATTCATGAACAGTTGGAGAAGATGTTTGACTCTGATTTTCGAACAAGCGCTAAAAAGGCGGTGCGAACAGCTGCGGCCAATGCCTTGAAAAATGACATCGCGGGCAATGTGCGACGGTCCGTCGGAGATGTGCTCAGCAGGGCTGTCGAAAAGGTAGCCGAGCAGGCACGAGCTGATATTGAGACCAAAACGACCGAAGGTATTCCCGAACGGATTGTGTTGCAAGGTAGTACGGACAGCAAAGAGTCGCAGGCGAGAGAGTATTTGAACGCTCTTAGCGATTATGGCTTCAAGCGCCTGAACAACACACTAGGAATCGTCGATGGGACGATCACGAATGCGGAATCGGAGTTGGTTCCCGTAGCAACACAAGATATAAAGAGGTATTACGACCGCCTTGGGCAGGATATCGCCGAACGCGAGCTCAAGCTTCAGCGATACCAACAGGCGATCGCCGATCTTCAGCGACACGGGCCGCGGCCTAAATCGTAAACCGACGAAGGAGAATCCATGGCCAAGAGAGCCAGGGCCGCCGGCCGGGCGATGACGCCCACGACGGCCCGCGATCACTTGCGGAATGCCGCGGCCGACGACGAGACCCGAGCAGCGGCGGTTGAGGTATTGTGGGGCGCGCTCGATAGGACGCGGGGGGTAGTTGAGTTGATAAGCGACGTTATGGTCGCTGCGCCGGAAGATCACGTGAGCAACGGCCATTGCCGTGACTTCGAAGGACTTCTCGATAACGACTACCGAGGTTTTGCCCGCGGAGACAATTTTCCCGGCGAAGCGGACGCCTATGCCAGATTGCAGAATGTTGCTGAGTGGATGCGCCAAATCACGTTGGCACGGCACTTGGCGCGCAGGAGTATCTGCACGATAGCGGGGGGATTCAGCAGCGGGAAGTCGAGCCTTCTGAATCGTCTGGTGAATCCGCGATCATCGAGCGTTGACGATGACATACTGCCCACGTCGATTACCCCGACGACCGCGATTCCCACCTATGTGTCTCATTCCGAGGAAATGACCATCAGGGTGTTCAACGGCAATGGTGGAAGCATTGAAATAGACGCGCCGAAGTTACGAGAGATGACCCATGACTTCGGCAAGGTAGATGGGCTTGTACGTAAGAGCCTGCCGTTGAAGCCGATCGTGGATCGCGTGTCGATCTTGACGCCGCACCTGAACAAGCATAACGTCGCGTTTATCGACACTCCCGGCTATACGAACAGCAGCGCCGGTATGGTGGAGGACGAAGAAGTCGCTACACGCGAGGTGTTGGCGTCTCGATTTCTGATTTGGGTGGTCGATTGCGAGAAAGGTACTCTGCCGCAAGCAGACATTCACTTCATGCGACGCTATGTGGAACGGCGTGCGAACAACGAGCGAAACGGTAGTGAATCGGATACGCCAGGACCGCGTGAGGCTTCGATCTACCTCGTGTTGAATAAGGCCGACAAGAAGCCGTCTGATCGGGAGGCGATATTGAGTTCGGTGGAAGCGGTGGTCAAGAAGCACCACATTCCGTGTTTCGGAATCGGTCTGTACAGTGCGCACCGTAACGAGTGGTACCAGCATACAGGCCGCGATTTTGAGACGTTTCTCGAGATGATCGATCGCGCACCGCAGATGATGGCAATGGATGGAATAGCGAAAGAGGTGTTCGAGGGCTACAGCCACTACCACAGGCGTGAGATTAAGCGATTGGTCGATGTCAAAGGGCTATTGATTAGATTGAGCATAGCGCAGGGTACGGACGACAGAACCGGGCGAGATCTCGAAGGTCATGCGAATGAAATCGATGAGGAGATCGAGCATCACAAGAAGGCTGAGTTTGCCGCGCGATCTTTGCAAGATATATTCGTGGGCTGCACACGGAACTTCATGGCATCGGTAGGCTTGCCAGCAGGCGCCGGGCGAAGCGCAGGAGGAGGAGGGAAGACGAACATGGGTGAGTCACGGTATTCTCAGGAGTCGCGGCATGACTTCGGCGACGTTAAGGGAGTCGTCGCTGCGCATCGCCATCCGAACGGCGGCGGGTGGGTAGCGGACACGGCGACGGTAATGGACAGCGTGTACGTAGGCCGGGACGCGCAGGTGTTTGGAAATGCCGTAGTGTCGGACCACGCACGGATCAGGGAAAGCGCGCGGGTGAAGGGGCGCGCAGAGGTATACGGTAACGCGCAGGTGTCCGGCCGTGCGAAGATCTCGGAAGGCGCGGTAGTGTGTGACATCGCAAAGGTGTCCGGCGATGCGAAGGTTGGCGGCACTGCGCGGGTTGAGGACCATGCGCGGGTATCCGATTCGGCGTCTGTAATGGACAAAGCCAAGGTGCGCGGAGGGGCCGAGTTAAAGGACAAAGCGGTAGTGTCCGGCGACGCCGAGGTGTACGGCGACGCGATGGTGTCCGGCAACGCGCAGGTGTTGGACAACGCTAAGGTGTTGGACAACGCTAAGGTTTACGACGCCAAGGTGTCCGGCTACGCGGTGGTGTCCGGCTACGCGGTGGTGTTCGGCAACGCGATGGTGTCCGGCGACGCGGCGGTGTCCGGCAACGCGCAGGTGCTCGACGCGGTGGTGTCCGGCAACGCCAAGGTGTACGGCGACGCGCAGGTGTCCGGCAACGCGGCGGTGTCCGACAACGCGCAGGTGTTCGGCGACGCGGCGGTGTTCGGCGACGCGGCGGTGTTCGGCTCCGCGGAGGTGTCCGACAACGCCAAGGTGTCCGACAACGCCAAGGTGTTCGGCGACGCGGCGGTGTTCGGCTCCGCGGCGGTGTTCGGCTCCGCGGAGGTGTCCGGCAACGCCAAGGTGTACGGCGACGCGATGGTGTCCGGCAACGCGGCGGTGTCCGACAACGCGGAGGTGTTCGGCTCCGCGGCGGTGTCCGACAACGCGGAGGTGTTCGGCTCCGCGGCGTTGTCCGACAACGCCAAGGTGTCCGGCGACGCGGCGGTGTCCGGCGACGCGATGGTGTCCGGCAACGCGGTGGTATTCGGCAACGCGGTGGTATTCGGCAACGCGGTGGTATTCGGCAACGCGCGGGTGCGCGACAACGCGAAGGTGGGCGGCGACAAACAGGTGCGGGTCTGATTGAGCACGAAGCCGCGACCGCCGTGGCAGCGGAAGCCGAGGCGGTCGCCGGTGTGTCGCCCGCAGACCAGCATGCCGAGCGTAGTGACGACTCCATTCCGGAGAGTCACGAATCCGGGTGGAGGAAAGGCTTCCCCGAGATCGAGTTTCGTTCCCTTGCGGTCCTCGAAAGAGGCGCGGGAACTCCTTCAGCTTGTTCTCGGCCTCCTCCCGATAGCCGGTAAAGGCCCTTGTCTACCAAGTCAGGCATACGGCGAACACTCGCTGGTCGATCAGGCGGTGGAGGTCTGACGCAAGGCGCGATGTACCCGCCGGTCGTCGCGCTACCGTTCGGCGAGCGGTACAGATCACCGCCGCCGCCCTCGGCCACCAGACCGCTCCGCGCACGCTTCGATGATCGACGAACGCGCGCGCTTCGACTCGGCGTCCAACGACGCGCGGCACGGCGGATTGCTCGACCTGTAGGCACTCGCGTTCGGCTGGCGCTTACGTTCACCCTTCGGTCTTCACCCGCGCTTCCAGCCAGAAGTACAGGGCGTGCAGGCGGTTGGGGAACCGGTAACCGCCGCGCGTGTCCGCATCGAGCTGCACCGCGCCCAGCTTTCTCATCCGTCGCAGGAAGTTGTCCAGAACCCGCCGCTCGTCCGCTGTGAGGCGAGCCACGAGATCGCCGCGCCGGAACTTCATCCGCGCCGGCTCATCGGCTATCTTGCGCAGGATCGAGCGATAGCGGTCGCTCTGTATCGCTTGCAGTATCTGCGGTTCGAGGAGTTTTCTCCCGACGATGTCGGCTGCCCTGACGACACCGATCAATATTTCTTTCTGCTCGATGTTCTGCGCCTTGGCGGTGCGCCACACGGCGTCGCCGATCTCGTGAGCCAGCACGGGCAGCCCGCCGGTATGCTGAACCATGAGTCTCAGACCTTTTGCGGACACCGCGGCGTTGCCTGCTGCGAACGACTCCTGGTAGAATCGCTCGACCTCGGCGTCCGGCCAGGGGGGAATGTCGACCAGATCGAAGATCCGAGCCAGGGACGGTTGATTGCGTATCAGTTCCTGGCGTCTTTCTTCCAGCCCGACCAGCAGGATGCACAACCGCGTTGGTTGCGAGGTCGCCACTTCATCGACGATGCTCTTCAACCAGTGGGCGAAGTCCATGGAGCCGGCCAAGCCATTCATATCGTCGAGAATGAGGAGCAGCGACGTGCGCTGTTCCATCTGCTGCAAGAGCTGGCGCACGGAACGGACGAAGTTGCCGGCGATCGTACGCCGGTCGGTGGCGCTCAATTCCAGCTCCACCGAGACCCCGAACAAACCTACCTTGCGGACGCGATCGCCGAAGAACTTCAGGACCTGCTGGTGCCACGGCCGGTCGATGCTGTCCTTGAGCAGCCGATCGAAGATGCGGCCGGCCGTCTCGTGCAGGTCGTGCGTCCCTCCCAGGTAGACGTGACAACCGGTGACGTCACCGTCCCGCTCACACAGGTGGCGCACGAACGATGCCAGCGAACTCTTGCCGATGCCTCGTTCGCCGGTAACGAACCCGATCTTGAACACGCCGCGGTCGGCGGCGCGCACCAAGCTGCGCAGGCGTTCGATCGCGCCGCGCCGCCCTACGAACAGCTCGGGCGGGACTGGCTGGCCTGGCCGGAATGGACTCGATTCAGGCGTCACCTGACGGCAGCGTAGTCGATCGGATGGCGGATGTCGATGGCATCGTGGGTCGGGCGGGGTCGGGCGGGGTCGAACGTACCGGGGAACGGACCGGCGGGGACTGCCCGGTTCGCGGCTTGTCCTGCGCGGAACCGTGCGACTACAATCGATCCCTGACGGAGACGGTGGATGGGCTGGCAGGAGTTCCGGGCCGGAGCGATACGCTACTTCGCCGTCCTGGGGATCATCGTCGCGATCATCCTGCTGGTGGCCGCGTACTCGTTGCGCGGCAAGGTCGCCAGCAAGCTGTACGAGTACCGCGCCGGCCGGCAGGTGGTCGGCGTCTGGGAGTCGGCGCGCGAGTCGCGGACGCTTACGCACGTTCCACGCATCCGCGCGCGCTGGGTGTTCGATGAGCGCGCCTTCAGCCTGACGACCGACTACTTCTACGCCGAATCGAACCGATGGCGGCGCGTCCACGAGATGCGCGGCGACTACGAGTTCATCAAGCGCGGCGGTCTGACGCCGTCGCAGGTGGCGTTCAGCAACGTGACGGTGCGGCGCTCCGGCAAGGAGACGAGCGTCGGCGATCCGATCGACCTGCGGCGCGCTCTGCGCCTGGAGCCGATCGACGATGCCAAAGACGCCTGGGGACCGCCGCGCATCGAGTACCCGAACCTGACGGTGCGGTTCTCCAGCGACAGCAGCGTGTTGACGATCGGCACGAACATGATCGGCGTCGCCAACTACACGAAGGTGGAGTGATCGGCCGCGTCTGTTCCCGTCTAGCCGGCCGCGGTGTCGAGGGAAGTCAGGAACGCCTTGATTTCCGACTCGAAACGGCGGGACACGCCGTCGAGTCTCCGGCCGAGCCGCGTGACGCGGTCGCCTTTGAACTCGAAGCCGTAGATGTTGCGGAACAGATGGCGAAACGACAGGAACTCGTCGAGCTCGGCAGCCAGGTCTTCGCTGATGACCGCCGGCCTGATGCCGGGAACGGACACCGTCATACGGAACAGCAACTCCTTGTGCCACGCCTCGCCCCGATGCGCGGTGCCGTTCATCTCGGCGCCGATCCGCCGGAAGACCCGTTCGCAGCAGTTGTAGAAGTCGTGCATGACCGATCCCAGGACGCGCGGGTGCCGGTCCGGCTTGGCGAGTTCGTCGAGGGCCTCGCGCCGTAGCTGCGCAGCGTTCGCCAGCTCGCGCCGGATCGTGGTCTCAAGCTCGGTCAGGAACCCCTCATCCAGCGTCATGCAGTACCTGTCCGGTAGCGATGATGCGCTGGCGAGTCGGTCGAGGGAGATCTTCCCACGGCTTGATATCGAGCGGGTAGCCGGCTTCGGCTCTCAGCGTTCCCAGGAGCTTGAAGTAGTCGTCGAGTGCGAGCCCCTCGACCGCCAGATCGATATCCGACCATACCGACAGCGGCGATCCGTCGGCGACGGAGCCGTACAGGAAGAGGCGGCGAAAGCTGAACCGTTCCGTTGCCAGCCGAGCCAGCCGAACCGCCTCCGCACGCATCGCCGCCCGCGTCCGCCGTTGGCGTCGCCGGTGGCGCTCGATGATGCGGGCCCGGAAGCTGTCCGCGACCATGCCGCCATACTACAACCCGAAGCGCGGATCGACGTGCGCTCCGAGCGCTGACTGACGTCAACCCGGCGCGACGCCATGCATGTTCCAGCCGGCCAGAGTCAACAGCGGCTGGATCGCCCGGTCCCGCTCCAGCGCCTGCGGCCGCACGTCGCGCAACAGCGCGCACCGCTCCTTGAGCTCCCGCTCGGTCAGCGGCGTCCCGAGCGGCGGCTCGCCGGCCGCGTGCCAGCGGTCGATCTCGCCGCGGTGGCCCAGGCGGCGCAGCGCGTTCCAGTAACCGCGGTGATGGTCGCGCTGGTAGCTGTCCCAGAAGAACAGGCGGTCGCTGCCGGCGTCGTAGAGCATCTTGGCCATGCGGCGGAAGTCCTCCGGCGGCATGAAGCGCGGCATGACGTTCATCGCCAGCCGGCAATCGGTGCCGGCCACCGCCTCCGCGAACGGACGTACCTGTTCGGGGCCGCTCCACGTGTCGGTCGGCACCGGCAGCGCGTAGGGCGCGCTGCTGTACGGCATCACCGTGTCGACCAGGCGGCCGCGCGCCCAGGCGGCCACGTCGATGCCGAAGAACCGGTTGTCCTCGATGCTGCCCAGGATGCAGGCGGAGATCTCGATCGGCGATCCGCGGGCGTCGGCCTCGGCGGCCATGGCGCTGCGCACGCGCCCCATGAACTCGGTCAGCACGCCGGCGCGGTAGCGCAGCCACTCCGGATCGCCGGCCGGTAGCTGCAGCGCATCCCTGCCGGTCGCCGCCCGGAAGCCGGCGGTCAGCGGCTCTTCGTAGTCGAGGTACGGCGGGCGGCGGTTGTAGAGCAGCGTGATGCCGTCGACCGGGTAGGCGCGCACCACTTCGCGGAGCACGGCGATGCAATACTCCTGCACCTCCGGGAAGGCATAGGAGAGGCGCGCCTGATCGCGGCCGTCGCGGTCCTTGCAGCGCCACTCCGGGTGGCGGTCGTACAGGCCGTCGGCGAACGCGTAGTCGAGCAGCGGCGGCGGGTAGGTCCAGCCGGCCAGACGGTAGGCGGCGTGGAAGCCCAGGCCCATGCCGTGCGCGTAGGCGACCGCTTCGCCGAACGGGTCGATGCCGGCTCCGATCAGGCGATTCCAGCCCTCATGCCGGTAGCGGTCCCACTTGCGCCCGTAGTCCGGCGCGGGAATCTGATCGAGCGTGCGCCCGATCCTGCTGGGATAGTTGAGCAGGTCACCGGAGCCGAGCTCCCAGTGGATGCGGTCGAAGTCGCTGTCGCGGTACGGTTCCAACTCCTCCCGGATCGCATCGACGGTGCCGGCCTGCAACACGTTGCTGATGTCGGTGTGGCCCTGCAGGCGTTTGTTCGACCGGTCGGCTCGGTCGGCGCGCACGAGCGCGGCCTCCTCGCCGGTGAGCGGCACCAGTTTGACGTACGCGATCCGCGCCGGGGCATGGTCGCCCAACTCGGGATAGGCGCCGGTGCCCGCGCGCAACCGGTATTGGGAGAAGATGATCTGCTGGCCGGTCAGGTCGGCCACCTTCCAGAAGATCTCCTCCAGGCGGCGCCGCTTGAGGTGGCCGCCCGGGTCCCATTCCAGGACGGAGAAGGACTGGTCGCCGGTGAGCCTGGCCCGCAGCCACGCCACCGCGCCGGTGGAGTTGTGCCAGTCGACCTGCCCGACGTCGCTCGGATGAATGCCGATCGAGATGGCGTGCAGGCCGCGGCGGTGCAGCCGGCAGGTGACGTCGGGCGCTCCGGTCTCCGGGTTGGCCATGAGCATGGTGCCGGCGAACGCGGGCGTCTCGTAGTCCAGCGTGCGCCAGCAGCCGCGGCGCGACTCGGGACTCAGGGCAGCCGGCGGGGTGCAGCGGCCGAGGTTCGACACGTAGATCGGCGGCGAGGCGAAGGCGCGGTCGCCGATCAGGTCGGCCAGGGGGGCCATTGGCGGGGCTACTCTACACCGGGATACGCCGCATGGAACCGCTCAACGGACCAGGCGCCGGAAGCCCTCCACCGGCAGGGGGCCGCGCAGCCGGTCGGCGGCGTCGCCCTTGCGGATCGCGTCACCCAGCTCGGCCATGACCGGCGCCATCGCCGTTTCGTACTTGTCGAGCACCTCCGCCGTGTGCGCCATCGAGCAGTAGATCACCGGCGGCGCCAGAAAGCCGCGCTCCAGCATGAGATGCGTGTAGAGCGCGTCGAGCTCGCGCGCCTGCTCGTGGTCGAAGGCGGCGCGCGCGATGCACGGATAGCCGTCGCCGGTCACGACCGGCACCCCGGCGGCGGCGGCGTGACGCCGCCATGCCGCCGTGACGCGCTCTCCCACCGCGGCGACGAAGGCCGGCACGTCGAGCCGCTGCGTCATCTTCTTGACCGCGGCGACCGCCGCGGCCGGCCCCACCGCCTCGGTCCAGTAGCTGCTGGAGATGAACGAGTGCTCGGCCCCCTCCATGGCGGCCGCCGTGCCGATCACCGCGCCGATGGGATGGCCGTTGCCCAGGCTCTTGCCGAACGCGGCCATGTCGGGATTGACGCCGAACCGGGCATGCGCCCCGGCGCGCTCCAGACGGAAGCCGATGGAGGTCTCGTCGAAGATCAGCAGCGCGCCGGCCCGGTGAGCTCGGTCGCGGATGCGCTCGAGGTAGCCGGGATCGGGGTCTTGCCCCCGGCACGGTTCCATGACCACGGCCGCGAGCCGGTCGCCGTGCTCGTCGACGATGCGGTCGAAGGCGGCCACGTCACCCCACTCGAACACGTGCGCGGTGCCGCGCAGCTCGCGCGGCACGCCGAGCGGCTCCAGCCCCGGCATCAGGTGGCCGCGCAGCGCGTCTTCCGCTCCCAGGTTCGCCGCCAGGTACCAGTCGTGCCAGCCGTGGTAGCCGCTGATCGCCACCACCGAGCGGTCGGTGGTCGCGCGGGCGATGCGGACCGCCACGGTCATCGTTTCGCCGCCGGTACGCGCCAGCCGCACCCGTTCCGCCCAGGGGTGCAGGCCGCACAGCAGCTCGGCGAGCTCCAACTCTTCGCGCGGATTGAGGGTCGAGCAGCTCCCCAGGTTGACCCGCCGCACCACCGCGCGGGTGACGTCCGGGTCGCGGAACCCCAGGATCGTCGCTCCGATCCCGTGCGAGGCGCAGTCATAGAAGTGGCGGCCGGACTCGTCCCATACCTCGCAGCCGCGCGCCTCGCGGAAATAGGGCGGCCAGCGTCCGGGCGCCACGCGGTCCGGGTTCTTGCTCAGCAGATGGTTGCCGCGCGGGATGATCGACAGCGCCCGCTCGTAGCTCCTCTGCCCCAGGTCGGGGTCCTCGCGGCGCAGACCGAGCAGCCGCTCCGCATTGTCGCAGAACACGTCCCGCAGGTCGGCTTCGTCGAGTCCGATCCGGTCGGCGGCATGAAAGATCGCGCGCACCTCCTCCAGGCCGACCTGGATCGGTCGGCCGAAGAAGGCGCGGTCGTTCCACTCGAGCTGGTCGGTCGCGATCCAGGCGAACCCGGTGCCCAGGGTGATCGAGCGCCCGCGCTGATGCGAGACCGGGAAGTCGGAGCCGTACAACAGGCGGCGCGGCCCGAACTCGTCCAGGATCGCGATCATCGGCTCCGCCTCGCAGATGGCGGAGGTGTCGAACCAGACGTTCTGCAGGCCGCGCAGAGAAGCGATCGCCTTGGTGGTGTTCGGGCCGTGGAAGCCGCGCGCGGCATGCGCCAGGATGAGTTGCGCGTTCGGGAAGCGCTCGCACCGCTCGCGTATCTGCCGCTGGTTCTCCGCATCGTCGAGCGCCGGATCGCGCACGATGTGCAGCATGATGAACCAGCCGCGCTCGTCGGCGACCCGCCACGTCCACTCGGGCAGGAACTCGTCGATGTACGACTGCTGCGTGGCTGCGCGGGCGCTGTAGCAGTGGTAGCACTTGAAGCCGCCGATCCCCTCGCCGTCCAGGTCCTCTTCCGCCTCCGCCGGCGTCGTGTCGGCCGCCACCAGATACGCGCGGATCGCCGTCGGGTGACCGGCGGTCTGCGCCGCGACGTACTCGTTCTTCGGGCCGACCGGCAGATCGGGGGCCGGAAACGGCAGGACCAGCGCGCCGGCCAGCCGCTCGGGGCCTCCGAACTGAGCGCCGACCAACTCCCGCCAGTCGGCAAGGCCGACCCGCTCCGGTCCCTGCTCAAGCATCGGGCTCACACGTGGAAAGTGTTTGGTGTCATAGAGATGCATGTGGGCGTCGAAGATGCGCGGGGGGATGCGAGCCGCCAGTTCGGCGGCCGCCTGGCGGTCAGCGTCGGTCGTCGTCCAGCCGGTTTCCAGCCGTTCGTGGGTCAGCATCGGGGCCTCCTTGTCGGTCGCTGGAAATCGTACCACGACGGGTTGCGAAAACTCCGGGAATCTGCTTATCGTCTTCACATGATGAAAATTCTGACAGCTCTACTGACTATCGCACTCGTCGGCGCGACTGCTGCCTGGGCCAAGACCGGCAGCTTCACGTACGACGACGGCTCGACCTATGAGGGCGAGTTCGAGGACGGCAAAGTCGACGGCCAGGGCACCTACGTCTGGAGCGACGGCACCATGTACCAGGGGGCATTCGAAGCCGGCAGTCCGCACGGCGAAGGCCGGCTCACCTGGCCTTCCGGCGCCATGTACGAAGGTCCCTTCCAGGCCGGCGAGCCGGACGGCATGGGCATGGTAACGTGGCCTTCCGGCGCGACGTACCAGGGCAACTTCACCGCCGGGCGCATCGACGGCTCCGGGATGCTGTCCTGGCCCGAAGGCATGACGTACAGCGGCATCTTCGTCGCCGAGCGGATCGAAGGGACCGGCATGCTGACCTTCGCCGACGGCACCACCTATGAAGGGGACTTCGTGGGCGGAACGATCGCAGGCGCAGGCACCATGACGTGGCCGAGTGGCGACAGTTACACCGGCATGTTCGCGGACGGCGCGCCTCACGGCGAAGGCGTCTACACCTGGGCTACCGGCTCCCGTTTCGAGGGGACGTACGAAGGCGGACTGGCCAAGGCCGGCACCTTCTACATGACCGACGCCGAGGGCAGGGACTGGCGTTTCGTCGCGTCGCAGAATGAGGACCGGACCTGGATGGTCGAGCACCCCGAAAGTCAGTAACCACCGGTACGGTCGAACGGCAAAAGACCGGACGCAGCCGCGAGCTGATCGGATAGGGCGGAGACGATGCCCCGAAGGGTCGCAAGACCCGGACGGGCATCGTTCCCGCGTTCCGGGCTCTCAGCTACTCCGGTACGCGGGTTTGCCCCGATACTGGTCCAACACTCGATTGATCACCCAACTGGTGCGGGCCGCGCTCGTACCGGTGCTCGGGCAGTTTCCGAAGCCGCGCAGCTCGTCCACGATCGACTGAATCAGCGGCTGCTGCACGTGCTTGGGATGGGCGATCCGGCTATGCGTGGCGCCGCGCGCCGTTTCGATCTCGAACGGGACTTCGGCGAACGTCGCGTAGCGCAACACGCCGTGGCTGCCGGCGATCTCGACCCGGTCGGCGTGCTCGCGAGCCGTGAAGGCGAAGCGGGCGGTGCCGATGACGCCGCTGCGGAAGCGCATCGCGAACGCCACCGCGTCCTCGGCCGCGTAGGCGCCGAGCTGGTTCACCGCGAAGCCGCGCACCTCGTCGATCGGGCCCAGCAAGTGGTCGAGCAGGTCCAGCGCGTGCGAGCCCATGTCCACGAACAGCCCTCCGCCGGCGATCTCCGGCCGGTACCTCCAGGGCAGCGGACCGGCGCCGAGCGAGGGGTCGGGAGGACTCGCGTACTGCGCGGTCACGGTCAGCGGCGTGCCGATGCGTCCGTCCCGGAGCGCGTCGCGCACCGCCACGAAGCGCGGCAGCATCCGCCGATAGTAGGCCACGAACAGCGGCAGGCCGGCCGCCTCGGCGGCGGCGTTCATGGCCCGGCACTCACGGTGGGAGCACGCCATCGGCTTCTCCACGTACGCCGGCTTGCCGGCCGCCAGCGCCTGCAGGGCGTAGTCGTGATGCGACGACGGCGGTGTGGCGACGTAGACCGCGTCGACCCCGGCGTCGCCGATCAGGTCGGCCGCGTGGTCATACGCGCGCGGCACGCCGTGGCGGCGCGCGTAGTCGCGGGCCGCGCCGCCGTCGCGCCGCATGACCGCCACCAGACGCGACCCGTTCGCCTTCTGGAACCCCGGTCCACTCTTCACCTCGGTGACGTCGCCGCAGCCGATGATCCCCCACCGGATCGCGGGCGCGCTCACGTCGCCGGGCCGGCGGGGCGCAGAAGCGCGCGCAGGTCGGCCGCGCGGATGGCGCGCTCGGCGGAACGGCGCAGCGTACCGGCCGCCGCGGTCCCTTCGCGCGTATAGGCGTCCGCCTGCAGGGCCATGTCGATCTTGTCCAGGTCCTTGACCAGCCGGCCCTCCGGCGTGCGGCGCTCCGCGTAGTCGAGCCACGCGGCCATGAGCGTTCCGTCCGGGTCGACGCCGGCCAGGATCCGCCGCGCGGCCTGTTCCTCCTGCCGGCGTTTCCGGTCGCCCGGAACGCCGTCGGCGGGCGTCAGGTCGCCGGTGAGCGCCTCCGCCACGTCATGCATCACCGCGATGAGCGCCGCCCGCGCCGGGTCGGCGCCGCCGGCCGCGGCGGTCACGGCCGCCAGCGCCGCCACCCCGAACGAGTGCGCGGCCACCGACTCGGGATCGGGGACGCCCCGCTCCACCCAGCCTTTGCGCGGCATCCGTTTCAAGGCGGCGACGTGCGCGAAGAACGACTCGAGCCGCCGCGCGTTCAGCGGTTCGCTTGCAGCCATCGGGGGAGGGTAGGCCGAGCGGTGGCCGCTCGACTACCGTAGCGGAGGCAAGAGGTGCGATGGCGGGTACGGCGGGCGCGGTGCGGTTGGTCGTGGAGCAGGACGAGATCGAACTGGCCGGCTATGCCGGCCGCGCCTCGGTCGGCGATCTGATCGCCGCCCTGGCGCGCATGCGGCTTCGCCCCGGACTGGCCACGGTGGGCTGCGCCGGCTGCGGGCTCTGCTGCCGCGACCGGGTGCCGGTGCTGGGGGCAGACCTGCCAAGGCTGGAGCGCGCGCTCGGGCTCAGCCGCGAACGGCTGCTGAGCGACCACCTGGAGCTGCCGGAACGCCCGGACCCGGACGAGCGCGCCGCGCGGATAGCGGACCTGGCTCGGCAGCTTCGCGCCTCGCCGGCCGAGGCGACGCTGCTCTACGAATGGAACACCGGCGAGCCGCTCGTCCCCAGGCAGGCGGACGACGGCTTCTGCCACTGGCTGCGCGACCGGCGCTGTTCGGTCTACCCGGGCCGGCCGCTGATCTGTTCCTTCTACCTGTGCAACTTTGGCGACCGGCTGTCGGCGCTGTTCGACGCGATCGTGCGGCAGGGCGTGTGGCACAGTTACGTGGCGCTGGGCTGGATCGACCGCGACATGGTCGCGCACAATCCGTTCGTATCGGCCGGTGACCCGACGCAGGCGCCGTTGCGCGCTTTCGACGTCGACGTCGCGCCGCTCTTGCAGCGGCTCGCCGATACCTGGTAGGCGCCCGCAAGCATATGAGTAGTCCGGCGGCATATGAGTAGTCCGGCATATGAGTAGTCCGGGATCGGTGATCCAGCCCGCGGACCAGACCGCGACGTGGGCGGGGTTGGGCCCGGTGCTGCGCGTGCTGCGCATGGCGCTGGCCTATCCGGTGCGGTTGACCATCGCCGTCGTCAGCACGGTCGCGGCGGCGGTGTTTCAGTTGCTGCTGCCGCAGTACGTCGGCGACGTGGTCGACACGGTAACCCTGATCCTCAGCGAAGCGACCGATCCGCAGGACGTCAAGCGGCAACTGCTGCAGCTCGCCGGGCTGATCCTGGGCGCCAGCGCGGTGCGCGGCGTGATGATGATGGTGCACAGTCAGCAGGGCGAGGTCGTGGGGCAGAGCGTCGGCTATCGCCTGCGGATGGGCTATTACGACAAGGTTCAGCGGCTGAGCTACGGCTTTCACGATCGCGTCCACACCGGCGACCTGATCACGCGCGGCATGCTCGACATCGAAGCGGTAGCCAACTCCTTCAACCGGGGGCTGCTCAAGGCGATCTGGCTGCTGGTGCTGATCGGCTGGGGCACGTACCTGCTGGTGAGCACCGATCCGCCGCTCGCCCTGGCGGCGCTGAGCTTCGCGCCGGTGGTCGCCTGGCGCGCGACGGTGGCGCGGATGCGGCTGCGCGTGGCGTGGCTGCGCCTGCAGCAGTGCCTGGGTCGGCTCACCAAGGTGATGGAAGAAAACCTCGGCGGTATCCGCGTGGTGCGCGCGTTTGCGGCGCGCAAGCACGAGATGACCAAGTTCGACGCCGTCTCCGACCAGGCCAAGCGCCATACCGACCGCACGATCAATATCCGTGTGCGCGACGTCAGTCTGATGACCCTCGCCTACTACTCGGCGATGGCGCTGATGCTCTGGGTCGGTGGCAACCGCGTGCTGGCCGGGCACGTCACGGTCGGCGTCGTCACGGAGTTCCTGATCTTCATGTTGATCCTGCAGATGCCGATCCGGCAGCTCGGCATGGTGGTGAGCGCTTTGTCGCGGGCCTCCACGTCGGGCGGGCGGCTGTTCGAGATCCTCGACCTGGAACCGGACATCAAGGATCCGCCGGACGCCCGCGACCTGGAGATACGCGAAGGGGTGCTGCGCTTCGAGTCGGTGAGCTTCTCCTATCACGACGTCGGCACTCCGGTGCTGGAGGACATCAGCTTCGAGGTGGGCCCCGGCCGCACGCTCGGCATCGTCGGTCCGCCGGGGGCGGGCAAGTCGACGATCGCGCTGCTGGCCGGCCGCTATTACGACGTCGACGCCGGCCGCGTCACCATCGACGGTCAGGACATCCGATCGGTGACGCTGCAATCCCTGCGCGCTGCGGTGGGGGTGATCCATCAGGACAACTTCCTGTTCACCGCCAGCGTGGAGAGCAACGTGGCGTACGCCGACCCCTGGGCGATTCGGGAGCAGATCACCCACGCCAGTTCCTCGGCGCAGCTACACGACTGGGTGCTCGGCCTGCCGGAGCAGTACCGGACGCTGGTCGGCGAGCGCGGCGTGTCGCTCTCCGGCGGCCAGCGGCAGCGGCTGTCGATCGCCCGCAGCGTCATGGTGCGCCCGGCGATCATCGCCTTCGACGACTCCACGGCGGCCATCGACGCGGCCACCGAGCAGCGCATACGCACGGCGCTGCGCAAGCTCACCGAGCGCACTGCCACCATCATCGTTTCGCATCGGCTCAGCTCGCTGATGCATGCCGACGAGATCCTGTTCGTGGACGCCGGTTCCATCGTGGAGCGCGGCACCCACGCCGAGCTGATGGAGCTGGGCAGCCGGTATCGCGCGCTGTACCAGCTCCAGGCGAACCCCTCGGACTCGCTCGATCGGATCGCCGGCAGCATCGCCGCGAGCGCGGCGCGCGCGACGGAGGCGGTGCGTGGCCGGTAGCGGTACACAGGCGGCGCCGGCGGAACGGCCCCGCCTGGCTTCCGTGGGGGCGCAGTCCAACCGCGAGGAGGTGATGTTCGGCGCGGCCTTCGACGGGCGCATCGTGCGCCGGCTCCTGAGGTTCGTCGTGCCGTACCGGCGGCGGTTGCTCTTCGGGCTGGTGGCGGTGTTGGTGTTCGCCGCCACGCAGCTCGCCATCCCGCTGATCGTGAGCAACACCTTCGAGTCCGTGGCGGGAGCTGGCGAGTCCGCGCTGGCGCTGCTGCGTACCGCAGTCGCGGTATTCGCCGGCATCATCGTCGTGAACTTCGTCGCCAACGTGCTGCAGGAAGGGGTGGTGTCGCGCGCCGGCGAGCGCGTGCTGTTCGATTTGCGGCGGGCCATGTACCGCCACTTGCAGCGGGTGTCGCTCTCTTTCATGGACCGCACCGAGGCGGGTCGGCTGATGTCGCGTCTGCAGGGCGACGTGTACGCGCTGCAGGAGTTCCTGGAGTCGTCGGTATTCGCGGTCGGCGACCTGGTCCTGCTGCTCGGCATCATGGTGGTGCTGGTGACCATGGACTGGATGCTCGGGCTGCTGGCCTTGGCCGTCGTGCCGACGCTGATCGTCGTCCGCATGGTGTGGCTGCCGCATGCCAGACGCACCTTCCTGAGGGCGCGGGAGGCATCGTCGATCGCCAACGGCGCCATGGCGGAGGCGATCAACGGCGTGCGCACGGTGCAGGAGGCGGGCCGCGAGCCGGTCAACCTCGACCTGTTTCACGACAAGGCGCATGACAATCTGGCCGCGCAGTCGCGGGCGGTGCTGATCGCGCAGATGATCGTACCGATCGTCGACACCCTCACCGGGATCGCCACCGGGATCGTGGTCTACGTGGGCGGGACGATGGTGCTCGACAAGAGCCTCGACCTGGGCGTGTTGATCGCGTTCCTGATCTACATTCAGCGGTTCTTCCAGCCGATCCGCTCGGTGACGATGCAGCTCAGCATCATGCAGCGGGCCATGGCCGCCGGGCAGCGCATCTTCGAGGTGATGGACGTGCCGATCGAGATCGAGGACCGACCGGGCGCGATCGACGTCGATGATGGCGACGGCTCGATCGAGTTCCGCGGCGTCACCTTTGGCTACGTCCCCGACCAACCGGTGCTGCGCGACATCGACTTTTCGGCGCGACCGGGCGAGACGGTCGCCCTGGTGGGGCCGACCGGTTCGGGCAAGACCAGCATCACGGCGCTGGCGCACCGTTTCTACGACGTGTGGGAGGGTCAGGTGCTGGTGGGAGGCCACGACGTGCGCGACGTCTCCCAGGATTCGCTCGGCCGCCACATCGGCATGGTGCTGCAGGAACCGTTTCTGTTCTCGGGGACGATCGAGGAGAACATCCGCTATCACAAGCCGGGCGTGAGCCGCGAGCAGGTCGAAGAGGCGGCCCACACCGTGGGGGCGCACGGATTCATCATGCGCCTGCCGGACGGCTATCGGACCGAGGTCGAGCAGCGCGGCGGCAATCTGTCGCTCGGCCAGCGGCAACTCATCAGCTTCGCGCGCGCGGTGGTCGCCGACACCAGGGTCCTGGTGCTCGACGAGGCGACTGCCAACATCGACAGCTACACGGAAATGCTGATCCAGAGAGCGCTCGCCGAGCTGCTGAAAGGCCGTACCGGGCTGGTGATCGCGCACCGCCTGGCCACCATTCGCGGCGCCGACCGCATCCTGGTCCTGCAGGAGGGCAGGATCGTGGAGCGCGGCACCCACGCCGAGCTGATGGCTCGAAACGGACTGTACGCGCGGCTCTACTCGCTGAACTACTCGTCGTTCGACGACATCCCCGACGACCTGATCGAGGCGGCGGTCAGGGCGTCCGGCGGAGCGGGGCGCACGGCCACAACGTGAGCTGGTCCGCGCTCCCCCGGTAGCGGTCGGGGACGCGGAAGGCGCCGGTGTCGAGCGCGGGGGCGCGGTCGCCGACGTCGGCGCGCGCGCAGGAGCGCTTGAACATGGTCGCGGCCAAGTCGGCGAACGGTCCGCTGCCCCGCATGCGCGCACCGAACCGGGCGTCGTTGAGCCGGCCGGCATCGGCGTGGCCGCCGCCGCGCATCTGGCGGATGCGGGAGAGCACCTTGCCCTTTCGGTCGGGCCGGTGCCGTTCCAGCCAGTCCTCGAACAGCGGCGCCACGGCCAGCGGCAGCCGCAGCATGACGTAGCCCGCGAACGACGCGCCGGCCTGCGCGGCGGCGTCGAGGATCGCCGGTATCTCATGATCCGTGAGGCCGGGGATCACGGGCGCCGTCAGCACGCCGACCGGCACGCCGGCCGCCGCGAGCGCCTCCATCGCCTGCAGCCGCCGGCCAGGCGTGCTGGTGCGCGGTTCCAGGGCGTTGCTCAGGGAGGTGTCGATCGTCGGGATCGACAGGAAGACCGCGGCGGCGCCGGCGGCGGCGAGCGTCGCCAGCAGGTCGGCGTCGCGCGCCACCAGCCGGTTCTTGGTAATGACGATCACCGGGTTTCGGAACTCGGCCAGCACCTCCAGGCAGCGACGGGTGATGCGGAGACGGCGCTCGATCGGCTGATACGGATCGGTCACCCCGGAGAGCGCCAGCGGCTGCGGGCGCCAGCGCGGCGCGGCGAGCTCCGCGGCCAGCAGCTCGGGCGCGTCCTCCTTGACCACGATCCGGGTCTCGAAGTCGAGCCCGGCGGAGAAACCCAGGTACTCGTGGGTGGGGCGGGCGAAGCAGTAGGCGCAGCCGTGCGCGCAGCCGCGATAGGGGTTGATCGACGCGTCGAAACCGACGTCGGGGCTCAGGTTGGTGGCGATGATGGAGCGCGAGCGGTCGCGCAGCAGCTCGGTCTCCGGCCGGCTCGGCGGGGCGTCCGGGTCGGCCACGTACTCGATCCGCTCGAAGCGGTTCGGCGGGTTGCCGGCCGCGCCGCGCCCTTTCACGTCCCGGCCGGCGATCGTGCCCTGCCGGGCGCTGGCGCCCCTGCCGTCGTCGCTCGCGCGCATTTGCGTGTGCCGTGGATCACCGTACCAGGATTCGCGATGATGGGGCCGACCTGTTTCTGGTCGTGTGGTACGCCCGCCCGGCCGGTCCCTGAGCCGCCCGCGCGGGGCCGGAGCCCTATCCGGCGGCGGCGGGGCGCGGTAGGCTTGCCCGGACCGGAGACGGAGGTGAAACCGTGAACGGACGCTACCGCGCGGCGGTGATCGGACTGGGGCGGATGGGCAGCGCGATCGACGACGAGCAGGGCGGGTGGGGACACCATGCCAAGCCTTGGGCGCATACGCCCTGCTACCGCGCGGTCGGGGTCGAGGTCGTGGCCGGCGCCGACCCGCACGAAGGGCAGCGCGCCGCCTACCGGGCGAAGTGGGGGATAGAGACGCTCTATGCCGACTACCACGAGATGATGGAACGGGAGCGCCCCGAGGTGGTGAGCATCTGCACGTCGGCCCGGCCCCGCGCCGGCGTCCTGCTCGACGTCGTGGAGTTGGGCGCTCCGCGCGGCCTCAAGGCGATCTGGGCGGAGAAGCCGCTGTGCATCTCGCTCGCGGAGGGCGACCGGATGGTGGCCGCCTGCCGGCGGGCGGGGATCGCCCTGGCGGTCGGCTGCTCCCGCAACTGGTCCGCGCACTACGAGCGCATGCGCGAGCTGGTCGAGGCCGGTGAGCTCGGCGACCTGTTGCAGGTCGTGAGCCAGGGAGAGGCGTTCATCTCCCACAACGGCAGCCACCTGCTCGCCCTCACCAACCGGCTGGCCGGCGGACGGGTGGAGTCGGTGTTCGGCCACGCGCACGACGACGAGGCAGCGTCGGCCGACGAGGCGTCGGACGACGACCTGCAGGGCAACGGCTATCTGACCTACGACAACGGCGTGCAGGCGTTCGTGCGCATGATGCCGTGCGGCGCGGCGAACTGGCAGTTCGAGGTGTCAGGCACCCGCGGGCGCCTGCACGCCCTGGCCGACGGACAGGAGATCGCCTTCTACAAGCTCCACACGCCCAGCCTCGACGGCCGGGGAGAGGAACCCGCCCGGCAGATCTTTCCCACTCCAACTACGGTCGAGAGCCCCAACGCGCGCGCGGTGCGCGACCTCCTGGCCTGCATCGAGACCGGCAAGGAGCCGAACTGCAGCGGCGCCGACGCCCTGCACGCGCTGGAGATCGCCGTGGCCATGCGCCAGTCCCACCGGCACGGCGGCGTACGGGTGGATCTGCCGCTGGCCGATCGCTCGCTCCGCATCTACTCACGGGAAACCCGCGGCGACTCCGAACCGGCCGTAGTGCGCGCGGCGCAGCGCAGGGCAGGAGGCGGCTGAAACGGCGCTCCGACCAAAGCGGTCGACGTTGACGGAGGGGGACGCCTGCGTGATCAAAACTCGGACCGCTTGTCGCCGAAGACATTGCTCGCCGAAGACATTGCGATCCAGGACATTGCGATCCAGTTTTCACGAGGTGCCGGATCGACCGGATTCCCCGGCTGCACACCGACGAGGGCTTATCTCGGCGCGCTCGGGTGCCGGCTATCCGGACGTGCACCGGGAGTGGGCGCAATAACTACATTCCCCATACCGTGACCGGTACGCCGCCGGTCGCCTCGCGACGGAACACCTTCTCGTCCCACGGCTTGCCAAGCGTGCGGTCGAACACCACGAGGTGCCCCTCCCCCGCCGCGCAGCGGTCCAGGTAGGCCGCGGGTCTGCGCCACGCGGCGCGGATGGTCTGCTCCAGGCTCCCGTGCACCAGCTTGCATCGGAACAACTGTGCCGCTCCACCGGCGGCTGTCAACCGCGAGTATCTGGCTGCGTCCCGACCTTCCGCGGCGACAAAGTACCTGCCAGGCGGAGGACGTTGGCTTGTCTGCGCGGCGCGCCGGCGGTAGGTTGAACCGATGGCGTCCCTAGCGCTGCCGGTGCGACCGCGTCGCAACCGACGAAGCCAGGGCATCCGCCGCCTGGTGCGCCAGACCGCCGTGCGGCCCGCCGACTTGGTGTTGCCCCTGTTCGTGGTCGAGGGCGAAGGCGTTCGCGACCCGATCGCAGCGATGCCGGGTCGCCATCGCCTGTCGATCGACACCCTGGTTTCGGAAGCGGCCGAGGCGTTCGCCGCCGGCGTTCCGGCGGTGGCGCTGTTTCCGTCCATTGCGGACGATCGCAAGGACCCGCGCGCCGGTGAGGCGATGAATCCCGACGGCTTGGTCCCGCAGGCCGTGCGCGCCCTCAAGAACGCCTGTCCGGACCTGCTGGTCATCACCGACGTGGCGATGGACCCGTACTCCAGCGACGGTCACGACGGGCTGGTGATCGACGGCCGCATCGACAACGACCGGACCCTGCCGATCCTGGCCGACATGGCCCTGTGCCAGGCGGAAGCGGGCGCCGACCTGGTGGCGCCGTCCGACATGATGGACGGCCGGGTCGGCTACGTCCGCGGCTCGCTCGACCGGGCCGGCCACGTGGAGGTCGGCATCCTGGCCTACTCGGCCAAGTACGCTTCCTGCTTCTACGGGCCGTTCCGGGAGGCGCTCGACTCCGCCCCGCGCGCCGGTGACAAGAAGACCTATCAGGTCGATCCCGCCAACCGGCGCGACGCACTGCGCGAGGTGCGCCTCGACGCCGCCGAGGGCGCGGACATCGTCATGGTCAAGCCGGCGCTGCCATACCTGGACGTCGTCGCCGCGGTCCGGGAGGCGGTCGACGTGCCGGTCGCCGCCTACCAGGTCTCGGGGGAGTACGCGATGATCGAGGCGGCCGCCGCCGCCGGCTGGATCGACCGCGACCAGGCGATGGTGGAATCGATCACCGCCATCAAGCGGGCCGGCGCCGACGTCGTCCTGACGTACTTCGCGACGGAGATGGCCCGCCGCTGCCGGGACGGCCCGGTACGGGAGCCGCGCGATGGCTGAGCAGCTCCTGCCGCTGTTTCTCCTCAAGGTCGTGCTGTTTCCCGACACGCCGCTGCCGTTGCACATCTTCGAGGAGCGCTACAAGGAGATGATCGGGGAGGTGATCGCCTCCAAGGGCGAGTTCGGGGTGTTGTGCGCCGACGACAACACGGTCGCCAGCGTTGGCTGCACGGCCCGCGTGGCCAAGGATATCCGCCGCTACGACGACGGCCGCATGGATATCCTGACCATCGGCCGGCGCCGTTTTCGGATCACCCGCCTGCAGCACGACAGGGCCTATCTGCAGGGCACGGGTCGCTTCTTCTCCGACGAACCGGCCGGCGAACGGCCGAAGCTCAAGTCACGCTGCCTGCGCCTCTTCCAGGATCTCTACGAGTCGACGCCCGGACACCTGCCGGTGGCGGATCTGGAACGAGTCTCCACGGAGGTGGCCTCCTACTACATCGCCTACTACAGCGACCTGCCGCTGGCGAAGAAACAGAGTCTGCTGGAGCTCACCAGCTCCGAGCAGCGGCTGCTCGCCGCGGCGGCGGCGCTGGAGGAACGGCTGCTGGCGCAGAGCGACGAGCGCGAGAAGAACCGGGCCGTGCGCGGCAACGGACACTTCCCGCCAACGTAGCGTCCGTCGGACTTGCGTCTGGCGCGGGCAATCCGACAGACTCCACCCGTACCCATGGGTCCCGACGCCATCGCCGATCGGTATCGACGCTCGATCATCATCGACTCGCTCAACGTCAGCAACTGGCACAGCGACGACGTGTTCGCCGACCTGTATGCCGGCGGCATGACCGCCACCAGCGCCACCGTGGCCACCTGGGAGGGGTTCGTGGAGGCCGCCGGCGCGGTGGCCGCCTGGTACGAGCGCTTTCGCGCGCGCTCGTCGCAGATCCGGCCGGTGCGATCGGTCGCCGACATCCACGCCGCCAAGACGGAGGGCCGGGTCGGCATCATCCTGAGCTTCCAGAACGCCAGCCCGATCGAGAACGACCTGCGCCGGCTGGAACTGTTCGCGGACCTGGGCGTGCGCGTGATCCAGGTCACCTACCACGAGCAGAACCTGCTGGGCGCCGGTTGCTACGAAGCGCACGACGCCGGCCTGACCAACTTCGGGCGCGACGCGGTGCGGGAGATGAACCGACTGGGGATACTGGCCGACCTGTCGCACGTGGGGCCGCGCACCACCCTGGACGTGATCGAGCACTCGGCGCGGCCGGTGGCGATCACGCACGCCAACTGCCGCGGCTACTACGACGTGCCACGCAACAAGACCGACGAGGCGGTGCGCGCCTGCGCGGCGCGCGGCGGCGTGATCGGCGCCACGGCGATCACCAGCTTCCTGCGCCGCGGGCAGGCGTCGACCCTGAGCGACTTGGTGGAGGCGATCGACGACTTGGTGGAGCGGGCCGGCATCGACCACGTCGGCTTCGGGTCCGACTTCACCCAGGACCAGCCGCGCGCGTTCTGGCGCTTC
Source organism: uncultured Spirochaetia bacterium (assembly GCA_958296075.1). Lineage (GTDB taxonomy): Bacteria > Spirochaetota > Spirochaetia > SZUA-6 > Bin103 > CATQHW01. The sequence continues at coordinate 139,985 of CATQHW010000003.1, read as the reverse complement.
ATCTCCTCGCAGCAGGGGACGAAGTTTCCGTCGACGTTCGTGAAGCCCGGCGTCGACTACACGACGATGCGGATGTACCCGAAGGGGTTGGAGACGCCGCGCGAGATGCCCAACCTGGCTGCGGCGTTGGCCGAGCGCGGCTATGCGCCGGACGACATCGTCAAAGTGTTGGGCGGCAACTGGCTGCGGCTGTTCGAGGAGGTATGGGATGGAGACGCGTAGACTCGGTACGACCGATCTGATGGTGACCCGGCTGGGGGCCGGGCTGTTCGAGATCGGTGCGTTCGCTCAGGATGCCGAGGCGGCGGACGTGCTGCGCGCGGCGCTCGACGGCGGGATCACCTTCCTGGACACCGCCGCCTGCTACCGCGACAGCGAGGAGAAGATCGGCAAGGCGGTCGCCGATCGGCGCGATTCGTTCGTGCTGGCGTCGAAGTGCGGCCACGAGGCGGGCGAGGCGAACGCCGGTGAATGGACCGCGGCGACCATCACGGCCAGCGTCGAGCAGAGCCTGCGCCGGCTTTCGACCGATCACCTCGACCTGCTGCAACTCCACTCCTGTTCGCGCCAGGTGCTGGAGCGGGGCGAGGCGATCGACGCCATGGAGCGGGCGCGGCAGGCCGGCAAGACCCGCTACATCGGCTACTCGGGCGACAACGAGGCGGCGATGTGGGCGGTGCGGAGCGGCCGCTTCCAGACGCTGCAGACCAGCTACAACGTGGTCGAGCAACGCGCCCGCACCAGCGGCCTGCTGCAGGCGGCGCAGGCGGCCGGCATGGGGGTGATCGCCAAACGGCCGATCGCCAACGGCAGCTTCGGCGCGGACGAAAGCCCGCTCGCCTATGCCGACACCTACTACGGGCGCGGTCGCACGCTCCTGCAGCAGGGCGCGTTGCCCGACGGTCCCGCCGACCGCATCGAGCTGTGTCTGTCCTTCACCCTGGGCCGGCCGGAGATCGACACCGCCATCGTGGGCACGCGCAATCCCGCGCACATGCGCGCCAACATCGCCCTGGTGGTGGACAAAGGGCTGGCGCTGTCCGACGATCTCACCGCGGAACTGCACCGCCGCTTCGAGCTCCTGGACGACGACTGGTTTCAGCAGACGTAGCCGCTTCGAAACGAACGTATTCCGCGTTCAGGGACATGCGCTTTGCCGCGTTCTACAGCGGCATCTCCAGGATCGTGTAGGTCTTCGACGGCGTGGCGTTCATCATTGCCAGCATGCTCAGCACCGGGGCGTTGTCCTCCAGCACGTAGCCGATGTCGCAGTACTCGTAGTTGCGCTGCTGGGTGTAGAGCTTCTGCTTCCAGAGCAGCAGGCCTTCCAGTCCCCGGTTGCGGAACTTCTTCTTCACGCCCAGGTAGCCGAGCCGCAGCCCCTTGATGCTGCGCTTGGTGGCCAACATGCGCGCCGCCCGCCACAGTTCGAAGCGCGGGAACGGCCGTGACGGCCGCATGCGGTCCAGGATGTTGGGCACGCCGCCGAAGAAGGCGGCCGGCTCGCCCCGCCAGTAGGCGATCGAGAACTGACCGCGGTCGACGATGAGTTGCTCGTCGTCGATCACCTTGAAGAACTCCTCGGCCCGGTACGGGACGAAGCCCCAGTTGTCGTTCCAGGCGTCGTTGTAGATGTCGAGCATCTCCCGCTTGCGCTCCGCCAGCGGCCGCTCGCCCCAGGTCTCGAAGACCACGCCGCCGCGCTTCTGCACGATCTGCGCGACCCGCTGCAGCTTTGCCTCCATGGGCGCGTGCACCGGCACCTCCCAGGAGCGGACCCGTGTGACGGGGTGCATGCCGGCGGAAGTCAGCAGACCGAGGTAGTACGGCTTGTTGTAGTGGTAGTAGATGACCGGGCGGGAATCGAACCCCGCGGTCAGCACGCCCGGCGTGGCCTGGTTGACCGGCAGGTTCTGCGGCCCGCGCATCACCCGCATGCCGCGCGCGCGCAGCCAATCGCCGGCCACCCGCAGCAGACCGTCGGTCACCTTCTGGTCGGGGATGGACTCGAAGCATCCGAAGAAACCGGTCCGCTCGTTCCAGTGCGCGTTGTAGTCGTCGTTGACGAATGCGATGCAGCGCCCGACCGGCTGCCGCCGATCGTCGTATGCCATGAAGAAGGCGATGGCGGCGTGCTGCAGGAACAGGGAGCGGGGCTCGAAGTAGCCGTCGATGCCCAGCAGCCGGAAGCCCAGGTACTCGTAGTCGAGCAGCGGAATGTACTGCGGATCGTCGCGGTAGTGGCTCCGGTGGAAGTCGACGAAGGAGCGCAGCTTGGCGCGTGCGCCGCGATCCGTGTTGGCGAAGCGCACGATGTCGATCCCTCCCACGGCAACACCTATAGGCGAATGGCGAGCGGCGGTTCAAGGGGCTATCATCGGCCGAGCGCTGCCATGGCTGAACCATTCCTTGGACCCGACTACCTGCTGCCGAACGAATCGGCGCGCCGGCTGTACCGCGAGTACGCGGCGAACCAGCCGATCTTCGATTACCACTGTCACCTGCCGGTCCAGGAGATCGCCGACAACCGCGACTTTTCGACCATCACGCAGATCTGGCTTGGCGGCGACCACTACAAGTGGCGGGCGATGCGGGCGCTCGGGGTCGACGAGCGGCTGATCACCGGCGATGCCGGCGACTACGAAAAGTTCGCCGCGTGGGCGCAGGCGGTGCCGTACACGGTGCGCAACCCGCTCTATCACTGGACCCACCTGGAGCTGCGCAGACCGTTCGATGTCGACGAGATGCTGTCGCCGGCGACGGCCGAGCCGATCTACCGCGCCTGCAACGAGCGGCTGCGGCAGCCGGCGCTGCGCACCCACGGCCTGCTCCGCATGATGAACGTGCGGGTCGTCTGCACCACCGACGACCCGGCCGATAGCCTGGAGCACCATGAGCGCATCCGGCGGTCGGGTGCGCCGTGCACGGTGGTGCCCGGCTTTCGCGCTGACCATGCCCTGGCCGTAGACGACCCGGACCGGTTGAACGCCTGGCTGGCCGACCTGGGAGAGCGCGCCGGCACTGAGATCACCGATTATGACGGGATGCTCGCCGCCCTGGCCGAGCGTCACGCGGACTTCCACGCTGCCGGCTGCCGGCTGTCGGATCACGGACTGGAGGCGCTGGACGCCGAGCCGTACACGGCGCGCGAGGTCGAGGGGACGTTCCGGCACGCCGTGCAGGGACAGGCGGCCGACCCCGAAGCGGCGCGCAAGTACCGTTCCGCGGTCCTCTACGAGATGGCGTGCCTGGACGCCGGCGCCGGCTGGGTGCAGCAGTTCCACCTGGGGGCGATGCGCAACACCAACCGCCGCGGTTTCGAGGCGCTCGGCCGCGATGCCGGCTACGACTCGATCGGCGACCCGCCACCGGCGCGGTCGATGGCGCGGTTCTTCGACCGGCTGGAGCAGGCCGGTAAGCTGCCCAAGACGATCCTGTACAACCTGGACCCGGCGCAGAACGATCTGTTCGCCGCCATGATCGGCAACTTCCAGGGCCCCGACCCGCAAGGCAGGGCCGTGCGCGGCCGCATGCAGTTCGGGACCGCATGGTGGTTCAACGATCAGATCGACGGCATGACGCGGCAGATGGACGCGTTGTCGAACTGCGGCCTGCTGAGCTGTTTCGTGGGCATGGTGACCGACTCGCGCAGCTTCCTGTCCTACCCGCGGCACGACTACTTTCGCCGCCTGCTATGCGGGATCCTGGGCGACGAGATCGAGCGCGGGCTGCTGCCGGCCGACTTCGAGCTGCTCGGCGGCATCGTCGCCGACATCTGCTACGGCAATGCCGAGCGCTACTTCGGGATCGAGTCCTGACGTGGTGATGAGCGACCGCCTGCGCTGCTACGCGGCCATCCACGAAACCGGCTTGGTGCCGCTCTTCTACGAGCCGGATCCCGAGGTGGCCGGCCGCCTCGCCGTCGCCTGTGTGGAGGGCGGCGCGCGGGTCGTGGAGCTGACCGACCGCGGTCCCGGCGCCCTCGCCGCGTTCGCGGCCGTCGTCGAGCGCCTGCGCGGCAGCGGCGTGTGGGTCGGCGCGGGATCGATCATGGACGCGCCCACCGCCGCGCACTACATCGCCGCCGGCGCGCGGTTCATCGTCAGCCCGTCGCTCGACGAGGCGACCGCGCGCCTCTGCAACCGGCGCAAGGTCCCCTATCTCCCCGGCTGCATGACGCCCGGCGAGATCAGCCGCGCCGAAGAGCTGGGCGCCGAGATCGTCAAGGTGTTCCCCGGTTCGGTCGGCGGACCGGAATTCGTACGCGCGGTGCGCGGGCCGATGCCGTGGACCAGTATCCTGCCGACCGGCGGGGTGGCGGTGTCGGCGGAGAGCATCGGCGCCTGGCTCGGCGCCGGCGCCTGCGCGGTCGGCATCGGCAGCGCCCTCTTGCCGGACGCGGACCGCCGGCAGGCCAACTACGGCCGGATCGCCGCCCGCGTCGCCGGCGCGCTCTCGTGCATCGAAACCGCACGAAACGCGTGAGTGAGCAGTTGCGTCAGGCGTCGCCGGTCCAGCCGGGCGGCAGGGGCCGGCGGCCGGCGTAGCCGTCCTCGATGCGGTGGTAGAAGGCCAGCTCGGTCTCATCGCTGCGCCAGCACAGGAACACCGGCTCGCCGTCGATGACTGCCGGGAAGTCGATCAGGCCCATGTTGAAGTTCCAGTCTTTATAGAGGCAGCCTATCGACTGCAGCTCGGCCAGATACTCCAGCAGGGCGGCGCGATGTTCCTGAATGGTCGAGTCTTCGTCGAACAGGCGTTGGGCGGCGCGGCGCTGTTCGCCGCGCGTCGACCCGGCGGCAGCCGCCGCGCGGGCGCGCTGCGGGGCTGTCTCCTTCAGGTACTCTCGCAGGCTGCGCCCGGTTCCCAGGATGTCGGCCACGATCCGCTTGACCAGCGGCAGCGTGCGCACCGCGTCGGCGCGGGAGAAGTAGCGCTGGAACTCCATGCGGAGCACCTGCCCCCTACGGGAGCCGGCCGTTGCCGCCGTTACCGGCGACGGCCGTGGCCGCTCCGGTTCGGGCGCTCGGGGCATCTTCAGGGAGCGTCGAGGAGCGGCGCAGCATGACGCGCATGGTCGTTCCCTTGCCGATGCCGCCGCTCAACGGGTAGATCTTGCCGCCGGACGCGATGACGAAGTTCGCCGCGGAATGGAGTCCGAGTCCGCTGCCTTCCTTCTTGGTCGTGTAACCGGCGGTGAAGATCAGCCGGTGGCGGTCGTCGCTCCCGCTCGCCACGACGCCGTCGCTGATGGCGTCGAACACGGTGTGAAACAACTGCGCGTCGTCGCGCAGTTCCACGATGTCGTGCTCGAGGCGCCGCGCACGCTCCCGTAGCGCTGCTTCTCGAGCGCGCACGGACCGGGCGTTGTCCAGGATCAACTGCAGTTGGCGGTCCGCGAACGGCTTCCACACGTAGCCGAACGGCTCGATCGCGCGGGCTGCCGGCAGCAGCCGCTCCGAATCCTCGCCGATCAGGAAGACGACCGGCACGTCGAACCGGCTTCCGCTCTGCCCGGCCGCGTCAAGGCCGCTGACCGCTCCCGCCAGCCCGACGTCGATCAGCGCCAGTGCCGGCCGCTGCCGCCCGGCTTCCTCGACCGCGCGACGCCCGCAGCGAACGGCGGCGCAGACCGCGTAGCCCAGGCCCTCAAGGCGTTCTTCGAGGCAGGCGACGTCGGGATCCGGCCCGGCGATCAATATCCTTGGTCTGGCCGCCATGGTCTCACCTTGAAGCGTTAGCACGACGGCAGGTACAACGTCAAATCCGGCCGTCACCGGGCCGGTTCCCGGTCTCGCCAGGGGTTTACGTCGTCACTTACTTCACTACCTGAACCAGAAGCTGCTTGCCGTACAGCGTTGGCGTGCCCAATACAGGTTCTGGTACTGGTTGTTGCCGCGCTTCGGTGTGAGAACTGCCGTGGCGGCCGCACCGCTGCCCGCTCCTCCCGAAAACGTAACGGATGGGGCAGACGTGTAGCCGCTCCCGCCGTCCGTGGCGAAGATGCCGCGCATGCTGTAAGGATACGCGCATGGTGGAACGTCGAAATCACGACAACAACCGCGTGCTGATCGTCGACGATCCGAAGGATATCCACGACGACTTCGAGGAGATGCTGAAGCCTCGGCTCGGCTCCCATGCGGACGAGCTGGCGGCGGCGTTCCTGGCCGAAGAGCAGCGGAGCTTTCTGCCGGAGTTCGAGCTGGTACACGCGATCGGGGGAGAAGAGGCATACGAAGCGGTAGCCGAAGGAAGGCGCCGCAACCGGCCGATAGCGGTGGCCTATATCGACATACGAATGCCGCCGGGCATCGACGGCGTGGAGGCGGTGCGCCGGATCAGGAAGATCGATCGCGAAGTGGAGATCGTCATGATGACGGCGTACACGGACACCCCTCTGTCCCGGTGCTCATTCGCGGCGAGAGCGGCACCGGCAAGGAGTTGGTGGCCAAGTCCCTGCACTGCAACGGCCCGCGCGCGAACCGGCCGTTTCTGGCCGTCAACTGCGCGGCGATCCCGGATTCGCTCATAGAGAGCGAGCTGTTCGGACATGAGAAGGGGGCCTTCACCGGAGCGACGCAACGCCGCCTCGGCTGTTTCGAGCGCGCCCACGGCGGCACCATCCTGCTCGACGAGATCGGCGACATGCAGCCGGCGCTGCAAGCCAAGCTGCTGCGCGTGCTGCAGGAGCGAGAGATACAGCGGGTGGGAGGCGAGGCCACGATCGCCGTCGACGTGCAGGTGATCGCCGCCACCAACCAGAACCTGGAGGAAGCGATGCGGGCGGGCGCGTTCCGCGAGGACCTGTTCTACCGCATCGCCGCGTTTCCGATCGTGATTCCGCCGCTGCGCGAGCGGCGAGAAGACATCCCGTTGCTGGCCAACCACTTCCTGAAGAAGCACGCGGACGGCAACGCCGCAGCGCCTGGCCGGATCTCGGCCGGCGCCGAGCGCGCCGCGCCGGCGGACCTGCTGCCGCTGGCCGAAGCGGAGCGGCAGGCGATAGCCCGCGCGCTGGCAGCGTCGGGCAACAACGTGACGCGGGCGGCGGCGGCGTTGGGCATCAATCGCACCACCCTGCACCGGAAGTTGAAGAAATACGACCTGCTCGCCGGCGATCATGGCTGAACCGGCCGGCATCGGCGATCGGCAGCGCGGCGCTCATCCTGCGGTTCGCGGCCGGCGGCCGGCCGCGCTACGCTAAGGGAGACGTGGGGCGGTTACGGGCGCTGGTCTACGCGGACCCGAGCGACCGGCATGTGTTGCAGGCGCTGCTGGAACGGCGCGCGGGGGCGGTGGGCGGCGACCGCTCGCTGAGCGAGGCGGTCGCGGGGTTCGTCGCCGCGGTGCGCCGCGATGGCGACGCCGCCCTGGTCGCGCACATGCGCTCGTTCAGCGATCCGGCGTTCGATGCGTCGATGCTGCGCGTGCCGTCGCACGCGGTGCGCGCCGCAGCCGATCGGATCGCCCCGGAGTTGCGCGCCGCCATGCAGCGTGCCATCGACCACGTGCGGCGCTACCAGGAGCACATCGCACCCGCCGCGCCGCCGGCGGCCGAGATCGGCGGGGCGCGCCTGGGCCTTCGCGTCGAACCGGTCGGCTCGACGGGCCTGCTGGTCCCCGGCGGCCGCGCCGCCTATCCGTCGACGCTGATCATGCTGGCGGTGCCGGCGCAGGTGGCGGGAGTCGAGCGCATCTGCGTGGCCACACCGCCCCCGGATGTCGAGCGCGAGGCCGGCACGGGCCGGCGCGGGATCGACGACAGCGTGCTGGCCGCCGCGTGCCTGCTCGGCATTGACGAGGTCTACTGCATCGGCGGCAGCCACGCCGTGGCGGCGCTCGCCTGCGGGACGCAGACCGTGGCAGCGGTCGACTTCCTGGCCGGCCCCGGCAGCGTCTACGTACAGGAAGCGAAGCGGCAGCTCTTCGGCACCGTGGGCGTCGACGGCCTCTACGGCCCGAGCGAGATTGCGGTCCTGGCCGACCGGTCGGCCGATCCGGCCTGGATCGCCGCCGACGTCCTGGCGCAACTGGAGCACGACCCGGGCGCGGCGTTCGTGGTCTCAGCGCACGCCGGCGTCCTGAACCGCGTTCTTGCCGCGCTGGAGCGCCAGATGCGCGAACGCGGCCGGCAGGCGGCGATCGAGCGCGGCCTGCGCGAGTTCACCGCCTTCGTGCTGGCTGCCGACGGCGATGAGGCGTGCGCGATCATGAACCGCATCGCCCCGGAGCACGCCGTGCTGGCGGTCGCCGACCCGCACGCCGCGCTCGACCGCGTACGCAACGCCGGCGCCTACTTTCTGGGCGGCGCGCCCGTGGCGAGCGGCGACTACTACGCGGGGCCGAGCCACTGCCTGCCGACCGGTTCGACCGCACGGTTCTCTTCGGGTTGCAGCGTCTACACGTTCCTGCGCCGCGCCAGCCTGGAGGAGTACCCGCACGGGATGGGGCGGCAGGCGATCGACGACATCGCCGTGCTGGCCGAGGCGGAGGGGCTCGACGCGCACGCCGCCAGCGTGCGCGTACGCGGCGACTGAGTCGTCAGGGTTGGGCGGTCAGTCCGGCCGGCCGCTGAGCCGGGGCCGCGGGCTCGATCGGCCGTGCCAGGATCTTGGATGCGGCCTGCGTGCCGATGGTGGCCGTGCCGTTGCCGGTGTGGAGCGTCACGGCGTCGGCGGCGCGATCGATCGACTCGACCGTGACCGGGTTGCCGGGGTGCAGGCCGTTGCGGTGCACGAACTGCAGGAACTCGGGGTCCTGATCGGTCACGCGCTCGACGCGCAGCTCCACCTGCTCGGGCTGCTCCATGAGGCTGCCGAAGATCGTCTGGTCGATCTGGCCGCGATGGGTCGGGATCGGGTCGCCGTGCGGGTCGACGGTGGGGTGTTTCAGAAGCGCGTCGATGCGGGCGAGCACCATGTCGGAGATGGCGTGTTCCAGGCTGTCGGCTTCGCGGTGCACTTCCGACCAGTCGAGGCCCAGCACTTCCACCAGGAACAGTTCCACCAGCCGGTGGCGGCGCAGGACGTCGAGCGCCAGCGACTCGCCGGGCTCGGTCAGGCGGCTGCCGTTGCGCGGTTCGTATTCGATCAAGCCCAGGCCGGCCAGGGTCTTCATCATGGAGGTGGCGGTGCCGGGCGACACGTCCATCGCTTCGGCGATCCGGCCCATCGGCAGAAACCCGCACGGCCGCTCGCGATGGTGCAGGTAGATCGTCTTGACGTAGTTCTCGACGGTGCTGGAGTAGGCGCTCACGGCTTCGCATTGGCGGCGCGGGCGGCGCCGGTCGTCATGCCGCCGTCGACCAGCAGTATCTGGCCGGTGACGTAGGAGGATTCCTCGGAGGCCAGAAAGACCACCGCGCCGTCCAGATCCGCGGGGGCGCCGAGCCGCCTCAGCGGAATGCGATCGATGATGTAGTCGCGCCACTCGGCGTCCTGGAAGAGCGCCTCGGTCTGGGCGGTCCGAAACCAGCCGGGAGCCAGGCAGTTCACCGTGATGCCGTGCGGGCCGAGCGCGTCGGCCAGCGCCCGCGACATCTGCAGCACGCCGCCGCGGCTCGCCACGTAGGGCACGACGGCGCCGAAGCCGAACACGCTGGTGACCGATCCGATGTTGATCACGCGGCCGTACCCGCGTTCGATCATCGCCGGTGCAAACGCCTGCGTGACGAAGAAGGCGCCGCGCAGGTTGGTCTCCAGGACGGTGTTCCAGTCGTTCCAGGTCGTATCCAGGAACGGCTTGCGAACGTTGCACCCGGCGTTGTTGACCAGGATGTCCACGGCGCCCACGTCCTGCGTCACCGCCTGTCCGAAGTCGCTCACGCTCGACTCGGACCGGACGTCGAGCGAGTAGGCGCGCGCCGTACCGCCGAGCGCGTGGAGCTGCTCGATGGTGCCGGCGCAGTCACGGGCGTCGCGCGCGGAGATCACCAGCGATGCCCCGGCGCGGGCCAGCGCCTTGCTCATGTAGCTGCCGAGGCCGCGGCTGGCGCCGGTGACCACCGCGGTCCGCCCGCGCAGATCGAACGAGTTCACCGGCCGCCCCCGGCGGCCATCTCCAGCGCCGCCAGCGCCGCCTCGCGCCCGCGGTTCACCGTGCCGCCGGCACGCGCCATCGCCTGTTCGCGATCGTTCGCGCTGACCACGCCGAACAGGATCGGCACGCCGGTGGCGAGCGCCACCTGCGTGATGCCGGCGGCGACCGCGTGCGCCACCAGATCGTCGTGATTCGTTTCGCCTTTGATGATGCAACCCACGCAGATGACGGCGCTCACGCCGCCGGCCTGCGCCAGCCGCTGCGCTGCGAGCGGCAGCTCGAACGAGCCGGGGACCCACGCCACCCGCACGTCTCCGGCGCCGACGCCGTGTTCGGTGAGCGCCGCGATCGCACCGTCGACCAGTCGCCCGGTGATCTCGTGGTTGTACCGGCCGGCGGCGATGGCGAAGCGCCGGCCGGCGCCGTCCAGCACGGCGGCCGGCGCGGGGGCGGCAGCCTTCATGGGGCGAGCTGCGCGACGTGCAGCATCGGCACCCCCAGGCGCGCCGCCAGCCGCGACAGGCCGGCGCGGCGCGCCATGCCGCCGTCGTCGTCCAGCACCGGACAGATCGCCGCCGCCGCCGGCAGCCCGGCGCGCGCCGCCAACTCCACCGCCGCCTCGGTGTGGCCCGGGCGTGCGGCGACCCCGCCCGGATCGGCGACCAGGGGAAAGACGTGGCCGGGGCGGGCGAAGTCGGCCGGAGCCGCCCGTGGATCGGCGATCGCCCGCAGCGTGGCCGCGCGGTCGTGGGCCGACTCGCCGGTGGTGGTGCCGCGCACCGCGTCGACGGAGACGGTGAACCGCGTGCCGTGCAACGCCGTGTTCACGGCCGACATAGGCGCAAGCTCCAGGCGCTCGGCCCGCTCGGCGGTGATCGCCGCGCACAGCACGCCGCTGGCCTGCCGCAGCATGTGCGTGACGGTGCGCGGCGTGATCAACGCCGCGGCCGCCACCAGGTCGCCCTCGTTCTCCCGATCGACGTCGTCGATCATCAGCACCATCTTTCCGCCGGCGATCGCCTGCGCGGCTTCGCCGACGCGGGTCATGGCGGGGACCGGTCCCTCGCCGCCGTCACGCGCCGCGCCGCCGGCCGCCGCCCGGTGCGCGCCGGCCAGTCGCTCCACGTACTTGGCGATCATGTCGACCTCCACGTTGACCGGATCGCCTACCCGCCGATCGGTCAGCGCGGTCGCGCGCGCGGTGTGCGGAATGATCGAGAAGCCGGCGCGGTCGTCCTGCAGGCCGGCGACCGTGAGGCTGACCCCGTCGATGGCGATCGACCCTTCCGGCACGACGTAGGGCAACAGGACCGGCGGCAGGCGGACCTCCAGCCAGCGCGCCGCGCCGAGCTGCTCCCACCGCGTGACCGTGCCGGTGTCGTTGACGTGCCCCTGTACCAAGTGGCCGTCGACGCGGTCGCCGTAACCTAACGGACGCTCCAGGTTGACGCGCCGGCCGACCGCGAACGAGCCCAATGTGGTCTTGCGCAGGGTCGCGCCCACGCTGTCGATGGTGAGCGACCGGCCGTCGATGGCGACCACCGTCTGGCAGACCCCGTCCACGGCGATCGAGGCGCCCACCCCGGTGCCGGCCAGCGCCGCGCGGGCGCCGATCGTCATGCGCGCCGCGTCCGCGGCGGGACGGGTGAGGGCGGTGACGACGCCCACTTCCTCTACGATACCGCTGAACATCCCGCCTCCTGCCGCTGCGCGCCGGGGAGTGGGCCGCTGCCGGCGCGCCCGAGCGTGGCGGCGAGCGATCGGTAGCCGGTGATGATCGCCTGATCGTTGATCTGCCGGTGACTGACGCGCTCCAGGCGCAGGGCGTCGACCAGACGGGCGGTGCCCAGGTCGCCCACCGCGTCGGTTCCGGCGCCGATGACGACCGGCGCCACCACCGCGACCAGCTTGTCGAACAGCCGCTGCCGGATCAGTTCGGTGTGCAGCGCCGCGCCGCCCTCCACGAGCACCGAGGTGACCCCCGCTCCCGCCAGGGCGGCCAGCGCCCGATCGAGCGCGACGCGCCCGCCGCCGTCGCCGCCGGCCACCGCGACCCGTGCGCCCGCGCGTTCCAGGGCCGCCCGCGCACGGCGGTCGTGCCGGTCGGTCGTGAAGATCAGCGGCGAGCGTTCGCCGGCCGTCAGCCGCGCTCCCGGCGGCAGGCGCAGCGTCGAGTCGACGATTACCGGCAGCGGCTGGCGGTCGCGCAGCGGCGCGGTGAGCCGTACCGTCAGTTCGGGATCGTCGGCCAGAGCGGTGCCGACGCCGACCATGATCGCGTCATGCGCGGCCCGCAGCTCATGGGTCATCACCCGCGCGTCGCGGTCGGAAATCCAGCGCGAGTCTCCGCCGCCGGTGGCGATCCGGCCGTCGATCGACTGGGCGATCTTCAGGGTGACGAACGGTATGCCGGTGCGGTGGAACTTGAAGTGCACGGCGTTCAGGCGCGCGGCCTCTTCCTCCAGCACCCCCTCGACGACCTCGATCCCCGCGCCGCGCAGCATGCGCGCTCCGGCGCCGTCCACCTTCGGGTGCGGGTCGGCGGTGGCGATTACCACCCGGCGCACCCCTTCGCGGATGATCCGCTGCGCGCATGGCGGGGTGTGCTTGCCGACGCCGCTCCAGCAGCACGGCTCGAGGTTGGTGTAGAGGGTGGCGCCGGCGGCGCCGCCCGCGCGGGCGGCGCGGTCCAGCGCGACCGCCTCGGCATGATCGCCGCGTTCGTTGAGGTGGCCTTCGCCGACGACGCGGCCGTCGCGGACGACCACGGCGCCGGTCAGGGGATTGGGCGAGGTACGCCACTGTCCGTGGCGAGCCAGTTCCAGCACCCGTCGCATCGGCCCCTCGTGGTCATCCATCGCCTTGCTCGTCGAGGGCGTACGTTGCGCAGAAGCGGCCGGACCCCGGCGCGCGCGCAGGGACGCACGCGGACCTCCACCCGGCTCGAACTTCTCCCATCCGGACTGTACCGTCGGCACCGGAATTCCACCGGTTCCTGCTCAGGCTCTGGCCGAGCGCGAGCTCACGGGCTGTCACCGTCGGTCTGGAATAGGCGCCAGTCCCGGCGCCGCACCATGCCCCGAAGTTCTTCTCTCGGCCGCAGAGGCTATCGGCCGTCCGGCGCCGGTGTCAAACGCCGGGCGCTTCCCGGCCGCCGCCTTCCGGCCCTACAGCATCGCCCGGCGGCCGAAGGCGAGCGCCATGGGGTCGCCGATCGGCACCGGCCCGCGCATCAGGTACGGTTCGCCGTAGTCGACGCCGATCAGCGAACCGTAGTAGCGATGCCGGCCTTCCCACGCCTCCAGATAGCCGGGCGCCGAGATGGCGGTTTCCGGCTCCCCCCGGTCCGGGTCATGGAGCTGCGACCGGTAGCAGGCGGCGGCGCGCCGCTTGCGCTCCCAGTATTCGCTGATGTCGACTACCAGCGACGGCCGAAACTGATAGCGGCTCATGTAGTGGAGCATCGCTTCGGGCCGGTGCGGCGCGCCCCGGCCGGGATGCTTGCCGACCCCCGCGAACCACCACGCCTCCTTGGCCAGCAGGCTGGCGTTGGCGTGGTCGGGATGGTGGTCCTCCCAGTACGGACCGATCAGCAGGCGGGGCCGGTGCGCGCGGATCACCTCGACCAGCCGCACGCGGTTCTCCAGGGTGCAGGTCACCGCGCCGTCGGGGATCTCCAGGTTGACCCGCTCGTCGAGTCCCAGGACCGCCGCGGCGGCGGCCGCTTCCCCATCCCGCTCGGCGGCGCTGCCGCGCGTGCCCGCCTCGCCCCGGGTCAGGTCGCACACGCCGATCGAAGCCCCGCCGGCCTTGGCGCGCAGCAGCAGCCCGGCGCAGGTCAACTCGGCGTCGTCGGGGTGCGCGCAGACCGCCAGCACGTCCAGGGGCATCGAGCCGGATCATACGCCGCGCGTCCGGCCGTCGGCGAGCCGGGGCGCCGGTCTGTGGCATACTCTGGCCGTGAAGTCCGAGCAGCGTCCGGCGCCGCGCGACGGGGCGCGGCGATCGCCGGTGGAGTAGCCCCGTGCCGTGGCGCATGCTGCTGTTCCTGGTCGCGCTCGCCCTGCTGGTGGTCCTGCTGGCCGCCAACATGGAGAACCGGGCGTCGTTCTCCTTCGTCTTCACCCGCATGGAAGAGGTGCCGGTCTTCCTGGCCCTGCTGGTCGCCTTCATCGCCGGCGCGCTCACCATGCTGCCGTTCACCATCGGCCGGCGCCATCCGCGCGCGTCGAAGCACCGGAAGCCGTCCGGGGACCACGAACTTCAGGAGCGGCCGCGCGAGCAGGAGTCGGCCGCACCGATCGCCCCGCCGCCGGACGCGCCGCTGGATACCGGCGGCCGGGGCAGGAAGCGAAGACCGCGCCGGCGGCGCGTCCGGCAGGAATAGCGCGCCGGTCCGACGCACGCAGCGCCGTGCCCGCCGTCACTCGATCAGGCTTGCGCTTGCCGCTGCGGTGCTCAAGAATCGGTCTTTCCCGTGGAACAGCGCCAAGGGACCGACACGCACCCGCTGCAGCGCCGGTTGCCTGCCGAGCTCGACGAGCTCGCCCGCGCCGAAGGCGTCGATACCGGCGCGGCCCTTCTCATAGCGCAGACCGACCTCAACCTGTCCGGCGCCTACGAGCCGGTCTACCTGATCGTCGAGCAGGACCGCCTTACCACCGTCGGCGCGCCGGCCCGCGGCGGCACGGCTACGCGCGTAACCGTCGCCCGCGAAGAGGTCCACGACATCGGCACCCGAGCCGGGGTCGGCGGCGGTTTCCTGGAGGCGGTGATCGAGGATGCCGCCGTCGAGATCCTGGCGTACTCGAACCGTTCGGCGCCGCTGTTCCAGCGGGTTGCGGACAAGCTGCAGGCATGGGTGGCGGGCGATCCGCTGGTGGTGGAGGCGGCGGACCGGGAGGAGCCCGACCGGTGCCGGACCTGCGGCGTCCGCCTGGAGGCGCCCGGCGAGGCGTGCCGGCGCTGTCTGAGCCCGGGCAGCGTGCTCGGCCGCGTGGTCGGTCTCATGCGTCCCTATGCCGGTCGGGCCTCGCTGATGATGGGACTGGTGCTGATCTCGATCGGCGTGACGGTGCTGCCGCCGCAGCTCATCAAGGTGATCACCGACCGCGTGCTGGCGCCCGGCCAGGCGGGCAACCCGGTGCTGCCGGATGCGGAGGCGGTGGCGTTGCTGGTGCGGATGGTCGCCCTGCTGCTCGGCGCCTACCTCGCCGACGGCATCGTGCAGTCGATCCACCTGCGGCTGAGCAGCGCCATCGGCACGCAGATCACCTACGACCTGCGCTCGAGGCTGTTCCGCCACCTGATGAGGCTGTCGGTCTCCTACTACGACCGCTACAGCACCGGGCAGATCATGAGCCGCGTCGTGAACGATACCGAGCAGCTCAAGGGGCTGATCGAACAAGCCACCGGCGGGTTCGTGGCGCAGCTCATCATGGTGATCGTCGTCGGCCTGATGCTGTTCAGCCTGAACTGGCAACTGGCGCTGGTGACCTTGGTGCCGGCGCCGCTCGTGGTCGCCGCCGCGGTCTTCTTCTGGCGGCGCATCTACCCTCGCTACTACCGGATCTGGGACGCGCGCAGCAAGCTCAACGGCGCGCTCAACTCGATCCTCAACGGCGTTCGCGTGGTCAAGGCGTTCGGGCAGGAGCGGCGCGAAGTGTCGCGCTTCCACCGTACCTCCGGCTACCTGCGCGACAGCTTCCGGCGCGTCGAGTACATGACCGCGTCGTTCCAGCCGGGCATGGCGGTGCTGTTCCAGCTCGGCGGCATCCTGGTCTGGTTCATGGGCGGCCGCAGCGTGCTGAACGACGCGATGACGTTGGGCACGCTCACGGCGATCCTCACCTACCTGGCCATGTTCTACGTGCCGCTCCGGCAGCTCACGCGCATGGCCAACTGGCTGACCAGCTTCCTGTCGGCCGCGCAGCGCACCTTCGAGGTTCTTGACACGCAGCCGCTGATCCTGGAATCGGCTGAGATCCGGCCGATCCCTGCGCAGCCGGCGGCGTCGGTCCGGTTCGACCGCGTCGAGTTCTCCTACGAACGCGACGAGCGGGTGATCGACGACCTGAGCTTCGAGGTCCGGCCCGGCGAACATCTGGGCGTCGTCGGCAAGAGCGGCTCCGGCAAGACCACCCTCATCAACCTGATCGCCCGCTTCTACGACGTCACGGCCGGCAGCGTGTCGATCAACGGCGTGGACGTGCGCAACCTGTCGCTGCCGGAGCTGCGCCGGTTCGTCGGCGTCGTGCTGCAGGAGTCGTTCCTGTTCCGCGGGACGATCTACGACAACCTCACCTACGGCAACCCGGAGGTGAGCTTCGACGCCGTGGTGGAGGCGGCCATGGCCGCCAACGCGCATGAGTTCATCATGCAGAAGCCGCTCGGCTACGATACCTATATCGGCGAGCGTGGCGCCGGGCTGTCCGGCGGCCAGCGGCAGCGCGTGTCGATCGCGCGCGCGTTGCTCTACGACCCCAAGCTGCTGATCCTGGACGAGGCGACCAGCAGCGTCGATACCGAGTCCGAACACCTGATCAAGGACGCTCTGGAGCGGGTGACCGAAGGGCGGACCACGATCGCGATCGCCCATCGGCTGAGCACGCTGAGGAACTGCGATCGGATCGTCGTGCTCGACGGCGGGCGGCTGCGCGAACAGGGCACGCACGAGGAGCTGGTGCGCCGGCGCGGCGTCTACTACCGCCTGGTCAAGATTCAGACCGATCTGGCGCGCGACGCCGTCGTCGAGTCGCTGGAGCCGAGCCGATGAGCCGGCAACGGGAGCTGACCGAAGCCGATCTGCGCGAGAAACGGGGCCAGGGTCCCGACACCTCCCGGCTGCGCTATCTGGACTCGTCGATGTGCCGCTTCTATCCGGGCAACTTCGCGGCGTTGCATCTGGAGATCACCGGCATCTGGGTCTACGGTGGCGTGTATGCCGCGTACTGCTTTCCGGTAGAGCGGCGCAGCGAATTCATCGCCATCATCCAGAGCCGCCGCCGCGGCGACGACCTGGAGATCGGTATCGTGCGCCGGCTCGACGACTTTCCCGCCGATCAGGCCGAGCTGGTGCGGTCGGCGCTGCAGCGGCGCTATTTCTTCCACACCATCAGCCGCATCCGGCGGATCGGCTGGGACGGCGGCTACGTGTCGATGCGCGTCGATACCGACAAGGGCCCGGTCGACTTCCTGATGCGGTGGAGCAACGATCGAGCGGTGAGCTTCGGCAGCGACGGCAAGCTGCTGATCGACGTGGACGACAACCGCTACCTGATCCCGAGAGTGGACGCGCTGCCGCCGCGTGAGCGCAGCTCCTTCACGCGTATCATCTACTGGTAGATGGCGACCGATCCGGCGCCATTCTCCGAGCCTCAGGCGAAGATTTGGGCAGCCTGCGGCCTTGACTTCCCGATCAGCGCTCCGCAAATCTTGGCGAATAGATATGCTTGATAAGGCGATGGCCCCGGTACCGCGCGTCAGGGGGACGCAGGATTTCTACCCCGAGGATTGGGCGCAGCAGGTCGCCCTGCGAGAGGTCATGCTGGCCGCCGGCGGCGCGTTCGGCTACCGGGAATACGAAGGGCCGGCGATCGAGTACCTGGATCTCTACCTGGGCAAGAGCAGCGAGGAGATCGTCACCGGCCAGACCTTTCGCATTCAGGATCGGGACGGCAAGTCGCTGCTGCTGCGCCCGGAGCTGACGCCGACGCTGGCCCGCATGGTCGCCGCCCGCGAACAGGAGATCCCGCTACCGGCGCGGTGGCAGTCGTGGGGTCAGTTCTTCCGCTATGAACGGCCGCAGCGCGGCCGCGGCCGTTCGTTCTTTCAGTGGAACGTCGACCTGCTTGGCAGCGAGAGCGCGCACGCCGACGCCGAGGTGATCCAGGTGGCGTGCGCGCTGTTCTCGGCGCTCGGCTTGCAGGCGGCCGACGTGCAGATCAAGGTCAACGATCGCGCGGCGCTGGAGACCGAGCTGACCGGCGGTCTGGGCGTCCCGGCCGAGTCGGTGCGGGGCGTGCTGCAGGTGATCGACCGGCTCGACAAGGCCGGCGCCGAACGAACGTGCGTCCAGTTGGCGGAGGTCGGTCTGGCGCCGGGCCAGGCCGAAGAGGTGGTCGCCTTCGTGCTGGCGCCGGTCACCGATCCGCCGGAGCGTCTGGCGGCGATCGTCGAGCAGCTCGCGATCACCGGCCGCGACCGGTACGTGACGCTCGACCGCGGCATCGTGCGCGGCTTCGACTACTACACCGGCACGGTGTTCGAGGCATGGGCGGCCGGCGGCCTGCGACGCGCCATCTTCGGCGGCGGCCGCTACGACGACCTGACGCGGCAGGTAGGCGGCAAGCAGCGCGTGCCGGGGGTCGGTATGGCGGTGGGCGACATGGCGCTGCTGGAGTTGCTGCGCGAGCGGGACCGGGTGCCGGCCCCGGCGCCGGCGGGGCCTGACGTGCTGGTCACCGTCTTCGGGGCCGAGCAGCAGCCGGCGTCGGCTCGCATCGCCGACCGCCTGCGTCGCCGCGGCGTGGCGGTCGAGCTGGCCCTGGACCCCGGGCAGCGCCTGGAGCGGCAACTCCGGCATGCCGACCGGACCGGCGCGCGCCATGCCCTGATCATCGGCCCGGACGAAGCCGCCGCCGGCACGGTGCTGGTCAAGAACCTGACCGAACGACGGCAGGAGCACCTTCCGGCCGGCGATATCGACGCGCTGGCCGCCCATCTCGGCGGGAACCCGGCCGCATGACCAGCGGCCGGGACGTGCGATCAGCGGGATCTCGACGTAATCTCTCTTGTCAGGCGTGCTTGTCCACGGAGACGATGCACGGCAGGTGGCGCAGCGCGCCGGCTGCGTCCAGGCCGTAGCCGGCGACCCATACGTCCGGTATCTCGAACCCGACCAGATCGGGGGCCGCCTTGGCGCGCTGCGCCAGGATCTGCGGCTCGGGATTGGCGAGCTGCTTGTCCAGCAGCACGCACACCTGCACGCTGCGCACGCCCCACTCCGCCAGTCGGTCACGCAGCGTCGCCAGCGTGAAGCCGTGGTCCAGGATGTCGTCCACCAGCAGCATGGCGCGGCCGGCGACGTCTGACGGCTGCAGGTCGACGATGACGCGCCGTTCGCCGGGTCCGTTCGCTCCCATCGCCGAGCCGTAGGTGCTGGTCTTGGTCAACGCGTAGTGCACGTCCAGCGTGCTCTCCGCCGCCAGGGCGCGGCCCAGGTCGGCCGCGAACATGAAAGCGCCGGTGAGCACCGGCGTGACCACCACCTCGGCTTCGCGCGGGTAGCGCTCGGCCAGCAGCCGCGCCAGCTCGCATATCCGTCGCTGCAGCGCCGCCTTCGGGATCAGCACGCGCTGCACGAGTCCGTGCAGCGCGCGGGGCAGCTCAATCCCGTGCGCTGCCAGCGTCGCGCAGGCGGGATCGATACCGGTTTCGGGTACCATCTGCGAACGATACACGCTCGCGCGGTTTCACGCACGGCAGCCTGAATCGGTCGGCTGGCGCAGCGCGTCGAGGTCCGCTAGCGCCATGCCGGCCGGTGGCGAGCTGTCGAGCGGGTTGGGCTCGCGCCAGATCCTGCCGTCCCAGGTGCGCACCACCACTTCGTCCCCCGACCGGCCCAGCAGGTACTGCGGCGCCAGCGGCACCTTGCCGTAGGGGGTGTCGAGCACGTAGGTGGGCACGCCGAAGCCGGTGGTGTGGCCGCGCAGCGCCTGCACGATCGCCAGCCCGGATTCGATCGAGGTGCGCAGGTGCGCGGTGCCGGCCACGAGTTGGCACTGGAAGATGTAGTAGGGCCGCACCCGGATCGCCAGCAGCCGGTGGACCAGCTCCAGCATCACCTGCGGGTCGTCGTTGACCCCCTTCAGCAGCACGGTCTGGTTGCCGAGCGGCACCCCGGCGCGCAGCAGGCGGTCGCACGCCGACGCCGCTTCCGGCGTGATCTCGTCGGGGTGGTTGAAGTGGGTGTTCAGCCAGATCGGGTGGTGGCGGCTCAGGACCTCGCACAGCTCGGGCGTGATCCGCTGCGGGAGCGTGCACGGCGTGCGCGAGCCGGTGCGGATGATCTGCACGTGCTCGATCGCGCGCAGCCGGCCCAGCAGGTCGTCCAGTCGCTCGTCGGAGAACAGCAGCGGATCGCCGCCGGTCACCAGCACGTCGCGGATCGCCGGGGTGCGCGCGATGTAGTCGATCCCGGCCTGCACCTTGGCGCGCGTGTGGTGCTGGCCGGTGTTGCCGACGAAGTACTCGCGAAAGCAGTAGCGACAATAGGTCGGACAGACGTTGGTGATCTTGAAGGCGACCCGGTCCGGGTACACGTGGACGATGGCATCCACGGGCGAGTGGTCCCGCTCCAGCAACGGGTCCTCGGCGCCAAGGTCGTCGGCGAGTTCCTGGGCCGACGGTACCTGCTGCCGGCGCAGCGGGCAGTCCGGGTCGTCGCGGTCCATCAGCGCTGCGTAGTAGGGGGTGATCGCCCACCGGTACTGGGAGCTCGCGGCCTGAATCCCGGCCCGCACGCCTTCGCTGAGGTCGACGTACCGCTCCAGGTCCCCGACCGACGTGATCCGGTTGCGGAGTTGCCAGCGCCAGTCCTCCCAGTCCCGGTCCGGTATCCGTGGTGGCCTTGGCACAGGGCAATTCTCAGGCCTGCGTACCAGAGGTCAAGGGCATGCCGAAGCGCGGGTGCCGCGCGAAGTGCTATCATCGGGCACGTCCAGATGAGCAAATCGACAAGTCGGATTCATAACGAGCCGAAGACGCCGGCGGCCGGCGCGGAGCCGGCCCCCCCGGCCTATATCCCCGCGACGATCGAGCCCAAGTGGCAGGAACGCTGGGAGCGGGACGGGCTGCACCGCGCACGCATCGATCCCGGCCGCCGGAAGCACTACTTCCTGACCATGCTGCCCTATCCGTCGGGCGACCTGCACATCGGCCACTGGTACACCATGACGCCGTCGGACGCGCGCGCCCGCTACCTGCGCATGAACGGCTACAACGTCATGTTCCCCATGGGCTTCGACTCCTTCGGCCTGCCGGCGGAGAACGCCGCCATCGCGCATGACGTCCACCCCAAGGAGTGGACCTACGCCAACATCGACCGCATGCGCCGGCAGCTTCGCACCATGGGGGCGATGTGGGACTGGGAGCGCGAGGCGACCTCCTCCGATCCCGAGTACTACCGCTGGACGCAGTGGTACTTCCTCAAACTGCTGGCCGGCGGCCTGGCCTACCGCAAGCGCGCCGCCGTCGACTTCTGCCCCCACTGCAACACCACGCTGGCCCGCGAGCAGGTCGTCGGCGAAGCGCGCCGCTGCGAGCGCTGCGACACGCCGGTCACGAAACGCGACCTGGAGCAGTGGTTCCTGCGCATCACCAAGTACGCGGAGGAGTTGCTGCGCTTCGACGGCATCCGCTGGCCGGAACGGGTCAAGGCGCTGCAGACCAACTGGATCGGCCGCAGCGAAGGCGCCCACGTCGCGTTCCGCACCGAACAGGGCGACGCGCTGGAGGTCTTCACCACCCGTCCGGACACCCTGTGGGGGGCGACCTTCATGGTGCTGGCGCCCGAGCATCCGCTGGCGGCGAAGCTCACCACCGGCGCGCAGCGCGAGCAGGTGGAGGCGTATGTCGCTGCCGTCGCCCGCCGGACCGACATCGAGCGCGAGGCGGCGGGGCGCGACAAGACCGGCGTATTCACCGGTTCGTATGCCGCAAATCCGGTCAACGACGAACGTATCCCGATCTGGATCGCCGACTACGTGCTGATGACCTACGGCACCGGCGCCATCATGGCGGTGCCGGCCCATGACGAACGCGACTTCGCCTTCGCGCGCGCCTACGGCCTGACGGTCCGCCCCGTAATCCAGCCGCCCGGCGTCGAGCCGCTCGACGGCGCCGCCATGCAGGAGGCGGTGGTCGCCAAGGGGGCGATGATCGACTCCGGACCGCTGACCGGGACGCCTTCCGAGCAGGCGATCCCGCGCACCATCCGCTGGCTGGTCGAGCACGATCTGGGCCATGCCGACGTCAACTACCGGTTGCGCGACTGGCTGATCTCCCGGCAGCGCTACTGGGGCTGCCCGATTCCGGTCGTCCACTGCCCGAGCTGCGGCGCCGTACCGGTGCCCGAGGACCATCTGCCGGTGGAGCTGCCGGACGACATCGAGTGGCGTCCCACCGGCGAGAGTCCGCTCCGGTTTCACCCGACGTGGCGTCACGCCGCCTGCCCGAGTTGCGGCGGTCCGGGCGAGCGCGAAACCGACACCATGGACACCTTCATGTGCTCGTCCTGGTACCATCTGCGCTACCTCAGCCCCCACTGCGCGGACGGCCCGTTCGACGACGACGAGTACCGCTACTGGATGCCGGTCGACACCTACACCGGCGGCGTCGAGCACGCCACCATGCACCTGATCTACACCCGCTTCTTCCACAAGGCGTGTCGCGACCTGGGCATCGGCACGGGCGACGAGCCGATGACGCTGCTCTACAACCAGGGGCAGATACTGGGCGCGGACGGCCAGCGCATGAGCAAGTCGCGCGGCAACGTGGTCGACCCGGACGAGCAGGTGGCGCGCTACGGGGCCGACGCGGTGCGCGCCTTCCTGATGTTCGGCTACCGCTGGCCGGAGGGCGGCCCGTGGAGCGACACCAACATCCACGGCGTGATCCGTTGGCTCGGCCGGGTATGGGAGCTGGCGCAGCGGTTGCGCGCGCGCGGCGGCGACGGCGCGGCCGATCCGGCTTGGGCTTCCGGTAACGGCCAACGCGCGCTGCTGCGCGTGACTCACCAGACGATCCGGAGCGTGTCGCACGATCTGGAGGAGTTCGAGTTCAACACCGTGGTATCGGGGTTGATGCAGTTCACCAACGCCCTGCTGGCGGCCGAGGAGGAGTCCGGGGGCACCGCCGCCTATCGAGAGGCGGCTCTGACCTTGCTCACGCTGATGGCGCCGGTCACTCCGCACGTGGCCGAGGAGCTGTGGGAGCTGCTCGGCCGGCCCTACAGCATCCACCGGCAGCCGTGGCCGCAGGCCGATGCGGAGCTGGCCGCCGCCGAGCTGGTCACGCTGGTGGTCCAGGTCAACGGCAAGGTCCGCGGCCGGGTCGAGGTGCCGGCCGGCATCGACCAGGCCGAGGCGCAGCGCCGCGCCCAGGCCGACGACAACGTGGCCCGCACCCTGGCCGGCCGCCAGCCGCGCCGCGTGATCCACGTCCCCGGAAAGCTGATCAACTACGTCGTATAGCGGTCTCGCTGGTGGAAAAAAGATGGATATAGCAAGCTTCAAGGCGCGGCTCGAGGAATTCGACGCGTTGCGTGATAGTGATGAGGTCGTGACCGACACGGTGGAGCGACTCGAAGCTCGGTTTGCGCAAGCATGGCCGACGCGTCTTCGCTTCAAAGTATCATCGTCGTCGTCGGAACGCCGCCGGAGTGTGCAGGAGATACTGTCGGCACAAGGCATCACTCGCCTCTACCAGCATCAGGCTGATGCGATCAACCGCTCGCTCGACGGAGCGGACGTCGTTCTCGAGGCACCCACCGCGAGCGGCAAGACAGTAGCCTTCACAGCCCCAATACGCCATTCGCTCGTGCGCAATCCCGGACATGCCTTGATGATCTATCCAATGAAAGCGCTGGCATTCGACCAGTTGGCGGAAATCAAGCGACTCTGCGATCCTCTCTCTGTCAATACTTACGATGGGGACACGCCATCTTCTCTCCGAAAATTCATTCGAGAGCGCCCTCCCCACATTCTGCTGACCAACCCTGAGTACTTGAACATGTCTTTCCTCGGCTGGCGTGACCAGTGGAAGGGGTTTCTCAGCAACCTCCGGTATCTCGTGATTGACGAGATGCACGAGTATCGCGGGTTCTTCGGTGGAAACATGGCTCTGTTGTTGCGTCGGTTTTTCCTTCATCTCAGCCGCATCGGCGCCACCCCGCAGGTTTTTCTATGCACCGCAACGTGTGCCAATCCCGCCGAGCATGCCCAGAATCTCACAGGGCGGAAAGCCGAAGTCGTATCTGCTCGGCAGGCTTTGCGGCCCCGCCGGCACTTCATGTTCGTCAAACCCGATATTCCCGACTATCGCTACCGCGGGATTCTGCAATTGCGCGTTGAACAGGCTGCCTTGGCCGCAATGGCCGAAGGCTTTCAAACGCTGATCTTCTGTCCGACGAAGCGTTTTCTCGAGGAAGCCTTCGGCGAGTGCCGACGCAAAGCCAAAGACCGACAGCTTGACCCGGAGGCGGTGTCCGCGTTCCATGCGGATCTCAAGAAGGATGACAGGCAGAGTATTCAGCAAAGAATCAAATCGGGTGATCTTCAAGTCGTGTTCGCCACCAACGCTTTGGAGCTTGGGTTGGATATCGGCGGTCTTGACATCGTGATTCTTGCTGGCTTTCCTCCCAGCGTCATGTCGGCTTGGCAGCAGATCGGGCGGGCCGGACGCGGCTGGGACAAGGACGCATTTGTCTTGTTCTACGCGATGAACGATCCCATTGACCGTTTCTTCGTCGGCAACATGAGGGCCTTTCTGACGAAGCCTTTTGACGAGATCGTGGTCGATCCCGAGAACGAGAAACTCATCGACAATCATCTTGCCATGCTCGCATGTGAAACCGACGGCGAACTCGACCCGTCGGATGAGAAGTTGCTTGGCAGAGCTTTCTACGATGCAGCACGAAGCCAAGCGAAACCACCAAAGTACTACCGACCGCACAAGGATCTGAACTTGCGAGGCGACCTGGGCCAACGTTTTCAGCTCAGGATTCGGGACGATGAGGTAGGACATATCTCCGGTATTCGCAAGTTCAGAGAAGCGTATATAGGTGCAATATTCACATTCTTCGGCCGACGCTATATTGTGCGTTCGCACGAAGAAAGTGCGGTGGTCCTGGCGGCGGATGCGAAGCCGTACCTGAGAACTGAAGGGAAATTCTTCACTGTGGTATACATAGACAAGATATTAGACGGGATATCGTTCGGCGATTTCGAGATATACTACGGCTCGGTGAACGTCGTAACGACTTTCTCGGGCTACAGGCAGATCGATAGCCGCACGGACGAAGTGGTCGGCTCTGATGGGGCAGCCGCGGCCGAATATCAGAATAATTTGCATGCACTTTGGATGAACGTTCCGCAGTGCGCGAAAGCGAATGGTGCCATCGGTGCGCTTGAACATCTGATGCGGGTCGGAGCGATGTTCGTGATTCCCGCGGATCGATTCGATACGAGCACCTACTCCCGGATGGGTGGCGAGCCGATGACATTCTACTACGAGAACTACTCGGGAGGGATCGGAATTGCCAAGAAACTGTTTGAGGTCTGGGAAACGGCGCTAGCGAAGGGGATCGAAATCGCAGAGAATTGCAAGTGCGGCAAAGGATGTCAGATTTGCATCGAGCCGGCGAAGTCATACGATATCAGCAATTCGGACATCGACAAGATTCGGGGGGTCGAGCTCGCCAAGCAGCTTCTTGCGGAAGCGGCTACGAGTGCGCGACGACGATTTCGAAACGGCCGAATGGTTGCGGTCGACGAAGGGCTCGTCGCTTGCAAACGGCCTGTGGAATCTTCCGGTCAGGTGATCGATCGTACGATGGGGGAGCCATACACTGCCACCCAACTTCTTGAACACCTTGATGAGGTTGTCCTGTCCGAAGACATGATCACGGCGATCGATGCGGTGGTGAAAGAACGCGAGCTCGACCAGCCCGGAGTGGTGGACATGGAGGGCGGCCCCTGTTCGTAGACACAACGTTTGTCATAGATTTGATGAATGAGCGACGTCATGGGAAAGACGGAGCGGCGGTACAGGCCTTGCGTGCGCATGGCGCTGTCAGGCTGCGCATGTCGGTCTTTGTCCGCTGCGAGTTGGAAGCTGGCGCTCGTCGAGCTCGCAGCCCGCGGCGGGAAACGGAGCGGATAGCCCGGCTCGCCCAATTCATTGAGCTTGCGTTTCCGGGAGAGGACTTTCCGTTCCACTATAGTGAGATCGAGTTTGCTTTGCGAGCTGGCGGCAAGATGATTCCGACCATGGATATTCTCATCGGAACGCACTGCCTCTGCTCGGGGGAGCCGATACTCACCAGCGATGAACACTTTCAGCGAATACCGGGGCTGAGTGTGATCCGATTCGATCGCACTAGGCCAGAATGACGTCAGGCCGCGGTGCCGTTCTCGATCGACCGGGTGGTGCCGTGGGGGCGGACGTTGGCCGAGTATCGGGCGATGTTCGACCTGTCGGCGGCCGACCTGCGCCGGCGCACCCTGGGCTGCGGCGACGGGCCGGCCAGCTTCAACGCGGAGCTGACGGCGCTGGGCGGGGAGGTGGTTTCGATCGATCCGCTCTATGCCGTTCCCGGAGCGGCGATCGAGCGCAGGGTGCGCGAGACGTTCGAGGTGGTGATGGCCGAGGTGCGCCGCAATCCGCGCGACTTCGTCTGGACGCACGTGCCGTCGATCGAGGAGCTGGGCCGGCGGCGCATGGCGGCGATGCGCCGGTTTCTCCGCGATTATCCGGCAGGCACGGCGGAGCGGCGCTACGTCGAGGCCGCGCTGCCGGCGCTGCCGTTCGCCGACCGCTCCTTCGATCTGGCGCTCTGCTCGCACTTCCTGTTCCTGTACAGCGAGCAGTTGGACTTGGCCTTCCACCTCGATGCCCTGCGGGAGATGCTGCGCGTGGCGGCCGAAGTCCGCGTCTTTCCCCTGCTGCAGATCGGCGGTGCGCCATCCCCGCACGTCTCTGCCGTGGTGGAGGCGCTACGGCCGGATGGAGTCGATGCGACCGTCGAACCGGTTCCGTACGAGTTTCAGCGCGGCGGCGACCGGATGCTGCGCCTGCGCTCCGCGCCGGGGCACGTTCGCCATGGTCTATCGTGAAGATCTGCACCTGAGCGTTCGGGCGTTGCTCCGCCGTCCGGTCGAGACGCTGCTGATCACGGCCGGTGTAGCGCTTACGGTTGGGGCAACGGTGACCGCCATCACGCTGACCAGCGCCCGCGAGTTCCTGGTGCGGTCACTCATCATCATGGTGGCGGCGTCGATGCTCGGCGTCGTGTTCAGTTTGTTCCTGTCAGCGCCGCTCACCGATCTGGTGACGCCGATCTTCAGCGCGGACTTTGCCGCAGACGACCTGTTCGAGCCTGTGGTTGCGCCGGCTGCGGTCGCCGTCGGCGTGGCCGCGGCGATCGGCGCGGGCGGTCTGTTGGGCACGCTTCCAGTGTTCCACGTACTGGCGACGCCCATAGCCGAAGCGATCCGCGACTGACGGCAGCACCCGCCGGCGGCGGACGGCTTGCCGAGCCGCCGGGCCTGCATCTATCCTGTTACGGTGCAAGGGCTGGTTGGGGCTGAGAGTTCCGCCTGAAGCACGCCAAGGGACCCTGGGACGATGAGTGTGTTACTCGAAGAACGGACGGCTGACCTGGAGAGGAGGACCGATCGTCTGGAGATTCTGTTCGATCGGTTCATGGAGCAGACCACGGCGATCCTGAAGGAGATGAAGGAGGAGGCAGCCCGGGACCGGGCGGAAGCTGCCAGGGCGCGCGAGAAAGACCGGGCGGAAGCCGCCAGGGCACGGGAGGAGAACCGGGCGGAAGCCGCCGAGGCACGCAAGAAAGACCGGAAGGAGTGGAACCGGCGCTGGGGTGAGTTGGCCAACCGGATGGGTACGGTCGTGGAGGACGTCATCGCTCCGAGCATCCGGCGCATGGCGCGCGAGGAACTTGGCTGTGGCGACGAGTCGCTGTTCTGCCCGCGGATCTCCGTCGTGCGCAGCGACGACCGCCACTACCGGCGGGAGTTCGATGCGTTGTACGTCGGCACCGGCGCGGTGCTGCTCAACGAGACCAAGACGACCGCGCGAAGCGAGGACGCACGGGCGTTCGTGGGCTTCCTCGAACGCGACGAGTTCGCGCTCTACTTTCCCGAGTACCGGGATCTGCCGATCGTGGCGGTGTTCTCATCGCTGAGTCTGACCGAGAGCGTGGTGCGGTATCTGACGCGGAACGGGGTGTACGCGGTGGCGATGGGGGACGAAGCGATGCAGGTGCTCAACCTGAAGCCGGTGCAGGAGCGGCGCCAGAGCCGCGAACAGGCGAGTTGACGGGAGCGATCCTCGGTCCCAGCCGGGACCGAGCAGCAGGACTACGCGTTCGGCCAGTCGGCGGCGGCGAGCGGCGCAACGGGATCCTCGTGAAATACGACCCCGGACAACCGCGTATTCGGTAGCAGAGGTGGTGCTCCTGTCCGTCCGGCCCGGCTCCTTCGGCGCCGAAGTTGGGCGGCGGCAGGACGCGTCAAGTGCAGGCACGACAGAGCACCGGCCCGGCGGCGGACGGCTTGCCGAGCCGCCGGGCCTGAATCTATCCTGTTTACAGTGCAAGGGCTGGTTGGGCTGAGAGTTCCGCCTGAAGCACGCCAGGGGACCATGGGACGATGAGTGTGTTACTCGAAGAACGGACGGCTGACGTGGAGAGGAGGACCGATCGTCTGGAGATTCTGTTCGATCGGTTCATGGAGCAGACCACGGCGATCCTGAAGGAGATGAAGGAGGAGGCAGCCCGGGACCGGGCGGAAGCCGCCAGGGCACGGGCGGAAGACCGGGCGGAAGCCGCCAGGGCACGGGCGGAAGACCGGGCGGAAGCTGCCAGGGCACGCGAGAAAGACCGGGCGGAAGCCGCCAGGGCACGGGAGGAGAACCGGGCGGAAGCCGACGAGGCACGCAAGAAAGACCGGAAGGAAGCCGACGAGGCACGCAAGAAAGACCGGAAGGAGTGGAACCGGCGCTGGGGTGAGTTGGCCAACCGGATGGGTACGGTCGTGGAGGACATCATCGCTCCGAGCATCCGGCGCATGGCGCGCGAGGAACTTGGCTGTGGCGACGAGTTGCTGTTCTGCCCGCGTATCTCCGTCGTGCGCAGCGACGACCGCCACTACCGGCGGGAGTTCGATGCGTTGTACGTCGGCACCGGCGCGGTGCTGCTCAACGAGACCAAGACGACCGCGCGAAGCGAGGACGCGCGGGCGTTCGTGGGCTTCCTCGAACGCGACGAGTTCGCGCTCTACTTTCCCGAGTACCGGGACCTGCCGATCGTGGCGGTGTTCTCATCGCTGAGTCTGACCGAGAGCGTGGTGCGGTATCTGACGCGGAACGGGGTGTACGCGGTGGCGATGGGGGACGAAGCGATGCAGGTGCTCAACCTGAAGCCGGTGCAGGAGCGGCGCCAGAGCCGCGAACAGACGGGTTGACGGTTGGGCCGAGAGTTCCGCCTGAAGCACGCCAGGGGACGATGAGTGCTTTGCTCGAAGAACGGACGGCTGACGTGGAGAGGAGGACCGATCGTCTGGAGATTCTGTTCGATCGGTTCATGGAGCAGACCACGGCGATCCTGAAGGAGATGAAGGAGGAGGCGGCCCGGGACCGGGCGGAAGCTGCCAGGGCACGGGAGAAAGACCGGAAGGAGTGGAACCGGCGCTGGGGTGAGTTGGCCAACCGGATGGGTACGGTCGTGGAGGACATCATCGCTCCGAGCATCCGGCGCATGGCGCGCGAGGAACTTGGCTGTGGCGACGAGTTGCTGTTCTGCCCGCGTATCTCCGTCGTGCGCAGCGACGACCGCCACTACCGGCGGGAGTTCGATGCGCTGTACGTCGGCACCGGCGCGGTGCTGCTCAACGAGACCAAGACGACCGCGCGAAGCGAGGACGCGCGGGCGTTCGTGGGCTTCCTCGAACGCGACGAGTTCGCGCTTTACTTTCCCGAGTACCGGGATCTGCCGGTCGTGGCGGTGTTCTCATCGCTGAGTCTGACCGAGAGTGTGGTGCGGTATCTGACGCGGAACGGGGTGTACGCGGTGGCGATGGGGGACGAAGCGATGCAGGTGCTCAACCTGAAGCCGGTGCAGGAGCGCCAGAGCCGCGAACAGGCGGGTTGACGGGAGCGATCCTCGGTCCCAGCCGGGAGCAGATGCGCCCGCGCATGCCGCGAGTGGGAGATGGTCGCGAGGAGGCGAACCGGCACATATGTTGAAGCGCGTGCACGTCAGGGGCTACAAGTCCCTGGTCGACGTCGAACTGTCCCTTGAGCCGCTCACGCTGCTGATCGGCGCCAACGCTTCGGGCAAGAGCAACTTTCTCGATGCACTGCAACTACTGGCTGGACTCGGGACCGGCCGGACCCTCAAGCAGGCGTTCGATTCTCCGTACCGCGGCAAGCCCCTGGAGTCGTTCCATATCGGCAAGCAAGGCATCGCGGGGTTGCTCGACCGGGATCGGTTGACGTTTTCGATCGAAGCGGACCTGCAGATTTCCGACGCGGTCGCGGAGGCCGTCGACCGGCAGATACGCGAGATGCGGCGCCGCCCGCAAGATGACGGTTCCAAAGAGACGACCAAGCGGGTCGCCGGCGTCCGTGAGAGGAATCTCCGCTACCGCGTGGAGGTGGAGATGCTGCCGCGGACCGGTATCCTGCGCGTCGCCGACGAGTATCTTGCCGCGCTCAACAGCCGCGGCGAACCGACCGGCAAGCGCAAGCCGTTCATCGAACGTCACGGCGACCAACGTCTTCATCTGCGCCATGAAGGACAGGCGCATCCGACGTACTACGATCTCTATCTCGATCACACCATTCTCTCTCTGCCGCATTACCCGCCGCACTACCCCCATCTGATCGCCGCGCGCTACGAGCTGGAGCGCTGGCTGTTCTTCTATTTCGAGCCGCGCGAACGGATGCGCGCTGCGAATCCGGTCAAGGACGTGCGTCATATCGGGTTGATGGGCGAGGATCTGGCCGCATTTCTCAACACGCTCAAGGCGGTCGCCCCGGAGCAATTCCAGGCCGCGCAGAGGGCGCTGCACAGCCTGTTGCCCAATATCGACGGGATCGAGGTCGACGTGACCGATCTCGGCGAGGTCGAGCTCCGTATCGTCGAAGGCGGCGTCGCCATGCCGGCGAGCGTACTGTCGGAGGGCACGTTGCGGATGATCGGGCTGCTGGCGCTGGCAAGCGTGGAAGCGCCCGCGCTGGTCGGATTCGAGGAGCCGGAGAACGGCGTGCACCCGCGCCGCATCGAGTTGATCGCCGAGCTGCTGCGGACGCGGCGGAGCCTGGGGCAGACCCAGTACATCGTCACTACTCATTCGCCGCTGCTGCCCGACGCGCTGCCGGACGACTCGCTTTTCGTGGTCCGTCGCTGGAACGGTCAGACCCGCATCGACCCGCTATCCGACTGGGGGCCGGTCGCGGAGTGGGGACGGCTGGGCAAAACCGGCGGAATACGGCAAGCCCTCGCTGACGATGACGAACCAACGTCCATCTCTGAGCGGATTCTCAGAGGGGACTTTGATGAATGACATCGCTCTGTTCGTCGAAGATCACGCGCACCGAGTCGTAGTCGGTGCCCTGGTACGGCGGATCGCCGAGGAGAGAGGCATCGTCGTACGCCTGCAATGGCGCAGTGCGACCGGCGGCCATGGTAGAGTCGCGCAGCAACTTGCCCGATACGTGCGCGACTTGAAGGTCCAGGGCGGCCATCCGCCGGATATGATCGTCGTTGCTACCGACGCCAACTGTCAGGGATTTCGCAAGCGAGTTCGGGGAGTCACACCCGGAGACGCTCCCGCACCGATCGTGCTCGCGGTTCCGGACCCGCATGTCGAGCGCTGGTTGCTCCTGGACGGCGCTGCGTTCAAGGCCGTGTTCGGTCACGGCTGCAAGGCGCCGGACCGGAAGTGCGACCGTAATCGGTATAAGGCTCTGTTGATCGCGGCCATCCACGCCGCCGGACGCACTCCCTTACTGGGCGGAATCGAATACGCTGAGGACATCATTCGCAATATGGACATCGATCGGGCTGCTTCGGCGGACGCTTCGCTGCGTAGCTTCGTGGACGATCTGCGCCATACATTCCGAAACCGGTAATGATGAGGTCGTTCTGTCGGTAGTCGAGGTGGACACCGGCCGTCTGCTCCTTCGGCGCCGAAGGTAGGATGGCATCGAGTGGGGGTGTGCGTGGCTGAGAGCTGCATTGCGGCCAATGTCGCCAGGCTGCGGCTGGACCGAGAGCTCACTCAGGCGGAGCTCGCCGGGAGGGCCGGGCTGTCACGGATTGCCGTGGGTAAGGTCGAGCGCGGGGAGATGGTCCCGCAGGCGCGGACGCTGGACGCGCTGGCCAAGGCGCTCCGGATGCCTGTCAGCGAGTTGGTCACCCCGGTGCGTCGTCCGGAGAGCGTGCGCTTCCGCGCCCGGATGCGCGTCCACGCTCGTGAGCAGATCCTGGCCCAGGTTGCGACGTGGCTCGACGCCTACTGCGCGCTGGAGGCCGATCTCGGCGCCGCTCAACCGTTCACGGTCGAGAAACGGCCCGGCCCTTGACGCCGTCGCCTTCGCACGGGCCGTGAGTTACAAGACCGTGCTCTACCGGTTGGTCGAGTCCGGGCGAGGAACGCGCGATGTCTGGGGAGCGTTCCAGGTCCAACATCGCCGGCACTTCGGAAGCACGCTGCGCAACGCCGACGAGCCGGCCGCTCTGGGACAGAGCGAGTTCGCCTGGCACTGGGGCCGCTCCGGCGAGCCGGAGTGCCTCTCCCGGCACGACTTCGTGGAAGCCCGACTGTCGAAGCTCGTGCGAAGGGCGCTGCAGCACGGGCGTATCTCCCTTGGGCGCGGTGCCGAAATCCTGAGTATCAGCCGGGAGCAGATGCGGCAGCGCGTTCGTGAGTGGGCCACCTGAACCGGATCCGCAACCACCGTTCTCTTGGCCGACGCGCGCGACGGGACGGCTGAGCGTTGAAGCCGATCGGGCCATGTACGCCGCCTGACGCAAAGCGCCGCCGTCGGGGTGCGACCCCAAAATGTGCAACTCGCTCATGGAGCCGCTGCTATCGCAGCAGCGCGGGCCGGATGCCCGCTGCATCCCCACTCGTGCACAAATGGGGTCGCACCCCTGATTGCCGCCCATGATGCGAGTCGCATTACCCGTCGATACACTGCACGGCCGTAGGCGCTGCGGGGCATCATCCTGTCCTCAATCGCGTTGCTGACGGAGGAATCAATAAATCAGCTACTCGGTCGATGATCTTCTTGACGCGCGTATAGTAATCGTCTACGCGTCGCAGCGTAACTCCGACGTCGCGGCCATGAGCCACTCTGTTGCGAAAGGTCGACGATCCCATCGAGCGCGTCCTTGTACTCGTCGACGATGAACGTTTCCAGTTCGCCTCGCCAGTTCGGGTCGAAGGCGCCGACTACCTCAATCAGGCGTTGCGCCTTGAGGTTGGCAAGATGACGAACGCTACGCTCTACGTGACGCTGGATGCGAGGGTCCGAATGGATTCTGACGTACTCGATCAGCAACTCGATCGTCGCCTGTTCCACAAAACCGGAAACCAGGACGCATAAATATCGGGCGAAGTCGGAAAAAAGCTCGGTGTCGGCCTCGAGACCTCGTGCACGGGAAAACGCCGTATCGAGTTGTTGGCGTCGTCTATTGACTTCCGCTCGTCCGGTCATCGTCATCGCACGTTTGCGAACGCTCTCGTTGCCAACTCGAGCCGTGTCTTGACATTGGCCTCCTGTGAGGTGCCGGTCTCGACCGCACCCCGGTAGCACTCGTTCTTCATCAATACGGCGTACTCGTCAGCCACTTGCGATGGATCGCTGATCGGACCCTTGCCAATCCGGCGTGCAAGTCCGGTCATCAGGGAGTCCACTACTGCAGCGTTCACGGCCCTCACGGGGCGAAAGGCGCGACCGCCGACGGCCTCAGCAAGTACCGTTACCGTAGCGGTGAAGATGCGCACCATCTCGTCCTCAGGCTGCCGAGCCAAGTCTCTGTTTGTGGCCATGTAGCGATTCAGGAACTCTTTCATCGGACTGCGGTACTTTGCTTCATCGTAATGAAATGCGAAGAATCTAAGAATCATCTCCAGGTCCTTGAGACGCCGCGAGGGTTTGCCACCGTAGAGACGCCGCCAGGCGGGATGCTCGTTGAGCTCCTTGAGCACGCGGACCAATTCACCATGATAGAGCGCCACCCTGATTTCCTGAGGCTGAAGATTCACGCCGCCGGTGTTGAGCCTTTCGAAGATCATGTAGACGCTGCTCTGGTCCTCGGTTGGCTTGTCCTGCCGAATCACGGTCGCATGAATGATGCTGTCGTCCAGGCGGCGGCGGTCCTCCACGTCGAGATCCTCATATCGCTTATCCAGAAAACGGTTCTCTACCCCATCCAGACGGTACTCTCGCTGATCGATTACCCCCTTATAGAACGAGCTGAGGGTGTGCAGCCGTTGATGTCCGTCCAGGACCAGGAGGCGACCGGAGGACGATTCTTTTACCAGGAAGACACCCGGCACCGGCAACCCGAGCAGGAGCGACTCGATAAACCGATCGGACTTCGTTCGCGGCCATACGTATTCACGCTGGAAGCCAACGATTTCGGAGCCGTCTCTTGCCCTCCAGTTGAAGCGAGGAACCACGATGTCGCCGGAGTCGATTCGCTTCACGAGGGAATCCACCGGGTAGTCTGCTCCGTATGACGTGATCGAGTAGACGAACGGAGTTACTTCAAGCGTCTCATCAAGGTCTTCAACGGGTTCTTCAACGTTGTCGATCTCCTCCCGAACCGGATCGGAATTCATGAAGGCACCTCCGGAAAGCTGCGTCTTGGCGCATCGTCGCGGTTTGTCGCCTTATAGCGGCTGAACCTGCTCGCCTTCCGGCCAACCTACCGGCGAGAGCCCGCAAGGTCAACGCGCGTCACCATGCAGGCACGCCGGCGGGCGCGGCCTGCCTGCCCGCCCGACGCCGCACAGCACAGCACAGTGGGGTGCGCCCCATTTTGTGCACGGGCGGGGATGCAGCGGGCATCCGGCCCGCTCTGCTGCGATAGCAGCGGCTCCATGAGCGAGTTGCACATTTTGGGGTCGCACCCCCGCCGTCGGCGGCGCTTGACATGTCCGTGCGGTATGTCCTTACGTTTGCGCATGGTACACGCACAGAACGACCGGACCGAGGACGCGGTCCCGGCTGTGGAACGTCCGCCGGCGTATGACCCCACTGGCAGGAACGGATCGAACGAGCCAGGAGCGCACGGGAAGACGGCCGCAAGGCGCGCCAGGGCAAGCCGATAGTCTTTCCGATCGACGATCCCCGGCCTCTGACTTGAGCGCCGATCAACCCTCCCGAGACGCATCCCGTTCCGGTCGCAGCCCGCTCTACGAGGCGCAGCATGGTCCTGGTACGAACGGCAGAACCTGATCCAGGAATACGAGAAAGCGCATGCGTGCCGCCTCGTGGTCCTGATCGACTCGTTGTTCGCGTCCAGCGTCACTCTGTTCGAAGAGACCCTGTACGGCGCTGATTCCAACGAAGACCTCCACGTGATGCTGGCGACGCCGGGCGGTGATGGCGAAACGGCGTTGCGGTTGGTGCGTCAAGCGCAGTCTCACTGCGCTGAGTTGACGGTGATCGTGCCGGATCAGGCGAAGAGCGCCGGCACCCTTTTCGTGCTCGGGGCAGACCATATCTACCTCGGACCGACGAGCGATCTCGGTCCCGTGGACCCGCAGTTTCAGCTTCCCAACGGACAGTTGGCGGCGGCGAAGGCGATCATCGCCGCAGTCGAGGAGGCAGAGCGCCGGATTCAAAGCCATCCGGAGACGTACCTGCTGCACGTATCAATGCTTGGCGATGTCAACGCGCTGATGGTGCAGCAGGCACGTGATGCGCTTGCTCGCGCCGACGGCCAACTCCGCGAGGCGCTGGCCTGTGCCTCAAGCCGAAAAGATGCGAAAGTAAACGATCTTGCGAGCACGCTGCACGCCCCCTGATCGGTGAGACGCAAAGCCACGGCACAATTATCTCCGCCCAAGATGCCAAGGGATTCGGGCTCCCGGTCCAAGAGGCGGATCCGGCTGAGCCTCAATGGCAGCGATCTGGCGTCTGTGGGCAAAGTACGCCGTGCTGAATGCAGCCAGGGTATATGAGAGCCGACACACCTCGTTCGTCGTTCCGCGCAGCCCCGCGAAGTGACTCTCGATCCTCGATCTGATCCTGCGCCACATAGGTCGCCAGTTGTTGATGGCGCGGAGGCTTGCCTCTAACCAACCGCAGTCGAGGTGGGGCACCGGCAGGCTGCATCTTCGGCGCCGAAGTTCGGGCGGCACCGGCGTGCTTGGTCAGCGGGTCGGCCGTGGGCGCGACGACGATTCGCTCTGCTTGACGGCGCGGCCGTCGCAGCCGTAAGGTATATTCGAGATTGGAATGACGACTTCTCGAGAAAGGTGCCTGATTTGGACAGGCAGTCCGGTAGATGTGCTGGGAGCTGGCGCGCTGTACGAGCGCGGGGAAGTGGATTCGCCACGCGCTGGAGGAGTATATCGCGTCAGCAACTTTCTGCGTTTCAATAATTATCGTCGTCTTAGAGCCCTTGAGGAAGACGTAAAAGCACGTCTGACAACCCTGCTCGTCGATTTGCGAAACCAGAACGAGGAAGATTATGTGCCGGAGGTTAAGCCGGAGCTGATCGAACGAGCTCATAGAGCACGGCCGCTCGATGTGGACGAGCGCGCCGAGAGACTTCTCAGGTTTATCGGAAAGCGGTCAAAGTCGATCAGCGACGCTGTGACGCTGGATTGGATGAAACCGCCGACGGCTGTGTATATGCAAGCGATGGCGTGGTCAGAGTCGACTTCGATTGAAGATACCCGTTACCTGTTGAATTACCTGGAGAATGAGCAGCGTTGGATCGAGATCGATGGCTTCTCCGGTGGTTATCGGGTGACCGTAGCCGGGCATTGCAGGCTTGCGGACGTCAAGAGCAATCATGATTCGGCGCAGGGGTTCGCGGCGATGTGGTTCGATGACGAGATGAACGCCGCTTACGACAACGGAATCGAGCCGGCGATACGAGACGCCGGGTACAAGCCCGTGCGGATCGATCGGAAGCCGGATGTCAACAAGATCGACGATGAGATCATCGCCGAGATCAGGCGCTCCCGATTTCTGGTAGCGGATTTCACTCACGGAACGGAGGGTGCGAGAGGCGGTGTCTACTTTGAAGCGGGGTTTGCCTTCGGGCTGGGAATACCGGTCATATACACGTGTCGCGACGATGCCATCGGCGAAGTACACTTCGACACGAGACAATACCACCACACTATGTGGAGCCGTCCGGAAGATCTGCGCAGGAACCTGAAGAACCGAATCCTGGCGCTCATCGGCGAGGGGCCGATCCGAAGCAGCGCTGCCCGCTGATCAAGCGGTGTGACCAGAAAGTGCGTCGTCGAGTACGGCGATGTCGGGGGTGGTTAGGCCGTAGAGGTCGAAGACCGTCTTGTCGATGCGGCGTTGGAGGTCGGTGGTGTCGGCGGCGGGGTCGGCTTCCTTGGCGGTTTGGATTTGCTCGGCGAGGGCGGCGAGGCGTTGCTTGGTGGCGGCGTCGGCCGAGGCGATGGGAGTATGCACCATCTTGAAGTAGATAAATCTCAGGTCGCCGCCGTCGAACGGATCATCAAGGCACGGCAGGGCGAGCCGAAAGTAGAAGTCCAGGAGCCTTGAGTTCAGGATGGCCAACAGGTACGCATCGTCGCACGGAATGATGTAACAGGTGTTTCCCGTGAGGCGTCCCTCCCGGTCGAGCATCGCGCGCATCGCCTGTCCGATGTCCGGGTAGATGATCTTGGGCTGGTCGAAGGCGCGGTAGTAGGCGCACGAACGTAGTTCCCAGAAAAACTTGCCCTTGTCCTGCCGGCGCCGGAGTCGGGAAGCAAATGGCGCCAGATGATCGTGTATGGCGCGATACGTCTTCTTGAAAACGGCGCGGGCGTCGGCTTCGCGCAGCGCGGAAGACCACGGCCACGTGGCGTTGGCGCTGCTCGGAATGGTGATCGCGTACAAGCCGGCCGGTTCGGCCCGCCAGCGGCGCACGTCCTTGCCGCGCAGCCAGGGGCGGATCAGCTCGGCGCTCTTCGGATCCTTCGCGGTCAAGCGGGCGCGGGTGTCGGCGTCGATCACGAAGGCGTCGTTCAGGCCGGTCTTGATGCCGTATTTGATGCCGCCTTTCACGTACTCGCCGAGCGGCCGGCCGGCGGCTTCGATCTTGGCGCGCAGCCGCTGCCATGCCGGCGGTGCCAGCGACCAGCCGGCGGCGGCCAGGTTCGTCACCGCCATGGCAAAGCCGTTCTGGTCCAGGTAGCCGGCGGGGTCCACGTTCGCCGCGCCGGTCACGCCGCGCACCGTCGCTGCCGGGAACGTGTCCCGCGCCTCCCTGCCGGCGAGCACGATACAGGGGCGCACCGTGGCGTCGAAGGTCCCGGTGCGGCCGAGGTCGAGCAGCAGGCGCGGCGCGGCATCGCTCGTCAGAAACTCCCGCAGCGGCCGGCCGTAGTCGGCGCGCAGGAACTTGTTGGAGGTGATGAAGCAGATCAGGCCGCCCGGCCGCAGCAGGTCGATGCCCTTGCGGAAGAAGTAGGTATAGAGGTCCGCCGTGCCCCGGTAGAAGTCCCCGTAGGCGGCTCGCAGACGGGCCTTGTCGGGGATCTTCTCGCCGCGGACGTAGGGCGGGTTGCCGATCACCACGTCGAAGCCGTCGATGCCGAACATCCACTCCGGATCGAACCAGGCCGCGCTCGCGTTCTGGTTGTACGGGTCCCAGTGGGCTACCGCTTCTGCGGCGTCGTGCGGGTAGCGCAGGTCCTTCAGCGCCCCCGCCAGCGCCGCGCGCAACTCGTCGTCGGTCTCGCGCAGCCGGAGTTTTTCCTGGCGGGTACGCGCGTTGAAGTACCCTTCGCGGACCCGGCGCAGATGCCCTTCGATGGGACCGATCAGGTCTTTTCCCAGATCCAGATTGTCGTCGCCGCCGGCATGGAGCCCGAGCAGGGTGTCGGCGGCGACGAAGCGGGTCTCCAGATTGGGCAGCGGGCGGATGCCGTAGTTGTCCCCGGCGTCGTCGTTGGTGCGCTGCTCGACGACGAGCGAGATGAAGAAGCGCAGCTTGGCGATCTGGCAGGCGACCGGCTGAATGTCCACGCCGAAGATGCCGTTCTGGATCAGATAGAGCTTGCGCCCGAAGTCCGATTGCCGGTAGGTCTCGAACGTGCGGCTGATCTCCTGCAGCTCGCGGTTGCGAGCGTCCTCGTCATCCACGTCGAATGCCGCTCCCGCCCTGCCGGCCGCGCGTTCCTTCTGGTACTGCTCCCAGTACCGATTGTCGGGATCGAGCCGGCGCAGCGCCAGCGTCAGCTTGTGCAGCACGCCCATCGGGAAGGCGCCGGAACCGACCGCGGGATCCAGAATCCGCAGCTCCGCGATCGCCTGCACGACGGCGCGCTGCTCCTCCGGCTCGAACAGCTCGCCGGCATCGGCGGCGGCGTTCGCGTAGTCGAGCAGATAGCGCAGCCGCTCGCGGTAGAACTCCGCGTCCCCGTCCGCCGGGTCGGCGTGCGCGGCCAACGCCGCCGCCAGCGACTCGTCGACCATGTAGTCGACCACGCGGCGCGGCGTGTAGTAGGAGCCGGTCACCTTGCGCGCGGTGTCGCGCGTTTCCGGGTTGTAGGCGGCCAGCAGATTCTCGAACACCCGCCCCAGCAACTCCGGGTCGAGCGCCACGTCCTGGTCGAGCGGCGTGTTCTCCTCCACCGTGAACTTGTAGCGGCGGAACAGCGGGAACAGCCCCTCCTCCGCGGCGAAGAACAGCTCCGCCGGCACCTCCAGGTCGCGGCCCTGCGTGGCGATGTTGTCGGTGAAGGCGTCGATGCGGCGGCCGCCGGCGCCGCGCGCCTCGTAGTCGTCCAGGCAGTCGAACAGGCCGCCGTTGACGAATGGGACCGTGTTGAGCCGGCGCAGGAAGGCGCCGGGACGGCTCAGCAGATCGCGATAGCGGTACTTACTGAAGTCGCGATGGCTGTCGCGGTCCTTGGCGCTGAACGAGCGCTTGCCGATCTCGGTGTTGAGGGTGGCGAAGAACAGATTCTGCAGCACGGCGCGGTAGTAGTCGGTGCGCTCGGGTGCGTGGTTCCTGAGCGCGGCGCGGGCGAACTTCTCGTCGAACAGTTCGTCCGGTACCAGCGCCTTCTCTCGCAGAAACCATATGAACAGCAGCCGCGTGATCAGCCGGATCACGTGGCGCTCGGCGTTGCCCGGCCCCGCGCCGTCATCCGGGAAGCGGCACGCCGCTACCGCGCGCTCGAACCAGGCGAACAGCTCGCGGTAGAAGCGCTGGTTCAGAGCCTCGGCGTCGAGCACTCGCTCCCATCCCCGATGCAGTTGATCGAAGCTGTGAACGCCGGCGCGCGCTCGCAGCTCCGGCAGGGCAAGCTCGGCGAGGATGTCGAGATGCGCGCGGTGTGGATCGGAGACGCGAATGTCCTTGATCAGCGTCACCTTCTCCAGCACGTCCCGGTCGGAGGCGTGCTTGTGGGTACGGCGCCCGACGACCGCCACGGTCACGGTTGGGGTCGCGGTCGCGCCGTGCCGGAACAGGATGATGACCGGCATCGGGTAGCGGCGATTGACGGCGCGCGTCATGTCGGCAAGCCGCGTGCGGGGGTAGCGCCGGCCGCCCTGACCGTCGAGCTCGACCGCCACGAACACGAAGGATTGGATGCGCCCCGGCTCGAACCGTTCGAAGAGGCCCGGTTGGCCGGCGATCTCTTCCTCGGTGAACTGGAACACGATCT
Organism: uncultured Spirochaetia bacterium; assembly: GCA_958296075.1. Classification (GTDB taxonomy): domain Bacteria; phylum Spirochaetota; class Spirochaetia; order SZUA-6; family Bin103; genus CATQHW01. The sequence continues at coordinate 99,252 of CATQHW010000003.1, read as the reverse complement.
GCGCGGCCCGCCAATCGGCGAGCAGGCCGCGCTCCCGGTCGGAAAGCGCCGCGCTTCCCTCCAACTCGGCGACGAACTCGGCGACGCCGTCGCTATCGACGACCGCGGTTCGGTCGCTGTCATAGCCGAGCGCCCCGAGCAGTGCGGCGGCGGATTCGTGCAGCGGAGCGGCGCGGCCGAAGCGGGCGAGCGCGGCGCGCAGCGCCTCGCGCACCTCAGCCACCGGCGGCCGCCCCGGCGTCAGCTTCCTGCGCGGGGTCGGCGATCACCAGCCACGTGATCAGCTCGAAGTCACGCGCATGGCGTGGCCGTTTCGAGCGCTGGGTGAGCTTTGCGCCCCGGTCGCGGGTGAGGGCGCGCCGCTCGGCGCTGCCGAACTGGGCGGCGACGTCGCGCAGGGCGGCGTCGAGCAGGCGTTCGTACTTCGCCATGCGGCGCCCCTGGCCGGTCTCCCGGTCGAAGGCCGCTTCCAGCGCCGCGGAGGGATGCGTCCGCTCGGCGGCGAGCTCCCGGAACAGGCTCAGACACTGCCCCGCCTGCCGAAAGGTGTAGCGCACGGTCCCGTCGCCGCGTACGTGGACCAGGTAGTAGGGCTGCAGGAGGTTCGGCGTCCGGTGGGCCGGGTCGGTGCGCTGCTTCAGGCAGAAGATCACGCCCGGCCGCGCCGGCGGCCCGAGCGGAACGGTATCGCCGGCCGGCTGGGCGTCGACCACGGCATGGATGCCGGCCGGCGCGGCTTCCAGGGCCGCGCGGTTCTGCTGCACGTACTGCAGCAGATCGGCGACGAAGTCGTCGAGCGTCAGGTCGCTCATCGCCACGCCGTCGCCGGCCTCCTCGATATCGAGAATCTCCTCACGCAGGCGCATGAGCTGTTCGTCGCGGAACGCCAGCTCACCTTGCGCCGCCGCGTGCGGCTGGGCGGCAAGCTCCGGGGCGTCGGCCAGCGGGTCGTCCAGTCCGGTGGCGGCGGCGTCCGCCAGCGCCATGCGCGCTTCGACGCGGTTCTTGAGGTCGAGGTAGCGGTCCAGGTCCCGCGTCGGCCAGAAGTTGATCATCGCGACCTGATCGTTGCGGCTACCCAGCCGGTCGATGCGTCCGAACCGCTGCATGAGCCGCACCGGGTTCCAGTGAATGTCGTAGTTCACGACCAGGTCGCAGTCCTGCAGGTTCTGCCCCTCCGACAGACAGTCGGTAGCGATCAGAACGTCGATCTCCCCGCCTTCGCCCTGACGCTCCTGCGCCTGCGGCGCGAACCGCTCCAGGATGTCGTCGAACCGCGCCGGCTCCGCGCCGCTGCGGTTGCCGCCGCCGCCGGTCACCAGCGCCATGCGCGCGCCGGCCAGGCTGCCGGAGAGATGGTCATACAGGTAGCGCGCGGTGTCCGCGAAGGAGGTAAACACCAGCGCCTTGCGGTTGCGACGGCCATCCTTGTCGGTGGTCGGATGCGCGATCTTCCGGGCCAGAACGCGCCGCAGCTCGGCCAGCTTGGCGTCGCGCGCCACCGTGACCCGCTGCGCCAGGCAGTGGAGGCTCGTGAAGGTCCGGTAGTCCTCCCGCAGGTCGCGCCGCCAGCGCTCGACGTCGAGTTCCGCCAGGCGGTAGCGGCGCGTCTTGCCGACCGCGAACTCCTCGTCTTCCTCATCCTCGTCGGGCACCGCGTCGACCCCGGCGTCGTGCGATTCCTGCGATTCCGGGGAACGGTTCGGGGACTGCAACCAGGCGGCGATGCGCCGGTCGAGTTCCTCCATCTTCTTGATGATGCGTCCCATGGAGAGCGTGAAGGCGTGCACGGAGCTCTCCAACCGCTTCAACAGATTCACCCGCATCATGCCGATGAGCCAGCGCTCGCGATCGCGCTGATCGAAGCGATACCGCTCCTTTTCCCGGTTCAGGGCCGAGGGGTCCTTGAGGTAGTGCGACGGGTTGTAGACCGCCAGCCGGAAGGCGCCGATGCGGCCGTGCAGATCGTCGTAGGACAGTTCGCCCGCGCGGTCGCTCGGCGGATGCAGGTTCTCCGGTTTCCCGCGCCGCGGGAAACCGCCGATCGTTGCATGGACCTCCGGGTAGAAGCGGCGGACGTGGGTGCGGGAGCGGGCGATGGTGACGGCATCGAGCAGCGCCAGCAGGTCCGCGCCCAAGCGCGCGATGAGGGCGTTCTTGTCCGCCTTCGCGCCGCCGCGGCGTTGCTGCTCCCACTGTTGGAACTCGCGCTGCGCGACCCCGAACAGCGTCTGCAGATCGTCGATGCCGAGCGTCTTGCGGAACGCATCCTCGCGCCGTTCGGTCATCAGATAGATCTGATTGCGCAGGTCGCGCAGGGACGTGTTGACCGGGGTGGCCGACAGCATGAGCACCTTGCTGCGGACGCGATCCTTCAGCACCTCCTCCAGCAGCCGGTTGTAGCGGCTGCGGCGGACGACCTCACCGGCTTCGTCAACGCGGTCGCGGCCCTCGTTGCGGAAATTGTGCGACTCGTCGATCACGACCAGATCGAACGCCCCCCAGTTGAAGTTGGCCAGGTCGATCTGCCCGGCGCGGCCGGAATACCGGCTCAGGTCGGTGTGCGCGAGCACGGTGTAATTGAAGCGATCCTGCGCGAACGGGTTGTTGGCCCAGCCCGCCCACGCGGCATAACGCAACCAGTTGTCCTGCAGCCGCTTGGGGCAGAGCACCAGCACGCGCTCGTTGCGCAGCTCGAAGAACTTGATCACGGCCAGCGCGGTCCAGGTCTTACCCAGGCCGACGCTGTCGGCGATGATGCAGCCGTTGTGGCGCAGCAGGCGGTTGACGGCGCTGGTCGCGCCGTCCCTCTGGAACGCATAGAGGCGACTCCAGATCGCGGTGTCGTAGAGATGGACGTCGTGCAGCAGGCCGGCGCGCGCGCTGCGTTCGGCCAGCCAGTCCTCGAACACGTGGAACAGGGTCTTGTAGTAGACGAACTGCGGCGCGTAGGGGCGGCCGATCCGATTCAGCGCTTCCAGAACCTGCTGCTTGGCGTCCCGGGTGCGCGTGTCGTCCCGCCACAGCTCGTCGAACCAGGCGAGCAGCGCGTCGCGGTCGGCGGTGGGGGTGACGTCGAGGTTGAGTTCCAGGTTGGGCGCCGCGCCGTAGCCAAGGCCGCGCTGCGTGAAGTTGGAGCTGCCGACGATGGCCGCGCTGGCGCCGTCGCCGCGCGCCACGTGGTAGAGCTTGCCGTGCAGAAAGTTGGCCTGGGTAATGGTACGTATCTCGACGTGACGCTCGATCCACTCGGCGCAGGCGCGCGCGAGCGGCTTCTGCGCCAGCGCGCGCTTGAGATCGATACCGCCGTCCTCGGTGAGCCGGAAGGTCTTGGCTTCGTCCGCGGACGGGTCCACCGCCCCGACGCTGCTCGGCTCGCCGTAGAGAAAACGGGTATGGGTCACGCGCTGCAGCGCGTCGCGCAGCGCCGCAAAGCCATAGATGGTGAAGTAGGCCGATACCATCGACAGTTGCGAACCTTCGTCGATGCGCTCGCGCAGCACGTCCCCTACCCGGCGGCCGACGTTGTCCACGATGGCGCCGGCGTTCGCGGCTTTCCGGTCAGGCATCACGTCGGAGCGCCGGATCGAAACCGGCCTGCGGAATCGGATCGGCGCGTTTCACCGTGGCCGGTGAGCAGTTCGCGGAACCATTCCGGCGGCTCGAGGTCGGGCCGGAACTCGACGGCGCCGGCCCGGTGCTGCTCGACGTAATCCGCGCGGGTCAGCCATTCCGTTTCCCCGGCGTTCGGGACCAGCAGGAGCGTCCGGTCCGGCCGGAGGGAGCCCCAGCGCAGCGCGTCGGCGTACGGGTGCACGCTCTCCATCATGCCGCTGAGAATCGCGCCCGCGCGCGCCCGGTACTTGGCGTCCAGGACGACGAACCGGGTCATCTCTCCGGCGGATTGCATCGTCACCACCAGATCGGGCCGGCACTCGCGGGAGACCGACCAGCCTTCGTCGCGTGCGCGTCCGTGCGTGTTGCCGAAGGTCTGCTGCAGGCGGAGCGTGATGCGGCGTCCGTCGTTGCGACTGCCGGTGAGTCTTCGCCGGCCGGAGTCGGTCGCGCCGCATTTCGTCCACGTGAAGTCGGGGAGCCACTCCTGCAGCTTCTTCGCCAGTGCGACGAAGCACCACCGCTCGTAGAGCTCCCAGGTCGGGCTGAGCGGCAACAGGTCCTGCGGGTCCAGCCGGTACACGCCGCGCCGCAGCGCTTCCCATCCGGTGCGCCAGAAGCGCGCGTAGAGCGGATGCGCCGCCACCGCGTTGAGTCCGGCGGCCGTGACCTCGGGACGGCGCGCTTCGCTGAACGGCCGGCGGCGCTCCGCGGTGGCGAATGCCCGCTCCATGTCGTCGAGGATCCGGCGCCACCGATCGGCGCGGTTGGCGACGCCGGTCTCGTCGACCGACTTCTTTGCGAGCTCTTCCAGCGGCGCGGCGAGTTCCCGGCACCGGAGTAGCAGCGCGCGCAGCAGGTAGAGGATGCACCGGTTCGCCGGGGCGTCGAGCGTGCGTTCCACGGCCGGCACGTCCAGGATCGGCTCGGTGGCCGGAGGTAGCGACGCGGCTCCCGGCCGAACGGCCGCAAGCGCGCCCGGTTGCCGCAGCGCCGAGCGCAGCGTGCGCAGGTCGGCGCGCCGGGCATCCCGCAACGGAACGAAGCGCCGCCGCGCCCGCAGCACGCTCACCGGTTCCCGCCGGATCGCCGCCAGCGCGCGTTCCAGGTCGGGCTGCCGCTTCCGCAGCCGCTCGAACAGCACCAGCGGATCGTCGGTGTCGCTAGGCGCGCCGAGCCGCCGGCGGGCCGGCTCCTCGCCGATGACCAGATGCGCGTCGAAGTCGATGATCTCGTCGATCATGCGCGCAAACAGCTCGCGGCCTGCCTTGCCCGGATCCGGACTTACGTCGAGCCTCCAAACTCCCAGCGAGCGGCCGTCCGAATCCAGCAACTCGGCGCGCACCTCGCCGGCGTAGAACCCCGGCTGCCACGTCCACCGGTTCCCCGCGCCCGCGGTCGGGTCGAGCGGTTCGTCGTCGACGAGCAGTCGATACTCGCCATCGGCCGGACCGATGAAGGTGGTCTCGCAGCGTTCGGAGAACCCGGGGTTCAGGTTGGACGGATGCAGGTCGCGGAGCCCGTCTTCATCGCAAGCGCGCAGCGCGATCTCGCGTTCGGCGGCCACGGTCCTAGCGCCAGAACCGGAAGCTGCCGATCTCTTTCAGGTCCTTGATCAGCTCATCGACCTTGCTGCTGCAGCCCGTGAGATTCCGTTCCTCGAGGGCGGCCTTGCAAGCATCGAGCGCGCGCTGAACGCGCGGAGCATCGTCGCCGCGCAGCTTCGGCAGGACCTTCGCGTACAACACCCGGTCGAGCGCCGCTTCCACCGGCAGGCCGGCGTTCTGCGACTGCCGCTGCTCCATGAACCGCACGACCTCCTCGATCACCCGCCAGCCGAAGTGCAGCCGGGCCGGGCGAAGCGCCTTCATGATCTCTCTCAGGATCTCTTTGACCTTCTCCTTGTCCCGATCGTCCAGGGGACTGTATTCCCAACCCGGCCACTGGTCCACGTCGACGTCCCAGAACTCCAGCGTGAACGCGCGGTCGAGCACCTTGTCGGATATGCCCATGGTCGTCTCGTCCATGTTCACGGTGCCGATGAGCACGAGGTTGCCCGGATACGGAATGATCGGCGGGATGCCGTAAGCCTTCTCTTCGCCGCCGTGCAACTCGATCCAGCCGCCGGCGAGCTCCATCGCGCTGAGGATCGGCGCCAGGTACTGCTCCGGGTGCGAGAGGTTCATCTCGTCGAGGATGCACACGTGCGGTTGAGACCGGTTCTCGATAGCGCGGATCAGGAATCGCAGGAACGCGGTTTTGGTGTACTGGTTCTCGCCAAGCGGGTTGACGTAGCCGAGCAGCGGCGTCGGGTCGTGCCAGCCCGGTTGCACCGCGATCGTGCAGATTCGATCGTTCGACTCACCGGTCAGCGCCTTGGCGTATTCGCCGGCGAGTTGCGTCTTGCCGGTGCCGGAAAGGCCGGTGAGCACCGCGAAGTGGCGCCGCTCGTGCGCCCAGAGGCCCAGGTGGAGCGACTCCACCATTTCGGGGTCGAAGATGAGCCTGCCGGCCTTGCGGATGGAGTCGAAGTGCTCGCTGATCCGGCCGAGATCGAGTTCCGGTTTTCCTGCGCCCTGTTCGGGCAGGCCCGAGGCCGGCTTCGAGGTGGAGGCGGGGACGCCGGAGGCGCGGCCCGGTTCTAAACTTTCGCCCTGTTCGAGCAGGACCAAAGGCAGCAGCATGCGACGGGCTACGGCGTTCCAGTCGGAGCGATCCACGGTGCCGATGGCGTTCTCCAACCGGTCGAGAACGGCCCGATTTGCCTTTGCGTCGTTGTTTTGGTCCCAACCCTCGCGTCCAGTTAGTAGTTTGTACCAGTTTCTCCTCCCAGGACTACGGACAGCGGTAAAGTCATGTGGGAAGAACGCGGCAAACGCGCGGGTAGTCTTGGCTAACCGTACGGCTTCCAAGAGCTTATTTGTCTTGGACATGAGATCATCGAGCCGTTCGAATCGTTTTTGCCGATCTTCCGGAAGGGGCGCTCGGATCAATTCGCAGAACTGGTGGCGGAACTTCGGATCATTCAGAAATTTGATCAGGTCCCTGTCGACCTTTTTCGGGAGAGGGTACAGCGGACTGTCGTCCCAGACGCGGCGCTGGAATGCCTCGCTCTCGCGCTTCTCGGCCGTCGCTTCCTGCACTTCCTGCAGAAACTCCGCGATCTCCGCGATTTTCTCGACCCTCTCCGGGGACCCGTCGAGATGCCGCTCGGCTTCTTCGCAGGCAGCGCGAAGCTCCTCCGCGGTCATCAGACCGGACGTTGCCATGGCGCCTGGGAGTGCTCTACGCGAAGTGTTCGGGACGGTGAGCGCTCGGCTCCGAATCGGGAGGTGTCCACCATCGCGCCGGATGATAGCATCCCGGCGTTGAACGCGCTGCGGCGGTCGTAGCCGCCGGGCCCAGCCGAAAGTACGTCCGGCGACGGCTATCGGAGCGGCTCAGTAGGACTGCTGGTCGGGGTCTATCTCCTCGACCCAGGCGCTGACGCCGCCCTCCAGGTCGATGAGTGGGAACCGGTCGCCGCGCTCCATGCGCTGTTGCAACTCGTGGACGTCGATTTCACGGATGTCGCCGTCGGCGCCATCCGCCGCCGCGGCCTGCCCGCCGCCGCTGCCGTTCAACGCGGGAACGCCGCAGAACTGCTCGTAGTCGATCAACTCGGTGACTGTGGGCTGCTCGCCGCACACCACGCACTGCGGATTGCGGCGCAGCTTGAGCTGGCGGAACCTGAGCTTGAGGGCGGCGTAGATCACCAGCCGCCCGGCGGCCACCTCGCCGAGGCCGAGCAGCCACCAACCGGGCGGCTATAATCCGGTGCCGTGAAGGCTGACCAATTGACCATCACGCTGGGGTTGGAAGAGGAGTTCTTCCTGGTCGATCCCGAGACCCGGGATCTGATCCGCGATCCGGACCCGGCGTTGTTCGCCGCCTGCGAGCGGGACAGCGGTCCGCATAAGGTGGTGCACGAGCTGCTGCGGACCCAGATCGAGACCAATACGCGGGTATGTCATTCGATGGCCGATCTGCGCACCGCGCTGGTCGAGACCCGCTCGCTGGTAGTCGAGACCGCGTCCCGGTTCGGCGCCGCGGTCATGGCCGCGTCGACTCATCCCTTCGCTCATTGGAGCGCCCAGGCGATTACTCCCAAGGAGCGGTACGACCGCTTGACCATGAACTTCCAGGAGGTGGTGCGCCGCTTCCTCGTCGGCGGCATGCACATCCATGCCGGTTTCGGCGCCGCGGATTCGCGCATCCGGGTGATGACCGCGCTGCGCCGCTACCTGCCGGTGCTGCACGCGCTGTCCGCCTCCTCGCCATTCAACGAAGGGCGCGAGACCGGCTTGAAGTCCTACCGCCTGACCTTGATCGGCGCCCTGCCGCGCACCAGTCTGCCGCCCCCGTTCCGCTCGCGCGCGGAGTTCGACCGCCTGGTCGCCGACTACCAGGCGATGGAGTTCATCGGCGACGGCAGCGAGTTGTGGTGGGACCTCCGCCCGGCGCTGCGCTTTCCCACCGTGGAGATGCGCATCTGCGACATCTGCCCGCGGCTGGAAGACACGCTGAGCATCGCCGCTCTGTATGCCTGCCTGGTGCGCCGGCTGCTGCGCCAGGATGCGGACCAGGGGCTGCCGCCGGAACCGCCCACCGAGTTGATCGCCGAAAACCGCTGGCACGCGGCGCGCTACGGGGTAGTCGCCTTCCTGGGCGACATCGACGCCGGCAAGCGCATCGACATCGATGAATACGTCGAGCAACTGCTTGACCACCTCGCCGAGGACGCCGCGGCGCTCGCCTGCGAGCAGGAGTTGCGGCACGCATCCGAGATCATCCGCCGCGGCGCCGGCGCGGACCGGCAGATCGACCTGTTCCGGCTGCGCCGGCTGGAGGGCGACACCATCCCGCAGGCGCTGCGCGCGGTAGTGGACCTGATCATCGCCGAGACCCGCGAAGGGCTGGCCTGACCGCTCGCCGGCGGCATCACGTCGGAGCGCCGGATCGAAACCGGCCTACGCGAAGTGTTCGGGATGGTGAGCGCGCAGCCGCGAATCGGCGACCCGGTACAGCTCGCCTCCGAAGAACGTGACGTACAGGTCGGTAAGACCGGCGCCGCCGAAGGTGCAGTTGGTAGGGCGGTCGGCCGGCGCCGGATGGGTGGAGACCGGCAGCCCCTTGGCGTCGAACACGTAGATCGCCGGCCCCGGGCCGCGCTCGCGATGGCCGGCGGTAGCCACGATCAGCCCGCCCGCCGCGCGGCACATGCCGTCCACGCCGCGGCCGGCGCCGAAGTCGTGCAGCAGCGTGTAGTCGCCCAGGCTGCCATCCGACCGGATCGGATAGGCGCGCAACTGGCGGCGCTGGTCGAGCCGCCGCGGGCTTTCGGCCACGTACAGGATCGATCGATCGGCCGACAGCAGCACGCCGTTGGGGCGGTTGGTGTCGGTGGTGACCTCCGTGACCGTCCATCCCGAGGGGGCGGGGTCGGCGCGGTAGACCGACTCGCGCGGCTGCGCGCGCGGGCGCTCGCCGTAGTTGGGGTCGCTGAACCAGACGCGGCCGGCGGCGTCGACCGCCAAGTCGTTCGGCTCGTTGAAGGGCGCCCCGGCGTACGCATCGGCGATCACCTCGGTCGGCTGTCCGGTCGCGTAGCGGACCACCCGCCGCGCCCGGCCCTCGCAGGCGTAGTAGCGGCCGGCGGCGTCGAAGATCGTGCCGTTGGCGCCGCCGGTCGACTCCCGCCAGACCTCTCGCCGGCCGTCGGCCGGCGTGTAGCGCCAGACTCGGTCCGCGTCGATCTCGGTGTAGCGCAGGCCCTCGCCGTCCCAGGCCGGTCCCTCGGTGATCGCCGCGTGCTTGGCGATCGGTTCCCATGTCCACGTATCGTCCATCGCGCCGGATGCCATCGCCGGATGATAGCATTCCCGGTGTTGAAGAAGCGGGTCGATCTGGCGTACGGCCGCAACGGACTCACCGTCGAGGTGCCGGACTGCGCGCAGGTGGTGCTGCCCCGTCCGGTGGCCGGAGTCGCCGGCGAGGCGGCGGCGATCGACGCCGCCCTGTCCGCGCCGATCGAGTCGCCGCCGCTGGCCGAGTTGGCGGCGGGCAAGCGGCAGGTGGTGGTGACCCACTCCGACATCACCCGCGCGACGCCCAATGACCGCATCCTGCCGGTGCTGCTGCGGGCGCTCGAAGCGGCGGGGGTGGCGCGCGGCGACATCACGCTGCTCAACGCCCTGGGCACCCACCGCCGGCAGACGGCGGCTGAGCTGCGGCAGATGCTGGGCGCGGACGTCGTCGAGCGCTACCGGTGCGAGCAGCACGACGCCTGGGACGATGCGGCGCTGGTCGCCGCCGGCACCACCAGCCGCGGCAACGCCGTGCGGCTCAACCGCGCGGTGATGGAGGCGGACCTGGTGATCTTCACCGGCTTCATCGAGCCGCACTTCTTCGCCGGCTTTTCCGGCGGCCCCAAGGGCGCTTTGCCGGCCCTGGCCGGCAGCGAGAGCGTGCTCACCAACCACGGCTACGCCATGATCGGCGACCCGCGCGCCACCTGGGGGATCACCGGCGGCAATCCGATCTGGGAGGAGATGCGGGAGGCGGCGGCGCTCATCGAGCCGCTGTTCCTGCTCAACGTGACGCTGAACGCGGCGGGTCGGATCACCGGGGTGTTCGCCGGTGACGTGGTGGCCGCGCACCGGCGCGGCTGCGGCTTCGTGCGCAAGAGCGCCATGGCCGCGGTGGACAAGCCCTTCGACGCGGTCGTCACCACCAACAGCGGCTACCCGCTCGACCAGAACCTGTACCAGACCGTGAAGGGCATGCAGGCGGCGCGCGGCATCGTGCGCGCCGGCGGCGCCATCGTGCTGGCGGCCGAGTGCGTCGACGGGCTGCCGGGCCACGGCCGCTACGCGGAGCTGCTGGCCCGGGCCGGCTCGCCGGACGCCGTGCTGGAGATGCTCCGGCAGCCCGGCTTCTCCGCGCAGGACCAGTGGCAGGTGCAGATACAGGCGCAGATACAGCGCCACGCCGACGTCTACGTCTACAGCGACGGCCTCAGCGACCAGGAGATACGCGCCGCCCTGCTCACTCCGACCCGCGACATCGAAGCCACGCTGGAGGAGCTCCGGCCCGAGCGGCTGTGCGTCCTGCCGCAGGGCCCGCTCACCATCGCGTACCTGACTTCCTGACGAACAGGACGCGGTCGAGCCGTCGCAGGACCCGAAACCGGGTCCGGTTCAGCCGAACAGCTTCTCGATCAGCTCCATGGTGATGACCGCTTCGCGCAGGTCGCAGGCCGGCGGGCCGAACGGGCGTCGGTCGCGCACGCATTCGAGGAAGTAGCGATTCTGGTCGGCGGTGCTGCGGTCGCCGGTGGTGGCCAGCTCGGTGACCTGACCGTCGATCACCACCTGCCCGCTCCGGACGCCCTCCAGGTAGGCGGAAGCGCCGCGGCCGTGCAGCTCGTAGCGTTCCAGACGCGCCCCGGCGGTGACGTTGGCGATCAGGTGCGCCACGCAGCCGCTCTCGAACAGGATGATCGCCCCGTACACGTCGCGGTGTCGTGAAAAGAAGCTGCCGGAGAAGGCGTGGACGCCGGCTACCGGCGAGTCGGCCAGCGCGCGCACGCAGTCGAGCGCGTGCAGCGGCGTCTCGTAGAAGAACCGTTCGAGCACCGGCGGTTTCAGGATGCCGCGCCGCTCGATGTCGACCAGGTTCTTATGGAACTCGCCGACGATCGTCGCCAGCGGGCCGCGTTCGCGGACCAGCCGCGCCGCCTCGCGGATCGCCGGGTTGAAGCGGCGGTTGAGGCCGACCATGCACGGCGCGCCCGAGCGCTCGGCCGCCTCCAACAGGCGGCGGGTCTCCGAGACGTGCAGCCCCGGCGGCTTCTCCAACAGGGTCGCGACGCCCGCCTCCAGGCAGACCTGCGCCACCGGGGCGTTGAACTCCGGCGGCACGGCGACCACCACCGCGTCCGGGGACTCGGCTTCCAGCATCCGCTCCGGCGCCGCATAGGCGGCCACGCCGCCCAGTTCAGCGGCCGCCGCGCCGCGCCGCTCGGCATCGGGATCGCACACCGCCGCCATCGCGGCTCCGTCGATCGCGGCGAAGTGGCGCGCGTGGCCGCGCCCGCGGCCGCCGCACCCGATCAGGGCTACGCGTAGTTGGTCCATGCTCCTCAACCCTCCGCCGCGGCGGCGACGTCGATGATCACCTTGCGTTCCTGTCGCTCGCCGCGAGCTAACGCGGCCATCACCGCCGGTACCTCGTCCAGCGTACAGCGCCCCTCGATGAACGTCATCAGCCGGCCGGCCAGCTCCGGCAGGGCGGCCACGCTCGCCTGGAAGGAGGCGCGGTCGAACCCGTAGCTGCCGATCACCGACACCTCGTCGGAGACCAGGTCCTGCAGCGGCAAGCTCACCTCCTTGGCCAGGTTGCCGATCGCCAGCAGCGCCGCGTCCGGCCGGCAGAGTTGGAAGGCCAGATCGAACGACGGAGCGGTGCCGACGGCGTCGACCACCGCCGACGGCCGCCCGCCAAGCGCCGCCTCCACCGCCTGAGAGGTAGCCGCCGGCTCCTCGCCGGCATGCAGGTGGTAGGAAATGGCATCGAAGCCGGCGGCGGCCGCCGCCTTGGCCGCCACCGTGTCGAGCACCACGATCGGCCCGAAGCCGCGGCGGCGGCCTACCGTGGCCGCGCACAGGCCGATGGTGCCGGCGCCCAGGATGGCCAGCCGCCCCGGCGCGCGGCCATGCGCGGCCAGGCGGTCGAAGGCGTGACCCGCCACCGCCGCCGGCTCGGCCAGCGCGGCGATATCGGACCCGACCTCGGGCGCAGTGGGGATGGCGTTGGCGGCGGGCACGGCGACGTATTCGGCCATGGCGCCGCGGTGCGCGAGATTGACGCCGATCACCTGCTTGTTCAGAAAGCTCGGGTCGCCTTCCGCAGGGCCCGGCGCATGGTCGGCGATCACGTTGTACAGGGCGACCGGCGTGCCCACCGGCGGCCCCTCGGCGCCGGGGCCCAGCGCGGCGACGCGGGCGCCCACCTCGTGACCCATGACCATGTCCGGCGCGCGCCGGCCGCTCTCGCCGGTGAAGCCGTGGACGTCGCTGCCGCAGATGCCGACCGCCTCGACGGCCAGCAACACCTCACCCGCGCGCGGCTGCGGCCGCGGCAGGTCGACCACTCGCATGCCCCACGGCTTCTCGAAGAGAACCGCTTTCATGGATGGGGAGCATAGCGCCCCCGCGCGCGCTGCCAAAGGCGCATACGCTGTAACTGAAGCGCGGCGGCCGGCGTTCGCATTGTCCTTGTGTGAGGCTATGGTATGACTGAGGCACGCATGGCTCTCGGCGAATCCGATTTGCGCCGCATCGGCGACTACGTGAAGACCAACATGTACGGCTGGCTCGTGGAGGTAGCGCCGCAGGTCGTAGCCGGGCCGCAGATCCTGGAACGCATCGAGCGGATCGAGCAGGAGTTGGTCGCGCAGCGGCAGGAGTTCGTCGCGCAGCGGCACGAGCTCAAAGCGCAGCGCGCGCTGATGGAGACGCGCTTCAAGGCGGTCGACGTCCGGTTCGAGGACATGAACAAGCGGTTCGAGGACATGAACCGGCGGTTCAGCGGGATGCAGTGGCTGGTCGGCGGCGGCTTCGTGTTCCTCGGTCTCCTGATGACGGTCTACGATCTCATCGCCTGACGGCTGCCCATGCCGGAACTGCCGGACCTGATCCTGTACCGCGATCATCTGGCGCGGCGCGTGACCGGCGAGCGGCTGCAACGGGTGGCGGTAGCCAGCCCCAACCTGCTGAAGACCTTCGATCCGCCGCTGGCGGCGGCGGAAGGCGCGCGGGTCGAATCGATCGGCCTGGTCGGCAAGCGCATCGCCTTCGACCTGCAGGGCGACCTGCATCTGCTTCTCCATCTGATGATCGCCGGGCGCCTTCGCTGGAAGGAGGGGGCCGCCGCCGCGCCGATCCCACGCCGCGTGGGGCTGGCGGCGTTCCGCTTCGCCGCCGGAACCCTGATCCTGACCGAGCAGGGGGCCAAGCGCCGCGCCGCCCTGCACCTGCTGCGCGGCGCGCCCGCGCTGCGGGCGCTCGACCGCGGCGGCATCGACATGCTCGCCGCCGGCGAGCCGGCGTTCCGCCGCGCGCTGCTCGCCGAGAACCACACCGTCAAACGCGCGCTCACCGACCCGCGCCTCTGCTCGGGGATCGGCAACGCCTACTCGGACGAGATACTGCACGACGCGCGGCTGTCGCCGCTCAAGTGGACCAGCCGGCTCACCGAGCAGGAGACGTCCCGGCTCCATCAGGCGGCGCGGCGGGTGCTCACCCTCTGGATCGAGCGGCTGCGCGAACAGGGCGGCGACCGCTTTCCGGAGCGGGTCACCGCGTTCCGCCCGGAGATGGCGGTGCACGGCAAGTTCGGCCAGCCGTGCCCGCGCTGCGCCACGCCGGTGCAGCGCATCGTCTACGCCGACAACGAGTGCAACTACTGCCCGGCGTGCCAGACCGGCGGCAAGCTGCTGGCGGACCGCGCCCTGTCGCGGCTGCTCAAGGGCGACTGGCCGCGCAGCCTGCAGGAGCTGGACGAGCTGCGCGCGCCGCGGCAGTAGCCGGCCGCGGCGCGCGTGGCGCACACTGCGCCGGCGATGGACACATTGACGGGGCTGCCGGCCGCCGCCGCGCGCGGGTGGGGGCTTCGCTCGGGGCCGACGTTGCGCACTGCGGCGGCGATGGCCGCCGCCGCGCTGCTCTGGGGGTGCGCGGGGTTCTCCGACATCCGCCAGACCGAGACGTTCCTGACCAGCTATGCCGCCGGCGACTACGATGCGGCGAGCGCCGTGATCGGCGGCGCGACCGGACTCGACTACCCGGAGGATCAGCTCCTGAGTTCGCTGCACGCCGCCATGGCGCTGCGCGCAGCGGGCCGGTTCCCGGCCTCCCAGACCGCGTTCGATCGCGCCGAGTCGCAGCTTCTGTGGAAGTCGGACTCGATCGCCGGCGTCGGCGACCTGCTCGCCGCGGGGCTCACCGTGGTCGGCAACGACCTGATGGTCTCCTATCGGGGGACGATCTACGAGGGCGTGATGGTCAATACCTACAAGGCGGCCAACGCGCTGATGATCGGCGACACGGCGCGCGCCCGCGTCGAACTGAATCGCGCCAACCAGCGGCAGGCGAACGCCGTCGACCAGCTCGCCGCCAAGGTGCAGGCGCTGCGCGCGCAGGAGGAGGACGAGGAGGAGTACCGCGAGAGCATCGACCGCTCGCTCGACGAGGCGATGGACCCGGACGGACCGGTCGCCCGGCGGCTGCGGGCGGTCGAATCGCTGGGAGCGTACCGCGACCTGCGTAATCCGTTCACCGATTGGCTGCACGGCGCGTTCCGGCTGGCGACCGGAGAAACCAACCGGGCTTCCGACCTCTTCCGCAACGCCGCCGTCCTGGACGGCCGGCGCAACCGCCACGTGCTGGCCGATCTGGTCACGGCGGAGCAGGCCGCCGGCGGGGCGGCCGCCGTCGATGATCGCGTGTGGGTCGTGCATGAGGACGGAACGGGGCCGTATCTCGATCAGTTCCGCTTCGACCTACCGGTCTTCCTCGACCGGAACCGCTTCCTGTTGGTCTCCCTGGCTTTGCCCGACCTGCGCGCGGGCAGACCGGCGTCGGCTCCGCTGCGCGTCCGCGCCGGAGGGGAGGAGTACCGGACCGAGACGCTGCTCGATGTCGACCGGTACGCCGCCACCGAGTTTCGCGCCGGCTACGATGCGGTCGTCGGCAAGGCGGTGGCCGGCGCGGTGATCCGCACGCTCCTCCAGGTGGCGATCCAGGGGGAAACGCGGGATACCGGCGTGTTGGGGGAAATCATCGGCGTCGTCGCGCCAATCGCCTCCGCGGCCGTCACGCAGGCCGACACCCGCATCTGGCGGGCGCTGCCGCAGTCGATCGGCATCGCCAGCCTGCCGCGGCCGTCCGACGGCCGGATTCGCGTGGCGGCCGGCGGCGCCGAGGTCGACGTCGCGTTGCCGAGCGGACGGTTCGTCCTGGTACAGGTAAAGACCGTAGTCCGCAACGCGCCGCCGGCCGTGCACGCGTCGGCGATCGGTGGATGAAACCGGCCGGCGTCACTATATTGAACGCATGAACAGGAAACCGTCCGCGCAGATCGCGATCGTCGTCGCGCTGGTGGCGCTGGTGGGGTGCGCCACCGACCCCGGTACCGTCTACCTCGACACCCGGTCGCCCTCCAGCCCCCAGGCCCCGGCGCCGCAACCCGGGGAGCGGACCACGTTCGGTCTGGACTATCGGGACTTCGAGTTCGCGGCGGAGCAGGCGGTCGCCTCCTTCCTGAGCAGTCCGTTGTCCCGCAAGCCGGGCAGCACGGCGCCGTGGGTGATGGCCATCAGCCGCATGATCAACGATACGGCGCTCGACATCGACACCGACCAGCTCGTCAAGAAGATCCGCGTCGACCTGCTGAACAGCGGTCGGGTGATCGTCACCACCGCGGTCGGTCTGGAAGGCCCGGAAGACCCCCTGAGCGCGAAGACCCGCGAGCTGCAGGACTCGAAGCTGTTCAATCAGGAGACCGTGGCCAAGGACGGCACCATGGTCGCTCCCGAATTGAGCCTCTCCGGCAAGATCATCCAGCGCGCCAACCGCGTCGGCGACGGCCAGCAGGTCGATTATTACTTTCAGCTCACCATCACCAATATCGAGACCGGCTTGGCCTACTGGGAGTTCGAGCAGGTGATCGCCAAGCTCGGCAGCAACCAGCGCTTTTCGTGGCAGTGAGGGCTCGCAGCGTGCTGCCGTCCGGCAGGGCCGCCTTGCATGCGTCGATCGCGGCGGTCGCTCTGCTGGTGTGGGCCGCTCCGGCCGCTTTGGCGCAGGATGCCGCGGCCGGTCCCGACTATGAACAATGCGCGTATGAGGATGCTGCCCGGAGCCGGGAGGCTACCGCGCTCCGCCAGATCTCCTGTCAGATCGAGGTCTGGAAACAGCAGGATCCGATCGGCAGCGCCTTGGTGCGGAATCGAGACATCCTGTTGATCGACGGGAGTGAACCGGTCGGATTGAACGTACTCGACGGGAACTGGGGAAGATCGCGTGCGTTGGCGTATTCCCGCGCGTACCTGAACGCGGTGGGGCAGTTCGTACGACAGCGCGGGCAGCGGATTACGGCTGAATCGTCCCGGCTCTATTTCCGTGATGACTCGACCAATATCTTTGCGGAGGCCGAGCCGGGTTCCTATCTGAAACGGATCGAAGAAAAGGAGGCCGTCCTCGCGGAAGGGAGGCTCGATCAAGCGCTCAGGGACGAACTCGGGATGACCGAAGCGGAGATCGACCGATTGGCGCCGGCCGACAAGGTCACGACCCTCAGAGATCAGGTCTTGCAGAGGAGCCTTGTCGAGTCGGTCGGCAGCGCCGCGGGTCTCGTACCGGTACAGACGTTCGAAGCGATCGATTCCGAAGGCAATTCCGCCATCGGAGTGATGGTGGTCTTTTCTACGCGAATGGCTCGCCTTGCGGCTCTGATCGCCGACGGCCGTCGGATACCCCCCGATCCGGAACGAGCGCAAGAGCCGATCGACGTATGGATCGGCCGATTGTCGGATGCCGATCTGGCGACCCAGTTCGGCGTTCGCCGACTATGGGACGAACGCGGCTATCCGGTGGTGGTGTCGTTCGGCCAGTGGGGCTGGTCATCGGAGAACCTCACCAACCGCCAGCAGGACCGCGCACGGAGAGCTGCCGAACGGCAGGCGGAACACGCAGCGAGCAGCACCTTGGCCGAGTTCATCAATGTCGCGACGAGCTTCTCGGCAGAGAGTATTCGGGGTGAGTTGATCGAGGAGGGGACGAGATTGCTGCCCGGCGGTCTGGGTGAGGATTTCGAGGACGTCGAGATCGTGGACGTCGTGGTCGAGGAAGCGAAGACCCGATCGGTCGTGAATCTCACCGGGCTCGGCATTCTGCGCACGTGGTCTACGCGGCATCCGGTCGCGGAGGAGCAGGAGATCGTGGGCGCGGTCGCGTACTGGTCGCCAGCGCGTGAGGACTTCGTACTGCGAGGATTGGGACAGGCCGCCAGACATGCGCCACCGGAACCTGAACAGCCCGCCGAATCGGAGTCGGAACCGGAGTCGATGATCGGCAGCGGCAGGACGCAAAGCAAACCGCTCATGGACGCGAGCGACTTCTGATCGGAGCAACAATGCACGGCATGAAGGGACAGCGCGGACGTACGTCGGGGCCGATGGTGCGCATCGCGGCGGGAGCGATCCTGTCGGTTCTCGTGGCGGCCAGCGCGTACGCGCAGGTCGCCACGGAGTTGCGCGAAGCGACCGGCGTCGGATCGAATCGACAGGAAGCGATCGGGAAGGCGTTGCAGCAGGCGGCGTTCCAGGTCTGCGGCGTCACCTTGGAGTCGGATACCGCGTCGGCGGTCTCGCTCGCCGTGCGGGGGGACGGCATGGAGATCGTCGAGCGCCTCAACGAGCACATCCGCATCTCCCTGGGCAGCGATGCCTGCCGTTTTACCAGCTATGACGTGCTGAGCTCGACCCCGGAGGACGGCGACGTGCGCGTCCGGGTGCAGGTCCGCCATGCGTCCTACCGGGTGCCGGGGCCGGACGTGGACCGGCGCCGGCTTGCGGTGCTCGACTTCGAGATCGACGAAGTGCACCTGTACGGAGCCGGCGGCGAGCGCGAGCAGCGGAGCGGCGGGAGCGCGGTGCGGCGCGGCGTCGACGCCGACTTCGATCTCATCCGCAACCTGCAGGACCGTTTCCGGGCGCGGATCGAGGCGCTGCTCACGCAGGGGCGACGGTTCGCGGTGCTCGACCGCCGTGCCCCCGACCTCTACGAGCAGGAGAAGCGGTTGCTGCAGTCGGCCGACGTCGACGCGGCCGAAGGCGCGCGGCTGGGCAAGGTGCTCGGCGCCGACTACCTGCTGTATGGAACGGTCGACCGCATCGCGGTGGAGGAGCGGCGGACGAACATTCAGCTCACCGGCGAGAGCCGGACCAGTGCGCTGGCCACCGCGCAGGTGCGCTTCTCGGTCCTGGCGGTCGCCACCCGGCAGGTCAAGTGGTCCTCCGCGGTCGAGATGGAGCGCGCCGCCGATGAGGATCTGTGGCCGGAACAACTGGCCGAAGCCGTGCTGGATGAGGCCGCCGGCCGCATCGTCGACGAGTTGACGGAGAACATCTACCCGCCGGTGGTCATGCAGGTGCTCGGCGGCGGCACCGTGGCGGTGAACCGGGGCGGCGACACGGTCGCGGCCGGCGATCTCTTCGAGGTATTCGCGCTCGGCGCGATGCTGGTAGATCCGGACACCGGCGAGCGCCTGGGCCGTCTCGAAACGCCGGTTGGCTTCGTCAGGATCACGACGGTGAAACCGAAGTACAGCCTTGCGGAGATCGTCTCGGCTGACAGGGGCGTCGTCGCCGACATGGTGCTGCGCCGCTATCGCGGCGACCTCGACCTGGGCGGCGCCGGCGCGGACTCCGATGCGACGCCGCGCGACGGCGACCGGAACTACCGGCGCGCGGACGGCGATGGCGACGGTCTGCCCGACTACCTGAACCGTGATGCCGGCGCCGCAGACCGCGACCAGGATGGTCTGCCCGACTATCTGAACCGGGACAACCTGCGGCGGACGTAGCCGCCGGGGCGCCGCAGCCTACGGACCCAGGTCGCCGCGCTTCACCGACTCCTCGATGAGGGAGCGCGCGAGTTCCCAGAGCCGGGGGGAGCCGGCGGCGATGGGGGCGTTCTTGGCGTGCACCTGTTCGGAGGTGATGCGGTGCCGGCGCCAGGCGGAGCCGCCGGTGCGGTGGTTGTGCAGCAACGGCTGCAGGCGGTCGATCGCGTACGCGAAACGCGCTTCCGGCGTCTCGCGCTCCTCGAACTCGTCCCAGGCGGCGCGCAGCCGGCTCGCCTGATCGGCCGGCAGCAGCGCGAACAGCCGGTCGGCCGCCCGCCGCTCACGGTCCTGCTTCGTCGCCTGCCCCGCTTCGTCGTAGATGTAGGTGTCGCCGGCGTCGATCTCGACGATGTCGTGCACCAGCACCATGCGCAGCACTCGGCCCACGTCGAGGTCGCCGCCGTATTCGGCCAGCACGATCGCGTACAGCGCCAAGTGCCAGGAGTGCTCCGCCGAGTTCTCCCGCCGGCTGCCGTCCAGGAGCGTCGTCTGCCGCTGCACGCGCTTCAGCCCGTCGATCGCGCACAGAAACTCGATCTGCTCGCTCAGCCGGTCGCCGGCGCCGCTTACCGGTTGGAAGGTCACCGGTCGACGGTAACGGCGACGGCCAAGTGGTCGGAAGCGGTGCTCACGGGCATGGAGAAGTCCGTGACCGTGAGGTCGGGGCTGGTCCACACGTAGTCGATGCGTTGCTCCAGCTCGTCGGCCGGCCACGTGAAGCCGTCGCCGCCCGGTCCGGCGGCGGCGAACGCGTCCACGAAGCCGGCGCCTGCGATCTCGAGCATCTCCGGGTGGTCCGGGGAAGCGTTCAGGTCTCCCAGCAGCACTACCGTGCGGGTGCTGTCGATCGCCTCCAACACCGCCAGCGCTTGCGGCATGCGGTGGCCGGCGTCCTCCTCCTCTTCGCCATTGTGAAAATGGGTGGCCAGCACCTCCAGCGATTCGCCGCCGCCCAGGTCGACCTCCAGCGTCAGAAAGCCGCGGTTCATGACGATCTGGTCGTTGTTGGGCATGAGGCGGTTGCGCACCGCTCTGATCGGGAAGCGGCTCAACACGGCGTTGCCCCATACCGAATCGCCTGCCGGTCCAAAGACGTAGTCCATGCCGAGCCGTTGCGACAGCCAGACCAGCGTGTCGACCGAGCCGTTGATCAGCCAGCCCCGCGTGATCTCCTGCAAGGCCACGATGTCGGGGTCCTCGGCTTCGATGACTTGCGCGAGCGCCTCCATGCCGTGGCGGCCGCGCGCGTCGAAGCCCTGGTGGATGTTGTAGGTCATCACCCGAACGGGGAATCCGCTGCCGGCGGCCGGCTCGATCCGGTTCCAGAAGACCGCCTGCGCCGCCGGCACCGCCAGCGCCAGCAGGGCCGGGAGGGCGGCGGAGCGCGCGACCGCCGCCCGCACCGGGGAGCTGTTCATGGCGGCGCGCAGCGCCGCCAGCGCCACCAGCACCGCGGCGAGCGGGCGGACGGCCGCCTGCGGAAGCGGAAGCGCGATGTCGTAGTGGGCGTAGTAGATGAACAGCAGCGCCAGCAGCGCCAGCATGCCGGCGGTGGTCCACGCCGACACCGCCCCGCCGCTCCGCCGCCGGTCCGATGCGGGAGCGGAGCCGGCCACCGAGACGAGCAGCACCGCGATCGCCGCCTGCCCCGCGAGCACCGCGATCGCCGCCGCCGCCCCCGTCCATTCCGCGGCGACCGAGGCGATCAGCACGGCGCCCAGGAGCGCCCGCACCCCGCCGTGCAGCGTCCGGCCGCTCCGGGCCAGCGCCGCCGCGGCCGCTACCGCCGCCAGGTTGGCGGCCAGAATCAAGGCGAGCGCGGCCGGCTGCTGCCAGCCGGTGAGCACCGTCTGCATGGCGACGTTCTGGAACGTAAGAAACTCGAGCACCAGCACCGGGCCGACGATCAGGTACGGCGCGCCCCAGGACGTGCGCGCGGCCGGCCGGCCGGCCGGCCGGCCGGCTCGCTGCGGGCGAGCCGGCGCCGCCATCGTGAGCAGTACCCACTGCGCCGCTACCAGCACGACGGTGACCGCGTGCGCGGCGGCGCCTCCGGCCCAGGAGAGCTCGACGGTGCCGAACGCCGTCTTGACCGACGTATCGATCGACAGCGCGAGCAGCAGCGCGACCGCGGCGTGCGGGCCGCCGTGGCCGTCGGCCTGGAGCGACCGCAGCAGCAGCGGCAGCGACCACAGAAACAGCACCGTGCCGGCGATCGACAGCGCCAAGTCCACGGACAGCGATGCGGTGAACTGCTCGGCGATCCGCAGCAGGCCAAGCCCGCCGAACACCACCGGCGCCGCGGCGCGCCGGCCGAGCGCCCGGTGCACGGCCGGCGCCAGAAACCCGATGCCGAACACGATCAGGCCCAAGCCGCCGACCAGCACCGAGCTCAGCTCGTTGATCTGCACGAGGTTCACGGACAGCCCCACCACGAGCAGGCGTACGAACTGCAACCCGAACGCGAAGGTCAGCGCGCCGAGCAGCGTCGCGGCGAGCGACGACTGTCCGCCTCCGAGCGCCGGCCGTCGGCGTCGGCCGCCGCGGTCGCTCATACCGCTACCGTAGTCCGGGGCAACGGGACCGTCCACCGGCACGGCCGGCGCGGTATGGTTGGTCCGTGGTTTCCCTGCTGCTGCGAGGCGAGGTTCTGCTGTTTCTCCTGCTGGCGAGCGCGCTGATCGTGTCGCTGACGTTTCACGAGTACGCGCACGCCGCCGTCGCCAAGCTGTCCGGGGACCGCACCGCCGAACTCGCCGGCCGCCTGACCCTCAATCCGCTGGCGCACGTCGACCCGTTGGGTCTGCTGATGGTGGTGCTGGTCGGCTTCGGCTACGCCCGGCCGGTGCCGGTCGACCTGCGCAACCTGAGGTCGCCGCGGGCCGATCTGTGGATCGCCGCGGCCGGCCCGATCGTGAACCTGCTGCTGGCAGCGGTGGTCTGGAACGGCTTCCTGGCGCTGCGGGGCGCCGGCGTGCGCTTCGCCTTTCTGCCGGGGCCGGAGACCTTCGTCGCGCTGCTGGTGCGCGTCAACCTGCTGCTGATGCTGTTCAACCTGATTCCGCTCGGCCCGCTGGACGGCCACTACATCCTGCCGCACCTGCTGCCGGAGGCGGCCGCCCGCTGGTACCGGTACCACAACGCCCGCTACGGCGCCTACGCGCTGCTCGGCCTGATCCTGCTCAGCGTCGCCGGCGTTCCGGTGTTCCGCTTCCTGATGGGGATCGGCGATCGGCTCGTGCCGCTGATCACCTTCGTGTAGCCGGCCGGCGGCCGCCGCGAGCGGGCGGTAGGCGCTCCGGCGAAGTTGCGGTATACTGTGCTGCATACGTGGCCGAACTCATCGAGCGGCGGATCGCCGTACTGATCGACGGCGATAACGCGCAGCCCGGGCACATTGGCGCCGTGCTCAAGGAGAGCATCCGCTACGGCGTGGTCACCATCAAGCGCATCTACGCCGACTTCACCAACCGTCAGATGGAGGGCTGGAAGCGCCAGCTTGCCGCGCACGCCATATCGCCGATGCAGCAGTTCCGCAATACCGTCGGCAAGAACGCCACCGACTCGGCGATGATCATCGACGCCATGGACATCCTGTACGGGGGCTCCGTGGACGGCTTCGTGATCGTCTCAAGCGACAGCGACTACACGCGCTTGGCCCTGCGCATCCGCGAATCGGGCCGCATGGTCATCGGCATCGGTCGCGACCACACGCCGCGCTCGTTCGTCAGCGCCTGCAACGAGTTCCGTTTCGTGGAGAACCTCACTATCGCCGAGGAGCGCAGCCGGCGCCGATCCGGCAGGAGGCAACCGGTCGTGGAGACCGACGATGCGGAGCGCGGTTCCCTGGACTTGGTCACGGTGATCACGGACGCCGTCGAGACCGCGGAGGGCGACGATGACTGGGTCGACCTGGGCACGATCGCCAACAATCTCAAGAAGCTGTATCCCGACTTCGATCCGCGCACCTACGGCAACCGCCGACTTTCCAAGCTGATCGAGGCGCACTCGGAGGCGTTCCGAGTGCGGCGCGACCGCGAGAACAACAGCGTCACCGTGCGGCTGGCGGCGGCCGACGCGGATTGACGCTGGAGAGGCGATGACCGCGGGCACGCTGGCGGCGATCGCCACGCACGCGACTCCCGGAGCCTGCATGGTCGAGCGTGACGCGGCCGAGCTGCGGCCGGGGGTCGGCGTGGTCGGCGACGTGCCGGGCCGCGCGCCGGCTCGGGAGGTCACGGTGGTCGATCGCGCCGCGTGGCGGTCGGCGTGCGAAGAACTGGGTCAGGAGGTGCCGTGGACCGCGCGGCGCGCCAACCTGCTGGTTACGGGGCTCGACCTGCGCGCCAGCGCCGGTTGCGAGTTGCGCATCGGCGCGGCGCGCCTGCGGGTGACCGGTGAGACGCTGCCGTGCCGGATCATGGACCGGCAGCGCGCCGGCCTGCGGCGCGCCCTCGAACCCGACTGGCGCGGTGGCGCCACCTGCACGGTGCTGGCCGGCGGCACGGTCGCCGTCGGCAACGCGGTCGAGTTGATCCGGGGCGTATAGTCCGACGACGGGCCGGCCCTCGGCGGACTATCCTGACTATGGTCCGCCTTCAAGGTCGGGCGCGAGCTCGGCGTGCAGCGCCGCGCACGCCTTCGCGACGGCGCCGGCGGCCGCCGTCAGCGGCGCGCGGCTCGGCTTCGCGTCGCGGCGGAGCTTCAGTTCCGCCTGATCGTCGGCGACCGTGCGGGCGCTCACGGTCATGCGGACGGGCGCGCCGATCAGGTCGGCGTCGTTGAACTTCACGCCGGGCCGCTCGTCCCGGTCGTCCAGGAGCACGTCGAGTCCCTGCTCGGACAGGCCGGCGGCAAGCCGCGCCGCACCCTCCTCGCCGCCGCGCAGGGCCACCACGTGCACGTCGAAGGGCGCCGCGCTGATCGGCCACGTCAAGCCGGCCTCGTCGTGGTGCTCCTCGGCGACGCAGGCGAGCAACCGGCCCACGCCGATGCCGTAGGAGCCCATCACTACCGGCTTGGCGGCGCCGTCGGCGTCCAGGAAGGTGCAGCCGACCGCCTCGCTGATCCAGGTTCCCAGCCGGAAGACGTGGCCGACCTCCACGCCGCGCGACAGCGCCAGCGCGCCGCTGCAGGACGGACAGCCGGCGCCGGCTTCGGCGCTGACGATGTCGGCGATCACGTCGGCGCGGAAGTCCCGGCCGTAGTTCAGGTTGCGGACGTGGTAGTCCGGCTCGTTGGCGCCGCCGACCAGATTGGGGGTGGCGGGGATCAGGTCGTCGACCACGGTGAGCGCGCCGCGGACATCCGCGGGGGAGGCGTAGCCGGGCACCGCGCCGGCGGCGCGTATCTCCTGGTCCGCGGCCGGGCGCAGGGCGGTCGCGCCGGTCGCCTGCGCCAGCTTGATCTCGTTGACGTCCATGTCGCCCCGCACCAGCGCGAAGATCAGCCGCTC
Source organism: uncultured Spirochaetia bacterium (assembly GCA_958296075.1). Lineage (GTDB taxonomy): Bacteria > Spirochaetota > Spirochaetia > SZUA-6 > Bin103 > CATQHW01. The sequence goes on along the minus strand of CATQHW010000003.1, from coordinate 74,453 downwards.
GGACCCGTGCTCGCCGATGCCGGCCCCCATCAGCAGCACCGCCTTGGCCGTTCGCTCCGCCGGGATCGCCAGCAGCTCGCACAGCTCCCCGATCGTAGCGGCGCCGGGGGTATGGACCCGCTCCGGCGCTGCGAGCTGCTCCGAAGCCGGTTCCGGTTTTCGGCACCGGGCGATCTGACGGTTGGCGCGGTAGCCGCAGGCCGGGCACGACAGGATGGTGTCCTCGCCGACCGGCGTCAGGTACATGAACTCATGCGTGCCCGATCCGCCCATCATGCCGGCGTCGGCGCCCACGTCGACGACCGGCAGCCCGCAGCGGCGGAAGATCCGGCGGTACGCCTCGCAGTGCGCCCGGTACTGGCGATCGAGCCCGGCCTCGTCGCGGTCCAGGCTGTAGGAGTCCTTCATGGTGAACTCCCGCACCCGGATCAGTCCCCCGCGCGGCCGCGGGTCGTCGCGGAACTTGGTCTGGATGTGGTACAGCAACTGCGGAAGCTGCCGGTAGGACCGCACCTCGTCACGCACGAGCGCGGCGATCACCTCTTCGTGGGTCATGGCAAGGACCAGATCCCGCCCTTCCCGATCCTGCAGGCGCGCCAGCTCCGCGCCGATCTGCTGCCAGCGCCCGGTCGCCTGCCACACGGAGGCGGGGTTGACGACCGGCATGGTGATCTCCTGGCCGCCGATCCGATCGATCTCCTCGCGCAGGATCGTCTCGATGCGCCGCAGCGAGCGCTGCGCGAGCGGCAGGTAGCTGAACAGGCCGGCGCCGAGCTGGCGCACGAACCCGGCGCGCAGCAGCAGGCGGTGACCGGCCGCCTCGGTAACGCCGGGGCTCTCCCGCACGGTTCTGCTGAACAGGGTGCGCATCGACACCGGGCGACGTGCAGAGGTGTGCGGAGCGGCCATGGGCGATCATACGCCGGCGCGGCGAATCCGTCGCCTGCTCGCCGAATCCGGTAGACTCCGCGGCTGATGATCCGCCCTGCGTCCCGTACCGGCCGCTGCCTGGAGGTGAAACGCTATCCCGACGGACGGCAGGTCACCTTCGGCTGCGATCTGCTGGCGATCGAGCCGGCCCGGCAGCTCCTGAGCTACACGATCCGCCGCCGGCACTCGAACGTGGCCGGGGTGTTCCTGCCGGCGGGGACGCGCTCTTACGGTTGCTTCTGGGCCGACCGCCCGTACAACCTGTATCTCTGGTTGCGGCGTTGCGGCGATCGGCGCGACGCCGTGCTTGGCGCCTATTTCAACGTCTGCGACCAAGTGCAACTGGGGCGAACGGAGCTGCGCTGGCGCGATCTGTGGGTCGACGTGCTGGCGCTGCCGGCGCGGCGTCCGGTCACCCTGGATCGCGAGGAGGTGCCGAGCGGCCTGTCGCCGCGGCTCGCCGCCCACATCGAGCAGGCCGCGGCGGCGCTGCACGCGCGCAGCGGCGAGCTGGTAGAGGAGTGCCTGCGCTGGGCCCGCGCCGTGCAGGAGCGCCGGCTGATCGACGCGCGTGCGCGCGGTCGTCACGGTCCATCGAACGTTGCGGATGCGGCGGGAGCGGTCAGCCGCGGCCGGTCGCCGGTCAGGCGGTTCTCCACCAGATTGTCGCCGGGGCCGCCGCGGTCGACCACCAGGAAGTCGGTGGGGCGGCGCCACGCGATCACCGGATGGTGCCAGACGCCCTTGGCGTAGTTCACGCCCTGCCGGCCGTCGGTCACGAACGCGCGCAGGTCGGCGGCCTGCGGCGCCGGGCCGGCCGGCGCGGCTACGATCAGGAACGGCGCATGGTCGAATGGGATGAACGCCTGCGAACCGAGCGGATGCTGCTCCATCACCGTGACGGTGAGCGGCAGGGGCAGCGGCCGTGCGCGGAACACGTTGACGAGCGGCCGGCCGCCGCGGTCGGCCACGTCGATCCCCGCCAGATCGTGAAAGCGTACGGTCGTCCCTTCATTAATGATCCGCTGCTCGGCGCCGGCGGTCTCGATCACGTCCCCGAACGGGGCGAAGGCCGCCCGCGTGAGCGGTTCCGGCACCAGGTGCGCCGTGCTCATATCGTCACCTCGAGCGAGTCGTTCAGCGCGCGCTGGCAGGCGTCGACGCGGCCGTCGAGGACGTCCGGGACGCGGACCGGGACGCCGGACGCCGCCGATTCGAGCAGCGCGTAGTAGCTCGCCACGGCGCGCATCCCTTGTTCCGCGCCGATCTCCGGCGCCGCTCCGCCCTGGATCGCATCCGCCAGCTCCGCGTATTCGACGGCCAACAACTTGGCGTCGGTGACCGGGAACGGGTGGTCGTAGCGCCCGAGCCGTTCCGCGCCGAACAGCGCCGCCGTGTTCGCGTCCAGGCGGAACTCCGGCACCCGTTCCAGCAACGCGTCGCCTTCGAGCCGCTCGCCGCCGTCATAGTGGACGGTGATCTTGCCGCCGCTGCGATCGCCCGGCAGCGTCATCGATCCTGCCGACCCGAACACCGCCCGTCCGCCCAGACCGGCGCCGTGGCCGGCGTGATCCTGGATGATGTTGCCGACCGCGCCGCTCGCGAAGGTCAGCGTCCCGTACAGCGCGTCTTTGGCGGTCGCCGCAAACGCGGCGGGCGTAGCGCGCTGCCACTGCGCGTAGGCGTTGGCGGGATCGACGGCAGCGCCGCCGCCAGCGCCGGCGGCCGGGTTGCGGCGGACCGGTTCATGCAGCCGCGTCACCGCGTATGCGGTATCGATGCGGCCCAGCAAGTACTCCAGCACGTCGGCGAAGTGGACGCCCACGTCCAGCAGTATGCCGCCGTGCTCGCGCCGGTGCCGCCACATGCTGATCGCCATCCGGTCGCCGCCTCCCACGCCGTGCTGGACGACCAGGCGCGGCGCGCCGATCACGCCCGAGTCGAGCAGCGCCTTGGCCAACCGACACATCGGATCGCGGCGGTAGTTCTCGGCGACGCTCAAGATCGCCGGCGATTCCGCCGCCGCGTCGCCGATGCGCCGGCACGCGGCCACGGTCAGCGCCAGCGGCTTCTCGATCAGGACGTGGAGCCCGCGCTGCAGGGCTTCGACGGCCAGCAGGTGATGGGTGCGCGGCGTGCTGGTGATGTCGATCGCTTGCACGCCGTGGTCGTGCAGGTCGCCCAGGCCGGCGGCGACCGCCGGGCGCGTGCCGAAGGCCGCCTCCGCATGGCCGGCGAGCGAGGCGGCGTTGGCCTCCACCGGGTCGCAGGCGGCGACCAGCTCCAGCGCCGAGATGCCCGCGGCGCGCAGCTCGGCGAGTCCGCGCAGGTGGCGATGGCCCATGCCGCCGCAGCCCACGATCGCCAGCCGTATCGCCATACGCTGCCGAGTCTATGTTGCTTCCGGTGTCGTTCGCCAGCATATTCCGGGCGGTCATGCCGGACCGGATGGAAGCGCGCTCGCCCCCGTCCTATCCCCGTGACCTGTACGGCTACGGCGACGACCCGCCGCCGGCGCGCTGGCCGGCGGGCGCGCGCATAGCGGTGCAGTTCGTGGTCAACTACGAGGAGGGAGCCGAGCGGTGCGTGTTGCACGGCGACGCCGAATCCGAGTCGTATCTGCCGGAGATCGTCGGCGCGCGTTCGGTGCCCGGCCGCCACCCGGGCATGGAGTCGGTCTACGAGTACGGCAGCCGCGTGGGCGTGTGGCGCCTGTTCCGCCTGTTCCGCGAACGGGAAATACCGATTACGGTATTCGCCGTGGCGATGGCGCTCGAACGCAATCCGGCGGTCGCGGATGCCGCCATGGCCGCTGACTTCGAGATTTGTGGCCACGGCTACCGCTGGATCGACTACCAGTCGGTGCCGGAGCCGGTGGAACGGGAACACGTGCAGCGCACCGTGGAGAGCATCCACCGGCTCACCGGGGAGCGGCCGCTCGGCTGGTATACCGGGCGTAGCGGACCCAATACGCGCCGGCTGGTCGTGGAGGAGGGCGGATTCCTCTACGACGCCGACGACTACAGCGACGACCTGCCGTTCTGGACGACGGTCGCCGGCCGGGCCCACTTGGTGGTGCCGTATACCCTGGACGCCAACGACATGCGCTTCGCCCTTCCGCAGGGCTTCAACGCCGGCGACCAGTTCTTCTCCTACCTGCGCGACGCGTTCGACGTGCTGTACGCGGAGGGGGCGCACACGCCGCGCATGATGTCGATCGGGCTGCATTGCCGGCTGATCGGCCGGCCCGGCCGCTTCGCATCGCTGCAGAGGTTCGTGGACCACGTGCTGGCGCATGACGCGGTCTGGTGCTGTCGCCGCATCGACGTCGCCCGTCACTGGCGCGAACACCATCCGTATGAGGGCGGCCATCGTGGCTGAGGCGGCGGGACGGCCCGATGCCGAGATTCCGCCGCTGACCACCAATCTGGCGGACGCTCGGCTGGGTGCCGCCGGGGTGTGGTGCACGGACGAGTTCTTCGCGCCCCTGGCGCGCATGCTGGAGCCGGCCGAGCCGGTGTTCATCCCCGACAAGTACGACGACCACGGCAAGTGGATGGACGGGTGGGAGTCGCGCCGCCGCCGCGGCGGCGGGCACGACCGCAGCGTCGTGCGGCTGGCCGCGCCGGGGGAGATTCGCGCGGTCGATATCGACACCCGCCACTTCACGGGAAACTATCCGCCGGCCGCCTCACTGGAGGCCTGCCTGAGCGCCGGCGACCCGGGCGGCGGCGCCGATTGGATCACGCTGGTGTCGCCGGCGGCGCTCGGCCCCGATGCCCATCACCGGTTTCCGGTCGCGGACCGGCGCGTCTGGAGCCACGTCCGCCTCAACCTGCTGCCGGACGGCGGCGTGGCGCGCCTGCGCGTGTACGGCCGGCCGCGGCCGGACTGGACCGCGCTGGCGGCCGGCGGCCTTGTCGACTTGGCGTCGGCGGTGCACGGCGCGGTTGCCGTGGCATGGAACGACGCCCACTACGGCAATCCGGGCAACATGCTGCGGCCCGACCGCGGCCGCGACATGGGCGACGGCTGGGAGACCCGCAGGCGCCGCGAGCCGGGCTACGACTGGTGCATCATCGCCCTGGCGCATCCCGGCACGATCGACCGCGTGGTGGTCGACACCGCCCACTTCAAGGGCAACTACCCCGACCGTTGTTCGCTGCAGGGCGCGTCGCTGCCGGCGGACGCCGGCGAGCTGCGCGCGTCTGTAGTCGCGCAGTCGATGTTCTGGCCGGTGCTGCTGGACGAGCAGTGCCTGCACGCGGACCGGGAGCACACCTTCGCGGGAGACGTCATGAAGAGCCGCGGGCCGGTGACGCACGTGCGCGTCAACATGATCCCCGACGGCGGCATCAGCCGGCTGCGGCTGTTCGGCACGCCGTCCTGACGGAGGCCGTCAGCAGCACTTCCACGACCTTCTTGAAGACGACCAGTTGGGCAGCATGTCCTCTTCCATGTCTCCTTTGAAAGGGTATTTGCGCAGTCTCAGGTCACAAACCTGATGCGGACGTTCTACCACCGTCAAACCGGGCGCATCGCCTCATCGACCGTCCAGCGGGCCGGCGGCCAGATCGGCAAGGCCGGTGATCAGGGTGCCGGTGCGGTCCAGGACGCGCGCCACCGCCGCGTCGGCGTCGATGCGCCCGTGCGCGCTCACCGCACCGGCGCCAGTGAGCGCCGGACGCAACGCGTCGAGCTCCGCCATCGCGCGGGCGCCGACGGCGACGCAGGTCGCCCAGCCCAGGCTGCCGCAGAACCCGCTGGGCCCGGCCGGCACTGCCGGCGGGCAGAGGCGGTAGCGTTCCCGGTAGAGGACCGAGCCGTCGCGGACGACGGTCAGATGGTAGCCGAGCGACCCGAACGCCCACGCCTCGCCCATCTGCGTGCGCCCCGGACAGCCGCATTCCAGCAGCAGGCAGCCGCCGCCGCAGGCGACGCTGATCACGGTCGACTGGATCACCGCGGCGCCGGCGAACGGGATCAGCGGCCGACCTGCCAGTCGCAGGTAGCTCGCGCCGCGCACGCACGCGGCGAGCTGCAGATGGGCGGGGCCGCCTCCCGCTCCCGGCAGACACAGCGTACCGGCCGGCGGCGCCCAGGTCGCCGCCGCGCCGCCATCGAGCCGAATCCGCTGCAGGTGGCGCTCGCCGTTGCGCAGACCGCCTCCCTGATCGACCGGCATGGCCAACAGACCGCCGGCGGCCGGGAGCACGTTGACGAACAGCGGCGCGCGGCAGCGGGTCCGCCAGCGGCGGCCGGCCACGGTCAGCCGCAGTTCGCCGCGCCGCCCGCTATCGGGAGCCTGCCGCGCGGCGATGGTGATGACCGCCGGCCCCCCAGGCCGGCCGGACTCGCCGGGGGGCGCCGAGCGCTGCCACGACCCAGGCGGCGACCTTATCTACATCTACGCCGGAACCGTCCTTGAGGTTGGTCATCACGAACGGGAGGTCCCCGCGCGCGGCCCGTACGTCGTCCGCCATCCGCTCCAGGTCCACGCCGACGTAGGGGGCCAAGTCGACCTTGTTGACCACCAGCAGGTCGCTGCGCGAGATGCCCAGGCCGCCCTTTCGCGGTATGTCGCCGCCCTGCGCGACGTCGATCACGTAGATCTGGTAGTCGACCAGGTCGGGGCTGAAGCTGGCGGCCAAGTTGTCGCCGCCGCTCTCGATGAAGGCCACGCGGGCGTCGCCGAAGCGGTCCTGCAACCGAGCCAGGGCGTCGGCGTTGACCGAAATGTCATCGCGGATCGCGGCATGCGGGCAACCGCCGGTCTCGACCCCCAGGATGCGGCCCGCGGCAAGCGCGCCGGCGCGGATCAGGAACCGTTCGTCCTCCCGCGAGTAGATGTCGTTGGTGATGGCGACGATCGAGTGCTCGCCGCCGAGCCGCTGGCAGAGGCGGAGCAACAGGTGGCTCTTCCCGGAACCGACCGGGCCGCCGATGCCGAACCGCACCAGCCGGGATACTGCGCTGTGTACCTGGTCCATCCGCGCTTCCTGGTCGATGTTGTAGCATGCCGGCGACGCGCAGGTGACGTGCGGCAGACGCATGGGTCAGCTTCGAAAGTAGCGCGCGGCCAACTCGCCGTGGCCGAGCACCGCGGCATCCCAGCCGGGAGCGACGCTGGCCAGCGGGCGCGGGCGCTGGCCGATCCGCCGCGCCAGCTCGGCCACGTCAGCGAGCAGCGCGCCGGTGACGGCCAACGCCTCCGATTGGCCGATGGGGACGGTGCGTACCGCGACCTGCGCCCACTGGCGCACCGTTCCCAACAGGAACGCCTGCAGGAGCGCGTCGGTGTCGATGCCGAGCGCTCCGCCCACGAATCCCCACGCAACCGGGTGCTGGAGGCGGTCGTCGCGGCCGGCGGCCGCCCGGCTCACGGCCGCATGCGCGGGGTGGCGCAGCAGGGCGGGCAGCGCGCCGGCGGCGGCGCTCAGCAACGACCGGCCCAGTTGGCCGCCGGCCGCCCGCGCGTCGCGCGACGGCTGGAAGCTGGCCACCTCGTCGCTGAGGCGGATCAACTCCCGTGCCGCAGACTCCCTGCCCGTCTTCGTCGCGGCCGCGGCGCGCGCCACCGCCCGGCCGGCCAGCGGCGCGACCCCGAAGCGGAGCGCCTCCCGGATCCAGCCGGCCAAGCCGGCGGCATCGGTCACCTGCCCGTCGCGCACCGCCCACTCCAGACCCCAGGAGTGCGCGAAGGCGCCGGTGGGAAAGCCGCTGTCGGCCATCAGCAGCAGCCGAGCCCGCGCCGCGCCGGCGGTCGCGTCATCCATCGGATCGGCCGCTCGACCGGCGCTCAGAACATGAAATAGCGCTGCGCCAGGGGAAGCTCGGCCAGCGGTTCGCAGGCCAGCACCTCGCCGTCGGCGCGGACCTCATAGGAGTCGGGGTCGACCTCCATCGCCGGCAGCGCGTCGTTGAGCGGCAGGTCGCGCTTGGACAGGGCGCGGGTGCCGCGCACCGCCTCCACCCGCCGCCGGATGCCGCCGGCAGCGCCCACCACGTCGCGCGCGCCCGCGCTTACGAAGGTGACGCAGGTGGCAGCGCGGGCGCCGCCGTGCGCGCCGAACATGGGCCGGCCCCAGACCGGCTGCGGCGTGGGGATCGAGGCGTTGGCATCGCCCATGGCGGCGAAGGCGATGAACCCGCCCTTGAGCACGACCTGCGGATGCACGCCGAAGAACGCCGGCTGCCACAGGGTCAGGTCGGCCAGCTTGCCCACCTCCACCGAGCCGATCAGGGAGCCGATGCCGTGGGCGATCGCCGGACAGATCGTGTACTTGGCTACGTACCGCTTGATGCGGCCGTTGTCGTGCGCCGCCGGGTCGCCCGGCAGGGCGCCGCGCTGCACCTTCATCTTGTGCGCGGTCTGCCAAGTGCGGGTGATCACCTCGCCGGCTCGTCCCATGGCCTGACTATCGCTGGCGATGATGCTGATGGCGCCCAGGTCGTGGAGGATATCCTCGGCCGCGATCGTCTGCGGCCGGATACGGCTGTCCGCGAAGGCGACGTCCTCCCGGATCGACGGGTCGAGATGGTGGCAGACCATCAGCATGTCGCGGTGCTCGGCCACCGTGTTGACCGTGAAGGGTCGGGTGGGGTTGGTGGAGCTGGGCAGCACGTTGGGCTCGCCGCAGACCCGCAGAATGTCGGGCGCGTGGCCGCCGCCGGCGCCCTCGGAGTGGAAGGTATGGATGGTGCGACCGCGGAACGCGCGGATCGTGTCCTCGACGAAGCCGGCCTCGTTGAGCGTGTCGGTGTGGATCGCCACCTGCACGTCGGTCTCGTCGGCCACGCCCAGGCAGCAGTCGATCGCCGCCGGCGTGGTGCCCCAGTCCTCGTGCAACTTCAGTCCGCACGCGCCGGCCGCCACCTGCTCCCGCAGCGGTTCCGGCAGCGCGCTGTTGCCTTTGCCGAAGAAGCCCAGGTTGACCGGGTACTCCTCGGCCGCCTCCAGCATCCGCCGCAGGTTCCACGCGCCCGGCGTGCAGGTCGTCGCCAGGGTGCCGGTTGCCGGTCCGGTGCCGCCGCCCAGCAGCGTGGTGACGCCACTGGTGAGCGCGGTGGTGACGAGCTGCGGGCAGATGAAGTGGACGTGGCTGTCGATGGCGCCCGCCGTGCAGATCATCCCCTCGCCGGCCAGCGCCTCGGTCCCCGGACCGATCGCCAGGGCAGGATCGACGCCGTCCTGCAGGCCGGGATTGCCGGCCTTGCCGATGCCGCAGATCAGCCCGTCGCGGACGCCGATGTCGGCCTTGTAGACGCCGGTGTGGTCGACGATCAGCGCGTTGGTGATCACCAGGTCGGGTGCGCCGGCGGCGCGCGACGCGCGCGGGTCCTGCCCCATGCCGTCGCGGATCACCTTGCCGCCGCCGAACTTCACCTCGTCGCCGGAGACCGTCAGATCGCGCTCCACGGCCAGCACCAGGTCGGTGTCGCCGAGGCGCATGCGGTCACCGGTGGTCGGTCCGAACATGCCGGCGTGGCCGGGACCGCTGGTCTCGAACCCGTACGCGGCGTCAGACACCGCCGAACCCTCGTTCGCGCGCCGCGGCCAGCGCGGCCGCGCGCACCGAGTCGTCGTCCAGCGAACCGTTGGCCAGCCCGTTGAGGCCGTGGCACACCCGTTCGCCGCCGAACGGCACCAGGGTCACCCGGTGGCGCTGCCCCGGTTCGAAGCGAACCGCGGTGCCGGCGGCGATGGCCAGCTTCATGCCCCAGGCCTGCCGGCGGTCGAACCGCAGGGCGCGGTTGACCTCGAAGAAGTGGAAGTGGCTGCCAACCTGGATCGGGCGGTCGCCGGCGTTCGCCACCTCGATCCACGCCGCCGGCCGCTCAGGCAGGCTGCGCCAGGAATCATGCTCGACCCACGTCTGCCCCGGCGCCCAGCCGTCCGGGGTTCCTGGGGGCGCGCTCACCGGCCCGCTCACTGGATCGGGTGGTGGACGGTCACCAGCTTGGTCCCGTCCGGGAAGGTCGCCTCGACCTGCACGCTCCGGATCATGGCCGGCACGCCGCTCATCACCTGCTGCGCGGACAGGATGGTGGCGCCCAGCTCGACGATGTCGGTCAGCGACCGGCCCTCGCGCGCCCACTCCATGATCTGGGTGGAGATGACGGCGGTGGCCTCGGGGTGGTTGAGCTTGACGCCCCGCTGCAGCCGGTCGCGCGCCACCATGCCGGCTACCGCCAGCAGCAGCTTCTCGCGTTCATGCGGTGTGAACATCGGGTCTCCTCGATTCTTCGAGTTTGCGCGTAATAGCGAACAGGCTGCTACCGTATGCGGAGTTGACCCACCCCGCGCCGCGCCTCTACGGTGCGCTCGATGGCAGCCAGGAGACGCATCCTCACCGGCGACCGGCCGACCGGCCCACTGCACATCGGCCACTACGTGGGCAGCCTGAGCAACCGCGTGCAGCTCCAGGACGCATACGAGTGCTTCTTCATCGTCGCCGACGTGCACACGTTGACCACGCGACCGGAAAAGCACCATCTGGACGCGCTGCACGACAACATCCGTCAGGTGGTGCTGGACTACCTGGCGGTCGGCATCGACCCGGAGCGCTCCACCATCTTCGTGCAGAGCGCGATCCCGGAGACCTTCGAGCTGAACACGCTGCTCGGCATGCTGGTGACCGTGCCGCGCCTGGAGCGCGTGCCCACGGTCAAGGAGATGGCGCAGCACGAGCATCTGGACGCCCTGCCGTTCGGCCTGCTGGGCTACCCGGTGCTGCAGGCCGCCGACATCCTGCTGCCGCGCGCCGATCTGGTGCCGGTCGGCAAGGACAACGAATCGCACCTGGAGGTGACCCGCGAGATATGCCGCCGCTTCAACAAGCTCTACGGGCCGATCTTCCCGGAGCCCGGCACCCTGCTCGGCGACGTGCCGTCGCTGCTCGGCACCGACGGGCAGGCCAAGATGAGCAAGAGCCTGGACAACACCATCTACCTCGCCGATGACACCGCCACCGTGCAGCGCCGGGTGATGGGCATGTACACCGACCCCAAGCGCGTGCGGGCGGACATCCCCGGCACGGTGGAGGGCAATCCGGTCTTCCAGTATCACGACGCCTTCAACCCGGACGCGGCGGAGGTCGCCGACCTCAAGGATCGCTACCGCCGCGGCGCGGTCGGCGACGTGGAGGTGAAGCGCAAGCTGGCGCGCGCGCTGAACGCGTTTCTGGAGCCGATTCGGGAACGCCGCGCTGCCTACGCGGCCGACCCGGAGCGCATCGAGGCGATCATCGACGCCGGCAATGCCCACATGCGGCGCCAAGCGCAGGAGACGATGGCGCAGGTGCGCGCGGCCATGGGCCTGAAGTTCGCCGCAGCGGCCGGCGCGCTGGCCGGCGCCTGAGCGGCGGCACTACCTTTCGACCGATGGCCAAGCAGAAATTCAAGACCGAGGTAACCGAGCTCCTCCATCTGATCACGCACTCGCTCTACTCGCAGCGAGAGATCTTCCTGCGCGAGCTGGTCTCCAACGCCTCCGACGCGCTGGACAAGCTCAAGTACCTCACCCTGACCGAGGACGACTACAAGGGCTTCCCGTTCGTGCCGCGCATCGACATTGAGTTCGACGCCGGCGAGCGCTCGACCCTGTCGGTCTCCGACTCCGGGATCGGCATGGACGCCGAGGAGCTGCAGGAGAACCTGGGCACGATCGCGCGCTCCGGCACGCGTCGCTTCCTGCACGACGCCAAGGGAGACGCCGCCGCCCAGACCAACCTGATCGGGCAGTTCGGGGTCGGCTTCTACGCCTCGTTCATGGTCGCCGATCGGGTCGAAGTGGTGAGCCGGCGCGCCGGCCATGATCAGGCGCACCGGTGGGTGAGCGACGGGCGCGGCCGGTTCGAGGTGGAGTCGGCCGAGCGCGCGCAGCCCGGCACCACCGTGACGCTGCACCTCAACGACGACGGCAAGGAGTTCGCCTCCCGGTACCGGATCGAGGGGATCGTCAAGCGCTACTCCAACCACATCCCGCATCCCATCCACCTGCACTACGCGGAGCCGGCCAGCGCGGACCAGGCAGCCGCCGGCGCCGGGGAAGACGCCGGAGACAAGGCCGAGGACAAGGTGGAGCAGATAAACGCCGCCTCGGCCCTCTGGAAGCGTCCCAAGTCCGAGCTGTCGGACGACGACTACCGGGAGTTCTACAAGACCCTGACCGTGGACACGGAGGACCCGCTGCACTGGGTGCACACGCACGCGGAAGGCACGCTGGAGTACACCACGCTGTTCTACCTGCCGGCCAAAGCGCCGCCCGACATCTACTACGCCGACTACCGGCCCGGCATGAAGCTGTACGTGCGGCGCGTGTTCATCACCGATGACGACCGCGATCTGCTGCCGGTCTACCTGCGCTTCATCCGCGGGGTGATCGACTCGGAGGATCTGCCGCTCAACGTTTCGCGCGAGATACTGCAGCAGAACCGCACCATGTCGGCGATCCGGCAGGCGTCGGTAAAGAAGATCCTGTCCGAGCTCGGCTCCCTGGCCAAGAACAACCCCACCGCCTACGACCGGTTCTTCACCGAGCTGGGCCGCGTGCTCAAGGAGGGGCTCTACCAGGACCCGGGCAACCGGGAGCAGCTCCTGGAACTGGTGCGCTACCGGTCGAGCTCCGAGGAGGGGTTGGTCAGCTTGGCCCGATACCAGGAGCGCATCTCTTCCGACCAGAAGGCGATCTACTACATCACCGGCGACCGTTCGGCCGACCTGAAGCGCTCGCCCCTGCTGGAGGCGTACCGCGAGAAGGGCTTCGAGGTGCTGATCATGGAGGACGAGATCGACGAGCTGGTGGTGCCCGCCATCGGCACCTACGGCGACCTCGAGCTCAAGTCGGTCAACCGCTCGGATACCGCCGACGATCTGCAGGACGAACGCGACCGGGAGAGCGAGAAGAAGATCGAACCGCTGCTCGCCAGGATGAAGAAGGTGCTCTCCGATCAGGTCAAGGACGTGCGGCCGAGCCTCCGGCTCAGCGACTCGCCGTCCTGCGTGGTCGCCGACGGCAGCGACCCGACGCTCGCCTTCCAGAACGTGCTGAAGCAGCTCGGGCAACGTGACCTGCCGGACAGCAAGCCGATCCTGGAGGTCAACCCCGGACACCCGATCATCGTCGGCCTTGCCGAACGCGGCGACGACGCTCTGCTCGACGACGCCAGCCGGCTGTTGCTGGAACAGGCACTGCTCATCGAAGGCGTGAGGCCGGAGGACCCGATCGCGTTCGCCAAGCGCCTGAACCGGGTCATGGAGCGCGCCCTGATCTGACGTGCGCATACTGCTCGTCAGCGACTCGTACGGTCTGATCGACGGCGTCAGCCGCAGTATCGAAGCCGAGTTGGCGTTCTTCCGGGAGCGGGGCGACACGGTGGTGGTGGTCTCCACCAATACCGAGCATACGCGCACCTACAAGCTGGCCGCCTATCGCGATTTCTACCGCGTGTTCGACGCCGATCCGCGCCGGCTGGCGCGGCGGCTGCGCGGGCACCGGTTCGACGTGGCGTACGGGCACTGCGTGGCACCGCAAGGGCTGTTCTTCCTGCTGTACCTGTCGGCGCGCTTCGGCGTGCCGATGGTCAATCGCTTCACCACCTACGCGCCGGACTACATGGTCTATGCCTATCCGCCGGGCTCGGGGCCGGCGGCGCAGGCGGCGATTCGCTGGATGCTCACCGGGCTGCTCGGCATGACGCAGCGGCGCATGCACCGCGTGCTCCTCAGCATCGTCTGTGAGAAGATGCGGCGATATCTGGTGGAGGTCCTGCGCGTGCAGCCCGGACGGGTGATCGAGAACCGATTCCCGCTGCGCTCCACGCCGCCGCCGCGCACGCGCCCGCGCCCGCGTCCGGGCGCCGGCGCGGCCCTCCGCCTGCTCACCCCGGGACGGCTGTCTACGGAAAAGAACGTTGAGATGCTCGTTTCGATCTGGAACGACGAGCTGGCCGACCGCTATCCGCGCGCCGAGTGGCGGCTGGCTGGACCGGGGCCGCTTACCGAATGGGTGCGCCGTTCGGCCCGAGCAGCCGAACGCGTGCGGCTGCTCGGCGCGGTCAGCCACGGGCGCATGTTGCGTGAGATGGTGGAGGCGGACCTGATGCTGTACGCCGGCCTCGGCGACACCTTCGCGCTGGTGATCACGGAGGCCAAGCTCTGCAGGCTGCCGATCGTGGCGCTGGCCGACGACGCCGGCGTGTCGGCGCAGATCGCCGGCGGCGTGGTCGGCGGTTATCTGGCCGCCGGCCGGGCGGAGTACGTGCGCCGGGTGCACGACGCGCTGGCGCACCCGGAGGACGCGGCGCGTGTCGCCGAGCGCGGCGCGCGGGACGTCGCCGAACGCTTCGGAGGCGCCGAGCACGACCGCCTGGCCGCCATCCTGCAGCGGGCGGCGGCGGCTCGGCCGAGCCGTTCGCACCGTCTCGTGACCCTGGCCGCCGCTCGCTTGGTGCGGCTCTTGTGCTGGACGCTGCCGCGCGCGTTCATCCGCATGTACGAGCCCGCATGAAGCGGACCGGCCTGAATCGGGGCGGCCCGCGGCCGCACGCGCTCATCATCGAGGATGACCGCGACATCGCCAAGCTGATCGACTTCAATCTGGGCGGCGCGGGCTTCGCGCCCCGGCGGGTGACCTCCGGCGAGGAGGCGCTGCACTCGGTGGTCCGCGAGCCGACCGAGCTGATCGTGCTCGATCTGGCGCTGCCGGGTATCGACGGACTGACCGTCTGCCGGCGGCTCAAGGACGACGCGCAGACCCGCGCCATTCCGATCCTGATCGTATCGGCCCGCGGCGAAGAGGAGGACATGATCGCCGGCCTGGAGATCGGCGCGGACGACTACGTCGCCAAGCCGTTCAGCCCGCGCGTACTGGTGGCGCGCGCGCGCGCGCTGCTGCGGCGCCGCGAACCGCTTGGCGCCGCGGACGACGCCGCCGGCGGCGAGCCGGCAGCCGCGGTCGCCGCCGGCCCCGTCCGCATCGACCCACAGCGCCACGAGGCGACCGTCGCCGGCCGGCCGCTGCGGCTGACCGCCACCGAGTTTCGGATGTTGCAGTTTCTGACCGAGCGCGCCGGCTGGGTGTCGTCGCGTTCCCGCATCGTCACCGGCGTGCACGGCGCCGGCTATCCGGTTACCGACCGGTCGGTCGACGTCATCATCGTCTCCTTGCGCAAGAAGCTCGGCGATGAGGCGTGGCGTCTGGAGACGGTGCGCGGCGTAGGATTCCGGATGCGGGAATGAGTGATGCGTGCGTGACGCGCGAATGAGCGGACCGCGCGCGGCCGATGCCCCCGGCGGCCGCGGCACGCCGGCCGTGCGTGCCGCGGCCGGCACGGTCGCCGCGCTGGGCATTGCCGCTGCGGCGCTGCTGCCGGCGGAGGCGCTGGGGCCGGGCGTCGCGCGCTTGTCGCTGGCGCTGCTCGGCGCGACGGCCGGCGTGCTGGCGTGGTCTCTCCGCCGCCTGCGGATGGCGGTCGCGCGCGCACGGCAGGATGCCGGCGCGACCGCCGCGGAGACGCGCAACGCCCGCCGGGTGGAGCGCCTGCTGGCTCAGCTTCCCGACGCGGTGGTGGCCGTGGACGCGCGCGGCGTCATCTGCGTCGCCAACGCGGCGGCCGGCAGCCTGCTGGGTGTGCGCGCCGAACACGTCGGGCGCCCGTATGCGGAAGCGCTGTCAGCGCCGTCGCTGCGGGCCATCCTGGCGCCGGTCCTGGCGGGCGTCTCGGATCACGGTGGGGGAGATCTGGCCGAGCTGGCGCCGGAGGCGGTGGTCCACCTCCGCGTGAGCCGCGTGCAGGCTGACGGCGACGGCGGGCTGGTCCTGCTCTGTGCGACCGATGCGACGCGGCTGCGCCGGCTGGAGCGGCTGCGGCACGACTTCGTGGCCAACGTCTCGCACGAGCTGCGCACGCCGATCACCGCTATCAAGGGTTTCGTGGAGACCATGCTCGACCGCCGCCTGTACCGCGGTTCCAACGGCAAACGGTTCCTGCGCATCGCCGGCGCGCATGCGGAGCGGCTGCACGCGCTGGTGGAGGACCTGCTGATCCTGTCCCACATCGAGCAGGGCGAGCACGACGGCATCGCCGCCGACCCGCAACCGCTCGCCCCCATCGTCGCGCGTGCGATCGACGCCTGCCGGTCGCGTTTCCACGATCGCCGAGTGCGCATCGACACCACCGGCGTCGACGGCGTGCGGGTGCGCGCCAACGCCGCGTTGCTGGAACGGGCGCTGGTCAACCTGCTCGACAACGCGCTGCTGTACGGCGGCGAAAAGGGGGCGGTGCACGTCAGCGCCCAGTCCGAGGGCGGCGTGCGCATCGACGTGGTCGACGAAGGACCCGGCATCGCCCCCGAACACCTGGAACGGCTGTTCGAGCGCTTCTATCGCGTCGAGCGGGACTCGCGCATTCCCGGGTCGGGCCTGGGGCTGGCGATCGTCAAGCACATCGTGCAGGCGCACGGCGGCCGCGTCAGCGCCGCCAGCGAGGTCGGCGCCGGGAGCACGTTTACGGTGCGCCTTCCGGCGTAGGGCAGGCGCCCCGGCCGTTGCATGCCGCGCGGCGTGCCGGGAGTTGGGTACGATCCGCGCTACACGGCAACTTCGTCTATTCGGAGGCTGCGAGGGGACCCGGCGCATCGGGCCGCGCCTTTCATCCGGCCGCGAGCGCTGCTAAGATGGCGCTACGTCAGGTTCGGAGGCTTACAGGACATGGCCGACACGGCCCGCATTGCGCTGGACGGCAAGGAACTCGATCTCCCGGTGGTACGCGGTTCCGCGGGGGAGGTCGGCATCGACATCGCGGCGCTGCGCCGCGACAGCGGCGCGATCACCGTCGATCCGGGTTACGCCAACACCGGCTCCTGCCGCAGCGCTATCACGTTCATCGACGGCGAGCAGGGCGTGCTGCGCTACCGCGGCATCCCGATCGAACAGCTTGCCGAGCGCAGCCACTTCCTGGAGACGGCCATGTTGCTCCTCGACGGCGAGCTGCCGGCCCGCGAAGCGCTCGGCTCGTTCATGAGCCACATCACCTATCACACGATGGTGCATGAAGACGTGCGCAGCTTCTACGAGGGGTTCCCGAAGCGCGCGCACCCGATGGCGATCTGCGGCGCGGTCGTCGGGGCGCTCTCCACGTTCTACTCCGACTCGCTGGACATGCACGACGAACGGCAGGTGGAGATATCCATCCACCGGCTGATCGCCAAACTGCCGACCATCGTCGCCTACTCGTACAAGCACTCGATCGGCCAGCCGTTCATGTATCCGCGCAACGACCTGGGGTACGCCGCCAACTTCCTGCACATGATGTTCGCCACCCCGTGCGAGGACTACGTCGTCGACGCGCAGATCGCCCGCACCATGGATACGATCTTCCTGCTGCACGCGGACCACGAACAGAACTGCTCGGCCAGCACCGTGCGCATGGTAGGCAGCTCCATGGCCAACCTGTTCGCTTCCATCGCCGCCGGCGTGCACGCGCTGTGGGGTCCGCTGCACGGCGGCGCCAACCAGGCGGTGGTGGAGATGCTGCGGCAGATCCTGGCGACCGGGGACCGCGGCTCCGACTACCTCGACAAGGTCAAGAACAAGGCCGCCGCCGGCGTGCGGCTGATGGGCTTCGGGCACCGCGTCTACAAGAACTTCGATCCGCGCGCGAAGATCCTCAAGAAGCTCTGTTTCGAGGTCCTCGACCGGGTGCACGCCTCTACCCCGCTCCTCGACCTGGCCGTCGAGCTCGAGGAGATCGCGCTACGCGACGAGTACTTCATCTCCCGCAAGCTCTATCCGAACGTCGACTTCTACTCCGGGATCATTCTGCAGGCGCTGGGGATTCCGGTCGACATGTTCCCGACGCTGTTCACGATCGGCAGGCTGCCGGGCTGGATCGCGCACTGGCATGAGATGATCCGCGACCCGGACGCGCGGCTGGCGCGGCCGCGGCAGATATACACCGGGCCGACCCAGCGTGACTACGTAGCGATCGACGACCGGTAGGGCCGCCGCGGGTGCGCGGCAGGCCCGGGCTCAGGCGGTGTCCTGGTAGACGCGGCTGCCGACCGCGTCGCGCTGGTTCTGGTACTTGCCGCCGTACGGCCGCGCCGCCCGCCGGTCCATGCGGGCGAACACGATCTGACAGATGCGCCGGCCGGCGGTGAGGCGGATCGGCAGCCGGTTGGCGTTGAACAGCTCCAGCGTGATCGTGCCGTCGAAGCCGGGGTCGACCCAACCGGCGTTCTGGATGAACAGGCCGATGCGGCCGATCGAGCTGCGCCCTTCGACGAAGGCGGTCAGATCGTTCGGCAGACGGATGCGCTCGCGGGTGACCGCCAGCAGGAACGACTGCGGAGGGATGACGATCTGTTGCGCGCGCAGATCGATGTAACGGACCGGTTCGGTCAGCGAGATGCTGTCGGCCGTGTTCTCGTCGACCTTCAGGAAGTGGTCGCCGAGCCGCAGGTCCACGGAGGCCGGCTGGAGCTGGTACTCCTCCAGCGGCTCGATCCGCACGGTGCCGGCCTCCAGCAGCGCCCGCATGGTCGCATCGGATACGATCATCGCTCAGCCGTCCGCGTCGGGCGCCGGAGCGGCTGCGCAGGAGTGGAGGATAGGGGACTCGAACCCCTGACCTATAGATTGCGAACCTATCGCTCTACCATCTGAGCTAATCCCCCGTCGGGCGGTGACACAACGTAGCAAGGATGCAACTCCCTCGACAAACCGCCGCGCGGGCGGCCTGAGCCTGCTGCGCGCGGGCCTTACCCTGTCCATCGGCACGACGGTACTCTGAGAAAAGCACGATCCGGGGAAACGCCCGATCCGGGAAACGTACGGAGCCCATGCACCATGCCCGATGACGATCTTCGCGCCGTCGCCGTGCGGCTGCCGCAGGCGCCGGGCGTCTACCTCTTCAAGGACTCGTCCGGCTCGGTGCTCTACGTAGGCAAGGCCAAGAAGCTGCGCTCGCGCGTAGCCAGCTACTTCAACCGGGGGCCGCGCGATCCCCGAGCGCTGCTGCTGGCCGCCCGCACCGCCTCGATCGAGACGGTGCTGACCGCCAGCGAGTCGGAGGCGTTCCTGCTGGAGAACTCCCTCATCAAGCGCTTCGCGCCGCGCTACAACATCAACCTGAAGGACGGCAAGTCCTATCCGGTGATCCGGCTCACCGCCGAAGAGTTCCCGCGGGTCTACCGGACGCGCACGATCGTGTTCGACGGCTCCGAGTACTTCGGGCCGTTCGCCAAGGCCAACCAGATCGACGTCTACCTCGACCTGATCGATCGCCTGTTCCCGCTGCGCAAGCGCGGCGAGGTCTTCAAGCGCCGCCCCGCTCCCTGCCTCAACCACTACATCAACCGCTGCGCCGCGCCCTGCATCGGCGCCATCGGCGCCGAACGGTACGCCGAGCGGGTGCAAGCGGTTCGCAAGCTGGTCTCGGGGCGGACCGGCGACCTGAGCCGCGACCTGACACGGCAGATGAGACGGGCGGCGGACGAGCAGCGATTCGAACGCGCCGCGGCGATCCGCGACCAGCTACAGGCGATCCGCGACGTCACCGAACAGCAGCACGTCGCCGGCGTGGACGCCGACGACCGCGACTACGTGGGCCACGTTGCCGGTGACGACTGGCATCGGTTCCTGGTGCTGCAGTTCCGCGGCGGCAACCTGGTCGGCCGGGAGCGGTTTCACGTGCTGGACCCGGGGCGCTCCGGCGCGGAAGCGGCGCGCTCCCGATTCCTGCTCGGCTACTACGGCGGCCGCGCCGCGGCGCTGGCCGGTTTGTCGATCTATACGCGCGCCGTGGAGGAGCCGGCCGCGCTCGCGGCGGCGTTGGGCAAGCTGCTGCCCGCCGACTCGCTGCGGCGGCAGGCGGCGCCGCGTCTGCGCGTCCCCAAGCGCGGCCGGCACGCGCAGATCCTGCGCTTGGCGGAGTCCAACGCCCGCCAGGACGCCGAGCGGGCCAATCCGGGCATCGATTCCGAGCGCGGCGTCGAGGAACTGCGCCGGGAGCTGCGCCTGCCGCTGGCGCCGCAGCGGATCGAGGGCTTCGACATCTCCCATCTGGGCGGGCGCGACACGGTGGCGTCGCTGGTGGTATTCGACGCGGGCCGGCCGGTGAAAGGCGAGTACCGGCACTTCCGTATCCGCTCGCTGGGCGGACGGGTCGATGACTTCGAGGCGATGCGTGAGGTGGTCGCGCGGCGTTACGCCCGCGTGCTCAACGATCGCCGGCCCCGCCCGGACCTGGTGCTGGTGGACGGCGGCGCCGGTCAGGTGAGCGCCGCCAAGGGAATCCTCGACGGTCTCGGGCTGACCGATCTGCCGCTGGCCGGCCTGGCCAAGCGCAACGAGGAGATCTACCTGCCGGGTCGCAGCGCGCCGGTGGTGCTGCCCGAAGGGAGCGCGGCGCTGCGGCTCATGCAGGCGGTGCGGGACGAGTCGCACCGCTTCGCGACCAGCTACCACAAGCTGCTGCGCACCAAACGGGTGGCGCGCTCCGTGCTGGAAGAGGTGGCGGGCATCGGACCGGTGCGCAGCCGGCGCCTGCTGCAACGGTTCGCTTCGGTGGCCGGGGTGGCGCGGGCTACGCCGCAGGAGATCGGCCGCTGCGCCGGCGTCAGTTCGGAAACAGCCGCCACGCTCCTTGCCCACCTCGAGCGACGACGTAGTAGAGCGCCAGCCGGAGCAGGCTGAGCTGCATGTGCTGCGCGGCGGAGCGGATGCGCACGTCGAACTCGGCCAGCGCCAGCAGGATCGCCTGCAGCTCCGCGGCGCGGTAGCGCTCGGCCGCGCGCGCGATGCTGGCCTGCGCCCGCTTGCCGGACACCTTGAGCTGCCGCCACGCCTGCTGCCGGTCCATGCGCGGCAGCAGCTTCTGCAGATCGGCCGCCTTGCGGAACTGGGACGCCAGCGCGCCGAGGAGCTGCGACGGGGTCGTCTGCCGGGTCAACATGATCGCCTGCAGGGCGCGAATGCCGGCGGCCAAGTCGCGGCTCCCCAGGTGGTCGAACAGGGTGAACACCGTCTCGGCGCGGCTGTGATGGATCCAGCGGTCGACGTGCTCCACGCTCAGGGCGGCCGGTTCGCCAAGGGCTCGATGCATGGCGGCCAGCGCCGCGCACTCGCTCTCCAGCGCTGCCGATGAGGAGCCGACGATCTCGTTCAGGGTCTCGACCGCCTCGTCGTCGATGGCGATCCTCCGTTCGCGGAAGAAGGCGTTGATGGCGCGCCGCCGCTGATCGGGAAAGCGCTCCCAGAACACCCGGCGGCGGGAGGCCGGGACCGCGTCCTGCAGGCGCTTGGCGACGCGCAGCTCCTCGGTCTCGATCACCAGCGTGGTCCCGGCGGCGGGGTCGCGGCAGTAGTCGGCCAGCGCCGCGGCGTCGGCCGCCTTCAGCGACTCCGCCTGGCCGAGCACCACCAGCCGCCGCGGCGCGAACAGGCTGGGGGTGCGCAGCGACGCGATCACGTCCACGATGACGGTGTCGAACGGATAGTGGCGCTCGATCGCCAGCGGGGCGCCGCCGGCGCTGCGCTGGAGCAGCGCGCGCAGCCGCTCGACCGACCGGCGCTTCTCGCCGGTATCGGGCCCGCAGAACAGATAGGTGGGCGCCGCCTCTTCGGCCATCGGCATCAGCCGCGTTCGGCCGGCGGCGGGCGTCCTGCGCGACCGGAGCGCCGGGTCAGCGGTAGTCGCGCACCAGGCGCGCCAGCTTGCCCAGGATGCGGAGATCGGTGGTGGCGTAGATCGGCGGGTAGGCTGGGTTCGCCGCCTGCAGGCGTACGCGCCGGCTCTCCTTGTAGAACCACTTCAGGGTCACGGCGTCGTCGATCATCGCCACCACGATGTCGCCGTCGGTGGCGGTCGGCTGCCGGCGGATCACGGCCAGGTCGCCGTCGTTGATTCCGGCGTCGAGCATGCTGTCGCCGCGCACGCGCAGCGCGAAGTACTCCCCGGAGCCGATGCCGGACCGCGCCAGCGGGTAGGTGCCGTCGAGGTTCTCCTCGGCGAGCAGCGGCTGTCCGGCGACCACGGTGCCGAGCACCGGTATCTCGACGATCTCCGGCTCCTCCGCATCGCGCCGCGTGATCGTGATCGCCCGCGACCGGCGGCTGCCGCGGCCGATGTAGCCCTGGCGCTCCAGCGCCTGCAGGTGGTCGTGCGCTCCTTTGGTGGTGATGCCGAGATGGGCCGCCACCTCGCGTACCGACGGCGGGAAGCCGTGCCGTTCCAGATAGCTCAAGATGAACTGAAAGGTCTGCCGCCGGCGCGGCGTCAGGTCGTTCATGGTGCGTCGTCGGTCGCCTGGAACTTGCTCTCCACCAGGCGGACCAGCGCTTCGACGGCCTCCACCTCGTCTGCGCCGGTGGCGATGACGCGCAGCGAGGTTCGATAGGCGGCGCCCAGGGCGATGATCCCCATGATCGACTTGCCGTTGACCCGTTCGCCGTCCTTTTCCAGGTAGATGTCGGCCTGAAAGCGGTTGGCGGCCCGCACCAGCAGCGCTGCCGGCCGTGCGTGCACGCCGGCCCGGTTGGCGATTCTGACCTCACGCTCGACCATCGGGACTGACCTACCACTCCTCGACCGCGGCGGTCTGCGGATTGCGGACCGTCATCCATGCCATGGCGCTGCGGTTGAACTCCTGGGCGGAGTTGTACCCCATGTGCTTGACCCGTTCGTTCATCGCCGCGGTCTCGATCAGGATCGGCACGGGCCGGCCGGGCCGCACCGGTATCACGATCTGGCGGATGTGGGTGCCGATGATCTCCACCTGCATGTCCTGGTCGCCGATTCGATCATATTCGCGCGAGTTGTCCCACTCCTCGAGCTGCACCGCCAACTGGATGTGCTTGGAGTCGCGGATGGCGCCGACCCCGAACAGATAGGCGATGTTGATGATGCCGATGCCGCGGATCTCCAGGTGGCGGCTGGTGACCTCCACGCCTTTGCCGATCAGGGTGTTGCCGACCCGCCTGATCTCCACCAGGTCGTCGGCCACGAAACGGTGGCCGCGCTCGACCAGGGCGAGCGCGGCCTCGCTCTTGCCCACGCCGCTGGGTCCCTGCAGCAGGACGCCCAGACCGAACACCTCCAGGAGCACGCCGTGCACGCGGCAGGACGGCGCGAAGATCGAGTTCAGCGCGCTCACCACGCGCGCCGTGAAGGAAGAGGACGAGAGCGATGTCTGCAGGAGGGGGCATCCGGCCGCCTCGCACAGCTCGCGGAAATCCTCGGTCGGCTGCTGGTCGTCGGTGAAGACGCAGCACGGGACCGCGTGGTCGAACAGGCGCTTCAGGGTGTCGGTCTTGCCCTCCGCGGACAGTTCCTTCAGATAGGCGTTCTCACCGCGGCCGAACACCTGGATGCGCTGGAACGCGAACTGCTCGTAGAACCCGGCCAGCGCCAGACCGGGCCGGTTCAACTCCGGGGCGTTGATTTGACGCATGATGCCGGACCGCCCGCCGATGCACGACAGGTGCAGCGCTTCGTTCTCGCGCAGGTCCAACCGCAGCAGGTCCAGGGTGGTGAACGCCATGGGTCTCCGTCAGCGCTCCAGGGAGCTTTCGATGTCGAGCTCGCCGCGGTACTTGGCGACCGTGCGGCGGGCGATCTTGACGCCGCGCTCGGCCAGCGCGGCGGCGATGCGGCTGTCCGACAACCGTTTGCCGCCGGGCGGCTCGGCCTCGATGATCTCGCGCACCATCTCCTTGACGCCGGCCTTGGAGTACTGCGACCCGCTGGAGCCGGCGCCGGAGATCGAGTTGGTGAAGAAGTCGCGCAGCTCGAAGACCCCCCACTCGGTCTGCACGAACTTGCCGTTGACGACCCGCGACACGGTCGCGTCGTGCAGCTCGACCTCGTCGGCTACGTCGCGGAGCGTCAAGGGGCGGAGCTGCTTCGGCCCGCGCCGGAAGAACTCGCGCTGGTGATCGACCACCGACCGGGTAACCCGCACCAGCGACCGGTTGCGGGCGTCCACGTTGCGGATGAACGACCGCGCTTCCTGCAGGTTCGCCTTGGCGAATCGGCGCGCTTCCCTGCCGGCCGCGCCGCCGGCCGATCCGTTGCCGCCGAGCCGCTCGAAGAAGCTGTCGACCCCCAGCACGGGGATCACCTCGTCGTTGAGGACGATCACCAGCTCGCCGCCGTCCATGCGGACGATCAAGTCGGGGATCACGTAGCGGGTCGGCTCCGATTCGAAGTTCCGCCCCGGAAGCGGCTCCAGGGTGCGCACGAAGGCGAGTACCGCGTGCACGTCGGCGACCGAAATGCCGAGCGCCCGCGCGATCTCGTCGAACCGGCCGCGCTCCAGCCGGTCGAGATGGCCTTCGACCACCGCCGCGGCGTGCGCGGCCGGCGCCTCGTGGTGCCGTATCTGGACGATGAGCGACTCGCGGTAGTCGGCGACGCAGGTGCCGGCCGGGTCGAGCCTCTGCACCAGCCGCTGCGCCCGGTCGAGCGTGCGCGGGTCGGCGTCCGGGAGCGCCGCGGCGAGCGGCTCGCGGAAGAATCCGTTGTCGTCCAGATTGCGGATCAGGAGCTCGGCGGTGCGCACCACCTCCGCGCCGGCCGGCTGCAGCCGCACCTGCCACAGCAGGTGCTCCTGCAGCGTCTCCGGACGCTGCAGCGCGCCCTCCAGAAAACGCTGCTTGGCGTCCGCATCCCCGCCGGTGCGCAGGCTCGGGAAACCCGGATCGGAGGAGTCGCCGAACAGCTCCTCCTCCGGGCGTTCCTCCAGCTCGTCGAGGGAGTCGGTGGCCTCTTCGGAGACCACCTCCAGCGCCGGGTTGCGCTGCAGTTCCTGGCCGATGGTGAGCTGCAGGTCGGCCAGCGGCAGCGCCATGATGCGAATCGCCTGGTAGAGCTGCGGCGTCATCCGCAGGCGTTGCTCCTGCCGGAGGACCGGCTGCTGGGCTTGCATCGTTGGGTGTCTGGTTCCACCGCGAGCGCGTCGGGCCGCGCGGCCGCGCTCACCGGTCGAGTCTGGCGCGCCCCGGTCGGGGTGTCAATTCGATCGGCCCGCCGTTACATGCGGAATTCGTTTCCCAGGTAGGCCCTGCGCGCCGCCGGGTCGGCCAGCAGCGCTTCGCGGGTGCCCTCGGCGATGATGCGGCCGCCGTCGATGATGTAGGAGCGGTCGGTGATCTCCAGGGCGTCGCGGACGTTGTGATCGGTGAGCAGGATGCCGATCCTCTTGCCGGCGAGCGAGCGGACGACGCGCTTGAGGTGATGGACGGCGATCGGGTCGATGCCCGCGAACGGCTCGTCGAGCAGCAGGAACCGGGGATCGCCGGCGAGCGCTCGCGCGATCTCCGTACGCCGGCGCTCGCCGCCGGACAGGGTGTGCGCCTTCTGCGCAGCCAGCTCCTCGATGCCCAGCTCCGCGAGCAGTTGGTCACAGCGTTCGTGGCGCTGGCGGCGGCGCATGCGGCGGGTCTCCAGGACCGCCAGGACGTTCTGGCGCACGGTCAGCCGGCGGAAGACCGACGGCTCCTGCGGCAGATAGGCGATGCCGCTGCGCGCCCGCCGGTACATCGGCAGCCGCGTGATGTCTTCGCTCCCCAGAGAGATCGAGCCTGCCGACGGCTCGATGAAGCCGGCGATCATGAAGAACACGGTGGTCTTGCCGGCCCCGTTGGGGCCGAGCAGGCCGACCACCTCGCTCACGTCCATGCGAAAGGAGACGCCCTTCACCGCCGTCTTGCGGCCGAATCGCTTGCTCAGGTCGCGGACCGCCAGCACCGGCGCGGGCCGGGCCGCCGCTGCCAGATCGTGCTCTGGCAGATCGTGCTCTGGCGGATCGTTCACGACACCGTGATGGTGCCCCGAATCTGCCCTTCCATCCGGACGGAGTCCCGGTTCAGGTCGACGAAGATGCGCATCGCTCGGTACTCGTCGCCGTTCTGCGTCACCACCGGCATGCCGGACAGGTCGACGGTATTCTCGTGGCGCCGGTAGTGCGCGAACTCCGAGCGGGCCACCAGATCGGGCTTGAGGATGCGGACGCCGATCTGCACGGTCGCCTCGCCGGACTCCTGGTGGTACTCCATGAACCCGCCCTTCACCACTACCTCGTTGTCGCGGTCGATCAACAGCGTGCTGCCCTGGATGCGCAGCACCGACCGCTCGCGGTCGAAGAACAGGCGCTCGCTGGCGATCTCGACGTTCGCTTCCTCGTCGATCACCTGCACCGCGCCGCGGGCGATGATGATCTCGAACTGGTCGCCGAGCACTTCGACGACGTCGGCGCGGACGATGGTGGCGCCGTCCACCACGACCTCCACGGCGCCGGTCAACACGGTCCGTTCCCGCCCACCCGCAAGCACGGTCTCCATGCGGTCGGCGGCGCGAAACGACACCTCCTCGGCGGCGGCCACAGCCGTGCCGCCCAGCAGGACGCCGGCCAACATGCCGCCGGCCGCCAGCCGCAGCGCGACCCCCGGCGGAACCCTCATCGGCCGGCCGCCAAGCGGCCCGAGACCGGCCCCAGGAAGCGGATCACGCGGCGCGCGACGTCGGCCTCGAAACCGGCGGCGGTGACGCGCGAGCCATCGGCGCGTTCGATCACCACCTCCGCGCCGTCGTCGCTGGCCAGCATGCGCCCCGATTCCCGCCAGCGCAGCGCGTCGGCGGCGATCCGGGCGTCGTCGCGCCGCGACTCCACCACCACCGAACCCTCCGCGTGCGCGTCGCCGGTATCGACGTGGTACTCGGCGCGGTCCGCCCACGCTTCGGTCAACACGCTGCCTGCGCCGTCGAACTCCGTAAAGTGGATGCCAAACAGGCGCACCACGTCGCGTTCGTCGTAGCTCTCGACCCGATCGACGCGCAGCACGGCGGCGATCCGGCCGTCGCGCACCACGGTGTGCTCGACGCCGCGCAGCACGGTATTGGGCATCTGTTCGGCAAGCTCCTCCTCGAGCGAGGTGGGGCGGTAGTCGAAGGAGCAGCCGGCCAGTAGCGCAGCCGCCAACACCCACGCCGGCCGACGCCGGTCAACCGGCCGGCGCCGGTCAACCGGCCGGCGCATCGGTTCCCGGCGGACCGGCACAGGGCACCTGCAGCGGCTCCAGAGCCACGGCGCGACCGTCATCATCGAAGCGAGCCAGCGCCCCCTGTAGCTGCAGGTTCCGCCACGTGTCGGCCGACCGCTCGTAGATCTGCGTGCGCCACTTGCGGATCTCGATCTCCGGGTCGAGTCCGCCGACCGAGTCGATGCTTCCGGTCCGCCCGCAGTGGGTGAGCGTGGCGGTCCCCTTGGCGCTGATAGCCGCGTCCGCCGACTGTACCCGCACGTGGGTGCCGAACACCGCGCTCACCTTGCCGTCCATCCAGACGGACATGTTCCGCTTTTCCGCGGTGGTACGCGCGTGGAAGTCGACGATGGTGATCGGCGTCTCCGCGCGCCGCTCGGCGGCCAGCCGGTCGGCGGCGGCGAACGGATTGGCGGCGTGCACGCGGTCGTAGCCGGACTGACCGAGCAGGCACGCGACCGTCACGCGGGCGCCGCCGCGGGCGGTGACCGTCACCCAGCCACGCCCCGGATTGGCGCGCGGGTAGTTGAGCGGCCGCAGCACGTAGCTGACCTCCTGCAGGTAGGGCACCATGTCGCGCTTGTAGTAGATACACTCGCCGGACGTGAGCACGTCCACGCCGAGCTTATGGAGATAGGCGGCATGCCGCTTGCCGAGCCCGAAGCCGCCGGTAGCGCCGTCACCGTTGGCGATCGTCAGGTCGATCTGATGGGCGCGGCGCAGACCGGCCAACAGGCTCTTGACGCAGAACACGCCCGCCTTGCCGACGACGTCGGCGATGAACAGGACGGTGGTGATGCGCGGCATGCTCCGGTAAGGGTAGCAGATGCCGCGCCCGAATGAAGGAGCGGCGGCGTGGACGTCGCTGGTGCGCGCCGTGCACCACGCGCCGGTCGCCGCCGTGCTGGAGCTGGCCGGCGCCGGCACGCAGGCGCTGGCGTGGTTGCACGCGGTCGCCGGGTCTTCGGCAACGGTCCTGGAGGCGCATGATCGCTACCACCCGGGCGCGCTGGCCGCGGCGCTGGGAGCCAGGCCGGACCGCGCCACCGATCCGGCGGTGGCGACGGCGCTGGCGGCGGTCGCCTGGGAGCGTGCCAAGCGGCTGGCCGCCGGCGGCGCAGTCGTCGGTATGGGCTGTGCCGCCGCGCTGGTCACCGGCCGGCCGCGGCGGGGCGCGCACCTCTGCCACGTCGCGTCGCGCGACGGCCTGGGGTCGCGCCGGTTCACGGTGCGGCTCGCCAAGGGGGCGCGCGACCGCGCCGGCGAGGAGGCGGTCGCCGGCCGGCTGGTACTGCTGGCGCTGGCCGCATCGGCGGGCGTCGATCCCGCCGGCGTGCCGCCGTGGCCGGAGCCGGAGCCGGTGCGGGCCGCCTTCGACGCCGGGCCGGAGCTGACCGCGCTCCTTGCGGCGGGCGCCCGCGCCGTATGCCGCCAGGCGGACGGCGCCGTGCTGGTCGACGTGCCGGCGCCGCGCCGGCGGAGGGTCGGCGCGCTCCTGTCGGGGGCATTCGATCCCGTGCACGACGGCCATCGCGGGATGGCGGCGGCCGCCGCCGACTTCCTGGGCACGGAGGTGTCGTACGAGCTGCCGGTGCTGAACGCCGACAAATCGCCGCTCGACGCGGCCGAGGCGCACCGCCGCGCGGCGCAGTTCCTGGGGCGGGCGGAGCTGTGGTTGACGCGCGCCGCGCTCTACACCGACAAGGCAGCCCTGTTTCCGGGGACGGTGTTCGTGGTCGGCGCCGACACCGCCGAGCGCGTGCTGCAGCCTCGTTTCTACGGCGGCGAGCGGCAGATGCGCAGGGCGGTGGCCGCCATCGGCGCGGCCGGCTGCCGGTTTCTGGTAGCGGCCCGGCCGCAGCCTGACGGCCTGTTGACGCTCGGCCGGCTGCGGGTGCCGGCAGCGCTGCGCCCGCTGTTCCGCGAGCTGCCGCCCGACCGGTTCTGCCTGGACCGGTCCTCCAGCCGGATCAGGGACGAATTGGCGGCGCGCGCGCGGTTCCGAAGCCGTTTAGCGTGGCTTGCGCCGACGTTTAGCGCCGGCACGGACTATGGTCATGGCACGCCCGCACGCCGGGCAGCGACGATGGCGATGGCTGAGAGCAGGATCGTAGATACCGACAAGGTCAAGGCGTACCGCCCGCCGGGCCAGCGGCGGCAGTGGCGCCTGGTGCTGCTGGTGGGCGTCCTGGTGGTGGGACTGGCGGTGGCGGCGTACCTGGTGTTGGGGCCGCGGCGGGAACTCTACACGCTGCGGTCGTACGACGCGGCGCAGGTGACCCGCGGCCGCCTGGTGCAGACCACCCAGGCCAGCGGCACCGTGGTCTTCCCGGTGCGGATGACGGTGGTGAGCCCGGAAGCGGGATCGGCGAAGACCCTGCACGTGCAGGAAGGCGATCGGGTGAGCGCCGGCCAGCCGCTGGCGGAGTTGGCCGCGACCGACCTGGTAGAGACGCTCGACGACCTGCGCGCCGATCTGGCCGATGCGGAACGGTCGCTGGCCCGGCAGCGGCTGCTGAGCCGCGTCGACCTGGAGCGCAAGCAGCGCCAGATCGACAACCTGGGACGGGACATCGAAGAAGCGACCGAGGCGCGGGACGAGGCGCGGTCGCTGGTGGCCGCCGGCGTGTCGGCGCCGAGCGACCTGGAGGCGGCCGAGCGGACCCTGCGGGGACTGATCGACGACCGCGAGGAGCGGAGCCGGCAGCTCGCCGAGGACCGGGAGGTCGCGGCGCTCGACGATCAGGTGTCGCTGGCGGCGATCGCGGCGCAGCAGGTCGAGATACGCCGCCAGCAGGACAAGATCGCGGCGATGACGATCGCCGCGCCGATCGACGGCGAGGTCCTGTCGATGGAGGCGGCGCTCGGCGTCCCCGGCAGCGTGATCAACGACAACCAGGCGCTGTTCACGATCGCCGATCCCGACAGCGCGGTCGTCGATCTGGAGGTGCTGGAGCAGTACGCGGGAGCGCTGCATCTCGACCAGCCGGTCGAGCTCGGCATCGGCTCGGCCGGCGTCACGGGGGCGGTGGCGGCGGTCGGCCGGGTCGCGCAGCAGTCCCCGGACGGCCTGGGCGCCACGGTGCTGGTCCGCGTGCAGCCCGCTCCCGGCTCCGGGCCGCTGTTGTCCGGCGCCACCGCCGTGGGCGTGATGGAGGTGGGCGTGACCGAGGGGGCGCTGCTGCTGCCGCGCGGTCCGTACCTCACCACCGGCAGCCAGCGGTATCTGTACCGGATCGACGACGATCGCGCTGTCAAGATCGCCGTCACCTTCGGGCAGGTGGAAGGCAACGTCGTCGAGGTGCTGACCGGCGTGGAGGCCGGCGACAAGATCATCGTGAGCGGATATCAGAATTTCATCGAGCACGACATCGTCGTCATCGAAGGGTCGTGATCGAGGGGAGCGAGGATGATACGACTGGAGAAGATCGGCAAACGGTACGATCTGGGCGAGGTGGAGGTGGCCGCGCTGACCGACGTCAGCCTGCGGATCGAGCGCGGCGAGTACATCTCCGTAATGGGGCCGTCGGGGTCGGGCAAGTCGACCTTCATGCACATCGTCGGCCTGCTCGACGTGCCGAGCGAGGGCAGCTATTTCCTGGAGGACGTGGAGATCACGCAGCTCCCGGACAAGGAGCAGGCGCGCATCCGCAACCGGCACTTCGGCTTCATCTTTCAGAGCTTCAACCTGTTCAGCGAGCTATCGGCCATCGAGAACGTGATGCTGCCGATGGGCTACGCCGGCATGGGGCGCGGCGACCGGCGCAAGCGCGCCGCCGAGCTGCTGGAGCAGGTGGACCTGAGCGACCGCGCGTACCACCTGCCGACCATGATGAGCGGGGGCGAGCAGCAGCGCGTGGCGATCGCGCGCTCGCTGGCGCTGAAGCCGGACCTGATCCTGGCCGACGAGCCGACCGGCAACCTGCCGAGCGACCGTGGCGCGGAGATCATGGCGATCCTGGAGGGCCTCAACCAGGAGGGGGTCACCATCGTCATGGTCACGCACGACGACGATCTGGGGCGGCGCGCGCGCCGTTGCATCCGCGTCCGTGACGGCCGCGTCGCGCAGGACGGAGGCGAGCGGGACGGGGGAGCGGCGGCATGAACTACCGCGAAGACCTGCGCATGAGCGTGCGTTCGGTGATCGGCCGGCCGGCCGAGTCGCTGCTGCTGTCGCTGGGCGTGGCGCTGGCCGTCGGCGCGACCGCCGCCGGCATCGCGCTGGCGGGACGCACCTCCGAGCAGTCGCGCGAGCTGCTGTCGTCGCCGCGCTTTCGGGAGATCGTCGTGGCCGCGCGGGAGGACGCGGACGAGATGGTCCTGCCCGCGCAGGTGCAGACCTCCACCGAGGTGGTGATGCTCACCGCCGCCGACCTGGAGGCGCGTTCGGTCACGCAGGCGATCCGCTACGCCTATCTGGCCAACCGCACCGGCTTCCGCTTTGGAGAGAGCGGCTTCGGTTTCGGCGGTCAGGCGGGCCAGGGCGGTCAGGCGAGCCAGGGCGGTCAGGCGAGCCAGGGCGGTCAGGCGAGCCAGGGCGGTCGAGGGGCCGGAGGCGGTCAGGGAGGCCAGTTCCAGCGGGTGGCGCCGCCCGAGGGACTGCAGCCGCAAATCGAGTTCGTCGAAGGCATGGAGGTCACGCCCGAGTTCTTCGATGCCTGGGAGCTGGCGGCGGCCGAGGGCGATGTGTTCCAGGCGGCCGATCTGGAACGGGCCGAGCCGGTTCTGGTGCTCGGCTCGGAACTGGGCGCGACGTTGTTCGAGGACGGGCAGTCCGTCGGCCGGCAGGTGCTGGCGCGCAACCAGCTCTACCGGATCATCGGCGTCCTGGAGCCGACCGGCGGCGAGATGGACGGCCTTGCCTTCACGCCGGCGCGCATCGCCGCGCAGCAGTTCCAGGGTTTGCGCGGCCGCTTCCAGGCGCTGCGGACCAATCTGCGGTTCATGGTCGAAGACCCCGAGGACCTGGACCGGGCGCGGGCGCAACTGGCCAACTGGTTCGACTCCTCGCACGGGCCCGGCGCGGTGGCGATCAGCGTCCCGCGCGAGGAGGCGGAGGCGACCGCCGACCGCAACGGCCGGCTGGCTACGGTGATCCTGTTCCTGGCGCTGTCGGCGCTGCTGATCGCGGCGGTCAACGTCACCAACATCTTCTTCAGCCGCGCCGTCCGTAAACGGCGTCAGGTCGGCATCCTCAAGGCGGTCGGGGCGAGCATCCGCCAGGTATTCACGGTCTTCTTCCTGGAGGCGCTGGCGATCGGCGCCGCGGGAGCGGCGGTAGGCTTCGGGCTGTCGGTGCTGCTGTCGCGCCTGATGGAACAGACCATCGGCTTCGGGGCGCTGCAGATCGGCCTGATCGTCATCGGCGTGCTGGTGTCGTGGGCGATCGTCGCCGTGTTCAACGTCGTGCCGGCGCAGGCGGCGGCGCGAGTGCCGGCCGCCGAGGCGATCCGTTACGAGTAGCGCGAGCGCGCGAAGGGAGGAGAAATCATGCGTACGATCCGTTCCGTACTGACCGGTCTGGCGCGTTCGCCGGTCAAGTCGTTCGTCACGCTGGCCACCGTCGGGCTGGGCGTCGGCGTGCTGATCTTCGCGCTGTCGATCAGCGGCGCCTTCAGCCGTCTGGTATCCGATCAGTTCGAGCGGGACGGCTTGGTGGTCATGGTCGCCAACGTCGAGCGGGACGAGAACGGCGATCTGCAGCAGGTGCGGCCCCCGCAGTTCGACGGCAACGCGATCGACGCGCTGCGCGCCGGCGTCTCCGGGGCGGTGGCTGCCAGCCCGGTCGCGTTTACGCCGTGGACGGAGTTCGTGGTCGGCGGCGACAACTACCGGTTCCGCAGCGTCGTCGGCGTGAACGAGGATTACCTTGACGTGATGGGCCTGCAGGTGGTCGCCGGGTCGGCCTTCACCGCGGCGGACATCGCCGAGGGGGTTCGCGACGCGATGGTGTCCGAGACGATGGCCGAGGTGCTGTTCGGCTCGCCGGTGGAGGCGCTCGGTCAGGTCATCCAGCCGCCCGCATCGACGCAGGGAGCGGGCGGCGGCGGATTCGGCCGCCGCTTCACGCCGCCTACCTACACGGTACGCGGGGTCTTCAGCGACCCGAGCGAGATTCAGCGCCGCGCCTACGGCGTGGGCGACATGATCGTGCCGATGACCTCGGCGTTTCCGAGCACCATCAACGCCAGCCAGTTGGCAGGCTTCCTGAACTCGCGCATCGCGCTGCGCGTACAGGGCAGCGGCCTGGCGACCGTCGAAAGTCAGGCGCGCGGCGCCCTCGCCCAGCAGTACGACAGCGGCGTGACGGTCGAGGTCTGGGAAGGCCGGCCGGACGGAGAGACCGCGGTGCTGCAGGAGGCGCGCTCCACGGTCGCCACCTTCTCCCTGGTGGTCAACCTGCTCGGCTTCGTGCTGCTGGTGACCGGCTGCATCGGCATCCTCAGCATCATGCTGGTGGAGGTGCTCGGCCGCACGCGCGAGATCGCCGTGGAACGGGCCGTAGGCGCGTCGCGGGGCATGATCGCTCGCGAGTTCTTCGCCCGCTCGCTGATCATGGTAAGCGCGGCGGCGGTGATCGGCGTGGCGCTGAGCCTGTTGCTGTCAGGGCCGCTCACCGAGCTGGTGGTGCCGATCTTTCGCGGCACCACGCAGGCCGAGCTTGGCGGCGCGGTGATCGATCTGGCTGCGATCGCGATCGGCGTCGGGGCGGCAGTCGGCGTCGGCGGCCTGTTCGGAGTGCTGCCGGTCTTCTCCGCGCTGCGCGTACCGATCGCCGAGGGGATGCGCGAGTAAGCGCGCCGGCCCGGCCTACGCGCGTGGACCCTCGACTACGTGCGACTGCGCTTCCGGGCCGTCGGGCGCTGACGGTCAGCCGCGCACGCGGCTCATGAACTCCGCGGCGCCCGCCTGCAGCCAGCCCGCCACGCCGGTCAGCACGAACCGGGCTCCCTTGTCGATGTAGGAGGCGACGTCCGCGGTGGAGGTCATGGCGCCGGCGGTGCGGCCCGCCGCCACGATCCGGCGGATGGAGTCGTCGATCTTCGCCTGCACCTCGGGGTGCCCGTGATTGCCGATGTGGCCCATCGAGGAGGCGAAGTCCGAGGGCGCCACGAAGAACACGTCGATGTGATCGACCTCCAGGATATCGTCCAGGTTGCCATGGGCGACGATGTCCTCGATCAGGATGATCAGGCAGGTCTCGTCGTTGCCGCGCTCGGTGTAGTCGGCGACCCCATGGTATTGGCGGCTGCCGTACAAGCCGCGCGCGCCGACCGGCGCGAACTTGCCGCCGCGCACCACGTTCTCCGCCTCGGCGCGGCTGTTTACGTGCGGGACGACGATCGACTGGGCGCCGCGGTCCAGGGTGCGGTAGATCAGCCCCTGGTGGTTGTCGTTGACGCGCACCACCGAGCTCAGGCCCCAGATGTCGCAGGCGCGCGTCAGGTTGCCCAGGTCGGCGGCGTCGACCGGTCCGTGCTCGCCCTCCAGCCAGATCCCGTCGATCCCGTTCGCCTCCGCGATCGCCCCGAACGAATCGATGTCGTCGGCGTGGGTGATGCCGCTGACCACGGTGGCGACCTGGCCGTTGGCCAACTTGTGCTTGATGCGGTTCTTGCGCAGTTCCATGCCGCGACGGTAGCACGCGGCGCCGGCACGCCGGTGGCTCGCCTCAGTCCAGGGTGAAGTCGTGCGCGGTGGTGGTGTTGCGCTCGATGAAGTCCCAGTCGTAGGCGACCCCCAGGCCGGGGCCGTCGGGCACCGGCACGCAGCCGTCGGCGCCGACCGCGTCCGGCTGGTCGCCGTACCCGTCGTACACGGGCGGGATCACGTTGGGCATGCCGGGGCCCATCAGCGCCAGCTCGTACAGATGGGTGTTGCGCAGCGCCGAGATCACGGCGCGGTGGGCAGGGCCGCAGGCGTGCACCTGCAGGTCGAGGCCGAACGCCTCGCTGAGGTGGGCGATCTTCATGACTCCGGTGATGCCCATGTCGTACTCGGGATCGGCGTGGATCATGTCGCAGCCGCCGGCGATCAGGAACGCCGCCTTCTGCTCCAGCGTGCGCACGTGCTCGGTGATCAGCAGCGGCGTGGACAGCCGCTCGCGCAGGCGGCGGTGCGCCTCGGCGGCGATGCCGGCGTCCCGGTACGGGTCTTCGTACCAGAAGCAGCCGACCTCGTCGCAGACGCGGCCGACCGCCAGCGCGTCGTTCCAGGTGCGGAGCTGGCAGGCCGGATCGAGCATGAGGCGGAAGCCGTCGCCGACGCGGGCACGGACTGCGCGCAGGTTTTCGATCTCGCGCGTCACGTCGCCGTCGTTCCAACCGTGGATCTTGAAGCCGGCGAATCCGGCCGCCCGGCACTCGGCGGCGAAGTCCGCGAACGCCTGCGGGGTGTTCAACCCGCCGGGTCCGAGTTGGCCGTGGTAGGTGCTGGCGTAGGCCGGCAGCCGCTCGCGGAATCCGCCCAGGAGCCGTGAGACCGAGGCGCCCAGCCGCTTGCCGGCCAAGTCCCAGAGGGCGATGTCGAGCGCACCGTGCCCCATGTGGTCGTAGGCGCGCAACTCGCGCTTCAGGTCGTCGTAGATCTGCTCGCGCCGGTCGGGATCGCGCCCGAGCAGCAGCGGCGCCAGCATCGCCGCCTGCGCCAGCGACGCGGGCGTGCCGACCCAGTGGGTGACGTACTCTCCGCAGGCGCCGTCGTCGCTGCTGACGCGCACCGCGAAACGGCGGGTGGTGAGGGCGGCGCCTTTGACGTAGGCCATGTTGCCCACGCCGGCGGCGGCCTGCTCCAATCCGATGTCGGGGACGTCGAAGGAGAACTCGCGAATCTGCACGCGGTCGATCCGGCTCATCGTCACTCAGGATGCACCGTCCATCCGACCGGGGTAAAGCAAAGCGATTGACCGCCGCGCTCCTTGCCGGGATCATGTCGCTGCCGACCGCGTGTTCGTCTCGCCGGCAGTCGCCATGGAAGAACCGATGCGTTCGACATCCTCCTTCAATAACAACGTGGAGGGAGAGATAGGAAGTGGATTCGAGCTCGTCGATCGCGGCGAGCATGACGAGAAACTTGTCGAAGACTTGGCGGTCGCCGAGCGGGCGTTGGATGAGTACGAAAGAAGAGGAATAGAAGGCACCATATCATATAAGGAATACCGGGCTGATCGACTTGAGCCCGAGATCAAGCGTCCCCCGATGACGGCGGGCCGGGCAGCGTTGCTCGGTCTGATGCGCCGCTACCTGACAGGTCTGGCCGAACCCTACGTGACGCTGCTCGAAGTGCACAAGCTGCTCTACTTCATGCAGGAGGCCGGCGAGCCGCTCCGGCTACGCTACGTCAAGGCGCCTTACGGCCCGTATGCGGAGAATCTGCGCCACGTCCTGCAGATTCTTGAAGGACATTACATCACGGGAGGCGGCGCAGAGGGCGACCGTCTGGACCATCTGCTGCATCTGATCCCTGGAGCGATCAGGGAGGCCGAGGCATTCCTGGACCTCCATCCAGCGACTCGTTCGCGCTTCGACCGAGTCGTCGAACTGGTGGCGGGCTTCGAATCGCCGTCCGGCCTCGAGTTGCTGGCCACCGTGCACTGGGTCGTCGCCGAAATCGGATCCGATACGGTAAGGGACGTAATCCGCGCCTCGTATGAGTGGAACGAACGCAAGAAGCAGTTTACCGAGCGGCAGATCGCCTTGGCGCTTAGCACGCTGCGCGACCGCGGATGGCTGGGCGTGGCCGGTGACGGAAGGCGGCGCGGGGAGATCGAGTCCCGGGGAACACCGCGGTAGCAGTCCGGCCGTCAGAGGCCGCGCAGATCGTCGAGGAACTCGGAGGCCGGCTCGACTCCGGTTACCAGGAGATGATCGCGAGCGCGCGTGCACGCTACGTACAGCAGGTGACGTTCCGTGGCGTAGACGTCCTCCAGGTCGGCTTGGTCGCCGACGTTCGCTATGCGCGCCTGCGACGGCAGGACCTCGTCGTCGCAGGCGATGACCGCGACGGCGCGAAACTCCAGGCCCTTCGCCAGATGCATGGCGCCGACCGCGACTGAACCGGAGACGCCGCCGCCGGCATGTCGGCGCAGATCGACCGTGGAGAACCCCGCCGTCCGCGCGGCTTCGGCGGCCCGGTCCAGCTCGGCGTCCGACCTGACGAATATGCCGATCTCGTGTGGCTCATAGCCTTCCCGTTTCCGCTCGTCCAGCCACGCTGCGATGGCCGCGCGTTCCTCGTCCGGCGAGCCGAGGATACTGACGACCGGCTCGGAACCGTTGAACACGGAAACCGTGCCCGTGCGCCGATCGGTATTGCCGTCTACGTCCGAGACCTCGCTCGGCAGGAGCCGGTCCGCCTGCCGCCGGATCTGATGGGAAGTCCGGTAGTTGACCCGCAGGGTGTGCGAGCGCCCTCGGATGTCGACCCCCAACGCGCGCCACGAGAATGGCGTCTGAAAGATGCGCTGGCCCAGGTCGCCGGCGAAGAACAGGCCGTCGGGCCGTGCGGCGCCGAGGGCGGCCAGAAAGCGCAGCTCGGCGACGCCGATGTCCTGCGCCTCGTCGACCACGCAGAACTCGAACGGGGGATGCGCCAGCTTCGCAAGCTGCCGTTCCAGGCGGCCGAACAGACGCGGCTCGGTCAGCAGCCCGCGCTCGTCGAGGGCGGCCGACACGCGCGCGAAGATCGACCACAGGACGGCTCGCTGCCGTTCGGAGAGACGGGTCTTGCGGCCGAGCCGTGGCACGTCGCGGTAGTGCTCCCAGGTTGCAAGCTGCCAGGCGTCGACCACCCGGCTCCATTCGGTCCGGAGGAAGTGCTCGCTGAACGGGTGCCCCTCGACCTGGGACGCGGCGCGCCGCACGAGCGCCCGCACCTGGTCGCCGGTCGCCAGCTTCACGCCGCCGAAGTGCGCCCGATAGAGGCGGTGCGCGATCACGCCCATCGACCCGACTTCGAGACGTTCGGCGATCTTCGGCTCGTTGGCGATCAGGCGCATCAGCCGAGCGCGCAGCGCCTCCGCGAGCGCCGTGGAGAAGGTGGTCAGGAGCACGCGGGCGCGGGGATGCGCGCGGGCCAAGTGGACCGCGCGGTGCAGCGCGGCGATCGTCTTGCCGGTGCCGGCGGACCCCGATACGCGCGCCGGCCCGCGGTAGTTGCGTTCCACCACCTGCCGCTGAGCCGGATGCAGGAAGACCATCCACTTCTCCCACGGATATTCGAGGGCTCGCCGCAGCTCTTCCTGGTTGGTCATCACCCGGAAGCGGCGCTGCGCGTCGGGATGGGCGAACGGATCGGTATCCGCGGCGGTGCGCGCCGGCCGCTCCGGCGTGCCGCCGGTGGCGAGCTCCAGCAGCGCCTCGGCCGCCTCCGCCGGCAGATGATCCGCCAGCGCCAGCAGCGCGTCCTCGCCGGTGACCTGCCTGACGTCGTCCAGCCACTCGGCGGGAACGCCGTAGCCCAGCAACCGGTCGTCAGCGATCCCGGAGAAGACCGGCTGCGCGGCGGGCTCGGCCGCCACGTACCGCGGCACCGCGACGTCGCGCACGGTCTCACGGAGTTCGACGAGCTGCGCCGCTCCCGTGTTCGGGTGTCGTTCGAGGCGCCGGCGTTCCGCCCAGCGGTAGGCGTCGTCGTGTTCGCCGACGTAGCAGAGCAGGAGATTGGATGCGGTCTTGTGCACGATCAGGCGCAGGCCGCGGCTCACTCGAACCGACCAGAACCTCCGGTCGCGGGCGCCCTCTACCCGATGGAACCGCATCCCTGGCCGCGCTGGATCGAGTTGCAGGTCGAAACGCCGTCGTCTTGGCCGCCTTCTGGTCCTCGCCGGCCAGCCGGCCAAGGCTTTCGGTAAAGGTATCGGCGATGCGGAATTCCATTCAGGTTCTGGGTACGCGCTCGATAGCGCCTGCTCCGATTTGTTCTGAAGGTCGGCAGCGCGATGCTACCGTGCTTCGGGCAAGTCGTCGTACTGCGGCTCCACGCCACCAGTGAATGCTGGCGAATCGCTTCGCTGCCGGAGCCGCGCTGGTCGGTAAGCCTGCATTTTCGCCGCGGCCGCAGCAGTGCCGGCTCGCCCCGGCTGGAGTTTCAGTCGCGCGACGATCGCTACATGGCGCTGCGCATCCTGAGCTACACGAGCCTGCTGTACCAGGAACTGGTGCGCAACGAGGCGCCGGAGGCGCGCCGGTGGCTGCCGGCGGTGGTGCCGGTGGTGCTGTACAACGGCGCGCCGCGGTGGCGCGCGCCGCTGGAGGTCGGCGAACTGATCGCGCCGGTCGGGCGGTGGCTGGCGCCGTACCAACCGGCGCAGCGGTACTACGTAGTTGACGAGCAGCACGTAGGGGCGGACGCTGTGCCGAGCGGGAATCTGATGCGGGCGGTGATCGGGCTGGAGCAGAGCCGGTCGCCGGCGGACTTGGCGCGGGTAGCGAATGCGCTGCCGGCGTGGCTTGCTGGGTCGGAGAACGCCGAGTTGCGGGGTGTGTTCGTCGATTGGCTACGGAGTTCGATCGAGCAGGTGATGCCGGCTGGGGAGGCGCTGCCGGCGATGGAGAGCCTGGAGGAGGTGAGGATGACGTTGGAAGAACGGGTGAAGGAGTGGCCGGCGCAGTGGATGCGGGAAGGCCGCGAGCAAGGTCTGGAGCAGGGCCGTGAGCAAGGTCTCGAACAGGGTCTCGAACGGGGTCTCGAACAAGGCATCGAACACGAACGAGGGCTGTTGTGCCGTATGGCAGCGCTGCGATTCGGAGCGGAGACCGGCGAGCGTTTGGCGGCGCTGTTGGCCGACATCGCAGAAGCGAACCATCTGGCCGAGGCAGGCGA
The DNA here is from genome assembly GCA_958296075.1 of uncultured Spirochaetia bacterium. GTDB lineage: Bacteria > Spirochaetota > Spirochaetia > SZUA-6 > Bin103 > CATQHW01. Next base: position 34,657 of record CATQHW010000003.1, on the reverse strand, counting down.
CTGGCTGGTGCGGTGCGACGCCGGCGACGAGTTTCTGGCGCGCGTAGAGCTGATCGCACGGTCTTGATGGAGATCGGAACCGATTCCGCTGTGATCGGCCGGCGCCGGCAGCGCATCCTCGCCGGTGACCTGCCTGACATCGTCCAGCCATGCGGCGGGAAGGTAGTCCAGCAGCCGCTCGTCCGCGGAATCCACTCGGGTCCCCGTAGCGGCGCTCGATAGCGCCTGCTCCGATTTGTTCTGAAGGTCGGCAGCGCGATGCTACCGTGCTTCGGGTAAGTCGTCGTACTGCGGCTCCACGCCATCAGTGAATGCTGGCGAATCGCTTCGCTGCCGGAGCCGCGCTGGTCGGTAAGCCTGCATTTTTCGCCGCCGCAGCAGCAGTGTCGGCTCGTCCCGGCTGGAGAAGCCGCCGGGCACCGCTTGGCGCGCGCCACAAACAGGCGATCCCGATGAGTGCATGCAGTTCATGCATATTGCTACGATACGGAATGGGATCTGGACCCGAGACGCGCCCCAGGTACGATGAGCGGTACAAGAAGCTGTTCGCCTTCCCACGCATGGTCGAGGATCTGCTGCGTGCCTTCGTCAGCCGCGATCGACTCGGCACGAGCGACTTCTCGACCCTGCGGAAGCTGTCGTCGGAGTACGTCAGCGACGAACTGCTCAAACGCCACGGCGACACGGTATGGCGGCTGCGCGTGGGCGATGGTTGGGCCTACCTGCTGGTGCTGCTGGAGTTCCAGTCGCGCGACGATCGCTACATGGCGCTGCGCATCCTGAGCTACACGAGCCTGCTGTACCAGGAACTGGTGCGCAACGAGGCGCCGGAGGCGCGCCGGTGGCTGCCGGCGGTGGTGCCGGTGGTGCTGTACAACGGCGCGCCGCGGTGGCGCGCGCCGTTGGAGGTCGGCGAACTGATCGCGCCGGTTGGGGGGTGGCTGGCGCCGTACCAACCGGCGCAGCGGTACTACGTAGTTGACGAGCAGCACGTAGGGGCGGACGCTGTGCCGAGCGGGAATCTGATGCGGGCGGTGATCGGGCTGGAGCAGAGCCGGTCGCCGGCGGACTTGGCGCGGGTAGCGAATGCGCTGCCGGCGTGGCTTGCTGGGTCGGAGAACGCCGAGTTGCGGGGTGTGTTCGTCGATTGGCTACGGAGTTCGATCGAGCAGGTGATGCCGGCTGGGGAGGCGCTGCCGGCGATGGAGAGCCTGGAGGAGGTGAGGATGACGTTGGAAGAACGGGTGAAGGAGTGGCCGGCGCAGTGGATGCGGGAAGGCCGCGAGCAAGGTCTGGAGCAGGGCCGTGAGCAAGGTCTTGAGCAGGGCCGCGAGCAAGGTCTCGAACAGGGCCTTGAACGGGGCCTCGAACACGAACGAGGGCTGTTGTGCCGTATGGCAGCGCGGCGGTTCGGTGCGGAGACCGGCGAGCGTTTGGCGGCGCTGTTGGCCGACATCGCAGAAGCGAACCATCTGACCGAGGCAGGCGACTGGCTGGTGCGGTGCGACGTCGGCGACGAGTTTCTGGCGCGCGTAGAGCTGATCGCACGGTCGTGATGGAGATCGGAATGACTCCGCGTGATCGGCCGGCGCCGGCAGCACATCCTCGCTGGTGACCATGCGTCAGGCGCGGTTCAGGCGGTAGATGGCTGCCGCTCCCGCTGCATGGCCGCTAACGACGGCCATCGCTGCGCCCGGCGCCGTTCCGCTTCATAACGACCGGGTCTCTCAGCACGTGATCCCGGAGGCGCGTGGGGGCTGCGCTCGGTCACTACGGCCACACGGCGTTGCAGGAGCTCCTGCACGTCCATCAGCGACCGCACCGAAGAGCCCGAGTACGCCCTGTTCGGCGACGACCTGCCTGACGTTGTTCCGGCCACGCGGCGGGAAGGTAGTCCAGCAGCCGGTCGTCCGCGGAATCCACTCAGGTCCCCGTAGCGGCGCTCGATAGCGCCTGCTCCTGATTTGTTTCTGAAGGTCGGCAGCCGCCGGGCACCGCTTGGCGCGCGCGCCACAAACAGGCGATCCCGATGGGTGCCTGCAGTTTATGCATATTGCTACGATACGGAATGGGATCTGGACCCGAGACGCGCCCCAGGTACGATGAGCGGTATAAGAAGCTGTTCGCCTTCCCACGCATGGTCGAGGACCTGCTGCGTGCCTTCGTCAGCCGCGATCGATTCGGCGCGAGCGACTTCTCGACCCTGCGGAAGCTGTCGTCGGAGTACGTCAGCGACGAACTGCTCAAACGCCACGGCGACACGGTATGGCGGCTGCGCGTGGGCGATGGTTGGGCCTACCTGCTGGTGCTGCTGGAGTTTCAGTCGCGCGACGATCGCTACATGGCGCTGCGCATCCTGAGCTACACGAGCCTGCTGTACCAGGAACTGGTGCGCAACGAGGCGCCGGAGGCGCGCCGGTGGCTGCCGGCGGTGGTGCCGGTGGTGCTGTACAACGGCGCGCCGCGGTGGCGCGCGCCGCTGGAGGTCGGCGAACTGATCGCGCCGGTCGGGCGGTGGCTGGCGCCGTACCAACCGGCGCAGCGGTACTACGTAGTTGACGAGCAGCACGTAGGGGCGGACGCTGTGCCGAGCGGGAATCTGATGCGGGCGGTGATCGGGCTGGAGCAGAGCCGGTCGCCGGCGGACTTGGCGCGGGTAGCGAATGCGCTGCCGGCGTGGCTTGCTGGGTCGGAGAACGCCGAGTTGCGGGGTGTGTTCGTCGATTGGCTACGGAGTTCGATCGAGCAGGTGATGCCGGCTGGGGAGGCGCTGCCGGCGATGGAGAGCCTGGAGGAGGTGAGGATGACGTTGGAAGAACGGGTGAAGGAGTGGCCGGCGCAGTGGATGCGGGAAGGCCGCGAGCAAGGTCTGGAGCAGGGCCGCGAGCAAGGTCTCGAGCAGGGCCGCGAGCAAGGTCTGGAGCAGGGCCGCGAGCAAGGTCTCGAACAGGGCCTTGAACAGGGGCTCGAACACGAACGAGGGCTGTTGTGCCGTATGGCAGCGCGGCGGTTCGGTGCGGAGACCGGCGAGCGTTTGGCGGCGCTGTTGGCCGACATCGCAGAAGCGGACCATCTGGCCGAGGCGGGCGACTTGCTGGTACGGTGCGACGCCGGTGACGAGTTTCTGGCGCGCGTAGAGCTGATCGCACGGTCGTGATGGAGATCGGAATGACTCCGCGTGATCGGCCGGCGCCGGCAGCACATCCTCGCTGGTGACCATGCGTCAGGCGCGGTTCAGGCGGTAGATGGCTGCCGCTCCCGCTGCATGGCCGCTAACGACGGCCATCGCTGCGCCCGGCGCCGTTCCGCTTCATAACGACCGGGTCTCTCAGCACGTGATCCCGGAGGCGCGTGGGGGCTGCGCTCGGTCACTACGGCCACACGGCGTTGCAGGAGCTCCTGCACGTCCATCAGCGACCGCACCGAAGAGCCCGAGTACGCCCTGTTCGGCGACGACCTGCCTGACGTTGTTCCGGCCACGCGGCGGGAAGGTAGTCCAGCAGCCGGTCGTCCGCGGAATCCACTCAGGTCCCCGTAGCGGCGCTCGATAGCGCCTGCTCCCGATTTGTTTCTGAAGGTCGGCAGCCGCCGGGCACCGCTTGGCGCGCGGGAATCTGATGCGGGCGGTGATCGGGCTGGAGCAGAGCCGGTCGTCGGCGGACTTGGCGCGGGTAGCGAATGCGCTGCCGGCGTGGCTTGCTGGGTCGGAGAACGCCGAGTTGCGGGGTGTATTCGTCGATTGGCTACGGAGTTCGATCGAGCAGGTGATGCCGGCTGGGGAGGCGCTGCCGGCGATGGAGAGCCTGGAGGAGGTGAGGATGACGTTGGAAGAACGGGTGAAGGAGTGGCCGGCGCAGTGGATGCGGGAAGGCCGCGAGCAAGGTCTGGAGCAGGGCCGCGAGCAAGGTCTCGAACAGGGCCTTGAACAGGGCCTCGAACACGAACGAGGGCTGTTGTGCCGTATGGCAGCGCGGCGGTTCGGTGCGGAGACCGGCGAGCGTTTGGCGGCGCTGTTGGCCGACATCGCAGAAGCGGACCATCTGGCCGAGGCGGGCGACTTGCTGGTACGGTGCGACGCCGGTGACGAGTTTCTGGCGCGCGTAGAGCTGATCGCACGGTCGTGATGGACGCCGGGCCGACCGTTCCGTAGCGCGCGCTGATCCCACAGACCGATCGAAGCCGGCGACCGTTACGTGGTCGATAGCGCCTGCATCAGATTCCGGGAGCGATTACAGCGTCCCGCCCTGATCGTGATCTGCTGGCCGCGAAATTGCACCTTGGCGCGATTCAGCTCCTTCAGGTTGATCCGTTTGCCACGGATCAGAACCGGGCGACAGGTCGCGTTGGCAGGAGCGAAATCCGCAGCGAAGTTGGCTCCTTGCTGAAGCTGCTCGGAAACGTGCGATACATCTGCCCGTCCGCTTTTGAGCTCCAGCGGAACGGTGACCACGTGATGCTCTTTAGCAGCAGCGAAGAAGACGATGAAATCACAACGGCTCCCCGTCCGTCGATGGGCGGGAAATGCCAGATCTGCGTCAACGATCACCCGTTGAACCGGCAGGCCGGCAGGATCGACACTGCACTCGTCCCGGCTCAACGACTGGCTGAGATTGCCTTCACCGACCGCTGACCGGATTCTATCGAGGACGTCACTCATGCGTCGACGCGCGTGACTCCTCCAGCTTGTCCTGAAGGTCGGCAGCGCGGTTGTAAAGTGCCTCGGCAACGTCGTCGTACTCCGCCGGCTCCACGCCCTCGCTCCGATCGAACGGTATCTCCTGAATGGTCGAGCCCTGATCCGCTCCGTCCTGACGAAACAGCCATATTCCCACTTCGCTCGGATGGAGCGCGCTCGGTAGCGCCGACTCCGCCGGCGGTTTCCTGGTCTGTTCCGCAAGCTCCCCTTCCCGTATGAGATTGCCGATTTCCTTCAGCAGCCAGTCGCTATGGGTGGTAATGACCACGCGGACTCCTGCGCGGACAAGGCGGGCCAGCGTCACCGCGACGTGCGTCTGGGCCGCTGGGTGAAGGTGAGCCTCGGGCTCCTCGATAATCAACGTGTCGCCGATGTCGAGGACGCCGCGAAGGAACAGTACCACGGGAGCGAGCTCGGACACCATGGACGACGCACGTGTCATACGAATGTCATCTTCGGTACCTTGAGGACGGTAGACGAACTCAGGATAACCCCCCGGTGACGGCCCTGGACCAACCAGACCATCCAGGGTCTGGGTTTCCAATTCCTTCGCTATCTGAACGAGTTTCTGATCAGCTTCTTTCTTGTTCCGGTACAGAATCAGATTTTGCATGAAGTCAGCCATCACTCCAGAGAATGCCGGAAGCTCCGGGAACCGTTCCAAACCCGCGCGCGTCGATCTCATCACCAGTGAACTGGCAATCACGCGATGGCTCTGCATGATGCCGCTTCGCGCAGCCGGCAAGTAATAAATGTCGGCTGGTTGGCGCCGTCCATCCGTACGAAACGACAACAGATCGATCATCTCGTCTAAAATAGCGAAATTCGGAAGTCTCCTGATCCGTTGCAGGAGACGCCGCAGTCTGTGCCGATACATTTCGGAACTGTTCGACTGATCGACGGGAATCAAGACGAAGTTCTCGATCCTAGCGGACAAGGTACTACGTTCGTCCGACAGGTTCATGTTGATATTCCAGCGAACGTCGACACCATTCCGTGCCTGGATACTGATGTCGATATTGCTTGCGGATGACGACGTGCGGACGAGCTCGGATAAACCGCCAGAGTCGAAACAGCGCTTGAGCTCAAGTTCAACCTCAGCACGGGATTTTTCCATGTTGGTCTCAATTGCGCTACGCACGCTGATCGGCAAGTCGTAGTACATAAATGGCTTACGAGTCCCATCCAGAGCCCTTTCAAGTTGAAGATATACGTCGGATAAAACTTCGTCCTCAAGTTGCGTAAATCGAGACCACGGTCCCGTTTGAAATCGATAGTATGGAGACCGAAATCGGCGACTGAATGCGGGGAAGAGTCGAAGCCCTCCGAGCACTTGGTGCAACGCATATATCAGGATGGACATGTAAGTCTTGCCGGTGTTGCTGGGACCGACGAACACGGTGAGCGGCCGCAGGTCCACCTTTCCTGTGGCGATTGGACCTAGATCCTGTACACTGATCCGAACGTCTCTTCCCAAATGATCTTGCTGATGGTCAACGGTGTTGCTTGCGTCCATAGTCAGCTTCCTTTCGCTTCGGCATGCTCTCGCCGATCGCCGATGGCACGACGCGCCCCCAAGATAGTCGCTGGGCCGCGGTTCGAGCCAGCCGCGCCTTCAGCAACTCGGCGATATGCGCCCCGTCGGGGAGATCGTAGTATAGCACATCATCGTAGCGGAAGAGGGCGGGATCGGGAATCCCCGGAATGTTGGCCGCCGCGACGACCATGCCGTACGAGAGCTCTTGCTCGATCATCTCAGCTCGCCGGCCAGCACCGAAGCGGGTCATGGTCTTGCCGGTGCCCAGCGGTCCGACCAGCAGGAGCTTGCTTCTGTGCGAGAGGCGCTGTTCGATGATCCGGGCGGCGTGACGTTGCTCGCGGACCACTCGATCGAGCTGCTGCGCCAACGACTGACCAAGAACCATGTCACCGAGCGGCACTTCGGGTAGCAGGGCCACGGAGAAGAAGCGCCCCTCATCGCTTTCCATGCGCGACTTGAGCAATGCCTTTATCTGTTCAGCGCTGGCCATGAGACGTCTTGCACCATCGCACGAGCCGATTCATACGCGGAAGACTTTCAGCACTTCGTCGCCGAGGTGGTTGATGACCTTGACAACGTGCTGGGCCGACGACACCAAATTACCCACGAACAGACAGTATATCATCGAATCACCATCGTTTCAGAATATGATCGGCAATTCGTACTGCGGGATCCGCACCTACTTTGTTACTTGCGGCGAAGAAGAGCGTGAAAATGGGAGCATTCTTACTGTTGCATAGATCCCTGGTCGTGGGCGCAACCTTCTCAAACACGGAATCGAGCATCTCTCGGTAAAGCGCAATGATTTGATTGCTTCCGCCAGAACGCTCTCGACGTTCTTCGTTGAACAAGGGCAATTGGTCGGGTTTATGATATAGATCACGCCAGCGCTGGTCTCCAAAGACACGATCGAGTTGAGCGGCCAGTTCAGCATCAGGCTCACGTTTAGTGGGCATCATTCGCGATATTGCGCTCAATGGAAAGAGAATCCAACAGTCCACTTTCTTCGTTCCGGCCAACGTCACCACCGTGTTCCACGATACTTGTGTAGCAAATGGATCGAGAAATACTACCGCTCGATCGTTATATTGCATTGTGCGACAGAAACGAGGAATAGCTTCATTTGCATCCTTTTCCATTACCTTAATGTATCGCCCTTCGTGGTCACGATCTAGCTGGCGTAGCGACCTGCATCGCTCTTCGTCTTTCTCGATAAACACCAGTCGATCAAACGTCCTATTGTCAACGTCGAGTGCAATCGCTGCGGAGCCTTTCCACATCTCGCGGAACTTGGCAGCGTCCTCAAGGTAGTCGGCTGAGCGCGGCGTCCAGAAGCCGGAGCCGGCGAATGCGTCGACATAGGTCAGCCGGAATGGCTGATCCTTCAGGGCTGTCGTGTATGCGTTGAGATATCTCTTGAGGATATCCAGCTTGGCGTGTGTCCAAGAGCCGCCGTATTCGATATCGTCCATGGTCAATCCGAACTCATGTCAGGTTTGGTAGCTGGCGCCACAGGCTGCCGTCGATCGTTGCGGCGGCGCCGCCGCGCTTGTTGCGAACGCCGCCGAGTTGCTTGAGAAAGAATGGCGTATCGGTTCGTACCGATTGATCGCGCAGGGCGCGCACCCAAGCGATCCGCATCGGTCTCGCGCCCGGGCCGCTTTCGCCGCCGGCGATTACCCAGTGGAGCGTCCCGTCCGCCAACCATGTGGTGAGGTCGAGCGGCGCCAACAGGGGCTCGGCGGAAACGAACCGGACGGGGGCGGGCAAGCGAGCCAGGACGGTCAGGCGAGGGGCATACTTCTGATTCTCGACAGAGGTCCCCATCCAGATGTTGGGAGGCCATCCGTCGGGGAAGCGATCCTGGTTCCGGGACCACCAATGTACGGCGCGGCCGGGCCGTTTGGTGAGGACCTGGAAGATGTGCCCGCGCCGCGCCGCAGCTTCGACCATCACGGAGAATATGTCGGTGATGAAGTCGAACGGCACGCGGGGATGGAATACGTCGGACATGCTGTTCACGAATACCAGACGTCGCTTCCTCCACGTGAGCGGCGTCTTGAGGCGTTCCGGCAGGATGTGGACCGTATCGGGAGCCGTTTCGTAACCGGCAACCCCCATGGCTCGTAACCGCGGGTACAGGGCATACATGTAACAGCGGTCGCAGCCGGGGGAGACCTTGGTGCATCCCGTCACGGGATTCCACGTCTCGTCAGTCCACTCTATCGCCGACGCCATGATATTTCCTTATACCTTCGTGGTCAGCTTGGTGGTGACGTTTCTGCGCTCGTCGAGCATCGCAATGACCTTCGCTTGGTGAACGCGTCCCGATTGAGAGTTGATGAGCGCATCCTTCAATGCCTCGTTTGCGGCGCGGGTAATGTCGGCATGGCTCAGGCCGACCGCCGATGATGCGAGGCACCCCCATGCTATTGGCTTGATCGCGGTTCGCGCCAACCGTGCCTTCAACAGCTTGGCGATTTGCGCCTCGTCGGGGAGATCGTAGTACAGTACGTCGTCGAAGCGCCGGAAGAGGGCAGGATCGAGGATCTCGGAATGATTGGTCGCCGCGACGACCATGCTATGCGAGCGCTCCTGCTCGATCATCTGCAGAAAGCTGTTCAGCACGCGGCGAATCTCCCCAACATCGTTGGTGAGGCCACGCTGCGACCCGATGGCGTCGAACTCGTCAAAGAAATATACCCCCCTCGTCCGGCTGGTAGAGTCGAAGACCTGCCGGAGCCGGGCCGCGGTCTCTCCCATGTACTTGGTGATGAGCGCGTCGAGCCGAACCTGAAGGAGGGCGAGCCCCAGCTCTCCGGCCAGCACCGAAGCGGTCATGGTCTTGCCGGTGCCGGACGGTCCGACCAACAGGAGCTTGCTTCTGGGCGAGAGACCCTGTTCGACAATCCGGGCGGCGTGACGCTGCTCGCGGACCACGCGCTCGAGCTGCTGCGCCACGCCGTTGCCCAGGACCATGTCACCGAGGCGGAGCTTCGGGTAGGAGGTCTCCAGCAATCCTGTGGGCACTCCACGGGTACGGTTCAGTGCCGCCGGCGGCCCACCGGCGAGCGACCGGGTGTCGCGTCCGTTCTTGGCCTCGTCGACCAGCGCCCGCAGTTCCACGGCGAGCTTGCCGTGGCCGATTCCGGCTTCATGCGCAGCAACCTGCAAGGCGACGGAGAAGAAGCGCTCCTCATCGCCTTCCAGGTGCGACTTGAGCAGTGCCTTGATCTGTTCAGCGCTGGCCATGAGACGTCTTGCACCTTCGCACGGGCGGATTCACACGCGGAAGACCTTCATCACTTCGTCGCCGAGGTGGTTGATGACCTTGACGGCGATGCGGCCGGACGCCGGGCGGTCGAAGGGGCGGGAGGTGTCGCTGCGCAGCGTCTCCCAGGCGTCGCGGTCGATCTCGGCCTTGAGGGTGGTCTTCAGTGCCTTGTAGGGGTCGTTGGCGCCCAGAAAGTAGGCGTGGCGGACGAAGAAGCTCTCCTCGTTGTAGTCGGTGTCGATGAACCAGCAGGCGATGCCGTCGGGGCCGTGGCTGCGGATTTCGCCGGTGTTGGGGTGGAACACGTCCACGCCGTTGACCTTGACGGCGATGCGGCCGGCGCCGCTGCCGTCTTCGACCGGCAGGATGTCGATGTCGGGCTCGCCGAAGATGACGAACAGATTGCCCTTGCCGGTGTTCTTCAGGTCGCCGGCCATGTGCAGGTCGGCGTTCATGCGCGCCTTGAGAATCGGGATGCGGCCGAGCTTGCCGAGTTCGCCGGCGTGCGCGTCGTAGCTGAACGCGCAGGCGACCAGCACGTCGCAACCGGCTTCGGCGGCCTCGCGGGCGGAGGCGACCAGATCGGGGCGCGAGACGGTGCCGAACTCGGGGCCGATGAAGATGCCGGCGCGGCGTTCGGCGCCGGTGCCGGCGTCCCCCTCGACGTAGCGCCCTTCCGCGCAGATCAGCTCGCCCGGCCAGGGGGTGAGCGCGGTGAAGGCGATGCGGTCCTCCTTGTGCGCCTGTTGCACGCCGGCGGTCTTCAGGTGTTCCAGGATCATGGCGGCGAAGTCCTGATGCGCGCCGTAGCCGGTCTTGCGCTCGGCGAGGTGGTCGATCAGGTCGTCGTTCTCGTCCACGCCGAGCGTGCGGTGCGGCGCCAGGCTCTCCACGGTGAACGGGCCGGCGACGCGGACGATGCCGCGATCTTCGTAGGGCTTGTCGTAGAGGTATTCGTAGTCCGCCTTGGCGGCGATGGAGGCGTCGATCTCCCGCTGCCGGGCGATGCGCGCTTCCCACCAGCGGCGGTGCAGGTCGGTGGGGCCGGCGTCCCACGGATCGCGCGGGTGATCGGGGATTTCTTGCAGTGAGTAGTCGCGGCCCAGCGCCCCGTTCAACGCCCGCAGGGCGGCGGTCTTGGCGGTTGCGGTGCGCGCAGTCCGCAACCGTCGCCATGCGTCGGCAGCCGGTGCCGGCCACGGGTCGCCCGGTTCGCGCGGGATTTCCCACTCCTCATGGGTGCGGCCGAGCGCGGCGTTCAGTGCCGCGCGCAGCGGCTCCAGAGTCTCCTGCCAGCGCTCATGGATCACGTCGATCTCGGCGTTGTTGGCGATCGACTTGAGGGTGACGTGCGGCACGCGCTCGTACACGAAACCCTGCCGAATATCGTTGCGAGTGGGACGGTCGGACGGAACCGTCTGCGAGAGTTCCGCTTCCTTTCGCCGCCCCTCCAGACTGTCGGCAAGCAGATAGTAGGGATAGCGCGCTCCCATCACGCGGGAGCGGGCCAAGGCGAGGGCGACGCGCGAGGTGTCGATCGTGATCCAGCGCCGGCCCCACTGCTCGGCGACGTAGGAGGTCGTACCGGACCCGCAGGTCGGATCAAGGACGAGGTCGCCGGGGTCGGTGGTCATGAGGACGCAACGTTGTACGGCCTTCGTGCCGGTCTGTACAACGTAGACCTTGTCGTCCGTGAAACTGCCCGTGCCAGTGTCGGCCCACAGTTTCGATACCTCAATCAGAGGAAAGTCGTTGAGACGTCGCACGTACTGCAGACTGTTTTTTGCGACATGTAGACGATCTGATCTATCCAAGCGCGACAATCCGCCCGGAGTGGTCTTGGACCTAAACCGATAACTCTTACCTGCAAACTCGTACTCAACGATAGGGTTTCCTTGGGACGTAATGTTATCCGCCTTATATACCGCGTATCCGTTTGGGATCATAGCTCCGGATCTTTCTTCCTTAGTCATGCCTCGGTAGTCGCCTCGGGCATCTCGAATCCATGTATAGGTCGATGCGGTGCCGTCTTCCCGCGTCTTGGTAAGATAGGGCTGTCGAAACTTCGTGCAGTCGGAGTTCTTGCCGTACCAGAGTAAGTAGTCGAAGCGATCGGCTAAGAAGTTGGACGAAAGACCGCTGGTCTTATTGAACGCTACTTCACCTATGAAGTGGACCTCACCGAATACCTCGTCCATCAGCGCGCGTACCCGATGGACATTCTCGTCGCCGATCTGCACGAAGATGCTGCCGCTCTCCGTCAGCAGGTCGCGCGCCACGGTCAAGCGGTCGCGCAGGTAGGTCAGGTAGGAGTGAATCCCGTCGCGCCACGTGTCGCGGAATGCCTTGACCTGTTCGGGCTCGCGGGTGATGTGTTCGGCCTTGCCGTCCCGCACGTCGCGGCTGGTGGTGGACCACTGGAAGTTGGAGTTGAACTTGATGCCGTAGGGCGGGTCGAGGTAGATGCACTGCACCTTGCCGCGCAGCCCCTCGCGCTCGGCCAGCGACGCCATCACCTGCAGGCTGTCGCCCAGGATCATGCGGTTCGACCAGTTGGCGTCGTGGCGGTAGAACTCGGTGCGCGCATCGCCGTCCGGCAGGCCGTTGAAGTCCGCGAACAGATCGGGCTGTCCACTCGCCTCCCGCTCGCCCGCCTTGCTGCGCCGCAGCAGGTCGTCGATCAGCGCCTTGGGATGAACCTTCTCCTGGATGAACAGCGGCGGCGCCTGCACCACTAGGTCCGACCAGTCCTGCTCGTCCTTGCCGCGCCACACGAGCTGTGGGTCGAGATCGCGGTTGCGGCGTTGGTACGCTACCTGTACGGGGCTCTGATCGGCCCTCTCCACCATCGACCGGTACTCCGCCGTCGGGATATTCTTGCGCGACGCCTCATCATGGATAATCGTCTCGACCGCCTTGGCCGACTTTCGTTTCGCCATCTATCGGTGATCCTTCCCGTATTCATGTGGTGCCATTCCGACATCACGCATCGACTGCTTCTCTCGCGACATCGCTGCCTCCGGTTGTCAGACCGCTACGCGCCGCAGGAGCTTGCGGTTGAAGTCCTCGTGCGATTCCAGCGACGAGATCATCTCGCCACCGACGTCCGAGAGCCGGGCGAGGTCCAGCCGCGGAATCTCGGCCTGATTCTGAAACACCATAATCGACTCGAACTCGAGCTCGTGACGGTGGAAGTAGGAGAGCATGATCGTCGTCAGCCGCGCCTTGTCGCGGTTCGGCACACCATACAGGAACAGCGGCAGCTCGCCTCTGCCCTCGATCCGGTAGTCCACCGGATACGCCTGGGCGTTGGGAACTTCCGGCCGGTAGTCGCGCTGCAGCTTGGACTCGTCTACCAGGCGGGAGAGGAGATCGGCCAGGTCGTCGTAGAACGTGGAGCCGACGTTCGAGCGGGACAGGAACGTCAGGTCGTAGATCCTGGTCAGCGCCTGCCCGAACCGGAAGACGGCCTCGGGCAGCTTTTCGGGAGCGGTGTCGAGACAGAAGGCGCCGCCGTCCCATTGCAATCCGCTCTCGCCCATGATGCGTTCGAGCAGCATCCCTCGGGTTCCGTCCATGAACGAGTCGATGTCGTGCTCGTAGCTGACGTGCATAAGCGTATGGCCGCGATCCGACAGCCGCAATCCGCCTGACGCCGCCGGGGAAAGGTGGATGGGATAGCCGTCGCCGTCGGGGAAGCGGAAGTGCGTGCGCAGCATCAGCGCCCCGTCCGGGCGCGCCTCCAGCTTTACGTCCTGGCACAGACGCTCGCACAGGAGTTTCCGCAACGCGCCGGCGTCGAGCGTCATGAGAACAGACTCGGGTGATCGCGCCGGGCATCCAGGTCACTCAAATTGAAGTCCTCGATCAGGCACGCCAGAGCGCCTTCAAGCGTCTCGAACAGGTCCGTCTCCTCCGCTTCCGATTCGGGCTTCATGCCCGCCGCCATGGCCTGAGCCCGATCTCGTGCAAAGAGCCAAAGAGAGCGATCTCGGAAATACCAAAGCGTTGCGCCAGGAACGCCTTATGAGTGCGCAGCAACGCCAGGACCCGATCTCTGTTCATCGTGCCGTCCTGCTTCTATCGCCGCCGTCTGATCTCAATACACGAACGGTTTTCCTGAGCGACTCTTGTGACACCCAGGAAACCTCGAGACCGTCATCGGTCAATTTCAGATACACTCCGCCTAATATCGGCTTCGGAGTAATCTCGGTTTCAATCAAATGCCAAAGCGCCGGAACGTATCGCAAAAATGCGTCCAATTCGGCAGCAATCATTTCGTTAGTCGTTCCTTTCAGATGGAGACGTCCAAAATGATCTGGCGTCATGCGATTCTCGAACTTCTCTGGATGAATATGAAGACCTATAGTAATTGACACGCCGTCAGACCTGTGCCTGCTCAACTGCGTTACGAACCAATGCGATGGTAGGACGCCTTGCCTTCTTCTTTCATTTGCGTTCCGTGCATCAAATCGAGCTCTCTCGTGCATGCGTGTCTTGAAGTACTCTGGAACACCGAACAAGTGCAGCAGCCACGTTGTCGATGCCACCAAAATGCCAATCGCCATTGGTATCTCCAACGAACGTTGAAGGATAACATGGGTTGCCACGGGTGTTTTCAGGTGGTTCTCGATCTCGGCTCGTAGGGCTTGAATCGATTCTCGGGTGACGCTCTCTGAGTGTTCAATATCAATCGAAGTTCTTGTGTTGTCGGTCATATCGTCTCCTGTATTATCGCGCTTATCGATTGGCGCATGTATGTGTGTCCAGACCTCGCATCGCATCGATGCGCTAGATCAGGATCGGCACTGCCTGCACTTGGCGGCGGGGTCCTTCGAGAATCGGGATGATCTCGGCGGTCGGTGAGTCCAGTCTCGAAGAGTTTGAGGTGAGGTTGGAATGACTGGTCCGGGTCGGGGCGCAACTGGTCGATCCGCAGCAGTTCGCCGGCGGTGAAGAGGTGATCGCAGAGCGACGAGCGGCCCGCTTCGTCCAGGGGGCCGATCCTGGTTTCGGCATGTTCGGAGAGTACGGCGAGGATCGACCTGTCGGAGATGGCATTGTTGTCGAGCAGGTCGGCGCTGTGGCTGGTGACGATGACCTGCGCCGACTGGCTGGCTTCCGTGAGGCCGTCGATGAGCACGCCGGCGGCCGCGGGGTGCAGAGCGCTCTCCGGCTCCTCGATGCCTACCAGCGTGCCCCGGATGCCGTCGCCGCCGTCCCCTTGGAACAGCGCGACGAGGACGCCGAGCGCGCGCAACGTGCCGTCGGACATGTTGCTGGCCGGGAAGCGCCACGGATGCTGCGCCCCGCGCACCTCCTGACGAAAGTCGAGGGTGAGCTTGGTCCCCATCGTCCGGGGCGCGACGTCCTTGACTCCGGGTGTGATGGCGGCCAGGTATTCCTCGACCGTCGTCTTGCCGCGCCTGTCGAGATTGGACAGGACACTCGCCAGGTTGCCGCCGTCCCGCTTCAGCAGGTCCCCGGGGTCGGGCGCCTGGAGATCGCGGATCGCCTCGGGGTTCAGATTGTAGAAACCCATCCCGGACAGGGCGTCGTAGACCGGGCGGAACGCGGTGAAGCCCGACATGGCGACCAGATAGAGACGATCGCTCGCGCAGACCGGCGGATTGGGAATCGTGCTGGCCTTCACGTCGCCATTCACGACCTTGTAGGAGCCGTGGCCGGCCGCGCCGATGACGAAGCACTCCTCCTGCTGTACGCCATAGCCGCCGCGAGGCTTTGCGCCCACCCGGAACGCGTACCAGCCTTCGGCACCGGGAAGTCGGAGGTCGAGCCGGATGCCGAAGTGGTTGGGGTGGCCGCCGGAACGCCTGCGCACCTCCTGAATGCCGCCGCGTTCACGCAGCGCATGATCCAGCGAGAAGCGCAGCGCCTCGGCCACGAACCGCAACGCATCCAGGAAGTTGCTCTTGCCGCTCCCGTTCGGTCCGACCAGAAAAGAGAGTGGCGCCGGCCGCACGTCACATGCGGCAATGCTCTTGTAGTTTCGCAGGCGGATACGGGTCACCAGCAGGGAGTCATCTGCTCCATCGCGGCTCACGGGGCTGCGCCCTGCTAATCGTCGCTTCGCCATTTATCGCCACTGATCTTCATGACGCTAGTTCGTACCGCCATCCAGACCCATTTCGAAGAGGAACTGCGACGGCTCTTTGGGGTATCCATAATACTGTCTCGATCTGGTCAACATGAGCGTTTCGCTTGCACGAGTGACCGCCACGAAGCAGTTTCTGCGCTCTTCCTCTACTGCCTTGCTGAGCGGTCCCTGGCATAGCGCCTGGAACGACGGCAGCACTTCCTGCGCCAAGCCGATCAGATAAACGTGCTTGAACTCCAGACCTCTGGCGCGGTGCACCGTCATGCAGCGCACGGCGTCTTTACCAGGCTGCGGTTCCTTCGACGCCAGATCGAGCTGCAGAAGATAGACGTGCAGCGTGATGCTGCTGCCGTGCTCGTGCATGATTTCGTCGTGAAGCGTCCGCCAAGTCGTGACTTCATCTTCGGTGACCGCGGTGTCGCCGTCGCTGCACCACTCTTTCCATTTTCGGTCGAGGAACGCTTCGACCACCGCCGGAAAAGCAAGCGAATCAACCAGATCGGACCGAATCATGTGCAGCGCATCGGCAGCTTGCCTGTCATCGGCAACGGCAGCCGCGGCAGCGTCAGCCCATGAACGCAGAAAGTCGCCGCCGACCAGTGCCGCCGCGGCCGCTACGCCTTCCGGCTCGAGGGTTGTTCCGCTCAGCGCTTCCCATGCCAGACACAGCCGGCGCAGGATCGTCCGGTCGTGGCGTGCATTGGCCAACCGCAGCGCATACAGCATCGTACCTACCGCGGGAGACTCGAACTCGCCTGTCTTTTGGGGCAGGTGCACGTCATATCCGGCGTTGCGCAGTGCGGCAGCGGCGCGCTCGATGAGCCTTACCGTACGTCCAAGGACGACGCATTCGGCAGCAGGCAACCGCCGATTCTTCATATCTTGCGCTACGAACGCGGTCTCCTCTTTCGGCGATTCGAGTACCTGGCAGCGCACGACATCGCTCTGCGGCGTGCCGGCCGATTGAGCGCTGATCGGCTCCTTGTCGAAGGCACGATCGGCGCTATGCACGATCAACCGGTTGGCGAGGTTTACGATACACGGTGGACAGCGGTAGCACTCCGGCAACTGTACGATCTTCGGCTCATACTCGTGGCGTAGCCGGTGGAGTCGTTCCGGGCTGGCGCCGTTCCACTGATAGATTGTCTGGTCGTCGTCGGCAACCACGAACAGATTGGCTTGCGGCGCCGGTGCAATGAGGCTCAGCAGTTCGTACTGCGCCGTGTTGGTGTCCTGAAACTCATCGACGCAGACGTGTGACCAACCAAGGCGCAGTACGCGCGCAACGCCGGGCCGTTCCGCGAGGAGACGGCGGGCAAAGTGCAGGAGGCTGCCGAAGTCCACCCGGTTCGCCGCGAGCAGAGACTTACAGTAACCCCGATAGAGGAGCGGAATCCAGGCTGGGGTATTCGGTAAGGACGGTACCTGGCGCTCCCCCCCGTACGATTCGGCGAACAGCCGGTCAACGAAATGCAGGAGGTTCTTGCGGTCGGCGGGCGGCAAGTCCGTCCCGTCGGGCAGTTGGGAGATCGCCTCTTCGAGTACGGCGATACGGTCCTCGTCTTGGACGAGCAGGCTGAAGTCGGGCCGCAGGCCCAGGTGGCTGCCGTGCTGGCGCAGGAGGTCGGCGGCGAACGCGTGGATGGTGCACAGGCGCGCGCGGTCCGCCCGACGGCCGAGCAACATATCGACCCGCTCCCGCATCTCGGCAGCCGCGCGGTTGGTGAACGTAAGCGCCAGCACCGAAGCGCGTTCGTCCGCTTCGATCAGCCGCGCAACGCGCCGCGTCAGCACCATAGTTTTACCGGAACCGGGCCCCGCCAGCACGAGCAGCGGCCCATCGTCCCAATGCACGGCCGTGCGCTGGTTCTCATTCAAGTTCACGCAGACAGAGCCTCAGCGCTTCGAGAACCGAAGTCTTGCCGGAGTTGTTCTCGCCGATCAGCACCGTAACTTCGTCCAAGTCGAGCCTCAGGTCCCCGGATACCGCGGAAGTTTCGAACTCGGACCGAGGTGATCCTCATCACGTGGCCTCGGACTGCGCGCCGACCGCGGCGACAAACTCGTCCTGGATATTATAGACGTCGGTGAACTCGGCGAAGGCCCAGCGGCCGTAGGAGCCGAGGCGGTTCACGGCCGGCACCCAGCAGGTCTCCATGGACGCCTTCTTCTGCTTGGCGTCCTCGCGCCGGTAGCCCTTGATCTCGACCACCAAGCGGAGCAGGTCGTCCTCGCCCCGGCCGTCGTCGACCAGCACGATGAAGTCGGGGACGTAGGTCCGCGCCTCGGAACCGGCGCGATAGGGCACCTCCAGACCCAGGCCCTGGTTCTTGACGTAGGCGCGCACGCGCGGATGCGACTCGACGACGCGGCACAGCTCCGCCTCCCAGTCGCTGTCGCACACCGCCCAGTTGACGTGGCAGCGGCGCGGATCGGTCTTCCAGCGCGTCTCCTTCGACGTGGTGAAGTTGACGTGAGCCGTCGAACCGGCGGGATTGTAGGGGTCGAGCACCGCCGTGACCGCGCGTTCGCCGATGTTGCGGGCGACGATCCCGTGCGTGATGCGCTCGCAGGCGTCGTCCGCCAGCGCCTGATATATCAACTGCGCCGGAAACGTGCCGCCCTTGCAGACCAGATGATCGTTCAGCCAGCGGCGGGTGATGCGCTTGAGCTGCCCGAACAGGTGGAGCTTCGGCTCCTCGTTCCGATCTCGCCAGTGCTTCTCGATCAGCGTCTTGGTCAGGTGGAAGACGACGGTCGAAGGCCGCTCGTGCCTGAGGCGTTCGAGCGACAGGTCCGCGCCCTCGCCGATGATGCCCTCGTTGCGGGTGATCGACGGCCCGACGAGCTCCGGCGTGAGCACCAGCGTCGAGTCGTCGTCGAACACCGCGTCCACGTGCTCTTCCGGCAACTCGACGCGGTAGCCCTGCACGCGCGGAAAGCGGATCTCGCAGGCGTCGCGGTCCGGGGTGATCGCCTTGACCCGCACCGTCTCGCGCGGCGGCTGGGGCGCGACCACCACCGGCTTGGCGGCGAAATCGAACGGGACGCCGAGCACGTCGGCGTACTCGACGTCGAACAGCCCTTCGTCGTTCAGGTCGTAGCTCTGCCGGCGCAGGGCGCGGCCCACGACCTGCTCGCACAGAAGCTGCGTCCCGAACGCGCGCACGCCCAGCACGTGGGTGACGGTGCGCGCGTCCCAGCCCTCGGTGAGCATGGCGACCGATACCACGCAGCGGGCCTCGCCCCCCAGCCGGCCCGGCGTGCCGACCGTGTTCATGACTTCGCGCAGCAGGTCCTGGTCGGACAGGCCCTCCGCGCGGCGGCGGTCGCCGGTGCGCTCGACGATTTCGCGGCGAAAGCGTTCGATCTCATCGCCCGCGGCGGCCCGGAAGTCGGCGCCGAGCGCTTCCCCGGAATCGAGCTGCTCGCTGTCGATCAGCAGCGTGCGCGGTCTGGCCAGCGGGTTGCCGTGCTCGTCGAAGTTGCGGAACAGCTCCAGGCGGCCGTTCTCCAGCGTCGTCGAGCCGTCCTCGTTCCGGCGCTCGAAGCCGGCGATGTAGTCGTACACCAGCTTCGAGGTCGAGGTGTTGTTGCAGACCACGATGAAGCAGGGCGGCACCTCGATGCCGGCTTCCCGCCACTGCGCGAAGGTCTT
Source organism: uncultured Spirochaetia bacterium (assembly GCA_958296075.1). Lineage (GTDB taxonomy): Bacteria > Spirochaetota > Spirochaetia > SZUA-6 > Bin103 > CATQHW01. The sequence goes on along the minus strand of CATQHW010000003.1, from coordinate 15,371 downwards.
GGCGTAATGGCCGTAGAGCGCTTCCAGCGCGGTCTGCAGCTCGACCGGAATGCTCAGCGGGTCGAGCCCGCCGGCCTTGCCGCGGCCTCTGCGGGGCATCCGCTTGCCGATGTGCTCCCACAGGTTGCGGAACCTGGGCAGGTCGCCGCCGGGGATGTTGTCGGCCACCGGCACGCGCGGCAGCTTGACGATGCCGCACTCGATGGCGTCCATCAGCGAGAAATCGCACATCGTCCACGGGAACAGCGTCCCCTCGGCGTAGCCGGAACCGCGCAGGAAGAAGGGCGTCGCCGACAGGTCGATCACCCGGCCCAGACCGAGCCGGCGCTGCACCGCCTCCAGGCCGGAGATCCAGACCCGCGCCGCCGCACGGTTCCGCTCCGCCTCCTTGCGGTCGTCCCCGGTGAGGGCGCCCTCCGCGCTCTCCTCCGGGGGGCGCTCGCGGTAGCAGTGGTGCGCTTCGTCGTTGAACGCCATGACGTTCTTCATGCCCATCAGCTCGGGCATCACGCGCTGCAGCATCTGCCCTTCGGTCTCCGTCGTGCGCAGCTTCGGGCCGCGGCCCTGCAGCAGGGCGCGTCCGCCTTTCGACACGTCCAGCGTCTCGCGCCGCATGAGCGCGTGGTAGTTGGTGATGACGATCCGCGCCCGGTCCAGGACGCCCAGCAGGTCGCTCGGCACCAGCCCGCGACTCCGGTAGTAGCTGTCCGGGTCGTTGGGCTTGAGCACGCGCAGCCGGTCGCGGATGGTCAGCCCCGGCGTGACGACCAGGAAGCCGCGCGTGAACCGGCGGCTGCCGGGATGGCGCGCCGCGTTGATCGTCTGCCAGGCGATGAGCATGGCCATCACGGTCGTCTTGCCGGCGCCGGTGGCGAGCTTGAGCGCCAGGCGCTCCAGCTCCGGATTCGACTGTTCGTTCGCCGATCGCAGGTGCTCCAGGAAGCGGCGGCCGGCCGGCGACCGGGGGGCGACCTCGGTCAGCCAGATCGCGGTCTCCGCCGCCTCCACCTGGCAGAAGAACGGCCGGATGCCGGCGGTCGCGCGGCGGCGCCAGTGGCATAGCAGCCGGGCGGTCTCCGGCGTCACCTGCCACCGGCCGGCCGGCAGCTCGCGCCAGTCGTCGACGAGCCGCCGCAGGTCGTTGATCACCGGCGTCGGATCGTACTGCTGGCCGCCGGTCTCCAGCCCTGCCGCCTCCCGGTCGAACACCAGCCGGCGCTGGCTGCGCTGCGTGCGGGGAGCCGGGATCGGCGTGAGCAACGCCACGCGCCGCCGTGCCTCGACGGTCCGGTTGGTGGGCTGGCCGTTCTCGTCCAGCTCCCAGTGGCGCCCCGGATATTCGTAGGGCGAGTTCAGGACCGGTTTGCGGAAGAACTCGTCCATCGCTCGGCCAACAACGCGGCTACCCGGGATCTGCGGCGTGACGGCAGACGGTCGAGCGCGCGGCCGCACCGATCCGGATGATGATCGATCGTAGGCCGTCCGTGATCATGAATCAAGCGTCGGTGCGTGCGCGCGCCAGCTCGGTCAGGCGCGCGCGGTCGGGTTTACCGGCCGGGGTGACGGCGCCGGCGGGCATCGGCAGGTAGCGCACCGGGTGCTTGAAGCGCGGCAAGCGCTCGGCGAGCAGCGCCTCGATCTCGTCCGCCGGCGGCCGGACGCCGCCCGGTTCGACGAACGCCACCGGGCGGGAGCCGAACTCCGGGTCGGGGGCGGGCACCACTACGGCGACGGCTACCGCCGGGTGCGCGCCGAGCACCTCTTCGATCTCCTGCGGATGGATGTTCTCGCCGCCCGACACGAACATGCCGTCGGCGCGCCCGGTGACGGTCAGCACGCCGCCGGCATCGAGATGCCCGCAGTCGCCGGTGCGGAACCATCCGCCGGGGGCGAGCGGCGGCGGCTCCACGCCGTCGGCGCTCAGGTAGCCGGCGAACAGCGTGTCGCCGCCCACCTCGATCTGTCCGTCGCGGATGCGGAGTCGCCGGTGCGGCAGCACGCTGCCGCTCGCGCCGAGTGGCAGTTCGGCCCCGAGGGCGGCGGTGGCCACCTGCGACGCCATCTCCGTGCAACCGTAGGTGGGCAGCGCCGGGATGCCGGCGTCCCGCGCGCGCGCAAGGAGCGCCGGCGCCGGCGCCTGACCGCCGACCAGCACGCTGCGCAGGCCGCCGCGTCGCTCTGCCGGCACCTCGATCAGCCGTCGGAGCTGCGCCGGCACCACCGAGAGCCGGGTCGCCTGCGGCAGCAGCTCCCACGCGTCGTCCGCGCCGCGGCGGTCGCTGCGAAAGGAGCCGGAGCGGGCGATGAGCGCCGTCGCTCCAGCCAGCAGGCAGCGAAACAGGATCGACAGCCCGGACACGTGGCTGAGCGGCAGCGCCGCCAGCCAGCGGTCATCGCGGTCGAGCGGCAGGTTGGCGGCCGAGCCGGCGGCGCTGTACAGGTGGTTCGCCAGCGAGTGGACCACCGCGCGCGGACTGCCGGTGCTGCCGGAGGTGAGCAGCGCGGTCGCCGGCGCGGCGGGGTCGAGCGGGGCCGCCCGCGCGCTGCCGCTCGGCAGGTCGAGGTCGGCGCCGGTGAACGGCGGGCCGCAGCGCAACTCGGCGACCATGGCGCGCGCGGGCGGCGCCGGCAGGAGCGGGCTCTGCAGCAGCGGGAACAGGCCCGCGCACCACACCCCGTAGAGGAACGCGGCCAGCACCGTGCTGTTCTCCGCCTGTACGGCGATCCGCGACCCCGGCGTCAGTCCGTAGTCGCGGAACCGCTCCACCCAGCCGCCGGCCGCTTCGGCCAGCCGGCGGTAGCTGATCCCCTCGCCCGGGCGGTGCTCGGCGCCGGCCAGCGCGATCGACGCTCCGTTCGCACCGATCGACGCCATCAGGTCGATGCGCCCGGAGTTCAGGCGATCGACCATCCGATGCAGAACAGCAGCGCGTGGATCAGCATGGTGCGAGCGGTGCCGGCCAGAGCGTGGTTGAGATCGACCGGACGGCTCGGCCGCATGACGATCAACATCCACGGACCGGCGGCCACGATCGTCATCAGCGGCAGCGCGCCGGCCCAGCGCCCGGCCGCGAACGCCAGCACGGTCGGCGCCGCCGCCGCGCCGACGATGCAGCCCAGGTACTCCGCGCGCGCGAAGCGGGCGCCCAGACGTACCGCCAGGGTGCGCTTGCCGGCGGCGCGGTCGGTGTCGATGTCGCGCAGGTTGTTGACGGTCAGGATCGCCGCCGCCATCAGGCCGGGACCGACGCCGGCGGCGATCGCCTCGGCCGGCAGGGCGCGAGCGTGCAGGTAGTAGGTGGCCGCCGTGGCGACCGGACCGAAGAAGAGGAACGCCAGCAGGTCGCCGAAGCCCAGGTAGCCGAGCGGTCGCCGGCCGCCGGTGTATCCCAGCCCGGCGGCGACCGACGCCGCCGCCACGACCAGGATCGGCCAGCCGCCGATCACCGCGGCGAAGGCGGCCAGCACGGCCGCCGCGCCGAACACCACGGCCACGCCGCGGCGCAGTTCCGCCGGCTGCAGCAGGCCGGCCTGCGCGGCCCGCCGCGGCCCGACCCGATCGGCGGTATCGGCGCCGCGCGCGTGGTCGGCGTAGTCGTTGTGCAGATTGGTGCCGATCTGGATCGCCAGCGCGCCGAGCAGCGCCAGCACGCCGGCCGCCCATGCGAAGCGGTCGTCTGCCGCCGCCATCACCGATCCGATCAGCACCGGCGCCACCGCGACCGGCAGGGTGCGGGGGCGCGCCGCCTCCAGCCAGATGCCGGCCGATCCCGGCTTGCTGCGCGCCATGGCGCCCGGCGCTACGGGCGGCGCGGGAACCGGGCGAAGTCCGGCTGCCGCTTCTGGACGAAGGCGTCGCGGCCTTCCTGCGCCTCCTCCGTCTGGTAGAAGAGCATGGTCGCGGCGCCGGCCAGCTCCTGGAGGCCGGCCTGACCGTCGCAGTCGGCGTTGAACGCCGCCTTCAGACAACGGATCGCGGTGGGCGAGTGGCGCAGGATCTGCCGGCACCAGCGCACCGTTTCCGCTTCCAACTCCGCCAGCGGCACCACCGCGTTGACCAAGCCCATCGCCAGCGCCTCCTGTGCGTCGTAGCGGCGGCACAGGTACCAGAGCTCGCGCGCCTTCTTCTGGCCGACGATGCGCGCCAGATAGCTGGCGCCGAAGCCGCCGTCGAACGATCCGACCCGCGGGCCGGTCTGACCGAATACGGCGTTGTCGGCCGCGATCGTCAGGTCGCACATCACGTGCAGCACGTGCCCGCCGCCGATCGCGAAGCCGGCCACCATGGCGATGATCGGCAGTGGACAGCGGCGCATCTGTCGCTGGAACTCCAGCACGTTGAGCCGGTCGACGCCGCCCTCATCGCGGTAGCCGGCGTGGCCGCGCACCTTCTGATCGCCGCCGGAGCAGAACGCCAAGTCGCCCGCGCCGGTCAGGATCACCACGCCGATGCTGCCGTCGTGCGTGGCGTCGCGCAGGGCGTCCGCCATCTCCTCCACCGTCAGCGGCGTGAAGGCGTTGCGCACGTGCGGCCGGTTGATGGTGATCTTGGCGATCCCTTCGGCCTTGTGAAACAGGATATCGCCGTACGATCCGCACGCCGTCCAATCGATCTGGCTCATGAATTACGGAGCTCCTCGTCGAGGAATGTCGCCATCTGTGTAGCAAATTCGGCCGGCTTTTCACAGAGCACGGCATGGCCGCAGTCCGGCAGCAGGCGAGCGCGGACCGCCGGGCTCCGCTCGGCCATGCGCGCGGCGATGGTTGCGTAGCGGGCATCGAGCCGGCCGGCCAGGACCAGGGCGGGCTGCCGCAGCCCCGGCAGCGCTTCCCAGAGCGACGGCAGCGCTCCGGTGCCGAGGTGGGTCAGCGCCGCCGCCCACGCGCCGGGGTCGATCTGCAGGCGGCGCGCCAGCATGGCGTGGTAGCACGGGTGCGAGCGCACCGCGGCGAAGATCGGCTGGGCGTACCAGTCGTCCAGGAAGCCGCGCAGCGCTCCGGTGCCGGCAAGTCCGCGCAGGCGTGCGGCCAGACGTGCGTCGGCGCGGCGTCGCTCGGCCCGCTCCCGGACGGCGGACAGCCCGGGCGAGCCGCAGGCCAGCACACCGGCCCGATAGCGCTCCGGGTCGCGCACGAGCAGATGGAGCGCCAGCCGCGCGCCCATCGAGTAGCCGATCAACACGGCCGGCCCCGGCACCGCCCGGCGGAGGGCCGTCTCCAGCGAGGCGAGCGTCGGATGGTCGACCAGCGCCGGCGCGACGTGCGGCAGGCGTCCGGCGAGCGTCCCCGTGATCGGCTCCCAGTCGGCCGGGCTGCCCAGGAAGCCGTGCAGCAGCACCGCAGTCGGAGCCCGGCGGGCGCTCACCGGCCAGCCCGAACCCGCGCTTCGATGGCCGCGCCCGCCGCGGCGCGAAGCTGCCGGTGCAGGTCCAGGTTTCGCTGCCGGTCGGTACCGATTTCGATCAGCGCCGGACGCCCGGCGGCGAAGCATCGCTCGAGCGTCGCACGCGCCTCCGCGCGCGTAGTCGGCCGGTGGTAGTCCAGCGCGAACATCCGGCAGGCGTGCTCGAACCGGTAGCCGTGCGGGGTGCCGAAGCAGCGCTCGAATACGTCTTTCTGACTGCTGAGGGCCGGCAGGAAGTTGAAGATGCCGCCGCCGTCGTTGTTGATCACGACCAGCACCACCGGCTGCGGCGAGCGGGCGAGCACGGCCAGCGAGCCCAGGTCGTGCAGGACCGCCAGGTCGCCGGCCAGCGCGCCGACCGGCGCCCGCAGGCCGGCGGCGAACCCCACCGCGGAGGCGATCGCGCCGTCGATGCCGCTGGCGCCACGATTCGCCCCCACGGCCAGCGGCGCGGCGCGCGCGACGGCCGCCTCCGCAAAGGTGTCGAGATCGCGGATCGGCATGCTGCTGCCGCCGAAGGCGCCCCAGCCCGCCGGCAGCAGCTCGATCAGGTCGGCGGCCGCCGCCGGCTCGCTGACCGCCGGTTCCGCGGCCAGCACGGCCGCCACCGCCTCGGCCGCCACCGTCCCGGCACCGATCAGGCCAGCGGCGCCGGCGCCGTCCTGACCGCCCGCGCTGCGCAGCTCGGCTTCGAGCGCGGAGCAGAAGCGGTCGGGCGCCGCCTGGACGCGATCGGTCACTACGTGCTCGGGGTCGATGCGGCGCGGATGCTCGGCCACGTGGACGCAGACGGCCGGCCGGCTCGAGCCGAGCAGCGTCAGGTACGTCTTGGAGGTGAGCCGGCCGCCCAGATGCAGCACCACGTCCGGGGCCGGCAGCGCCTCGCCGGCGTGGCCCAGCACCAGATCGTGATGGCGAACGATCGGCGGCGGCGGCCGGCCGCCCCACGCGAAGCGCAGCCCGGACTGGATGTCGGCGATCATCGGCCAATCCAGCGCCGCCGCGAGCGACGCGATCGCCGAGCGGTCGGCCGCCGCCGGCAGCGGCCCCACCGCCAGCAGGCCGGCGGCGGCGGCGCGCACCGCGGCGGCCGTTGCCGCGACCGCTGCGGGGGACGGTTCGGCCGGCGCCGGGGTATAGGTCGTGTACGGCCGGCCGGCCGGCCGCCGTTCGCTCCCGTCCGGCGGCGCGTCGTCCAGGAGCGGCTCGGCGAACATGCAGTTCAGGTGGACCGGGGCCGCCGCGGCCCGGGCGCGGTGCACCGCCTGATCGACGGTGGTGAGGACTGCGGCCGGGTCGATCCGCGCGTCCGGCACCGGCAGGTCGAAGCGCCACGCCGCCGCGCGTCCGAACAGGTCGGGCTGGTCGATCGTCTGGTTGGCCCCGGTATCGCGCAGCTCCGGCGGCCGGTCGGCGGTCAGCACCACCAGCGGTACGCCGCTCATCGCCGCCTCGACCGCGGCGGGCAGCAGGTTGGCCGCCGCCGTGCCGGACGTGCAGATCACCGCCGCCGGCTTGCCGGCGGCGCGCGCCGCGTTCACCGCCTGGTACCCGGCCGCTCGTTCGTCGATGCAGATCGACACGGCCAGCCGCGGCGAACGCGCGGCTGCCGCCGCCAGCGGCGCCGAGCGGGCGCCGGGGCAGACCCATGCGGCGCGGCAGCCGCAGCGGGTCAGCTCGTCGATGATCAGCTCGCCCCACCGCCGGTTCCGCATCGCCGCGGTCGTGGCGGTCAGCCGCCGGATGCGAAGTAGCCGCTCACCTTCGCTTCCAGCTCCGCCCACTCAGCGTCGGGGGTCGAGCCGGTCACCACGCCGTTACCGGTGTAGAACGATACCGCCCCGTCGTCGATCAGCGCGGAGCGGATCGCCACCGCAAGGGTCGCCTCGCCCTGACCGATCCAGCCCACCGGCGCGGCGTACCAGCCGCGGTCGAATGGCTCGTGCCGGGCCAGGAAGCGGCGCGCCGCATCGGCCGGCTCGCCGCCGACCGCGGGCGTGGGGTGGATCGCGTCGATCAGATCGGCTACGCCCACGCCGGGCGCCAACCGGCCGGAAAGCCGGCTCATCAGGTGCTGTACGGCCGGCAGGGCCAGCACCTCGGTCGGGCCGGTCGTGGTGTGGGTGCAGAGGCCGCCGAGCGCGCCGGCGAGCGCGTCGTGCACGATGCGGTGCTCCAGCAGGTCCTTGACGGACGCCGCCAGCTCGCTCCGCAGGCGCCGGTCGTCCTGCGCCGAGGAGCCGCGCCGCCGCGTACCGGCGATCGCCTCGGTCTCCACCGAGCGGCCGCGCAGGGAGAACAGTCGTTCCGGGGTGACGCTGATGAAGGCGGTACCGGGCCGGGGCTGCACCAGGAAGCGGAACGAGCGATCGTCGGCGCGAATCATCGCCGACAGCAGCGCCGGCGGGGTGATCGGCACCGGCGCGGTCGCGCCGGTGCGGCGCGCCACCACCACCTTGGTCAGAGGGTCGGAGGGATCGTCGATGGCCCGGAGCGCCGTGCGCACCAGCGCCTCCCAGCCTGAGCGGTCCGGCGTATCGGTACGGCGTTGCAGGCGGAGCGGCGCCAGCGCCGCCGGTCCGGGGACGCCGGCCGGCGGCCTTCGCATCTCGGCCAGCAGCTCCGGCAGGCCGTCGCGCTCCGAGGGCCGGAAGTTGCAGGCGAGCAGCGTGCGGCCGCCGCGCCTGACCGCCTCGAAGCGGGGCACCACGAACCGATACGCGCCGAGCGCCCGCCACTCGGGGGCCGGCGGCGCCGGCGGATCGAAGCGCGCGCCGCCGTAGAAGCGGACGCCCCGGTCGGCGGCGTCCAGGTGAGCGGTGACGCGCTCCATCCAGGACGCCGCCCCGGACGCGGTGGAGCCCGAGACGTCGATCAGGACGCCGGCGGCGGCGCTCTCGTCCTGAGTATCGCGGTCGGCCCAGTAGCAGAGCTCCTGTTCCGGGCGGCTGGCCAGCCACGCCAGCGGCTCGACGCCGGCGGCCATCTCGACGCGGCAGATGCCGCCTTTGTCGTGGCTGGAGGCGGCGCGGCCGTTGGCGGAGCCGGTACGCGGCAGGGGCGGAGAGGCGACGTCGCTCATGCGGTCGGCGGCAGTATAGCGCGGGGAGGCCTCATCACTTGCTCGCCAGATAGAGCATCGTCACCCCGAAGGTGAGACGCCGGATTGCGACCTCCGCGAAGCCGGCGCGCCGCAGCATGGCGGCGAAGCGCGGTCCGGAGGGGAACGCCTCGACCGAGGCGTTCAGATAGCGGTAGGCCTGCGCGTCGCCGGATACCAGCCGGCCGATCGCCGGCAGCACGTGGCGGAAATAGGTCAGGTACGCCGCGCGCAGCCGCGGCGATTCGGGGAGCGAGAACTCCAGGACCGCCAGCGTGCCGCCGTCGCCGAGCACGCGGTGCATCTCGGCCAGGGCGCGCGGCCGGTCGGTCACGTTGCGGATGCCGAAGGCGACCGTGACCGCATCGAAGGCGCGGTCCGCGAACGGCAGCCGATGGGCGTCGCCCAGCGCGACCTGCGCCGCGCAGCCGGCCCGCGCCAGCTTGTCGCGGGCGATGCGGAGCATGTCCGGGGCCACGTCGACTCCCACCGCGCGGGTCAGGCCGGGCAGGCGCCGGTCGATCGCCAGCAGCAGGTCGGCGGTGCCAGTGGCCACGTCCAGGACGCTGCGGACGCGGCGGGCGGCCAGCGCGCGGGCCACGCAGTCGCGCCAGCGGATGTCGGCGCGCAACGACAGCAGCCGGTTGAGGCGGTCGTAGGTCGGCGCGATGCGGTCGAACATCGCCCCGACGTCGCCGCTGGGCACCATACGGACCAATATGGGGTGGCCGGGGAATGCCGACAACCGCCTCTAAATGGGGCGTTCACTGATCGGTCCGGTCGGGCGCCGCGGGATCAGGCACGCGCCGCGGCGCGGGTCGATGGTGCAGGTCACCGCCGAGCCGGGCGGTGGCAGGGTCTGATCGGCGGCGACCCGGAACCGCAGATCGACGCCCCTCACCGTGACCTGTACGCGCTGCGCCGCGCCGCGGAACGAGCGGCCGGTCAGCTCGCCGTGCAAGACCCAGCGGCCGGCGCTCGAAGCCGGCGCTGCCCGCCCGCCGGCGGCGTGCTCGAGGATCGAGATGCCGTTGGGCCGCAGCAGGAGCGCCGCCTCCTGGCCGCCGGCCGGGGGCGGCAGCGCGTCCGCCGGCAACGCGCCGAGCTTGGTGCGCAGCACCGTACGTCCGCCGGCTCGTTCCCAGCGGGCGGGAACCAGGTTGTCCAGGCCCAGGAACCGGGCTACGTACTCGCTGCCGGGCTCGCGGTAGATCGCCTCCGGCGTGCCGGTGCGGGCGATGCGGCGCGGCTCCATGACCGCGACGCGGTCGGCGACCGCCAGCGCTTCTTCGACGTCGTGGGTGACGTAGATGGCCGGCAGGTCGAGCTCGCTCAGGATCGCTCCCAGATCCTCCGCCAGCCGGTCGCGCAGGTTGCGGTCGAGGGCGGCGAGCGGCTCGTCGAGCATCAGCAGGCGCGGCTCGGGCGCCAGCGCGCGCGCCAGCGCCACCCGTTGGCGCTCGCCGCCGGACAGCGTGGTGACGTCGCGGCTGCGCAGGTGATCGAGACCGACCAGGGAGAGCACCTCCGCCGCCCGCTCGCGCAGCCGGGCAGCCGGCGTGCGGCGGACGCGCAGGCCGAACGCGACGTTCTCGAAGACGTTCAGGTGCGGAAACAGCGCGTAGTCCTGGAACACCACCCCGAACCGGCGCGACTCCGGCGGCGTGCCGGCCAAGTCCCGACCGCGCCACCGGATCGTCCCGTCGTGCGGTTCCAGGCCGGCCACCACCGCCAGCAGCGTGCTCTTGCCGCAGCCGCTCGGGCCGAGCAACGCCACCGTCTCGCCGCGCTCCACCCGCAGATCGACCCGATCCAGCGCCAGCGTCTCGCCATAGCGCTTGCTGACGCCGCGCACCTCCAGATCGACCATCGCGCGAATCTCAGAAGCTGCTGACGCGCGCCACGCGCAGGCGTTCGATGGCGGTCACCACCACCGCGGTGACCAGCATCAGGATGGTGGCCAGGGCCAGTCCCTGACCGAGGTTGAGGGCGCCGGGGCGGCCGAGCAGGCGGAAGATGGCGAGCGGGATGGTCGGCAGGTCGCCGCGCGCGACGATCGCGGTCGCCCCGAACTCGCCGAGCGAGATCGAAAAGGCGAACGCGGCCGCCACCCCCATCGCGCGGGCGACGATCGGCAGCTCCACGCGGCGCGCCACCGCCGCCCGGCCGGCGCCCAGCACGCGCGCGGCATCGATCAGACGCGGCTCCACGGCGGCGAGCGCCGGCGCCAGGCTGCGCACCACGAACGGCAGCGCGACCAGAGCGTGCGCGATCGGGATCAGCAGCGGCGACGCCCGCAGGTCGAGCGGCGGCCGGTTCAACGCGACGATGAAGCCCAGCCCAAGGGTCACCGCCGAGGTGCCGAGCGGCAGCATCAGCAGCGGGTCGAACAGCCGCGAGGATCGCGCCGCGCCGCGCCGGCCCAGCGCCCAGGCGGCCGGCGTCCCGACCGCCAGCGCGATCGCCGTAGCCGCCGCCGCGAAGGCCAGCGAATTGCGCACGGCGGACAGCGCGCTGCCGTGAAAGGCGCCCTGCCGGCTTTCGGCGCCCAGCGCGCCATAGAACGCCAGCGTGACGCCCTCCGCGCCGGTGACCGAGCGGGCGGCCAGCGCCGCCAGCGGCGCGAGCTGGAAGACCGTGACGGCCAGCAGCACGGCCGCCGCTGCGCAGCGCGTCGCGCGGCCGGTCAGGCGCCGCTCGTTGCTGCGTGGGGCGCGCAGCGGCAACGGCCGGCTCACCCGGCGCATCAGCCGCGTGTAGGCGATGCCCAGGACCAGCGTGACGCCGATCTGCGCGAGCGCCAGCGAGGCGGCAACCGGCAGATCGAACAGGCTGATCGTCTGGTAGTAGATCTCGACCTCGATCGTGGCGAAGCGCGGACCGCCCAGGATCAGGACCACCCCGAAGGAGGTGAAGCAGAAGATGAAGATCAGCACCGCCGCCGCCGCGACCGGCGCCGCCAGCAGCGGCAGGCTGACTCGCAGCCAGCGCTGCACGGGCCCGGCGCCCAGGGTGCGCGCCGCATCCCACAGGCGGCGGTCGATGCGCGACCAGTAGTCGCCTACCAACCGCAGCACGATCGTCGTGTTGTAGAACACGTGCGCGATCAGGATGGCGCCGAGCGTACGCGTGAAGCGCAACGGCGGCAGCCCCGCCGCCTCCAGGGCCGCGTTGACCCAACCCCGCGCGCCGAGCAGCGCTTCGAAGGCGGCCGCCACCACCAGGGTCGGCAGCACGAACGGTATCGCGGTGAGCGCGCGGAACAGCGCCTTGCCCGCGAACCGGTACCGGGCCAGCAGATAGGCGCCCGGCAGCCCGACGAGGAGCGTCAGCGCCGTGGACGCCGCCGCCTGGCCGGCGGTGAAGAGGATCACGCGCCCGGTGGCCGGCGCGGTCAGCGCCCGCAGCAGGCCGTCGGCCTCGCGGGCAAAGCTGACCGCGGCGATGCGGGACAGCGGCCAGAAGTAGAACAGCGCCAGGAAGGCGAGCGGCCCTGCCCAGAGCAGAGCCGGCGTCAGCGCAGCACGGCTTCGGTCCATTCCCGGATCCAGCGCTCCCGGTTCGCGGCGATCAGGGCGGGATCGAGCAGGGCCGGCTCGTCAGGGACGGCCAGGAAATCCACGAACTCCTTCTGCAGGACCGCGTCGCGGTTGACCGGAAACACGAACATGTTGAGCGGCAGGTCCTCCTGGAACGGCAGCGACAGCATGAAGTCGATCCACAGCTCGGCTAGGTCGCGGTTCTCGGCGCCGGCCAGGATGCCTGCGAACTCGATCTGCCGGAAGCAGGAGAGCCGCCCGGTGACTGCCGCGGTGGGAGGCTCGGCCGGCGGCGACTCCGCGTACAGCACCTCGAACGGCGGGCTGGAGCCGTAGGAAACGACGATCGGGCGGGGCCCCCGGCCGGCGGAGCCGGTGAACTCCTGGAAGTAGGCGGTCTCCCAGTCGTTGACCACCAGCACGTCGTTGGCGACCAGCGACCGCCAGTAGTCCAGGTAACCGGGGTCGCCGTAGCGCGCCACCGTGGCCATCAGAAAGGCGAGTCCGGGCGAGGAGGTCGCCGGGTTCTGCACCACCGTGAGCCCGCGGTAGGCGGGATCGATCAAAGCCTCCAGATCTTCCGGCGGCGGCGGTCCGTCCTCGCCGAACGAGGCGACGTGGTAGTTCAGGCAGACGTCCCCGTAGTCGACCGGCAGCGCCCGGTAAGAGGGGTCGATCTGGAATTCCTTCGGCACGGCCGCCAGCAGCGAGGAGCGGTACGGCTCCAGGATATCCTCGTCCAGGGCGCGGCTCAGGAAGGTGTTGTCGATCCCGTAGATGACGTCCGCCAGCGGCTTGCCGCGCGCCAGGATCGCCTTGTTCAGGGCGGTGCCGGTGTCGCCGGCCTCCAGGATGCGGACGCGGACGCCGTGCCGGTCCTCGAACGCCGCCAGGACCTCCTCGGAGACTGCGAACGAGTCGTGCGTCATCACCGTGACGGTGCGCCGCAGGCCGGCCGTTTCCGCCTCCGGGCCGGCGAACGTCGCAAGCGGCGCGGCGATGAGGGCCAGGGTAGCGAGCAGGCGAGCGCGCCTGCCGAGCGCGGTGCGATCCATGCGAAACCTCCTTCGTCGTTGGGGTCCCGCGATGGTCGATCGCGTGAGAGATAACTCCCTCCGCCGGCATTACCCGGATCAGGTGGTGCGAGTCGAAGGCCGCTGCGCCCTCCTCTCAGCCCGGCGCTACCGAGCTCCCCGTGGTTCGACCGGTACCATCACATCCGCGGTGACGGTTGTCAAGCGGGCGGCCAAAGCGTGCGGTCGGGGCCGGGTCGCAATGGAGTAGCGTGGGTGGAAGGAGGGCAGCGCCGCGAGGCGTCTACCCTCCCTCCGGGATCGGTGGTCGAACTACTCGGCCGCGACCGGCAGGTGGGCGACCACGCCCGCGTGGTCGGACGGCCACAAGCCGGAAGGGGTCCGGTCCGCCGCCGTGTCGCCCACCGTCATCGTGCGTATCGCAGCGCCTTCCCGCAGCTTCACGCCCTTGGTGAAGATCAGGTCGATCCGCCGGTTCAACTCACTCGCCTGGTTCATCAGGTCGTCAGCCTGACAGCACGTGTAGCCGCTCCCTGCGGAGTCCGCCTGCCACGCGTCCTTATACCCGGCGCCGGTGATCGCCTGGTACGCGGCGCCGTCCGTCGCCTCCGTGTTGAAGTCCCCCAGCAGGATCACCGGTGACTTCGCGGCGCTCAGGCTGGCTATCAGCTCGTTCGCTTGGGCGGCGCGAATGGGTTCCCCGAAATGCTCCAGATGCGTGTTTACGACCCGGTACTTCACACCGCCCACGGTGGCGTCCACGGCCACGTAGCCGCGAGGAACCGTGATGCCGAGCTGGGCGACCGGCAGTCTGGCCTGGTACTGCGCGGCGGTCGCATCCGCATCTACCGTTACGTCACTGCGAACGAGAATCACGTCGTGGTCGGTCAGGCGTATGTCGATGAGTCCTCCCGTGGGAGTTATCATCGGCATCTCGAGATCGAAGGTGGCGACCCTGCCGGCGATCCGGTAGCTCAATTCTTCGCGCTGGAGTGCGTCCATCACCACTTCGAGGAAGTCGGATTCGATCGTTTCGGCGTTCGGACCCGGATTGGTCCGCGAATCCGCGGGGGCCTGCGTGCGGACCAGCGAGATCTCTTGCAGCCCCACGATGTGCGGCCGCGATGCCTTTACGGTCTTGGCGATCACCGCCGCGCGTTCGGAAAAGTTCGACGCCTGGTAGTTCTGGTAGAACTCGGCGACTCTCAGCGGTACTTGCATCGGATCCGTCATCAAGATCGCGTCCGGGGACGCACCGACATAGACGTTGTACGTCATCACCGTGAGGTCCTCGGGCTCGATGCGCCGCCCCACTCCTGCGCACCCGGTCATGGCGGCGAGCACCACGACGACGCCCGACAGGGCGATCGCGACCTTCGCTATCGATCTGGACATGGATTCCTCCTTATCGGTCACGCGTGTCGTTCGCGCCGGCCGGCGCAGCCTAATCGCCATGGAAGATAGACAGCAGCATCCGCTCCACGTGCCGCGAAAAGGAGGTGTCGTACCCTCCCCAATCGCTGTACCGATCCAGCTCCAAAGAGTCGGGGAGCGAATTCATCAACGAATATCCCGCGAACGGCCCGCCCTGCTCCTGCGCCGCGACCAGCGCTTCGTGTACGGCATCGTAGAGATCGTTGAAGTACTGCGCGCTAGCCATGAGCACCTGCGGATCGGTGGAAGCCGAGTGCGCGTTTACCGCGTGCTCCAGATCCCACTCGCCGATAGTGTTCAGTATCTTGCGCGTTCCGGTAAAGTTCTTGTCATCGACCACTCCCGCGTCGGAGATCGCCATGTCCTCGTACATGTCGGACGTGACCACGACTTTCTGCTGCGGCAGGTAGACGACGGTGGTGGCGTCTCCGTCGCCGGGACCGAGATAGTGCAGTTCCACGACGACGCCGTCGCCGACGACGATCCGCTTGTAGTCGGTAAAGGTCTCATCGACTTCGGGAACGTCGGTGATGGCGGGGTCGGCAAGATCGAAGATCGGCTGACAGTTCACGTGGCAGTACACCGTTGCCTCCGGGAACAACATCGCCGTGCCCCCAACGTGATCGTAATGCTCGTGCGTCAGGACGATATGGGAAACGGGATTATCCGTAGAGGTTTGCGACGACCCCCTGGATGAGTCCCGCAACCAAGTTGTTGTAGGGATCGGTAATCAGAACGTCCTGTCCGGCAACGACGATCAGGGTACTGCCGCCGCCCAGCCACATGTGGTGCACGCCCGGCGCGAGTTCGGTCACTTCCGGATCCGGGAGCTGAAACTCCTGAGCGGAGACGCTGCCGGC